>NZ_JAVFHO010000005.1:0-681651 GCF_041953985.1 Paenibacillus sp. CR_12 | reverse complement strand
TAATGCATGGAGCTGACCAATACTAATCGGTCGAGGGCTTATCCAAAATATATTTCAATGAGCTGCAAATTCGTTTCGTATCTAGTTTTCAGGGAATCAATCTCTGTAACTGCATACAAGTTATGATGGAGAGATACCCAAGTGGCTATAAGGGGACCCTCTGCTAAGGGGTTAGACTGCGTAAGCGGTGCGAGGGTTCGAATCCCTCTCTCTCCGCCATTTGAATAACTTGGATGCAATAAGGTTTATATGGCGGTGTAGCTCAGCTGGCTAGAGCGTACGGTTCATACCCGTGAGGTCGGGGGTTCGATCCCCTCCGCCGCTACCATACATACCTGGAGGCTTAGCTCAGCTGGGAGAGCATCTGCCTTACAAGCAGAGGGTCGGGGGTTCGATCCCCTCAGCCTCCACCATGTATTTTTTTATTACCTTACCATGCCGGTGTAGCTCAATTGGTAGAGCAACTGACTTGTAATCAGTAGGTTGGGGGTTCAAGTCCTCTCGCCGGCACCATCTTTAATAATGCGGAACTGTGGTGTAGAGGCCTAACATGCCTGCCTGTCACGCAGGAGATCGCGGGTTCGAATCCCGTCAGTTCCGCCATTATTTACAAGCTTCAGGGATGAGAATCCATAACCGGGTTCGTCGGAGCATATCCTCGTTAGCACAGACTTCGCAGTCTCGAACGAAGAGAGAGTATTCCGTCAGTTCCGCCATTATTACTCCTAAGGAATAAAAATGGTCGGTTTTCCACAGATTAAAGTGGGAAGTGTTGCACTCCGCACTTTATTTTAATGTTATTCATGTTTGGCTCGGTAGCTCAGTCGGTAGAGCAGAGGACTGAAAATCCTCGTGTCGGCGGTTCGATTCCGTCCCGAGCCACCTTTATATTTTGGAGGATTAGCGAAGTGGCCAAACGCAGCAGACTGTAAATCTGTTCTCGTCCGAGTTCGGTGGTTCGAATCCATCATCCTCCACCAGTAATAAGAGCCATTAGCTCAGTTGGTAGAGCACCTGACTTTTAATCAGGGTGTCGAAGGTTCGAGTCCTTCATGGCTCATCCGAAAGGGTCGTCAACGTTGTTGACGGCTCTTTTTGTGTTGTTTTTACTGAACTATTTCCCAAAGCACACGGACTTAAAGAGAAGGAATTGTCGTTTGTGCAGGATGATATGCTAAAATAAGAAAAAACGATAAAGTGGTGGAGTCATCAATGGTGGAGATGGAGCATATCGTTCAGAAACTGGAGCAGACCTTGGGTACCTCACTCGGCTTAAAAACATTGAATGAGCAGGAATCGCTATGGCTCACGGAATCGATGGCGATCACTTCGCGATACGGTGACCGATTAGGTCGAGAAGAAAGTGCTGCAAGTTCAAATCGCCATGGGGAAAAAGCAAGCTCAAACACAACACGAATGGTTGATGGTGCTTATGTGCATAAGGAGCTTGGTGAGATTTGGTTTCCCGTTAATCAACAGGATCTGAGCCGAGTACTCGTGGCGGATTCCAATGCTTTGACGGAGTCGGAGATTGGGCTTGTCGCTCTTTTATTGGCGAACCTTCAGGAAGCGCCTTCAGGCGCGATGTCAAAGAATGCAGCCAAGGTTGAAGAAGAACGGCGCGCCCAGCAGTTGGGCGGTTGGTTGAAAGAGCGCCTTCAAGCCGGCGAGCTGCTTGCTGAACTGCCGGATGAGATGCTGATTCGGACAAGCTTGACGGAGGAAATGGTCCCCTTTCTACTCATTCATGAGAGCGAGCATGCTCCCACGCCAAGTTATAAAGCGCTGCTGCGGTTGTTGCGCAGTTATTTTGACGGGGATATCGTTCTTGTGCCGCTGCTGGATAAGGAATGGATTATCCTTGCCAATCAAGAGCTGTTGGGCGGCATAACGACGGATGATAAAGAGGAAGCATCCTCGGAAGCCGATCAGGATTTGCTGTCCTTATTCTGTATGGGGCTGTACGAGCTCATTTCAACGGAATGGGTGGGCGATTTTCATATTTCGGCGATCCCGGCAGTCAATGCGCTTCATGCTTTGCCGCAGACGGTTGGCATGCTGCGAGAGACCATGACCATCGGGCGTACTTTTCAGGTCAAGGAGCATATTCATCTGTCGACCGGTCTTCATCTGGAACGTCTGGTCTACAGCATTCCTGAGTATCAACGGAATCAATTCCTGCGGGAGTACGCTGCCGGACATACCGACTTATTCGAGGACAGTGAGACTTTATCGACGCTGGAGTCTTTTTTTGAATTGGACTGCAATGTGAGCGAGACGGCCAAACACCTGTATATTCACCGAAATACGCTGCTGTACCGACTGGATAAGATCAAACAGGAGACGGGGCTTGACGTTCGCAGCTTCAGTGACGCGGTATTGGTGAAAATAACGCTTCTATTGTATAAAGTGACGAAAAGGAAATAGGTTTTTTGTGCAGATTGTGTATAGCAAGTCAGGTGCCTATGGGGTAATATAAGATTATAAATTAATTGTATTCGATTTCATAACATTCATATGAGGGGGCAAATGCACATGGCTGGTGTACGCTTAGAGCATATTTACAAAAAGTATGCAGGTGCGGATAAAGCAACTGTAATTGACGTTAATTTGGATATTAAAGATAAAGAATTCTTGGTATTGGTAGGTCCTTCCGGTTGCGGTAAGTCTACGACACTTCGTATGATCGCAGGTCTTGAGGAAATTTCCGAGGGTAAACTTTACATTGGCGACCGCGTTGTTAACGATGTAGCACCTAAAGATCGTGACATCGCGATGGTATTCCAATCCTACGCCTTGTATCCGCATATGAACGTATATCAGAACATGGCATTCGGTTTGAAACTCCGTAAAGTGAAGAAAGACGAAATCGATAAGCGTGTACGTGAAGCAGCGAAAATCCTGGATATCGAGCATTTGCTCGAGCGTAAACCGAAAGCTCTTTCCGGTGGTCAGCGTCAGCGTGTTGCCTTGGGCCGTGCGATTGTCCGTGATCCACAAGTCTTCTTGATGGATGAGCCGCTTTCCAACTTGGATGCGAAACTCCGCGGTCAGATGCGTGCTGAAATTACTAAGCTGGTGAAGCGTCTTGAAACCACTTGTATCTATGTAACGCATGACCAAACAGAAGCTATGACGATGGGTGACCGTATCGTTGTTATGCAGGATGGCATCATTCAACAAGCGGATTCTCCAGAGCAGCTGTACAATAATCCGAACAACCTGTTCGTTGCTGGTTTCATTGGTTCCCCAACCATGAACTTCATCAACGGTAAATTGTCCGAGCAAAACGGTGGCGTATACTTCACTTCCCAGGGCTTGAACGTTCAAGTTCCAGGCGGTAAGGCACAATTGCTCAAAAATAAATCCATGATTGGCAAAGAAGTAATCATGGGTGTTCGTCCGGAAGATATTCATGAAGAGCCAGTATTCCTGGAAGCTTCCCCGAACACAATCTTCACAGCGAAAGTGGACGTAACCGAGAACCTTGGTCACGAAATGCTCTTGTACCTCAGCGGCTTGGGCACCGACACAGTTATCGGCCGTGTAGACGGACGTTCGACTACTCGCGAAGGCGACAATGTGAAATTGGCACTCGACATGAACAAAGTTCATATCTTTGATAAAGAGTCTGAATTGAACGTATTGCTCGAAGATTAATCTTCAGCAATCGAGATCTCTTGAAAACCGCCCCTCAAGGGGCGGTTTTTTTAGGAGAAAAAGACATAAAACTAGGCAGTTTCTGCCCTTATCCGAAGGGTTCAGGCAGTTCTAGCAGACGGTAGAAGTGGTCCTAGGGTAAAAGTGTGTAAAGCAGACAACCAATTGTCGATATAGAAAGAGAGTTATCTTTAGTAATAGAACATCTGTTTTTTAGTCGCAGTATGCCATAGCAGCGTAGCTTCACTCCTGGATAAGTCCAATGTCCTGCTATCGGATAGCCGGTTAGAATTGCATTCATTGGCTTTTTTCGATAAGATAAGCACAAAGCAAGGCATACATAAGCATTGAACGTATGGGTTGTTGGGGCGTATTCCATGAAGCATGACCGACTGCCGGCAAAGCTTGTGACGTCCTATTTAATTAGTAAAGTAACCGATCATGAAATATATCATCCAAAACGAGCCGTGCAGCATGCCGGTTGCGTTGTGATGTCAACATACAATGGAAGAAGAGGGGTAAGACCATGGCCAAGAAAGTGAAGGTATCCGAGCTGGTCCAGCAGTTTCAGCTGGAGGTCATCGCAGGTGAGGAAGGCTTGAAACGTCAGATTACAACGGACGATCTGAATCGCCCGGGATTGGAAATGGCCGGTTATTTTGAATACCATCCGCGGGAACGGGTTCAGCTTATGGGGCGCACGGAGCTGGCTTTCTTCGGAATGCTGAAGCCGGAAGAGCGGAAAGAACGCATGCGCAGCCTGTGTACGGAAGAAACGCCTTGCATCGTGGTTACGCGTTCCCTGGAAGTGCCGGAAGAGCTGGTGGAGCTCGGCAATGAAAGAGGTTTGCCCGTGCTGCGCAGCAGCATGGCGACGACCATTCTGACAAGCCGATTTACGAGTTTCCTGGAACGCAGACTTGCGCCAACGACGACCATCCACGGGGTATTGTGCGATGTGTATGGCGTGGGGATGCTGATCACGGGCTCGAGCGGTATCGGGAAAAGCGAAACGGCTCTGGAGCTCGTCAAACGCGGACACCGCTTAATCGCGGACGACGCGGTGGAGATCCGCCAGACGTCGGATTTTCAGCTGCATGGAACAGCGCCTGAGCTGATTCGCCATCTGCTGGAGATTCGCGGGGTCGGTATTATTAACGTTATGACGTTATTCGGTGCAGGCGCCGTTCGGAATAATAAACGGATTACGCTTGTTGTTCGATTGGAGGCCTGGCAGCAGGATAAACAGTATGATCGTCTGGGATTAGATGAAGAGACAACACGAATTATAGAGACGGATATCCCTCTGGTCACCATTCCGGTTCGTCCAGGACGTAACCTTGCGGTTATTATTGAGGTGGCAGCTATGAACTACAGATTGAAGCAAATGGGACTGAATGCTGCACTGCAGTTTACGAACAAGCTGACGGCAACGATTGCTGAAGATATGGACGATTTGGACTAGGACTAGGGAGGGTTATAAGTGATGCAAACATTGCTCATCGATCCGGTGGCGTTCTCCATCGGATCGCTGCGTGTTCATTGGTATGGCTTGATTTTGGGCCTGGGTGCCTTGGCAGGTCTGCTGTTGGCCATTCGCGAAGGGAAGCGTTTTGGCATTCCGCAGGAATTTTTCATGGATTTGCTCTTGCTTGGGGTTCCTTCCGCTATTATCGGTGCTCGTATTTATTATGTAGCTTTTAAATGGGAAGACTATAAGGATAACTTCCTGGATGTGTTCAAAATATGGAATGGCGGGATTGCGATATTCGGCGCCTTGATCGGCGCCATTATCTGTGCGTTGATCTATGTTCGCCGAAAAGGCTACAACTTCTGGCGAATTGCCGATATCTGTGCGCCGTCCTTGTTGGCCGGCCAGATCATTGGACGCTGGGGTAACTTCGTTAACCAGGAAGCCTATGGCGGTCCTGTCAGCGAGTCTTTCTTGCGCGGAGAGCTGCATTTGCCTGATTTTATCGTGAATCAAATGAACGTACAGGGCGTATTCCATCACCCTACCTTCTTATATGAATCGCTGTGGAACCTGTTGGGTATCGTCATACTGCTTATCATTCGCAGACAGAAATTTCTGCGGGCAGGCGAACTCTTCATCGGGTACTTCATCTGGTATTCCATCGGCCGGTTCTTTATTGAAGCGGTGCGGACGGACAGCTTGGCTTTTCAAGGGGCCACAGGACTTGCCGATTTCATTAACAATACGTTATGGGCACCGATGACATGGATGGGCTTTGAACTGGGCCACCTGGATCCGGCTTATGGCAACATTCGAATCTCCCAGCTGCTTTCCGTGTTGATCGTCATTGGAGGCATCGTGCTGATCATCGTGCGCCGTGTGACGGGCCGCGCCAATGTGCGTTATTTGGACCCGATCGTGTCGACGAAGACCGGAGCAGGTCCAACGCCGGAAGCCGATCTTCAAACGAACAAAACCGTCAAGTCTTCTGCGCCGGCTCCTGCTAAACAGCATAAACAGGCCGCAGAACCGGAGGAAATGGCGGATAAAGACGTTGTTACCCAAGCAGAGGAGACAGAAGTCAAATCCTCACCACGGGCAGAAGAAGACACTCCGACAATAAAACCGGATACGGAGGACAAAAAGGAGTAGTTGCAGCATGATCGAAACCGTACTGTTTGATTTGGACGGCACCATTATCGACACGAATGAATTGATTATCTCATCGTTTATGCATGTTTTCGAGGCGCAGGCCCCGGGACCGTTGACCAGAGAGCAGATCATTCCGCATATGGGAACCACGCTGGAACAGCAGCTGCAGGCTTTCTCAGGGGGAGTCGAGGATGTCAGTCCGCTTATCAAAGCCTATCGCTCTTTCAACACGATCCATCATGATGACATGGTCAAACCATTCCCGCATGTGAACGAAGTCGTGGAACGTCTTCATCGTCACGGGCTTTCGCTCGGGATCGTAACCACGAAGATCCGTCCTTCCACCATGATGACGCTGGAGAAGTACGATCTGGAGCGCTTCATGTCGGCGATTGTTACGGTAAACGACGTGGAGCATCCGAAACCGCATCCGGAGCCCGTTCTGACGGCGATTGAGCAGCTGGGGGCCAATCCGGCCACCACTTTGATGATCGGAGACAGTCCGGTGGACATTCAGTCTGCCAAGGCGGCGGGCGTGAAGGCCGCCGCTGTAGCTTGGTCCCTCAAGGGTGAGCAAAAGCTGATGGAGTACGGGCCGGATTTTATATTGAAGGATATGAGAGATCTGTATGAAATCGTAGGACTTCAAGAGGAATAGGAGTTTTGGCAGCATGGCCAGAAAGATTACCCGTTATCCTGTAGAAGGCCCCAACGCGTTATGGCAAATCTACCGCACCGTGAGCCCGTTCAAGGGCGTCAAGAACTTCATTTTTATCCAGATCGCCCGGTATTGTCCTATCCTGCCTATGAAGAATTGGATCTATCGCCATATGCTCGGGATGAAAGTGGGGAAGCATACCGCGTTTGGATTGATGGTCATGGTGGATGTGTTTTTTCCGGAGAAAATAACCATCGGCGAGAATTCGGTCATCGGCTACAACACGACCATTCTGGCTCACGAGTATTTAATAAAGGAATATCGTTTGGGTGAAGTGCGGATCGGGGAGAACGTGCTCATCGGCGCGAATACCACGATTTTGCCTGGCGTAACGATCGGAGACGGCGCGGTCGTTGCTGCCGGATCTGTCGTACATAAGGATGTGGCACCAGGTGTTTTTGTAGGCGGGAATCCATTGCGAGAGCTGAAGAGGACATCGACGGAAAGCGAGTCAATTTGAGGTAATGTGACAAGTCAGGTTCTCAAGCTTGCTGAATTGTTGTAGAATGAGTAAAGGATAACCTGACACAAAGCGAACAATAGTCCCCGGGGTATGATGGCCTTGAGGGACTTTTTTGCCCGTCCATTCGCATACATTGACTCTATCAACAAACTCGAAAACAAGGAGGCGACGCCTGACATGGGTGCAACGCTGAACAAAAAGGAAAGGCTGCCGCAGCTCGATATCTATCGTGCGCTGGCCATCCTGGGCGTGCTTCACGTTCATGCGACTTCATTTGCAACGGTGGATGCGATTGATTCGCGATTCTATTATATTATTAATTTTTTGAATATTTTCTTTAAATACGGTACGCCCTCGTTTATATTCCTAAGCAGCTTTGTGCTGTTCTATAACTATGCGGACCGGCCGCTGACCAAGGACTTGATCAAAAACTTCTACAAACGGCGGCTCTTGTACATTTTGCTGCCGTACGTGTTGTTCTCGATCATCTACTTCTTTGTGCGGATGTATCAGAACGGGATGCTGAACAGTTCGTTTGATCTATGGGCACAGATGCCGCTATTCTTTGAACGCTTGGCTCGAGGGCAGAATTATACGCACTTATACTTTGTATTTATCAGTTTGCAGTTCTATATTCTGTTTCCGATCTTCCTCAAGCTGTTCAAATCCTCACGGTTTCTCGTAAGGTGGGCGGTGCCGATCGGATTCCTGCTGCAATGGGGTTTCATCATCTGGAACAAATACGAGCTGCAGTACACGTTTAAAGGCAGCTTGGCCATTTCGTATTTAGCCTACTATATGCTGGGCGCTTATCTGGCGATGAATTACGATAAATTCAAGGGCTGGCTGACGTCATCATGGAAAAAGCAAACCTCTGGTCAAAGAGCAGGCACGATCGTGTTATGGGCCGGCTGGCTCGCGATGGCGCTGACGCATGTGCAGATTTGGTACAATCAGAGATTGCATGGCGCCAAATATGATTCCCTATTGTACGAGTTGTTGTGGAATCTGCACACCGTGTTCTCCGCGATAGTGCTGATGCAGCTGGCGAGCTGGCTGTATAGCAGCGGCTGGAAACTCATCGTGAAAGTGCTGACGCGGATTGGCGAGCTGTCTTTCGCGATCTATCTCGTGCACCCGCTCTGGCTGTTCCTGTATCGGGAATTCGATCCGAAGCTGAATCCGGTAACCGATGATTATCTGATCTGGATATACGGGGGGATGGTAACGGCATTGATCGTCAGTGCGTTAGTGGTGCAGACGGTGTTCCGGTGGATTCCAGGGTCGTGGATGCTGCTGGGCAGCGTTCCTCGATCATTGAAGCCATCCTCGAAAGCACCTGCGACACCATCGCAGAGAAAAGACACCGTTACGGGCGACAGCAAGAAATCGGTCGATCTATAGGAACATCAGGCCTAATGTTAAAACTTCTTATCCTTCATCATGAAGCAAAGCCGTCCGGGCTGCCGGGCGGTTTTTTTATTGGCGCCATCCGGATCCATGCAGGGGTTCAGCCAATTAGACAAGCAAGCCACGCTGGTCCGTTCTTGTGTTACAATTATACCCAGAAGTTAGACGGATCTATTGATGCGTAAGGCGGGTAACGACAGAGAACGATACATAGCAGAACGCATGCGTATGCATTGACGATCAGGCAGGATTCATGGTAATATAGCCAATATCCTTTAATTTATTAGCAAGGTACCACTTTACCATATTAAAGACTTTTACTGAATTTGAGGTGGAGCGTCATGTCTAAACCGAAAGGCTTCGAGAAACCGGCAGGTGTTCGTGATTATCTTCCTCATGCGGTCACCAAGCTGCGTCGGATTGAACGCGAAGTGCTTGCATGCATGGACCGCTGGGGTTACCGGCAGATTATGACACCAACGATGGAATATTACGATACGGTAGGCGTGGCAAGCTCTACGTCGGACCAGAAGCTGTTTAAACTATTGAATAAACGCGGAACGACGATGGTGCTGCGTTCCGATCTGACCGCTCCCATAGCGCGGGTCATGTCCTCGCTGCTGAAGGATGAGCCGCTTCCGGTGCGTTTGTCTTACCATGCCAATGTATTTCGCGCCATTGAGGAGGAAGCGGGGCGGGAAGCGGAATTCTTCCAGACCGGCGTCGAGCTTGTGGGCGATGATACGCCGGAAGCCGATGCCGAAGTGATTGCGCTGGCCATCGAATCTCTGAAGGCGGCAGGCGTGGAGAAATTCAAAATCGCGATGGGTCATATGGGTTATCTGAATGGCCTGCTTCAAGAAGTGCTGCCGGATCGGACGGAGGATCAGGAGAGCCTGAAGCAGGATTTGCTGAACCGCGACTACGTCGGATACCGCAACACCATTGCCAGCCTGAGCCTGACGGAGGTACAGCAGGACCAGCTGGAGGGAATCCTGAAGCTGCGTGGAGGCAGGGAGATTGCCGGGCAAGCTCTCGAGATTAGCAGCAATGAACTCGCGAGAGCTTCTATCGAGCATCTGAGCAAGGTATGGGAAGTGCTTGAGGCTTACGACGTCTCCAGACATGTTCTGTTTGACTTGACGATGCTCGGAGACTTCTCCTATTACACGGGAATGACGTTCGAGGGTTACGCTGCGGAGCTGGGCTCTCCCGTCGCAAGCGGCGGTCGTTACGACAAGCTGCTTCGGCAGTTTGGCCGTGCCGTTCCGGCAACAGGATTTGCACTCAAGACCAATCGCATTCTCGATGGGGTGCAAGGAGAGGAGATTGTCGAGGAATTGCCCATTCTGATCCGGTACACGGCTTCCCATCGAAAGGAAGGACTGGCTAGAGCCTCAGAACTTCGGGCGCAGGGACATTCCGTCATCACTTCGATCATACCGGATTCGGCTAATGCCCGAGATGCCGAGGTACCCGTTGTATCCGGCAGTCTGCTCAATAGAGGATACCGAGAGGTCATTACCCTTCGATAGGAAGCGGATCTATACGATTATCATATAAGTTTAAGGTCAGGAGGATTCGAACGTGGCGGAAACGTTGAAAGTAGCGATGCCCAAAGGGCGCATATATAAAAAAGCATCCGCGCTGTTCCGTTCAGCCGGACTTCCGATACCCCTCGACGTGGATGAGACGCGCAAGCTGGTCATTCCCTTGCCGGAGGCAGGAATGGAATTTATCCTGGCGAAGCCGGTGGATGTGCCGACTTATGTGGAATACGGCGTGGCGGATATCGGTATCGTCGGCAAGGACGTGCTGATGGAAGAGAACAAGGACGTTTATGAGCTGCTTGATCTCGGCATTGCGCGGTGCAGGATGTCGGTCATCGGCTTGCCGGACTGGAAGCCGGGCATCAGGCAGCGGGTTGCCACCAAATATCCGAACGTGGCTTCACAGTATTTCCGTGAGCAGGGCCAGCAGGTTGAAGTGGTTAAACTGAACGGTTCCATCGAGCTTGCACCGCTCATCGGCTTGGCAGACCGGATCGTGGATATGGTGGAAACAGGCCAAACGCTTAAAGAGAACGGACTTGTAGAGATGACCAGCATCTTTGAAATTACAAGCCGCCTGATTGCCAATCGCGTCAGTTATCGGATGAAGAATGATGAAATTCAGGCATTGTGCGATCGGCTGCAAACGGTCATTATGTCTGAGGGAGCGAATATTTAGCGCTAAGAAATAAGGCACCAACTGGATGAGCATGGATGATCGAACGGATCATCCTTCATTCATTAAGAAACGCTATGCATGTAACATGATGGAGCGGGATTGGGGGAGATTAGATGAAGGTAGTGTCAGCACGGGACTTTGAGCTGAAACGGGAAAATGATTACGGCACACCAGAGCAGAATGAAGTCGTGAAGGCGATTGTGCGGGATATTCGGTCCGAAGGAGATGCCGCCTTGCTGCGGCATACCGAACAATTGGACCGTGTCCGTCTGACCGCAGGTCAGCTTCGCGTAACGGATGAGGAGCTCAAGGCAGCTTATGATCATGTGGAGCCTTCGTTCGTGAAGGCGATACAAGCCGCGGCAGACAACATTCGCGCATTTCATGTGAAGCAGAAGCGGAATTCCTGGATGGATCTACAGCCGGACGGCAGCATCTTGGGACAAATCATTCGTCCGTTGAAACGCGTCGGTGTCTATGTGCCCGGTGGAAAGGCAGCCTATCCTTCATCCGTGCTGATGAACGTGATCCCGGCCCAAGTGGCAGGCGTGCCCGAAATCGTCATGGTCACTCCCCCGGCAACCGGCGGGAAGGACGGAATCAATCCCTATATTCTGGTGGCTGCAGCGGAGGCAGGCGTTACGGAAATCTACCGCGTAGGAGGAGCACAAGCCATTGCGGCATTGGCCTACGGCACGGATACCATTTCCCCCGTGGATAAGATTTGCGGGCCCGGCAATATTTACGTTGCCCTGGCCAAACGTGAAGTGTACGGCGCAGTCAATATTGACAGCCTGGCCGGTCCAAGCGAGATTGCGGTATTGGCCGATGAACATGCAGATGCTTCGTATATTGCAGCGGATCTGCTTTCCCAAGCTGAGCATGACGAGATGGCATCGGCCATTCTCGTGACGCCTTCCCGAAAGCTGGGCGAGGCCGTTGCCGCCGAAGTAGAGCGGCAGCTTGAGCTGCTGCCGCGGCGGGACATCGCCCGTGCTTCCGTGGACAGCTATGGCGCGGTGATTGTCACGGAATCCCTTCAGGAAGGGATTGAAGTCATTAACCGTTTAGCGCCGGAGCATCTGGAAATCGTGACGGAGGAGCCGATGGCGATCGTGGGCCAGATCGAGAACGCAGGCGCGATCTTCCTGGGACCGTACAGCTCGGAGCCGGTAGGCGATTATTTTGCAGGACCGAACCATATCATTCCGACGAATGGGACGGCACGGTTCGCATCGCCAGTGGATCTGGACGATTTCATTAAAAAATCGAGCTTGATCTACTACAGTAAAGAAGCGCTGCTGCGCGACGGCGAGCAGATCATGGAGCTGGCCCGGCGCGAAGGGCTTGAGGGCCATGCCCGGGCGATCGAAATCCGGCTTGAACAAGAACGATAAGAAATCAGACCAGAGGAAGAATCATTTGTTCATCATAAATATTCCGTATAGAGGAGGCAATCCACGTGAGCAGTTTGGATGCAGCAGCAAGATCAGCCGGCGTGAGCCGCAAAACCAATGAGACCGACATTGTCCTGGATTTCAATGTCGATGGGACCGGAATTTCGGAATTGGAGACCGATGTACCGTTTCTGAATCATATGCTTGATTTGTTCACGAAGCATGGCCAGTTTGATCTTCGCGTCGATGCAAAGGGCGATATCGAGATCGATGACCACCACACGGTGGAGGATATCGGGATCTGCTTAGGGCAGACGTTCCGCGAAGCGCTGGGCGATAAAAAAGGCATCAAACGTTATGCCAGCGTGTTTGTGCCGATGGATGAGGCGCTTGCTCAAGTTATTGTGGATATCAGCAACCGCCCGCATTTTGAGTACCGGGCGGAGTATCCTTCGCAGCAGGTGGGCTCTTTTCATACCGAGCTTGTCCATGAATTTCTGTGGAAATTGGCGCTGGAAGCCCGGATCACGCTGCATGTCATCGTTCATTACGGACACAATACCCATCATATGATTGAAGCGGTGTTTAAGGCGCTCGGCCGTGCATTGGATGAGGCGACCACCGTGGATCCGCGGGTGACCGGCGTACCGTCCACGAAGGGAGTGCTCTAAACGATGGCCATTGCAATCGTGGATTACGGCATGGGCAATCTGCACAGCGTGAGCAAAGCGGTAGAGCGGCTTGGGTATCAGCCGCTCGTTACGGGGGAGCGGGAGGAGCTTCTGGCGGCGGATGGCATCATTCTGCCCGGAGTCGGCGCATTCGGAGATGCCATGGAGCAGCTCCGCGAAGCCTCGCTGGACTCGGTCATGAAGGAAGCTGCAGAGTCGGGAAAACCGCTGCTGGGGATCTGCCTCGGCATGCAGCTCTTGTTCAGCCGGAGCGAGGAGCATGGCAAGTATGAAGGGCTGGATATACTGCCCGGATCGGTTGTACGGTTTGCGGGTGGGGACTACAAGGTGCCGCATATGGGCTGGAATTCATTGCAGTTCGAGAAGCGGGAGCACCCGCTGTTTGCGGGACTTGAGGAAGGTCATGTGTATTTTGTCCACTCGTATCATGTTCTTCCTGAGGTTCAGGCTGATTTGCTGGCGGTTACCGATTACGGTCAGCCAGTAACGGCCATCGTGGGCCGCGGTTCGGTTTACGGCATGCAGTTCCATCCCGAGAAGAGCGGGGAGCTTGGTATGAGCCTGCTTCGCAATTTTTTGGCTTTAACGTAAGGCGAACGAATAGACCAATTGGAAAGTGGGAATGGGGATGTCCTCTTTTATCATATATCCGGCAATCGATATTCGCGGCGGCAAATGCGTCAGGCTGGTCCAAGGCGATTATAATCAAGAAACGGTGTACAATGACAATCCGCTCGAGGTAGCCAAATCATGGGAAGAGCAGGGCGGCACATTTATTCATCTCGTGGATTTGGACGGCGCGAAGGCAGGTCAGCCGGTGAACGACGACATTATCGGGAAGATTGCATCCAGCGTCCAGGTTCCGGTTCAAGTAGGCGGAGGCCTGCGCACGCTGGCGGATGTGGAGCGGCTGCTGTCGCTCGGCGTCAGCCGGGTTATCATCGGCACGGCAGCGATCGAAGACCGCGTCTTTACGGAAGAGGTGCTGGGCAAATACGGGGATAAGGTGGCCATCGGCATCGACGCGCGCAACGGATACGTCGCAACGAGAGGCTGGCTGGAAACGTCGGAGGTTCAAGCCGAGGTGTTGGCAAAAGAATTAGCGGCCAAAGGAGCGGAAACCTTCATCTTCACCGACATTTCCCGCGACGGAATGATGCAAGGACCAAACGTAGAGGCGATTGTCTCGCTGGCCAAAGCCAGCGGCCGCTCGGTCATCGCTTCGGGCGGCGTGACGAAGCTGGACGATCTGCTGGCGCTCAGCGCGCACAGCGGGGACGGTGTAGGCGGAGCGATCGTGGGCAAGGCGCTGTATACAGGCAATATTGATCTGAAAGAGGCTATTACGCGAATCCAATGAGGATTTGAACCAGTGTCTGTTCGAATCATCATGGATCGATAGAGTTCACATAGGGGAAGAGGGGAAAGGCATGCTGGCAAAACGGATCATACCTTGTCTGGACGTGAAGGACGGCCGAGTGGTGAAGGGCGTAAACTTTGTGAATCTCCGCGATGCGGGCGATCCCGTGGAATTGGCGGCGCTCTACGACCGGGAAGGCGCAGATGAGCTTGTCTTTTTGGATATATCGGCTTCGGTCGAAGGCCGGGCGACGATGGAAGAAGTCGTTCGGAGAACGGCAGGGGAAATCGCCATTCCTTTTACCGTGGGCGGAGGCATTTCGTCCGTGGAGGACATGAAGCGGATTCTGCGGGCGGGCGCGGATAAAATCGGAATGAATACAGCGGCGGTCAAGCAGCCGGAGCTCATCTCCGCCGGGGCGCGCAAATTCGGGTCCCAATGCATCGTCGTGGCGATTGACGCCAAGTACAACGATGCGTGGGGAGAATGGGAAGTGTACACGCACGGCGGACGTACGCCGTCCGGTATCAAAGCGCTTGATTGGGTGAAGCAGGCGGAAAGCCTGGGTGCGGGCGAGATTCTGTTGACCAGCATGGATGCGGACGGAACGAAGGACGGCTTCGATCTGCCGCTGACATCGGCCGTCGCCTCGACCGTTCAGATCCCGGTCATTGCGTCCGGCGGCGCCGGCAAAGAGGATCACTTCTATGACGTATTCACTCAGGGCAAGGCGGATGCGGGTCTTGCCGCCACGATTTTCCACTATAAAGAGATCTCGATCCCTCATCTCAAGTTGCAGCTTAGCCAAAAAGGAGTGGATATACGGTGAGCGAAGATATGTTGAAAGATTTATCCCTGGAGCAGGTCAGCGAGCATATCCGTTGGGATGCCGCGGGCCTGGTGCCGGCGATTGTACAGGATGCAGAGAGCAAGCAGGTGCTGATGATGGCTTATATGAACCGGGAATCGCTGCGATTGACGCTGGAGAGCGGCGAGACTTGGTTCTGGAGCCGTTCGCGCGAAGAGCTGTGGCATAAGGGGGCAACTTCCGGAAATGTACAGAGCGTGGTATCGATGACATACGATTGCGACGGAGACACCCTCTTGCTGCAGGTGAATCCGAATGGACCTGCCTGTCATACCGGACAAACGACCTGCTTCCACAATGAGATTACCGTTCAAGGGCAGGAGAGCGAGCCTGCGAGCGAGGGGACGGCTGCGTCCGGCGAGCGCTTCGCGGTACTTGCCGAGCTGGAAGAGGTCATTGCCCAGCGTGAAGTGGAACGGCCGGAAGGGGCCTATACGACCTACTTGTTCGATAAAGGCGTGGACAAAATCCTTAAGAAGGTGGGCGAAGAAGCTTCGGAAACGATCATCGCCGCCAAAAATAAAGACAATGCCGAGCTTAAGCTTGAAATCAGCGATCTGATCTATCACCTGCTGGTGCTTCTCCAGGAGCGAAAGCTCCCGCTGGATGAGATCATGGATGAGCTGAGCCGCCGCCATGAACGGCCGCGCCGCGATTAGGAGGCCTGCTCGATGCATATTGATTACCATACCCACCATTCCCGGTGCGGGCATGCTGAGGGGCAGCTGGAGGAGTACGTACGACGCGCCATTGAACTCGGGATGGATCAATTGGGCTTGTCGGATCATATGCCGTTGATTCACGTCAACCCGGAAACGTATTATCCGGAGATGGCCATGCCGATGGATGAGCTGCCGCGTTACGTGGAAGAATGCCTGCAGCTGAAGGAACGCTACAGAGGGCAGATTGACATTCGGATCGGTCTTGAAGGCGACTATATTGAGGGATACGAAGAACAGATCGAGCCGATCGTGAAAGACTATCCATGGGATTATGTCATTGGCTCCGTTCATTTTCTTGGTGAATGGGATATTACGGATTACCGTCAGACTCAAGGCTGGGAGGGCAAGGATCCGCTTGAAGTCTATCGACAATATTATGATGCGGTGCAGAAGGCTGCCGCAACCGGCTTCTACGATATCATGGGCCATCTGGACGTGATCAAGCGGTTCGGTTATGGGCCGGGCCCCGAACAGAAGCCGGACGTGATCGCATTGGAGCAAGCAGCGCTTGCGGCCGTGGCCCGGAGCGGGAAGGCGATGGAGCTGAACGCATCCGGTTTATCGAAGGCCTGCGAGGAGATGTTTCCAAGCCGGCGAATGCTGGAGGAAGCGATCAAGCTGGGCATTCCGTTGACTTTAGGGTCGGATGCTCATCAGCCCATGAAGCTTGGCGAGCATCTGGATCAGGCCCGGGCACTGTTGTCGGAGCTTGGCGTTCGGGAGCTTGCGACCTTCCGTAACCGGAAGCGGGAGATGGTGCTTTGGAATGTGGAAGGAAACGATGTATAATAAAGACAAGCACTAATTGCAAACAGGTTCATTGCAGACGGCTGTTTTCCCCTCCAGACTACCCTCGACGGGTTGCGGAGGCGGGAACGGCCTGATTTGACGATAACGCTTTCAATCCATCGTTGCATCGGCCGACTACTAACCACTCTCGTCAGGAGGTCCTCATGTATCGTTCATTACGATTGTTCGCCGGAACTTCCAATCCGGCGCTTGCCGCCAGCATCAGCCAGCAGTTGGGCGTTGAATTGGGAAAGATCAAGATTTCCCGCTTTCAAAGCGGCGAGGTTTATGTCCACTATGAAGAAAGCATCCGCAATTGCGACGTTTTTCTGCTGCAGTCCTTTTCTCACCCTATCAACGAAATGTTCGTAGAGCTGCTCGTGATGATCGATGCCGCCAAGCGTGCTTCCGCCAGAACGATCAACATCATTGTTCCGTATTACGGTTATGCCAGACAGGAACGAAAGGCCGCGCCGCGAGAGCCGATATCGGCCAAAATGGTAGCCGACGTGCTGACCACAGCCGGTGCCAACCGCGTGATAACCATTGATCTGCATGCACCTGCCATCCAGGGGTTCTTCAATATACCGGTGGATCATCTGACCGCGCTGGATTTGATTACGGAGTATCTGAAGTCCAAGAATATCGAGAATCCGGTTATCGTTTCTCCCGATGCCGGACGGGCGAAGACGGCCGAGAAGCTTTCGAGCCGCCTAGGATCGCCGTTTGCCATGATGGTCAAGCAGCGTCCTGCCCATAACGAAGCGGTTATAACCCATGTCATTGGGGACGTGGCGGGACGCACGCCGATTATTATCGAAGACTTGATTGACACGGGAACCACCATCGTGCAGGTGGTGGAAAGCTTAAAGGAACGGGGGGCCAATGATGCCATTGTGTGCGCGACCCATGGCCTGTTCTCCGGTGAAGCACTTGACCGTCTCGACCATGCTCATATCGAGGAGATCGTGGTCACGGACTCCATCGTGCTCCCGGACCATCACTGCAAGATGCGGTTAAAGGTGCTGTCTGTTGCGCCTATGCTGGCCCAGGCCACTCACATTATCATCGAGGGCGGATCGATCGCCACTTTATTCAAAGACGCCGGTGTGTAAACTGGTGTCTTTTTTCTGCAAATGACGTCGTAACTTGTGTTATACTGTTGTGGATAGAGGAGCAAGTTAAAGGAGGTGCCTTGCTTTTCGTGAATGGTCATCCATATGGGTCCAGTGACCCCCACAATGTTATATCTATCGAAATGAATGCAAATTTCTTCTTCGATCGCGCGGTTCGTTCGCTAGATCGTTACCAATATGACAAGGCTCTGAAATATTTTCGCAAAGCTGTTGAATATGAACCCGATAATCCGGTGAATCATTGCAATATGGCGGGTATATTATCAGAGACGGGAGATTATAAAGCTTCCAACGATGTGCTGGCTCATATTCTGGAGCAGGTTGACCCGTTGATGACGGAATGCTATTTCTATATGGCGAACAATTATGCCAATATGGAACAGTTTGAGAAGGCGGAAGAAGCGCTTGTCACCTATCTGGAGGAAGATCCTAACGGTCAATTTCTGGATGAGGCCGAGGAAATGATGGAGCTGCTCCATTACGAGTTGAATCGTCCTGCCAAGCTGAACCGGATCAAGAGCCGCGAAGGCGTGGTCGAACATGAGCATGCCCGGGCACTGCTGGAGGAAGGGAAATTCGCCCAAGCGGTCAAGCTGTTAGAGGAAATCGTCAAGGATAATCCGGATTTTCTGGCTGCGCGCAACAATTTGGCCCTGGCTTACTACTATATGGGACGTTTCGATACCGCGAAGCGCACCATTGGCGAGGTGCTGGATCAGGAGCCGGGCAATCTGCACGGTTTATGCAATCTGGCCATCTTCTTTCAGCATGAGGGAAATCAGGAGCAGCGCGACCGATTGATGGACATGCTAACGGTAACGGTTCCGTTTCATCTGGAGCATGTGTTTAAGCTTGCTACGACGATGGGCATATTGGGGCAGCACGAAATTGCCTACGGTCATTTTCGCCGATTGCTGAAAGAGGATGAGTTTAACGGAGATCCAAGCCTGTATCATTATACGGCCGTTGCGGCCTGCAACAGCGGTTATTACGACAAGGCCGAGAAATATTGGCGGCAGGCGCTGAAGCTGGACGGAGATTCGGTGATTCCGGATTTCTATTTGGCCCAGCTGCAAAAGCGTAAAGAAACCGGTACCGATCAGATGAAAGTGAGTTACCACTATCACCTTCCGTTCGAAGAGCAGTTCAAACGCTGGGAGCATGACGGCGATAAACTGACGGAGGAAGCGAAGCAGAATCCGCTGATTCGTTCATCGTTCTTCTGGGCGCTCCGGCATGGCGATCCCCAGACCAAGCTGCAGGTGATCCGGACACTGGAATTGATCGCCGATGAAGAGGTGCAGCATGCGCTGCAATCGTTCCTGCAGGAACCGGGAGAGGACGCGGAGCTGAAGGATGCCGCCCGCCTGGTGCTCCAGCAGATGGAGGCCGCAAGCAATCGGTTGAAGGAGCGTCGCGACGATCGCGATTTATCCGGGGGCAAGACCCGCGAGGTGCTGCCGGATTGGCTGCCTTCCTGGAAGGCGGTGCTGGAGAAGGCCGAGCAAACCATGGACATGCGGGTTGACGCCTTTTGGAAAAAAGAGATGGAGAATCTCTGGTCCGAATTCCTGAGCCGGCTGTACCCGGATATTCCGAACATTCGGAATGTCGAGGGCTGGGCAGCGGCATTGGAATATCTGACGGCCAAGAAGCGCGGACGTACCCTGACTTATGAACAGGTGGCTGTCCGTTACGGGATTTCCCCATCCACCGTGAGCCGTTATGCACGTCAAATGGATAGCGTATGTGAAACGAAAGCACAACCGGATGATAGTTTCCGGCCATTTACGGAAAACATTTAAGTAAGAGCCCATATTCGGATACTTAGGAGACCTTGGTACATGATGGTACATGAAGATTCCGTAAGTCCTGAATAGGATAATAGCATGCAACAGAAATCGACACCTTAAAGGAGGCCGTATTCTATGTACAAATCAATCGTAATCGGAACAGGACCTGCCGGATTGACGGCAGCCATCTACTTGGCACGCGCAAACCTGAAGCCGCTCGTGATCGAAGGAATGCAACCGGGAGGCCAGCTGACGACAACGACGGAGGTCGAGAACTTCCCTGGATTCCCGCAGGGCATCATGGGTCCCGAGCTGATGGATAATATGCGTCAACAAGCGGAACGCTTCGGTGCAGAGTTCAAGAGTGCCTGGGTCGAGTCCGTTGATTTCTCCGAGCGTCCGTTCAAGGTGAATGTCGAGGGTATGGGCGAGCTTCTGGCCGAGTCCGTGATTATCTCGACGGGAGCTTCCGCGAAGTATCTCGGAATTCCGGGAGAGCAGGAGAACGTTGGACGGGGCGTAAGTACATGCGCCACATGCGACGGGTTCTTCTTCCGCGGGAAAAAAATCATTGTCATCGGCGGCGGCGACTCCGCAATGGAGGAGGCCAGCTTCCTGACGCGTTTCGCTTCCAGCGTAACGGTGGTGAACCGCCGCACCGAGCTGCGTGCATCTAAGATCATGCAGGATCGCGCGCGCGAGAACGAGAAGATCCAGTGGGCTTTGGACCGCACGCCGGTTGAGGTGGTAACCAGCGAAACCGGAGTTAAAGGGCTGAAGGTCCGCAACAACGAAACGGGCGAGGAAGAATTGATCGAAGCAGAAGGCGTGTTCGTGGCCATCGGACATACGCCGAACACGGGCTTCCTCGGCAATCAGATCACAACCGATCCGACCGGCTACATCCTGGTTAAACCAGGAACGACCGAGACGAACATCCCGGGCGTATTCGCCTGCGGCGACGTTCAGGATACGCGTTATCGCCAAGCCATCACGGCTGCAGGAACAGGCTGTATGGCCGCTATGGATTGCGAGAAATATCTCGAGGGCCACATGGTCCATGATTGGAGCGAGACGCTGAATAAGTAATTCCTTGCCTAAGGGATTATCTATTGAAAAGAAGAAGCCCCAGAGCTATACGGCGGACGGGTTTGCGAGAGAACATCTCGTAAAATCCGTACCTGTTTAGCCAGGGGCTTTTTTTGCTGAGTTATAAGCTCAGCGCTTTGTTCGCATTTTTCATGTCATTCTCCAGCAGCTGCTTCAAATTGTAAGACGGATACAGGCCGCGCGCATACATGAAGTAGAAGATTTTTCCGTGCAGTTCAATGGCTTTGTTCAACTGCATCTGAAGTGTTTCTCTTACGCTTGGAGTTGCTGCCTCGGTAATGGCAATGGCGTAGCTTCGGACCGAGGTTTTGGCAAACCCCAGCAGATGACCTGCGTAATACGCCGTCAGATCGGGACCGGAGAGACTGCGGGTTCCCGTGGGCGCTTCCGAATAATAAGGCAGAAGCTCCTTCAGGTTCTGTTCAACCCCTTGAATCGCCTCCATATACAGTCCATGTAGCTCCGGGTCTTTGATATCATGCACTGACATCTTGAACGCCATCAAGTGATTCGCCTGAAAGGCAGTTAATTCATGAATCTCCAGTGTTTCGTGCCAAGCGAGATGTCTCGGATTGTGACTCATGCTCAATAGGTTCTCCTCCAAAAAATCAATATGCGATAGCCTATTCACCGAATGGAGGAACGGTGCATAGCACAACCCGAATCCCCTTACAAATCTAAGGACATCCGCACCATGTCCCGGAGCCGCATGCCGTTCTCGTAAATTTCTTCATCATAATGACGGACAAAAAAGTCCCGGTCGATGCCTGTCATTCGAAATCCGCATTTCTGGTACAGCGCCAGCTGTGCCACCCCGGTACTTCCTGTTCCTACTTCAATCGTGGCATATCCGAGCTCCCGGGCCTGATCAACGGCATGATTCACGAGCTGTTTGCCATAGCCCCTGCCGTGCAGATTCTCGCTTACGGCAACGTTCACCAGCTCGATGGTATCGGGTCTGGTGGGCAGCAGGACATAGACCCCGATGGGTTGTGAGCTTTCTTCAGCGACATAGCAGTGACCGCGGTTTACGTATTCTTTGACAAGCCTTATCGATGGATCCGCAAGAAGGAGCAGGTCCATAGGGGGCGTTTCTTCATGAGTATTCAGCTTTCTAATGTTCACGAGCGTTCTCCCTTATGATTTCGATAGTGGTGTTACAAACAGGTTTATTGTACCACGCCTGCATCGCCAAGTTCCTGGAATTGGATGATTTCAACGGGCGGTTGAATTCTTCCGGGATTCAATGACCAGGTTATTGTATGCCCCGCGCAACGTCCCTACAATGTGGTTATATAGGAGCGTGATCCATATGAGAGACATGTTGGCCAAAAATATTAATCGTTACCGTAAAGAACGAAGACTTACCCAGGAAGGATTGGCGCATAAGCTGGGCGTTACGTTCCAGGCGGTATCCAAATGGGAGACCGGGCAGACCATGCCCGATATCGCGCTGCTTCCGGAGCTGTCCCGGCTGCTGGACGTCAGCATCGATAAGCTGTTTGGTTATTCTTCGACGGGCAAGCCGATCAGCATCTATGAAGAAGAGTACAAAACGCCGGAGTACTATTGGGGCACGGAACCGAACGCAGCCTGTTATCAGGTGCTTGAAATGATCCCGCCGACAAAAAGAGTAAGGCTGCTGGATATCGGGTGCGGGGAAGGGAAGGATGCCGTGTTTTTTGCCCGCAACGGGTATGAGGTCACGGCATTCGACGTTTCGGATGCGGGGATCGAGAAAACGAAGCGATTGGCCGATCACATCGGGGTACACGTGAACGTATTCAAGGCGGACATATCGGATTACCGTCTGGATTCGGAGTTTGACGTGCTGTATTCCAGCGGCGTGCTGCATTATATCCGACCCGAGTATCGCGAGGAGATTTTTGCCAATTACAAAAAATTCACCTCGGCAGAGGGATTCCACTGCCTGAATGTATTCGTGCAGAAGCCGTTCATTGCGCCTCCTCCCGAGGATGAGCCGTATGCTTATGACTGGAAGTCCGGAGAGCTTATGATGCATTATCACGATTGGCTGATTCACAGCTGCCCGGAGGTCATTTTTGATTGCAGCTCATCGGGTATACCGCACCGGCATGCGATGAGTAAGTTGATGGCTCAGAAGGCGTAACGGGCGGCGATTGAGATCAAATCCATCCTTGCTTTTTTATACAAATATGAGAGGGATAACATAGCAGACCCTTTCCGGTCATACATAAAGGTGTAGGGTTCAAATCGCAAGGGAGGTCTTACATTGAACAACCATATCAACACAGCCGGTTATCCGGCGCCGTCTGCAGGTTATGCACCGGGGTACCCTGCCTATCCTCTGCCCCAGCCCATACCGCCGTATTACGCGCCCCGGACGCCGGCAATCCCGCAGCCGGTGAACTACGCAGCGTTGGTTGAACCGGTATTTACTGACCATCTGCTCCGGCATAAAGGGGCCAAGGTGGTCATCATGACCACCGCGGGGAAAGTAGAGGGGGTTTTATCCGGGGTGGTGGTCGACCATGTCCAACTGACGATCGGGGACAACAAAGCATTGCATATTCGGCTGGCCGAGGTGGTGTACTTCGAGGGAGTTCCATTCTGACAAACAGGGATCCAAAATAGTTTAAACGAAAAAATACCGGCTGATAGGGCAGGATTAGACCGGTGAATCGCCAATTCATAGAGTACAGATCCGAAGGCGTTCCGATGGGGACGTCTTTTTATTCGATTGCAATTGAGGCCGAACGATTGGATGGGTCGGTATGGAGGAACGATGGAGATGATTCTAGATCATTTCGGGACGGTCCGATTTGGCTGCGGAAAGACTCGCGTTACGGACGGCGCTGACAGAGATGATCTAGGCGGAAAGGGAGATGTACATGAATTCATATCATATTCGAGTCGCAGGCCGGGAGGACGCACCCTTTTTGCGGGAGATGCTGTACGAGTCCCTGTATGTGCCCGAGGGAGGGGAGCCTTTTAGCCGGGATATTCTTGAGGAGCCGTTCATGAAAAAATACGTGGAGGACTGGGGGCGCGCGGGCGATCTGGGCTACATTGCCGTGAATGCAGCAGGGAAGCCGTCAGGCTCAATTACCATCCGGTATTTTGATGAAGGGAACAAAGGGTTCGGTTACGTGAGCGATGACATCCCGGAGCTGGGCATGGCGCTGATTCCCGAATCCCGCGGGCAAGGGCTAGGAACCGCCCTGATGAAGGAATTGTTCAGAGGGATGAAGGAGCGGGGGATTCAAAAGGTATCGTTAAGCGTCGCTCCGGACAATGCCGCAGCTATGAAATTGTATGAGCGTTTCGGATTCCAGGAGGCAGGCATGTGCGGAACCTCTATTACGATGGTTGCGGATGTAATCTGAAACGAACAATGGGATGATCCCATGAGAAGGATGGAGGAATAACGATGCTGGTATATGAGGCAGGGCCGATTACGGTTCGCGAGCTGGAGGAGAAAGATGAAACGTCCTTAGCTTCTTGGCTGTCCAATCCGGATGTGCTGCAGTATTACGAGGGACGGGACAATCCTCACGACGTGGAGCGGGTGCGGGAGCATTTCTATGTGGATGATGATGAGACTCGCTGCATTATCGAATATGAGGGGAAACCGATCGGGTATATCCAGTTCTATCTTCTCGATGAAGATACGTTAGGCGAGTATGGGTATGACGGGAACGATGCGGTCGGCAGAACATTCGCCACGGATCAATTCATCGGGGAGCCGGATTATTGGAATCGAGGCATCGGTACGAAGCTTATGACTTCCATGGTGGATTACCTCGTGTTTCAGAGGCAGGCCGACCGAATCGTGATGGACCCGCAGGCTTGGAATGAACGGGCCATCGCTTGTTACGAGAAGTGCGGCTTTCGGAAGGTCAGGCTGCTGGAGAAGCATGAACGGCATGAAGGAGAACTGCGGGACTGCTGGATTATGGAGTATCGGACGGAGCGCGGCAGATCCGGTCCGAGTCGATGATGACCACCAACAATCCTCCATTATTTGAAAAGTTGAAAAACCATTTCATTCTTTTGCTCGTTATCATGTATATAAGCCTAATCGAGATAGCTGGTCGTTCCGCGTGAGGAGGGGTGTCCCGTGAATCGAAATAAAACCATGACCTTGATAGGTAAGGGTGAGTCTTGGAAAGCGACTTATGTCGTTTCCCATCAGGATAGGGTCAATGCGAAGCTTACCGTGTTTCAGGATGCGCTTGGCGGAAAGCTGAAGCTTCAGTACTCGGGGAAGGAGCCTCTGGAACATGGGCAGATTAACTATCGGCTGGAGGACATGACGGGCCGCTTCCAGGAAGGCGGAATCGTCGTGGGGACCGACCATGCTGCCATGAAGGAGACCAAGGGTGGGCTGGATTTGGCGCATCTGCTCGATATGATGAACCCGAACAAGGATCTAACGATCCAGATAGAGTGGAATGGGCACCGTGAAGAATTCAAGCTGGGACTTCCGCGAAAGATTAGCTTTGGAAAAGCCGTCGGCAAACGGAAGGAATAACGGGACTTCATGGAAGCAGGACTGGGGCCGACTCCCGCCAACATAAACGCGTAAGGCGGGAATAACGACCATGTTATTCCGATGACATTGAATCCATGCGTCTTTGTATATGGTGACCTGCCCACACTGATGGTGTGGGTTATTCGGTTTGCGACGCGCGAGGCTGACAGGCATGTCGGCCTTGATGCGGTTATGCGTTTTTTAAACGCATTTTAAACGAAGGGATCCCCGCCATTTAAACTTGGTCCTGTACTTTATAAGAAGTAGAACATCACGGAGGGAGTGAACGAGAGCATGCTGGAAGCCTATCTATTTCCGATATCCTATGCATTTTTAACCTTTCCCATAGCGGCTTTGCTGTGCGCAGTTCCCTTTCTGATCGTGCAGTATCGCAAATATGGTTATTTTAATAAATTCCGGGGATTTCTGCTGTATTTATTCCTGCTGTACATGATGAACGCAGTGTATCTTGTGCTCCTTCCTTTGCCTGCCTCGCGCCATAATGCTCCGATGGATGTGGCCTCGGTTATGCAGTGGATGCCGCTGAATTTCATACAGGACATCTTAAAGGAGACCAAGGTGGTATGGGGCGTGCCATCGACTTACACGCATTTGTTGAAGGAGAGAGCCTTCTTGCAGGTCGTGTTTAACGTCTTACTCGTGGTGCCGTTCGGCATGTTCCTTCGTTATTATGCGAGAGCGTCCTGGGTTGCGTGTCTGGCGGCCTCGTTCGGCTTGTCGTTGTTCTTTGAGGTAACCCAGGTGACCGGCATTTACGGCTTCTATGATCACCCGTACCGATTGTTTGACGTGGACGATCTGCTGATGAATACCCTGGGCGGAATGATGGGCCTCGTGCTGGCCGATTGGATGAAAAATCACCTGCCCCGCCTGGATCGTCTGGATGAGAAGGTGGATCTGTCGCAGAAGCGAGTCAGTTATACGCGCCGGGCCATTGCTTTTGGCATTGATGCAGCGGTCATACTGCCGATCATTGGCGTGCTGACCGTAATAAACGTGAGGGGTGCATACTTCTTTACCGTGATTTTATATTATATCGTGCTGCCTTATATGATGCAGGGGCAGACGCTGGGGAAATGGGTCGTCCGGGTCCAGATCCGCGGAGCGGGCGAACATCTGAAGCTGAAGGAAGTGATTGTCCGCAACGGCCTGCTCTATGTGGTATGGGGCGGGTTCCATGCCTTGTTCATTACGGTTAATGTTACCGGTTCTAATGTCCTGCTTGCGATGTACGCGCTGGGGATATTGCTGCTGGACGCAGTTGTGTTCCTTCACGTGCTGTTATGTCTCATTCATCGCGACCGGAAGCTGCTGCATGAGGCCAAGAGTGGAACAAGGCTCGCTATCGTAGAGAATAAAACCCGTGGATAAAGCGGATTAAAGCAGGTTACCACGGGTCTTCCTATTTGTTATAATGTGGAAAATGGATTCGTCGAGGAGGAGATACAACTGAAAGGCAAAATCCTCTCCATTTCTGCCATCATCCTGGGTTTGCTCTTCATTTCCAATCAGCATCTGGGCTATTCGTTCGGGGATGATCTGTTCCGCTGGGCAGGGATCTCCCCATGGACTAAGCAAGGCAACTATGGTCTTCATCTGCCCGTTATTGCAGGTCTTATCTTATTGACGATCGGCATTCTGCGGGTAACGAGCATTTATCGCCCCTTTTATCCGAAGATTTTGAGCCGGGTAATGATCGGCTGTGTCGCATGGTTCGTCGTTTTTCCATTCGTATCGGAGTCCGTCATGTTTGTGGCGAATTTCAATTCGAGCGGAATATCCAGCGTCGCCTATACCAAAAAAGACAGCAAATGCGATTATCGTACAGAGAACGAGGCTATTCTGGCACACTGCCAGATTCAAATTTACAGTTACGGCACCGAGCGGCAGGTAACGGTACGCCCGCTAAGCCTTGATATTGGCGGAAGGACGATTGATTTCGAGCCTAAGGTGGTTACGGTTCGGCCGCGAGGCCGGATAGAGATTCGCGAAACCTTTGACGGTTTCTTGGATCAGCCGGACCCTTCCTACAGTATGTCCGGCGGAACGAACGAGCCGGGCATCGAGCTGATCGTCGATGGCAGGAGCAAGCAGGTGAAATAGCCTCCCGTTACGAACGAAGGTACATGACTCTGATATCCGAGGTGGACCATGCCGAATTTTCTTCGCACGGAAAGGTATATGAAAATATCGCTGATTACGCTTCTGTTGTTGGTCATGTGTTCATCGCCCGCTGCGCTTGCCTCATGGGCTTATTCGTTTGTCGTGAATGACGGGAAGATCTATGTCATGTCGGAAAATCCCGTGGAAGCGTCTGCGCTTGGAGACGTGGTGGGAAAGGTCACCTACCATACGGATCGGGAAGGGACCTACAGCGGTAACTTCTCCAATGTGTACCCGAAGGGTACGAAATACTATGCGGTCCAGGGAATCGCCCCCGAAACCGCCATAGCGGTTGAGACGCAGGCCGGCTATCTCATGGCTCATTATGAGGGCGAGTATGGGGGTGCCCGTGTTTCGTGGATGGTCATCAAGGATTGGATTGCCGCAGGGCTGATCCTGTTGATCGTTGGGTGCGTGGCGGTCATCGTATTAAAGAAGCGGAAGGATGGCTCATACAGGCGCTAGCAAAAAGAGCCGGACCGAGAGTTATGCTTCCAGCGCAAAACAAGCCGGTATTCTTTGAGCATGCTCATGGTATACCGGCTTGTTATCGGTTTGTACCAATATGCAGACAGTGGGTTCGCCTATAGAGGATTTATTTTTGCTACAATAGAAAATAGAAAGAAACGTTACGATAAGGAGATTGCCCATGAAACCGATTCGAAACTCGGCCAAAGCGATGATTGTCCGAGATCACCAAATCCTTTTAACGAAGAATGTAGACCAATGGGGGGACTTCTATCTGTTCCCTGGCGGCGGGCAAGAGAAGGGCGAAACCTTGGTGCAAGCCGTGGTTAGGGAGTGCCTGGAGGAAATCGGGCGCAGGGTGGAAGTTCAAGATCTGCTGCATGTCCGTGAATACATAGGGTCCAACCACGAGTTCGCGGAATGGGATTCCGACGTGCACCAAGTGGAGTTTTATTTTGAATGCCGTTTGGCGGATGAGGGGGATCTGTTTCAAGGACATAACCCGGATGAATACCAGGTGGGCGTGGAATGGATCGATTTGTCTTCATTGGATGGGATACGAATATATCCCCGCTCGCTGGTCAAGCCGCTGATGGATAAAGCGGGACGCTCAGCGGTTTGCTATGTCGGGGATACGAACTGATGGATGTCTGCAGGTTGGAAGGTCTCGAGGTTTGTTGTCAAAATCAATGGGATAACGGGGGATGCCGACTATGGATCAATGGGAATACAAAACGCTGAAATACAAAACCGGAGGATTCCTTGGGGGGAAAGTGAACGAAGAAGAATTCGAAGATTTACTGAACAGCTACGGGATTGACGGCTGGGAATTGATCTCGTGTTTCGATACGAGCGTGCATCAAGGCCAGTCCAGAGATATCATTGCCGTGATGAAACGAAAGGCTTATCTGGGGTAAGGACGAATCGAAGGGAGATGATCGGATGATCATTCGCGAGACGGAAGATGCTTTTGTTATGACGACCCAGGACGACCATGGCCGCTTCTCCGGCGATGTGGCCCGGGGCTTTCGGAGAGAGCTGTTTATGGATGAGACGGTTAGGGAAGAAGTGCTGCTGGCTATAACCGAGCATGACCGCGCCTGGCTTCGGATGGATGATACGCCGATCTGGAATGATGCAAGCCGGACTCCGTTCACTTTTATCGATTATCCGGTCATGCCGAAGATGCTGATGTATACCAGGGGCGTAGATGAGATCGAAGCGATGAGTCCGTATGCAGGGTATCTCTGCAGCCTTCATTTCGCGTCATTTATGAAAAACGCCACCGAAGCGCCGCTGGTGGAATTCTATCATGACGAGCTGGATCGGCAAAAACGGCTGCGTGATCATTATTCGTTTCCGGGCGAAGCCGTGATTCACAGGCAGTTTGGCCTGCTGCAGCTGTGCGACGACATCTCGCTCTATGTGAACATGAACGCGCCGGGTGTTTCCAAGGATCAGGAGCATCCATGGTTCAAAGAGGGCTTCGATATGACGATCGATGGGGAAAGGGTCTTGGCGGCCTGGGCCAGCGAACATGAGATCAGATTGAGTCCGTTTCTGTTCGAAGGAGCATGGTCGGCTACGGTGAAGTGGAAATACGTGCTGAAGGCGGAGATTGTTGCTCAGGGAGTGGCGAAGGCTTTTGATGGTGCGCCGTGGACCGAGCAGACGATAACTTTTATACGGTAGCCTGAATAAGCAATCATACTTCGCAGCCCAAAATATGATATGATCACGACAGCGGCACGTAGACTGGACAGACTTGATTCTGTAGGAATGTAGAGGATGAACAATGAAGAAAAAAGAATTTTTGATCGTGGCACTGCTTAATTTTTTGGCCGCGATAGCGTTCTTGGTGGTTGTTTTCATAACGGATCGAAGCTCATGGCAATGGGGATTCGGAATCGTTTCCTTGTTGTTTGCGATTGGTGGAGTAGGAAACTTGGTATTGCATGCCAAGAACAAATAACCCCCCCTCCCTCCAGGGTGGTCCGGATTAGATTTCAGGAAAGTAGCATACACCAGGGAGCCGCAGGCTTCCTGGTTTTGTGCCGGTTCCAGGTTTGATTTTTTCCGGAGAAGGGGGAGGTTCCGATAACATGGATCATAAACGATTCATGTCTTTACTTGTGATCGTATTTATGTGATAATATTCACAAATAAAAATCCGGCATCCATGATTGCTTTTTAATGGCGGTCGGCCGGGCTTCGATTCATCACAGCATGTTAACCGATATAGAAATGTCTTGATGTCGATGTTGTTTTAACAAGCAAAGGAGCGTTAATCATGAGGAATCATGGGATTTGTGTCAGCTGCGGCGGTAAGGTATATGCTGCCTCCAATCGTTGCGTTCAATGCGGAATACCGCAGCCGTCCGGTCCATCCAAACAAGCATTTATGCTGCAGGTCGCCGCGATGATCGGGGTCGGTTTGCTTATTTTTGCGGTCCCGGTAATTCTGCTGACCATGTGGGCGAAATATTAGTCCAATATGTAAATTGTATAAGTCAGCCCTTCTAGCAAGCCGTGATCCGGATTCATAAATGATGAATTCGCACGGTTGGCAGGAGGGTTTTTTTCATGCTTGCAGAGAATAGTTTATAGGGGATTCTTCAATCTTGATTCCAAATGCCGATATTTGGGGTAGCTTTGCAGCTCTATGTTGGCAGAATCCTAACATTTATATAGAGAAGTAGGTCAGTCATGAACAAAAAACGGCGCGTGATGTTTGCGGGGTTGGCACTGGTTATACTCTTGCCCATATGGTTTATCGTTCGGTTTATCGTGACCCCGAATGTAAGTCCTGAAGCTTTCCAAGGAAGACTTGATTTAACAGCGTGGGACTTTTCGAAGGAAGGCGGGGTCCCGCTCAACGGGGAGTGGGAGTTCTATCGGGGACAGCTGTTAACCCCGGAGAGCTTTGGACCCGGAACACCGAATGAGAAGAGGCCGTCTCCCACAAGCGTCGTATCGATACCCGGCAAGTGGAACCGCTATGTTACGGAGAACGGCGAGTCCGGGCCTGAGGGTGTCGGAACGTTTAGGATGGTTGTTCGATTAAAGGCGGAGGAAGGCATTTACGGCCTTCATACCGGCAACATACGGACGGCTAACCGGATCTTTATGAACGGTCAGGAGATCGGGGCCAGCGGCTCCCCCGGCATGTCGGAAGCGGGGAGCACACCGAACAATATTCCCTACGTCGGTTATGCCCAGATAAGCGGGAAGGAAGTTGAAATCCTGGTCCAGGTGACCAACTTTATCTATTCTTCAGGCGGCATCTATTCACCGCTGATATTCGGGGATATGAAAGCGGTGATGAAGAGCCGTGAAACCGCCGTGTTTGTCGATCTGATGACCCTCGCGGGCTTCCTGATTCCTGCTATGTACTTTTTGCTGCTGTATCGAATGCAGCGGAACGAGAAAGCGCTCCTGTATCTGGGGCTCTTCTGTCTGTCCTCGATGATCTACGTGGCTACGCACGGCCAGAAGCTGTTGTCTTCGGTATGGCCCGATCTTTCATATGAATGGTTCATCCGGATTCAGCTGGTTTTTTCCGCCTTCGTGTATTATTTTTTGCTGCGGTATATAGCGGAAGCCGTTCAGGGCCTTGTTCACCGATGGGCCCTGCGTTTAAGCAATGCGGCAACGATGATAGCCGTTGGAATCGGGCTTGCATTGCCCACGGTTGTCTTCTCGAAAATGGAGCCGGTCATTTATATGTTCTCGGTATTTATCATTGGATATATCACGTTCGTGATGGGAAGGGGAATTTGGCGAAGGTCTGCGGATACGGAATTTATGGTGATCGGCATTCTGAGCATTATGGTGGTGATTGCCGTCCATGTACTCAGCTTAATGGGAGTTTACAACAGCCTGGCCATCGTTCCGCTTGAGATGCTGCTGTTTGTGGTAACGCAGGCGATGCTGCTTGCTCAGCGCTTCTCCAGGGCGTTTACCGACGTAGACCAGCTTTCCCGAAGACTGCTGACCTTGGATGGTTTGAAGGACGAATTTATGGCGAATACATCGCATGAACTTCGAACCCCTCTGCATGGCATCGTGAATATTGCCCAGTCCCTGATGGACGGAAGCTCAGGCTCCGTGAGCGATCGACAGTCCAGGGAGCTGTCCATGATTGTGTCCACCGGCAAGCGGTTATCCACGCTCGTGAATGATATTCTCGATTTTAGCAAATTGAAAAATGGGGAGATTGTGCTTAAACGGCAGCCGGTCGACCTGAAAGCCGTCACCCAATCCGTGCTCGAAGTGGTGACGCACCTTGCCGCGGGCAAACCGCTTTCCCTGAAGCAGGAATGGCCGGACAATCTGCCATGGCTGGATACCGATGAGGATCGATTGCGGCAAATTCTGTATAACCTGCTTGGGAATGCAGTGAAATTCACGGAGACGGGAACGGTACAGGTCACCGCGCATGCGCTGAACGGCCATGTGCGGATATCGGTGACGGATACGGGGATCGGCATCTCACCGGAGCGGCTGGTCGATGTGTTCAAATCCTACGATCAGATCGGATATGCATCCGATCGGGAATATAGCGGCACGGGCATCGGACTGAGCATTACGAAGAAACTGGTAGAGCTGGGCGGAGGGGAAATTTGGGCCGAGTCTATGCCCGGTGCGGGTTCAGCCTTTCACTTTACGCTGCCGTCTACGCAAATCCCCCCGCAGGCAACATGGGCCGGCTTCGGAGGAACGGGGGAAGTCCTGGTCGCCGCGGCAAAGGAACGCGTTCCCGAGCAGGATGAGCCTAGGCAGCATTCGAAGGGGTCTACCGTGCTGCTGGTTGACGATGATCCGGTTAATCTGCAGGTGCTTCGCAGCCTGCTATCGGCGGAAAATTACCATTTGATTACCGCAGGCAACGGAGCCCGGGCACTTGAGCACATCCGGTCGGGGCAAGGGATCGATTTGGTCATCACGGACTGGATGATGCCGGGGATGTCCGGATTGCAGCTGTGCATGACGGTCCGGCAGCAATTCACGCTCTTCGAGCTGCCCATGCTCATGCTGACAGCCCGAAGCTTGCCCGACGATGTTCGAACAGGCCTGCAGGCGGGGGCGAACGATTTCCTGAGAAAGCCGGTGGAAGCCGATGAGCTGCGAGCGAGGGTCCGGAATCTGCTGGAGCTCCGGCGGTCCGTTCGGCAGACCATTTCGGCGGAGATGGCTTTCCTCCAAGCCCAGATCAAGCCGCACTTCATGTCGAACGCGTTGAATACCATTCTGGCCGTGCTGTATACGGATCCGGACAAAGCGACGCGGCTGCTGATCGAGCTGAGCCATTATCTGCGTGGCAGCTTCGACTTCCAGAACCGCGACCAGCTTGGCCCGCTGCAGAAGGAAATGGCCTTATTGCAGTCTTACTTGTTCCTGGAACAGGCGCGGTTCGAGGATCGTTTAACCGTTGAATATGATGTTCATGCGCCATTAGATGCCTTGGTACCGCCGCTCAGTATACAGCCGATCGTGGAAAACGCGGTGCGGCATGGGATTACGAAGCGGATATCCGGGGGAACGGTCCATATTTCCATTCATGAACGCGAAGGGCAGATTACCATTTCCGTTTCGGATAACGGCGTCGGCATGAGCGAGGAGAAGGTTAACGCCTTGCTCTCCGCCGCGTCCGATTCGGGTGGTGGCGTGGGGCTTCGAAACATACACGCCCGATTGCTCACGCTGTACGGCAAAGGCCTTCAAATCGAGAGTCGGCCCGGGAACGGTACTTCCGTAAGCTTTGAGGTGCCTTCTTCTCGTCCGTGATGTGACGAACAACGAATAGGGGGAGGGATTGACGACATGAAAGCCATCGTGATTGATGATGAGAATCCGGCGCTGATGCATATGCAGCGGCTCATTGAACGTGATGGGCGCCTGCAGGTGGCAGGCATGTTCACTCGGGCTCAGGATGCAATAGAGCAATGGCGATCCTGCAAGGCGGATGTTGTATTTTTGGACATCGATATGCCTGGAATGACCGGGCTGGAAGCAGGCGAAAGACTGGTACTGCTTGAGCCTGACGTTCATATCGTCTATGTGACGGCCGAAGCCGCGGATTCGCCGGAGTGGGATGCCCGCCATTATTTATTGAAGCCGGTGGATCCGGAACGTTTCAGCCTCACGGTTACGCAGTTGGAGCAGCGCAGACATGAGCGGAGTTCCCTCTGATGGGCGGAACGCAATTCCGGAATTCGGGGTATTTTTTCGTTAAACTGGTCTTGTACCGGGATCCCCTTTACTCATTCATGTTAAAATATGCCTATCCTAGATAAAGGATGGGATCAACAGATGATACATAAAATGGAGGAATGGGCTGCCAACAGCCATTTTTCGGGAACGGTGCTCTTAACGGATCAAAATCGCAACATCATATGGAATGCCGCCTTCGGCTATTCCAATCGGGCCGACCGCATCCCGAATCAAGCGGACACCAGGTTCGGCATCGCTTCAGGCTGCAAGCTGTTCACCGGGATTGCGGTTTGTCAGCTTATTGAACAAGGCAAGCTGTCGCTGGACAGCAAGCTGAGCGAGTGTCTGGATATTCGCCTGCCGCATGTTAGCCCGGAGATTACGGTGTTTCATCTACTAAGCCACACCTCAGGCGTTCCGGATTACTTTGATGAAGAGGTCATGGACGACTTTGAGGATTTGTGGAAGGCCGTGCCGATGTATACGCTCCGGAGTGGAAGGGACTTTCTCCCTTTGTTCCAGAATGAGCCCATGAAATTTCAACCCGGCGAGAGATTCCACTATAACAATGCAGGATTTGTGTTGCTTGGCCTGATCGTTGAACAGCATGCCGGCCTGTCGTTTCGGGATTATGTCCAGCAGTTTGTTTTTGAGCCTTGCGGCATGAACGATTCGGGATATTTCCCGCTGGATCGCCTGCCTGCGAATACGGCTTACGGGTATATCGATGAGGAGGACGGTACGTGGAGAACGAATCAGTATGCCATTCCGATTCAGGGTTATGCCGATGGCGGGGCGTATGTGACGGCGCCGGACATGGCAAAGCTATGGAGAGGGCTCTTGTCCAATACGCTGCTCTCGGCATCGATGACGGAGCAGCTGCTGGCTGCCCATTCGCACGACCCGGACAGTGACCTGAAATATGGGCTTGGCGTCTGGATCACCGAGAAGAATGGAAATGTGTACAAATATCATGTCATGGGCTACGACCCTGGCGTGAATTTCCGATCCGCGTATTATCCGGACACCGGGCATACGTTGGTCGTGGCATCCAATGCCAGCGACGGCGCTTTTGAAATGATGCAAACCATAGAGGAAGCTTTATTCAATTGATACCGTGATAAAAACAGGCCCGGGCAATGAACACGCCCGGGGCTGTTTCTCTATGGGACGGTCGTTTACAAAACGTATTAAGCCATACCGCCCGCGCCTCGTAAAGGCCTCCAGGGGCTGCCGGCCTATATCCATCCCTTCTCTTCCGCCAACGAGATGGCCTCGATCCGGTTCTTGGCATTCAGCTTGCTTAGAATCTCGGACATATAGTTGCGGACCGTTCCGTAGGACAAGTGCAGCTTCGCTGCGATATCATTGGAGCTGTTTCCGTCTGCGGCCAGCCGCAGCACTTCCCGTTCGCGTTCGGTAAGCGGGTTGGCACCCGCACCGGACAACGTCCCGAATACGAGTTCAGGGGAAACTTCCCGGCGCCCATCCATCACTCTCCGGATGGCTTCCGCCAGCCGTTCGCTGGGCTCGTCCTTGAGCAGGTAGCCCTGGACGCCGGCCTGTACGGCCCGCTCGAAATAACCGGGCCTGGCGAACGTAGTCAGGATGATAACCCGGCTGGCATACCCGCGCCGCTTTACTTCCTCCGCCACCTCGAGGCCGCTGCGCACAGGCATTTCGATATCCAGCAAGCAAACATCCGGTTGATGGATGGCAATCTGCGATAGGGCTTCCTCGCCGTCGCCGGCTTGACCGATCACATCGATATCGTCTTCAAAATCAAGCAAGGAAGCCAGAGCGCCGCGCAGCATTCGCTGGTCCTCGGCTATCAGCACTTTGATGCTCATGGGTGGTGTCCTCCTTCCGGTTCTTGATGATGATCGGAACGCGAATGCTCAATTTCGTGCCTTGCAGCCCGGAGACGGCCTCAACGGTGCCCCCGATGAGGGACAGTCGTTCCGCCATCCCCTTCAAGCCATTGCTGTCGGTACTGGATGCCCCAGCATCTTTGCCCTTAAGGCCGATTCCGTTGTCCGCCACCAACAGCCGCCATTCATTATCCAGCGACTCGATGTCGATTCGGCACTGGCTTGCCTGGCTGTGCTTCACCACGTTGGTCACGGCTTCCCGCAAGCAGAGGCTCAGAATGTTGTGGGCCAAGTCGGATATGCCCTCCAGCTTGGGATCACCGGTGGAGACCAGCTGGATATCGGCGCTCTCCAGAATGATCTGGGCCTCCAATAATTCCTCGGGCAGGGTGGCGGTCCGCATGTCGGATACCAGTTCACGCACTTGGCGAAGCGCGGCCCGCGAGGTATTCTGGATCTCCCGGGCCTCCAGTTGGGCCTTCACGGGGTCCTTAGCCGCCAGCTTCTCCACAAGCTGGCTCTTCAACGTGATGAGAGACAGGGTATGACCCAAGGTGTCGTGAAGATCCCTGGCAATACGCATCCGCTCTTCGCCTTTAATCAGATTGCGGATTTGCTCGTTAGCCTCGGCGAGCTCCCTCTCCAACTCCTGTCGCCGGTTCAGCGAGCGGATGCCGAAGGGCGAAAACAGCATGATGAGAAAGAAAGGAATCATAAAGAGCAGATCCTTTCCCAGCATGCTCGCGTTCTTGATTAAAGGAATCGTCTCGATGATGCCAAACAGCACGAGGGATATCGTGAATTTGCGCCGGTCGGTATACCAGCCGATGAAATTGGCCGTAAAAAAGCCCATGTACATGTAGGTCGGGTGATACCACATGCAGAGAATGAAAATGATGGACATCTGAATGCCCAGCCACACAAAGAAACGAGGGGTACCCGCGGCGAAGTAGAGCTGGCGGTAGGTGACAAGAAACAAGCCGATCAGCGCAAAGCCGATCCCCATCTTCCAGCCTTCCTCGCGCAGCATGTTGATCACGGGAAGGGACATATAAATGAGCCATAAATAGGGGAAAAACCCCAGCTGCGTTGGAAACACCTCGAACCCTGCGGATTTTGCCTCTTTCAATTTTTTCATGAAGCCATCATCCTATCTCCTTAATCGGCTTGTTGTTTTTTCCGAATATAGGTGGATAGTAACATAAATACGACCAAATATCCTGCCAAAACCATGAAATTGTCCAGGCCCGGCGCTTCTCCGCGCACGATCGACCAGGCGCCTCCGCCGAAATGGTAGGAAGGCATCCACTTGCCGATGGCCTGCATGATGGAAGGCATCGCTTCGATCGGGAACCACATCCCGCCCGTAACGGCCAGTCCCAAGTAGATGCCGTTGCTGACGCCGCTTGCCGTATCGACCCGTTTCATGGAGCCGATCAGGGTGCCGATGGCAAGAAACGGAACGGATGCGATCAGAATCCACAGTCCGCTGAGCAGCCATTGTCCGAAGGTGAGGGAGACGCCGTTAATCAGGTAGCCGGCTACGAAAATCACGATGATGCAGAGCAGATGCATAACCGTCTGCACAAACATTTTGCCGAAGAAGTACACGCTGCCGGGAAGCGGCGTTACACGCATGTATACGGCCCAGCCCTGTACTCGTTCCTGAACGAGTCGTATGCCGAGGGACATGATGGCGGTCCCCATGACGCTGAAGGATGCCATCGACATGAGATAATGCGCCTGCCATTGTCCGGCATCGTCCGCCCCCGTATTCACGACGCGGGTAAAAATGAAATAGAACAGGATCGGCATCGCCAGCGACCAGAAAATATAATACGGATTGCGTACCATCCGAAGCAATTCCATTCTGCATTGTAAGGTAATCAGTTTCCAGGTTGTCATGATTATACGGCCTCCCCTTGATCCATCGTTAATAGGTCAAATGCTTCATCCAGACTTCCTTGATCGATGCGAACGTCGCGTACGGCGAGCCCGGCCCGGAACAAGGCAGCCAGCGCCGTGTCCGTATCATCCGTGACGGCGTTCAAACGGCCATTGTTCTCAAACACATCGGTGACGCCGGGTACTTCACGCAGCAGCTCCTTGACCTGCCGGTGGTCTGCATCCACGATAAAGGAGACCGACCTTCGGGTCAGCTTGGCTTTGATCGCTTCCGGCGTGCCGTCTGCAGCCACCTGACCCTGATGGAACAGCAGTATGCGGTCTGCCATATCGTCCGCCTCTTGCAGGTAGTGCGTGGTGAACAGGATGGTTTTTCCCTGATCGGCCAGCTTGCGCACCGTCTGCCAGAATAACCGGCGTGCCGAGGTATCCAGGCCGACCGTCGGCTCGTCGAAGAATAACAGCTCGGGGTTGCCTGCAATCGCCAGCGCAAAGCTGAGTTTGCGTTTCTGGCCGCCGGACATTTTAACGGCCCATTTGTTAAGCTCTTCGGGTGTGAGCCCGCTTAGCAGGGCGATGTCGTCAAGCGACAGCGGATTCGGATAATAGCCGCGAATGAGGTTGATGATCTCGCGTGTGCGAAGCCCGTCCATGACGCTGACTTCTTGAAGCATGGCGCCGATCTTCTCTCTGACCTTCAAGTCCTTCGGGCTTTGGCCGAACAGGAGAACCTTGCCTTCGCTGGCGTCCTTAAGGCCCAGCATCATGGAGATGGCGGTTGATTTGCCGGCCCCGTTAGGACCGAGAATGGCTGTGATGGATCCTTTTTCTATCGTAAACGACACTTGGTTGACGGCTTTTTTGCTCCCGAACATCTTGGTTACCTGCCGCAGCTCTGCAATAGGTTCATGGATTGGGTTTGTCATGGAATCGCTCCTCCGTAATCGAAATGATCTGTTCTCATCATACGAAAGCGAAGGAGTTGCCGTTAGTAAAGGATGTCATCACTTCGGAGTGACTTTTGTCATGTTGGATTTATCGGGGGGAGTTGGGGAAGCAAGATTATGAACAAACAGGGGCGATTTCGAATGTGCGTGTATGCGTTTACACATGCGAATTTAAAGGGCTGGTTCGAGTTTCACGTCCGGTTGTCTTCTCTTGACCGCAGGAGTGCCTTCAATTATAGTGGGTACAGTAGGAGCAATCTATAATATAGAAGGAAAAAGGTGGCTTGAAACATGTCTGAGAACATCTACGTCGGTGTCGATCTTGGCGGAACAGCTATTAAAGTTGGAATATGTAACGAAGAAGGGCATCTTCTGCAGAAGTACGAAGGGCCGACGGAAACAGCCAAAGGCGTTGACACGGTTATCGACAACATTGAGAAATATGTGCGTCACATTGTGGAAGAATCGCCATACAGCTGGGATCAACTTGCTGGTGTGGGAGCTGGTTTCGCCGGGTTTACGAATATACGTGAAGGCATCATCATTCTGGCACCGAATGTAGGATTTAAAGATGTACCGATTCGCGCACTGCTTGAAGAGCGTCTCGGCAAGCCCGTCAAAATAGACAACGACGCCAATGTGGCTGCCCTGGGTGAGGCTTGGAGCGGCGCAGGACGCGGCGTGGAGAACTGCGTATGCTACACGCTCGGAACCGGCGTGGGCGGCGGCATTATCGTAAACGGCAAAATTTATCAAGGCTTTGGCGGCATGGCCGGCGAGCTTGGGCACATCTCGGTCGTGCCTGATCTGGAAGCCATTCAATGCGGATGCGGCGAAATGGGCTGTCTGGAGACGGTTTCATCGGCAACCGGCATTATCCGCATGGCGAAGGATGCCGTTGAGCGCGGAGACCGGACTTCCCTTGCGCATGTGGAGAGCATTGCGGCGAAGGAAGTGTTTGATGCTGCGAAAGCGGGCGATGAAGTCGCTATTCGCATCGTGAATCGCGCAGCCTATTACCTCGGCAAATCCATGGCAGCCGTAGCTGCCGTGTTAAATCCCGAAGCGTTTATCATCGGCGGCGGCGTTTCCAAAGCCGGGGACATTCTGTTTAATGAAGTTCGTGCCGTATTTGCTAAACTGACCCCGGAACCGCTTCAGCGCGGCGTACGGATCGTTCCAGCTGAGCTTGGCAACGACGCCGGCGTTGTTGGCGCAGCCGGTTTGCACTTGCGTTCGTAGTATTATTCACCATACATCGTCTGATCTAAACTTATAAGGGAGGGAAAGCTGATGCTGGAAGCAGCCGACCGCGGCAGCAACACATCATCCATGGCCACCCTGATCATCATCACCGGGATGTCGGGAGCAGGTAAGACCTTGGCCGTACAAAGTCTGGAGGATCTTGGATTCTTTTGCGTCGATAACCTGCCCCCGGTGCTCATTCCGAAATTCGCGGAGCTGATCGATCAATCGAAGGGTAAGATCGGCAAGGTTGCATTGGTCATCGACCTGCGTGGCCGCGAATTCTTCACCGCTTTATCGGAGTCGCTGAATTACATCAAGGACCACTTCACCATCCACTGCGAGATTCTGTTCCTGGATGCCACGGACTCCGTGCTTGTTCAGCGTTACAAGGAAAGCCGTCGCCGCCATCCGCTCGCTCCGGAAGGCATGCCGCTCGACGGTATCCGATTGGAGCGCAAAATGCTGGATGAACTGAAAAATTCGGCCACCCAGGTCATCGATACCAGCAACATGAAGCCTGTGCGGTTGAAGGAGAAGATCATCTCACGCTTCACGCATTTGGAGAGCAGCACGTTATCGGTCAACATTACGTCTTTTGGATTTAAGTACGGCATTCCGATTGACGCCGATCTGGTGTTTGATGTGCGTTTTCTGCCCAATCCGCATTATGTGGAGCATCTGCGGCCCAATACCGGCCAAAACAGCGATGTATACGAGTACGTCATGAAATGGCCGGAGACGCAAGCTTTTCTGACCAAACTGCTCGATATGCTGCATTTCTTGATCCCGCAGTACCGCAAGGAAGGCAAGAGTCAGGTGATCATCGGCATTGGCTGTACCGGCGGGAAGCATCGTTCCGTAGCGATTGCCGAGTATCTCGGCAAAATGCTGGGCGTCAGCGAAACGGAGACGGTATCGGTGAGCCACCGCGATTCTGAGCGGGATCGGCATTAATTAAGGGAAGTGATAAATGTGGCTGTGCAAGCTAGAAAGCGCCCCCGCATCGTCGTGATGGGTGGAGGAACCGGGCTGTCCGTCATGCTGCGGGGACTCAAAGAAAAGCCTCTCGATATTACGGCCATCGTCACCGTTGCGGATGACGGGGGTAGCTCCGGCATACTGCGTAGCGAGTTGCAGATGCCGCCTCCGGGAGATATTCGTAATGTACTGACAGCACTCGCGGATGTGGAGCCGCTGTTATCCGATATATTGAAATACCGTTTCAAGAATGGCTCGGGACTGGCCGGGCACAGCCTCGGCAATTTGATCCTGGCTGCCATGACGGATTTGCACGGTGATTTTGTCACGGCAGTCAAGGAGATGAGCCGGGTTTTTGTTGTTCGCGGACAGGTGCTGCCCGCAGCGGGCGAAGCTGTCATTCTGCATGCGGAGATGGAGGACGGCACGATTGTGACCGGCGAATCCAAAATCCCGGAGGCCGGGCGCCGCATCAAGCGGATCTTCCTGGAGCCGGAACATGTGGAACCGCTGCCGGAAGCGCTGGAAGCGATTCAACAGGCCGATGCGATTCTGATCGGTCCGGGCAGCCTGTACACCAGTATTTTGCCCAATTTGCTGGTTCCCAAGCTTGCCGAAGCCATTGTCTCGTCCGAAGCGATCAAAATGTTTGTGTGCAACGTGATGACGCAGCCGGGAGAAACCGATAATTATACGGTGAGCGATCATTTGCAGGCCGTTTACGACCATATTGGTCTTCATCTGTTCGATTATGTTATTGTTAATGATGGTGAGATTCCGCCTCAGGTTCAGGACAAGTATGCACAGAAGGGCGCGAAGCCCGTGCTGCTGGACCGCGATGAGGTGACCAGCCGAGGATATAAACTTATTGCCGATAAGCTTGTGCTATTTAGAACATACTTAAGGCATGATGCTGACAAGCTGAGCAATCATATTTTTCAGCTGGTACAGGATTGGATTACACGAAAGGGGTGAGTACCTTGTCCTTTGCGGCACAGACGAAGAAAGAACTGACGATGATCGAAAGCCAGAGCTGCTGTGAAAAAGCCGAACTGTCCGCGCTCATTCGGATGAACGGCTCTGTTCAGCTTTCGAACAAAAAGGTAATCCTGGATATTTCGACGGAAAATGCCGCGATTGCAAGACGTATTTATTCCTTAATTAAGAAGCATTTCCAGGCGCATACCGAACTTTTGGTGCGTAAAAAAATGCGTTTGAAGAAGAATAACGTATATATCGTTCGTATTCCCGCCCAAGTTCAGGAGATCCTGAAAGAGCTTCGCATCGTCTCCGAAGGCTTTCTGTTTCAATCGCACATCGACGAGCAGATCGTTCGCAAAAATTGCTGTAAGCGGGCTTATCTGCGAGGTGCCTTCATGGCAGGCGGATCCGTGAACAACCCGGAGGGGTCTTCGTACCATCTGGAAATTGCCTCGATGTATGAGGAGCATTGCCAGTCCCTGGTGGACCTGGCGAATGAATTTCATCTGAACGCACGCTGCATCGAGCGGAAGAAGGGCTTCATCTTCTACATCAAGGAAGGCGAAAAAATCATCGAATTCCTCAATTTGATCGGTGCCCATCAGGCCTTGTTCAAGTTTGAGGATGTCCGGATTATGCGGGACATGCGCAATTCGGTGAACCGGATCGTAAACTGCGAGACCGCCAACCTGAACAAAACGATCGGCGCGGCCGTCCGTCAGATTGAGAACATCAAGCTGCTCCAAAAGGAAGTGGGTCTTGAGAATTTGCCCGATAAACTGCGGGAAGTGGCAGAGATTCGGCTGGCTCATCCGGATATGAACCTGAAGGAAGTCGGCGAATTGCTCAAAGGAACCGTCAGCAAATCAGGCGTCAATCACCGTCTGCGCAAAATCGATGAATTGGCCGAAAAGATTCGGAATGCTTAAGATTTTTTCTTCTAGTGTCCTGTATGGTAAAATGGTATAATATTATAAAATGTCAATCGCGCTTTCAATGCAGCAGATTTATTAGATAGGGGGTAATTTTCATGACAAAGCACCCGGTAGTCGTTCGGTTAAAGACGGGTCTTCACGCCAGACCGGCCGCGCTGTTCGTTCAGGAAGCGAATAAATACTCATCTGAAATTTTTGTTGAAAAAGATGATAAAAAAGTAAATGCCAAAAGTATCATGGGAATTATGAGCCTTGCGATCAGCTCAGGAACGGAAGTTTACATTAGTGCTGAGGGAGCTGACGCTGAGCAAGCGGTTACTTCACTCGTGAACTTGGTGAGCAAAGAGGAACTCGAGAACCAATAGGGTAACCGTGATTCAAGTTTAAGAAAAGTCTTGTTACAGCAAGGCTTTTTTTGCTATCAGGCGCTGCCTTGGGGTTCTCGCTCGCTTGTCGCGTACATAAGAACATGATTGAAGAGAAGGGGCGGAGACATCCGTCCTTTTTTAAATCCGTTTTTGGGGTCGCCGCAAAGCATTGGGAATAAGCATCGAAGCATAAGCTCCACTTGGTGGGGTTATTTTGCGTTGTTTTCCGAATCGTAAGCCATCGTTTAACTTCAGTTTAACTTGCTGATATATTCTCTTCTTACAGACAATATAAAGGGATGGGAAGGGAAGGGAGTACAATGAGTCCAACGGGTACTGCTATACAGGAAATCAAGCGCGAAGAACGGGCCGGGAGCAAGAAGGCAGGTTCTCAGGCGTTCTTCCGGTTATTGAAGGAAACGAAACCGCCGATGCTGCTGCTGATCGGGGCGATCCTGCTGAATGTGATCTCAACCTTGGTCGGGCTTGTCATACCCATGTTTACGAAGAGCCTGGTGGATGGCTTCTCGCTGACGGATATGAATCGGTCCCATATCATTGGGCTCGGCATCGCGTTTGTGGTGCAGACGATTGCTGCCGGGGTCTCGATTTTTCTGTTAAGCTATACGGGACAAAAGATGGTGGCTGCCCTGAGGGAGCGGCTGTGGAAAAAGCTGCTTGTGCTGCCCATCCGCTATTTCGATCATAACCGTTCGGGGGAATCGGTCAGCCGGATGACGAATGATACAGGAGTGATCAAAAGCCTCATATCAGACCATGTGGCCGGATTCTTCAGCGGGATCATATCCATTGTGGGTTCCATTGGGGTGCTCCTTTATCTAAACTGGAAAATGACGCTGACGATGTTTATCGTCATTCCGATAGCGGCGCTGATCCTTGTCCCGCTCGGCAGGAAGATGTACAAAATATCGTTGGGCATGCAGGACGAGACGGCGTCGTTTACGGCGAATATCAGCCAGGTGCTGTCGGAGATTCGGCTGGTTAAAGCCTCTAATGCGGAGAATAGAGAGTATGAGAACGGGAACAAAGGCATCACCAACCTGCTGAATTTCGGTATCAAGGAAGGCGTAGTCTCTGCCTGGATCGCACCGCTGATGTCTTTTGTGCTGATGATGCTGCTGGTGGTGGTGATCGGGTATGGCGGATTGCAGGTATCCACCGGAGCACTGACCGCGGGAGAGCTGGTTGCGTTCATCCTATACCTGATTCAGATCGTCATGCCGATGACGCAGTTAACGACGTTTTTTACCCAGCTGCAGAAGGCGAAGGGAGCGACGGAGCGAATATTGGAAACCCTGGATGCAGACGAAGAATCCATTACGGCCGGTGACGAGGTGGCGGATGCCAACCAGCGGTTGTCGATCGAGAACCTTTCGTTCGGGTATAAGCCCGATGAGCTTGTGCTGAATGATATCAGCTTTCAGATGGAGCCGGGGACGGTCACGGCCGTGGTCGGGCCGAGCGGCGGAGGGAAAACGACGCTGTTCTCCATGCTGGAGCGCTTCTACCTGCCGCAGAAGGGACGGATCCGCTTGGGCAAGACGCCCATAGATACCTTCTCCTTACGCTCCTGGCGCGGGTTGATCGGCTATGTATCGCAGGAAAGTCCGATGATTGCCGGAACCATACGCGACAACTTATGTTACGGAATGGACCGCGAAGTGAGTGACGCTGAGCTTCGAAGAGCGGCAGAAATGGCGTATGCCGATGGATTCATTGATGAACTGCCTAGCGGCTTTGATACGGATGTGGGCGAACGGGGCGTGAAGCTCTCGGGCGGACAGCGGCAGCGGATTGCCATTGCCAGGGCTCTGCTGCGGGATCCCAAGATCCTGATGCTGGACGAAGCCACCTCCAGTCTGGACAGCCGTTCCGAGATCGAGGTGCAGAAGGCGCTCAAGAACCTCATGGCTGGACGGACGACGATCATTATCGCGCACCGGTTATCCACGGTGGTGGGGGCCGATCAGATCATATTTATAGAAAAAGGAACGGTGACCGGCCGGGGAACGCATGATGAATTGATCGGGCAGCATGATATGTACAGGGAGTTTGCCGTTCAGCAGCTGCAGATGAATGAGGCAATCGAGGCTTAAAAGCAGCTTGTAGAGCCATAGAAGGAAGGGGGGGCCATCATGGCAAAAATATTGGTTGTGGACGACGATCCGAACATCCGCGAACTTATCAAGGTGTTCCTGGAGGAGGCGGGGATGGAAGAGGTGATGGAGGCCTCGGATGGCGTCGAGGCCCTGTCCGTGATGGAGCAAGTTTCGGTCGATCTGGTCGTGATGGATATCATGATGCCCAATATGGACGGATGGGAGCTCTGTCGGGAGATTCGGAGGAATACCGGCATTCCGGTGTTGATGCTGACGGCAAAAGGGGAGACGAGACAGATCGTGAAGGGTTTTGAGCTGGGCACGGACGATTATCTCGTGAAGCCTTTTGAGCCCGCGGAGCTTGTCGTACGCGTCAAAGCGCTGCTGAAGCGATATCAGGTAGCCGCATCGCAGACGGTCACGATCGGTAACCTGCAGATGAACCGTAAAACTTATGAGGCCAAAGCCGGCGATGCGGTTTTTACCTTGCCGTTAAAGGAGTTTGAGCTGCTCTTCAAACTGGCCAGTTATCCGGGGAGCACGCTGACGCGCGACCGGCTGATCGAGGATATATGGGGGTATGACTTTGAAGGGAACGAACGCACGCTGGACGTTCACGTGAATCGCCTGCGGGAACGGTTCCCGGAGGAGAAGTACCGGTTCAGGATTCGAACGGTTCGCGGCCTGGGGTATCGCCTGGAGGCAGGTGAGAGCTGATGAGGAGACCGCTCAAAATCTTGTGGAAAATCGTTCGGGAGACGATTCAGACCATCCTAATCTTCGCGGTCTTGGGAGCGTCATGGACGGCGGCGACCTACGTGACGCGGTTTCTTTACAACTGGACGGGAACGCCGCCATGGGATTATGCCGTCCAGCTGATCGACTTGTTTGTCGGCGTCATCATTTTCTTCCTGTGCATGCTGGTCGTGGGGATGTTCTTCAAGCACCGGCAAATGGCCATGCTGAATTCCATTACGGATGCTATGCGCCGGATCTCCCAGGGGGATTTCAGTGTGAAGATGGATGAACACCAATGGCGCGGGGAGTTCAGGATGATTGCCTCCGGCATTAACGACATGGCCGGCGAGCTGGGGCGCATGGAGACGATGCGGCAGGATTTCATCTCCAACGTGTCCCATGAAATCCAATCCCCGCTCACTTCGATTCGGGGGTTCGCAAGGGCGCTCCGAAATCCGCGTCTCACCGAGGAGAAGAGAGCCCGTTACCTGGAGATCATCGAGGGAGAGGGCCGCCGTTTGTCGCAGCTGAGTGACAATCTGTTGAAGCTGTCGTCTCTGGAAGGCGATCAGCCTGCCTTTGAAAGGGCCCGTTACCGGCTCGACGGGCAGCTGCGCGCCGTCGTGTTGGCGCATGAGCCGCAGTGGCTGGCGAAACGGATTCAGGTGGATCTGGATCTCGCCGAGGTCGAGATTGAGGCGACGGAGGATCTGCTGAGTCAAGTGTGGACCAACTTGCTGCACAACAGCATCAAGTTCACGCCCGAGGACGGCATGATCACCATTGTGCTGAAAGCAGGGGAAGACGGAGCCGAGGTTACCATGACCGATACGGGGGTCGGGATGTCGGACTCGGATCAGCTGCATATCTTCGAGCGCTTCTACAAAGCGGACAAATCGCGTAATCGCGCGGCTGGCGGCAGCGGGCTTGGGTTGTCGATCGTGAAGCGGATCGTGGATATCCACCAAGGGAGAATAACGCTCCAATCGGAGCCGGGGAAGGGATCGGCATTTACCGTGGTGGTGCCATACAAGAGTTCCGGCGATACAAAGCAGTGATCGTGGATAAGTTGGAATAAAGAGGATTTTTGTCGATTATATCTATAACTGGAAGAGTTTTATAGGGAGTGTTCTGTGCACTTCATAATTAATCCTAAGAAATAAAAGATGGATACGGAAGTAGTTCCGAAAGCTCAAATAACGAAAAAAACTTTGCAGCCCTTCCCTTCCATTTGGAAGTCCGGAGGGCATTATTCATGTTTCGTGGCAATTTCTCCTACTCCGTTAGCCAGATATCAAATGAAGCAAATCCTCATGCCAGGATGATACTTTTTGTCTAGGTAAATTCTATAAGTTGCGAACAAAGTTGACCTAGTAAATGAATGGGGGTTCAAGTAGTGGACTACTATTGTTAAGAAATAAATGTAATATTAGTAATTACCAATTATAATCTCGGGATTCGCGAATTATGATAGTAATAATGCTTGATTGCTAACTTGTACTTTTTTACATAGTGAATGCGGTGTAATAGTTAACGTGTCATAATAGAATAGAATTACAATACAGGTCTACGTTGTTTTCTTTGACTTTATTATTTGCATAAAAATATTCAAAAAAACAATACAAGTATTGACTTCGAAATGTAAAAATGGTAACTTTTAGGAGGGTTAAAAATATATTTAATGGAGGTAGATTTAATGAACGGAATAAAGAGCAAGATGTTGTGCTTGTCGCTGGTCTGTATATTGATCATATCCTCTTTAACAGAGATGGTGAGCGCAGCGGAGAATAATGGTAACAACCCACTATTAGATGTTGAAGTACCGGATGGTTATCAAGTTATAAAACAATATAATACTGAAGACAAAAGTTCAATAGTTGACAGTCCAATCGATGTTACTTCACTAATTCAGGGAGACAATACTCTATTACAAAATGGAGTCACTGGTAATGCTTATGGAGATGGGAAGGTTACCGAGAATGAGACATTTCTTTATAGAGAGTTGCAAAATCCAGAAACGGGGGAGGTTATGCAACAATATGTTTCGGATGTTACCATTGAACCATTAGCTGTTTATGATTACGGCGGTTCTCAACTTGATCCTGCAGGCAGAGTTAAGCTTACTATACGGCTTCATTATCACACTACTACAAAAGATGGAATGACCTTTATTGGACTGGATAAAATTTACTATCGATATGACATACTTGAAAATCCAAATGGCAGGGTTTCGGTTCATTCTATTAATGGAACAGTCTTGCAATGGGGTCCTGGAATTAATGGTTACGCTCAAACTCAGGAACAAAGAGAAGTCGCCATAGGCTACACTCCTGGTGAGACTAATTTAATTAATTTAAAGGATAAGGGTTGGGTAGATGTTCTCGAAGGGGGGCTCAATACACAGCTGGGGCTTAAACTTAATGCAACGATAAATAGAGGAGATGGAACGGGATATAATTTCTCTTGGCAATTACTTATAACTGGAAAAGTAATACCTTAATGGTTCGATATTAAAGATTTGTTAATCAAAAGTGTATTTAGTTACTAGGCAGCCTTAGTCCTTAACTGGACTAAGGTTGTTTACTTGTTATATAAAATAATTGAATTTTGGATGCAACATTTACCAATTCCCTCACGTTAGAAGGGTAAGGCAAGCATGGCAGCGATGCCAATATCGAAGGAGGCTGACAAAGATGAAAAGATGGGTCAAACAAGTAGGTTCTATCATGATTGCAGGCGCACTGCTGACTGGCAGCACGGCTTGGGTCGGGTTGAGCGGAGCAACCGAGGTGCACGCGGCGGAGGCAGCACAGCAAAACCTTCTTACCGTACTTGGTAAAGGCGAGATCTCGGTGAAGCCAGATATCGTTTATCTTTCCATCGGGGCAGAATCATATGCGGAAACCGCAAAATCCGCACAGAAGAGCAATGCGCTGAAAATGGATAAGATTACGAAGCTGTTGAAAGAAACCTGGAAGATCGACGACAAGGATATCAAAACCGAGCAGTTCTATGTACAACCGAACTATACGTACTCCGATGAGAATGGACGTAAAGTGAAAAATTACACCGCCTATCATTCCCTGGAAGTTACGCTTCGCGATCTGAGCAAAGTCGGGGACCTGCTCGATGCAGCATCCGATGCCGGCGCCAATTCCATCGGCAACGCCCGTTTCTCGGTTGAGAACCGCGATGCATTCGAAGCGCAAGTGATTGATAAGGCGATGGCTAACGCAGACCTGAAGGCACAAGCGATGGCGAAGGCGTCCAAGCGTCAACTCGGTATCGTACTGAACATTGTGGAAGGTTCCGTTGGCGTAGATACCATCTATGGCCTCGAAAAAATGGCGATGGAAGCACAGTCCACGGCAGCGGACGCGGGCGCAAACACCTCCGTGAAGCCGGGCGAGATCAAAATCACGACACAGCTGTACGTGCAATACCAGCTGAAGTAGTCGCTGTAATCGACGCAGCATGCGAGAAAACCGTTCATTCCGGTCTTTATCGGGCGAACGGTTTTTTAGCATGTCATTTAAAAAATGAAATACCATTTTCCGGTGCCATATCCGGCCCTTCCCCTGTCGAAATACTCAGAAAAGTGTTGTGTATAGGGGGAAAACGAGGTATAGTGAATATGCGAAAAACTGAACTTTGATCTAACGTTTAAAGCCATACCCATGGATATGGCTTTTTTTTCTTAGTAGAGACTTCTAACCGCCTCCACCCTTAAGAAACGGATTCTGCCAACCTGAGCATAACAGGCAGTAGGACCGTTTCTTCTTAGTGGAGAACGTTTTTGTGCATACTGGTAATAGGATGTACACATGGAAACGAACAGGTCACATTTTGAAGAAGGGGTTGATGCATGTGATTGAACTTGTCCAGATCGAGAAGCATTTTCAGGGACAAGCGGTCGTGCATCCGCTGTCGCTCTCCATTAAAGAAGGGGAATTCCTGACTTTGCTGGGCCCCAGCGGCTGCGGCAAAACGACGATTCTCCGAATGATAGCAGGATTCGAGCAGCCGACCGAAGGACAGGTATGGCTGGCGGGTCAGAATGTGACGGATATGCCTGCGAACAAGCGGGATTTGAATTTGGTATTCCAACACTATGCTCTGTTTCCGCATATGACCGTAGAAGACAATATCGCTTTTGGACTGAAAATGAAAAAAATGTCGCGCCAGCTCATCAAGGAGCGCGTGGACGAGGCTGTTGCGATAACGCAGCTGACCGCCTTGCGGGAACGCTTCCCGCACCAGTTGTCCGGCGGACAGCAGCAGCGCGTGGCCATTGCGCGCGCCATCGCCAACAAGCCGAAGGTGCTGCTGCTGGATGAACCGCTCGGCGCGCTGGATTTGCAGCTGCGGAAGAACCTGCAGTCCGAGCTCAAGCATTTGCAGCGGACGCTCGGGATCACGTTTGTATATGTAACGCACGACCAAGAGGAAGCCATGATGCTGTCCGACCGGATCGTCATCATGAACCATGGACGGGTAGAGCAAATCGGCACGCCGCGCGAGATCTATGCGAGACCGCAAACGCTGTTTGCCGCCACGTTTGTAGGGGAGAATAACGTCTTCTCCTCGCCCGAGGGGCTTTTTGCCGTACGGCCGGAGAAACTCATTCCCCAGCGGGAATCGGGTGCCAAGAAGAGCGGCGTGATTGAGGATGTGCAGTACCTCGGCAGCGTTCATAAGCTGCTGGTCCAATTGGACGATGAGCCGATGAAGGTCACGATTGCCCTCGATATCTCGGATGACCATCCGTGGGAGGTTGGCGAACGGGTTGGGGTGAACTGGAACGCCAAGGATGAGGTGATCATCGGGCCATGAGGAAATCAAGGTTCCTGTTGACTCCGGTGCTGCTGTGGTTATCCCTGTTCCTAATCGTTCCGATGCTGATCGTGGTCGGCATTTCCTTTCTCTCGCGGGATTCGCTCGGGAATGTCGTGTTTTCCTTCAGTCTGGAAGGATACAAGACTTTTTTTGATCCATTATATTTGGGCATCTACTGGGATACCTTGGTACTGTCGCTGCTGACTACGGTGATATGCTTGTTAGTCAGCTATCCTTTGGCCTATTATATAGCCAACGCTTCCCCGCGTATCCAAACCTGGGGATTGATTCTGATCACGGTTCCGTTCTGGATCAACTTTTTGATTCGAACCTATGCGTGGGTTTTGCTGCTCCGGACGCAAGGCGTGGTAAACAGCCTGCTGATGTGGGTTGGATGGATCGACGAGCCGATTCAGATGCTGTATACGTACGGCGCCGTACTGCTCGGGATGGTGTATAACTTCATTCCGTTCATGGTGCTGCCGATTTACGTGGCCTTGGAGCAGATGGACAAACGTCTGCTGGATGCGGCCAGCGATCTGGGCGCTTCCAGATGGAAGGCATTTCGGCATATTACCTTGCCTCAGAGCAAGTCCGGCATCATGACGGGTGCGGTTCTGGTCTACGTATCGACTTCCGGGATGTTTGTCGTCACGGATATATTGGGGGGCGCCAAGTCCTCCATGATCAGCAATATCATTCAGCAGCAGTTCCTGGGTGCGCGCAACTGGCCCTTTGGAGCGGCGTTATCGGTTATTTTTGTGATTACGTCCTTGGTGCTGATCCTGCTCTTTAACCGGGCGATGCAAGCCCGCCATCAACGCGTAGGGGAGGGGAGATAAGTGAAAAAGAAGAATCACCCGCTGCTCGGGGTTCACTCTTTCCTTATGATGGCTTTCATCTATGTACCCATCGTCATGATTATCATCTATTCCTTTAACGATACGCGGCTTAGCGGCAATTGGGAAGGCTTTACGATGGATTGGTATGTGTCGCTATTCCAGAATCGGCACGTGATGGAAGCGCTGATGAACAGTTTGACGGTGGCCGTCATCTCGACGATCGTTTCCACCCTGCTCGGGACTGCAGCGGCGCTCTCGCTTCGGAATTTGGGGCGTAAAGGCCGCAGCGGCATGAATGGCCTGCTGTATCTGCCGGTCATCATCCCGGATATTATTATGGGGCTGTCGCTGCTGGTGCTGTTCAGTCAACTGAACATGCCGCTTGGCAAGGCAACGGTGATCATCGCCCATATTACGTTCAGCCTGTCGTACGTCTATGTCGTGGTAACGGCCCGACTGTCAGGGATGGGCAAACAGCTGGACGAGGCTGCCCAGGATTTGGGCGCCACGCCTTGGCAAACGTTCCGGCACGTCACGCTGCCGCAGATTGCACCGGGCATTATCTCCGGCGCATTGATTGCTTTCACGCTGTCGCTGGACGATTTTATGGTCAGCTTTTTCGTCGCCGGCCCAAGCTCAACAACGCTGCCGATCTATATATACGCTCAGGTGAAGCGCGGCATCTCGCCAGAGATCAACGCGCTGTGTACGCTGCTCATACTGGTCAGTATCACGCTGATCCTGTTAGCCCAATATATTCTTAACCGCGGCAATGGGCAGAAGAAACACAAAACATTACCGATCTAAGCGATAGAAACGCTTTTTTCGAAATAAAATTAAAACATGCAAGTGGAAAGAGAGGAGATATTGAATTGAAAAAATCAAGATGGACCCGCCTGCTGACGGCAGGCATGGTTGCGGTATTGTCTGTAGGACTGCTGGCCGGCTGCGGCTCGGATAAGGAGACGCTTCATATTTACAGCTGGGCGGATAACTTCGATCCCGAGGTGCTGAAGGACTTTGAGGAGAAGTTCGACGTGAAGGTAACCTACGACAACTACGCGAACAACGAAGACCTGCTGGCTAAGATCAAGGCTGGCGGCAGCGGTTATGACCTCATTCAGCCGTCCGATTATATGGTCAAAACGATGATTGAATCGGAGCTGCTTGAGCCGCTTGACATGAATAATATCCCGAACTTCGTCAATATTACGGATACTTTCAAAGATCCGTCTTATGACCCGGGCAATAAATATTCGATCGTTTACACGTCCGGAGTAACGGGAATTGCATATAACAAGAAGTATGTGAAGGACGAAATCAACAGCTGGGAAGACCTCTGGAATCCGGAATACAAGGGCAAAGTCCTGCTTCTGGACGACAACCGTGAAATGATCGGCATGGCGCTGAAAAAGCAAGGGAAATCCAACAGCAGCACGGATGAGGCGGAAATCACGGCTGCATCCGATGAGCTGAAGACACTGCTGCCCAATGTCCTTGCGTTTGATACGGACAATATTAAGCAGAAGATGATTCAGGAGGAAGGCTGGATTGCCACGGTTTGGTCCGGTGACGCGGCGTTCATCGCGGCGGAGAATCCGGATGTAGCGTACGTGGTGCCTGAAGAAGGAGCGACCATATTCTCGGACAACTACGCGATTCCTAAAGGCGCGAAGAATAAGGAGCTGGCCGAGAAATTCATCAACTTCATGATGGAGCCTGAAGTCAGTGCCAAAAACTATGAATTTATCGGATACAGCAATCCGAACACGAAAGCGATGGAATTCCATAGCGAGGAATACCGCGCCAATACGATGATCAACCTGACGGAAGAGGAGCTGGGCCGTACCGAGTGGCTCGATAATGTCGGTGACTCGCTCTCCGTCTATGATCGTTTATGGACCGAACTGAAGAGCGGTCGTTAGTATAAGCTTCAGTTCTTCATCTTTTTGTAATAAAGGAAGCCTGTCCCCTAAAGGGGATGGGCTCTTTTTTTTGCAGAGCAGAATGAGACATTAGTCCCAAAGTGGGAAGAATTGGCCGATTTTCAGGAATTCCACCACAACTTCAGGATCCTTTTCGTTGTTATATATAAGGAGGTTGTATACGGTTTAGGCCCGTTTTTTATAAATGGGGTATCCCAGAAAGGAAGAAGCAGCTTGAGTGATCTGACGAGCATGGGGTTTATTGCTTTGATTGTTGCAGGCATCGCTGCTGTTTTTTTTCTGAATTTTTTCAGGAAAAGCGCGCTGCATCTGCTGCTGACGAGCATTCACAGTGCACTCGTTGGCATCGGTTTGATTCTTCTTGCTTACGTTGTCCAAGGCAGTGAACTACTGCTGCTTGCGGGTTCAAGTGCTCTCTTGTTCGGTGTGTTTCTTAGCGCAGCGGCGTTCGTCCGGAAAGAATCATGAGAATGTATAGGTCCTATGGCATGGAGTCAAAATTGTCATTCACTTTGTTACCAATACATTGAAAGCTTTCCTTATAATGATTAAGGGTAATAGATTAACAACTAACGGAAACTTAATTTAACAAAGGTGGAATTCTGATATGAATCCTAAATTTCGTGTATGTGCATCATTAATTGCAACTAGTGTCCTGCTTGGTAGTCTTGGTTTGAGCGGACAGGTCATCGATGCAAGCGCCGCTAAGGCACCCGTTTCCGCCAGCCAAAAAACGTCGAAAAATGAAGTTGTACTGAAATGGAACGGCAAAACCTTGTCACAAAAAGGTCTAGTGCTGCATGGGGTAACTTATGTGCCAGCGACAGCTTTGCGGGATGGTCTGGGGATGCCTCTTAAATATGATTCCAAAAAACGCACGTATACACTGGGTAACGGCTATAACAAGCTGAGCGCCGCCGTGTATGCTGCAAGCGAAATCGGCATTCTGGTGAACGGTTCGTATGCCGGCGAGCCTGGCGGACAGATCATCAATGGACGTCTGTATCTGCCGTTCAAAACGATCAGCGAATACATGGGCGTTCAGGGACAATGGAATCCTTCCTTGAAAACACTGAGCATGACACAGAAGAAGCTGAATGACATTACCATTAAATCGGTTGCGCTCAAGAAGAATATTCAGGGCGTAGACGCTGTTGTGAACTATCCTGTAATCAGCGGACTCGATAATGCGGAGGTCCAAGCCGAAATCAACAAAGTGTTGAAAGAAAATGCGTCCGGCGTAATCACCGGCGCGGAAGGAAACGCCGAGGAATTCCCGCCGTCGGAATCCAGTTTCCCTTACGAATTCAGCGGTGACTTCGTGGTCCATTACAACCAGAACGACATCCTGAGCATTACGGCGTATGATTATTCGTACACCGGCGGTGCCCATGGCATGACCTTCCGTAAAAGCTTCACGTTCTCCTTGAAGGACGGCAAGCAAATGAAGCTGGGCGATTTCATCAACATGCAGGGCAAGAACAAGCAGAAGCTGAACAACCTTGTGCTGAGCAAGATGAAGAAAGAGGGAGGTTACCTCGGCGGTTTTGAGGGAGTGCCTGCCGATGCCGACTTCTATGTGAAGGATAACGCGGCGGTGCTGTACTTCCAGCTTTATGAATACACCGCCTATGCCTATGGATTTCCTGAGTTTGAGCTGAAGCTGAAAGAGTGGAAGTAAGAGTATATCATAGGCGGTTTGTGTAAACTGTAATCACTAAATTTCATACTATAGCTTGTTTAGATACATGATGCTGTCCTGATGTAACACTGTGCTGGAACCCGTTGCGATAAATCCCCTGATCAATTGAGCGTGGAGCATATACTCCTGCGCCCTATGATCAAGGGGATTTTTTGTGTATCTCACCATAGGCGTACCCTTTTTCCCCTCCCCTCAAGTTAAGACAGGCCTTTTAGGAGGGGGATGGCCTTACCGTCTTTATGTTTTATTGAAAAAATCGTACCGAAGTGAGAGTATCCTTGGAGGAGCAACGCGTTCGCCTTTGGAATCGGGAAACCTCCTTATTTAATCATTCATGTTTCCCGATTTCAACAGCACCCGAAGGGGATACTCTCACTATTTAGTATTCGAAGTTTTCGATGAATCCAGAGGATAAGAAAAGGCAGGCACCGGATAACGGCGCCTGCCCTTTACTTCATTTCTTTTATAAGCCTTGCGGCGGTGTGTTTTCCAGTACTTGATCGATCAGGCCATACTCTTTGGCTTCGTCAGCCGTCATGAAGTAGTCGCGATCCGTGTCCTTCTCGATGCGCTCCAGCGGTTGGCCGGTGCGTTCGGACAGGATGCGGTTCAGCTTGTCGCGCATTTTGAGAATGCGGCGGGCACGGATTTCAATATCCGTGGCTTGACCTTGTGCGCCGCCGAGCGGCTGGTGAATCATGATCTCGCTGTTAGGGAGACCGTAGCGTTTGCCTTTGGCGCCTGCGTTAAGCAGGAATGCGCCCATGGAAGCAGCCATGCCGACACAGATCGTCGAGACGTCCGGCTTGATGAACTGCATCGTATCGAATATCGCCATACCTGCGGTAATGGAACCGCCAGGGCTGTTGATGTAAAGATGAATATCCTTCTCGGGATCCTCAGCCGACAAGAACAGCATTTGGGCAATGATGGAATTGGCGACCACGTCATTTACGTCGGAGCCGAGGAAGATAATGCGGTCTTTCAGCAATCTGGAATAGATGTCGTACGCCCGCTCACCGCGGTTGCTTTGTTCAACGACCATAGGTATAAAACTCACGTGGAAAACCTCCTCTTAAGTACCTCATATAAATACTGTTACCGTATTACCCACATGATAAACAATTTAAATCAAAAAGTCAAAGAAAGTCAAACTATTGAGTAAAAAAAAGAGCCGTTATGGGCACTTTAGGGTAATCAGTATAGAGAATAAATGTTATAATGGCGCGCCCGCGAGGAATCGAACCTCGATCTCAGGCTCCGGAGGCCTACGTCATATCCATTGGACCACGGGCGCACAAAAATCAGCAACGAAGTTGATTATACCGCATCTATTTCAAAAATACAATAGCGGACAAAACTTTGTTCCTATTATATAGACGAGCAGGTAGTTGGCCATAATGTATAAGAATGCCTGGGGTAGAGAAATATACTTTCGGACACTTGCAACCGGCATGATTATTGGTTAGAATAAGGGTGGGACTTAAAAAGTTTAACTGGGACATTTTACGACCAGGTAGGAGAGCCGAGACGAAGTTTGCAGGAGTGGAATGCATGCGTAACCTATTAGAAATACAAGAGCAACTTCTGCCGGATCTGATGGACACTCTTAAACGAAGGTATACCATCCTTCATCAGATCAAGTTGTCCGGAATTGTTGGCCGAAGAACACTGGCTTCATCGTTATCGATGACCGAGCGTGTTCTCAGAGCAGAGACTGATCTTCTGAAAGCGCAAGGGCTGATCGAGATTGAAACGCTCGGCATGCGGATCAGCGGCTCAGGGATATGCTTGCTGGAGGAGTTGGAACCGGTCATGAATGAGTTGTTCGGACTGGTTGAACTGGAAGAGAAGATTCGTCAGGCTTACGGGCTTCGTAAAGTGGTCATTATTCCCGGTGACAGCGAGTCATCTCCGGAAGTCAAACGTGAGCTTGGCCGGGCCGGAGCAAGAACGCTGCTTAACTTTGTCCAGGATGGAGATACGATTGCCGTAACAGGCGGCTCCACGCTCGCCGAAGTGGCAGAGCAGATGTCCTCTTTGCCTGGCGGCGAACCGTTGACAAGCACTTGGTTTGTGCCGGCGCGAGGCGGCCTCGGGGAGAGCATGGAGATTCAAGCGAACACCATCGCTTCCAAAATGGCTAAGCGCGTTGGTGCTGAGTACCGATTGCTTCATGTACCGGATCTGCTCAGCGAGGATGCTTATCAATCGTTGGTTCAGGATCAGCACATTCAGGAGATCGTGGATGTGATCAGGCGCAGCCGCGTCATTATTCACGGCATCGGGGATGCCATGGAGATGGCCAGACGGCGGAAGCTGGATGAAGGCTCTATCCGGAACTTGCAGGCAGATGGCGCGATCGCGGAATCCTTCGGCTATTATTTCAGCGAAGATGGCGAAGTTGTCCACAAAATGCTTACCCTTGGACTCCGGCTGGAGGATATTATGCGGACGGAGACCATCATCGGCATTGCTGGAGGGCAAGGCAAGGGCAAAGCGATTCACGCGGTGCTGAAATTCGGACACGAGGACATTCTCGTTACGGATGAAGCCGCAGCATTGGAAGTCGAGAAGGAAATTGACGCCGGCATCTGAGTCCGCGGGCGTACAACAGATTTTTCATTTTTTGTTGTCTTGATTGGCTTAACGGCCAATCTTGAATATATAAATTTTACAAATATGGAGGGAACTACTCATGGTTAAAGTAGGTATTAACGGTTTTGGACGTATTGGACGTAACGTATTCCGCGCTGCGCTGAACAACAGCGAAGTTGAAATCGTGGCAATCAACGATTTGACGGACGTAAAAACGCTGGCACACCTTTTGAAATATGACACAACTCACGGCAGACTGAATGCAACTGTTGAAGCTAAAGAAGGCGCACTCGTTGTAAACGGCCGCGAAGTGAAAGTATTCGCTGAGCGTAACCCTGAAGCATTGCCTTGGGCTGAGTACGGCGTTGAAATCGTTGTAGAATCCACTGGTATTTTCACAGCGAAAGACAAAGCTTCCGCTCACTTGAAAGGCGGCGCTAAGAAAGTTATCATCTCCGCTCCAGCTACTGACGAAGATATCACCATCGTTATGGGCGTTAACGAAGACAAATACGATGCAGCTAACCATACTGTAATCTCCAACGCTTCTTGTACAACAAACTGCTTGGCTCCTTTTGCTAAAGTTCTTGACGAGAAGTTCGGTATCGTTAAAGGCATGATGACTACGGTTCACTCCTACACGAATGACCAGCAAGTGCTTGATCTTCCGCACAAAGACCTGCGTCGTGCTCGTGCAGCTGCCGAAAACATCATTCCATCCACAACAGGTGCTGCTAAAGCGGTTAGCCTCGTTCTGCCACAATTGAAAGGCAAATTGAACGGTATGGCAATGCGTGTACCTACGAAGAACGTTTCCGTAACGGACCTCGTAGTTGAGCTGTCCCAAAACGTAACCCTTGAAGATGTAAACGGAGCTCTGAAAGCAGCTGCTGAAGGCCCGCTGAAAGGCATCTTGAACTACTCCGAAGAGCCGCTTGTATCCAGCGACTACAATGGCGATCCAGCTTCTTCCACTATCGATTCGCTCTCCACTATGGTAGTTGGCGACAACATGGTGAAAGTTGTTTCTTGGTATGACAACGAGTGGGGCTACTCCAACCGTGTCGTTGACCTCGCTGCTTACATCGCAAGCAAAGGTCTGTAATTGATCTAGCCATTCAATCGAAGAGGAGTTCCGTTCACGGGTCTCCTCTTTGGTTCATGGTTTTTCCTTGTTTTCATGCCAGAGCACTGGGAAGAATAGATAAGAATCCGGGCGCTGGTTAGACGATAGAGAGAGATACGAGAGCAACTGCATGCTGTCGGTGAGGAGAATAGTTTTCTTAGGAGGAACGTGGAGATGAACAAGAAAAGTGTACGTGATGTAGAAGTAAGCGGCAAACGGGTGTTTGTCCGCGTCGATTTCAATGTACCGCTCGAAGATGGTAAAATTACAGACGACACTCGTATTCGCGAGACTTTGCCGACGATTAAGTATCTGGTGGAGCAAGGAGCGAAAGTCATCCTGGCCAGCCACATGGGTCGTCCCAAAGGAGAGGTCGTAGAATCTTTGCGCCTGACTCCGGCGAGTCAGCGTCTGTCGGAACTGCTCGGCAAACCGGTAGCCAAAGCGGATGAAGCGGTAGGAGAAGCCGTTAAAGCTCAAGTCGAGAAGCTGCAAAACGGCGATGTGCTCGTACTTGAAAATGTTCGTTTTTACCCTGGTGAAGAGAAGAATGATCCGGAACTTGCGAAGCAATTCGCTGAGCTGGCCGATCTGTTCGTGAACGACGCGTTTGGTGCTGCTCACCGCGCGCACGCTTCGACAGAGGGGATTGCTCATCATCTTCCGGCCGTATCGGGATTGTTGATGGAGAAAGAGCTGTCCGTTCTCGGCAAAGCCCTTTCGAATCCGGACCGTCCTTTTACCGCCATCATCGGTGGATCGAAGGTTAAGGACAAAATCGACGTGATCGACAACCTGCTTACGCTTGCTGACAATGTCATCATCGGCGGTGGACTTGCTTACACGTTCTTCAAAGCTCAAGGCCATGAAATCGGTCAATCTCTGCTTGATAAAGAGAAGCTTGATGTGGCACTCGGTTTCATCGAAAAAGCCAAAGAGCTGGGCAAAAACTTCTACCTGCCGGAAGATATCGTCGTTACGGACGAATTCAGCGCAGACGCCAATACCAAGGTCGTTGATATCGACGGCATCCCAGCCGATTGGGAAGGCGTTGACATCGGTCCTAAGACTCGCGCCAAGTATGCAGAAGTGATCAAGAACTCCAAACTTGTCGTGTGGAACGGTCCTATGGGCGTATTCGAAATCGCTCCGTTCAGCAACGGTACTCGTGAAGTGGCACAGGCCTGTGCGGAAACGGAAGCTTACACGATTATCGGCGGCGGCGACTCGGCTGCAGCAGCGGAGAAATTCGGCCTTGCCGACAAGATGGATCACATCTCGACAGGCGGCGGCGCATCTCTTGAGTTCATGGAAGGCAAAGCACTTCCTGGTGTTGTGGCACTGAACGATAAATAGAATGAGGAACTGCATTGGATAGCAAGTGGATGAAGTTTGGACCCTGGAGAATCTTCGGGGGAATAAAGGAGTGAATCGTGTGAGAACACCTATCATAGCTGGTAACTGGAAAATGTTCAAAACTGTTCCGGAAGCAACTTCATTTATTGAAGATGTGAAGGGCAAAGCGGAAGTAGAAGGCGTGGAAAGCGTGATCTGCGCGCCGTTTACCAATCTTCCTGCATTGGTTGAAGCGGCAAAGGGCACGAACATCAAAATCGGTGCACAAAATCTTCATTTCGAAGACAATGGCGCCTTTACGGGTGAAATCAGCGGCTTGATGCTGAAAGACCTGGGCGTGGACTACGTCATTATTGGACATTCCGAGCGCCGTCAGTATTTTGCTGAAACCGATGAGATCGTGAACAAGAAGGTACATGCGGCATTCCGTCATGGTCTTCTTCCGATCGTATGCGTTGGCGAGAAGCTGGAAGAACGCGAAGCCGGCCAAACCAAAGACGTGTGCAAAGTACAAACGGAAGCAGCGTTCGCAGGTGTTCCTGCTGATCAAGCGGTTCATGTCGTTATTGCTTACGAGCCAATCTGGGCAATCGGAACGGGCAAATCCTCCACGGCAGAGGATGCGAACGAAGTCATCGCCTATATTCGCGAACTCGTTAAAGGCCTGTACGGCGAAACCGTTGCAGACCAAGTTCGCATTCAATACGGCGGCAGCGTGAAACCTGAAAATGTAGCGGAGTATATGGGACAAAGCGACATCGACGGCGCGCTCGTTGGTGGTGCAAGTCTACAACCTGCTTCCTACATCGCACTCGTTGAGGGGGCGAAGTAAATGTCTGCTCCAAAACCCGTAGCTCTGATCATCATGGACGGTTTCGGGCTTCGCAACACCGAGGTGGGCAATGCGGTCGCTCAAGCGAACAAGCCTAACTACGACCGGTATTTGAAGCAATATCCGAACACCACGTTGACCGCTTGCGGCGAAGCCGTAGGCTTGCCGGAAGGTCAAATGGGGAACTCCGAAGTGGGTCACTTGAACATCGGCGCAGGCCGGATCGTGTATCAGGATTTGACCCGCATCACGAAGTCGATTCGCGAAGGAGAATTCTTCGAGAACGAAACGCTGGTGGAAGCCGTTCGCGCTGCCAAGAACAACAACAAGAAGCTGCATCTGTACGGGCTGGTATCCGACGGTGGCGTTCACAGTCACATTGAGCACATGTTTGCGATGCTGGATCTTTGCAAGAAGGAAGATTTCCATGACGTATACATCCATGGTTTCATGGATGGACGCGACGTGGCACCGGACAGCGGCAAGCAGTTCGTTAAGGATCTGATTGCGAAGATTGAGGAAGTGGGCGTTGGCCAAATCGCTACGCTTTCCGGTCGTTACTACGCAATGGACCGCGACAAGCGTTGGGACCGCGTCGAGAAGGCTTACCGTGCGATGGTGTACGGCGAAGGCCCTAAATATACGGATCCGCTGAAAGCCATCACCGAATCCTACGAGAAATCGGTTTATGATGAATTCGTAGAGCCGACCGTCATGGTAAATGGCGCGGGAGAACCGGTAAGTCTGGTGGAGAGCGGAGATTCCGTCATCTTCCTGAACTACCGCCCTGACCGTGCGATCCAGCTGTCCCAAGTGTTCACGAACAAAGATTTCCGTGGTTTCGATCGCGGACCGAAGTTCCCGCAAAGCTTGCATTTTGTCTGCTTGACGCTGTTCAGCGAGACGGTGGAAGGCTTCGTCGCCTACAAGCCGAAGGATCTGGACAACACGCTGGGCGAAGTGCTGGTTCAGCACAACAAGAAGCAGCTTCGCATTGCGGAAACGGAGAAGTACCCGCACGTGACGTTCTTCTTCAGCGGCGGACGCGATGTTGAGCTTCCAGGCGAAACGCGCGTATTGATCAACTCGCCGAAAGTGGCGACGTACGATCTGAAGCCGGAGATGAGTGCCTATGAGGTGGCGGATGCTTGCGTGAGAGAAATCGAAGCGGATAAGCATGACGCGATCATCTTGAACTTCGCGAACCCGGACATGGTAGGTCACTCCGGTATGCTGGAGCCTACCGTTAAAGCGGTAGAAACCACCGACGAGTGCGTTGGCAAAGTGGTGGATGCCGTTCTTGCCAAAGGCGGCGTGGTTATCATTACGGCTGACCACGGAAATGCGGACATGGTATTCGATGAGAATGGCCGTCCATTCACCGCGCATACCACGAACCCGGTTCCGTTCATCGTAACGGATGAGAACGTAACGCTGCGTGAAGGCGGTATTCTGGCCGACATCGCGCCAACGATTCTTGATCTGATGGGGCTGCCGAAGCCTGACGAGATGACGGGAACCTCCATGATTGCAGCACGTAAATAAGTAGTTCATAATGGAACATAAACATAACATTTCAAAGGAGACTATACACATGACTATTATTTCTGATGTATATGCACGCGAAGTCCTTGACTCCCGCGGCAATCCAACCGTAGAGGTTGAAGTATACCTGGAATCCGGTGCAATCGGTCGCGCTATCGTTCCATCCGGTGCTTCCACTGGCGTTCACGAAGCGGTTGAGCTTCGCGACGACGACAAATCCCGTTACCTGGGCAAGGGCGTTCTGAAAGCCGTTGAGAACGTGAACGAAATCATCGCTCCTGAAGTGATCGGCATGGACGCTCTGGACCAGCTCGGCATCGACAAGCTGATGATCGCTTTGGACGGTACGCCAAACAAAGGCAAATTGGGTGCGAACGCCATCTTGGCCGTATCCATGGCTGTAGCTCGCGCTGCTGCTGATGCTTTGGATCTTCCGCTATATGTATACCTTGGCGGATTCAACGCCAAACAACTTCCAGTACCTATGATGAACATCGTGAACGGTGGCGCTCACGCGGACAACAACGTTGACGTACAAGAATTCATGGTATTGCCTGTTGGCGCACCTAGCTTCAAAGAAGCTCTTCGCATGGGCGCTGAAATCTTCCACAACCTGAAATCCGTTCTGAAGGGCAAAGGCCTGAACACGGCGGTTGGTGACGAAGGTGGCTTCGCTCCTAACTTCACGTCCAACGAAGATGCACTGTCTTCCATCATCGAAGCGATCGAAAAAGCCGGCTACAAGCCAGGCGAAGATGTATTGCTGGGTATGGACGTTGCTTCCACCGAGTTCTTCAAAGATGGCAAGTATGTTCTGGAAGGCGAAGGCAAATCCTTCACGCCGGCAGAATTCGTTGACCTGCTCGCTTCTTGGGTAGACAAATACCCGATCGTAACCATCGAAGACGGATGCTCCGAGGACGATTGGGAAGGTTGGAAATTGCTCACCGAGAAATTGGGCAACAAAATTCAACTCGTGGGTGACGACCTGTTCGTTACGAACACGGAGCGTCTGGAAAAAGGCATCAACGAGGGTATCGGTAACTCCATCCTGATCAAAGTAAACCAAATCGGTACATTGACTGAAACTTTCGATGCGATCGAAATGGCAAAACGCGCAGGATACACGGCTGTCATCTCCCACCGTTCCGGTGAGTCCGAGGACAGCACGATTGCTGATATCGCAGTGGCTACTAACGCAGGCCAAATCAAAACGGGTGCTCCTTCCCGTACCGACCGTGTGGCGAAATACAACCAATTGCTTCGCATCGAAGACCAATTGGGCGAGCTTGCTCAATACAACGGCTTGAAGTCGTTCTACAACCTGAAGCAAAAATAATTGAAATAAGAGAAAGCCCGGCTCCTGCCTTTGAGGGAGCTGGGCTTTTTTGCATTGATTTGAGGAGCTGCAGGGTTGGGGCTGCACACTCTAGTATCGTGCCGTGGGGCGGTGCGTATATCGTCTCCGGTCGCTGTTAAAATCGGGAAGCTGGAATGGAATAGGCTGAGGAAGCTTCCCGATTTTAAAGGCGAACGCGTTGCTCCTCCACCGATATACGCACCTGGGCAGGGGAGGAGGCGTGCAGCCAATTGTGAGTATTTCATAGGAGTGCAAAGAAGAAAGCCCAGCTCTGTGAAGTTACATGAACCGGGCTTTTGGGCGTGGGAGAAGAAGAGATCGAGGGCTGCACACTCTGGTATCGTACCGTGGGACGGTGCGTATATCGTCTCCGGTTGCTGTTAAAATCGGGAAGCTGAAATGAAATAAGCTGTGCGACGAAAGGAATACTCTATTAGATCTACAAGCCTATCTTTTTATAGTTCAAGTTTCCTATATTTGCCGTTATAATGATGAAGACGGAAGTTATAGGAAAAATACTAGAAGTAAGGTGGCTTGAATCTATGAAACGATCACTCCAACGATCGAGAAAATGGCTGATTCTGCCTGCGGCTATGCTGATCGCAGCAGTCTTATCGGCCCCCGATGCCCATGCAGCTGACGTTCAGCAGCTGACGGGAGATCGAACGAAGCAGGATATCCTGAATAAATGGCAGCAGTACAAACCCATGGATACTGGCACATCCTACATGGGGCCTGAACGAATTTACATGGAATCGCCAAGCGTCGCCGTACCCTATAAGGCAGGGACGATAAAACCGGAATATATCGAGGACGGCATTCGCGCCGTCAACTTTGTAAGGTACCTATCCGGCCTGCCCGATGACGTGACGGCCAACCCTTCGCTTGCAGGGCAGCAGCAGGCGGCAGCGCTTGTAAACGCTCTGCATCAAAAGCTGAGCCATTATCCAACCATGCCGGCCGGCATGGACGATTCGCTGTACGCTTCAGCGAAGGAAGGAGCGAGGACAAGCAACCTTTACGGGGGCAGCCCGACCTTTTATGACAATGTCCTTGGTTATATGGCGGATAGCGGGGCTACGAATATCGATCGCGTCGGACACCGCCGGTGGATCATCAATCCGGAGATGAAACAGACCATGTTCGGTATGGTACATACCGCCAACAACGTTGCCTATGCGTCGATGTACTCGATGGACAAGGGCCGCCCGGCTTCCGAAGTTCAGTATGATTACATCGCCTGGCCGTCTGCAGGATATTTTCCGGAAGAGGTTTTTAAGACAAACGATCCATGGTCGGTGTCGTTGAACCCGCAAAAGTATGACCGGACAAGAACGGATCAGGTTCAAGTGAAATTGACCCGTGTCAGGGACGGGAAAGAGTGGAGCTTTGACAAAAGCGACAACGATAAATCGGGCAAATATTTCAATGTGCAGACCAGCTATTACGGCGTGCCGTTTGCCGTCATTTTTAGGCCTGACGGCATAGGCGATTTTGCGTCGGACGATGCCTTCACCGTTCAGATCACGGGTCTATATACCGCTTCCGGAAGCGCGGCACAGGTTGAGTTCACCACGACGTTTTTCAAAATGATGCCTGGTTTGTTGGCCCGCTACGATATTCAGCTTCAAAAGGGGGAAACCCTTCAAATGGGCCTCACCGACGGACTGCAGACCAGCGGCAATACGTTCAAAAGCGGAGATAACCGGATCGTGGAGATTGATGCAAACGGCAAGGTCAAAGCCGTAGGCAAGGGATCGACATGGATCTCTGTCAATGATTATCTGGAGTCAAGAAGCCGGGTCCACGTTAACGTGAATGACGGTCCGGCTGATGGCAAAGTGAGTAACTGGGCTCAAGCGGATTACATGAAGGCAAAAGCGAATGGCATTATCGGCTGGCCGTTTGACCGATCCTACCAGCAGCCGATTACCAGAGTGGAGTTTACGGAGATGGCGGTACATATGATCGAGACCATGCTGGGACAGGATCTTTATATGGACGTCACCGGCGTTAAGACCCCGTTTAAGGACGTCGATGATTGGACCGTGACGTGGGCAAGCCAAAACGGTATCATCAACGGCACATCGCCGCAATCCTTCTCGCCGCGAGCGACCATCACCAGAGAACAGGCTGCCGCGCTGATCCTTCAGGTGTATGCCAAGACGAATGAATTGAAAGGCAGAGCGGCATCAACCGGATCCGTTTCGGCTTCTCGGTTCGCGGACGACAGCAGCATCTCGCCATGGGCGAAGGAACAAGTATACCAAGCGATAAACCTCTCTTTAATGAACGGCATGGCCAAGAATCAGTTTAACCCGAAAGGGGAGCTCACCTTTGAGCAGACGTATGTGCTGCTGTTAAATTGCTTTGAAATGCTGATGGAAAAGTAAGTCCTTAAATCCGATATCAAATGCAACACGCATGATCGGGAGTGGCTGACCTCGACGTTAGCGGGCGCGATCGTTAACGCGCTTGAGCACGAAATGCGTTGATGCAATCGATGAGGACCAAGCTCTCTCGGAGAGTTTGGTCTTTTTTGTCTGATAAAAATAGAACAAATCTACACATCCACTGCGCCTGCCCCCGGCATCGACCGCACATATCCATGCAATTTCAGGCATTGTCATTCTCAAGCGAACCGGTGCTGATATAATTGAAGAACAAGCGAGCGAAAAGGAGAGTGCGGGAGGGTGCTGAACCGAATACGATCCCTGTTTCCACACAAGCTGAAATACCGTCTGTTTGCCGCGTTCGTTCTGGTCATACTGCTGCCTTTCGGCATTTTGAATTTGTACAACTACCAGCGGATTGAGACCTTGGTCCAGGAGAAAATCAGCCAGCAGAGCCACAGCCAGCTGGAGCAGATGTATCGAACGCTGGAGGATCAGTTGAGCGTAGCCTTCAAAACGCTGATATTTCTGGAGCAGGATTCGACGGTGGCCTCCGTGCTGACCCATCCCGGACAGCGGCAGGGGCTCGAGAACAAAAACCTGATGGAGGAAAAGTTCAAAAATTTGAACAACAGCTTTTTCCTATATAATCCGTCAGTCTACTTCACGATTCTCGACTTTCATGGCAACGCTTACACTTCTTATTCTCCCAGGGAGGCCCTCGATTACAGGAAACTGCGGGACAACCCTGGCTTTGATAGGGAACAGATGGATGGCGTGTCGTATCATTGGGTTTCCAGCGATGCGAACTACGTGCTGCGGGATATCTCGACGAGTCCTTACCTGCTGTCGCTGTACGCTTACATGGAAACTCCCCGCAACAAGCCGTACGGCATGGCCCGGATCAGCATCGACTACTCCTTCTGGTTTCAATCGGTATTGAAGCAGTCGACGCTGCGGCAGGAGTATTTCTTGATTACGAGCGCTGGCGAGAACGTATCCCAATCGATCTTGAACAGCAGTCTGACCGGCGAGGTGAAAGCCAGGATTGCGGCCGAGCCCAGGCAGAAGTATTTTATCGATAAAACCTCCAACACCCTGGTGAATTACATTTACGTGGAATCGCTGGATTGGTATATCGTGAACCGGATTCCGCTGACGGTGCTCTTTAACGAGATCGAGGAGCTGAAGCGCCAATATTTCATGACCTTTTTCCTGCTGACCGGCGCTTTCCTCATCATGACCTTCATTATTGCCGCCACGATTACCCGGCCGTTATCCCATTTGCAGAATAAGATGAAGGCGGTTGTCCGCAACAATCTGAAGATCCGTCTGCCGGAGCACAAGTTCCGGGGCGAGATTCTGGAGCTGACGCAGACGTTCAATTCCATGCTCAACGACATGGATATGCTGATTCAGCGATTGAAGGCCGAGGAAAGGCAGAAGGAAGCGGTGCATTTTCATATGCTGCTGGCTCAGATGAACCCGCATTTTCTGCTCAATACGCTAAATACGGTCAAGTGGAGTGCCATTCGCCACGGGAATGAGGATATCACGAATATCACCCTGTCTCTGGGCAAGCTGCTGGAGGCGAGCCTGAATACGGAGAAGGATCTGGTGCACCTGAAGGATGAAATCGAGCTGGTGCAGGCTTACGTCCATATTCAGCAGGTGCGTTATAATCACCGTTTTGACGTGACCTTTGCGTATGATGAGGACATCCTCTATGCGCTTGTGCCCAAGCTCTGCCTGCAGCCGCTCGTGGAGAATGCCATCCTACACGGAATCGGGCCGCTGCCGGAGCAGGAGGGTCTCATTGAAATTACGGTTACCCGGGAGGGACCGAATCGATTGGCGGTGGAGATCAAGGACAACGGCGTCGGCATGGAGCAGTCCCGGCAGGCGGGCGGAATGCGTAAACGTCCGGGCATCGGTCTCAACAATGTGCAAGAGCTGCTGCGGCTGCTATTTAAAGAAGAGGGCAGCATGGAGATTATATCTTCGGAGCGGGGAACGCGAATTCGATTTTCTATCCCGCTGTTAATCTCAACGCCTTATCAGAACGATCACTTGATTTCATCATAACGGGCAGATTATTCGTCTCTAGCCTGTGTAGGCTTGGATTCGGATTTTAAAAAGCTTCGAGGAGGGGAGACCTATGTGGAAGGTGCTGCTGGTGGAGGATGAGGTGTTTGTGCGAGAGTCCGTGCGGGAGATCATCGCGTGGGAGGAGCTTGGATTCAAGGTGGCGGGAGAGGCAGGCAACGGCGCCGAGGCGCTGGAGATGATCCGGAGCAATCCGCCCGATCTCGTGCTGACCGATATCGTGATGCCGGAGATGGACGGCGTGGAGCTCCTCCGCAGAACCCGGGAAGAAGGGTATGCCTCAAAGTTCGTGATGCTGACCTGCATGAGTGAATTCGAGTATGTCCGGCAAGCGATGGAATACGGGGCATCCAACTATATCCTGAAGCTGTCGATGAGCGTGAATACGCTGCGGGAAACGCTGCACAAAATGAATGCCGAGCTGACCAAGAGTAACCCGAGCCCGAACCCAAGCCAACCTGTTTCGATTCCGGTCGCGTCCACGGAGACGATGCCGTCACAGCCGGCGCATCATGCCTCCCCCAAGGAAATCACGTCGCACCCGGAAGTACAGAAAATATTGCAGTACATCCATGAGCACTACGAGCAGGACATTACGGTAAAATCGATGTCGGGCTACGTGATGATGGGCGAGAATTACGTCAGCGCGCTCTTCAAGAAAAAGACCGGACGCACCTTGATTCATTATTTGCACCAGGTCCGGGTGGATAAAGCCATCGCGTATTTGCTTCAAACCGACCTCCCTGTTCACGAGATCGGCCTTCGGGTGGGGTTCGTGAACGACAATTATTTTATAAAGATATTCAAGCGGTTGACCGGCTTCACGCCGAGCAAATACAGACAACACAACAAAGACGCTAAATAGAACGATTCTATGCAGGGCATAGGATTCGCCGAAACAGGAATTCCATCGTTTTGTTCCATTATCTGAATGGATATGTAGCTTAAAAGCGGCTCCCGTTCCCTGCTACGATGAGAGGGCATCACACCAATATGATTCTCGGGGAGGTCTCTAATGTGAGAAATAAAAAAGGATGGGCGATGCTTCTCATCGGCGTATTGCTAATGGGTCTTCTTGCAGGCTGCGGCGGCAAAACAGCGTCATCCGCGAATGAGGGACAAGGAACGGACAATTCGAAAGCGCCTTCATCAGGCGATCCGGTCAAACTAACCATGTGGGGCGGCGTACCGCCGGAGGCCGGACCGCAAGAGGTCATCGACGCGTGGAATGCCGAGCATCCCGATATTCAAGTCGAGTATGTCCGCTACGTCAATGACGATGACGGGAACCTGAAGCTCGATACAGCCATGATTACAGGGCAGGATGTCGACCTGTTCGTGAACTACACGCTTTCTCAAACGTCCAAACGGGTGGAGTCCAATTTGGCCTTGGATCTGAGCCAATTCGACGATTACAATATCGACGAGAAAATGGGGCCCGACGCCGAAGGCTGGAAAATCAACGGGAAGTATTACGGGATGCCGACCACGAAAAGCGCCTTCTTCGTCGCGCTGAACAAGGATGCCCTTGATGCGGCCGGCCTGCCCGTTCCGAAGGACTGGACGTGGGATGAACTGCGCGAATATGCCAAGAAGCTCAAAGTCGGCAATAACTACGGATTTATTCAAAATATGGAGCCGTTCGTCGATCCGATTGATTCGGTGTTATCGCAAGAGGGGTACACCAAGGCGGACGGAACTTCGAATCTGGACCACCCGCTGGTCAAAAAATGGCTGGAAACCCTGAACGTCATGATGAAGGAGGACAAGACCACGCCGCCGCTTGGAGAGCAGCTGACTTCCAAAATGCCGGTGGAGCAAGTGTTCCTGAGCGGGGAAGTGCCTATGCTGAATATCGGGGCCTGGCTGCTGCGAAGTTCGAATAACTTTACGGACTTCCCGCGCGACTTCACTATCGCGTTCGCTCAAGTGCCGAGACTAACGGACAGCGCGGACAGCTACGTGACAAGGGGCGGCCTCGGTGATTACATCTCCATTAATGCCAAATCCAAAAAACAAGCGGAAGCTTGGGAATTCCTGAAGTGGTATGCGGACGGAGGCATGGCTCCTATGGCCGCGGGCGGAAGATTGCCGGCTTCGAAGGACGCCGATCAGGATGAGGCGTTAAATAACCTGCTCGGTGATAAGAAAGACACGTATGACCTGGATTCCTTGATGCACGTCATGTTCGAAGACAAAACGCCTACGTACGTTAGGAGCTTGCCGCAAGAGGTGATGGATATGCGGGCTCAGGAGTATGAGAAGTATTTCCTTAACGCCCAATCGCTCGATCAAACGCTGGAGGCCATGGTGAACCGGCACAATACGTTTTTAAAAGAAGGCAAATAAGGAGCTGTCGGCTCCAATAGAAGGGGACTATCGCTTCGGGCGGCGGTCCCCTTTTTGTTCGGCTTCGACACTGCCTATCTCGGCATGATCCGGGCTGGGGGTTGATTGCCGCTTTTTTTCTCGTCGGCCATAGAACAAATCTACGGAGACGCTGAAATTCACAACCCTGGAATTGCATACTTCTGTAGCATAAATTCAAAGGTTTTGTTCCTTATCCCCGCTTGGTCCCGACTGCTATGCTTGAGATGAAAAAGACCAAGAGGAGTGGGGCTATGTGAAAACATCCTGGATGAAACGGCAACAGTATCTCGGCTATCTGTTTATAGGGCCAAACATGGTCGGCGTGATGCTGTTTTTTATTGTGCCAGCCTTGTATTCGTTCTATCTCATGTTTACGGACTACAAATTTATGAGCTCGGACACGAAGTTCGTGGGCCTGGCCAACATTCAAAAAATGCTGGGCGACGAGGTCTTCTACATTTCGATCAAAAATACGCTGTTCTTTCTGTTATCCGTTCCTATATCGATCGGACTGGCTTTCATCGTTGCCGTGGTTCTGAACCGCTCGGTGTATTTAAAAAAGCTGCTCCGCGCCTTATATTTCATGCCTTACATCACCAGCGGCGTCGCCGTGGCTTTCGTATGGATGCTGCTGTTCCATCCGAATAACGGCCCGATCAACGGAATCCTCAAGTCGTTCGGGATAACCAATCCCCCGGGATGGCTGTCCACCATGGATTCGTCCATGTATGCCATCGACATCATCTGGATCTGGTTCATGCTCGGTTATAACATGATCATCTACCTGGCCGCGCTGCAGGAGGTCTCAACGGAGCTGCTGGAGGCTGCCAAAATCGACGGGGCCCGCGCCTGGCAAACGGTTCGCAGCATTCTGTGGCCGCTCGTCAGCCCCACGACCTTCCTGCTGCTTATTACCGGACTCATTATGACCATCAAGCAGTTCGGGATCATTCAAGCCATTACGCAAGGGGGCCCGGGCAACAGCACCACCGTGTTATCCCTGTTCATATACCAGAATGCCTTCCGCTACTACGAAATGGGTTATGCATCCGCGATCTCCTGGGCGCTGTTCTTGATCATCATGATCTTCACCGTCATTCAATGGATCGGCCAGAAGCGCTGGGTTCACTATTAAGGAGGAAGGACAATGACCAAAGCCTTATACACCAAAATAATCGTCACGTTCATTATGCTGTTCTTCAGCGTGGTTATGATCGTTCCTTTCCTCTGGATGATCAGCACCTCGTTCAAGATGCCGGCGGAAGTATTCCAGTACCCGATTAAGTGGATTCCCGCCCAATTCATGTGGGATCATCATGTGAAAGTGTGGACCGGAGCGAACAGCTTTGGCCACTACTACCTCAACTCGCTTAAGGTCGCCTTGATCAGCACCGTCGGCGCGGTATTGCTGTCTGCTTTAGCCGCTTACGGTTTTGCCCGGATCGAGTTCAAGGGACGGAATGCCATGTTCATGATCTATTTGTCGATGATGATGGTCCCTCCTCAGGTCCTGTTTGTGCCGAAGTTCATCATGTTCGACTGGGTCGGCATTTACAACACGCATTGGGCTCTGATATTGCCGGGCGTATTCACGATATTCGGGGTGTTCATGATGCGGCAGTTCTTCCTCTCCGTACCGCATGAAATTTCGGAAGCTGCCTTTATCGACGGAGCAGGACATTTCCGCATTTTTTCCCGGATCATTCTGCCGATGGCGAAACCCTCGCTGGCCACGCTGGCCATTATCGATTTCTCCTGGCACTGGAACGATTACGAGAACGCCTTGGTATTCTTGATCGATCAGGATCTGTATACCGTTCCGCTGGGGCTGCAAAATTTCATCCTCGAAAATACGGTGGATTATAACGGCATGATGGCGGCGGCGACCGCAGGTATCATTCCGATGATTCTCGTGTTCCTGATCGGTCAGAAATATATCATTCAGGGCGTGGCGAGCTCGGCTGTAAAAGGATAGCCCATAATCCATGTCCATAGATGAGCTGGACGAAAATGAAAGGAGAAAGAGCATGAGAAACGAAACGGAAGTAAGCGACATAACGGTGATTGGCGGCGGTTTGGCAGGGGTCTGCGCGGCGGTGGCGGCCGCGAGGCTCGGACAAAAGGTAGCGCTCGTGCAGAACCGCCCGGTTCTGGGCGGCAACTCCAGCAGCGAGGTGCGCGTATGGGTATGCGGCGCGACGGCCCACGGGATCAACCGCTATGCCCGGGAAACCGGCATTATGGGCGAGATGTTCGTGGAGAACCAGTACCGGAATCCGGACGGCAACCCGTATCTATGGGATTTGATCGTGCTGGAGACCGTGCGAGCCGAGCCGAACATCACCCTGTTCTTGAATACGGACGTGCATGAGGTAGAAGCGGACGGAGATTCTGACGCGCGGCAGATCCGTTCGGTTACCGGTTGGATGATGGGCTCGGAGCGGCGCATCCGGTTTGAGAGTCCCGTGTTCCTGGATTGCACGGGGGACGGGCTGGTCGGATTCCTGGCGGGAGCGAAATACCGGCTCGGACGGGAAGCGCGCGATGAATACGGGGAAGAGTGGGCGCCGGAGACGGCGGACGATGTGACACTCGGCAGCACGCTGCTGTTCTACACGAAGGATGCCGGACATCCGGTAAAATTCGTGCCGCCCGTCTTTGCCAAGGATATTACGCAGACGCCGATCCCGATCAAACGGGTCATCCGCAGCGGCGACTCGGGCTGCCATTACTGGTGGATCGAATGGGGCGGCGAGCTCGACACCGTGCATGACAATGAGCGCATCCGCGATGAGCTGTGGTCAGTCATATATGGCATATGGGACTATATCAAAAATTCCGGCAAATTCGATGCCGCCAATATGACGCTGGAGTGGGTCGGCGCTCAGCCGGGTAAGCGGGAATACCGCCGGTTTGTCGGCGACTATGTGCTCACGCAAAACGATATTATGGCCCAAGAGCCGTTCGAGGACCGGGTGGCCTTCGGCGGCTGGTCGATCGATCTGCATCCGCCGCAGGGCATGTACGCCGAAGAGAGCGGCTCGAAGCATATGCATGCGGACGGGAATTACCATATACCGTTCCGCAGCCTGTACTCGGCGAACGTGGCCAACCTGTTGTTCGCCGGGCGCAACATCAGCGCCACCCACGTGGCCTTCGGCACCACGCGGGTGATGGCGACCTGCGCCGTCCTGGGCGAAGCGGCCGGCACGGCTGCGGCGCTGTGCGTCCAGCACGGCCTCTCCCCGGGCGAGCTGTCCCGCAGCCGGAGCGGGGAGCTTGGGCAGACGCTGCTGAAGCAGGATGCCTCCGTGCTCGGGGTTGCAAACCGCGATCCGCTGGATCTGGCCCGAAGCGCCAAGGTCAGCGCATCGTCCCACCTGTCCAGGATCGCGATCGAGGGGGCGGAGGCGCCTTACCCGCTGGAGCGGGACATCGCCGTGCTGATGCCGGCCGATCCGGGGCTGGCGGGCGAGGTGGCATGGCTGGTGGATGCGGAGCAGGAGACCGACATGATGGTGGAGGTTTGGAGCACGGGACGTCCGGAGAATTACGTGCCGGCCGCGTTAGAATTTCGCACCTCCGTCCGGATCATGCCGGGGCAGGGAAAGTGGGTCCCCGTCCAGCTTGATTGGCAGCCGGCGGAGCCGCAGAACGCCTTTATCATCGTGCGCAAAAATCCGGATCTGACGCTGTATTTGTCGTCCAAGCCGATGAGCGGGCTGCTTGCCTTCGAACGGGGGGCGCCTGCCCGCGTCTCCAAGGAGTTGGAAGACCATGATGACAGCCAGCCGGTGGTGGAGTGGAGCATGAAGGGGCTGGTCCGCAAGCTGTTCTGCCTGCGGTCGGCGATCGGTTCAAGGGCTTATCAACCGGAGCATGTCATTGATGGATACAAGCGTCCTTACGGCGGTCCGCATATGTGGGTATCGGAGCGAATCGCAGACGGGGAGACGCCTTGGTTGAAGCTGGAGTGGAAGGAAGTGCAGTCGGTCCGCGAGATTCACCTGATCTTCAACGATGATGTCAACGAGGATCTGATCAATCTGCATCATCATCGTACGCCGTTCGACATCATCCCTGAGCTGGTCCGTGCCTACAGACTAGAAGCGCTGGATTCGGAAGGGAAGTGGATCACCCTTGCCTCGGAGGCGTTGAACCGCCGCCGGAGAACTGTCCACCGTTTGGAGGAGCCCGTTCCATGCGCGGCGCTTCGATTGGTGGTGGAGCGCACGAACGGCTCTGATTATGCCGAGGTTATTGAAGTGAGGGCTTACGGTTAGTTTTCAAAGCTAACAGCTCTTGTGTGTATTCAACAGGTGCTTAGCCTGCCTGGATAGGACTTGATGAGCAGACAAGCTTATATCTGCTAAACCGTAGTCAATACAAACGAAGCAAAGGCAGCCGTTCATCCGGCTGCCTTGTTCAGTTGGGAATGTCGGCGGAAGATCGTCAGTTCTGCTGCAGCATCTCCAAAAATGCTCCTGCCGCCAGCGATGGCGACTGGTGCTTCCGAACGGCGACGCCGATATATCGATCCGGTAACCGAGTATCTGTTCGAAGCTCCAGCAAGGAACCCTCCGCGATGCGGGGCGAGACAAAGGCCCGCGGCAAGAAGGCTGTTCCATAACCGCGCTCGGCAAATTCCGCTAACATGTCCAGGCTGTTCAACTCGAAGTCGGCTTCCACTTCCACCCCTTGCGATCGGAACCACCCTTCGATGAAGGATCGGGTCGAGCTGCCAGGGGATAACAACAAGAGGGGAAGCTCCGTCAATTCTTCCGTCCGTAGAGGCCTGCGAGCCCAATCTGCGAAGGCCGTTCCAACCACGGCGCAATAAGGCGAAGTACGGGAGTCGATGATATGGATTTCCTCGTCCGATACGGGAGGGTGAACAAAGCCGAGATCCAACGAGCCTTTCTTTAAGCGCTCCACGATGCTGCTGGTTCGCTCCTGTGACAGCTGGATGCGGATGTCGGGATAGCGGGCATGGAATCGGTCGAGCAAGGAGAGGAGAAAGTCCTTAACGATAGCCCCGTTCGCGCCGATCCTCAGCCTGCCTTCGCCGAACTGCTTCAGCTTCTTCAAGCGGCGCTCGGCTGAATCGAGTTCGTTGAAGGCTTGCCGGACATGCTGATACAGGGCTTGGCCTTCTTGCGTCAGGCGGACACCCTTGGATAATCGGTCGAACAGGCCCACGCCGAGCGCTTCTTCCAGCTGTTTGATGGCATAACTCACAGAAGGCTGCGTCATATGGAGGTTTTGAGCGGCTTTCGTCAAATTGGACGTCTCGGCGGCATGCAGAAACACCCGATACCATTCGGTGTTGGCGATCATTTGTCATCAATCCTCTCTATGGCATCCCTACGATATTACGATTTCATTTATTTCAACTATACCCTTAAACTAAATGAAAAGGAATCGAAAGTATTCGGGAGGTAGGGACATGGCAGGAAGCACGTTTGGAGAACGATTGAAAATGACTACGTTCGGGGAATCGCACGGAGAAGCAGTCGGCGTCATTTTGGAGGGCGTCACGCCTGGCGTTGAGCTGGATGAGGCCTACATCCAGATTCAGATGGATCGCAGAAGGCCGGGGCAATCCTCCGTTACGACTCCCCGCAAGGAATACGATAAGATCCGCATTGTATCCGGGCTATTCGACGGGAAAACCACGGGCACGCCACTGTGCATCATGCTGAACAACACCGACATGCGCCCGTCGGCATACGACACCATCAAATCGGCCTATCGGCCCGGGCACGCGGATTTCACTTATGAGAAAAAATACGGGATACGCGACTATCGAGGAAGCGGAAGAGCTTCGGGAAGGGAGACGGCTGCGCGAGTGGCTGCCGGTGCTGTGGCGCGCAAGCTTCTGGAACGTCGGGGGGTCTCGATCCTGGCCTATACGACTGAGATCGGCGGCATCCGATGCGAGCAATTCGACGTCGATGCCATCGAACGCAATGCTGTACGGGCATGTGATCCTGAAGCGGCCGTTCGCATGATCGAGAGGATCGAACGACTGGCCGAAGAGGGCGACAGCTGCGGGGGAATCGTCGAGTGCCGTATCAGCGGAATCGCTGCGGGATTGGGAGAACCCGTATTCGACAAGCTTGACGCTGAGCTGGCGAAGGCGATGTTGTCCGTAGGAGCGATTAAGGGCATCGAATTCGGGACGGGCTTCCAAGCCGCCTCCATGCGGGGAAGCGAACATAACGACCAGATGGACGCGGAGGGATTTCGGACGAACCATGCCGGCGGGATCATCGGCGGGATCAGCACCGGGGCGGACATCGTGTTCCGAGTCGTCGTCAAGCCGACTTCCTCTATTTCGATTCCCCAACGGACAGTCGATGTGGAGGGTAATGAACGGGAGATAACGACGATCGGCAGGCACGATCCCTGCATCTGTCCCCGTGTCGTACCCGTGATCGAAGCGATGGCTTGCATGGTCATCGAGGATCATTACAAACGTCAAGCCGCTTTGCATGACGAATAGCCATGAACAGCATACGGCAAAAAAACCGGAAGCAGTCTGCTTCCGGTTTTGTATTTGAAGATCTAATGCGGCGCTCAGGTCCCAAGGGGGCTGGGGAGCTGAAATCGCATTAAACCAGGGTTTGCAAGGATTCCGGCGTGAAAGGGGCAAGCTCGTCGAAACGCCCGTCTCGAACCTTGGCAGCCCATTGCGGATCCGCCAGCAGAGCACGGCCGACGGCAACCAGGTCAAATTCATTTTCCTCAAGACGATTCAGCAGCTCTTCGAGGTCTCTTTGGCCGGCACCCTTACCTTGGGTGAAGAGGCTGGTGAATACTTCATCGAGACCGACGGAACCGACGGTGATGACCGTTTTTCCAGTCAGCTTCTTGGCCCATCCGGCAAAGTTCAGGTCAGAGCCTTCAAATTCAGGCTCCCAGAAGCGGCGGGTCGAGCAGTGGAATATGTCGACGCCAGCGTCTGACAGCGCGGTTAACAACTGCCCTAGCTTTTCAGGCGTATCTGCCAGCTTGGCTTCATATTGGGTCGTCTTCCATTGGGATAGACGGATGGCAACAGGGAAGTCAGGACCCACCGCTTGACGGACTGCCTTTACGACTTCGATCGCAAAGCGGGCACGCTTCAGCATGTCGCCTCCGTATTCATCGGTACGCCGGTTCGTTCTTTCCCAAAGGAATTGGTCGATCAGGTAACCGTGGGCACCATGGATTTCTACGCCGTCAAAGCCAAGGCGTTTGGCATTCGCGGCTGCATCGGCATAAGCTTGAATCACCTGCTCGATTTCATCCTTGGTCATGGGTTTCGTGACGACGTTGCCGTCCAGGTCAAGTCCGGATGGCCCGATCGGAAGTGCTTCCGGGTTAGGCTCGGCACCTAGCGGTCTTGTCATGCCGATGTGCCAAATTTGCGGCATGATCTTACCGCCGGCTTCATGGACCTGACGGACCACCTCGGCCCAGCCGTTCAATGCGGCCTCTCCATGGAAATTAGGTATATTAGGGTTATCGGTAGCCGCCGGGTGGTTAATCAGCGTTCCTTCGGTAATGATCAATCCGACGCCGTTCTCCGCACGCCGGCGGTAGTAAGCGGCCACATCCGGGCCCGGAACGCCATTCGGGGAGAAGCCTCGGGTCATGGGAGCCATCACCACGCGGGAAGGCAGGGTAAGGTTACCGATGGTATAGGGCTCGAATAGGGATGCGGTGGATCGGATACTTTGATTTTGGTTGCTCATGTATGGAATCCTCCAATATGTTTAATATGCTTTTCTGTATTTTCATAAAAATAGATATATATGATAAAAAGAAAGAGCTTTTAAGCTTAATCTTCAGGTTGATTTGCTTTTTAAGCCTAAAGCTCTTCCTTGAGTTGTTCGATAAAACGCTTAATGCCCTCCTCATTACGTCTGTAATATGTCCACTGGCCCGCTCGATGGGATTCCAGTAGACCAGCCTTTTGCAATTTTACGAGGTAGCCAGAAACGACCGACTGAGCGAGTCCTGTTTTTTCTGAAATGGAGCCCACGCAGATACCGCCATGAAAATCACATTTGGAAGGCATGTGCTCCTGCGGATCAAAATGTTCTTCCGGGTGCTTCAGCCACTCCAGGATTTTGAACCGGGACTCGTTTGATAGTGCTTTGATGGTTTGTAAGGTATCCATAAGCTCATTATATCTATTTTTATAGAAATGTAAATATGTTTTTTGTGAATGTTCTACCTTCGGTAAGGTTCGACGTATAGGAGCAAACATAAACGTGATGGATCCCTGAACCCTTTTGCGGCTTGGGGATCCATCCTATGCAGGTACCTTATGTATTCACTCTTTTTTTATTCTTTGAAGGCCAGACCCTTCTCGGCCAAAGCGGCGCGCAATACTCCGATCGCCTTTGGACCAACTCCGTGAAGAGCAAGCAGTTCTTTCTCCGTCGCCCGGGTAAGATCGGCAAGCCGATGATAGCCGGCAACGATCAGGGCTCGCCGTGCCGGATTGCCGGCTTTAACGGGAAAGTCGCTCTCGGCCGCAGCTGCAGGGGGGTTGTCACGCATGGAAATCCCTCACTTTTTCGGTTATTTGTCAAAAGAGCCACGGACTTCCGTGGATGAGTCGATGGCTGAGATTAAGCGTGCATAAAACAATCAGTAAGATTATGTTACAGAATGACTTGGCTGTAAAGAGTTAATCCGATCTTCATGGCGAAAAGTAAACGATTCATGAAGGGTTCAGATAATCTTCATAAATCTATTGACATTATCAATGAGAATGATTATCATTGTGCTGAGTATTGATAATGATAATTGTTCTCAATAATTATTATTAATAAACAATATCTACAATACATAGAGGGTATAGGGGGAGAAATTCAATGCGGAGTATGAAGGGTCTGGTATTTATTGTATTGATATTTGCTGTGGTTTTAGCCGGCTGCGGCGGGGGGGCGGCATCCAATGAAGGAAGCGGCTCCACGGCAGCGCAGAATTCGGATCAAGGGGCCGCCCAAGGCGGGGATAAAACCGAGGCCGCGCCGGAAACCCGAACCATCAAGCACGCGATGGGCGAAACGAAAATTACGGGTGTTCCGAAGCGCGTGGTGGCGCTGGAATGGCTTTATGCAGAAGATGTTCTTGCGCTGGGTGTTCAGCCTGTCGGCATTGCAGACATCGAAGGGATGAAACAGTGGGTGAACATTCCGGTGGAGATCGGTTCGGACGTAACCGATGTCGGCACTCGTCAAGAGCCGAATCTAGAGCTTATCGCTTCATTGAAGCCGGACCTGATCATCGGTTTGAAATCCAATCTTGAAGCCGGTTTTGAAACGTACAACAGCATTGCGCCAACATTGGTGTTTGATCCTTATCCGGCTGAGGGACAAGGGGATCAGTATGAAGAAATGATCAATACCTTTAATACGATTGCTGACGTGCTTGATAAAAAAGACGAAGCCGCAAAAGTGCTTGGCGATTTGGATCAAACCTATGCCGATGCCAAAGCCAAGCTTGAAGCTGCGGGCATGACGGAAAAACCGTTTGCGCTGGCGATGGGTTACAGCAACCAGAATGCGGCGGTATTCCGAATATCGACGGATAATTCCCTCGCCGTAAAAATTCTTGAGCACATCGGGCTGACCAACGCCCATAAGCCGGGTCAATTTGAGGTCTACGGATTCACCACTGCGGACGTCGAGGCGCTGCCGGCTCTTCAGGACGCGAATTTCCTGCACATTATCCAGGACAGTGATAACGTTATCGAGAATCAATTGAAGGACAATCCGGTTTGGAAAGGCCTGAACTTTGTTAAAGAAGACCGCGTGTATGCACTTGGCGGTGACAGGTGGCCTTACGGCGGCCCGTTGTCTGCCCAGACCATGGCTCAAAAGACAGCTGACCTGCTCACGCAATGAGTTTCGGCGAGAAACCGGCTCAAGGCTCCACGCCGGTGAGCATCCATCCGGCCCCGCCTGTTGCCTCAGGTAGGGGCTGGAAGCCGTTATGGATGCTGGCTGGAGGCCTTGCGGCACTGCTATTTCTTACGTTTATCAGCTTAACGCAAGGGCTTGCGGATATATCGGTCAAAACGGTTGTGCAGGCGCTGGTGTCTCCGCAGGATATTGCAGATCACCACCTGATCCGCAGCGTGCGCCTTCCGCGAACGGTCATGGGCCTGCTGGCGGGCGCGGCCTTGGCGGTGTCCGGCGTGCTTATGCAGACCGTAACGCGCAACCCGCTTGCTTCGGAGACGACGCTTGGCGTGAATGCGGGCGCTTATTTGGCTGTCGTGGCCGGGATGATCTTCTGGCCGGGATTGCTGCACCAATATGCCCTTCCACTGGCAGTGGCAGGCGGAACGCTGGCGGCTGTAGCCGTCTATGCGCTGGCTGGCAGGACGCAAGGCTCTCCCTTGCGGATTGCATTGTCCGGCATGATCGTAACCCTGGTCCTATCGTCCGTCACGAGTGCGCTGCTGCTGTTGAATCAGCAGACAACACAGGGCATTTTACTGTGGGGTTCTGGCTCGCTGATCCAGAACGATTGGGATGGCGTAGCTTTTTCATGGCCGTGGATCATCGGCGGGTTAGTCGTGTTATGCATGGCGGTACGCCAATGGGACATCCTCACGCTCAATGAGGAATCGGCGCGCTCCCTCGGCCAAAAGGTCGGTACCACCCGCTTGCTTGCCATGGGGGCAGCTATCGTGCTGGCCTGCGTGACCGTGAGCGTAGTCGGTCCGATCGGCTTTATCGGGTTGATTGCTCCCCATTTGGTCCGCTTGTCCGGCGTAGTCCGGCATGCAGGGTTAATTCCGCTGGCCGCGTTATGGGGCTCTGCTCTGCTTGTCGGGGCCGACACGGTGGCCAGGATGTTCGTGAACGCCTACGGGGAACTCCCGGTCGGAGCCATTACGGCCATGATCGGTGCCCCTTGCCTGATCTGGCTTGCGCTTCGGGTATCCCGCTCGTTGATCGGGGGACGCGGAGCCTCGGGGGGATCGATGATGGCGGGCACAAGCCTGCGCCGGATTCCGTATCCGGTCCTGGTTGCACTGTTCAGCGTGCTGCTGGTGCTCGTCTGGGTGTTCAGTCTGGTGAGCGGCAGCTTGCGCATCCCCTTTACGGAAGTGGTGGCCGTGCTTACCGGAGGCGGCGAGGAGATGTATCGCCAAATTCTGCTGGACTTCCGCCTGCCAAGGCTGCTCACGGCCGGCTTGTCCGGCATAGCGCTGGCCGTCAGCGGCAGCCTGCTGCAGAATGCGGTACGCAACCCGCTGGGAGATCCCCAGGTGATCGGGGTAACCAGCGGGGCCGGAGCCGGGGCGCTGCTCCTGATGGTAGGCTTCCCGCAATTGTCGGCCGGCTGGGTACCGGTCGGCGCGGTGATCGGGGGAATGGCTGCTGCGGCTTTGGTATACGCAGTGTCCTGGAAGAGAGGGCTTCACCCGACAATTCTTACGCTGGTCGGCATTGCCGTCGCCGCGCTGGGTTCGGCCATCATCAATTTGATGATTGTCTATGCGAAGGTCGACGTTGCGCCCGCTTTATCCTGGATGGCGGGGAGTACCTATAACCGGGGCTGGACGGAGGTGCAGCGGATTGTTCCGGCGATCCTCATCCTGCTGCCTTTGGCGGCATGGCTCGGACGGAAGGTGGATCTGCTGACGTTTAACGAAGAAAGCTCCACCGGACTTGGACTGAATGTGCGGAATACCCGGATGTATGTCGCCATCATTGCGGTGCTGCTGGCTTCCATCGCTGCCGCGAACGTCGGCTCGGTCGGTTTTATCGGGCTGCTTGCGCCGCATGCCGCCAGAATGCTGGTCGGTGCCCGTCACCGGCAATCGATGGTGATTGCGGCGCTGCTCGGCGGAATTCTGCTGGCCGGGGCAGACTGGATCGGTAGGGTGGTCATCATTCCGAAGGAGCTGCCTTCGGGTATCGTTACCGCGCTCCTGGGAGCACCGTATCTGTTATATTTAATGGGGAAATCCAATAAACTGAAGAAGAAATAAACCGTTAGGATTATAATAGCGAAAGAGGCTATTCCATCGTCGCCAAGGGGTGACATGGAATAGCCTTTTTGCGTACCATCGCCCCTGGACTGCCGGGGGTGGACAAGCTGACGATCGTTCCGTTCGTCGTGGCGTATGAGGATCAGGCTTCCGTGTACCGCACAAACGACAGGATGATATCCTGCGGATGATCACCGAAGCCCGAACCGTATAGATTCAGTCCGTTTGGATATTCCGCGTCTTTTTTCACCTCAAAGCGGACGCGGATCGGCCGGTTAAAGGCAAGGTCCAGCGAATCGATGGTCGTGGCACTGGATGCATGGCCGTCGACCTGGCTGCCTTGTTTCGTCACGCGCCATTCCGTCAGCATGCCGTACTCGCTGCCGCTCCTCCATTTATCCGGGGTAAGCTTCCCTTTGCGGTCGCCAAAATCACCGGGGCTTCTCCAAGTGCCTACCGAAAGATCGTTGATGCTGACGGTGATGTCGGACGGCCATTCCTGCTGGAAGGAAGGCGCCTCGGAGCTTAGTTCCGCGCGGATGCGCAGCTCATCGAGGGCCGCACCGGGCGGCATGGGGTTCGAAAAATAATATTCGATGTATCCCGCCCCCGAGAACCAGAGGAGCGCAGCCTCCGTTCGTTCCGGCATGTAAAAGGCGCGCGGATCGTCAGGCGATCCGATCAGCGAGCCGTCCCGAGCCGCCATGCCGCACGTAGGCTCGATGAAGCAGTGGGAAAACATGCCGATCGGCATGTGGATTTCTTCCGTGCGCTGCAGCCCTTCTCCCGGCTTCGAGGGCAGCTCGAGAAGAATGGAGCGGCAGGTGACGGCGCAGATTTTTTCCCGATTCGCACCTTGCGAAGAGACGATCAGCTCGGCTTGCTCCAGCATTTGGACATTAATGGACACCGTAGGCTGGGCAATCCCCAGCGCCTCCGCCAACTGACCGACGCTCATCGGTTTATCGCCGAGCGCTTCAAGGATGCGGACCCGGACATCGCTGGATAAGGCTTTGGCGACTTCCACGATCCGGGATGCCGGATAACGGTTGGTTTCCAGCTTCGATTCGTTCATAATTCCCTTCCTTTACTGAAGCGTTATAGTGACTCCAAGTGTACAATAAATTTGTTATATTGTAAAAATATAATGTACATTGCAATAATTATATATAGATGCTAGAATAGGGGCAAATTCAGAACAAGGAAAGGTTGTGTTCGCTTCATGAAGATTCCTGTGGCAGCGCCCATCGGTACGGACATTCCACGTCCCGAGTATCCGAGACCGGATTTTGAACGAAAAGACTGGCTGAATTTGAACGGGCGGTGGTCGTTCACGCTCGAGACCGGCGGCGCTTTGGAGCAAGGCGGCGCGGGCTCGAAACGGTTGCAAGGGGGAGACGCTGGTCTTTTTGATTCGGAGATCACGGTGCCGTTCTCGTGGGTCAGTCCCTTATCTGGCATTGCACGAGACGAGAAGGGAGTTGGCTGGTATCGCCGGTCCGTGAGATGGGAGCCGGCCGAGAAGCAATCACGGATCTTCCTGCGATTCGGCGCCGTGGATTATTTGTGCGACGTATGGGTCAACGGAAAGCATGTCGGCTCGCATCAAGGCGGATACGGAACCTTCGAGTTTGAGGTGACAACCGTTTGGAATACGGAACAAGACAATATTCTCGTGGTTCGTGCCGAGGATTACGACCATAACTACCAAGCCCGCGGGAAACAGGGGTACGGCGAGATCAGAGGGATTTGGCAGCCGGTTTGGCTGGAGGCCCGGCCGCAAACCTACTTGGAGCAAGCAACCTTTACGACTTCCATGGACGGCCGCATCGAATTGAAGTCCAAAATCCAGGCGCAGGAAGCAGGCACCGTGACACTTGGGCTCTCGTTCGCTGGGGGTTCGATCACCCATCAGGCGGAGTGGGAGCTGCAAGAAGGCGCGAATGAACGGATAACGGTGTTCCAGGTTGACGATCCGCAGCTTTGGAGTCCCGAAACCCCGCATTTATACGAGGGGGAGCTGCGCCTGGCGGGTTCCGCCGGCGAGGATGTCGTTCATACTTATTTTGGGATACGCGAGATCGGGACGGCGAAGTTCGACGGCCGGGATTACCGCTGGATTACGTTGAACGGGAAGCCGGTTTATTTAAACGGAACGCTGGACCAGTCTTACCATCAGACGGGATTCTTCACTTACCCGACGGATACGGAGATGCGGGACGAGATTTACCTGATGAAACGGCTCGGACTGAACTTCGTGCGGATTCATATTAAGCCGGAGGAGCCCCGCAAGCTGTATTGGGCGGATAAACTCGGGATTCTGGTAATGGAGGATATGCCGTGCTTCTGGGGCAACCCGGACGAGACGGCGCGTTCCGCCTATGAGCGCGAGGCGCTGGAAGTGATTGAACGGGACCGGAATCATCCGTCGATTTTTTCGTGGGTTATGTTTAACGAAACTTGGGGGCTTCGCACGGATAGCGAGGCTGCCGGCCTGACAGGCGGCGAAGGACAGCAACATTATTATCTCCCGGAGACGCAGGAGTGGGTGCGGGAGAAGTACCGCTGGGCCAAGAGTGTTGACCCTACCCGGATCGTGGAGGACAATTCGCCATGCAATTATGATCATGTGGAGACAGATATCAACACTTGGCATTTTTATATCAACGGTTATGAACCGCTGCGTAATCATATCGAGGAAATTGTACAGAAGACGTATCCTGGATCGGAGCATAACTACATCGGCGGCAACCAGCAAGGCGATGCTCCGCTCATGAACAGCGAATGCGGAAATGTGTGGGGAATCGACGGGGGAGCCGGGGACAGCGATCTCGCATGGCACTATCGTTACATGCTCAACGAATTCCGCCGCCATGATAAGCTGTGCGGCTTCGTGTTCACGGAATTCCGCGACGTCACGAACGAGTTCAACGGCTATTATCGGCTGGATGGGACGGACAAAAAATTCGGGTACGAGGATTTTGTGCCAGGCATGACAATCGCCGATCTGCACACGCCGGACTTTATCGTGATCGACGCACCGCCGTGCCAGACGCTGGACCAAGGGGCTGAGAAGACCATACCGCTGCTGCGTTCCAGTTATTCGGATCAATATCACGGGCAGAAGCTGACCGTTGCCTGGGAATTATCCTATGACCGGCTTGGCACGAAGGTCGTGGCGGATCAAGGAACCCTGGAAGTGGCATGGGACGGCTACGGCGTGGCGCCGCTGACCGAACTGCAGCTTCGCATGCCGGAGACCGATGCGGTCGCGATCCTCGGTGTTCGTCTCCTGAATGCAGGAGGCGTCGTCGTAACGCGTAACTTTACCACGTTTGATGTGCGTGGTGCAGAGGAACAAGGGAACGATGGAGCGGATGTCACTACCTTAAGCATTCCCGTCAACTCGTTCCGTGAGCAAAGCTTTGCCTACATGTGGGAGGCGCTTCTAGGCTCCAAAGTAAACGGCGGCGGTGAAGGGCGGTTCGTCTATGACGTGCAGCTGCCGGACCGTGAGGAACAGCCGCTGATCCGCGATATCGACATTGTTTTCGAGGCAGGCGCGAAGCGCTTATTGGCAAGAAATATCGAGGGCGCGCGGCATCGCGCTCACGGAATCGACTTTATGCACGGGGCGTCGGCGGACGTGGAATATAATCCAAGCACCTATTATATGACGGATGAAGAGCTGCATGAATCCCGTGTATCGGTGTGGGTGGACGATGTCAAAATCGGCGAGGCCGTGCTCGCGGATGACCCTGCCGACAGCCGGGGCGTGCTGTCGTGGCACTATCAGCCGGTTCATAACCTTCTGGAAGAGGCCGGTTCGTACGGCTATCTGTGCCAGGCGCAGGTGCCGGGCAGACTCGCGGCAGAGCTGGACCGCAAGCGGAGCTTCCGTCTGGAGCTGCGCACCGAGGAGGGCGGCATCAGTTTGTATGGTCGGAATGCAGGCCGTTATCCGATCGATTTGCTGGTACGGTGCCGGTGATATAAGAAAGGTTGATGAATGGCAGCCTTGAGTTTAGTGGTGAGGAATATGGGAGGCGATCAAATGCGACCGGCCCATGGACCGACCCAGGGAACAGCAAAGGAGCATCGTTGTAGCGTACGCTACAACGATGCTCCTCTTTTAGTTAACTCCTACTTACGGAGTCGGCTGCCAGGTTTCAGACGGCGTAAACCCGTCAGCAACATGGTCCTGGTCGAACTCCAGGATGGTGACGTATTGACCGATGATGTTGCGATTTTCATCGTATAGACTTAGGTACACGACTTTATCGTTGACTATTTTTTCATTATCATAGTCGGATTGGTGGTAGTATCCCCCTGTGAGCTGTACCTCTCCCGAACCGGATGGAATCGGGCGCAAGCTGCTCATTTGGTAAGCTTGGTACCCGTACGGCTGCAAATTGCCCTTCAATTCGTCTACGCTCAATCCCGAAGGGAGCGAGGAGGTCGGCATGTACATCTCATACGACCCTTCCACGAAGAATTTGGCTGTCGGAAACTCGGCGCGAAGCTTGGACATGTCCGCGTAGACGAGATAACCGTACTTAAACGGCGTGGTGAAGTTTCCTCCGCTCAAGAAGAAATCGATCAATTCCTGCTTGGTAACGGCAGAAGCCCGCAATCCGATGTCGTTGGTCAGCATCGGCGCCGTTATGAAATCGTATTGATAATCTCCGGAGTCTACAACCGCACCGTCGCGAAGAATCTCTACCCTCCAGGTACCTACGGTATCCTTAGCAAATTTGCCGTCCGGCAGGTTACAGCTGGTATATTGGCAGGTCAGGAACGGCGTGGAAGCGTTCGGCTCATATAAGAGAACCGTGTACAGTTCCCCCAGCTTGATTCCGCCTACATTGCCTTTAATGAGGTTGTAGTACATCTTTTCCCCTACCAGCACTCCGTTGTTGCTGTGCGTCCCCTTGTGGGAACCAATCTTTAGACCCTCTTGGATCGTTCTTGGGTATTGAATGAAAATTTCGTAGACCTTCTTGCCGATTCCGTCTCCGCTCGTGACGGTCAAGCGAACCCGTACATCCTTCATGCCTTTGATCTCCAGGTTGAATGCAGGATTCTCGTCGGTGATCGTCCCGGAAGCCAAGGTATTCGCTCCATCCTCCCAGACGGTATAGTCTACCTTGTGGTAAGTCGCTTTCGTGACCGATACCGTAGCCGGTACGGGCTGAGTCATACTGCGGTCCGTCACGATGCTGTATTCGAACGTGTCCGGACTAAAGCCGGTGACTCCCGTAGTGTACTCGTTCGCATCCAATTGGTTCATGGTGAAGCCGGATACGGTGAGATCCACCAGGCGGGCGTCTCTGCACTGGTCTGCCGTTCCTGTGCAAGGAACGGGTTCTCCGCCGTTTCCGCCACCGTTGCCTGGTCCCGGGTTGCTCCCATTATTGCCGCTGTCGTTTCCGCCGGAGCCGCCATCCACCACACCGCCGCCATTGTTGCTGCTGTTGTTGCCGCTGTTATTGCCGCTGCCCGTGGTGCTGCCGCTTGCGGGCGGTGCTGTTATTGTGTTTGCCGCATCGCCGGCAACCGCGCCAGGGCGCTTCTGGAATGTAGAGCCGGCGGCATCCGCGTTAACCGTTGCATTGGCGATGGTGCCTTGACCAAGCAGTTTGGCAACGGCGTTCAGAACGAGATCCATGACCGAAGCATTGGCATTGACGTTGATCTCCGTATTTTTTGCTCCTTCTTCCACGTTCAACTGCTTAACGGACCCGCTAGGGATGCTGACTTTGATGTCCGATGAAAGCACGCGAACATCCTCGAATTGGCCGACAAGCTGAACCTCGGAGCCTTGAGGCATGTTCTTCGCGATTTCCACATTGGCGAACCCGCTGTCGGTCACGCTGGATTCCTCAAGCTTGACCGGAGAATGGACAACCACATGCTGAATCGCGGATTCACCGACGACAACGACACGCACGGTGCCGGTTTGCTTGTCAACGGATACGCGTACCAATACAGAGTCCTCGAAGTGGACCGAGTTGGCTCCGCCGCCTTGAATGGTCGTGGTACCTTTGACGTTTACTTTTTTGAAGAAGGCATCACCCTCTCCGACGGCCTCGGTCAGCGTAAGATTCCCTTCGATCACCACATTTTGAAGGGTAACGCCCGGCGCGGCTACGATGACATTCCCTTTGATCGTTTCGACGCCGGCAGTCGGTCCGTAAGTTCCAGCCTTATCGTATGTAATATCCGTCGGAACCTTGTACTCCAGTGATTTATCGAGCAGGGTAACGGCCTCCGCGCGAGTAAGTTTGCCCTGCGGATTAAAGTTCCCTTTGGCGTTGCCGGTGATAACGGCTTTCTCAGCCAAGGCGGAAACCGCCGGTTTACTCCACTTGGAAATGGAGGAGTCGTCCTTAAAATCGGTTGCAGGCACGGTTTCGGCGGAGACAAGCTCCGTCAATTTGGCCACCATGACGGCGGCCTCTTCGCGGGTAACCGTATGGTCCGGGCGAACCGTATTGTCGTTATATCCATCGATGTAGCCTGCTTTCACGGCTCTGGCGATTTGGTCATAAGCCCAATGAGAAGTTTCCAAGTCCTTAAACGAGATGCTGCTTGGTTCGGATACTTCAAAAGAACGGTTGATCAGCGTTACCAATTCGGCCCGCGTTACAGGACGATCGGGGTTAAATTTCCCGTTGTAGCCCTGAAGCAGACCCTGATCGGACCAGCTGCGCAGCCGGGTTTCCGCCCAATGTCCTTGAAGATCGTCCGCATTCGGTTGTGCGGCCCATGCCGTCGTCATGATGGACAGCGAGAAGATGAGCATGATCATGACAAAGACGGGTTTCTTTAGTGCTTTCGTGATGTGCATTCTAGTAGCCTCCTGGTAAGATTTTATATGAATATAGTTCTTAAAACCCTCTTCAATCATTGCTAAATACCTAATATGAGATTAAAATACTAGGACTATGTTATTATATTTTGGAATATTGATAGAGTCAAAGAAAATATTGGAACGAAAAAAAGACCATTTCCATCATGGAATGGTCTTTTATATTAAATATAAAGCAATCTGCGATTCGTCACCGCTTCTTCCAGAACAGCTGCAGCGCCACCTTGGCGCACCATAGGGAGAACAGCAGGAACAGCAGCGCCCAGGCGAACGCCGGGAGCACGGTCATGTTGGCCAGGTTGGACGCGTCGCCCGCTTGCTTGGGCTGGGTCAGCGCCATGGTCAAGAGGGTCAGCGGACCGACCACGGATTCTTCCAGCACGAGAAAGGCGAGCAGCAGATAATAGAAATTGCGGACCTTATCGCCGAGGAAATAGAAGATCAGATTTACGATCATAAATATGATAAGCCACCATAATCCGTAACCGGCGCGAACGAAGAAGATGATCATGATGAGGGCTAGCACGGTAATGGTGATCAGGCCGGTAGCCTGTTTTTTCTTGGCATAGCCGTAGAACATCAGAATGGCGAACAGGGATGCCGACGTATAGCCTGCAAGCGAGACTACGATCGGACTCCACCCGCCGGAAGCCAGCATGGAATAGGTGACGCCGCTGTGATCGGGATTCAGCTCGATGCTGAGCACCCGGCCCGACATGAGAAGGGTCATGGCGGCATGCCCCAGCTCATGGATCATCGTATCCAGAATACGGAACCAGGAAGAGAAGGGGATCAGCCTCGTCAGAAAAGCCGCGCCGGCCAGAAATAACAATGCTTTCAGCCATTTATTCATTCGAAGGTCCTTTCAGCATAAAGTCATTCGCTAGACTATCATTCCGTCCATTATAATACAGATGAGAAACATGTGAAAACTCAGGTGGCGCCCATAGGTTAAATGGTATAATTGAAGTTGTGACGGAGGTTCATGTTCGATGAAAAACGATAAGCCTAACAACGACAATCACATAGATTCGATAAGACATACTACGCACGTGACCGACCAAGGGATTCGCTTTGCCGAATTCGAGCTGGCCGGTGATGAGCAGGATATTCCACTGCCGGACAAGCGGCCGGATCGTCAGGAACAGGAGATCGTTAATCCTAACGAGCAAGCGAAGAATTCCCTGATTGTGAAGCCGCAGCAGCCGCTGGACATGAATTGGGGCGAGGACTTCCGCTATGTGACCAAGGAACAGCAATTCGTGCAGAAGGCGAGGGAACTCGCATGGCATGTGGAGGATGAGGCCCCTTTCGTAGCCTTCAAAAGCTATTGGCCGACCTACGACCAGATGGCCAGCGACCAGTTCAAATGGTATTTTTACTGGCGGGAGGAAGTAAGGTCCGGGCGGTACCCGGATACGGACCTTTCCTATCTTTTTGTCTATTTTTACGAGCTGATCCATGGCGTGGGCTGGAGCGATCCCCTGCAGGGCTATGCATTGATGGAGCAAGCGTGGACGGCCTACCGCAAGCGTTATGCCAAGCTGGATACGTATCTGCGGGAGTGGTTATATGATTTTATGATCGTGCATGGCCTGGATATGCCGATCCGGGAGACGTACCAGCGTTTTCCGCGCGTCTTATCCGCTGAGCTGAAGGAGAAGGAATGGAAGCGCCGGTTCTCCCTCCAGCCGGTGGAGCTGACGTGGGAGCTGCTGCTCGATTTGCTGGATTATGACGTGGAGAAGAGCCGTTTTTACCAGGAGAAGGGACGCAAGGACCTGGAAGGGTACGCTCCGAAGGTGATTGCGCTCGTGGACAGCTATTGGGCCAAAATGAAGGGGCAGCGTCTTATCGACCGCTTTCAGCCGCGGCCCCGGCAGGTGAAACGGCATTTATTCCGCAGCGCGGTGTACGATCACGGGTTATACGGCCGAACCGTCGTGCTGACGGTGGTGTCCTTAAGCGAGCACGCTCCTTTGCGCTCCTATATAACCGGGCTGGTCCGCTTGACCGAGAATAAGCTGCGGGAATTGAGGGGCTTCAAGGGACGGCTGCGCGGAGCGGAAGCGGTAGAACCCGAAGTGGAAGAGATCATCACCCGTTATCTGAAAAAAGAGATTCAGGAGCAGATGGAGGCCGAGCGAAAGCAGAGCCTGCCTGAGGTTCAGATCGATACGGGGAAGCTGCGCCGCTTGCAGCGGGAATCGGACCAGGTCCGCGACATGCTGCTTACGGAGGAAGCCGGGCAGCAGGAGGTTGAAGCGGAGAACAGCCGATCTGCAGCGGAAATTGTAACGGATGCGGGGGCCTCTTCGGGCTATGGGGGACATGCAGCAACTAACAGGAGAACGGGTGCGTCTTCAAAGGGGCATTCCTCTCCAAAATCCGCGGCGAAGAACCCGGAAGTGTTCCAGGCAGTGATGGATTTTGATGCGGTTATTTATGAAGAGACGCCAGTTCCAGAGGAAGCCCGGAATGAAGCTAAGGAGCAAGAAGCGTTCGTTGTGACCGAGAAGGAAGAAAAGGCAATCGCTGCTTCGGAGGATGAAGGAACAGCGCTCGCTGCACCCGAGAGTAAGGAACCATCCGTCCCGGCGGCTGGTAAATCATCTGAGGGTGCGGTGGTTTGGAATACGGACGGACTGGATGAGGATTGGCAGGAGCTCGGAGAGCGTCTTAACCTTATACACTTGGAGGTTCTGCACGCCCTCAAGTCCGGACCGAACCGAACACAGCTGCAGCGGATTGCGGAGCAGGCCGGCTCCATGCCGGCGCTGCTGCTTGATGAGATCAACGAGGCCGCGATGGATACCGTCGGCGATCTGCTGATCGATGGGGAGTCCATTGCGGATGATTATATAGATATGCTGGAAACATTGAAGTCCGTATAACCGGACGGATTGACATCGATGGGACTCGTTATGACTGTAAGATGCTTGAAAGAGGTGGAACCATGACGGAACTGAAAATACCGAAGCGGCTCACGACCGCCCTCGTGAACTCTTTGACGGCCGGGGTCGTGCCGCGGGTGGGGCTGGAGTTCATCGCCGTCGGCCGCAAGCCGGAGGTGGAGTCGATCCTGCGCGACATGGATAATATCGCCGAGGGCGGCGCCGCATTTCGGCTGATTACCGGCCGCTACGGAAGCGGAAAAAGCTTCCTGCTCCAGATCATCCGCAACTACGCGATGGATCGCGATTTTGTGGTGGCGGATGCGGATCTGTCGCCGGAGCGGCGGCTTGTGGGCACGAAAGGGCAAGGGCTTGCCACATACCGCGAGCTGATGACCCATCTGTCCACGAGAACGCGTCCGGACGGAGGCGCGCTGGAGGCCATTTTGCAAAAATGGATCGCCGCGATCCAGCAGGACATCATGCAGGAGACGGGCCTGCGCCCGGATGACCCTGCGCTGAACGATAAGGTGGAAACGCAGATTTATGCCGTGACGAACGGTATGCAGAATCTGGTGCACGGTTTTGATTTTGCGAAGGTCCTCGCTGCTTACTGGAACGGCTATAAGCTTGGCGACGATGACCGTAAGGGAGCTGCGCTGCGCTGGCTCCGCGGGGAAGTTCCGACGAAGACGGAGGCCCGCAAGGACCTTGGCGTCGGGGTCATTATCGATGACGACAATTGGTACGATTACATGAAGCTGTGGTCCGAATTTACGGCGGCCATCGGGTATAAGGGATTGCTGCTGTTCATTGACGAAGGGGTTAACCTCTACAAAATCACCAACAGCGTGTCCCGCCAGAGCAACTACGAGAAGCTGCTGACCATGTTCAACGACACGATGCAGGGCAAAGCGGAGCATCTGGGCATCTATATGGGCGGAACGCCGCAGTTTGTCGAGGATGAGCGCCGGGGACTGTTCAGTTATGATGCGCTGCGCTCCCGCCTGATCGACGGACGCTACGGCAGCAGTTCGCTGAGAACCTACACGTCGCCTATCCTGAAGCTGGACATGCTGTCGTATGAGGAGATTCTCATCCTCCTGCAAAAGCTGCGCGACATCCATGCCCTGCATTTCAAGTACGAAGCGCAGTTGACGGATGAGCAGCTGATCGCGTTCATGCAGACGGCCGTGAACAGGCTGGGAGCTGAGGAGCTGCTAACCACCCGCGAGGTGGTGCGGGATTTCATGGATCTGCTGCATACGCTGCATCAGCATCCGGAGGCCGCGTTTGAAGAGCTGCTAGGCGAGCGGGCAGCAGCGCAGCCGCAGGGCAAAGGGCAAAGCGATGCTCCTTCGGACGATCTGGACGATCTGCTGGCGGAGTTTGAGCTATGAGCGCGAACCCGTTTTCCAGACTGGCCCCGTTCATTCAGGAGTTTATCTATAAAAAAAGATGGGACGCCCTTCGCGAGGCGCAGGTGGAAGCCTGCCGCGTCCTGTTCGATACGCCCAATCATCTGCTGATCGCTTCCGGCACGGCATCGGGCAAGACCGAAGCCGCATTCTTCCCGGCGCTGACGGAGCTGTACAACGTGCCTTCCAGCTCGGTCGGGATCCTGTATATCGGGCCGCTTAAGGCGCTGATCAACGACCAATTCGAACGCATCACCGATCTGCTGAAGGAAGGTCAGGTGCCGGTATGGCATTGGCACGGCGACGTGTCCCAAGCCGAGAAAACGAAGCTGATGCAGAAGCCGTCGGGCGTGCTGCAGATTACGCCGGAATCGCTTGAAGGGCTGCTCATGAACCGGCCGAACGCCATCCCGGCGCTGTTCCAGGATTTGCGGTATGTCATCATTGACGAGGTGCATGCTTTCATGGGAGCCGACCGGGGCATTCAGGTGCTGAGCCAGCTGACCCGGATCGAGCGGATGGCTGCCTGCTCCCCTCGCCGCATCGGGCTGTCGGCGACGCTCAGCGATTACGAAACCGCAGCCGGCTGGCTGGGCGCAGGCACGAAGCACGCAGTCGAGGTCGTTTCGCCGCAAGGTGGGCGGAAGCTGCGGCTGTCGGTGGAGCATTTCTCCTTTCCGGATGCCCGGGACGAGAAGCAGGCGGAGCAGCTGGAGCTTGCGCGCAAGGCCTACTACGATTTCGTATACGACAACACCCACCTGAAAAAAGCGCTGGTCTTCACCAACAGCCGTTCGGATGCCGAGCTGACCACGCTCGAGCTGCGGCGGATTGCGGCCAAGCGCGAGCAGCGGGATGTCTTCCATGTGCATCATGGAAGCATCTCCGCCATGCTGCGCGAGGAAGCCGAGGCCGCGCTCCGCGAAGGTCCGGGGCCGGCGGTTGCGGCGGCCACCCTGACGCTGGAGCTCGGCATCGATCTGGGCGAGCTGGAGCGGGTGATCCAGCTGGGCGCGCCGTACAGCTGCTCCAGCTTCGTTCAGCGGCTGGGCCGCTCCGGCCGGCGGGGGGATCAGGCCTCCGAGATGATGTTCCTCTGTCCAGAGGACGAGGACGAGGAGGCCATGCTGCCTGCGCGCATGCCGTGGATGCTGCTTCGGGCCATTGCCGTCATTGAGCTGTATATTCGCGAGAAATGGGTCGAACCGCTGGCCCTGCGGAAGAAACCGGTTGGCGTGCTTTACCATCAGACGATGAGCACGCTCAAGAGCATGGGCGAGGCCGAGCCGCCCGATCTGGCCCGAGCGGTGCTGACGCTCCCGGCCTTCCGCGGCATCGAGCCGGAGGAATACAAGGAGTTCCTGCAGTATTTGCTCCAGACGGATCACATCCAGCGTACGGAGGAAGGCAGCCTGATCATCGGCCTTGGCGGGGAGAAAATCGTGAACAACTACCGCTTCTATGCGGTGTTTAAGGACGATGAAGAGCATGTCGTCTATAACGGGTCGGAAGAAATCGGATCGATTACGACCGTGCCGCCGCCGGGCTACTGCTTCTCGCTGGCAGGCAAGCTGTGGAAGGTAGAGGAAGTCGACACAAAGCACAAGGCCCTGTACGTGAAGTCGGCCAAGGGCAAGGTCGATACGTTATGGCTTGGCGCAGGCGGCGATGTGCATACCCGCGTGGTGCAGAAGATGCGGGAGGTGCTCGCTGACAGCGCCATCTATCCGTACCTGGCACCGGGTGCGGTGAACCGCCTGGAGCGGGCCCGCCGACTTGCTCGGGAGAGCGGACTGCTGAAGCAGGTGGTCATACCGGCGGGCGGCGATTCCCTGTTCATTCTGCCTTGGGCAGGCAGCAAGCAATTTCGCACGTTGGAGCGGTTGCTGAAGCATAATCTGTCGGAGCGGCTTGCTCTCCGTTCTATCGTGCCGATGGAGCCGTATTACATGGTGGTCGCGGGCAAGGTCGATAACGAGACGCTGATGGAGGAAATTAAGCAGGAGTTGGCGGACTGCGAGGACGCCGGCGCGCTTCTCGATCCCGAAGAAGCGCCGTATCTCGGCAAATATGACGAGTTCGTCCCGCCGAAGCTCGTTCGCACCGCTTTTGCCGCCGACGGACTGGATCTGGAGGGGCTGGCAGAGGCGCTGGGGCTGGCACGTGGAGCAGCGGGAAGGGGAGCTGCGGATGGGTGACAAGGAAGAAATACTTCCCGGTGGGAATGTTAACGAAGTCGTACGTATCGGAAATAACGTTCACCGAACTACGAAATGGAGTTCTTTCGTGCATGACTTGCTCCGATACTTGGATAAGCAGGGTTTTGAAGGCGCCCCCAAGTTCATAGGCATTGATCATGTCGGTCGCGAGATCTTGTCCTTCATTCCTGGAGAGGTGCCGGGAAACCAATATCCTGATTTTAAACCCTATATATGGTCGAACCATGCCCTTATCCAGAGTGCAGCGTTGTTACGGCGTTATCATGACGCCGTACAGGGCTTTGCTGTAACTTCAATCCAACCAGAGGTTGCACATACCTCTCAGGCTTCGGGGGAATGGGACGATGAAGTGATCTGTCATAATGATGCCGCGCCATACAATATCGTTTTTCAAGATGAAGTGCCGGTTGCACTAATCGATTTTGATTTGGCTGCACCAGGTCCGCGTATCTGGGACATGGTTTATATGCTGTACACCTCAGTCCCGCTGGCAAGCTTTGCAATAGATTACATGACAGGGACATCGATACCTTATCGATCGGAATTGCATGCTGCGGATCGCACGCACAGAATATCGCTGTTCTTTAAATCCTATGGCATATCACCGCCTCCCAACTTGAAAGAATGGACTATAAGACGCCTCAAGGCATTATGCGATTCACTTACAACCGGTGCGGCACAAGGCAACAAGGCTTACCAGAACATGATCGATGAGGGACATGTGGCCCATTACGAAAAAGAGATTCAATTTCTGCAGGCACACTTTGAAGAGTGGTACCGATGAAGGGTACGATTTGAAGAGTGCCTGCCTTTTTTCATATTATCCCTCCAAGGGTTGTGGAGCATAACTGAAAAAAATATTTGTAACCCCTTCCAAAAAAGCATTGTGTTCACCTCACATATGTGGTAACTTATGAACATAAAAACGTTTTTATCGCAAAGGAAATGGAATGGTTATATGGGTAAAGTAACGATCAAGGATGTGGCAAGAGAAGCCGGAGTCTCCATTTCTACGGTTTCGAATGCATTGAATGACGTAGATGTATTGAACCCGGAGACCAAATCCCATGTGCTGAAGGTGGCGGAGCGGCTCAATTACGTACCTAACCTGAACGGAAAGCTGTTGAAGTCGGGCAAGACCAAGATGCTGGGCTTCTTTACAACAAGCGTGTCAGGGCCTTACTTCTACACATTGGTGGAGTCGATGTCACGGGAATGTGACCGTCTGGGTTATGGTTTGAACGTGTTTGTTACGAAGGATAAGCAGGTGATCATGAGCAATATTATGGGCGGCCGGGTGGACGGCGTCATTATCTTCGAAGAGCTGAAGATCGACGACAAAGACATTGCTGCCATGGAGAAGGATAAGATCAAGGCCGTTTTCCTGGATCGCGAGGTTCAGAACGAAACGATGGGCAGCATCATATTCGACTCATACGTAGCCGGTTATGAAGCAACCAAGTACCTGATCAGCCTGGGGCATAAGAAGATTGCCTACATCTCCGGCGTGGATACGATGTTTGACAGCGTGCAGCGGAAGGAAGGGTATCTGGCTGCGCTCCGGGAGTGCCAGTTCCCGATCGACGGAGACTACATACTGCAAGGCTATTTCGAGGAAGAGGGTTCATATAACGCCGTCAAATCGTTTCTTCACTTACACCCAGGCAAAGTGCCGGATGCTTTCCTCGCCGGTAACGATGTGAGCGCCATCGGCTGCATCCGGGCCCTGAAGTCCCATGGATACGAGGTTCCGCAAGACGTCAGCGTCGTGGGCTTCGATGATATCGATATCGCGCAGTATTTTACGCCGCCTCTATCGACCGTTCGCAACCAGATTGCCAGACAGGGGATTCTGGTCGTGGATCATCTGGTGCGCATGATTCAGAAGAAAGAGAAGGGCAAGATTCAGAAGCTGCCGGGAGAACTGGTCGTTCGCGGCTCCAGTCACGTGAAGATGAATCGGAATGAACCGGTTTAACCGAAGGGAAGGATCGCATCAAACGGTTTTTTTAAAATGGTTTTATAAATTCGGGGTTTTTTTGGCGAAAAATAAAAACGTTTTTATTATGAAGCGTTTTTGATCAAAGGGGGTTAAGCAGGTGAGCAAAACAGCTGCAGTTCAGTCAACCGGCACGGGAGCGGTTCAGCCCACCGGGAAGAAGCCGATGGGGCAGAGGATCAAGGAATTTTTTATTGATTACAAGCGGCAATGGGAGCTTCAATCGATGATCATTCCCGGCGTCATCTTCATGTTCATCTTCTGCTACATACCGATTTACGGTTTGACGATTGCGTTTAAAAATTACACCGTTATCGACACGCTGGATTCCGCGCCGTGGGTTGGCCTGGACAATTTCAAGATCATTATGTCGGACAAGTATTTCTGGGACTCCGTCGTCAACACGCTGGGCATCAGCTTCTTGAAATTGGCGATCGGCTTTGTCATTCCGATTATTCTGGCCATTATGATTTACGAGGTTGGCATGGGGCGCTTCAAAAAATTCGTCCAAACTGTCTCGTACCTGCCCCACTTCTTGTCCTGGATCGTATTGGGCGGCATGCTCATTACTTGGTTCTCGACATCCGGCTTGTTCAACGAAATATTGCTTGCTCTGGGGCTGATCTCGCAGCCGCAAAACATTTTGCTTGATCCAAGCAAGTATTGGTGGATTGCGACGCTGTCGGATATTTGGAAAGAGGCCGGCTGGGGAACGATTCTGTACCTGGCGATCATGGCCAAGATCGATCCTACCTACTACGAGGCCGCAAGAATCGACGGGGCCAGTCGCTTGAGACAAATCTGGAACATCACCCTGCCGAACATGAAGATGATTATCAGCTTGAATTTGATCCTGACTGTAAGCGGTTTATTGGGATCGAATCTGGATCAAACCTTGGTGCTCATGAATTCGCAGAACCGGGAAAAGGCCGAAGTCATTAACTCGTACGTGTACCGGATGGGTATGACGCAGGGAGATTTCTCCTATGCCACAGCGGTTGGTTTGGGCGTATCCATCATCTCCGTCATTCTGCTCGTTACGGCGAATAAGGTGACCAGTAAATTAAACGATAATCAATCCGTTCTATAGGTCATGCAGAAGGGGGTATAACGGTGAATTTCAAAGCAGCAAAAGGAGATCTCGACAGCCGGATCTTTGATACGATCAATATCATTCTACTGGTTACGTTTACGATCATCATCGTCGTTCCGTTATGGAACGTCGTCGTCTCATCCTTCAGCTCGGGCAGGTCCCTTGCCGAGGGCGGGTTCATCTTCTGGCCTACCGAGTTCTCCCTTGAGAATTATCAGGCCGTGTTCAGGGATGCCAACATATGGAATGCCTTCTTCATCTCGGTGGCCAAAACCGTGATCGGGGTCATCACGCACGTGTTCTTCTGTGCCATGGTGGGTTACGGCTTGAGTAAAAAATACGTCCGCGGCCGCAAGTTTTACGTGGCGATGGGCGTTGTCACCATGTTTTTCTCGGGCGGCATGATTCCGACATACTTGTTGATCAAAGACTTGGGGCTGCTAAACAGCTTCTGGGTTTATATCATCCCGGCTCTGTTAAGCTTTTACGACGTTATCATTCTGATGAACTTCTTCCGCAACGTGCCGGATTCGCTGGAAGAGTCGGCAAAGATCGACGGCGGGGGCGACTGGAGAATATTCCTGAGCATCTTCATTCCTCTTTCCATGCCGGCTATGGCCACAATTGCCCTCTTTAACGGAGTCGGGCAGTGGAACGATTTTATGACCACCAAATTGTATATCACGGATCAGGCGCTGTATCCGTTACAGATGATGCTGTATGAGATTATTGTGCAGTCCCAGACCCAATCGATGCAAAATATCGGTTCGGTCGCGATTCAGACGACGACCAAAGGGGTCCAACTAGCAACAATTGTCGTGACGACGCTGCCGATTGTTGTGATGTATCCAATATTACAGAGATATTTTATCTCCGGCATGATGCTCGGAGCTGTTAAAGAGTAGCGAAGCCGCAGCTCTTTAAGGGAGTGGAACAGAAGCACGCCTGTAAAGACAAGGGTTTATTGAGAAAGCGCTTTTATTTAAAGGGAGGGTTACAGGATGTTAATGAACAAGGCTATGGGTAAGAGAGGACTTACGCTGCTTACGGCTTTGATGGCCGTTGTGCTGGTTGTGAGCGGCTGCGGCGGATCGGGGGGCTCCGGCTCCAAGAAGGAGAATTGGGTTTCGATCGAGGACCGGTATACGCCGGATCCGGAAAAGCCGGCTTGGCAGCTGGACAAAAAAGAAGAGACCACCGAGCTGACTTGGTACGTGAATGCGGACTGGTGGAACACGGATTTCGGCAAGGACGTTGTCACCAAGAAGATCAAGGAAGACCTGAATATCAATATCAAATTCATTACGGGTGACGATACCAAATTGAATACGTTTTTTGCCGGTGGGGATATGCCGGATTTGATCACGACGTTTGACTCGAACTCCCCGGTCGTGCAAAAAGCGGCTACATGGGCGCTGCCGCTGAACGATCTGGCCGAGAAATATGACCCTTATTTCAATAAGGTAGCGGCGCAGGATACCCTCAACTGGTTCCAATTGAAGGACGGCAAAACGTACGGATACCCGAACTATTCCAATACGCAGGAAGACTATGACAGCGGCAACATTCCTGCCAAAACGGCATTTATCATCCGCAAGGACGTGTACGAGGCTATCGGCAAGCCTGCGATGGGAACGCCTGAGGAATTCCAGGCTGCTCTCGCGGATATCAAGAAGCAATTCCCTGCCCTGATTCCACTGGGCTTCAACTCCATCGGCGAAGGAACGGGCTCGCTCGGCGACGTGCTGCAGGATTTCATCGGCGTGCCGCTGGAAGACGAGAACGGCGGCTTCTATAACCGGAACCTGGATGAAGATTATCTGACTTGGGTGAAGGCGTTCAATACCGTATACCGTGACGGCGCGATCAGCGATGACAGCTTTGCCGATGACGGAACGGCTTTTGAAGAGAAGGTGAAGGCGGGCAAATACGCAACGATCATGCTGGACGGCACGCCGCAGCAGGGCGGAAACCTGCAGAGCTTCTACAGCAACAACAAGGGCAAAGAGTACATCGCAATTGACGGACCGCAAAGCACGGTCGGACATGCGCCGACTTTGAACCAATCCGGTATCACGGGCTGGATGATCAGCTTTATCACGAAAGAGAACGCAGACCCTGCCAAATCCATTCAGCTCTTCACGTACCTGTTAAGCGAAGAAGGACAAATGCTGATGAACTATGGCATCGAAGGCGAGACTTACCAAGTGAACGCGGACGGAACGGTGGAATTCCTGCCAGACGTGAAGGAGCTTCAGATGAACAATCCGGATACGTTCAAGAAGGACTACCGCATGGGCGAATTCATGTTCTTCGGACATGACCGCCACAAGGCGCTGAGCGGGGATGCTTTCCCGGATGCGATCAAGCAAATGCAGGAATGGGGCAAAGGCAAGCTGACGCCGCACTTTATTTTGGAGAATATCAACCCGGATCAGGGCACGCCGGAAGCGCGCTCCCTGACGGCCATCAATACGAAATGGAACTCCACGCTCGTCAGCATGATTCGCTCGAAGGACGACGCAACCTTCGATAGCCTCTTGAACGATTATAAAAAGTTCCTGGACGATAACAACTGGGATAAAATCGTCGAAGTCCGCAACGAGAAGATGAAGGCGAACAAAGAGAAGCTGGGGCTGAAATAAGTTTGCGTTAATGGATGGAGGGGCCCCTTTCTTGACAGGAGAGGGGCTCTTTCCAAGTTATCTTCGGTAGGCCATGGGTAGGAAGACACAAGAAACCTGGAGGGAAACAACATGCTGAACATCACCATCTACCAATCAAACGGTGAAGAAGAATTATTCGTGAAGAAAGACAAGGCGCAGCTGATGCCCGTAACTACGGGTGCAGCGAAGCATAAGGTTGTCATCGATGAGGAGCAGACGTTTCAGGAGATGGACGGCTTCGGCGCGTCCTTCACGGACTCCGCTGCTTATTTGATCCATCAGGTGCTGGAGACGAAGCAGCGTTCCGAGCTCATGACGCAGCTGTTCGATCCAAACGAAGGGATCGGGTTATCCGTACTCCGCCAGCCGATGGGGGCATCGGATTACGCGCGTGACTTCTACAGCTACAATGATATGCCTGAGGGCCAGTCGGATGTAGAGCTGGAGCAGTTCTCCATTGCGCATGACGAGAAAGATATCATTCCTCTCCTGAAGGAAGCGCTCCGCTTGAACCCGGATGTCAAGCTGATGGGTTCCCCGTGGAGCCCGCCCGGCTGGATGAAGACGAGCGGGTCGATGATCGGCGGAGAGCTGAAGCCGGAATACTATTCGGTATATGCTAATTATTTTGTACGTTACATCAAAGGGTATGAAGCCAACGGGCTGCCGATTTATGCCGTCACGCCGCAGAACGAGGCATTATACTCGCCGGGACATTACCCCGGCATGATCATGCTGCCCGAGGCACAGAGCGATTTCATCAAGAACCATCTGAAGCCGCAATTCGTAAAGAACGGCATCGGTACGAAGATTCTCTGTTATGACCATAACTGGGACAAGCCGGACTACCCGCTGACCGTATTTGAGCAAGCGGCCGACGCGGTGGATGGGGTTGCCTGGCACTGGTACGGCGGCAAGCCGTCGGCCCAATCGGAAGTCTTCGAGGCATTCCCGGGGAAAGAGGTTCATTTTACGGAAGGATCGGGCGGGGAGTGGATTCCGCCGTTTGAGCAAGCCTTCTCCAATGTGATGCGGACCGGAATCGAGATTCTCCGCAATCACAGTAAATCTTACGTGCTGTGGAATATGGCACTGGACGAGAAGAACGGACCTACCGTGCCGGGCTTTGGCAAAAGCACCTGCCGCGGCATCGTGACGGTGAATCAGCAGACGAAGGAGCTTACCTATACGCTGGACTACTACGCGCTGGCGCACTTTAGCAAGGTGATCCGTCCCAAAGCGCGGCGTGTGGCATCTACCAGCCATGAGTTCATCCGTTCGGTAGCCTTCAAGAACACGGACGGCTCGATTGCCGTCGTGTTGTTCAACGACAGCGAGGCTTCGGAGAGCGTGGCGATCCAGCTGCGCGGGGAAGAGGCGTTGCAGCTGGAAATGCCGGCCAAGAGCGCGCTGACAGTCAAGATGGAGAGCAACTGATTGGAGGCTGCGGTGGCCTCTATAACAGCAACTGATTGAAAGCTGCGACCTCTATAACTGAATGATAAAAAGCCTGGAACGATGGTTCCAGGCCTTTTTCTTTTTTTCGTTAGAGAACGGAACGTATAAACCTCTAGAGCTTATGGTCCTGATCTCGCAAGACAACGCTCCGTTCCGGTATACGGACTGCCTTCCGGGGATATCGATCGATGTTTTTATTAATGCGGCAGGCTATTTTATACTCGCCATTTCGCCTTACATCCTGTACCGGCTTCCTAAAGAGGGAAGCCTCTTTGCGTGTAGTTCTTGCATGACTGTCGCTGTGTTCCCGAAATCGTGCGGGAAAGTACGTTACGCTTATTCTTTTGTCAGACCGAACACGTAAGACTCCAGGAAAGACTTGAGCTGAGTGAAGGATTCCGGTCTTGCGCTGTATTTATATCGTTCATTCGGCATTTTGAAGTGCATGCGCAAAAGACCCGCGGTTTTAAGCAAGGAAAGGTGGTAGTGCAGGTTACTCTTGGAAAGTCCGGTCTTCTGCTGCAGCTCCGTAAACGTGACGGGGCCGTCAGCGAGAATGTGCAGCAGCACGAGCCTCTTCTCGTCAGCCAATCCCTTGGTCATGCGCAGCAGCTGGTTGGTCGGCGTATCCTCGTCCTGCTGCTCATCGTCTACGGCATAACTGATAATGAGCTGTTGATTGCCCACTTCGTCCATCCGGTTTAACGGCTTGATGTGATAAGTAGGGATGAGAAGAATGGCGCTATATTCGTCTTCAAGATCGAGCACGATCCCGTTCGTTGCCTCATCGATCAGATCAATACAGGAAAGCTCCCGGCTCCGCTGCTCCATGCGGGCGGCGGAACGCCCCAGCAGGTCGTGAATCTCAGGCAAGATCGTATAGGCCCGGTGCCACTCCGTCATGATCTCAAGGCTCTGATCGCGGAATGTTTTCAGCCCCATCGGAAATCCGCCTTCTAGATAAGGCGCTAGGATTTCGTACAATTGCCCTTCTCCTAAATCGGCAAACCAGGCAAGAAAACGCTCGATGTTGTCTTTTTTCGGGCTGTCTACGATAACCAGGTGCAGATAAGCAACGATCTCGCACAGGTCCAGCTCTTCCAGCTTATCCGTAAAAGACGCGGGCAGATTCTTCTGAATTTCCTTCCTCCATTTATTCCCTAGATCATGCATTTGGTTTTTATTATCTGCATATGTGAACAAGCTGGTTACCAGCTCGTGAACAGGCGAATAGTCAACTCTGATATGAGTCATGATCATCCTCTCCTCCAAGCACTCATTATTCCATTTTTATGATACCACATCCCAAGGAAAATAAATATTGAACTTTTTATTAGTTCATATATAATTGAACTTAAATATTTAGTTCAAAAAAATATGAACTAACGAGCGAGGGAAGAGGAGTGACTGGATATGACCAATTGGTTCGTTGTGGAATCTCTGATCAAGCAGCAGCAGGCGGAGTTGGATCGAGAGGCCGGAGAGGCCTGGAAATATACGCATGATCGGGTACGTTTGTTGGCACGCTTCTTCCCAACGAAGAGAAGGCAATTTCAGCCGGTCAAGAAAAGAGCCCGTAATTTGAACTAACGGGCACAAGGAAGAACCGATCCATATCCATCTACGGGAAAAAGGAGTTGAAATGAATGGATCTTTTGGCTGAGAATCGTTTAAGCGAGTGCGCCGTACAGGTGCCTGAATCGATAATGTACAGCGAAGAAAACCATGACGAGCTGTTGTCTGCCGTGCTTAGGCTGCCCGAAACCTTAAGACAACCGATGTATTTGTACTATTACGAGGATTTCAACACCTTAGAAATTGCGGAGGTGCTGCAGATTGAGCCCGAAAATGTCCGGAACCGCATGAGCAGAGCCCGCAAGAAGCTTAAAATGATGCTGGGCAAGAAGCTGGGAGCGATACGGGACGGCCGGGAAAGAGCAAGAAAAGCTGCGCATTCGTCCCCTTGACTTCTTCTGTGAAATTCGAGTATGATTTCCAGTAACTTGAATAACGCGAGACAAAAGCAATGAAGAGAAAGAGTACCTTGGCAGCGTCTTTGAACAGAGAGCCCCGGCAGGTGAAAAGGGGTAAAGAAGGAGCCTCGGGAATATGGCCTCTGAGCTGTGCACCGAAACCCTGCTTGGGGTTGTAGGCTGTGCCGGAACCCGCACCCGTTACCGTGCTAGGGTATACACGCGATATATTGGCGTCGTACCCGAAGAGGTGAATGCCGCAAGGCATGAATGAAATTGGGTGGTACCACGTGAGCCGTAAGCTCTCGTCCCTTTGGGATGAGGGCTTTTTTTGTTGTCCATAAAAAAGGAGGATGAACGACATGACGAACATTTTTATCGGCGGTGCCTGGCCTTATGCCAACGGATCTTTACATTTGGGGCGGCTTGCCAGTCTCCTGCCCGGCGACGTGTTGGCGCGTTATTTCCGCGCGAAAGGCGATCGCGTCCTGTACGTATCCGGCAGCGATTGCCACGGCACGCCGGTGGCGGTGCAAGCGATTCAAGAGGGCGTGACGCCAGGGGATATTGCCGATCGGTACCATGCGGAGTTTGCGGAGTGCTTTGCACAGCTGGGTTTCTCTTACGATTTATACACGCGAACCGATCAGGCGTTTCACCATGGCGTGGTACAGGAGCTGTTCCTGAAGCTGCTGGACAACGGCCATCTGTACCGTAAAACCGTGCTGCAAACGTATTGCGAAACCGATCGGCGGTTTCTGCCGGATCGTTATGTGGAAGGAGATTGCCCCGTATGCGGGAGCAGGGCCCGCGGGGATCAATGCGATGCCTGTTCCACGATGCTTGATCCGTCCGATCTGACGAACAGGACCTGCAAAATTTGCGGGAACCCGCCGGTGGAGCGGCCCACCGAGCATTTTTATGTATCGTTGTCGCATTTCCAAGCTGAGCTGGCGGATGATTTGAGCAACGCCCAAGGCTGGCGGGATAATGCCGTGCACATGACCCGAAGATACTTGGAGGAAGGACTTCAGGATCGGGCGGCTACGCGGGATCTGACCTGGGGCGTGAACGTCCCGGTTCCGGGCTTCGAGGATAAGAAAATCTATGTTTGGATCGAAGCGGTCAGCGGCTACTTGTCCGCCAGCAAGCAGTGGGCCGCGGAGACGGGCGGCGATTGGGAGTCCTTTTGGCGCAAGGGGCCGGGCGAGGTGACCGCCTACTATGTTCATGGAAAGGACAATATCCCGTTTCATACGTTGATCTGGCCTGCGCTTCTTAAGGGAGCCGGGGATTTGCATCAACCGGATCGGATCATTTCTTGCGAATACATGACACTGGAAGGGAAGAAATTCTCGACCAGTCGCAATTGGGCCATATGGGTGCCGGATTTGTTAAGCCGGTATCAGCCGGACTCGGTTCGTTATTTCCTCCTTGCGAACGGTCCCGAGAAGCGGGATGCGGATTTCTCCTGGAGGGAGTTCATTCACAGCCATAATGGCGAGCTGCTTGGCGCGTTCGGGAATTTGGTCAACCGGACCCTGGTGTTTGCGAACAAATCGTTTGACGGGAAAGTGCCTGAGGGCAGCATATCCGATGAGTGGCAGGGCCGGGTGGAGGAACTGTACCGACAGGCCGGGGCGCTTATTGAGGAGGGTCGACTGAAAGAAGCGTTGGAGTTGATTTTCAGCGTGGTGCGCCAGGCAAACAAATATTTTGATGAACGGAAGCCGTGGATTCAGGTCAAGGAGGATCGAGCCGCCTGTGGGACCACGCTGTACACTTGCATTCTGATTATGGCCAATCTGGCAAACCTGCTGCAGCCGTTCATTCCGTTCTCTTGCGATAGGATACGCGACTTTCTCTCGCTGGAGCCGCCTGCGTGGAAGTGGTGCCACGTTCCGGCCGGCAGGCCGATTCATGGGGTGGAGCTGTTGTTTGAGCGGATCGATCCAAGCCGGATTGAGGAGGAGAGCCGTCGGCTGGGGGAGCTGTCCCTTTAATGGGGGAACTCTCCGTGGTCCACCCAGCGGGTCAGGTCCAGCAGGAGGGTGGGAGCTATCGTCGTCATGATGCGATTCGTATTCGTGTCTGAGCCCTGCGATGTGTGTAGAGATCAAGGGGTCTAGGGATCGAGAGTCGCGGAGTCAGGAAGGAAAGTATCAAGAGTCGAGGAACGAGGAAGCAGAGTATCGGGAGTCGAGGATCGAGGAAGCAAAGGAACAAAGTATCAAGAGGCGAGGATCGATGAAGCAGAGTATCACGTCGGGAATCGATGGAGCAAAGTATCAAGAGCCGAGGATCGATGGAGCAAATTAACAAGAGTGTGAGGATCGAGGAAGAAAAGTATCGGGAGTCGAGGATCGAGGAAGCAAAGGAACAAGAGTCCAGGATTGAGGAAGCAAAGGAACGAAGTATCAAGAGGCGAGGATCGATGAAGCAGAGTATCAAGAGTCGGGGATCAAGGAAGCAAAGTAACAAGAGTCCAGGAGCGGTGCGGTGAAGCAGAGTAACAAGAGTTTGGGATCGGGGGTGCAAAGTATCAAGAGTCGAGAAACAATGGAGCAGAGTAGTAGGGGGATTTTGGCAATGGGCGAAAACTGATGAAGCAACGTCGCGTGAGTGATGGAGGTTTGCGGTTTGGATGGGTCAGGATTTGTGACGTTTGGAGGACAATGGTTCCGTTATTTCTATGTTTTTAGCCATATTGCAGCGATTTGAGGACAGGAGATCCGCTATATTCAAAATTTACTGGGATTCAACCGTGTAAAAGCTGCATTAACGGATCCTATGTCCGCATTGGCCCCAAAGAGGCCGAATATCAGTAAATAGCGGAACCGGTGTCCGCATGGACTCAAAAAGGAACGAAAATCAGCGAATGGCGGATCCATACCCGCTTATTGGCCCCAAGAGAGGCCCGAATATCAGTAAATAGCGGAACCAGTGTCCGCATGGACTCAAAAAGGAACGAAAATCAGCGAATGGCGGATCCTATGTCCGCATTGGCCCAAAGGAGACCTGAATATCAGTAAATAGCGGAACCAGTGTCCGCATGGACTCAAAAAGGAACGAAAATCAGCAAATGGCGGATCCATATCCGCTTATTGGCCCAAAAGAGGCCCGAATATCAGCAAATAGCGGAACCAGTGTCCGCATGGACTCAAAAAGGAACGAAAATCAGTAAATAGCGGAACCAGTGTCCGCATTGGCCCCAAAGAGGCCCGAATATCAGTAAATAGCGGAACCAGTGTCCGCATGGACTCAAAAAGGAACGAAAATCAGCGAATGGCGGGTCCATACCCGCATATTGGCCCAAGAGAGGCCCGAATATCAGTAAATAGCGGAACCAGTGTCCGCATCCGACCCCAAAAGAGCGACTTTGAGCGAGTAGAGCATCGGACAATGCGCCTTTGAAGCTTTATGAAGCGAGAGTGCGCCGCTTGAAGACCAGTAAATACAAAGGGAGCCCAGCGGGAATGCCGCGGGCTCCTCTTCATTCAAGCTTTTACAAGATCAGCGATCCGTTTCGTGAATCCAATCCGTCAAGACGGCGTTATAAAGCTCAGGCTCCTCGAACATCGGATTATGGCCGCTTTGCTCAAAAACGACCTTTCTCACGTTTGCTTGCGAGCCGTCTACGGCATCCCATAGCGACACGGGGCCGACCAAATAGTCGTACCGTCCAAGACCGATGAAAACGGGGATATCCACCTCTTCCAGGGAATCGATCAGATTCAGCCGCGCGAAGGCTTCTCCCCATAAATGATCCAAGACGGGCATGCTGGTGAAGACACCATCCCACATCCAAGCCGCATCATAGGCATAATCATAAAAGCTGTGGGCTCCCATCCGAATGCACATATGAGCAAACCGCCGTTCAGGCTCCCTTCGGATATCCTCCTCCAGCAGGGCGATATCCGCTTCGAACTGCCGTTTCCGCTCAGGACTTGCCGTCTCATTGAAAAAAGCGATGCTCTGCTGCTGCCTCTCCGAACTATTGGAGGGTGCCGTATTCAGCAGGATCACCTTGCGGACGTGTTCCGGAAAGGTTTGGGCATACGCCAGCGCCATAAAGGCGTGTCCTGAATGCCCCAATATGATAAAATCCTCCAGTCCCAGCGCTTGTCTTGCCCTTTCGATATCATCCAGAACCTTATTCAGCGTATAGTCTTCCGGTTCCAGTGTCCGAGGAGGCTCCACAAAGCCTCGATGGTCCAGGAAAATCAATTGAAATGACGTATAAAGCTGCTCCGAAAACAAGCGGGTGTAGTAAACGCTGCTTCCCACCACCAATATGGGCTTGCCGTTTCCGCGAATGGAAACATTCAATGCAAAACCTTCGCTCATTACCGTATCTCGCGTATTCATGTGTACGTCCTCGTTTCGTTTTATATTTTAATCGCACCAGCCCCTTTCCTGTTCGGATTCCATTACATTCTCCATAGAACGTTCCAGCATTCTATATCACCTCGATTAGCGTTCGTTCAAGCTCAGTATAGCATAGGGGCGCAGGCACTCGGTGTACCGGATATCAGGCATTCATACATCGTGCGAAACTACTCCCTGTGCGCACGGCACGTGGCCGGGATATGCTTGGAATGCCTGTCGACCCAATATGCTGCTGCTGCAAAAAAAGCAAAGTATACAAATTAGGACCGCTTCGAAAATCCACTTTATTCAGCGGTGTTCCGAATGGTCAGGGCAAGTGCAGGATAATCCGCGGCAATCGCGTCCTTGCGCTCGAGGATGCGGTCAAATTCAAAGGCCGAGCTGAACAATTCCGGCTCGGGCTTGAACGTCACGCTGGTTCCCGTCTCTTGAGTCAAACCAACCGTCAAAAGACCCGTCTGCGGTATGCCGTGCCGGTATTCCTGCCGGTATATGTTCCCGTCACGCCGAATTTCCACGGACAGCTGCTTGGAAAGGGCGTTGACCACGGCAATGCTGATGCCTTTTTCCGCGCCGGGAACCAGAAAGTGCGCGCTGTTGTTGAAGCGGTGGACATCGGTCAGAATCGACTGCACAACGGGGACATCGGAATTCGGGAGGGCCTGCACCGGAATGCCTCTTCCGTTGTCGGTTACCGTCACGCTGCCATCCTCATGCAGGAAAATGCCGATCTGATCGCCATACCCGCTCGTATGCTCCAAAATCGAATTTTCCACCACGGCCCAAAGCAGCTGATGAATATCAAAGCCATGCGAGGGCCCGAAGTACATCCCTGCATTGTTGCGGGTTTCCGACATCTCCAGGTAATCGCTGGCATCGAGCAGATCGCCGGCAGCGGACAACAGCAGCAGGAACGGCAGGCTTCGATGCTGGGGAAGAGCGTAGCGGCCCCCCTGCTCCTGGACGAGCAGGTCTGCGCCGAGCAGCGCCTTGAGATGATGATACAGCTGACCCGTCGTCCCCATGTTCAACCGTTCCACCAGCTCGGAGCCCGATAGCGGCTCCGCCATGACGGCCTTCAAAATATCCAGGCGCTGCTTGTTGCCCAGGGCAGCGAGGATTTTGGCCGCCTTCTCGGTATTCATGTCCAGCAATTGATTTAATCGGCGTTGCTGTGGCTCCCAGCGGATGTTTTGTCCGTTCAGGTGCACCTGCCCGGAGTAGAAGACAGAGCCGTCTTCGGGATTGGGTTCATTTATGGTGGGCGCTGTTGCGATTTCTTGGCGGTATGGATTTGATGCGGATGCAGGTTTTCGTTCCATAAGAGCTTGATAAACAAGCTGCTGCAGCTCCGCCATTTGATTCTTTAAGACATCCATCTCTTGGATCAGGTCACGTGTCATGGGGAATCATCAACCTCGCTTTTGAGTATTATGATATTACGTAATTATTATATTACGTAATATTATTATTGTACACCCATTATATGGAGATCGTTGTTTGAAAAAGCGGCTTGTTTGTCTATAGTTGTTTTTTCTCTGTTGTTGGCACTCCGATCGCCTTACAATGAACGCAAAGGCTGGTGACATTCATTTGAGCGAAAGAATCATTCGTAGTTTTGGGCAGGGCGACATGCCTCTCCTAGGCGAGTTATATCAGGCGGTATCCGCCGAGAATGCGCTGTTCTGGTGGGTGGGTGACCGGGAGAATTGGGAAAACGTGTTCTGCGCTATCGAAGACGGGAAGATGGTAGCTAAGGGTCAGGTCGGGATCATAAACGTGATTCCGCCGGGATGTGCCCCGAACTGCAGGCATCATATTTACGTGAATCTCAAGGCGGTTCCGCATCGTGAGCGGGATTTCGACCTTTTGGACGAATTGTATCAGGTCCTGTATGAACGGGCGGTTGTCTTAATGAGGACTTTGCCGAAGACGTACGAGACGTATTTGTGCGTGGGCAATTATGTCCATGAGAGCGCAAATAATGCTTTTTTTACGGAGAAGAAGGGGTTTCAGCCGCTGGAGAACCTTTATGCCATGAAACGATCGTTGGAGGAGCCTATTCCTGCCTTGCCGTTAGATGATCGCTATCAAAATCGATTGTGGAGGATCGAGTCTGCGGAAGAGGAAGTGGAGTATCTAAAGCTCGAAGCTGAAATTTGGCCGGAAGCGCCGCTGGGTCTCGAACGATTACGGGAATATAAGGCGCATTCCAACTGGATCGCCATGAATGTTCTGGAAGGGGATACGATCGTCGGCAGTACCATGGCATGGCAGGAGGAGGGGGATGGCGTGATTGAAGATGTGTTTGTGCGGGAACCGCGGAGACGGCGGGGGATCGCCAAATATCTGCTTTGCCGTGCCATGTCTTATCTTCAGGCGCATGGGTCCGCCACGGTCAAGCTGCAAGTAAAGGCAGCCAATGATACGGCGTTGTCACTTTATCAGTCGGTCGGCTTTGCCAAAGACCAAGAGGAGCACCGGTTTTACCTGCCGCTGGAGCAGGAAGTCCGCTAATACAAAGCCCACGCCAGGAACGAATCCTGGCGTGGGCTTTTCTATATGAAAATAGGAGTTATGAGGTTGATTCTTCGCCGCCGGATACATTCGGATTGGCATCCAGAATGCCTACCGTGACATCCCACAGCTTCGGCAGGAAACGGAGGGTCTCTTCGGCCCGCTGGAGCAGGTCATCGGTGGACGTTATGCCGAGATCGGCCAGAATCGCATCGAAAGCGGGTACATACTCCTCCTGAAATTCAGGAGTCCCGTCAACCTCCAAGATGTTGTGGCAGCGGGCGAAGGTGGCCACCATCCAGAAGACGGCTTCCCGATGGCTTCCGTTTAGGATCAGCTCGCGGCTGCCGTCAATGGCAATCGGTCTTGCTTCCGGCGTAATGTCACTGCTGAAGAAGAAGGGCGTCTTGGCAATCGCAGCAGCGGCGTCGAAGGTGCGGGCCAGTCCGTTGAGATGATTCATGGCTTGCTCGGCAGACATGTCTTTACAGCCCAGCAAACGTAACAGCTCCTCGTAGACCTCCTCTTGGTTATATTCCTTCAGCACGTCGCGAACTGCCGCATAGCGGAGTCTGACCGTGGGGTTGCGAAGCGCGGCGACCAGAAGCATATGGGTGGTTACGCCGGTAGGAAACAGCCACGAGGTCACCTGGCGATGCCAAGGAGCGGAAGGATCTATGGATTGGAGGCCGTTCAAGATACGTTCGCGCACGTTCTCACAGCGGCGGGTGACCCAGATCCGGTCGGCAAAATGCCGCGAGACGTCCGTCTGCAGCTTGCGCAGCTGCCCGGTCGGGTCGGACATTAGGGTGTCTACGCGGAAGCTGCCGGCCAGATGGTAAGACGTTAATACTTGCTCGGGCGAAGCAAGGTCCTGCCAGGACAGATAGGTGACCTCGATCAAGGCGTCCTGGTAGATAAACTTCCCCGGTTTCAGCGGGGGCTTCGGATCCGCGGTGACTACAACGACGTCAATGTCTGATGACGGAGCCATCTGGGCATCGTCCGGCTTGCCGACCGTGGAGCCGCTGAAATAGGCACCCATGAATCCAGGCTCCCTGCTGGCATGCTGCAAGACCCAATCCGTTGCGGCTGCTCGTGCTGATCCAACGTTCATAATCAGATTCCTCCTCTACCTGCATGGTGTCGCAGAACATAACAAAAATATCCTGATTTTCATTCCTTCATCATTATATGGACTTCCCTCCTAATGTACAACCGCTTACAAAGAGGGCTTGGTCCGTCATCCACATAATAAAGAGATGGAGATGCATGTAAAGAGAAGATTAATTCTTATGGATGCAGGATACTGGAAAAGGCCCGATACATATAAGCTAGCACCGGTCTCCGCCAGTGTGAAATAAAAAAACGGACGTTCCCATACTCGCTGTCATTCGGCGATCGGTAATGTCCGTTTTTGTTGTGATTCTCTATTCTATTCATCTGCAATCACAAGCGTTGTATTGGTTTTCTTGAAAGTTGGAATAAAGCTGGGATGGACGTTCGCATCCGTCACGATGGTATCGATTCTGTCGAGCGGAGCGATGGAAATGGTAACGTCTTTGCCAAACTTGGTGCTGTCCGCCATGACAATCACCTCTTTGGACAGCTCGATCATTTTTTTGCGCGTGATGGCTTCTTCCAGGTTGTAGTCGGAGATGCCTTTTTCGATGGTGATGCCGCTGCAGCATATAAACGCCTTCAGCACATTCAGCTCATGAAAGTTGAAGATGTATTCATACGCGACGACGGATTGCTCCTCCCGCCGGATTTTGCCGCCGATCATAATCAGTTCCACGTCGCTGTCCATCAGTTCGATCGCAACCGGAAGTGAATTCGTAACCACCGTCAGCTTCTTCTTATGCTTCACGTATTTGGCGATTTGGTACGTGGTCGAGCCGCTGTCGATGTAGATGCAGTCGCCGTCATGAACGAATTCGCTACATTTGCGGGCGATCCGGTCCTTTTCTTCCAGCTGGCTGACCATGCGCTCATCCATGGAGGATTCGCCGAACCGGGACTCCACGAGCTTCACCCCGCCATAGATCTTCTCAATCCGCCCTTGCTTGGTCAGGGTGTTCAAATCCCGTCGCAGCGTATCCACGGAGACGTTCAGCTCTTCCGTAAGCTCCGTGATCTTCAGTACTTTTCGAATCGTAAGCAGCTCAAGTATTTTCTTTTGCCTCTCCAATGGAAACATTCGCTCACCCATTCAATCCGCCTTAGTGGTTGATGCCTGTATTCATGTCTAGTTTACCGATTCGCACGGCCATGTTCAATAGAGTTACCTACATTATTCATAAGTTAGGCATCAGTTTTGAGTGAATATGGTCAATAGTTAGTATTGATTTATGAATGATATATGCATAATTTACTTACATTTAACAGTTCCCATGATTCTTATTTACATATGGTTTCTATACTGAGGATGTGTTTAAGGAGGTGAGCCGTTTGCTGAAGCTAGAGCATATTTGCAAACAATTCGACGATAAAGTGGTTTTGGATGACATCAACGTAGAAATCGGCACCGGCGAGATTGTATCGCTGCTAGGTCCGAGCGGGAGCGGGAAGACCACATTGCTGAATATTATTTTGGGACTCACCCGAATGGATCAGGGAAAAATCGTGTTCCAGGGTCAAGATCTGAGCAACGTACCGATGAAGAAGCGGGGATTTAATATCGTGTTTCAGGACTATGCCTTATTCCCGAACTTGAATGCCTACGACAATATCGTATACGGCCTGCGCAATAAGAAGGGAACCGTGAGCGAACAAGAGGTCCGGGAATATATCGATTTTCTGGAGCTCCAGCCCCACTTGGACAAGCGGATCGGCGAACTGTCAGGGGGACAGAAGCAGAGGGTGGCCCTGGCCAGAACGCTGGTCACGAAACCGAAAATCCTGCTGCTCGATGAGCCGCTCAGCGCGCTGGACGGCGTGATCAAGGAATCGATCAAGCAGCGGATCCAGTCGATCGCCAGGGAATTCAAGCTGACCACGATCATTGTGACGCATGACCCGGAAGAGGCGCTGACGCTCTCGGACAAAATCCTGATCATCCATCAGGGACAGATTGCCCAATTCGGCACGCCCCAGGAGATTGTCCATCATCCGAGCAATGATTTTGTGAAGCAGTTCATTATCAAGCAGCTGCATATCAAAAGGCAGAACATCTACAACCTGTTCGGTGAACAGTATGCGTAGCGCGAAGCCGGAAATGCGGGTTATCTTTACCGTTATCCTGTTATTGTTCGCCGTGTTTCTGTTCCTGCCGCTGCTCATATTGCTGATCCGGTCCTTCGGATCCGATCAGGGATTTACCCTTGGACACTATGCATCCATAGGGGCGAATCGGGAATTCGTCGCGGCGATCGGCAACAGCGTGAAGGTATCGGGCGTAACGGCCGTGATCACGACCGTTCTGGGGTTCATACTCGCGTATTCCATTCATTGCACCAAAATATACCGGCCCGTCAAAGGCCTGCTGAAAACCGTCATCATGGTCCCCATGCTGCTTCCGACCATTACCTATGGGTTCGCCATCATGTATTCGTTCGGTAACCAGGGCTTGATCACCCGGCTTGCCGGGCGCAATCTGTTCGATATCTACGGATGGAACGGGCTGCTCATCGGCTACGTCATTTACACGCTGCCGCCGGTATTCCTGCTGATTCATAACGCGTTTAAGTACATTGATAAAAAATTCATCATCGTATCCAAGTTAATGGGTGACGGCACGATGAGAAGTTTCATGAATACGATTTTGCGTCCCCTTGCGGGAGCCCTTGGCGGGGCCTTTGTGCTGTCCTTTATCTTAAGCTTTACGGATTTTGGCATTCCGGCTTCCGTCGGCGGTACCTATCCGGTCGTGGCGACGCAGCTGTACCAGGTGATGCTGGGTTCCATTCCGGACTTCAATCAAGGCGCTGTCATTGCGGTGATGATGCTGATTCCGGCCGTGTTCGGCATCTGGCTGCTGAATTATCTGGAAAAGTGGAATTTCCACTATGACAAGCTGTCGGATATCGAGCTGCCGCGGCAGCGCGTTCGGGATATCGCCTTCGGCGTGATGTCGTCGGCCATTGTGACGGGCATGCTGTCCATTTTTGCGGTGATGTTCATCGCTCCTTGGTTGAGCAGTTACCCCTATGACATGACCTTCACGTTCCAGCATGTGCGGGATGTGATTCAATCGAGTGACTTGACGGGGGTATATCGCAATTCGCTCTGGGTCGCCTTCTTGACGGCGCTGTTCGGTACCTTGATGGCGTACTTATCCGCGCTGCTCAATGTGCGAACATCGTTAAAAGCCCGGTCCGCGGTAGACATCGTATCCATGATAACCAATACGGTGCCCGGCATGGTGCTGGGGATATCCTACCTGCTCTTCTTTAACGGGAGCAGCCTGAAGGGAACCTTTATCATTATCGTTCTGTGCAACATCGTTCATTTCTTTACGACGCCGTACCTGATGGCCAAGAACTCTCTGTCCAAGATGAATCCCTCCTGGGAAACCACGGGAGAACTGCTGGGGGACAGCTGGTTCAAGACCGTGTATCGGGTGATCCTGCCGAACTCGGCCTCAACCGTCATCGAGATGTTCAGCTACTATTTCATCAACGCCATGGTGACGATCAGCGGCATCATTTTTCTCGTATCGGCCCAGACGTCGCTCGTCGCCAGCAAAATCAAAGAGCTGCAGCATTTCGCCAAGTTTAATGAGATCTTCGTGCTGTCGATGCTGATCTTCTTCACGAATCTGATCATCAAGATGGTGTGCGACGCATGGCAGAGGAGAACGGCGCATCGCTAAAGCTGCCCCATCACGCCTGTCCGCTACGATGCCGGATTTGTGGTTGGGGAAAAACATACTCGAACACCCAGCGGAGAGGACGTATCGTACTGGAGAAGCCAATGCGTTCGCCTTTGTCTGCGGATTTCTAGATCGGAGGTACGATACGGTATCGCAGCGGACATCAAGCACTGAACCTATTTTAAAGCCAATAAAAACATTCAAGGAGTGAGTTAATCATGATGAAGACGCTGAAGGGAATGCTGCTGTCATTGATCGCAGTCAGTATGGTGTTTGCTTTGGCCGCTTGCGGCAGCGGCAGCGCGGGGGAAGCGAAGAAGGTAGTCATCTACACCAATGGGGATGAAGAAGCCGTTGCGGCAATGGAGACCTCGTTGAAGAATGCCGGATATGAAGGACAGTATCTTGTCCAATCCCTGGGCACCTCCGAACTTGGGGGCAAATTGATGGCGGAGGGGAACAAAATCGAGGCGGATCTCGTCACCATGAGCTCCTACTTCATCGAAAGCTCGCAGAGCAAGCATTCGATGTTTAAGGATCTGGCCTTTGACGCAGGCGCTACCGATTCTTATCCGGCATATTACACGCCGATTCTGGCGAATACCGGCTCCATCTTCGTGAATACGGAAGTGCTGAAGGATAAAGGATTGCCGATGCCCACCTCCATCACCGACCTGACCAAACCGGAATTCAGCGGACTCGTATCGATTCCGAACATCATGGATTCTTCCACCGGCTGGCTGCTCGTTCAGGCCATTATTACGCAATACGGCGAAGATGCGGGACGTAAGGTGCTTCATGACCTGATCGCCAACGTGGGACCGCATCTGGAGAGCTCGGGCTCCGGTCCGATCAAGAAAGTGCAGGCTGGCGAAGTGGCGGCCGGGTTTGGCCTTCGCCATCAGGCGGTAGCGGCTAAAGCCACCGGTGCACCGATTGACTACGTGGATCCGGTCGAAGGAAACTTCTCGCTGACCGAATCGGTTGCGGTCGTGGACAAGAAGAATGCAACGACGGATCTGGCGATGAAGATGGCCGAGACCATCGTAAAGGATGCCCGCAAAGATCTGATTGCGAACTACCCGGTGGCCCTGTACGAAGGGGAGACCGTCGATGAAGTCAACAAACCTGCATACTCGATGACCTTCGAGAAGCCGCTGACCGTGGAGCTGCTGGAAGAGCATCAGCAATTCTTCAACGGATCCAAAGAATAAGCCGACTTAGGAGCGATGCGACATGAAAACCTACAAGCTTTTGACACCGGGACCTTTGACCACAACCAAGACAGTAAAAGAGGAAATGCTCTTTGACCGCTGCACGTGGGATGATGAATACAAATCGATAACGCAAAAAATCAGATCGCAGCTCTTGGCACTGGCCGGAGCGGATCCAGAGCTGTATACCGCCGTGCTGATGCAGGGAAGCGGCACGTTTGCCGTCGAAGCCGTCATGACGTCCGCCATTTCGAAAGACGATAAGGTACTGATCGTAACGAACGGCGCCTACGGCGAGCGGATCGTGAAGATGGCGGAGTACATCGGACTGAATTACGCGGAGTACAAGGTGAATTACGATGAACATCCAAGCGAGGATGAGCTGCGGGACATACTCCATGAGGATTTGCGGATTACGCATATCGCGATGGTTCATTGCGAGACGACCACCGGCATTCTGAACCCGCTGGAGATGATCTCGAAGCTGTCCAGGGAATATGGAAAAACCCTCATCCTTGATGCGATGAGCAGCTTTGGCGGCATGGAGATCGATGTTCAGGGGCTCGGCATCGATTACCTGATCAGCAGCGCGAATAAATGCATTCAAGGCGTTCCGGGGTTTGGCTTCGTGATCGCCAAGCTGGAGAAGCTTACGGCCTGCGAAGGGATTGCGCGCAGCCTGTCGCTCGACCTGTACGACCAATGGAAGGGCATGGACAAGGACGGCAAATGGCGTTATACCTCGCCGACCCATGTCGTGGCGGCCTTCTCCAAAGCGTTGGATGAGCTGAATGAAGAAGGCGGCGTCCCTGCCAGGTTCAGCCGTTATCGGAATAACAATCGACTGCTGCGGGAGAGATTGGAGCAGATCGGCATCCGGGCGTATATCACCGATGACAAACAATCCCCGATCATCACCACGTTTTTATTCCCGAACGAAGGGTTCAGCTTTGAGCATTTTTACGCTTATATTAAAGAAAGAGGTTATGTGATCTACCCGGGTAAGCTGACCGACGTGGATACCTTCCGCATCGGGAATATCGGGGAGATCTATGAACAGGATATCGAGCAATTATGTACGATTATTGAAGAATATATGGGGGTGACGGCACAATGAACCGAATTGAAGGCGTTATATTGGACTGGGCTGGAACGGCCGTGGATTTTGGATGTTTTGCGCCCGTGAACGTGTTTGTCGATATTTTCAAGAATGCGGGTATTGAGGTAACGATGGAGGAAGCGAGAGCACCAATGGGGATGCTGAAGATCGACCATATTCGTGCCATGCTGTCTATGCCGAGAGTGTCTGCGCTATGGGAGACGAAGTACGGCAGAGCTTTCGGTGAGCAGGATGTAGAACGGCTGTATGCGGAATTCGAGCCGGCCTTGATGGTCTCCTTATCCGAGTACACGGACCCGATTCCAGGTGTCATTGAGGCGGTTGAAGCGCTGAAGGCGCAAGGCTTGAAAATCGGTTCCACGACCGGTTATACGAGCGGCATGATGGAGGTCGTGGTTGCCAATGCGCGGCAAAAGGGGTACAGCCCGGATGTTTATTTCACGCCGGATGACACGCGCTCCCAAGGAAGACCTTACCCCTACATGATCTACCGGAACATGGAGTTTCTTGGATTATCGGCTTCATGGAAAGTCGTTAAGGTCGGCGATACCGTCTCCGACGTGAAAGAAGGCGTGAACGCAGGCGTGTGGTCGGTTGGCGTTGCTATCGGCAGCTCCGAAATGGGCTTGGGCTTGGAAGAGTTTCATGCCCTGTCAGAGTCGGACCGGGAAGCCGCGATCTCGAAAACCGAGGAAACGTTTATCCGTAACGGGGCGGATTTTGCGATCCGGACGATGAGCGAGCTGCCGCAGTTGATCGAGAGCATTAACGGCATGCTGGCTGAGGGAAAAAGACCGGGCATTCAGCGCTAGGATGGTATTTAATGAAGAAACCGCGAATGATATTCTTCGCGCATAAGCTCTGTCTCGGTTTCTACTTTGCTTTTTTGTTGGCTTCCTTCATTGAGAGGGTGCTCACTTTAAACCTCAATAAAACAGATCCGGCAGAATTGCCGGGTCTGTTTTAGATTGAGTTAAGTTTCTAACGCGAATCGCTAACAATGAATGAGGTAGCATTTAGATTTCTTCTTTATTCTTACGATCCCCAAGTTTTTGCCGAATGATCTGCTAGCAATTTCTTTATATCTTTCAATTCGTTCTTGAGACTATCCATTTCCGATTTCAACCCTGAATTTGAAATAGCATTACTAACAATCAGGTAAATTAGTAAGTAATTTGCTGCTAAAATAATGATAAAAAAAATGAGTTCTTGTACTCCAACAACCATGAAGAATCCATCCTTTCAACAATGGAACTAAAAACCTTTTAATTTATTTACTCATTCCAAAAACAATGTTTGTTTACAGAATATTCTAATTATAGCATGATTCTGAATCTAAACAGGAACATGTAGTTGATCTCTGAGGGAAACCAGGTCAAGTGGTCTCATATCATGCATCCAACATTTATGTTCTAAACCTGAGTTCGCTCAAAGGGTATAGCTCACCAACATGGGCTTAATTGTGACCGCAAAGCTGATCAGGGGTATATTCACCTCACCGAAAAAGAGCAGTCCGCATGGACTGCTCTTCTTTCAATTTATTGCACATACGTGCCGATAAACTCCTTCACTTCCCGGTCGTACCCTTCTGGATCGAACTGGCGTGCCAGGCCGTGGCCTGCATCGGGGACGATGAACAGCTTCTTTTGCTCCGGACCGTTCTCGTACAGCTCATACACCATCTCGGTAGGGACGAACAGATCCCCGCCGCCGTGTATGAACAGCGTCGGCGTCTTGGATTTCTTCACCTGCTCCAGCGCGGATGCCTCGCCGAAGGAGTATCCGGCCCGGATCTTGGTGAGCAGGCTCGTGGATTGAACCAGCGGGAAGGATGGAAGCTTATACATGCGCTTCAGCTGATAGGTCAGCTCATCCGTGACCGAGGTATACCCGCAGTCCTCGACGATGGCTTTTACCTGGGGCGGAAGCTCTTCGCCGCTGGTCATCATCACCGTTGCCCCGCCCATGGACACGCCGTGCAGGACAATCTGGGCGTCTTTCCCTGTATGCCGGATGACACGTTCAATCCATCTGAGATAATCCATCCGCTCCGGCCAGCCGAAGCCGATGTAATCGCCTTCGCTCTTTCCATGGCCACGCGCGTCGGGAAGCAGGACGTTGTAGCCCAGGTCCTCATGGTACATTTGGGCGAATCCGCTCATCTGCTCCGAATGGCCGGAGTATCCGTGCGCGATCATGACGGTTTTATCCGTAGGCACTTCGGCAGGTAAATAGTACGCATGCAGTTTCAAGCCGTCGTCTGAGGTAAGACTCCATTCCTCGAAGCTTTGCCTGGCCCACCAATCCTTGCTGTCCGCAAAGGGATTGTCGATATTCGAGTTGGCTTCCAGGTCCGGGTTGCCGTTCAGGAAGGCCTTGTCGGCCCGGGCAATAGCGACGTTATAAAAGTAGAAGCTGGCTGAAATTATAATGATTGCTAGTAAAGCGATAATAGCTGCAGACATGGTCATAATCCTTTTTTTCTTAATGATGTATATCCTCCCGTCGGTGTTGATCGTATGCGCCGAAGGCATGCCGAGAGGAAGGAATGTGCCGAATCGATAGCTTCCTTCCACCTATCATATCGTACGTAACTTGATTCATCCATATGGCAGACCACGTTCGTTTCGGATGGCGTTACATCAATCTTATCGGATGGGAGAACCTAATCCATAAGAGCTGTGGCAGGAGGTGCGAAGAGAGGAACATGAACAAATGCTTTATCAGCCTGATCCTTGCCGTCGTCACGATTTTCGGCTTGCCGCTGCCGTCCCATGCCGAGGTGACCGATTATACATCACCGAAAAAGGATAGTGCCCAGCTGCAGTATCAAGATATACTGATGCTGTTTCTGCTTCCCCATATCGATGAAGTGGTCGATCGGCATTATAGCCATACGTTGAAGGAGCTTCCGGTTGTCTATCCCTACTTCGTGGACGTGATTCAAGTGAAGAGAGTGAACGGATTCCGCGGCTTTCATTTCGTCATCACGCTGGAGGCGCGCCCGGTGGTCGGCCCCCATATCCCGGTGGGCAAGGACCGCCTTGTCTTTGAGGTCGCTCCGACGATTCCCGGCGGTATGGTGAAGCTGGTAGAATACAAGCATCTGGAGACGTATGAGCTCCCTACGCATTGGCAAGACATCGTGAAGTAACGGGGGCTGGGCTGTTCAATGTAAAAAAACAAGCAAACGCGGTGTTCGCGTTTGCTTGTTTGGCATGCAGGATAGAGTGCACTTATCAGGTGTAACAACTATCAGCTGCTCTAGGGGAACCCTATCGGCTCTCATAAACCGGTCGATCCGGCCCGGGTTCAGCTTGGCTCCAGCCGATGCCGAGCAGGACAACGATGGCGATGAAAGCAGCCGGCAGCACCCATTTCCAAGAATGCGCGAGCATTCGGACTGCCGGGGACATCAGGGCCAGTATCAGTCCGATCAGCACAACGCTGAACAGATGAATCCCCGGCGGGAGCAGGAGGAATACGATGTGAAAGACCGACGTGAACATCAGAACCGGGATAAGCGACGTTCCCAACACGACGGCCGGATGGGTTAAGGTTTCGCGCGGGTCCCGGGTAAATGCCGCCCACGTCAGAGCCGCGAAATGAACCAGCAGCGGTATCGCGAATAAATAACTTGCGCCCGGCAGAAGCCAGGTCGAGCCGATGAGCAGCAGCAGGAACAGGAGTGCGCCGCCAAGCAGCATCTCCACTTCATTTGCTTTTCGCACCACCCAGCGGGTAAGCGCGACATGAGCGATGAGGGTCACCAGCACAAAGCTGACGCTGTACAGAAGCGAATCGTAGGTTGCGCCTGTAGGCTGCGTCATTTTGCCTGCCCACAACGCATCGATGAGCGTCCACAAGCCATAGCTGAGCGCGGTTGAGAGCACGACGGCCAGAATCGGAGTTCCGAGCCCGATCAGGCTTCCCTTAACGGTAAGCAGGGAGAAGCGGGCAAACAACCAAGCAAAAGCCAGCCATAGCGCTGCGATCGCCACAGTGATCGGAATCGCCCATTGCGCAGGGTAGTGAACCAGCAAACCAAACAGATTGAAATAGATGCGGTCGCCTGTGGAGGTCAGGTCAGCCAAGTCCAGATTGCCAAAATGCTTTGCCATGGCGAGCGCATTCTCGCCTTGATGCTGCATGGTCTCAAGGGAGACATTCTCCGTGTTGTCCATCGGGGTATGGTAAGCTGCCCACCCGTCGCCATAGGCAAAGTTCAGTCCCGGGAGGCCATGCTCCAGCGCCACCGTCAGATCGGTATCGTTCGGCAGTTGTTTGTAGAGATCCACCAAGAGGGAGTTGCTGACAGGATTGGATACGGCCCGGGCATATTCTTCAATGATCCGTCCATTGCCGTCGCTGGTCTGGAACATGAAGGACGAGCCCTTCGATCCCCGGGCTTCAAAATTCGCAATCATGCCGATCTCGCGGTGCGCCGGGTCCTGAAAGAACACTTCGGCACCGAGCAGGCCTCTTTCCTCCCCGTCTGTCAGCAGGATCCAGATGTCATTTTGCGGCTGAGTTCCGACCTGGATCGCTCTTGCCGTCTCCAGCAAGGAAGCTACGCTGACCGAAGCATCATTCGCCCCGGGGCCGGTAGAGACTGAGTCATAGTGCGACATCAGTAGGAGCGGTTTCCCCGATCCGGTTCCTTTAATGACGCCAAGAATGTTCGTAAGCTGCACGTCGGCGTCGACGTACTTGGTTGTCAGACGGTCATTAAACTCCTGAACCTCCGGATTCAAGCCGAGCTGCTTCATCTGTTCCACCAAATAAGCCCGGACTTCCGCATTGGCAGGGGACCCCATCGGGTGGGGCTCTTGGGCAATCCGCTCGACATGTGCCATGGCGCGTTCCGCCGAGAACTCGGTTGCGGGTGCATCGATCTTTCTGGCTTCCGGCGGCTTCTCGAACCACAGCATGAGGGAGATAAAGAGTATGACGGCCAGGATGGTTGTAAGCGGCAGCCAATAAGGAGTTCTGCGGTCCGGCGGTCTGCTCAATTGAATTTGCATGATCAATACTCACTTCCTTTTAGGATCATTCAGGGTCATTCGCGGTGTGATCTTTCATCATATGTAAGAAATAGGCCCTTACACAGCGTAGTTCCAGAATATGACATGTGTCAATATAAGATTGAGAACGATGGCTCCCTACCTAACAAAAGAGCCTCCATCAGAATGGAAGCTCCTTTAATTTATATTCGATATTCATCTGTTCATACCATGCGTTTAGTCCGGTCCAGAGCTGCTCGCAGAGTTCATAGACATGATCGATTTGGAGAAGCTGTCCGCGCATGACCAACTGTGCCAGCTCGTCATAACCGGAAGGTCGGGATGGGAGGGTAAGGGATTCCTCCAACGTCCGGGCCCTAGTATGATAAAAGGTTCGGTTGGCAAGCCCAATCAGCTTGGCCGTCTGCCAGGTCAGGTCCTTAGCGCCAAGCGGGAGATAGTTAAGGTTCCCGGACTGGACGTTGTTTCGGATTTTGCCCATCGTTTCGTAGGGCTCCCAAATCATGAATTCCCGCATCGTTTCTTTGATCGCCTCGTCCGAAACTTCAAGGGGCAGCTTCCGAATCTCGGCGAGCAGGTTCCCCGGATCGTAGATTTCCTGCAGGTGTACATAGGCGCCGGCTTTAATTGCCCAGGAGTCATCCACTGACGCGGCAGCCTTGAAGATGTCCTGTTTCTGTTTCATTCCGATTTCGATTTTGAATGGGGGATATATGAATTCGTATCCGGGCAGGGAGACTCCGTCCTGCGTAACAACCCGAAGCTCAATGTCCGAGTAAGGGCCATCCATTCCTTGCGCAATCGAACCGTACAGGCCGATGGCCAGAATGTCATCGCCGTGCAAGTGAAGCAGCCGGTCTTTGATGTGATGAATGATGTTCATTTTCTCTTCTCTGGTCGTAGCCGCAGGATAAGATAGCATAAGGAAATCCCCTCCGAAGAAAGTTAGTTATCTATATTATAGTATAAATAGAACGGGTGCATTAGGGGGTGACGGGTTTTTGAAGTTTAAGAGCGTTCTAACCGGGTTCGTCTTGGTGACGGTGATTGGTTGTTCTGGATTAAGCACGATAGCTGTGCCTGAGAATCTGCTGGCGGAAGAAGATGAATTACGAATTCATTATTCCTACGAGGATGCAAATGCCGCGAAAGGGCCGAATGGGCAGACGCATGTTGCATGGTGGAGTGAAGAGGTCCGTATGTCCGATGCCGATCGAGAGGTTTTGCAGGCTGCCATGTTGCATAATGTAAGGGACGAGACCGGCAGGCAAAGGGCGGATGCTATAGGACTAACCAGATTTCCGATTATTGTATTGGTGAATGATAAGGAAATCGTCTTGAAAACGGATGACTTAGATGATGTTATAGATTTTCTTAAAAAGAACAGGCAGGGATCATAATATTCCAATTCCCTTACCCCATATTATGGTAGTATATCCTTGCGGAGTGTGCAGGAGCTGCCGCATCCGCAGCCAATCTATAGCTGAGGTGAGAAGAGATGAGTAAAGCTGAGCGGAGTAGAGGTAAGACCAAGCAGGAATTGGACCGGGTTGTATTCATTGGCCGCACGTTTGAAGAGTACGCGCACATGTTTGATTTGAAGATGCCGGAGCTTGCCGGTAAAAGGGTGCTGGATTGCCCTTCCGGCGCGTGTTCGTTCACCGCTCACGGTTCGAAGCAGGGTCTCGATATAACGGCAAGCGATATTGCTTATGATCACAAACCGGATGATCTGGAGGCCAAGGGACTGCAGGATATCGGGCATGCCATGGAAACGATGGAGCAGGCAAAAAGCAATTATGTCTGGGATTATTACGGGGATGTGGAGGGGCTCCGCCGGCATCGCGAGCAAGCGCTCCGCGATTGCGTTAGGGATATGCGGGAGTTTCCGGATCGCTATGTCGCTGCGGTACTGCCGGAGCTGCCTTTTGATAACGAACAGTTTCATTTGGTGCTGTCCGCCCATTTTCTGTTCATGTACAGCGACCGATTGGACTATGACTTTCATGTCCAGACGGTTCGGGAGCTGCTGCGAGTGGCCTCGGAAGAGGTGCGCATCTTCCCGTTGACCGATTTATCGGGGAGCCGCTACGTCCATTTGGACCGTCTGATTCATGAGCTGGAGGCAGAAGGCTTGCGGGTAGCGGAAGTTAAAGTACCCTATGAATTTATGAAGAACGGCAATTCGCTGCTAAGCATTCGCAAGATATAGAAGCTTGAGAAGGCAAGAAGCGAGGAAGCCGGCAATGTGCCGGCTTCCTTTTTTTCTGGGGATGGTGATTGGCCAGAGCAGCAGGATCTGTCGTATTCATTGATCCCATGTATGCTTCAATCCTGCAGGAGCACGGAGAATGGTATTCATGGCGGGAAGGACAAATGACAAAAACTCAATATTGATATGATGAGGTTGTTTGCTATAATGTGTTCAACAGAGAGGGGGCGTGATGGTGGGCGGTCGGGTGTTAACGTAAACCCCGATGCTCATGAACCTATGGCACATGACCAACCACTAACGAAAGAAGCTATATTAGATGCGGCTGAGCAGACGCTTCGGCGTTATGGCCCAGACAAAACTTCGGTTGTCGATGTGGCCAAAGCGCTGCAGGTGAGCCACGGCTCGCTGTATCGGCATTTTCCCAGCAAGGCCGCTCTCAGAGAAGCCGTCACGGAGCGGTGGCTTCAGCGGATTGCGGAGCCGCTGCAGATCATTGCAGACGGGACGGACGGCAGCGCCACCGATCGCTTGCGGTTATGGACGGATACCCTGATCCGGGCTAAGCGGACTTACGTTCTCGAGGATCCCGAGATGTTTGCCATGTACGCGTCCGTGACGCTGGAAGCCGTCAAGATCATTGATACGCATGTGAATTTGTTAATCGGGCAGATCGCCCAGATCATGGATCAAGGGATGCGAGCCGGTGAATTCAAGCCAGGCCAGCCGGAGTCGGCGGCGAAGGCTTTTTTCATGGCCACCTCCTTGTTTCACCATCCGGCCCATGCCTATCAATGGACTTCGGATGGGATCGAAGCCGCCTTTGAGTCGGTGTGGACGTTATTGTTGGCCGGGATTTCGATGAACGGTTAGCGGGAATAGGGATACGGCCAACCGCCGTCATAATGAATGCCGCTGCGCATTGTTGGGCTAGCAGAATGTGATCATTCCCTATGTAAAAAAGATGCTATTCTTGGCGATACTCGCATGGGATAGCGTCTTTTTTGTTTTGGTTCGTTTACGAATGACAAAATTATAAATCTGTCACTTGTAATTTGTTATTGGGCAACATATAATCAAATTACTAATAATAAGAAGTTGCAGATCAGAACATCGATCTGGGGCAATAATCGTGTATCTCAATTCATATGCGGGAGGTTTTATCATGACAAAGGGCTTATCGGGCAAGGTAGCAATCGTAACGGGAGCATCGAGAGGCATCGGGCGAGAAATTGCAGAGAGACTTGCGGAGAACGGAGCCAAGGTTGTCGTAAACTATGCAAGCAGTCCGGCTAAAGCCGAGGAAGTGGTGGGCCTCATTAAGCATGGCGGCGGCGAAGCACGAGCCATTCAAGCCGATATTAGTCAGGTAGCGGAGGTCGAACGGCTGTTTCGTGAAACGATCGAAGCCTATGGCGGAATCGATATCCTCGTGAACAATGCCGGCATCATGACCACCAAGCCGATTGCGGCCATGACGGAGGAGGATTTCGATCAGCAGTTTGCGATTAACGTGAAGGGGACTTATTTTGCGATCCAGCAGGCTTTTCGCCATATGAATTCGGGCGGTCGCATTATCAATTTCTCGACGTCGGTCGCTGGGCAGATGTTCCCGACTTACAGCGTGTATGCAGGGACGAAGGGAGCTGTGGAGCAGTTTACGCGTCAGCTGGCCAAGGAATTCGGGCCTAAAGGGATCACGATTAACGCAGTGGCGCCCGGGCCGGTTAATACGGAGCTATTTACCGTTGGCAAATCGGAGGAACAGATTGCGGGGATTGTCAATATGAATGCTTTCGGGCGTCTGGGGGAACCGGCTGATATTGCAGGTGTCGTGCTGTTTCTGGCCAGCGAGGAGTCGAAATGGATCACGGGTCAAACGCTGCGCGTGAACGGCGGGTTCGTGTAAGATCGCCTCTATTTCTATGGGAAAAAATAAAAATGCACCGGGATTCCGGTGCATTTTTGAATGACGGCAGGCCACGCCGATTCGTCATAGCCTACAACATATTTTTGTACCCAAGGATTTTTCCCTAGAGCGCGCTATTTCCCTCAAGACCCTCAAGACCCTCAAGACCCTCAAGACCCTCAAGACCCTCAAGACCCTCAAGACCCTCAAGTCACCCTTAATCCAGGTCCTTCCACTTCAGGTCCAGCGTCGGAGGCGTGTAGCTATCCATGAGCTCTAACAGCTTGAGCGGATCATCGGACATGTTGATCAGGTTCAAGTGAGAGGAGTTGGAGAAGCCCTCGGTAATGCTGTACTGAATCAGCTTCATGAACGGTTCGAAATAATCGCGGATACTGAGCAGCCCGATCGGCTTCTGATGAATTCCGATTTGGGACCAGCACAGCACCTCGAACAATTCCTCATAGGTCCCAAAACCGCCCGGCATGGCGATAAACCCGTCGGCCAGCTTGCCCATCGTCGCTTTGCGTTCATGCATATCGGCTACTTCAATGAGTTGGGTCAGCCCGGTATGTACGATTTCCCCCTTGAACAGCCCTCTCGGCATGACCCCGATCACTTCGCCGCCATTTTGCAATACGGCGTTGGCTACTTCACCCATCAATCCGATGTTGGAGCCGCCGTACACTAATTTGTATTGGTTGTGGGCAATATGCCTGCCAAGTTCGGCCGCTTTTGCTTTATAGTCCGGATGCTCGCCCATGTTCGATCCTGCAAATACGCATATGGATTTCAATTTGCACACTCCTTACCCAGATGTTGATATTTCGTTCGAGTAATTATACTATATATAGTGATTTATGTCATGGAATGCTCGGCATATCCTTTCGGCGCCGACATGGCACCTTTTTATTTTATGGCATGCATGTTCGTTTTATCATGGATTTAATCTCGGATTGTGTAAAAAGAAGGATGCAGTCATCCCAAGAAATCGCGGAGGTAACACACGTCATGGATATGAATGAAGCGCAGCAATGGATTAAACAGTTCTACGGTGAAAGAGGCTGGGCCGGGTACGGTCCCTTTATCCGGGTTGGATTTTTGATGGAGGAAGCAGGGGAAACGGCGCGCGCCGTACGCGCTTATGAGATCGGCAGGGACCGCCCCGATGAGGAGGTTCAGTCGAGGGAACGGCTCAAGCAGGATCTGGTCGAGGAGATCGGCGACGTGCTCGGCAACATCTCGCTTCTGGCGGATCTCTATGATATTTCGCTGGAAGAAGCGTTTACGGCGCATCGGCAGAAGCTGTTGAAACGGTTTGGTTCTTAAAGGGGACAGGCTAGTGCCTGTTCCCATTCAGTTGTGGTAGTCCTTCGGAATGCTTTATAGGCGAAGGATGCTGCAGGCGCAAAACTTATGAAGTAAAAGGCTGCTCCAGGTTCCCAGACCTTTTGGAGCAGCCTTTTTTTGAATATGATAAATCGTTATGAAATCCTAGGATACCAACACCTTGCGGAATTCCTGCGTCAGCAGCGGGACGACATCGAACAGATCGCCGACGATGCCGTAATCGGCAACTTTAAAGATGGGCGCCTCCGGGTCCTTATTGATGGCAATGATGACCCGGGATTGGCTCATACCCGCCAAATGCTGGATCGCGCCGCTGATGCCGCAGGCAATATAGATCTCGGGCGTGACGACTTTGCCGGTCTGCCCGATCTGGAGCGCGTAATCGCAGTAGCCGGCATCGCAGGCGCCGCGCGATGCGCCGACCGCCCCGCCGAGCAGGTCGGCGAGCTCCTCCAGCGGCTTAAAGCCGTCCGCGCTCTTCACGCCGCGCCCGCCGGAGATGACGATTTTGGCTTCCGATAGGTCGATTTTTCCCGTGGTTTTGCGGACAACGTCCTTTATCACGGAGCGCAGGGAAGGAGCCGGGTAAGCGATGTCCTCAATGCCGGCGCTGGCGCCTTCGATGGCTTCCGCGGCGGGAATATTGTTCGGTCGAACCGTGACCACCCACGGTCCGTTCTGAAAGACGCGTTTCTCAAAGGCTTTACCCGCATAGAGCGGACGCGTGAATACCGCTTCTCCGCCTTCGTTGTCAATGGCGGTGACGTCGGAAATCTGTCCGGCATTCAAGGAAGCGGCCACCAGCGGTGCCAAGTCGCGGCCGATGGCCGTATGTCCGAAGAGGACGGCATCGGGCTGTGCCTGACGGATTACCGCTTCGATGGCGGCCATATAAGCTTCGGGATTATAGCTCTCCAGATCCTCATGCTCGACGGTATAGATGGTATCGGCACCATAGCCGTTCAGGGCCGATACGGCCTCCGTAATGTTGGAGCCCGCAACCAGAATACGGATGCTGTCGCCATCTTCCGCAATTAAACGGGCAGCGCCAAGCGTCTCGAGAGCAACCTGACGCAGCTTCCCATCCCGGTTCTCGGCATACACTAATATCGTTTTGCTCATATCATAACCTCCTAAGATCCATTTGGGGTTGAAAGTAAAGAGAGTTATACGATGTCGGCCAGCCTGAGCGTCCAAAGCGAATGCGGGTCATTCCTACAATCGCTGCTGCCCCGATTTCCAAGACGCATTAAGCGAAAAGCGTGCATGACGGACATCCCGTAAACCATACAATCAGAATACATAAGGCACGATGGCAGGGGCGCTGCCGCTGTCATGTAACCGCATTCAACGATGAGAATCGAAGGAATTCGCAGGTTCAATTTGTCCTTTTATTAAATCACTTTCGACTGCGTTCGCAGCAAGGATACCAGCTCATGCGCCACTTCGGCAGGCTCCCCCTTCAGAATGCGCCCGGCGCTTCGCTCCGGCGGCAAGGACAGCTCGCTTTGCTTCGTTGCCGGCTGAATGTCGGGTTCGGATAACCCGAGATCATCCAGGGTCAGCGTCTGGAAAGGCTTCTTCTTGGCCTTCATGATGCCCGGCAGCGACGGATAACGGGGTTCGTTCAATCCCTGCTGTGCGGTGAAGATGGCCGGCAGCTGGACTTCAAGCACTTCCAGATCGCCTTCCGCATCCCGGTGCACTTCAGCGGTGGTCCCGTTCAGCGTAAGCTTGGTAATGGAGCCGGTGTGCGAAATGCCGAGAAGCTGTGCCAGGCGGATGGCCACTTGGCCCGAACCGCGGTCCACGGAGAAGTTCCCGCCGAGGATCAGATCCGGGCTTTCCTTGGACAAATACGCATGCAGCACCTTTGATACCGCATATTCATCGTCCGGAATCCGTTCGTCGGAGATCAGCACCGCATCGTCCGCCCCCATCGCAAGGGCGGTCCGGAGGGCTTCTGCCGTGCGATCGGGTCCGACGGACAGGAGCGTCACGCTGCCGCCGTGGTCATCCCGAAGCTTCACGGCTTCCTCTACCGCATATTCGTCATACGGATTGATGACGAATTTCACCCCATCCTCGGCAATCGATCCGTTCTCAATCGTGATTTTTTCCTCCGTGTCAAAGGTCTGTTTAAGCAATACCACAATCTTCATCGGTTAAACTCTCCCTTCAATATGAATATCAGCAGGACTTATTGTCCGCCGGAAACACCGCTCAGAAAAAAGCTTAGCGTCTCATCCGCTTGATCGGACAACGAATATTTACGGCCGGAGATCAGCCAAGAGGTTACCGCTTCGTCCATCGCGCCAAAAATCAGGTTGCGGACCAGCTTGACGTTCAGATCGGAACGGAATTTCTGTTCTTGGATGCCCTGTTCCAGGATATTCTCGATCAGTACGATATATGGCTTGAGCGCGCTGCCGATTTCCTTGCGCAGCTCCAAATCGCTCTGCCGCAGCTCAATCTGCGTGACATATGCAAGTTCGGGATTGCTCTCCAGCTCCGAGAAATGGATGCTGCACACCGTCCGTAGCGCTTCCACGGCGTCCGTGGTTCCTTCCACGCTTTCGTGGAATTTGCCGACCAGCTCCCCAAGCTTTTCTTGGAACAGGCGGATCAGGATATCCTCCTTCCTCTTAAAGTACAGATAGATGGTGCCGTCGGCCACGCCGGCAGCCTTGGCGATCTTGGATACCTGGGACCGGTGATAGCCGTTTTCGGCAAAAACTTTCAGGGCGCCCTGGAGGATCAGGTGGTATTTTTCATTTTTTTTACTTGTCATATGCTCACCCCGGTGTTAGAATACAGTTAAAATTATGAATGAATACTCATTCATTTCTTGTATCCATCATAAAATACGTTCATGTCATTGTCAACGATGGGTTATCGATGACGCGTAAAATGGATGAAGCAGACCTGGAAGAGCAGCAGAATAAGGCGTTCATATCAGAGCAATAGACGGCAGTTTAACCGGAAGAAACGAATAGCTGGGTATCCGAAAGGCAAGTACACAAATACGGATGTAGCGTTGTACAGATGAAGAGATGCAGCTAGCAGTCATGATGTTCGGTTTAGAGTGGTCGGCACGGCACGATGTGGAGGTCTTATTTTTGTCTCTATAATGAAAGCGCTTCATATATTGTCCCAATCTTGGCACAATGACGAGCCGGTTTTGGAAGGAGTGACAGGAGCTGTAGAATTGGACGCTGCAGAGACGAAATGAAGGGTGTGGAAGAAGGATCTTTTAACGCAAGGGGCTGAGAGGGATGATTCCAACATTAATCAACGCGCTGCTCTTTGTCTTGATCACGGGCTGGGCAGTGTACATGTTCGCCACCGTGGTGTATCGCCGTTACCTGTATATCCGTTTGGGCAAGCCGGCGAATCTGAAGAAGGATCTGAGGGAGCGCCTGAGCCAGTTCGCCATCCAGGTGTTCGGACAGAGCAAGCTGTTTAAGGACCGCAAGAGCGGCATCATGCACTTTATCGTGTTTTACGGATTTATCATTTTGCAGTTCGGGGCGCTCGATATCATCTGGAAAGGGCTGTCGGGTCACAGCTTGCCGATTCCGGGCCATGCGGGCTTCATCCTCATGCAGGAGATTACGGTTGCGCTGATTCTGCTGGCCATCGGTTATGCGGCATATCGCCGCTATGGCGAGAAGCTGAAACGGCTCAAGCGAGGCTGGAAGCCAAGCATTGTCGTGTTTTTCATCACCACGCTGATGGCTTCGGTGCTGATGACGATGGCCTTTGAACGGCTCGTGGAAAGTCTGGCGTGGTCGGCCATGGCACCGATCTCCTCGAGTATCGCGGCCGCGTTTGCCTGGATGCCGCCGGTGGCTGTAACGGTGTGTTATTACGTATTCTGGTGGCTTCACCTGTTGATTCTGCTGTCTTTCCTTATTTATGTGCCGCAATCGAAGCATTTTCACCTCATTACGGCGCCGATCAACATTCTGGTTCGTCGCACGGATCCCCCGGGCAAGCTCAGCAAGCTTGACTTGGAGGATGAAGAAGCCGAGGAGTTCGGGGTAGGCAAAATCGAGGACTTCACGCAAAAGCAGATGCTGGATTTCTATGCCTGCGTTGAATGCGGACGATGCACCAACGTGTGCCCGGCCTCGAACACGGGCAAGCTGCTGTCGCCGATGCACATGATCGTGAAGCTGAGGGATCATCTCACGGAAAAAGGTGCCGCGCTCACCTCCAAATCGGCGTGGATGCCTGCCTCCGTGTTTGGGTCGCCGGGCGTCCACTCCATGGGCGCAACGGATTTGGCGCTTGTCGGCTGGAAGGGCGAGGGCATCACCGACATCGGACCGACGATGGATGTGCAGAAGCGTTCCTGGCACCAAGTCGAGGGCGTAGACCCGAAGGATATTCAATTGATCGGCGGCGTCATGACCGAGGAAGAGATTTGGGCGTGCACGACCTGCCGCAACTGCGAGGATCAGTGTCCGGTCGCAAATGAGCATGTCGACAAAATCGTGGATCTCCGGCGACATCTCGTTCTGATGGAGGGCAGCGTGCCGCAGGAAGGCCAGCGAGCCATGCAAAACATCGAACGACAAGGCAACCCTTGGGGAATCAGCCGCGCGGACCGGAGCAAGTGGGTGAAGGAGGTCGACCCGGAAGGGACATTGGATCTGAAGATCCCGACCGTGAAGGAAAATCCGGACTTCGACATTCTGTTCTTCGTCGGTTCCATGGGTTCCTACGACAATCGCAGCCGCAAGATCACCCGGGCCTTCGTCCGGCTCATGAATGAAGCGGGCGTCAACTTCGCCATTCTCGGAAACGAGGAGAAGAACTCGGGCGACACTCCGCGCCGGATGGGCAATGAATTTCTGTTCCAGCAGCTGTGCATGGAGAACATCGAGACGTTTCAGAAATACGATGTGAAACGAATCGTCACGGCTTGCCCGCATACCTTCAATATTTTCAAGAACGAATATCCGGAATTTGGACTGGAGGCTGAGGTCGTCCACCATACGGAGCTGCTGGATCAACTGGTGAAGGAAGGGCGTCTTAAGCCCAAGTATCAGGTTCAGGAGAAAATCACCTATCATGACTCCTGCTACCTGGGACGGTATAACGACGTATACGATCAGCCGCGCAGCGTGCTTCGCGCCATTCCCGGCGTCGAGCTGCTGGAGATGGAGCGGAATCGCGAGAACGGGATGTGCTGCGGCGCCGGCGGCGGTCAGATGTGGATGGAGGAGGACGCAGGCAAGCGCGTGAACCTGGCGCGTACCGAGCAGGCGCTGGCCGTATCTCCGACGATGATCAGCTCCGCCTGTCCGTTCTGCCTGACGATGCTGGAGGACGGCACGAAGCTGAAGGAAGTGGAAGAAAGCGTGAAAACGCGAGATATTGCGGAAATTCTGGAGTTATCCGTATTCGGTCTATCCGAAATCCATGAACAGGAGGTCGTTGTGCAATGAGTAATACCATTACCAAAGAAGCCGTCAGCGGTTCCGGGGTCGCAAGTCGAAACATCACTAAAGCCGCCGTGATCGGCTCAGGCGTCATGGGATCGGGGATCGCCGCCCATCTTGCCAACGCAGGCATTCCCTGCCTGCTGCTCGACATCGTTCCGAATTCTTTGACCGCCGAGGAGGAGAAGGCCGGCCTGACGCTGGATCATCCGAAGGTACGAAACAGGCTTGCCGCCAAAGCGATTGCGGCTCTGCCTAAATCAAGCACCGCTCCGCTCTACAGCGCTGATTTTGCGGGCCGGATCACGCCGGGAAACACCGAGGACCATCTAAGCCTGCTGAAGGATGTGGACTGGATCATCGAGGTGGTTACGGAACGCCTGGAAATCAAAAAGAGCATTTTCAAGCAGATTGAAGGCGTGCGTAAGGAAGGATCGATCGTCAGCACGAACACCTCGGGCATTTCCGTCAATGCGATGGTCGAAGACTGCAGCGAGGAATTCCGCAGCCACTTCCTGGGGACGCATTTCTTCAATCCGCCGCGTCATATGAAGCTGCTGGAGATTATTCCGGGCTTTGATACCGATCCGGACATTACGAAGTTCATGGTTGAATTTTGCACGAAGCGCCTTGGGAAAGGGGTTGTGCTTGCGAAGGACACGCCGAATTTCATCTCGAACCGGATCGGCACCTACGGACTTCTGGTCACGCTGCAGGAGATGGTGAAAAACAGCTATACCGTGGAGGAAGTAGATGCGGCCACGGGTCCCGTTCTGGGACGTCCAAAGAGCGCCACCTTCCGCACGCTGGATCTGGTAGGAATCGATACGTTTGTCCATGTGGCCAGAAACGTGTACGACTCCGTACCGGACGGCGAGGAGAAAGACGTGTTCACGGTGCCTGACGTCATGAATGAGCTTGTCGCTCGCGGCTGGACCGGGGAAAAGGGCGGCCAGGGCTTCTATAAAAAAGTAAAAGGCGATCAAGGCAGCAAAATCCTATCGCTCAATCTGTCCACGATGGAGTACAATCCGAGCGCCAAAGTGAGCTCCGCTTCCATCGAAGCCGCCAAAGCGGTAAAGGGAGCCAAGCGGAAGATCAAGGCTTTCCTGGGAACGCAGGATCGTTACTCGGAGCTGGCCTGGAATGTATTGAAGCAAGTGCTCGTCTATGCGGCCGGCAAGCTGGGAGAGATCGCCGATTCCATCCAGGACATCGACAACGCGATGAAATGGGGCTTCAACTGGGAGCTCGGTCCCTTCGAGACCTGGGATCTGATCGGACTGCCGGAATCCGTGCAGCGCATGGAAGCAGAGGGCGTGACCGTCCCGGCGTGGGTGAAGGAGTGGGTTGCCGCAGGCAACAAGTCCTTCTATCAAGAGAAGGACGGCGAGGTGTTCCATTATTTCAAAGGCGAGTATAAAGGCGTTGAGGTTCAGCCTGAGCTGATCTCGCTGCAAGCGCTCAAATCGCAAAACCGGATCATCCGCTCGAATACGGGGGCGAATCTGATCGATATTGGGGATGGCGTTGCGTGCCTTGAATTCACTTCGCCGAACAACGCGATCGGCGCCGATATTCTGGTCATGATTCAGCAGAGCGTGGAAGAGGTCAGGGCCAATTACCGCGGACTGGTGCTGGCGAACGAAGGCCGGAACTTCTGCGTCGGCGCCAACCTGATGCTCATGCTGATGGAAGCGCAGAGCGGCGACTGGGATGAGGTGGATGACATCATCCGTCTGTTCCAGGGCAGCATGATGAAGCTGAAGGGGTTGGAGAAGCCGGTTGTGGCCGCGCCTCACCGGATGACGCTGGGCGGCGGCGTGGAGGCGTGTCTGCCGGCGGACCGGATCATCTTCTCGGCGGAGACCTATTTCGGCCTGGTGGAGACGGGGGTAGGTCTGATACCGGCAGGCGGCGGCTGCAAGGAGCTGGCGCTGATGACCAGCAACCGCCATCCCGACAAGGACAGCGACCTCCAGCCGGAGATCAACAAAATCTTCGAGATGGTGGCGATGGCCAAGGCATCGACCAGCGGACATGAAGCCATCCGCATGGGGTATGGACGCAGCGGGGATACGGTGGTCATGAATCAGGATTACCGGATCCATGAAGCGAAGCAGGCCGTGTTAGCGATGGACCGGGCGGGTTATGTCCCGCCGCAGCCGGGCAAAGCCCGCGTTGTCGGCCGCGATGGCCGGGCCGTGCTCCAAATGGGCGCGATCGACATGAAGCGAAGCGGCTATATCAGCGATCACGATCTGTTGATCGCGAAGAAGCTGGCGCATATCCTGACGGGCGGCGACGTCCCTGCGGGAACGGTCGTGAGCGAGCAGCATCTGCTCGACCTGGAGCGAGAAGCATTCCTCAGCCTGCTCGGGGAGGCCAAGACCCAGCAGCGCATGCAGCATATGCTGGCAAAAGGCAAGCCGCTGCGGAATTAAGGCGATTCAGCTTGGACTGTACTTCCTTGGCAATTTTGAGCGTCTTGCCTTCCGGTCTCTCCTTGCCTTCGGCATCTTGAAAAGCAATCAGGACATACGAACGATAATGTTGGTATAGTCCTTAAAGCTTCACAGCTAACAGATCAGCTATCATCCGCAACGTGCGATTTGCCAAATCAAACGTGCATACGGTACATGCGGCAAACTGTCCGCACTGCTGGATGTTTGGGTGATGGCGCCTCTTTAATCAGTTCCACCCGTTACGTACTCATTTCAAGGCCGATGAACGGCCAGCAATCATATCGGTATTGGATCCAACCATTTCTAGTTGATGAGGTGAATGGCATGAGAGAAGCAGTCATAGTATCCCTTGCTCGCACCCCGGTGGGGAAGGCGAAGAAGGGCAGTTTTGCCCAGACGCGCGTAGAGGATCTCGGCAAAGCCGTACTGGAAGCCGTCATTGAGCGTGCGCCGGGCCTGAAAAAGGAGGACGTCGAGGACATTATCCTCGGCTGCGCGATGCCGGAAGGCGAGCAGGGCCTTAACGTTGCGCGGATTATTTCCTTGTATGCGGGTTATCCGGTCACGGTGCCGGCCTTGACCGTCAATCGCTTCTGTTCGTCCGGACTTCAGGCGATCGCTTTTGCTGCGGAACGCATTATGCTCGGCCATGCCGAGGTCATCGTCGCCGGCGGCGTCGAGAGCATGAGCCATGTGCCGATGACCGGCTTCAAGCCGGCACCGCATCCGACGATCGTCGAAGAGATGTCGGAGGTTTACATCGGCATGGGCCATACGGCGGAGGAGGTAGCACGCCGCTTCGGCATCACCCGCGAGGCGCAGGATGCCTTCGCGGCCAGCAGCCACCGCAAGGCCGCAGCCGCTATCTCCGAAGGCAAGTTCCGGGACGAGATCGTACCGGTGAACGTAACGCTGGCTGCCGCCGATGAGCAGGGCAAAGTGCTCAGCAAAACCTTAGCCATCGATACGGATGAAGGAGTTCGGCCGGACACGACACCGGAAGTGCTGGCCAGACTGAAGCCGGCCTTTGCCCTCGGCGGCTCGGTTACCGCGGGCAACGCGTCGCAGACGAGCGACGGCGCGGCGGCGGTAGCCGTCATGAGCCGCGAGAAAGCCGAGGAGCTGGGCCTTACCCCGCTGGCTACCTTCAAATCGTTTGCTCTGGCCGGCGTGGAGCCGGAGATTATGGGCGTCGGCCCCGTCGAAGCGATCCCGAAGGCGCTGCGCATGGCGGGCATCGAGCTGGATCAAGTGGATGTGTTCGAGATTAACGAAGCGTTCGCTTCGCAATGCCTCCACATCATCCGCGCGCTGGGGATCGACGAGAGCAAGGTCAACGTCAACGGCGGCGCCATTGCACTCGGCCATCCGCTCGGCTGCACCGGCGCCAAGCTGACCGTCAGCCTCGTCTCCGAGCTCGCCCGCCGCGGCGGCGGCTACGGCGTCGTGAGCATGTGCATCGGTGGCGGAATGGGCGCAGCGGGAGTGTTCGAGGTGCACGCAGCCGGGGCGTAATTGCCTCTTCCGAAGGAGTCGTAACTCGTTCGTTATTGAAATAAAAACCAATCCTGTCAGTTGTCAGGCCCAGGGAAGTAGCCTCCTTCTTGACTGGGGGAGAGCTGGAACAAGTCCCGAGGAGGGAAATGTGGCCCGCCAAGATCACCAGGGTCGATGACCAATCCAAGTATGCCCCGGACCACGCATCGTGCGCACGGGGAGCAGTGCGCACGATGTACCCGTGTCCGCTCCGTACACGACCGGACACGGCACCACTCACTCCAACCACAGGGGAGTGCATGGATAACCGGTCGCAGGCGTTTGAACTTAGGGGATTAACTAGTCTGCGCCAGCCCAGCGGAGAGGGCGGAATTGTACTGGAGAAGCGGCAGCGGTCGCCTTTGAGTTTGGATTTCTACTATTGATAGATCCATTCCTGGAAATCCAAACTCAACAGCGATCGGAAGTACAATCCGCACGCGGAGCGCCAATATTGCGCCGCAGTAACACATACACCATCTATGCTCAACCCAGAAAAAGATACCACACAGCAACACCAAGGCATTTCATTGCACTCCACCTTATTCCAATTCCGAAAGGGGAAACCAATCATGAGCGATAACCAAACCAAAGAACCGAAAATCAAAGGCGGCAGCTTTGTCATCGACAATCCGGACGTGCAGCGGATCCTGACACCGGAGGATTTTACGGAAGAGCATCGCATGATCGGCGAGACGGTGCGCGATTTTATCGACGGCGAAGTGGTGCCGCACGATGAAGAGCTGGAGAAGCTGAATTACGAGATGACGGTAGACCTGCTTCGCAAAGCAGGCGAGCTGGGCCTGCTCGGAGCCGATGTGCCGGAGCCGTTCGGCGGAATCGGATTGGATAAAGTCAGCTCCACGATTATTAACGAAAACTTGGCGAAGGGATCGTCTTTTGCGCTTTCCTTCGGGGCTCATGTGGGTATCGGTACGCTGCCGATCGTGTTCTTCGGCACGACCGAGCAGAAGCAGAAGTACCTGCCGGATCTCTCGACCGGCGCGAAAATCGCGGCTTATTGCTTGACGGAGCCGACCTCCGGCTCGGATGCGCTGGGCGCCAAAACGACGGCACGCCTCTCCGACGACGGGGAGTATTATATTTTGAACGGATCGAAGCTATATATAACTAACGCTGGATTTGCGGATATCTTTATCGTCTACGCCAAGATTGACGGGGAGCATTTTACCGCGTTCATTGTCGAGAAGGAGATGGAGGGCTTCACGCTCGGACCGGAGGAGAAGAAAATGGGCATCAAGGGCTCGTCGACGCGTCCGCTCTTCTTCGAAGACGTGAAGGTACCGAAGGAGAACCTGCTTGGCGAGATCGGCAAGGGCCACCGGATCGCCTTCAACATCCTGAACATCGGCAGGTACAAATTGGCAGCGGGCACCGTCGGTGCAGCGAAGGAATCGATCGAGCTGAGCGCGAAATATGCTAACACCCGCAAACAGTTCGATACGCCGATCTCGCAGTTTCCGCTCATGCGCAAAAAGCTCGCCGAGATGAACATCACCGCTTTCGTGATGGAGAGCATGGTGTACCGTACGGCAGGATTGCTGGACGAAGCGATGCAGGACATCGATTACAACAGCGAAGATGCAGGCATCCACTCGGCGGCCGCGATCTCCGACTATGCCATCGAATGCTCGATCAACAAGGTGTTCTGTTCCGAAGGACTGGATAACGTGGCAGACGAGGCGGTGCAGATTCACGGGGGCTATGGGTACATCCAAGAGTATAAAGTGGAACGCATCTATCGGGACTCCCGCATCAACCGCATCTTCGAAGGCACGAACGAGATCAACCGGCTCCTCATTCCGGGCACGCTCGTGAAGAAGGCGATGAAAGGCGAAATCGCGCTCCTGCAAAAAGCGCAAGGCCTGCAAGGGGAGCTGCTCCAGCTGGTACCGGGCCAAACCTTTGAAGGAACGCTGGAACAGGAGGCGCATTTCCTGGACATGAGCAAGAAGATTTTCCTCCTCGCCGGCGGTCTGGCCGTTCAGAAGTTCGGCACGAAGCTGGAGAAGGAGCAGGAGGCCTTGTCCAACCTGGCGGATATGATGATTGATATTTATGCCCTCGAAAGCGCATTGCTGCGCACCCGCAAGCAAATCGAACGCACCTCGGAGGAGAAAGCAGCGAGCATGATCGAGATGACGCAGGTGTTTGCTTACGAGGCGTTCCAGCGCATTGAAGCGCTCGCGAAAGAGACGCTGGCTTCGGTGGAAACCGGCGACATGCTGCGGATGCAGCTGTCGGTGCTTAAGAAGCTGACGCGCTGCACGCCGGTCGATACGGTGGCCCTTAAGCGCAGCATCGCAGCCCGCGTGGTCAAGAACGAGCGGTACACGGTGTAACTAAGCGTCAACGCCAATACGATGCGTAAGTAACCGCAAAAAGAGAGAGATTTTTCTTGGAGTAGGAAAGAAGGAGCATTCCTTAGGAAAGGGTTGGTTTTGTATGGATACAAAGCCTTGGCTGCCGTTTTATCCGCCCGAAGTAGCCCCCGCTTTTGATTATCCGAAACAGAATTTGGCATTATTTCTCGTAACGTCGGCGCAGAAGTTTCCGAATCGTCCGGCCCTGTATTTCATGGGAAAGACGATCAATTACAGAAGTCTGCTGGATGCGTCCTACCGGATGGCGAACGCGCTCCGCAGCAAAGGGATCAAGAAGGGCGACCGGGTAGCGATCATGCTGCCCAACTGCCCGCAGGTCGTTATCTCCTATTATGGCGTGCTGCTGGCCGGAGCCGTGGCCGTCATGACCAACCCGCTCTATATGGAGCGGGAAATTGCGCATCAGATGAAGGATTCCGGTGCCAAGATCATCATTACGATGGATATGTTCGTATCCCGCGTTGAAAAAGTCATCGAGGAGACGGAACTGGAGCATATGATCGTCACGTCCGTGGCGGATTATCTGCCGTTCCCCAAGAATCTTCTCTACCCGATCAAAGCCAAGAAGGAAGGCCCTCTTCCGGTCGTCGACTATGGAAGCCGCGTCCATGCCTTCAAAAAGCTGCTTGCGGGCGCGCCGAATGATCCCGTCTGCGAATCCGTGAAAGCGGAGAAGGATTTGGCCCTGCTCCAGTATACAGGCGGCACGACCGGCGTTCCCAAAGGCGTCATGCTGACGCATATGAATCTGATCGCCAACACCGTGCAGTCCGCGAACTGGTGCTTTCAGGTGGAGGACGGGAAGGAGCGGTATTTAGCCGTTCTGCCGTGCTTTCACGTGTTCGGTCTGACCGTGCTGCTGAACCAGGCGATCTATCGTGCGGGCATGCTGATATTGGTACCGAAATTCGAAGTGACGATGATCCTGAACCTGATCAAAAAAATGAAGCCGACGCTCTTCCCGGGCGCCCCGACCATGTATATCGCATTGATTAATCATCCCAAGATCAGGGACTACGACCTCTCTTCGATCAATGCCTGCGTCAGCGGCTCTGCCGGGCTTCCGGTCGAGGTGCAGGATAAGTTCGAGGAGCTGACCAAAGGGCGGCTGATCGAAGGCTACGGACTGACCGAAGCGTCCCCGGTTACCCATGTGAATCCGATATGGGGAAGGCGGAAGATTGGCACCATCGGCGTCCCGGTTCCGGATACGGATGCCAAGGTGGTCGATCCCGACACTGGTGAAGAAATGCCGGTCGGCGAGCCTGGCGAGCTGATCGTGAAGGGTCCGCAGGTGATGATGGGGTACTGGAACCGGCCGGAGGACACGTTCGACACGTTGCGCAACGGCTGGCTGTTCACGGGCGACATGGCCACGATGGACGAAGAGGGGTATTTTACGATCATCGACCGCAAGAAAGACATGATCATTGCAAGCGGTTTCAATATTTATCCTCGGGAGATCGAGGAAGTGCTGTATGAGCATCCGTCCGTGAAGGAAGCCGTCGTGGTCGGAACGAAGGACGATTATCGCGGCGAAACCGTAAGAGCGTATATTGTGCTGAAGGATGGGGCGTCTCCGGACCCTTCGGGCCTGGAGAAATTTTGCCGCAGCCAGCTGGCAGCCTATAAAGTGCCGCGCGAGTACGTGTTCCGCGATTCGCTGCCGAAGACGATGGTAGGCAAGGTGCTGCGCCGCAAGCTGCTGGAGGAGGAAGAGGAAGGCAGAACGGGCTGAAGCGAAAGAACAGCCGTGCAGGTACGCCAACGATTCATGTTCTCCCGCTGGAATGGATACAGTATCTAACGATGTCAGAAGTAAAAAGGAGGCGGCCTGATGAATCATACCAATGTCAACCCGGACGCGAAGGCCGAGCAGCCGGAATTCGACCGGGAAGCGTACATCGAGGCCATGACCAAAGCGGCAGAGCCCACCTTCTGGGGATATCTCGGCTGCAAGCTAGCGTCAGCCAGCTCGGAGGCGGTTGTTGTCACGCTGGATGCGCAGCCTCATCATATGAATATGATGGGCATCGTGCATGGCGGCGTACTCTCCTCACTGATGGATAACGCCATGGGCATTGCCGTCATGCTGGAGCGTCCCGGCGAATCGACGGTGACAAGCAATCTGAACGTTCATTTTGTCATGCCGGCCAGAGCCGGGGTCCTTACGGTTACGGCTACCATCGTGCATCAGACGCACCGTTCGGTCACGACGGAATGCAGGATAACGAACGATAAGGGCGAGCTAGTCGCGATCAGCACAGGGTCGTTCCGAGTGAAATAATGCAGCTTTCTGCTGCCAAGAAACGGATGGTCTGTCATCTCAGCAGGGGGCAGGCCATTTATTTTTTGGCGAGCGAATCAAAGTGTGGCCGGATATGAAGCGTCAGTCCATGCCGCCAATCGACGATGTTAGGCGACTTTCAACCGGCTGGCCGAGCAGATTTTCTGTCGGGATTGTTCTCCGCACTTCTTGTCAGGCCACTAAAGCTGTGGTACAATAAGAATGCTGTTTTTCATGTAGAATCTAGAATGTCTCTTAAGATCATAAATTTAGATGTTTACATACGTAGGAGGTGGAAGTCATGGTTGTATTTTTTGAAGTATTGCTCGTTATTTTCTCCATCGGGTTGATTACTGTCGTTCTTCTCCAAAAAGGGAAAAGCGCAGGTCTTGCCGGTGCCATCTCCGGCGGTGCGGAACATCTTTTTGGTAAAACGAAGGCTCGCGGTATGGATCTCGTACTGCAGCGTACAACGGTAGGTCTTGCAGCAGGATTTATGATTTTGGCCATCGTTGTTGCCATGTTGAAATAACAATTGCGTCACCCTCGCTTTTTCAGTCTTGGAAGAGCGGGGGTTTTTTATTGCCTGAATTTCGGATTACATAGGTAAGGGCGGTGTTCGGAAGGATACCGGGGATTAAATTCGTGTATACTAGGGTATGAGTATATAAAGGTAAAGAATGGATAGAGGAACGATGAAATTGCAGGTTCCCGAGGTGATAACATGATAACTGAAGAAACATTACTGAACTTTATGCGGGAAACTGCATACAAACCGATGACGTACCAGGAGCTGGAGCAGCATTTTGCGATTGAGGATGCCCATGAATTCAGGGAGTTCCTGAAGCTGCTGAATGAACTTGAGCAATCCGGAAAAATCATTCTGACGAGCACCGAGCGCTATGGCGTGCCGGAACGGATGTCTTTGCTGCGCGGACGGCTGCAGGCCCACGCGAAGGGTTTTGCTTTTCTGATTCCCGATGACCGCGAGCATCCGGACGTGTACATTCATGCCAATGACCTGAAGAGTGCGATGAATGGAGATACCGTGCTGGTTCGGATCAGCTCCAAAAGCAGCGACGGCGGCAAAATGGAAGGTGAAGTGGTCCGCATCGTGACGCGCGCCGTTACCCAGGTGGTGGGCGTGTTCCAGAACCATGAAGCCTATGGCTTCGTGCTGCCGGACGACAAACGGATTAACCGGGATATTTTTATTCCGAAGCATGCAATCAATGGTGCCGTTGACGGCGTGAAGGTCGTTGTGAAGCTGGTGAGCTATCCGGAAGGAAGAGCTGCGGCAGAAGGCGAAATCGTGGAGATTCTGGGGCATAAGGATGATCCGGGCGTCGACATCCTGTCCATTATCCGCAAGCATCAGCTGCCGGAAGGCTTTCCGGAGGAAGTGCTGGCCGAAGCGGACGCAGCGCCCGATGCGATTACGGAAGAAGAGATCGTGCAGCAGGGCCGCCGCGATCTGCGCGGTCTGAACATCGTGACGATTGACGGCGAAGATGCCAAGGACCTGGATGATGCGGTGAACGTGGAGCGTCTGCCAAACGGGAATTACCGTCTGGGCGTTCATATTGCCGACGTCAGCTATTACGTGCGCGATCGGTCCGAGCTGGATAAGGAAGCGTATAATCGCGGCTGCAGCGTGTATTTGGTGGATCGGGTCATTCCGATGCTTCCTCATCGCTTGTCCAACGGGATATGCAGCTTGAATCCGCAGGTGGATCGTCTGACGATGTCCTGCGAGATGGAATTCAATGAGCAGATGAAGGTCGTGAAGCACGACATCTTCACCAGTGTAATCCGCACGAAAGAACGGATGACGTACAACAATGTGCGCAAAATTCTGGTGGATGAGGATCCGGAGCTGATTGAGCGCTACGGCGATCTCGTGGAGGATTTCCGCTTGATGCGCGAGCTGGCCCTGAAGCTGCGGAACCGCCGGATGCGCCGGGGCGCGGTGGATTTTGACTTCGTGGAGTCGAAGGTCATCGTGGACGAAAACGGCAAACCGGTGGATATCGTCAAAAGAGAACGCTCCATCGCGGAGCAGATCATCGAGGAGTTCATGCTCGCGGCCAACGAAACGGTGGCGGAGCATTTCCACTGGATGAAGGTTCCCTTCATTTATCGGATCCACGAGGATCCGGATCAGGAGAAGCTGCAGAACTTCATGGCCTTCGCGGCCAATTTCGGCTATCACGTCAAAGGGCGTGGCAACGCGATCCATCCGCGGGCGCTGCAGAGCCTGCTGGACGACATTCAGGGCACGAAGGAGCAGACCGTCCTCAGCACGATGATGCTCCGTTCGATGAAGCAGGCGAAATACGATGCGGAGAGCACGGGTCACTTCGGCCTTGCCGCGGAATACTATTCTCACTTCACGTCCCCGATTCGGCGGTATCCCGATCTGGTCATTCACCGGGTCATCCGGGAAGTGCTGGAGAACGGCGGGTCGCTGAATGAGAGCCGTCATGAGCAGCTGGCCGGCCGGATGGCCGACATTGCGCAGCAATCCTCGGAACGCGAGCGCGTAGCCGTGGATGCGGAACGCGATACGGAAGCGCTCAAGAAGGCCGAGTTCATGCTGGATAAGGTCGGCGAAGAATTCGAAGGCATTATCAGCAGCGTCACCAGCTTCGGCATGTTCATCGAGCTGGAGAACACCGTTGAAGGCTTGATCCGTCTCAGCGCGATGACCGACGATTATTACCATTTCGATGAAGGCCATATGGCTCTCATCGGGGAGCGTACGTCGAAGGTATACCGCATCGGCGACGATGTGAAGGTTCGCGTGGCGAACGTGAACATGGATGAGCACACCATCGATTTTGAGATGGTGGACATGAAGCCGCGCCGCCAAGGGCGCGGCGAAGGCGACCGCGGCGGCAATGGCGGCCGCGGGTTCGGTGCCCGCGACGGCGGAGGCCGCGGGGGCAAGGGCCGCGGCGGTAAACGCGGCGCGGCTGAAGGCGGCGCGCCAGGCGGGCGCCGCAATGACAGCGCCGGCGGCCAGGGCGGCCGCGGCAAGCGCGGCGGCGAGGCCGCAGCCGGGGCTGGCGAGCAGCAGCCGGCGAGCTTCGCCTTTGGCTCCGGCAAAGGCGGCTACAGCTCCGCCAGCGGCGGCGCTCTTGGCTTTGACCGCAACGCGCGCTCCGGCGGCGCTGGCGGGAAGGGCCGACGGAAGAAGACGTCGGGCAGCGGCATTTTCATCGGCGAAGGTCCAACGCCGGGCGGCGGTAACGCTGGAGGCAACTCCGGCGGGGGTGGCCGCAAACGGAAGAGCAAGGGCGGAAACGGCACGGCCGCTTTTGTCCGCAAGAAGAAAAAGTAAGAATCCTCTCTTGATCCATCGAGGGAGTCGCTTGCCCCGCCTTGCTTTTGGAGGCTGACGTTTGATACAATGGACTTCTGGTGAGATTGCATGTTGGCGGTCTGCCGGAAGTCCTTTTTCCATTATCATTGTTGATGACAAGGGGTGAGACCATGGGTAAGAAAAGTGACGGGAAGGTTCTGGCCCAGAACAAAAAAGCTTCCCATGATTATTTCATCGAGGATACGTATGAAGCCGGGATGGTGCTGACCGGAACGGAGATCAAATCCATACGGAACGGCCGTGCCAACATCGGAGATGCATTCGCAACCATCAGGAATGGCGAAATTCATATCCATAATATGCATATCAGCCCGTTCGAGCAAGGGAACCGCAACAATCCGACGGACCCTACGCGTACACGGAAGCTGCTGCTGCACAAGGAGCAGATCCGCAAGCTGCTGGGCCTGTCCAAGCAGGAAGGCTACGCGATCGTACCGCTGAAGATCTACATCCGTAACGGCTATGCGAAGTTGTTGCTGGGCCTCGGTAAAGGTAAGCGTCAGTACGATAAGCGCGCCGATGCCGCCAAGAAGGACGCACAACGCGATATCCAGCGTGCACTGCGCGAGAAGCAGAAGATTGCAAGGTAATTACGGTTATCCGTGACATGTCGATTAAGAAATCGGCATCATGTGTAATGAACGTTTTGGGATGGCAGCTTTTAGCTGTGTTACCTGCATTGTATATATCATTTTGATGTCGAATGTGATATACTAAGTGATGTAAGAGAGATCAATAAGATCTTTGACAATCAGCATACAGCCTGCGTATTCCTTTCTTGGAGGGAAAGAATGCGCAATAGATCGACTGCTATGACTGAATACATTCTTTGATTTAATCCGATAGCCCTTTTTGGCAGGAACGCCAAGGTGCGAAGCACCGGCATTTCTCCAACTTAAGGGGGCGTTTTTGGATTCGACGGGGATAGTTCGGGCATGAGTAGCGGGTAGTGGGGACGCGTCCACTTCATCAACGCTAAAGCCAATTAAACGGCAAACAACAAAACAACTACGCTTTCGCAGCTTAATAACCTGTGAGCGTGCTCTCGCTCTGTATCGCCCATGTACCGGGATGAGGGCTCAACTTTAGTGGGATACGCTGTCTAGTCTCCGCCTGGGGCTAGCTGAAGAAGACAATCAGGCTGACCTGAAGGGAATCCGGTGACAGGGAGTCTCTAGGGTGACATCAAATCTGTCACTACACCCGTAGAAGCTTGTGTTGTCGTTATCTTCGGACAGGGGTTCGACTCCCCTCGCCTCCATACATATAACCCGCTCATTGAGCGGGTTTTTCACATTTCTTAGACTGGATTTGTAGACTAATTGTAGACAAAAGACATTTTGAAAAAGAAATCTACAGATTGTTTATACTAGTTGTCTTCAAAAATTAATAAGGTAAGACATATCACATGTTGAAGCATAAAATAGTTTATTGTTTTAAGGAATTAATACAATTACAATATATCTTTTGGTTCAAGCATTGTTGTTCTTGGAGCGTCTTTTCTATTTGATTATAGATGAAGCTAATCACGAAGGTATGAGAAGTTAGGTTATTAAAAAAAGAGGTTACAGGTTTACTTTTTATTGATATATGTAGTATGATATTAAAAAAAACGGAAATAATGATTTGGGGGTGTAATAAAAATGTTGAGTAAATTAGGGTTGGGTGATACACTAGCGGAACTTTTGGTCAAATCTTTTACTCAAGAAACGGAGAGTGTCTTAAACGATATTAAGAAGGAACATGGAATGGGCACTGATAACTTTAGACATGGCGGTTCTTGGGACAAACGGTTTGGCCGTATTAAAGATATAGCTCTTCAGAATGAATTGGTTGTACTTACAAGGAGCAGAGGAATATGGAACTTTATCTGTATTCTGGATTTAGACACTGGAAGTTTATACGTGTTTTCAAAGGATAAGAACTTAGATGTTGTAATTAAAAATTTTGGGAAAAAGAACATACACTATTTTCATGCGTTTGTATCACTGAACCGGGGTCCTTTGGAATTTGCCAGCCAACAAATGGTACTATTCGATTCCCTGACTGAAGAGTATGAGAATAAAAGATTGTTAGAAGTCCAGAAGATCTTGGGAGAAGAATATCCTCTAGTCAAGCAGGTTATCTTCGTAGTTGGCCAAGAAATTGATAAAAAAATGGTTAGTGTGGAGGCTCGTCTATTTAATCGATATTTTGAATTAATCGATAAGGTAGATTGGACGACATATGTTTCTAAAGATGATTATAGTGATGTGACTGTTTTGAATGAGGAAGTTGTGGAGAGTACGGATATTATACCTAAAATTAAACCTGCACTTAAGAAGCGAAAAGAAGAGATCGCTAAGAAAAAGCTTCATAATGAAAGGGAAAAAGAGGAGGGAACAAGGTAATATCCCTCAATATAGGGAGGAATTGTGATGTTGCAACGACAATTTAATGGGACAAGATTAAGAGAGGGAAGAATATACCGTGGACTTACTATTACTGATCTAGCAACCGAACTTGGTGTTAGTAAACAGATGATTTCTAAGTACGAAAATAACAAGGCTGTTCCCAATCTAGATTCATTATTACAGATAACAAATATATTGAAGTTTCCAAGAGATTACTTTTATGAAACTCCTGTTGAAGTTAAAACGGGAAGCACATATTTTCGTTCTTTGCTGACTACAGGAAAGAAGGAAAGAGAGATGCAGTATGATCGAGTTAAGTACTTAACCATAATTCGAGCTTTACTTGAGGAGTATGTAGATTTTCCTGAACTTGATGTCCCAGACTTCTCTGATCGGGATATTGAAAGTATTGAAGACATTACTCTTCAAGTCAGAACAGCTTGGTCGCTCGGTGATACACCCATTAAGGATATCATTTACTTGCTTGAAACCAAAGGTTTCGTGATTTCTTCATTGAAGCTGGAGAATAAGATGATTGATGCTTTTAGTTCTCAACATGAGATAAATGGGAAGTCTTATTACTCCATAGTTTTAGGCAATGACAAGCGTTCTTTCTACAGACGTCAGTTTGACGTTGCTCATGAATTAGGTCATAAAGTTTTGCACGATCCGTTTTTAAACATAGAAGACTTAAGTAAAGAGGAGTTTAAGCAAATCGAACAAGAGGCGAATGATTTTGCTGCTGCATTTTTACTACCCAGAGAAAGTTTTTTGAGAGATGTCTCCATTCATCCAAATGACTTGAACTATTATAAGTTGCTTAAGAAGAAGTGGGGTGTATCAATTGGAGCAATGGTGATGCGAGCCTACAAGTTAGGAGTCATTAATGATGGAACATATCAGTATATGCAGCGTTCTATAAGTCACAAAGGCTGGAGAACAAAAGAGCCATTAGATGATTTGAAAGATCTGAGAGATCCTGTTTCAATGAAGCAAGCCGTTGAGCTTTTAATAGAAAATGATTACATCAGTGGCGAAGGCATTATGCAAAAATTATCCCATCATTATGGATTAAGTTTATTGCGGGAAGAAGTTGAAGAATTATTAGGCCTTGAGGAAGGCTATCTGAAGACAGAAATTGCTTATACGGGTAACATCGTTAGCATTAAGGACAAGATAGAATCAAGATCTAGAGACATCACCAGTTAAATACTGAATCACAAAGGTGCCCTAATAATAATGGTACCTTTTTTATACTGAAGGTTCATCAATGACCGAGCAATAAAGATCGATTAATGAATTAATGATTAGAGGTTAACAATTAGGGGCTACTATTAAGTTTGACTGTAGTGGCTTGTGTTTTTTAGAATGTCCACTTAAGTCTCAAGTGCATTGTAATGACATACTTAGTTCTTAAGGCAGGGTGGCTAAAGTTTCAAAAATATGAAGGTGTTTGAACTTGGTTGTCGAATATATAGTTCTTAGGGAATGAATCAAAGTTACTAAGAGGAGTGTTTTCCTAAGATGACAACAGTTATATCGGTTATCAATTATAAGGGTGGGGTAGGTAAAACGACCATTACTTCTAACCTAGCTGCAGAACTTGCTTTTAAAGGGTTAAAAGTATTGTTAATAGATCTAGACCCACAAACAAACTTGACATTTTCATTTTTGAAGGTAGATGAATGGGAGCAGTCCTATCAAGACAAAACAATAAAGAAGTGGTTTGATGCTTTTATTGATAATGATCAAGACTTAAATCTTCAAGACTTAATTATTAGTCCATCCCGAGTTAATAATAGACTAAGACAAATGAAGGCTAATGGCAGTATAGATTTAATTTCTTCACATTTAGGGTTAATTAATGTTGACTTAGAACTCAGTGCCAAGTTATGGGGGGCGAGTGAACGAACGAATAGAAAGAATTTCCTCAAAGTTCATTCTCGGTTAAAAGAAGGATTAAAGCAACTAGAGACGCTTGAGTATGATTGCGTAATAATAGATTGTCCTCCAAATTTCAATGTTGTCACGAAGACAGCAATTGTAACAAGTGATTACTTGCTGGTTCCCGCTAAACCTGATTATTTATCTACTATTGGTATTGAACAATTAAGCAAGAATGTTAACGAACTTGTTGATGAGTACAATACGAAGAGGCAGTATGATGAAGTTAAGAATGAGTTCTCCTCTATTGCCCCTAAGTTTGAAGGTGTAATATTTACCATGGTGGGAATCCGTTATGGTGTTCCATATCGTGCACAACAACAATTTATTTCACAGGTAGAGCGTCTAAATATACCTTTATTGGAAACAATTATTAGGGAGAATAAAACTATTTATGCTGATGCACCACAATCGGGAGTGCCAGTAGTTCTTGAAGATGTAAACGCCGAAACCTATCAAAATGTCCGTAATGAACTAGAACAATTAGCAGCAGAAGTAAAAGGTAGGGTCGGTATTTAAATGGAAAAGGGTGATTTTCCCAATGAGCAGTAAAAAGGAGTTAGTTGGGTTTTTAAAGGCAATTACTAACGTTCTTTCTGAAATGAGTGAAGTTGAATATGAAGAATTATTGCATGGTAGAGGCAAATTAATCTACATAGGAAATGATCATGCAAAGCAACAAAAAAACAGCCAAGATATTAATACTAAACATTCGGCCACAGATGAGTTGGTTGTAGCGCTGAATCAAATGAATTCTAGAGATGAAGCTATGAAGTACCTCTCACAGACTAACATATTGAAAAATGACTTAATTCGATTGGCAGTAGCTTTGGATATTTATATTAATAAAAGTGATAGTAAAGAAAAAATTACGGAGAAGATTGTTGAGTCAACTATTGGACTGAAGGTTCGATCTAAGGCAATAAGAGAGACCAGACTGAAACATGTAATAGAAGTACCCGACTCTACAGATGCTAAGGGTGATCTGAAGAACTATAACAAGGGATGAGGATGATAAGTCGAAAAAAATTGTCATTACTCATAATAAATTGACGGTTACCTTTATGCCGACACTGTGTCTTCATAGTGCTAATCAGACTGTAGCACCACTACCCCTTGAAGGGGGAGAAAGAAAGTAGCGACCAGGTAGCAGAGAGTCGTCCACTTTCATTAACGTTGAAGGCTACTTAAACGGCAAACAACAATCTATCTACACTTTTGCAGCTTAATAACCTGTGAGAGTGCTCTCGCTCTGTATCGCCCATTTACCGGGATGAAGGCTCAACTTTAGTGAATACGCTGTCTAGTCTCCGCCTAGGGCTGGCTGAAGAAGACAATCAGGCTGACCTGACGGGAATCCCGGTAGCGGGGAATCTCTAGGGTGACATCAAATCTGTCACTACACCCGTAGAAGCTTGGGTATCTTCGGACAACAGTTCGACTCCCCTCATTGCCATATGTAGCATCAGAAAAAGAAAGACACTTTGATGGTGTCTTTCTTTTTCGAATGTTTATGTTTGGTATTTTTACGCATGGATTTTTGGGATTTACTGAGTAAACACAAAGAATTATAGCCTTGGCTTGCGATATCTAGTAAGTTGTCATAAGAGAGGTTGAATGAATAGTGCTAATTATATTTTTGGAGAACGTTAAAATAATTACTCTAATTACTATAGCCTGCTTTATGCTTAATATTGTATCCAAATCAACATATACTAATTTTTCAAAGGTTTTCATAGGTGCGCACATTCCGAAAGCTATTATAAAAATAATATGTCCGATTATTTTTTTAGCTTCGATTACAGCATTTCAACAAAAGTTGTTGATAATCAAATTAGGGAACCCTGAAAATTATTTAACTCTTGTAATTGCAATATTGACGTTATACGGAATATTATTCGCATTTATACAATTTACTATTAGCCATGCTCAACATAGTGCTAATGATAGGTATTGGGGGAGGAGTATAATTCAGGGACCCTTAATTAGACGTCTTAAGTTTAGCATTTTTAATTCATTTTACTTTAGAATTGTATTGATCTATTCAATTGTTTATCCAGTTCTAAATGAAACGATAATAATTAAATGGGAATATGCAGGAATGTTCAGTGATTTTTATTTAGCATTATGGAATGTATGTGTAGTTATGATCTTAATTTTATACGTCTATTTGTTCATAAAGAGCTTATATGGTATAACAATATTGCAAAATATTCAAGAAAATCGTAGATCAGGACTGCATTTGGACATTGAAAAAGTTGTTGCTGAGGAATATCAAAAAGCCTTTGCTTACTCATATAAAAAGCATAACAATTACTTTTTAAAAAAACTTTTAAAAGAGTTACACCATCTAGGTAGAGATGAAAACAGAGAGATGATAATGCATGTATTAGATTCAGTTGCAAATATTGTAGGAACAAAACTTAAATGGAGACCACTATTAAAAGTACTTGATCAACATTCAAATAAATATAACCGTATGCCAGTCTATTTGTACAGAACGTTTACAGAGTTATTTCAAAAAATAGAGGAGGATAATATTGAATTAAGCTTGGATGATTTGCTGAAAATTTATACTCAGACCCACAATATTATTTATATAATACTCATAGACTCCAATGATAAGAAGAATAGATTAATATTGACTGAAATAATCAATCTGTATTCGACTCACAACAATTGGCTTTATACTCCTAATAATAAGGAATGTACGTATTTTCAATTACCCTTAGCCATAAAGAATCGAATATCTTCTTATGAAGATATTGAGAATATCCATAAAAATATAAAAAACACAAAAGGTTATAATTACATTTTGGAAATAAATAAGTACAGTTTGTCGAAGCTTGCAGATAAAGAAAAAAGCTTTGTTGAGAGCTATACGAATTACATATACACACTATTAGAGTACTATAAAGATTACCTGGATGAGCTACACAAAGATAACTATTCTGAGTTTTGGAGAGTATTCGATTCGCATACGAGAAGAGAGATCACGGATCAGGAAGAAGATTATATTGAATATATAAGTAGTACTATTTATAACTATATACTTAGGCTTGAATGTGATGAAAATAACAAAAAATTCATTCTCGTTTTACTAAGGAAATTAAGCTATAAATATAGGGTGGCATTTATTTTTCATCATATGTTATACCCGGGACCTTTTTGGAAGTGGAAGAATGAAGTTCTCTATTTCCGTCAGATTATTGAACGCAGTTGGGACGATGATCGTATTACGGATTACCATGTCGTAGAATTTGTGTGTAATAAGATTAAAGATAGCGATATTGGTTATAGAATTGAACCTGAACTGATTAACTGGATTGCTCAAAATGTCAGAATAGACAAGCTGACTGAGCAAATCTTAAATAGGTGCTTAACCGACAATTATATTCCATATGCAAAGTTTCTCAAAATTATGTTTATTTTTTCGGAAGGGAATTATTACCTGTTTGACTTTTATCGTTCTGATCTTAATCATGTGGAATATCGACACGGTTGGGATTGGAAGATTGATGTTATACACGAACTGCTTCAAACACCTCAACTTCTAGAAGAAAGTTTTTTTTCTCAACATGTGTTTGCTTTTTGTAAGCAAGTTTCTTATTCACTAGATCATTTTATAACAGAGAATGATTTTAGAGTATTTCTTATACACCCTACTTTTAAATTGTCAGAAGGTCAGTTCGATGATCTAATAAATAATGGAGCAAGAAAAGGTATTATTGAGTTTTTGGTCTTGAAATTAAACAAGTCAGAATATTATTATTTACATAAGGGGAATCGAGCTAATCATTTCTTGGCAAGAGTAGAAGAGATTATAGATCAAGAGAACAAATCAATTGAGGATTATGTTAGGAACCTGGTTGCTCGGGCGAGAAGCATTGGTGCTAATATTTCAGCTATATCTGTGACAAGACAAGATTCACTTATAAAATGCTTACACAAGTTATTTGATTCTCAAGTTAATAGTGTATAAAATTCCAGTTATGGTACTTTCTGATCTAATACAGAGTGTTTTGACCTAACTGATATTCCGTATACTGGTATTTTTCCTCGCAAGTCTAGTAATCAGACTATTAAAAACAATTAGTTTAATGTGGTATTCCTAAGTAGCATCAAAACTGTGACTAGACCCTTAAAAAACTCTTCGGACAGAGTTCTATTTCACTGCTTCCATATAAATATATATCAGTTTAAAGACATCATATTAGGTGTCTTTTTTCTTATCCTTAACAACTCCGATCTGCCATATATCAAATAATATAAGACGTTGTCAATCAACTGTCCTAGCGGGTTTATGTTCACGTAATATGTTCTCTATTAGACATTCTAAATATACGCATAAGCGTACCACATAGTATATAAACCTATGTTACGCTAACCGTAACATTCAAAAGTTTTAAGCACAAAGGAAGGAGAATCCCATGCCAAGCTTACTGGAATCCCTATATTACGGACAGTTGAATCCTGTAGAGAAGACTGTTTCTAACGACCCTCAGTATCGCCAATTGAGCCGGCAAATATCCGAGTCCATGGATGCCTGGAAGAAGAGGCTTTCAGAAGATGAGTTTCGAGAGCTCGAGGACCTATTAGATTTATGTCGGCAAGTTCAAGGGCTGGAAATGGCGGCTTCTTTTACTGATGGATTCAGGCTGGGAGCGATGATGATCATCGAGGTGTACTCTGAAGAGCATATTTAGTTAGAACAATCATAGAACAGCCGTAAAGACACGAATCGTGTCTTTTTTATACCATAAAACATTGACTATCAGCCCTTACCTCCCATGCCCTTACAAAGGAATTTCACACTAATCGCCTTAGATAAGGTATCTTCGCTCTAATAATCCTTCACACGGCAGGAATATATCCCTAATTCATAGAAGACTCTGTATATAACATCGATTACAGATACAGAGAGGCTGCTATGGACCAAGAGAAATTTATGATGATTGTTAAAGGTGATGACAAAACACAGGATGTATCATCATACGAAAAAGATCCTCCAATAGTAAGGGTTGTATATAAAGGTTATCCGGAGGCATATACATATAAGTCGAGTGATATACAGTTACTAACGCCGACCGTTCAGGATATAGCGGAGGATATGGCTGTTTTTCATGATGGGTATCCCTTTTATAATGTAGTGCGGGTGCTAGATTTCGGTCCAAAGATTCGGGTGTGTTTCAAAAATGGGAGTATTCGTACATACGATAGTGGGCGTATTCAAGTTAGAAGTAGTAGTACCCAAAACGCTGAAGGGCGTCAAATTCTGGACTATTGGCGCACGATTTCAAAATATGCGAAGAGTGAGGATGAACAGGAGAACAAGGAAGCTTTTTTGGCCAAGCAATTTGCAAAACTACATTATGTAGATCCGGATAGTGTTTTGAGTCATTATCTTCTGAAAAAACCTATAAAAAGTGATATCCCGGTTACAAGCAAACCGATTTTCCCGTTCAGGTACAATTTGAGTCAAAGGACCGCGCTTGAACAGGCTTTAAAAAGCACCATCAGTATTATCGAAGGTCCTCCGGGCACCGGTAAAACCCAGACGATCTTAAACATCCTTGCGAATCTGGCGATTATGCAGGGGAAAAAGGTAGCCGTTGTTTCCGGTAACAACGCAGCAGTCCTGAATGTGCAAGAAAAGATGGAACGCCAAGGGTACCACTTTTTTGTAGCTAGTTTGGGTAACCAAGAGAACAAGAAAAAGTTTTTTGCCAATTTACCAAATTGGGATGTGTCGAAATGGTCAAGTGACGTGCCAGAGGACGAATTAAACGCCAAACTACAAGATTTGGATCAACGTATTCACCGCTTGATGGAACTGGATCGGGAGAAGGCACAGCTTATGCAGAAGCTGTCGGCCTATTTGCTTGAACAGGAGCATTTTGAGCATTATTATGCTAGGCAGGATGTTCCGCCTATAGAGAAGTTGTCATTTTACCGGCAGACACCAAAGCGGATTCTTGAGTTTATGAAAGACAGTTTCCTGGCTGTAGAGATGAAAAGGAAATATAAGCTCCTATACCAATTCAAGTTGTTCTTCAGGCATGGTTTTACGGATTTCAAACGATTGAAGGAGCAGGGGCTGGATGTCATCCTGAATGTTCAGCGTGAATTTTACACGTTAAAAGTTGAGGAGCTATCAGATCGTATACAGGAGCTTGAGAAAGAATTAGAGTCCCAGGACTATCGAGCCTTAATGGATCAGCACCAGCAGTTCTCCGAAACGCTATTCCGGCACCGATTACATGAGAAATACCATAACCGTCCGGCTGTGGACTGCAATGAGAAGACATATACTCACAGCAACAAGTTTAAAACGTTTATCGAGCATTATCCGATTGTGCTTAGTACAACGCATTCTTTGCGGAATTGTGTCCCTGCAAATTACTTGTTTGATTATTGCATCATTGACGAATCCTCACAGGTTGATCTGCTGACAGGGGTGCTGGCTTTGTCCTGCTGCAAACAGGCTATTATTGTGGGCGATACCAAGCAACTGCCGCATATCGTGGGGAAGGAGATTGTACAGAAGATCCAGAGCCAGGCGGCTCCTGACATGGATGAAGCTTACAGTTATATCGAGCATAATTTGTTGTCGTCTATGTTGGCTTTATACGGAAACTCCGTTCCGAAAGTGATGTTAAGAGAGCATTACCGCTGTCATCCCCAAATTATTGAATTCTGCAATAGAAAATATTACGACGGCGAATTGATTGCTTTTACCGATCCGGGGATTTCCGAGTCTCCTTTATTCGTCTACAAGACGTCACCGGGCAATCACATGAGGGAAGTGACCCATGGCAAAAAAGGAAAGTTCAATGTCAGGGAACTTGATGTCATTGAACAGGAGATTCTGTTGGGGTACCTCGAAGCGGCAGCAGGTCATGCGGATATCGGCTTTGTGACGCCTTACCGTAAGCAGGTGGAGAAAGCGACCCAGCAATTCACTACTGATATTGAGAGCGACACGATCCATAAATATCAGGGACGTGAGAAGTCAGTTATGATCATGTCTACCGTGCTCGACCGAACGAGAGCAGGAGGCATGGGGATGAAATTTGTTAATGATCCTTGCATGATTAATGTGGCTGTGTCCCGTGCGCAGGAGAGGTTTATTCTGGTGACCGATCAGTCTGCGTTTCGCAAGTATGGGAATGAAGTGGGAGATCTCATGCGATATATGGAATATAGTACGCTGGACAACAACGTCGTGGAGAGCCAGATTCATTCTATATTTGACTTGTTATACAAGGAATACTCTGATCATCTGCAGGAATTTCGAGAACGCGTACGTTTCTTTAATAAATCAAGGCATCGGAGCGAGAATATTATGCACGCCTTGCTCGACCAGATACTACAGGAGCCTATGTTCAAGGATTTTGAACTAGGGAATCAGGTTTTACTAATGAATTTGTTTACCGACCTGGAACGGTTAAATGAGGAAGAGCGCAGATTCGTCAGAAATCGTTCTTCTGTTGATTTTGTGATTTATCATAAACTGGACAGATCGCTAGCGATGGCGATCGAAGTCGATGGATTTGCCTTTCATGAGAACAATCCTGAACAACTAAAGCGAGATGAGAAAAAAGAAGAGATTTTCAAGAAATTTGGAATGGAATTAACAAGGTTCCGTACAAACGAGAGCGGGGAAGAACAGAGGATTAGGGAGCTGTTAAACTCTATGTTGTATTAGGTGGAATGACTTAAATAGAGCTAAACATCACCGATTCAACTTATTAGTTGCAGGTTTACCTTTTAATGTTCGACTCCCCTCATCCATGAGTAACCACTGTCGGGAGCAATGCAATCCTGATCCGGACGATCCTTTACGAAATGGTGGACTGCGTAGTAGGCTCCGTTATGAAAAACGCCGGTCCAGTCCCGAATGACTCCATGAAATGTGAATCCCGCAGACTCGAAGTAATCCCACATGTCCAAGATGACCGTATTATAGTCTTTTAGGCGGTTCTGGATACCAACCTTAGTAGTGTTTTCGACTCGTTCATATGTCTCCATTGTTTCTATATCCCTCCCTCTCTAGCATCCAGAAGCATGAATGTTGAAATAAATCTGGATGTAGTGCTCGTCAACGATGTCATATGCCCTGACTATCAGATGTAACGAGTAAGAGTTAAGAGTTTCGGCAATACAGCTCCTTTCCCCTGATGAAATATACTTCTCCTCAATCGTGTCGAGTTGTTCTGAATCGATACGGCTCTCCAATGCAGTAATTCGGTTTACATTGGGAAGGCATAAGATCAACCGGTCATCACTATAAACTTGTAGCATCCTCAATACGTCTTTTTTCAAATACTGTCTCCAAGCTGCTCATCTCTATTTCCTCCTAAAATTTGGACATAAAAAAGAAGGCTATAAAGCATACGTGTAGCGCGTATGCTTTATAGCCCTCCTGTTTCAATCCGATTTTTTATTAGCTGTAGCCAGCTATTCACCATCTTTACCGGATTAATGATGGCAAAGAAAATACAAAGAGAAATCTTAGTGATTTTATTTTAAAGCTGGATAAATGCGTTGTAAATAAAGAAGAACACAAGAATCTCCTAGTTATTAAAATTGAAAATATTCATAACTAGAAAAGCCCTGATCTTCCGTACCATCACGAGTAATCAGAGGTTTAACATTATTTTGGTGTTTATTCGTTTAGCATTGCCCGTTCCGGATCAAGATGGGAATAAACATGCAAAGTCATTGTTTAGCGCTTGTTCAACGTATTGTGGTACGGATGGAGCAACTGAAGGATTGCCAATCCTGAGCCGCTTGAAACAATGGCTTATTTTTTAGCCATTTCTTTTGTGATAGCACTTTCTAGTAAATTTTAAAAGAGTAAATTCTCGAAAAAATTCAGTTACGGCGCGAATTATGGCGATATTACGATAAAAATAATCAATAAATTTAGCTTCCAACTTCTATATTCTCTATATAAAAAGCCGGCAATCTGCATAAGAATAGCTGTCGAGTAAGTCTCGACAGCCTTCAAGTCTTCTCTTATTTTTTATTTTTTATCAAAAAATTATGGAGCAAGATCAAGCGGACCACCCGCGTAGTGTGGAAAAACACTTAATACTTCTTTTTTATCATAATCTCGGTAAATAATAGCTCTAACTGGATCCTTTAAGTAAGTGTTACCTTCTGAAACTGCTAAAGTTTCAATTTGATCGTACAATTCTCCCCAAACATTTTTTGTTTCAAGTTTAGAGCTTTCAGTAAGTCTGCCATTAAGGTAGCCTCTCTCGGAGTGTCTTTCATTCGTTTGTACATTATTAGAAGAAGCCTTTAATTGCCATGTTGATCCATTTTTAACCCAAACATACTTCATTTTTACAGCATAGGATATTAAAGCGTCGTGAGTATCAAAACTAGTATACCCTTGGATTGCAGGCCACCAAAATTCGTGAAATGATGCTTCAAAGAGTTTGGACTTTCCAGCCGCTCTTTGAATCAATACGTCAATAACTTTTTCTCTTGCTTTGGCGAACTCGAAAGGTTGTTTCATTAATTTTATTGAATCGTAATGTTTAACTAACGGAGCGCCACCTCCATTTTTCGGAACAGCATAATTCACCCAAATTGTATGGCTTCTACCATTTACAGTAATAGTTTTTTCACCGTAAGTAAGCATGTCAACATATGGGTATGGTCCCCATGTGGGTGGGCCAGCTGTAACATGGTTTCCATTTTCCGCACTTAAATATGTAGATTTATTTAGAATAGTGCGTTCCTCTTCTGTTATAGGTCGAACTCCTTCAGCCTCAAGTAAATTAATTAACTCTTCTTCCTTGTCGTCTAAAGCTTGTATAGGTGTAGAAGCAGTATCAGTTATTAAATTTGCAGGATTAATTGTTGATTTTTCTAACCTAACAGAGATAAGATCATCAATTAATGATTCAATCTTAAGTTGATGATCCTTATCAAATGCTGGGGCTTTTAGATCTTGGCTAGAAGCTGATGCCATGCCAGAAAAACAAGACATGGCGGTTGTTACAGCAAGCATCATGGTTAAAAGTTTCTTTTTATTCATGCGGCACCTCCACTATTTTTGATTTGAATATAACAGGTTAATAATGGAAATACAAGGATAATTTATATTTATTGATAAAATAAGGATACTTATATATAATAGGAGAATCTTATAGCAGATTTCATTACTGGAGGTGCTTCGCAAACTATGAAAAGGTATAAAAAAAAAATGATTATTACTTTCGTGTCAATTACTGTAGTTTTAGTATTATTAGCTGTATATTTCTTTAGAACATTTACTCCCGAAGGGATACTTTGGAAAAATGGAATATCGAGCAAAGAAGTTATGTTAATATCAAAAGAGGACTATCAATTTCACCATTACTTATATGAAAAGAACGGTAAAATTAAAGGGATTATTACTCTTCAGAAAAAAGGTTGGAACTTATGGTCCCTATATAATCACGCTTATCAGCAAAAAATAGAGTCTTCAGACATAGAAATCATTAAAGCTTCCTATCCAACGTACAAAGATAACCATTTAGAGCACATTCCAGTTTGGGGTGGTGTTGTTATATTAGGAGATGAAAACTCATTCAGCATTCGAATAAAAAATAAAGAACAGGTACCTAATTTAACAGCGAAAATTGATGGGAAGATGTATTTTTTCTACAGTTCACCAGATCTTAACGATGATGACGAAATTGAAGTGACTAAGCCTTGAAAATGATTTTCAACCTTCAAATTGGATTATATAAATCTTCATTTCCATGGGTGTGAATGTTGCTGCTATATAGATAAACACCATTGAATAGAAAAAGTTTGATACTTTTTTAAATTAGTCTAAACGCAGTCGATGTTAATGTGCGTACATATGTCTAAGGGGTTTTGTGAAATAGTCTGTCGCTCCGATCCCCAAAACAGGCAATTTTCGACGCTGGCGGACAATTAGGTGTTTCCGAATTTAGAGTGCCTAGTTTAATGCCCTTATCCATCTTCCCAAATGGCGTTGAACCAGAAACTGTAGCTACTAATGTCGCGCCTTCCGAACACCTGATAGCCTGTACACCCGCATTGTCCGTTGAATCATTCATGGGGTCACTTCAGAGGTTGTGGATTTTTCTGTGTTCGATTAAAAGTGTAAAATCCTTAGCTATAAGTTTGCAAAGCAGGACACCTCACTCAAAGAGTGTCAAATGCAGTTATGCTGAAGAAGGGCCTAGAGGTCCTTCTTTTTTTGCTTTCTTTTTTCTGACATTTGTCATAACCGGCTTGTGACAACCCACACTAATTGAATCTCGCGCTTTTTCAATATAATGAGGACATCAAGTAACGAAAGAAGAAATAAGCGGAGGTTAGGACAAAATGACAAAGGCGATTGAATGTATAAATCTAGTGAAGAAATTCGGCGATTACTGTGCCGTTGATCATATGAATCTATCATTTGAGAAAGGCCAAATAACAGCATTGCTCGGACCGAATGGGGCAGGCAAGACAACAACCATTTCCATGATACTCGGAATGACCAAGCCAACATCAGGAGAAGTCAGGGTCTTAGGGATGCCGTCAGGCACAAAAGAATTGCGGCAGCGCGTCGGAGCGCTTTTGCAGGATGTTAAAGCAGCAGATGGACTTACGGTGAAAGAAGTGCTTCAATTGTTCCGCAGTTATTATCGTAATCCGATGTCGCTAGAGCGATTGTTAGACATTTCGGGTCTCCACGCGGATCAGAAACGACGCGCATCCTCGCTGTCTGGAGGACAACGTCGTAGATTAGCCTTCGCCCAAAGCTTGGCGGGAAATCCAGAGCTTCTCCTGCTGGATGAACCAACCGTCGGAATGGATATCGAGGCTCGTGGCCGCTTTTGGGACACCATCCAAGCGCTGGCAAATGACGGACGTACGGTGCTTTTGACTACACATCATTTAGATGAAGCTGATGCTGTCGCAGATCACATCGCAGTCATCGCCAGTGGACAGGTTGTTGCCGAAGGGACTCCAGAAGGTTTAAAGGCTCAAACAGCGCTTAGAACCGTTTCATTTCGAGCGGCGAACGCGCCAGCCCAGCAGGAATGGCTCACATTACCTGGTGTAGAAAAGGCAGAGTGCAACGGCGAGCGAATTCGTCTGCATGCTCAAGAGACCGATGTATTGTTACTTAAACTGATGCAGTCTGAATGGGGAATTTCCGATATTGATATACAATCTGCCAGTTTAGAAGATACATTCCGAAGTCTTACAGGCTCAAATAAACAAACGATTATACGATAATAAACATTTTTAGGAGGAAAATAGCCATGTTACATATGTTTGTTGCCCAGACCAAAGCAGAAAGTATACGAATTATCCGCAGTCCATTTTTCTTACTCTTCTCCATTGCGATGCCCCTTGCTTTCTACTTTTTATTTGCGAGTATGAATGGGGTAGATAAATCGATTCAATCGACAACTTGGGGTGTCTTTTCATTGATGTCGATGACTGCATTCAGTTTGATTGGTACAGCCGTATCTCAATTCGGTATCCGTCTATCGTTCGAGCATCAAGACGGGTGGGTACGCTTGTTGAAGCTAACTCCACTATCTCCTGCAGTCTGGATTGGCAGCAAAATCGTATCGCAAATGGCTGTTCACTTGATCGTCATTTTTGTTATATTTTTATCTGCTGGCCTTGTTCATGATATACAATTGACAGCCGGGCAATGGATTTTATGCGGATTATGGTTATGGATTGGGAGCATATCTTTTCTGGCGCTTGGTGCCTTGTTAGGAACGCTTAAAAACGCGAATACTTCCGTTGCCATCGGAAATGTGTTACAGATGGGGCTTGCCATTGTGGGGGGGCTTTGGATGCCGCTTAGTACTTTGCCAAGTTGGATGGGCTCGGTCGGGGAATGGCTTCCATCTCACCGTTACGCCAATGGGGCATGGAATATGATCGCTGGACAAAATCCAGCAAGTATCGATTTCATAATTTTGACAGGATGCGGTCTCCTCTTTATGCTACTATCAATCTATATATATAATCGACGGGATGCGGTCTAATTGAATAGAGAAAAGTGGCGTCTCTTTCCAAAATCGGAAGGAGTCGCTCCTTATATTTTGTTAACAAATTTAATGATACCCATGTACTTTTTACTCTATGAGCCATCAAGTATACAGTGGCTTGGCTTTGTTCTGTTAGGCATATTCGTTCTATCGTTTCGACAATCTTACTTTTATGCAAAGTGGGCCACGCCAATATTGATCGTTCAGGTGGGTATACTTTTAATTTTAGCAGCTGTATTTCATCCTATGTATACGTTTATAGGTTTTATGATAGCTGCTCCGCTGAGCAAACAAAAGCTGCCGATATTACTCTCTATAACGATCGTTTTCACTGTAGCTATGGGATTTATCGCTGTTCCTTACTTGGATCGGATGGGCAGCCTAGTATGGATAGGGCTGGTGCCTATGTTTGGCATCTGTATTCTGCCGTATATTATTCGAACTTCGACCAGGTTCCAACAGAAGTCTGCGCGGCTGCGGGCAGAAACGGCTGAACGAATGGCACAGCAGGAGGAGCGCCAGCGGATCGCACGTGAACTCCATGATACATTGGGCCATACGCTGTCATTAATCGCACTAAAAGGGGAAGTCGTTGAGAAATTGGTCAATCGTAATGCCGAGAGAGCGATAGAAGAGGCACGTGAAATACGAGAAACGGCACGCGCAGCCTTGAAACAAATGCGTGAATTGGTTACGGAGATGAAAGTTACATATCTCGCTGACGAATATAAGCATGCTGTATCGTTATGTTCAGCTGCGGGCATACCGCTTTTATTTCAATATCAATCGATTTCAGATTCCAGACCTTCTAATGTAGGGACGGAAGAAGCTTTAGTGAACAATCCGCTTCCGTTAACACCCTTGCAGGAGACGATTTTAGCGATGTGTTTTCGCGAGACGATTACGAATGTGGTTCGACATAGCCGAGCAACAAGTTGCAACGTTCTTCTCGACATTCAGGAAGGGGAAGTTCGTGTATCTGTACGTGATGACGGTATTGGGGCAGATGTGGATCAATTCTATACTAGCAGTAATGGACTCGCCGGTTTACGGCAGCGGTTGGTTATGATCGATGGTCGTATGTCGCTGTCTTCGTCCCCAGGCAAGGGGACTGAAGTCACCTTACATATACCTAGGGTAATTCGAAATGAAAAGGTAGGTAGTGCTTAGATGATTCGTATTGTTTTGGCAGAAGATCAAAAGTTATTAAGGGGAGCACTGGCAACGTTACTCTCGTTAGAAGATGATATTGAAGTCGTCGGTCAAGCTGAAAATGGGGAAGAAGTGATGTCCATGATTCAGCAATATGAACCCGATGTAGCTGTTCTGGATATTGAGATGCCACTGAAAACGGGGTTAGATATTGCGGAATGGGTTCAAAAAAATAAGTCAGCTGTTCGTGTCATCATCTTGACGACATTCGCGCGTCCTGGATATTTCCAGCGGGCTATGCAGGCAGGAGTTTATGGATATCTTCTTAAAGATACGGGCAGCGAGGAACTGGCTGATGCGATTCGTCGGGTCTATGATGGGAAACGTGTCATCAATTCAGAATTGTCGCTCGCGGTATGGGATGATCCATGTCCATTATCACCCAGGGAGCGTGAAGTCATGAAGTTGGCTGCCCAAGGCTTAGTTCTTCAAGATATTGGAGCACAGCTGTTTCTATCCTATGGAACGGTACGGAACTATATGTCAGAGGCGATTGGGAAGCTCGGGGCGAATACACGGATCGAGGCAATCGATATCGCACGTAGCAAGGGATGGTTGGATTGAGGAGAACTCCGAGGTATGGAGGTAAGCGGATCACCCCACTCAAGGGATGATGCAGCCTAGGGAGCTTCTAAGCTCTCTGGTGTTATGAGGTGGAATGATCTAAGTAGGATAACGGTGAGTTACCAGTTATCTCATTTAATGCTCGACTCCTTGTTTCGAACGATCTCAGGAGTTGGGGAGAAGCTGGCAGCTACGCTCGTGGCGGAACTTGGAGACATTCAGCAGTTTGAGAACCCGAAGCAGCTGGTGTGGCCTATGCCGGAATGGATCCGGGGGTGTTTCAGAGAAATTTACATCATCCAGCAACCGAATTACCAAGAGGGGCTCTAAGCGTTTGAGGAGAGCCTTGTTTTTATCCGTACAATTCAGTCTCAGACGAAGTGAATGCTCCAAGTTGAAACTATTACGACAAGAAAAAGAAAGAAGGCAGCCTTACAAGGCCGCGGTGATTGCTTGCGCCAACAAGCTACTTCATCACATCTATGCGATCCTAAAGAAAGGTGAGCCTTACCATAGGTAATTCCACATTTATCCGCCAACTCTCCGCGACAACGGAGGGGTTCTTTGCTGTTCTGTAAATAACTATACCAGCAAACTTTAAATTATCCAAGCCCGGGTGCTTGACAAACATAAGTTGGTTTTTGTTTTTCCCATATAGGTTCTTGTTTTAATTGAGGAAATGAATTTTATCCAGAGTCGATTAATAAAAATTCTTTCTAATTAGGGAATAATTCTATAATTTATTCGTCTTTTTTAAGTTTAGGATCTTGCCTTCCCATTATTGGAACTAAGTTTAATAAGTACAGTTTCCAGCTTACAAAATCCCCCCCTTTATAAATTAACTACAAAATAAAAAAAACAATAACTAACAAGAAATCCGAAACGTTAAATAATATGATATGAAGATTATTCATGTAATTTATTGATTTTTAATCATAAAAATTGTAAATAAAGCGTGAGTGCATATTATAATTTGATCGGGATTACTACAACAGGAGGTGCTGTGATGAGAAGAAAGTGGATTCTTGGTATTATTTTGATTTTTCTAATGTCGGGATGTTCTACAGATAAGACATCCATGGAGAGCATAAACAATTCAGAAAAACCGAAGGTATTAAAAACAGTTGACTATAAAATTGACAATATGAGCCGGCAACGATCAGAATATCACTATACTGAAGATGGTGCGTTAGTAATTGACTCGGAAATTGACCGTATGATCATGAAGCCGGGCGATATTGTTTATTTTATACCTCCAGAGTTCGAGGGATTTAAAGATAACCCTGATTTTAAATTAGCTGATCATTATATTTCTAGACTTATCGCAAGTGAGGGAGATAGTGTGGAAATAAAAAAGGGAGTAGTTTATGTCAATGACAAAAAACTTGATGGTTTTTACGGTGTGGCAGCAAAATACGGTCTAACTGAGCAGGAATACATTGATAAACAAAAAGAAAGTGACTCAAACTTTAAATTAACTCAGGAAGAAAATGATTTTTTTAATCAGAGTATGGTTAAAATTAAAATTCCTAAAGAACATATATTTGTCTTAGGTGATAATTGGGAAAGAAGTGTGGATAGCCGTCATTTTGGGCCTGTTCCCTTAAAAAATATTCAAGGGAAAGTACTAGGGGTCACGAAGGAATTTTAATTGATAAATTCTATATACTTTTTAACGAGCGATGAGTGATAAAATGCGGTTCCTACACCCGTTACTTGCCGCAGAGTATATTAGCTAAATCTAGGTTCAATGACAAAAGTCATCAATCCGTGTGTTAGGGTTGGTGACTTTTCCATTTGTGGTATAATAACCCGAAATGTCCACATTAACTGAAGATTGGCTGGTGAATTGGAATGAGCGAAAAATTCTGGTTAGTGATACAGTATCCTCTGAAAAGTGCAAAAGGCAGCCAACGCGACCACTGGTTAAGAGAAAAAGTAATGGAATATTTAGAATTATCTCTAGCGGATGCTGATTTGGGCCATGTCGACGGCTTTGATATGGGGACATGCATGTCCGACCCGAAGAAGTATGCGCTTAATATATTTTGTGTTGTTACGGAGGAAGAACAGGGTATAGCCTTGGTAAAAAGAGTGATAAAAGAGAGTCGGCTTGATTATACTCGCATAAAAATGGCTACCATGCCCTATGGAAAAGAAGAAGAAACCTATACTCTGAAGTATGCCTATAAGAAGGGCGTTACCGATTTTTCACTATAGCCTATACGGTGTTTAAATGTCGTTCGGCGAGTTGGTCATAGTGTCTTCGCTTCAATAAATTCACCAGAGCCAGGCCCATTCCTAGTCTAAGGTCTAGGTTCAGATACCCCCTAAGACGGTTATGTCAGCCAAATAACGCGGATATAATGGATTTATAAACTTGGAGCGTGACTTATGAAGCCATAAGGGGTGTTTGAATATGAAGGCAACAGAAGCGACTGCAATGTCGCGGGCAGGCAAGGTGAATTGGGTGCTTTTTAATCCGAAAACCTATGCAACGATTCTCTATTTATTGCTATCTCTCCCGTTAGGGATTATTTATTTTACAGTTGCGATAACGGGACTTACCTTATCCATCGGTTTGACTCCGATATTTATCGGAATACCGCTGTTTTTTGGAGTAGCTAAGCTGTTGAATGGGATTGTGATTTTTGAACAAAGCATGATTAGGCAAATTTTGGGTTTACCTAATCCTACTGTATCGTATACCTACAATCACCAGTCTGAAACTGGGCAGAATTGGTTGAAACGAATGGTGAGCGGTTTTGACGGAGCGCTCTTTATTCGAAACCTGCTGCTCGTATTACTAAGATTTGTTACCGGCATCGTATTCTTTGTTATTATGGTGACGGTGATTTCACTGGGACTCGGATTGATTGCTCTTCCGGTCGTGCATATCATTTTGATGAATGAAATGCAGCTTGATATTTTGGAGAATAGCTTGTTCAGTTATTTTCATATCGATTGGACTTATAATCAGCAATACCTGTTGTACGTAGGCGTTGGGCTTGTCCTGTTCTGGGTCGCGCTGCGCGTCGTGAATGGGCTTATGCAAATTCTGCGCAGAATCATGTACGTGGATGAGCCCTATCAGCAGCCGTCAGTGCCGCCAATGGAAGCACAAATCCATGCGCCCGTTCAGTCGCAATATTACGAGTACCCAGAGGATCACCCCACTCAAGGGATGATGCAGCCAGCCCATAGAGATCTTTAGAAGATCTCCCCAAAGCGACCTTAACCGGTCGCTTTTTCGTTTTTGCGTCCGGTTTAAGCCTGAAATATAGCCCGATCTACGCCTTGTATCTGCAGCTTTCAGCCGTTCACGACCATCCCGGATGGATGTTGTCCAAGAGAAAGTGTCATTTCCCCGACCTATAATCATTAACTCAGAATATCGCGGAATGCGCAGGTTATAACAAAATGATTGTTTCGGAACTGTTTCCGCAGCTGATAAGCTGTGGGTGGAATTCCAAAATTTGTTGATTTTAAACAAGGACATTGTTTGACAGACAGGGTCCATAAAGCGAGGAGGCTGATAAGAAAGCTCTAATTTATTGCAAGCGATTACAAAGTACAAGTGAATAAAAAAAGGAGGAGATGAAATGAAGAACAGCGTTGCAAAGGTAACCGGCATGGTATTGTTGTTTTCTCTGGCGCTAGCTCTCATAGCGGGAGGATGGGTGAATAAGACAACGGTCCATGCTGCCGGTCTTTCGATTATCGGCGGCGGGGGCTGGAATGAAACGGCGTATATAGAATGGTCACCCGTGAGTAATGCGGAGGGATACAATGTCTACGTGAAACACGCCAATGCGCCGGATTCCAGCTATCAACAAATGGATAATGAGCTGATCCGGCAATACCCTTCCTATTGGAGAGCAGATGCCGTTGGACTCGCAGCAGGAAATTATGTGATGAAGGTTGAAGCCAGGCTGTCGGACGGTTCAACGGTAAGTGTCGTTTCGAATAACCTATCCGTAGCGCCGCATGATCGATCCGGATTTGCTTTTTCCTCAGACTCGCCATACGGGACTGGCTCGGGTGCCTACAATGATGACGGTACGCTTAAAGATGGTGCACAAGTTATTTATGTGACCTCCGAGACGGCACGAACCGTAACCCTTGATGTGAAAATCAACAGCTCAGGCGGGGTTCAAACGGGCGTGGGGATCGGCGAGATTTTGACGCTAAGACAAAAAGGCTATGACACAACCCCTCTTGCGATCCGGTTTATTGGAAAAGTTACCGATGACGACATGAGCGGACAGCTGAATAGCAGCGGCTACCTTCAAGTAAAAGGCAAAAACGATTACTCGGAAATGAATATGACGATCGAAGGGATCGGAGACGACGCTTATGCTTATGGGTGGGGATTGCTCCTTAGATACGTAGGGAATGTGGAAGTAAGAAACCTCGGGCTCATGTTGTTTCCTGATGATGGAATTTCCATGGATACAGGAAACGTCAACGTGTGGGTGCATAATAACGATCTATTTTATGGAACCGCAGGAGGAGATGCCGACCAGGCCAAGGGCGATGGTTCAACGGATCTGAAAAAAGGATCGACCTATATTACAATCTCCTACAATCACTACTGGGATTCGGGAAAAGTGGCTTTGGTCGGGTTGAGTGAATCGGAGGAATTCTTTGTCACCTTCCACCATAACTGGTTCGATCACTCGGACTCCCGCCATCCGCGAATCCGATTGGCATCGGTTCACATCTATAATAACTTCTATGACGGAGTCTCAAAATATGGGGTCGGTGTGACAACGGGAGCTTCGGCCTTTGTGGAATCCAATTACTTTAGACATGCCAAATACCCGATGTTGAGCTCCTTGCAAGGTACGGATGCTTTAGGGGAAGGGACCTTTTCGGGCGAAGACGGAGGCGTGATTAAGGCCTATAACAATAGGATCGTAGATGCGGACAGCCTGATTTATGCAAATTCCAATACCGGAACAGCTCCGGCAAATGCAACCTCATTCGATGCATACTTGGCTTCGTCAAGAATTGAAACCGTACCAAGCTCATACAAAGCATTCGTGGGAGGAACGGCTTATAATAACTTCGACACAACCGTCGATACGGGAGTAAATAGCGCCGACATCGATAACGTGAGCGATGTGGAACAGATTGTTACCGCACAAGCCGGACGCCTGAATAACGGGGACTTCACCTGGCAATTCAATGATGCCGTCGACGACACGTCCTATGCCCTCAATACAGCTCTTATGGCTAAAATAAGCAGCTACACCAGCGGGCTTGTATCCGTAGGCGGGAATTCAACCGGGGCGGAGCCGGAACCAGAACCAGAGCCGTCCACTGGAGAACAAGTTCACAACTTTACAACGTCCGGATTGGCAAGCGATTTCTTTAATATTGTAGGGAATCTCTCCACAACCAAGGGAACTGTGGCGTATAACGGCTTAACGCTAACCCAATGTTTGAAAATCGAGAGTTCAACCCGCATTACCTTTACCTCTACGGAAACCGCTACATTAACATTGGTGTTTAATTCGGCAGACGGAACCAAAATCAAGATTGATGGAACGAGTTATTCCATGACGAATGGTATGGTCAGTGTGCCACTTGCTCCAGGAGCGCATACGATTACAAAAGATCATACGACGAATCTCTTTTATATGGAGTTGGAGTAGAGCAGGACAGGGGGGCTCCCGCGCGTCTCTCATATGAATATAAAAAGCGACCGTGATTTCGGTCGCTTTTTATATTTTAACTGTTGATGTTATCTTCGGGCAGGGGTTCGACTCCCCTCGTCTTCACCATGATGAACATCATCCGCATGAGGATAGTGTTTTTGTTTTATATTAATACTATAGGTTAAAGTATGTCGTACAGATGGAGTGAAATCGATGAGTCGTACCCGTGATGGAGAGGAACCATTGATAACGGTACTCAATATGGATGGTCAACAACTGACACCATGTTTGCCCCATCGGGCTTGGCGGGAAGTTGAGCGATCGCGAGCTGTCTGGGTTGATGAGCAGACGATCCAATTGCTTTATAATCCGTTCTTATTTCGGGACTATCGCAAAGCTGCACTGAAACGAGATCATCACACTTGTTTGTGGTGCGGACAACACGCCACGACAGTGGACCATATGATCCCCTCAAGCAAAGGCGGCTCCGATCTTCCGCACAACCTGATCGCTTCATGCAGCGAATGCAATACGAAGCGAGGAAACCGTTCTGCATTGTCCTTTCTCAAAGAAAACGCACACGCTGTTCCAAATCTTATGAAGCTTAGCTGGCGTATCTTTATAGCTAAATACAGGCATCGTCAATTGAAAAAAAGAGGCACTTAAGTAAAGGCTTAGAATTGTTGTTTTGACCGACCGAAGTTTGTGCAGAAATCGTGACGCGCTCATTCATTTTGCCGACATTAAAATTGTGGCCTATGTGGTGTCGTCTTCGGACAGGGTTAAGATCCCTCGCCTCTCTCATACCGATATAAAAGCGGCTGTGATTATGTTAGGAGGGGAGACAGTTCGGATTAGACAGCGTGCAGGAAATACCTAGAATACAGAGGTAAGTTGGAGAAAGACTTTTCGAAGAAGACGAGTCACCTTTCGTTGTTCAATGAATTTTCATTCCCTTTGTGCTTTTAATCACAAGCCGTGGAGCATGAGGATGCTAGTTTAGAGATGTAAACAGAATCGAACTTCATCTTTATATATTGAATCAAAACAGAGGTGATGAACATGAGTGAACTCATTAATAACCGTGAGGAAGGAATTTCTGCTCATCGAACGGCCCATATACATTTGCTCAAGGAAATCATTAAAGAGCTGCACCATGGAAAAAGCGTGGAGGAAGTGAAGTCAAAATTCAATCAAGCTGTGGGCGAAATATCGGTTGATGAAATTTCGGAACTGGAACAAGTACTGATGCAGGAGGAAGGAATACCGGTAACCGAAGTACAACGACTGTGCAGCGTGCATGCTAAAACGGTATTCAAAGGTTCCATCCAAGACATTCACAGAGCTCATCAACCTGAAGAGCAGCCGGGACATCCTGTGTTTACGTTTAAGAGGGAGAACCAAGAAATCGATCGACTGGCAAATTTCAAAATCGCGCTGCATCTGGATCAATTTCTGAAGGATCAAGGGGAGGCCAATCGCCTCAAATTGCTGGAGGATTTCAGTCTCCTCTATGATGTAGACAAACACTACAGCCGCAAAGAAAATTTGCTCTTTCCGTTTCTCGAAAAATACGGAATTTATGGACCAACCAAGGTGATGTGGGCAGTCGATGACGGTATCCGAATGGGAATAAAAGAAGTGAAAGCCAAACTCACTCATGATGAGGGCAATGCGCAGAGCGTAGTGGACCTTGCCAAACGCGTCTTAAATGAAGTAACAGAAATGATCTATAAAGAGGAACATATTTTATTGCCAATGGCTCTGGAGAAGTTGACGGAAGATGAATGGCTTCTAATTGCTGCCCAAAGCGAAGAAGTCGGTTATTGCTTGGTTGCGCCGGATCAACCATGGATTCCTGAAAGGGCAGCTGAACCTGGCGCAGGTCAGGGATTGGGGTCTTCTCCGCTGCAAGAGGGATATATCCGGATGAGTACAGGCATTTTATCGGTCAAACAGATGGAATCCATCTTAAATCATTTACCGGTCGACCTAACCTTTATCGATGAACATGATATCGTTCGATATTTTTCACAGGGCAAAGAACGAATCTTCGTTCGTACCAAAGCGGTGATCGGCCGAAGTGTTCAGAACTGCCATCCTCCGCAAAGCGTTCATGTCGTCAATCAGCTGCTCGCTGATTTCAAAGCAGGTGTCAAAGATGCAGAAGATTTCTGGATCCCGGTTAAAGATAAATTTGTCTACATTCGTTATTTTGCCGTAAGGGATGAAGAAGGAAACTACTTAGGCACGCTGGAATTCACTCAAAACATTAAGCCGATCCAGGAGCTCACCGGTCAAAAGCGGATCCTCTCACCGTAAGTTTCGTATGTTCAATTTAGTCAAAATGCGATCCGGCGAACTGTGGTTTCTAACAGCCACGCTTCGCCATCATACATACTAAAAGGGGCTGTCTCAAAAGTCATCGTAAATGACGGAGACAAGGCCTCTTTTTCATCTAGCCAAACAAAAAGAAACGGCTCTTTGATACAATAGAGGTATCACCACGGCACAGCTTAAGCAGTCGAAAGTGGAGTTAGCTGGATTAAAGGACTGTTCAAATCATTTTAGAAAGGCGCTAAATCATGAACGGGATATCGTATCGAAAATCCGTGGCATGGGGCAAAGCACTTGGTAGTTTATTGTTTGTGCTGGCCTGCCTGTTTCTGCTGTACGCGGCCTTTATTATGGATACTTCCTTTATTCGTAAGTTTTTTTGTATCACATCAGCCATAATAGGGATTCCGTTTTTTGGAGGATATCTGGTTGTCAGCTTGCCAAGGGCCCTGAAATCAGACACGCAGCTCATCACCTACGATCAAAATTCCATTTCAGACGGTACGCGGACCGTGGCCTGGACGAAGATTACAAGCATCAGCTACAGCGGACCATCCATTCGGAAGTGGCTGCTTCCGAAGTTTCCTGTGTTGATTTTTCATTTGAACAACAGAGAGACCTGGACTGTGAATACGTATTATTTGTTGACCGATACCGAAATTCAGTCTGTCATGAAGCGTCTGCGGGGGTTGATCAGCCGTAACGGAAAGGAAGCGAAATAGATCTGATCGAATCAGACCAAGAGAGCACCTTTTCGGTGCTCTTTTTTTGTTTTTCAAACAGACCGTCTTACACCAAGCATCTTCCAAATCAACCCAGCGATGTCTGATTCTGAACTTTGCGCAGTACTAGAATCTCCTCTATAATAATAGGCTAATCTTAAACTGCGTCAGGAGGAAACAATGGACTTTATCAAAAATCAACTAGACGGATATGGCATGAGCGAACAAACCATTGGATATCTCTCGAATATGATCATGGTCGTTTTTATCGCGGTGGTCTCCATACTGGCCAATTTTATTACCAAAAAAATCGTGCTGAAGACGATTATTCATATCGTCAACAACAATCGGTACACATGGGACAATATCATCGTGGAGAAAAAAGTGTTCCACAAGCTGTCGCATCTTGTGCCGGCAATCATTATTTATTTTTCGGCGTCCATCTTTCCGGCGTACCAAATTCTGATTGAAAAAGCGGCCATGACGTACATGATTATCGTCACCATCACGGTGTTGAATGCGCTGCTTAATGCTTTTGATGACATTTATCGTTCATTTGAAGTTTCCAAGATCCGACCGATTAAGGGATACATTCAGGTGGTGAAAATCGTTCTGTTCATCATCGGCGGCATTGTGGTGATCTCGAACCTCATCGGGCAGAATCCGTTGATCATTCTCAGCGGGCTTGGTGCTCTATCGGCCGTTCTGATGCTGGTGTTCAAGGACTCCATACTGGGCTTGGTGGCAGGCGTTCAATTATCATCGAATGATATGGTGCGCGTCGGCGATTGGATTGAAATGCCGAAATACAATGCGGACGGCGACGTCATCGACATTACATTGAATACGGTAAAAGTGATGAATTTCGATAAAACGATCACGATGATTCCCAGCTATGCCCTCATCTCGGACTCGTTCAAGAACTGGAGAGGCATGCAGGTATCCGGCGGCCGAAGAATTAAGCGAAGCTTCTATGTCGATACGAGCAGCATCTGTTTTTGCACCAAGGAAATGATCGAGGAATTTCAGAAGATACACTACCTTACCGATTATGTCACGACAAGACTACATGAGATTAACGCATACAACATCGAACACCAGATTAATACGGAAAGCAACGTGAACGGCAGACAGCTTACGAATGTGGGCGTGTTTAGGGAATATATCCATCAATACCTGCGGAATCATCCAAAAATCCATAAGGATATGACGCTGATTGTCAGGCAGTTAGCGCCGGGAGATAACGGACTGCCCTTGGAAATCTATGCGTTCAGCAATGATACCAACTGGGGTGTGTATGAATCGATTCAAGCGGATATCTTTGACCATATCTTTGCCGTTGCGCCGACCTTCGGGCTCCGTGCCTTCCAAAATCCAACCGGCCACGATATCGTCCATCTCAAAGAAAGCCCGGAATATTCCCGGGGATATTGAGAACGATTCGGAGGGTAGTTGAACGAGGTACAAGGATTTCACGCGGGAGGAGATTGGCTATCCGTTGTAGAAGCAATGGTAGAACGAGGCTATCGCTCAATCGAGCGCCATTGGTCGGGGACGATGCCCTCTCGCTCGAACTCGACATTGCCAGCACAGGAAAGGAGTGTCTACCATTGAACATCAACAATCCGATCATACCCGGCTGGTATGCAGATCCCGAAGCCAGAACGTATGAGGGAAAGCACTGGATTTATGCAACGCGGTCCTTCACGGAATATACGATGCAGATGAATTTGGACGCATTCAGTTCCGACGATCTGATCCATTGGGAGAAACACGAAGGCATTATCGATATGGCGGATTTCCCATGGATATGGAGGGCGGTTTGGGCACCGACCCATATCGAGCACCAAGGGAAATATTATCTCGTGTTTGCATCGAACGATATCCAATCGAACGAGGAAACCGGCGGCTTGGAAATTGCCGTTGCGGACCTCCCGGAGGGGCCGTACAGAGGCTACTTGGGGAAGCCGCTCGTGGATAAGTTCATTCATCAGGCACAGCCGATCGATGCGCATCTATTCAAGGACGAAGATGGAACGATCTATCTGTATTATGGCGGATGGGGGCATTGCAACGTTGCGCGGATGAACGAAGAGATGACGGGATTCGTTCCATTGGCCGACGAAGGCAATGAAATTTTCCGCTCTATTACGCCGGAGGGATACGTGGAAGGTCCTTGTATGATTAAGAAGGACGGACTTTATTATCTGATGTGGTCCATGGGCGGATGGACGAATGGAACCTATCGCGTAGCCTATGGCGTAAGCGACAGCCCGCTCGGTCCATTCAAGAATGAAGGCACGATTCTGGAGCGTCAGGAGCCGATTGCCGAAGGACCCGGCCACCATGGCTACTTGCATTTGCAGGAGAAAGATGAATGGCTTATCGTATACCACCGCCGGATCATTGGAGACACCGAGCCGGGACATCGCCAGTTATGCATAGATCGGATGCGGATCGGCAACGGCAAGATTGAGCCGGTCATCATGACTTAATTAGGGGAATCAACGGTGAAAAAGCGACTCGTGCAATCGGTCGCTTTTTTGCGTCTTCGTGAGGGTTAGGTGTCAGGAAAATACCGGAAATAATCCATATGATATAATCTAGTTATATCTTATTTCTTATGACCATGGCAGGAGGAAAGAACCCGAAATGGCGATATTGAAGAATGACTGGGCGACATATTTAGAGCAGGAGTTTACGAAGCCATACTACTTACAGCTGCGGGAATTTCTTATTGAGGAATATCGGACGAAGACCATTTTTCCCGATAAATACGATATTTTTAACGCGCTGCACTATACACCGCTGGCCGACACCAGGGTGGTCATTTTGGGCCAGGATCCTTATCATGGACCGGGTCAGGCCCACGGCCTAAGCTTCTCTGTCAAAGAGGGCGTCAGCACGCCTCCTTCCTTGCAAAATATGTACAAGGAGCTTCAGGATGATCTGGGCTGCTTCATTCCCAATAACGGCCATCTGATAACATGGGCGAAGCAGGGGGTACTGCTTCTAAATACGGTGCTCACCGTAAGGGCCCATGAAGCGAATTCTCATAAAAACAGGGGATGGGAAAGCTTTACGGATAAGGTTATTGAGACGATCAACCAGAAAAATGAACCTGTCGTGTTCCTGTTATGGGGAAGCCACGCCCAGAAGAAGGCGGAGCTCATTACGAACCGGCAGCATAAACTGATTCGTTCGCCGCATCCGAGTCCGTTGTCTGCGCATCGAGGCTTTTTTGGCAGCAAGCCGTTTTCTCGCGCGAACGAATTTCTACGCAGTATGGGGCTTCAGGAAGTGGATTGGCAGATTCCGAACTTGTAAGCGGAAGGAGAGGGCATTAGCGAAACCTCTGCCTTCCGCAAGCGATAGTATCTAAACAAAAAACCACATCCGCATGAGGATGTGGTTTTCGTTTACTATTAAGGATAGACTCTTGCTTTTCTAACGGCCCGATTCGAAAGCGTAGGCCCACAGATATCCTTTCGATTCCAATAGAAGGGCATCCGGCCTTTCTTTCGGCTTCATGACGATGCTGTTGTTCGCATTCATGATATAACCATCATTCACTCGTTCGATGACGATGGGAATATCGAGCTCCATAAACAGCTGACGCATCCGGTAAATCGTATTGTACAGATTGGAAAGCGCTCGTTTTTCCTCCACGTTCGTCCAGAGATCATCGAGGATTCTCCACTTCGGGCACAATTTATTCTCATGCAGCAGCAAATAGTAAAACAGCTCCTCCGTGATGCGGGTTGGCCATTTGACAAGCTGCTCGCCTTTCATAACGGAAGCTTCCCCATATAACTGGACGTCGAGTTCCTTCTTCTGGGCCTGCTTTGGTCTCTGGCCGTAATACTTCTGAAGGCGTTCATCCAGATGCTTCACCATATTGATGGTCATCGGTTTCAAGAGATAATCCAGGGCTTGCACGCGAAAGGCTTGCACGGCATACTGCTGGTGAGCGGTCGTGAAGATCACAGGCACGTCGATCCCGTTCTCCACCAAGTTCTGAGCCAGCTGAAGTCCCGTCATTCTCGGCATTTCAATGTCGAGCACGAGTGCGTCCAGATCCAGCTTCGGTATTTCCTGCAGCGCATCGAACGGCGATTCGTAGCAGCCTACAACCTGAAACGGGCCATGCGTTTCAAGCAAACGGGCATGCAGGCCCAGAATCGGTTTCTCATCCTCCACGATAATGATCTTCCACATTACCCTTGTCCCTCCTTCACGGGAATCGTTATTTGAATGGTTGTTCCGTTGCCCGGCGACGAGTGAAGCTCCAGGCTTCCTTGGGTAAGATCATGTACGCGCCGACGTACATTCGTGAACCCGATTCCGGCATTGGCGGCCGTTCCCCCCATCAACTGAGCGCACTGCGCGGCCGACATGCCAACGCCATCATCAGCGACGCGTATGTTCAGGCGGGATGCGTGCAGGGAGATGGTGACCTGGACATGTCCCGGACCTTCCTTGTCGAATAGGCCGTGGCGTATCGCATTCTCGACTAAAGGCTGCAGGAGCAGGCTAGGAATCCGAACATGCTCCGCGGCAATGGACGGATCGATGTCATAAGCGAAGGTTAATCGTTCGCCGAATCTGGCTTTTTCCACCTCGACATAGGCCTCGATAATTTCCAGCTCCTTCTGCAGGGTGGAGAATTGTCCATCCCGGCTCGTTTCAAAGATATAACGCAGGAAAGAACTGAGCATCGTTAGAAGATAGGCAGCACGCTCCCCGTCCGTATAACAAAAGGCAATGATGTTGCTAAGCGCGTTGTATAGAAAATGCGGTTTAATTTGGGTCTGCAGAAAGGCCATTTCATACTCAATCGCCTTCAGCATCGACTGCTTCGTTTGTTCCGCAGCGTTCAAGCGGGCCATCAAGGTCTCTTTGGAAAAAGGCTTCAGCAAATAATCATTGGCACCGGCTGCAAAAATCATTTCAACATGTCTGGGATATTCGGAAGAAATCATCATCAAGATCGGCAGGTCCATTAAGGATGCCTGTGTACGGATTTGCCGAAGCAATTCCAGACTATCCATGTCGCCTGGAATGATGTCATCCATGATCATCATCGCGATTTCCGGATGATTCCTGTAGTAGTCAAGCGCTTCTTGAGCCGAATAAGCGATTCGTACCTTGTAAGCGTCCCCCAGCATATCCCTCATGACTTCCGCATGCATCACGTCATCATCCACAATCAGGAGCGTTCCTAACGTCCGATCTTCTGCGTGCGCCGCAGACTGTAGATCGTATTCATGCTCCGCTGCGTTAACCGGCTCTTTACATTCGCTGAAAGCCAGGGTGACCGTAAAGCGAATGCCGCGTTGCAGGCGTTCATATGCGATGCTTCCATTCATCTGTTGGACGAGTTCTTCCGTCATCATAAGCCCCGAAGAATGCGGGCGTTCCCGATTCGCTGCCATGGATTCGCCGCTTGACGTCACTCGAAGCAGGACTTCCGTGCCCACCTGTACGACTTCAATGCTCAGCTGATCATCTGCGGTGTCGTGAGAGATCTCGGTCATGATCCGGATGAATACCTGCGTCAGACGCTGCTCATCCGCCCATACGTAAAGCTGCTTCGGAATCTGCTCGTTGATTGCGATCTTCTTCTTCGTGAAGGTAAACTGCATCAGCTGAATGACATGGAGCATGACCATCCGAACATTGGTGGATTTGAGCTGGATCGCGTAATCATCAAACCGAATGCGGGTGAAATCATGCAGATCCCTCAATAAATACACCATGTTCCCCATCAGCTGTTCAGCCAAGTACAATTGCTCGCCTTGCTTCTCGCGATGGGGCTCCCGGTTGATGGCCCCCACCAGATGAACGGCATCGTGCAGAGGCCTCTGCAGGTCCTGCGTCGTGACCTTCAAGAAGGCATCCTTCGCATCGTTAGCCTTCTGCAGCCTGGTGCTCAGCTTCTCCGATTCCTCGGCCCGGTTCATGAGGCGTATGCCCAGAAAAACATTCATCGTCATGACAAACCCGACCAGCCCGATTCGGTTCATATAGTTGCGCCCGGTGAAGAACAAGCTGTCCGATGAAGCGCTTATCGCGAATACGGCTAGAAACAGAAGCATCGACATGAGAATGACGGCTTCATTCTTACGGATGTTGATTCGCTTCTTCATCGTCAGATAGAAGATGCGAATAATAATGCCTAGGATTAATCCATCGTTGTAATAAAAGAGCGGATACTGCGTAACCGATATGGTTCTGGCCGGGAGAACCGCATTAAAGAACGCGTAGGCCAGGATCGGTAGAAACAGCAGATACATCGTCTTTCGGCTCATGATGGATGGAATCATTTTGACGATAAAGACAATCAGCAAGGTGGAGGCCAAGAAGGTCAAGCTGTCCTGCAGGCGAAAATAGAGCTCAAAGGGAAATGACGGAAACTCCCGAATGAACAGCCGCTCTCCTCGCAGCACGATGACCCATGCCAATAGCAGAAAGTGCAGACCGCTGTACAAGAAGGCCTCGTCCTTCGTTCGCAGCATGTAGATCGTAATATGGAACATGCTGAACAGCAGCAAACATAAGGTAGCCGTCCATTCCAGGGAAAGATCCCGCTGCACGTCTTCCTTCATCTGCTCGGCGTCGCCGAAATCGATCGGCAGGACGATGCCGCCTCTCGTGTTATAGAAATTGGAGGCATGAATGGTAATCAGCAGCTGCCGGCCCTCCAGTTTAAAATACGCTTCATAGGCAGGATTGTCCGGGGCTGTCGCTTGTTTGGTTGCTGCCACAGTCCCTATTTTCGATAGGGGCACGCCATCAATATAGATGGTATGGGCAGACCAAATATTCCGAACACGGAGACCGATCTCATCGGTCCAATGGTCCGGCAGGTAGACGATTAACTGATAGGATCCCCACTCGACATCCGATGCCCAGGGACCGGGTACCGAAAGATAATCGGTTTCGCTTGAAAAGTCAGCCGGGTCGACAAAAGATTCGGCGGTGAATTTCCAATCGCCGGCTAGCGATACAAACGGCGAATCCTTGAGCTCTCGCAAGTCAAGCACGCCGTCTACGGCTTTGATATGGACGGCACCCGTGTCCCGGTCGCTAAAAATCATATAGAGAATGGCGATTAAGGCGCAAATTGCACCCAGATAACCCATCCATTTCTTCATGTATAGTCACACCCTTATGGACTCTATCATATGGCAAAGATCTCTCAAAAATCTACCTGTCGATAATAGTCGAAATTTGAGAGATTTTTGAGAGATGCTTCTGATATGTTGAAATTAACAATTTTTACAATCTGCTTCGTTGGAGGGAGTTATCCGCACAAATTTATATCTGAATGGGACAAGGGGTCAAGGGTCGTTGTTGGATGTCATACGGTTACTAACTTACAGGATGGGTGAAATAGTTGAAGAAAAAGATAATTTCAATGATCGTGGCAACGCTGTTAATTGTTACGAATATGCCAATGGCATATGCGCTCTCACCGGTAGCAGAGGTTTACTATAATGCCGGAACGAGCGTCTATGATTCCAGTGATTTTGAGAGCCAGTTGAATGATGCAATTAAAGCCCGGTTGAGCGCACAAGGCGTAAATCCTAAATATGTGTCCATCATGGACGCGAGCGCAGACCGGACAACGGTAACGGATACGACGTATGTGCATGCCGGGTATGACAGCTGGTATATAGACCAATTTGGCTATGCGATTTCTCCGGCGGTTGAAACTGCCGATTACAATCACGTTCAAGCTTCCAACGGCGGCAACACGTTAACCTTCTATGGTTATACCTCGCCTGCGTATAAGGATTTCATGCTGACGCAGGGAAGCCCTTCAGGCAAGAAGATCATTACCTTCGACATGGATGAATCCAAAGTGGATTACCACAGCATGGAAGGCGGCGGTTTTCTATTTAATACCCAAATCGACGTCAGCGGGAAATTAAGCGGGTATGCGATTTTATATGTTCAAGGTGCCATCAATGTATATAAGATCGATGGCGTAGACGCAGCCGCTCTGCACAATGAAACGTGGAGTCCTTTGAGTTCCATGTCAGGCGTTACATCCATCGGAAGTTTTCCGAAAGGGGTATCCACCCACCACAGCATTAAAATCGTCGTAACGGATACGACGCTGAGCATGTGGGATAATGGCGACCAAATCATTCGTAATCTAGCCCTCCCGGACGTTTACGGAGATGAATTTGGTCCGATCGTCAGCCACATAGGCCATGGCTGCGAGATCATTTCGATTTTTTCGTTCGACAATATGAAATTGTATTCAACTTCGAGCAAGCCGTTGGATGTAGCGGTCGATAATATCCTGTGGGGGACGTCGCCGCTGCGTTATGTTGTGAACATTAACGATGACCCGCGCGGGGATTTGGATCAGGGAACGAACCAATCCAAGCTGACGGAGTCGTTCAATAACAAAGGCACACAGTATATCGGCGTTACGGAGTCGACTTATACGGACACCAACGATGATTTTATCCGCGGCCTGAACGAAGGCGGACTGCATGTCGATTCCGACAAATCCACCGACGACATCATTCAAGAAATTGCGAATCGTATCGCGGATCAGCTTGTTTCCGATTATAAAGAAGCCATTCAAGCCATTGAAACGGCAGAGGACAAAACCGATGTCGAGTATCATCCCGGCGACATGAAAAATTCGGTGAAAAACAATCTAACATTCAAGCAAGACGATGACGTCACTACTACCTGGTCCTCCGACCAGCCGTCGGTCATCGCACCTGATGGAACCGTGACGAGACCGGTTACGAACCAGTCGGGAACTTACGTGACCTTGACGGCAATCATCACCAAAGACGGGCTGACAAGCGAGAAGACGTTTACCGTCTATGTTCTTGCCGCAGATCCGGCTCCTTTAAGCACATTGAGCGCTGTTGCGGGCAATGGGCAAGCGACATTGAAATTCCCTGCTTTAACAGGTGCAACAAACATCGTGGTCGAACAGTCTACCGACGGTACCAACTTTACGCAGGTAAGACCATTGGAGACGCTGGATGCGTCTTCAACAAGCGCAACCGTAACCGGATTAACGAACGGTGAAACCTACTATTTCCGACTGAACGTCGAATCCGGACTATATGACGGCGTATCCAACGTAGTCCAAGCCTCGCCGTCGAAATCGTTAACCACGTTATCGGCCGATGCAGGCAATGGGCAAGTGACATTGAATTTCCCGGCATTAACAGGGGCAACGAGCATTGTGGTTGAACAATCTACGGACGGCACCGCGTTTACTGCGGTTAGCCCGTTGGAGACATTAGATGCTGCTTCTACAAGTGCAACCGTAACCGGTTTGACGAACGGCGAGACCTATCATTACCGATTGAACGTCACATCGGGTCCATATGCTGGCTTGTCCAATGTGGTTCAGGCTTCCCCTTCGGAACCGATCACCACGTTGTCGGCCGTTGCGGGCGTTGGACAAGTGACATTGAATTTCCCTGCTTTAACGGGGGCAACGAACATCATTGTGGAAAAATCTACGGACGGCACCACGTTCACGCCGGTCAATCCAGTGGAGACCTTGGATGCCGGTTCCACGAGTGCAACCATAGCCGGTTTATCGAGCCGTGAAACCTACCATTTCCGGTTAAACGTCGAATCCGGTCCACATGCAGGTTTGTCCAATGTGGTTAGCATCAAGCCAAACGCGCCTGCGGTACCGGTAGAAATTCCGCCTGCTGGGAATACAAACGTCGTTCAGCAACCTGCACCTACTATGAAAACGGACGTTGTTGTTTCCGATCAAGCCAACGGGGGCAAGGTCGTTCAGGACAAAATTACCAAGCTCGTCGGAGACAGTCTGAAAGTATCGGGCAAAATAAAATCGGCAAACGGTCAAGAATTGAGTCTGCCGAATATCGCAATGAACCAGGACGGCAGCTTTACGCTTCCGAAAGTTGCACCTGGCGAATATACGTTGTCGCTGAACGTGATCGCGCCTAACGGGGAGAAGCTGGCTGGTCCTGCCGGCAAGCTGAGCGTCGATAGCAATGGAAATGCCAAGTTATCGGTTGATCTAGTCGATCCATATGGCACGATTCTCGATAAGGTGACGGAACAGCCAGTTGCAGGCGTGAAGATGCAATTGTATTGGGCAGATACGGAGCTGAATCGTTCCAAAGGCAGAGTGCCGGGAACGCTTGTCCATTTGCCTGAGCTTCCGGATTTTGCACCCAACAAGAACCATAACCCGCAAATGAGCTCAGACAGCGGTCAATATGGCTGGATGGTTTACGCCAATGGCGATTACTACTTCTTGGGCGAGAAGAACGGATACGTTGTTTTTGACAGCCGTACCGATAAGCGTGAAGAGCGCTTTGGCGCTGACAGCTATATTAAGGACGGAGTCATCCACGTCGGCGACACGATCGTGAAATTCAGCTTCTCCCAGGAGCCGAAAGTGAAAGCCGCAGGCGATCATCGCGCATACATGGTCGGATATCCTGACGGCACGTTCCAAGCGGATCGTGGCATTGTCCGGTCCGAAATGGCTGCGATCCTGTCCCGTTTGTATACATCCGCAGCGAGCTCGAAGAAAGTATCGTATTCGGATGTGAGTGCGAAACATTGGGCAACGAACGCGATTACGACCGCAACCAACAATAAATGGATGGTCGGTTTCGGCGACAATACATTCAAACCGAAGAAACAGATCACGCGGGCGGAATTTGCACAGATTCTCATGAATTTGTATAAATGGGACGCTGTCCAGGAGAGCACATACACGGACGTAGCTGGACACTGGGCTGAAAAAGCGATTGCAACGGCTCAGGAGCAAGGTGTGCTGTTCGATTTCACGGAGGAGACCTTCCATCCGAATCAGCCGATTACGAGATTAGAGGTTGTTCGAATCCTGAACCAACTGCTGGATCGTAAACCTTGGGATATCAAGGTTGAACCGAAGTGGACCGATGTTCCGGAAAACCACGACTATTATTCAGACATCATGGAAGCTTCGATTCCGCACGGGTTTGAGCAGCTTGAGACCGGAATTGAAGATTGGAAGGAATAGGGGCTAAGACCTTAGACGAAGCAATGGTAGAGTAATCTGCCCCTCCTATATTTGGTGCTCATAGAGCGAGAGGAACCTTGAGTTCCTATGAATGATTTCAGCTATGCTAAACAATTGTAAAGATGCTGACCTTAAGCGGTCAGCGTCTTTTTTATTGCAAAATAGTTATAGATAAATGAACCCAAACCTACAAAGTTCAACATATCCCTCCATCATATTCCATGATATACTAAAATAAACCAAATTATAGTTCTTGGAGGTACTATGCGAAGACCGATATTAGGACTTAATTCACGGGTTAGAACTAGTCCGGACGTCTCATCTAGGCAGCCGGCTGTAGTCCGATTGGAAGGAGTGGCATTGGAAAAAAGATTGCGTTCAAAACGCTCGAGCGCTTTCGTTGAAGCTATGGCGAAGCTTGATGTAAGCGGTGTAATTGCCACTAAGGAGAAAGTACAAGAGTTTATAGATCAAATAGCCGGTGAATTTCCTGATTTAGCAGCTGACCAACTTCCGTTAGGTATTGTGAGTAAGTGTTATTTGGGAAATCCTTATGAAGTACATTCGCTAGATGCTAGATTACAGATTATCGATCACTATAAACGAGGAGAAATATTACCTAACGGAATGGAAAAAGCTAGAAGATTGGCTATGCATCCTGGTTATGTCTACATCGAGGTATACATGAATATGATCTGTGCAGTATCCCAGTCTGGAGAAGTATCTATGATTAAGGAGTAGATGAGCGATGTCAAATCAAACGATCTCAACGGCGAACTTGAGTCGGATAGAAAATTCGTTAAGCACAATTAATGACAATATTAATGTAGTGTCTCATCAGGTTGCTACTGTAGAACAGCAACTGGAAGTTACGAAGAGCGATCTGGAACTGCTTGCAGAAGAGTTTCGGGAATATGTTCGCCAGGACGCTCTGATTAAGAATATCCAGTTGGCAGAAATGAGATTGGTTAAGGTTAGACAAGAGCTTGAAAATAAATACGGCCACTATGAGGATGTCCGTCGAAGAGCGATTGGAATATTGCAAGCAGTCGACACCAGTTTGGTACGTAAAGATACAATCGAGAATGCATCGGAAGAGCAGTTGTTGGCTGCTCCACGCTATTGGCTGGCGCCATGCTTAATAGCATTATCCGCATGGCTTAGTGATAAAAAGGAGCTGGCTGAGAAGGCAGTTATCGAAGCCTTGCGAAGAGATGATGAAAAGACATCTTTGTTTTTTGCATTAGTCACACGTCGAGGAGGTCGTTATCAATCAAGCCGCTTGTGGTTGGAACGATATTTTGGTCAGCAAGATCCGAATGAGCTAAAAAGAGAAATCGTTGTTTTGATTGATGGCTTTTCTAACGGAATTTTTGGTCCTGAAGCTAGAGCGAGATGCGGATTATTAATTAAGAGCTGGTTGGATGAACTTTCGCAAAAAGCCGGTTTTATAGAAACGCAGCGAGACCAATGGAAGAAGGCTCTTTTGTCGCGTGCAGAAAAGCTGGATTCTTCTAAATTTCCACATTTGCAAAAATATAGTCCGACTTGGCCAAAGCTTCGTCATGCGCTTGAGGGTGCAAAACTTCATGATATTATTTTTCAATATTTCAATTTTATTCTTACGCAAGAGATCATCCCTTCCAAAAATTTGGCATTTGCAGTAGATCAACTGCTCGACATTTTAGTTCGTGAATTCGATGAAGAAGAGTTGCCGTTACGCCGTGAAGAACGATTGAATGAATTAATTATAAAAGAAGACGGAGATAAAAGTTCGGCAATGAATTTGTTTGCTGACGAAAAGGTCACTGAGGAAAAACTTGATTTTACCCAGTTGCTAACGAACTTTTCCATGTATCCAACAGAATCAAACGCTTCTATTGCTACCCAAAAGCTAGCCATAGCATTATCAAAAGAATGGATTAACCATGCCCACAATGATCTAACCGCCGAAAATCGTAATGCAGTCCCTATCGATATTGAGATTGAATTGGATGATTGGTCAGGCACTTCAAGGGACGGAAGCAATGAGGAAGAGCTGACCTCCCGTTTACAACAACATATTCAATTGAAAAAAGAGGACGCTCTAAGAAGGAATAAGCTTGGCGCCAAACATTGGGTTTCGTTAGTTGCGGGCATTGGTTTCTTTATATTAGGTGTAAGCACATTGTTTTTATTTATAGTTTCAGCAATCTGTTTAATTATTTTCATAAATGGTCTAAGGGCTGTAAAAAAGAATGTAGACATAATTGAGAAGAACTATGTGGAGCTTTTCGAAAATCATAAACAAATTTTAGTTGCAACTCTTAGTGATATTGTTGATTATCGCCGTGAATATGAGATTGAAGATACAAATGCAAGTAAAATAAATGAGCTGCTTGATCAAGTCACACCTGAGCAATATACATATTCTACCTACGATTCTGCTAGAGCTGTTATTTCGTCCAATTAAAGGGAGTGAAATTTTGATGTTAAATAGAAGCAAGCCAATCATCCTGAATTCCTCGACAGAGCCAGTTGATCAAATGCAAGCGAAGTTAGACTTGAAAATTGAAGAACTGCAGAAACAGACAGTAAATCAATCATTAGCAGAAAGTTTTCCCGCATGGGATTTGAATCCGCCAGCTGTATTAGTTCGTAGACGGAGCTCAAAACTATGAATCCTCCAAGCTATTATTCCGAATGGATACAACTGTTTTATCAACTGAAAGTGCTCGGACAGGAAGATGAGAAAATCATTTCTGCTCTAGAAAAAGGAAGATTAGAATGGACACCCGGTGTCGCTGATAAAATTGTAAATTGCACTTATGATGTAATTGAATTCAAGCTAAAGCATGCGACACGCCTATTCCAGCAGGAATTAGATCATTCACGTGGTGAGGAAGCAGCAATTATTTCGGCTATTATAAATGCTCGGTACCGATTTGATTTACTTTATCGTTTATGCCGACTTTCTATTTTTCCTGAGGAAATAAAGGAATCCTTGATAAATGTAGTTAGTAAATATGTTGGAGATTCTCAGGAAGCTTTATTAGAAAGCGCAAGGCATGATCGAACAGGTCAGCTTGCCTATATGATTAGACATAACAGTTTGATACAGCAACAGACACAAGCTCCAGCGGCTGCGGCTCGTGAGCCGATTGAACAGAAAGAGCCAAATTCTAATCAATTCAAGCCTAGAAGAAGGGTGCTATTTTAAATGAGTGATCTGCAAACATGCATGAAAACCATGGAACAGTATTTGAAAGCGAGAATTCCCTTTATTTCTATACGTACCGCGGAACGATCTCGTGCGCTTAGCTTTATAGCTCAATTATCAACAAAGTTAAATTTAAATATTGGCTACCATACGTTATCTCAAGGAATGAGAGATATATCTACAAATCGGCTTCTCAATGAGGACCGTTCGGTTATTGGTGGATTAGATTATGTGACACAAAAAATAGGTCAACTGCAAAATCAAACGTTTGTTTTTACTGAGGTACAAGAACTTGAAGATGACACTCGAATGGCAAGACAATTGCAAGATGCGGTAATGCTTGCCACGGAAACAGGCGGAGCAATAGTTGTCATTACAAATAATCCTGTTTGGGGGCCGTTACAGCGTCTGGGCATGTCGATAAACCTTTCTCAGCCTAATGAGGATGAAATGCTGGTTATTATTCGGGATCAAATCAATCCTTATCGAAGTGAAATGACAATTGAGTGGAAAGATGCCGAGGAGAGGCAAGCGGCTGCTATACTTGCGGGCATAAGTCAAATCGAGGCCGAGAATGTAATCGCGACATTATTAGCGAACGGAAGCATTATGAACGAGGATTTGAAAGAATTAATGCATGCCAAAGATAAAATTTTCGCCGATATTTCTGGTATTGAACGAGTTATTGTAAGAGAAGACTATCAAATTGGCGGACTAGATGGTCTTAAATTATGGCTTGAAGCTAATCGTCAGCTATTGACGGCGGACTTACGCGAACGTGGTATTCGTCCTCCGAGAGGAATTTTGTTAGTAGGTGTTCCAGGATGCGGCAAGTCTTTGTCTGCTAAGGCTATTGCTTCCTTATGGAACCTGCCGTTGTATCGTTTGGATTTATCCACTATACATGGACAGTATTTAGGACAGAGTGAGAATCGTTTAAAAGAAGCATTATCAACAGCTGATCATGTGGCACCATGTGTATTATGGATTGATGAAATTGAGAAGGGACTTGCCGGTGCGGTGGGCGGTGGGGATGGAGGCACATCCATTCGTCTAGTCGGCCAATTTCTTTATTGGTTACAGGAAAGCCTTGCTAGAGTCTTCGTTGTTGCAACCGCAAATGATGTATCTAAGTTGCCCCCTGAACTGCTGCGCAGAGGACGTTTTGATGAGCTGTTTTTTGTAGACTTGCCAACTGCAAGTGAGCGGGAGGAAATCATAAAGATTTATATTGAAAAAGGATTGAAAAGAACGATAACAGATGATTTATTGCAGCATTTGGTGAGAATTTCAGATGGTTTTGCAGGTGCGGATTTGGAAGCTGCTGTTCGAGATGTTGTGAAGCAAGCATTCGTAAAAGGGGACAATTCAATTACAGATGAAACTTTTATAAACTTCTTTACAAACGTTGTGCCATTATCACAAACAAGTCCTGAACAAATTGAAACGATACGTACTTGGGGAAAAGAGAGGGCAGTACCTGCTGGTAAAATAATTGAAGAACAGAATTCCCATGGAGTTTACAGACCAAGCGGACGAAAGGTAATGGTGTAGTGTATGAAGACCATTTTACTGAATCTGGACTCCAGACGCTAATTATTATAAATAATACGTTAGTTATAAGAAGACGACAGCTTCATAAAGCTGTCGTCTTCAAGTTTTTACTCTGATAAGTATTACGTCACTCAGCTATAAGTCTGTTTTGCGTACAAAGCAACATTGCCGCCGCTATATGTAATTTTCAGTTTGTAGTAGTCAGTCGGCTAATAGCACTGTTTCGGTTTTCGTCTCGCCATGACGCACGGATAAGATGTTGAGCCTACCGAAACGTCGCCCAGCTGGAGTCACTTCGAGCAGCGTCAGCGTGACAGAGTCCCTCCCTGTGAGGTCTGCTTTTTCGTTTCTAGTTCCGTGCAAATTGTTTCTGATAGGCTCGGAATGCTATCCGCTATTTTATTCTTATAAATAAGTGATTGGTCCAATACTATGTTCTCCGTCGGTCATATGATACCTAGAATACGATTAAAGGAGGACTTATCATGGCTGAACAGGTTAGAGTGAGCCCGCAATTCAAACGGCTTTGCAACCAATTTGGAAGAATCCTAGGCGGCGAATCGGAAATTGAAGAAGGTCCGGTTTGTTTTGTCACGCGGATGACGAACTTAAGAGAGACGATTTTGGGAAGAAGAACGCGTTCCCCTTTGGTTCAAATGCAAATGTTTTCGTTTGAATCGCTTGATCAGTCGGGCCGCGCGCTTTGTTTGGGTGAGACTGCCGTGCATCAAAACCAGGTGAATCGATTGATGTCGAATCTCCGCAAACGGGGGATTAAAGTAACGGCGCTCCATAATCACTGGCTAAAAGAACAGCCTCGTTTAATGTATATGCATTGGGAATCGATTGACAATCCGGTTGCGTTTGCCAGAAAGACAAAAGAATCCATTGCCTTCTTGGGTTGATGCAGTTGAGCTATATCGTTCGTATTCTATCATTTCATGAGAGGATGATTTCGTATGGCGGAAGTGCAAGCAAGTCCTCGTTTTAGAAGGTTATGTAACCAGTTCTCAGCCATTTTAGGCGGAACGGAGCATGAAATTACAAAAGGTCCGGTTTGTTTTGTCTCCAGAAATAGAATAATTAAGGCATCTATTTTAGGCAGACGTACCACTTCTCCTTTGGTCCGTTACCAACTCTTCTCGTTTGAATCGCTGGATAGTTCCGGTCGCGCGCTTTGTTTGGGAGAAACGGCTCTCTTCCAAGGCCAAGTGAATCGATTGCTGTCGAATCTTCGCAAGAACGGGATTAAAGTAACGGCCGTCCACAATCACTGGTTGTTTGAAAATCCCCGCCTGATGTATGTGCACTGGGAGTCCGTCGATGATCCCATTGCATTTGCAAGAAAAGTAAAGCGTTCTATTGCATTTTTAGGTTAACTATCGGATGGGAAAAATATTAGAAAAGCGACCGTAATCGGTCGCTTTTTTACGAGTTTATATCTCTAGTGATAGTTCTTGGACTCATTCTCCTTGTATTTGCCGTCGCTGTCATGCAGAGCCTGTTTACGGCGATCATTGCGGGCTTGCTGCTGTTGCTGGGCCTCATGGCTGTTCACGGGTGTCTCTGCCAATTGTTCCACCGTGTTGATCAGGTTCTTGTCCGGTTGGTTCGTGCTCAATGGAAAGGTCCTCCTTATTTACTGGAATCGATTGTGATGTTTATTATGTGCTGGCGGTCGTGCAGCTATTCGTAACTACAGCTTTGGCTTGAACGAGGGCTTAGACTTGTTCTCTCCAGGCATAGAAAAAAAGACCCGGCGGAAGCCGGGTCTTCTACATATGACATCTTCGATCGTCACAAAATTACATTTGATCTTTCGGGGCAAGCTCAATGGCAGAACGAATCGCGGCGAGCATGCTCTTGTCATCGGCGATGTTCTTCCCTGCAATATCGAAGGCGGTGCCATGGTCGACCGAGGTGCGGATGATGCCGCCTTTCAGTCCGACCGTAATGTTCACGCCCTCTTCGATGCCCATGACCTTGATCGGGGCATGTCCCTGGTCATGGTAGCAGGCCACGACGATATCGAAATCGCCTCGGCCGGCTCTGAAGAACAACGTATCCGCAGGGAGGGGGCCAACCACGTTAATGCCTTCCCGCTGGGCACGCTCGATGCCCGGGAGCAGTTTCTCCTCTTCTTCGCCGTTGCCGAACAATCCGTTTTCGCCCGCATGCGGGTTGATTCCGCAGACCGCGACTCTTGGATTGTCGAAACCGGCCTTTTTCAAGGTATCGTGGGCCAGTTTGACGACGGTATACGTTCTTTCCGGGTTGATGCTCTGAATGGCCTCGATCAATCCCATATGCGTCGTCAGATGAATGACCCTGAGGTTCGGGGTCGTCAGCATCATTGAGAAATCCTTGGTATCCGTGAGATCAGCCAAAATTTCGGTGTGACCCGGATACATATGTCCACCTTGATGTAGAGCTTCCTTGTTCAGCGGAGCCGTACAGATGGAATGGATCTTCCGCTGCTTCGCCAGATCGATGGCTCTGGCCAGAAACTGAAAAGCGGCATCTCCCGCGACGGCCGATACCTCCCCGAATGCAAGGTCAGCCGGCACGAGGTCCAGATCGATGACGTCTACGGTGCCGAACTCGTATTTTGCCTCGGAGGGCTCTTGAATGGCGTTCACCTTCAGGCTTGAGCCGATAATCGGCAGCACGCGTTCCAATATCTTGGCGTCGCCGATCACGAGTGGGTTGCAGTTATCGTACATCTCCTGATGGGATAAGGCCTTCATAATGATTTCGGGTCCGATGCCTGCCGCATCGCCCATCGTAATTCCAACCGTCGGTTTCATGCTGGATTACCTCCTTTTATCGTTTGAATCGCATGGATAAATACGTCCGGCTTGCCGAATCCGCCTGCCTTGGTGACCACATACAGATCGTCGATCCCTATAAATTTCGAGATCGGCACGCCGATTTCCAGCTCGTCCAGCAATTCGAAGCCGCTAATGCTCCATTGCATGCAGATTTGTTTGGCCGTGTCTCCGCCTGTCATGGATACGCCCTTGAAATAACCTAGCTCCAGCAGCTGGGCACAGATTTCTCCCATGGCGCGGACAATCTCATTACTGACCTCGGTGTGATTGAGCCCGCGGGCTTCGCCTACGGCACGGGCCTGTTCGATGTCGGAAGACTCCGCCGTCGAATAGATTACGATATCTTTGCCTTCCAGTGCGTGCAGCTTGACTTCTTGATATACGCGATCCATTTCTTCCGTGCGCTCTGCTGAATCGGACACAGCCTTATAAGACACGAATTGCACGGGAACCACGTCGGTATGCTCAAGCAAAAGCTTCAACTGGGCACGGGAGTTCTTGTTCACGCTGCCGACCACGGTAAGGATGGGTCCCTGATTCTGCGCGATAGCTAGCTCCCTCGGTTTGGACGAAATATGGTAATGGGCGGGCAGGTAATTGGCGATGCCTGCAGAGCCGGCCCATGCGAACTTGTATGGAAGCTGCTCGGTGATGTGCAGGATGAACTCCAGATGAGCTTCTTCCGTGGAATCGATCAGCACATACGGTATGTTATGTTCTTGAAACTCTTTTAATTTGCCTTCAATGCGGCCTGCTCCAGCCTCCAGATCACGGACTGAGATCTCGCCGACGGCATACTTGGTTTGCAGCTTCAGCAAGTCGGGAAGATAGGAGTGGGTGACAGGCGTTTTGGGATCATGGGCAATCTCGGTTTCGGCTAACGGTACTCCATTCAAGTAATGGGTAGCGTTAAGAATGGTTCGATTGTTCTTGGGATAACCCGGAGCGATCATCATAAATTCCGGCTTCGCCACATCATACAGCGCATCAATTTCGGTCCCGATATTGCCGCGCATGGTGGAGTCCATTTTTTTGAAAATCGTATCAAACCCGGCATCCGTTAAAAATCGAGCGGCCCGGCTTACTCGCTGATAAGCTTCTTCGGGTGTTATGGAACGGCTGTCCGTATCGAAAACAACGGCATCGTAATGACGAATGTTGTCTTTGTCCATATCGAACAGAACGCTTGTTTTAAGGCCATGACGAGCGAGTTGGACCCCGCTGTCATTGGCGCCAGTCAAATCATCTGCAATGATGGCTAATTTCATGCCTTGCGTAAAGGACACTCGTGACTTCAGTCGTGAGAGGAATTGACTTGCTCTATCATCTTACGAAAGATCATAGTTCCCTTACTTCCTCCCTTCAATGTAGTGGATAAAGCCTTGGTCTGCTGCTTTAAATAGGAACAAATGTTTGGTATAATTGAAATAAGGATATTTTTGAACTCCGTCCTTATTTCCCTTATTCCAGCGAATCGGGGTGTTTTTTTTGATGGAAAAGGCAAAGGTTACAGTTACGGTGAAAATAAAGCTTACTCCGACTCCCGAGCAATCAGAGCGGATGCTTCAAACCTTGCATGCTTACCGCCAAGCGTGCAACTTTGTCTCACAGCATGTCTATGAGACAAAGAAACGTTCCGTGATTTGTCTGCATAAGCTTCTATATCGCGATTTGCGCGAGGCCTTTAGCCTTCGCTCTCAGATGGCCCAGTCTGTCTTGAAGACCGTGGCTGCTCGGTATCAGTCTATAGTCAGCAATGGACATCCTTGGACGCAAATTCACTTCAAGAAACCTGAATATGACCTGGTTTGGAACCGCGACTATTCACTAAGTAAGCAAATATTCTCTATCAACACCTTAGAAGGTCGCATCAAGGTGCCCTTTGTCATGCAAGGGATGGAGATCTATTTTGATGGTACATGGATCTTTGGCACGGCTAAGTTGGTGAATAGACGCGGGAAGTGGTATCTGCACATTCCAGTGACGAAGGAAGTGGATAGAGTTACTCTACCCTCGATCCATCAAGTTGTCGGTATTGATTTGGGCATTAACTTTGTAGCAACCACCTATGACATAGCAGGGAAGACCGTATTCTACCCCGGCAGACCGATCAAAGATAAACGGTCCCAGTATAAGCATCTGCGCAAAACATTGCAGCAAGTCGGCACACCTTCTGCCCGCAGGAAACTGAAGCGGATCGGTGAACGAGAAAACCGCTGGATGACCGATGTGAACCATCGCATCTCAAAGGCACTCGTGAGTCAGTATGATCCATTCACCTTATTTGTGGTTGAAGATTTAACTGGTATTCGCACGGCTACAGAACGCGTGAGAGTTCAGTATCGCTATGAGAACGTATCGTGGTCATTTCTTCAACTAAGGAAGATGATCGAATACAAGGCAGCGCTACGCGGAGCGAGAGTGGTTGCAGTCGACCCTAGGTATACGTCACAGACTTGCCCGAAGTGTGATCGTAAAAACAAAGCGAATCGGGACAAGAAGAAGCACCGTTTTTGTTGCATGGCTTGCGGCTACCAATCTAATGATGATCGGATCGCTGCGATGAATCTTCAGCGACTTGGAATCAAGTACATCGCTGAAGTGGCTAAGTAGGTATACCTACTTAGTTGGGCAGCAGTCAACCTGCCTCATGTAACGCCATCCAAAGGAAGGAGGTCTAACGGCCGTTCTCACTTCCGGGCAGTTACAAGCTCGTGACTTCAGTCAAGAGTTGTTGATGCAGTTACCTCCTCCTTGAGAAAACTATGCTGCAGGGTTGTTGTATTTTTCGACGCCGCCTGATTTCTCCAGTCGCTTGGACAGGAATCCAATAAAGACAGGCAGCAGTATGGCGGTCGTCACGACGCTCGCGGCGATTTGCACGGTCGCGATTTCGGCAATCGGCGCGAAGGAAGCATTCGCGGCGACGATCGCAGCCGGCGTGCCTACCGCATTACCCGCTGTGGAGCCCTCGGAAGCACCGACAATCGGATTCCAGCCGATCGCCTTGAACAGAAGAAAACCAATACCGCCCGTGAGCAGGACCGTCAGCACGCCAAGCAGAATACCGCTCAGTCCGCCTTGAATGATGGATGAGAAATTGATGCCCATACCGAGCGAAAAGGCAAAGAACGGAACCAGCTTGTCACTGCCTTTATGCAGCCATTCTGCCATATTCCGGTCCAGGTTCCCGATGACGACGCCGACGAGCAGCGGAAGCAGTACGGCAACGAAAGACATCGCCGAGAACATGCCGTTGGCAAAACCCATGGCACCGAAGATCGAGAGCGCGACCATCGTCAAGAACGGTCCGTCGCTTAATGCCAGGAAAGGATAGGCTGCTTTGTCATCCTCTTTTCCGTATTGTCCGGCTAACGCAATATACAGTCCGCCGTTTGAATTCGTCATGGCTGCGATAATGGCCAGAGGGGCAAGGCCCAGGAATAATCCGTTGGAATCCGCAAACAGGATGGCGACCAAGCCTAATAGCGCGCCGATCGTCCACTTAAACACAAGCAGCGTGACGCCTTTTCCCACCGACGAACCCGCCGTTTTGAACGTGATCTGCGTGCCGGCAATCAATAAGAAAAGAGCGATGAGCGTACTCGAGCTATTCACGAATAAGGCTTCCGTAAACCCGCCGATTCGCAAAGCGTTTGGTGCGAATGTATTGATGCACGCTCCGATGAGGAGGGGAACAACCATCATACCGCCAGGGATACGATCTAATGTCGCTTTAATTTTCATAATGTTAGCTCCTTGTGTAATCGTTTTATTGAAGCGCTTGCAGTAATTATACTAGTTCAAATTGTTTATTTTAGCAACATATAATTTCTGTAAATATGATAAATCTAATAAATTGTTTAAAATTGCAACACTAAAGATGAAAAAAAAGCGTAAACTTAAATTTATTCTTTAAGTTTACGCCAAAGCGTGGCCCGATTAATCCCTAATCGTTCGGCTGCTCTAGATTGGTTATTCTTTTCCTCGTGGAGTACGTATTGAATAATGTCTTTCTCGATCTCTTTCAGAGTCCCTTTCAACGGAATAGGGTTTGAGGCTGGAGGCTGATGATCGAGCAAGCGTGCTAGCGTATCGGCTGAAATCACATAGTCCGTTTCGTTCATCGCAGCCTGTTTAATGAGCTGCTTTAATTGGCCGATCGTCATGTGCGAAGCATTCTGCCTTATCAGCTGCAAGGCCTCTTCCTTTATTTTGACCGCCGCCGTCCCGTATTTTTGATGGTATCGGCTTAAAAAGAGCTGAATAAGCGAAGGCAGATCCTCCAAACGGTCCGAAAGCGAAGGCATGATGATCGTATTCAGGCTCATGTTCGGGGTTTCGTGTAGGTCAATCGCCCGATCGCTAAGTATGAATACGCCAATCCGCCTATTTAGGCAGGTCTCCACAAAGGCTATCAAATTCGGATCCTGTATGCATTCTTCCACATGGATGAATTCCACGGTCCTGGCTTTGGTCAGCGGAAGGGTTCCTAACTGATCCGGGGAAACTTGGGCTAGATCGATCTGGAGCAGCAAACCGCCGTCCGAGTACAATTGATGAATATACTTCACGATGAAGGACTTGCCCGTATCTTCCCGGCCAAGCAGATGGATGGGCTCATGATGTTGATACAGAGCTTGGATGCTAGCCAACGTGGTGCGCATGGCAGCGGATTCGGCAATTATCGGCTCTGCTAAAGGCTCAGCGTAAGCTTTGATGCCTGACTGCGCAAATTGATAAGGCCGCCCTTTTTCCAAGGAGTAAACTTTATAGCTTTTGTCATCCAATGTGGTTTCATAGGCTGTGACGGAAAGCTGGTAATCGTCCATCGTAAAAACATTCTGCACTTGGGATTTGTGGAATTCCACATTAGTATTGATCAGATAGATATGGTTATCCGTCAAAGGGCTGTGCTCAAAATCGGCCAACTGCTCATATACGATTTCATTCTGATCGTTAAAAATCACGAGATTGGGGTGCTCTTTGGCAACCAGATCGTTCAGAATGGCCGAGACGGTATGGTTGTTGCTCAGGTAGCGGTAGATGAGCTGGGCATCGTCCAGGGCTCGCATGATGGATTCTTTGCCGGAATGGATGAGGAGGCCCTTTAACCCGTAAGCCTCGGCCGTATGGACAGTGATGACATCCCCGACTACCTGCCGGTATCCGGCAGCTTTCAGCTCCAGCAATAACCGTGCAACATCTTCGGAGCTGTGAATGGTATACACTTTTAAAGGCAGATCCATTAAATCAATAATCGATTGGGCGCCCGATGTAATATTGGAAAAGCCGACAATGGCGGTTTTTCCGTTAAACTGGCTCGCCAGCGTCAAGGAACGGATCATGTCGTATCCGGACAGGTGGACGTCAATGACGGGAATCGATACCGCGGCTTTAATCAGCTGGGCCGTTCCGCCGCGGCTGATAATCACCTCGGCTCCGTTGTTTTGAGCCGAAGCTGCCAGCTCGGCCCCTTTTTGCAAGTCGCCGACGGCGTATTGTATGTCTAACTGGGGAAACAGAGGAATGCACTCTTGTATGATGGGAACCATCGCTTCATAAGGAGCGATCATATGGACACGTATACGCATAACTGATCCTGCTTTCATTCAAAATCATCCAATCGCATATCCCGTGATCGCGGAATATCGATGTTTACATTATTATAGCCAACTTCATCGCATCCTGCGAACATTGCACTGTATTCCCCTACGGAATTTGTTACTATGATAGTACATAGATGCCTAATACCTATTGTTGGAATTCGTCAGGCATTTACAATCTTTCTTCATATAGCTTGGTGATTTGGAGAAACAAACAGGAGGGAACATATTGAATACACAGAGAGTGGGAGCTCCTTTGGAAGGCTTTGCCGAGTTCAGCCGAAAAGTCGCCGCCGAAGGTGCCGTACTGTTAAAGAATGAAGGACAGGCTCTGCCCCTGCAGCCGAACGAAACCGTTTCCGTTTTTGGCAGGACGCAGATCCATTATTACCGCAGCGGTACGGGGTCTGGAGGCAGCGTTCATGTTTCCCATACAACGAATCTGCTGGGCGGTCTTCGGGATAAGAAGGGCATCGCCGTCAATGAAGAATTGGCTGCTGTTTATGAGAATTGGATCGAGCAGAATCCTTTCGATAACGGCGGGGGCGGCTGGGCGGCTGAGCCGTGGCATCAGAAGGAAATGCCTTTGACCGATGAACTGGTCTCCGCGGCAAGACGCGCATCCGACAAGGCGATCGTTGTCATCGGACGGACGGCCGGAGAAGATCAGGACAACGCCAATGAGCCGGGCAGCTACCAGCTAACGTCCGAAGAAAAAGCCATGCTGCAGCAGGTAACCAAGCACTTCGAGCAAACCGTTGTGGTACTGAATGTGTCCAACATTATCGATATGAGCTGGCTGCTCGATGAAGGTTATGGGCATCCGATTTCTTCGGTCATTTATGCTTGGCACGGCGGCATGGAGGGCGGCAACGCCATTGCAGACGTATTGGCGGGCGAGGTTACGCCCAGCGGCAAACTGACGGATACGATTGCTTATTCCATCGAGGATTATCCATCGACCCGCAATTATGGCAATGAGCTTAAGAACCTGTATCAAGAGGATATTTATGTGGGCTACCGTTTTTTCGAAACGTTTCGACCCGCAGCCGTCCAGTATGAATTCGGGTTTGGATTGTCCTATACGCAGTTCCGAATCGAGCCGCAAGAAGCCAAACTTGCGGTCAGAGAGGGAGCACCAACCGTTGAGATCGGCGTGAAGGTGACCAATATCGGGACCGCCTATGCAGGTAAAGAGGTTGTGCAAGTTTATTATGAAGCACCGCAAGGATGGCTGGGCCAGCCTGCCAAAGTTCTGGCCGCTTTCGGGAAGACGCAGGAGCTCCAGCCGGGGGAATCGCAGCAGCTAACGCTCCAGTTCCCGGTTCATGCCATGGCCTCCTATGACGATGCAGGCGCAACGGGCCACCGTTCAGCCTATGTATTGGAGGCCGGAACGTACCGTCTGTACGCGGGAACCAGCGTGAGAAGTGTGCAGCCTATCGGCTTGGATGGTCAAGAAGGTTATGTTGTAGAAACGCTGCAAGTTGTCGAGCAGCTCCAGGAAGCCATGGCGCCAACGGAGAGCTTCACGCGAATGAAGCCGGGCGATCGCAGGGAGGACGGCTCGTACGAGCTTACTTTTGCGGAGGTGCCGAAGCGCACGATTGCCATGGAAGAGCGCATTCACCAAAACCTGCCGCCGACCTTGGAGCAAACGGGCAATCGAGGCTATACCTTAAGGGACGTCCATGAGGAGAAAGTCAGCATGGAGGCTTTCATCGCCCAGCTTAGCGATCAAGATCTGGCGGTCATCGTCAGAGGGGAAGGGATGAGCAGTCCGCTGGTTACGGCGGGGACGGCATCGGCTTTTGGCGGCGTGAGCGACCGTTTGCTCGACTACGGCATTCCGGTGGCTTGCACCGCGGATGGACCGTCCGGTATTCGGATGGACAGCGGGCAGCAGGCAACGCAGGTGGCGATTGGCACCCTGCTTGCAGCAACGTGGAATACGGAGCTGGTCGAAGAGCTCTATGTGATGGAAGGCCGGGAGCTGCTCAGCTACAACATCGATGCGTTGCTGGGCCCAGGTCTGAACATTCGGCGCAGCCCGCTGAACGGTCGCAATTTCGAGTATTTCTCGGAAGATCCGCTCATCTCCGGCGCCTTTGCTGCGGCGTGCACGCGCGGGATTATGAAAGGCGGCTCCAGCGCCACGCTGAAGCATTTTGCATGCAATAACCAGGAGAAGCATCGGAGCAAAGTCGACGCCGTCGTATCCGAACGGGCCCTTCGGGAAATTTATCTGAAAGGCTTTGAAATCGCGGTGAAGCAAGGCGGGGCGAACTCCATCATGACCTCGTATAACCCGATCAATGGGCACTGGGCGGCATCCAATTATGATCTGAACACCACGATTCTGCGCGGAGAGTGGGGATTCCAGGGCATCGTCATGACGGATTGGTGGGCCATTATGAACGACGTGGTAAACGGAGGCCCGGCCGATCGGAAAAACACGAACTGGATGGTCCGTGCCCAAAACGATTTATACATGGTGGTCATGAACTACGGAGCGGAAATCAACGCATGGGAAGACAACACGCTGGCATCCTTGGAAAATGGCACGCTGACCCGCGGAGAGCTGCAGCGCAGCGCCATGAACATCTGCCAATTCCTGATGCATGCGCCGGTCTTCTCCAGAAAGCAGGTGATCGAGGAAGCCGTGGGTTCATTTAAAGCCGATCCTTCCCTCGGGTCGGTACCAGCACAAGCCTTATCGGAGAGCACGCAAGTGAAGCCGGCTGTTGCGGGATCGACTTATGTGAAGGTGGAGGAGTCCGGCGAGTACCGGATCATTGTGCGCATCATGTCGCCGGAATCGGAACTGGCCCAAAGCGCCTGCAACGTCACGCTGAACGATCAACCGGTAACCACGATTCAAACGAATGGTACCGACGGCAGATGGATTCGGCAGAAGCTTGTCAAAGTGGAACTGGAAGCCGGTTATTACGAGATGAAGCTGGACTTCGTCAAGCCGGGCTTGCAGATCGAGTGGATTGAATTTAAACGAGTTTAGATCTAGAACACAGGGGACATCGCAAAGTAAACCGTTTAGGAAAAAGCTTGATTCATTGATACATGAAATTAAATGGTAAATGTCCGATGCTTCTCGTTTCAACATAACGAAGGTGGCCCGCTCATGGAGCGGGCTTCTTTTAGGGTTTCTTAAAAATTCCGGCTGTAAATTGGGAAACATTCGTCGTTTGCTATTCCAGATCTGTTGAGGTATAATAAGTTTATTGGGATTTTGACCTGAGATTCACATATTGCAGAGGGTTATTATTTTGATTATGAACCTTGTGCAATATGTGAATTTTTTGTTTTTTAACCAAAAATGAGAAAATCATATAAATTTAGGAGGTGTTTCTATGCAAACAGGAACAGTGAAATGGTTTAACGCAGAAAAAGGATTTGGTTTCATCGAGGTTGAAGGCGGCGAAGACGTATTCGTACACTTCAGTGCAATCACTGGCGATGGCTTCAAGTCGCTTGACGAAGGACAACGCGTTGAATTTAACGTAGTCCAAGGCAACCGCGGACAGCAAGCCGAGAACGTTGTAAAACTGTAGACGTGAAAGGATCCCCAAACGTATCGTTTGGGGATTTTTTTTAAGATATCAGAAAGTATGAATTTCGGAGGATCTGCTGCCAGGTATCGCAAGAAAAACTACCGCTAATCACGTCTGTTTTCTTAGAGAGTACGTCGATAGACATTTTTCATATAAAGGGTAGGCTTGCTGGTTTAAGGTACGAAAGCGTTAAAAAATGTAGCTGAGGGGGAAATGCATTGTCTTATTCTTGGAATAAACCACTGGAAAATCTGCCGGAGGAGATGACCGCCATCTGGTCTTGTACGAAGGAAGGGTGTAACGGTTGGATCCGAGACAACTTCTCGTTCAAGGAAGTTCCCGTTTGTTCACAGTGCGCGTCGTCCATGGTCAGCAGCAATAAAATCCTGCCGATTCTCGTTTCGTCGGATCAGCAAATCAAGCTTTACCGCAAGAATCAGCGCAAGGACGCGAAGTCGTAGGGCAGTTCTCACAGTCCCATCACCATCCTGTCTCGTTCGTTGCGTACAAGAAAGGTTGAGATTTCATGCAGGCATTCGAAGATTGGAATCTAAAGGTGAAAAAAACGTTTAATGCTACAAGTAACAAGGAGGTATTAACCGTTTCTGAGGCAGGTCATTTGTTAGGTCTGTCCAAAGACCAAATGAAGATCTATGTCGACCGGAATAAGCTGACTAAGGTTCCGATCATGCGAAGCGTGCATCGATACCTTTTGTTGAAAAGTGAAATCGGTAAAATTATGGAAAAGCAATAAAAATAGAGCCTCGCGCTCTCCGATCAGTATCGATCTTCCATATGAATATATAAGAGAAGAGAGTGCCCTAAGGGCGCTCCTTTTTATTTCATGCCTCCAGTCGATCGGTGGAATTTTTAAACCAATCACCTTAAAGGTCAAAAAAGGTCAAATTTAAAGATCCAAACAAATTCTGTTGTCAAACCGGCCGATAATGAGCTATTTTAGCGCGATTTCCTGCATCATCGGTTTTGGCATTTAAACGTTCCGGGCATATAATAAAAGCGTAAGGTCAAATAAGGTCAAAAGAAAGGGGAATTCATGATGTTTGAATTGATGCCATTCGGCAAACGCAGAGAGGATGCCTTCGGACAACTGATGAAGTCATTTCATGATGCCTTTAACGACGCTTTTCCTGATGATGTATTCGCGCCGTTCAAGGGTTCGATGATGTCGTTTAAGACGGACGTCAAGGAGACGGAGCACGCTTATCTGGTTGAGGCGGAGCTGCCCGGTTTTCGCAAGGAAGACATCGAAATCAGCTACGCTGACCCTTACTTAACGATCAAAGCCGTGCGCAGGGAAGATCAGAGCGTGGAGGATACGAACCAGCACATCGTCCGCAAGGAGCGCCGTTACGGCGAGTATGTGCGCAGATTTTACGTTCAGAGCATAGCCGAGGACCCAATCGACGCTTCCCTGAAGGATGGAGTCCTTAAGCTTGAAATACCAAAAAAGTCTGACCCTGGTAAGAAACGCATCCAGATCCGGGATGAAATCTAATAAACATGCCCTCCGATCCAAAAGGTCGGGGGTTATTTTTTTGTGTTCCCTTAGTCATAAATTTACATATATACCAATGAATTTCGGCAAATGAAACCTATTGGGAGTATATAGGGTATTATAAGTTAAATGTAAACTTTTCGAGGGGGACGCACAGATGGGAATCTTATCGAGGTTTAAGGATATTATGAGGGTGAATGTGAATTCGTTATTGGAACGGACGGAAGATCCGGAGAAAACGATCGATACCTATATGCGGAGCTTGAACGGCGATCTGGGTAAGGTGAAGGCGGAGACCGCTTCCGTGCTCTCGGATGAGCGGAGAGCGAAGCGGGCACTGGATGAGTGCAGCGCCGAAATCCAGAAGCTGCAGCGGTATGCGGAGAAGGCCGTGGAAGCGGGGAATGAAGGCGATGCCCTGAAGTTCCTGGAGCGAAAAGCAGCGCAGGCCGAGAAGCTAAGCGACCTGCAGGCAGCCCACGAATCGGCTTCCGCAAACGCCGTCAGGATGAAGCAATTGCAGGATAAGCTGGTATCGGATATGAGCCAGCTGGAAGCTCGCTATGCCGAACTGAAAGGGAAGATCGCCGCTGCGAAAACCCAGCAGGAGCTGAATGCCGGCCGATCCTCCTTGGGCGGTGCCAACGCGGCATTCCATACCATGGAGGAGAAAGCGAACCGTGCTTTGGATGAAGCGGAGGCCCTGGCTGAGCTGCGCGCAGGAGCGAAGGAAGATGACCTGGACGATTTGATCGCGGAGTTGGAGAAGAACATGGGCAAGGACGGAGTTGCCCCGACCGCACCTCCTAATGCCGAGGATGAACTGGAAGCGATCAAAGAAAAGCTGAACAAGAAGGAGTAACCATTTCATTGTTATCGAGGTGAGCAAATGCCGGTAATTGAATACAAATGTCCGAACTGCGGCAGCGGCATGGTTTTTGACGGCGATACGGGAATGTTGTCTTGCCCCAGCTGCGGAAGAAAAGACAACATCGAGGAAATCCCCGACCCGCTGAAGAAGCAGGTGTTCGCGGAAGATGAGGTAAAGGAGTACCATTGCAATAGCTGTGGAGCCGTGATCGTGACCGAGCCGGAGACCAGCGCAACGACCTGCAGCTTCTGCGGATCGGCCGTCGTGCTCAGCGACCGGTTGAGCGGCGAGCTGGCTCCGGTGAAGGTCATCCCTTTTTCGATTACGAAGGAAGAGGCGATGAAGGCGTTCAAGAAATGGTGCCGGAACGGCCTGTTGACGCCAAGCGGATTTATGACAGCGGACCGGATCAAGGGCATCACCGGGATCTACGTCCCCTTCTGGCTGTATGAGCTGCATAATCGGGTTGAGGTTCATGGCCAAGGCACCAAGGTGAGAACTTACACGCAAGGAGATTACCAGTACACGGAGACCGAGCATTTCGACATCTACCGGAAGATTCGCTTGAATTATGTGAAGGTGCCGATCGATGCTTCCGAGAAAATGAACGATGAGCTGATGGATAAGCTGGAGCCTTTTCCCTATCAGCAGCTGAAGGAATTCAAGACGCCTTATCTGGCCGGGTACATAGCGGAAAAATACAGCCATGACGACGAGCAGCTTCTTCCGCGCGCTAAGGAAAAGATCAGTTCCTTCATTGATTCGTATATTTCGTCGGCGGTCTCAGGATATACGACCGTGAGTTATACCAACAAACGGATCGATACCACCAAGAAACAGGCCGATTACGTTCTCCTTCCGGTATGGATGGTGCACTATGATTACAACAAATCGGAGTATACGTTTGCGATGAACGGCCAGACGGGCAAGGTGGTCGGCAAGCCGCCGATCAGCAAAGCGAAGGTGGCCGGGTGGTTCGCGGGCATTTCGGGCGTCTCCTTGCTATCCTTGAAGCTGATCTCCTGGGCAATGGGAGGAGGGTTCCTGTGAGAAGACGATATGCGTTATGGACGGTCTTATTTTTACTAACGGCATATTTGATAGCGCCCTCCGGGATCGTCAAAGCTGCGGATGATAAGCCTTTGATCTTTGACGAAGCCAATCTGCTTAGCCCGGAAGAACGGGATGAGTTGAATGCGATGGCGAATGAGTATGGTGCTGAACGTGAGACAGACTTTATGATACTTACGGTTAACAGCGTTCCGAATGACGATTATGAGACATGGACGGAAAACTTTTACGATGAGTACGCACCCGGGTATGACAGGCGGCACGGCAATACCGCCATTTTGACCATCTTAATGAGTACTAGTGATGGTACTCGTAGAGTTCATTTGGAAGGTTATTATAAGGCCGAAAAGTATCTCGACTCCGGTAGGCTGTTAAAGATACAAAACAAGATTACTCCGGACTTGTCGAGCGGCAATTACAAGCAGGCTTTTGAAAAATACATCAAAACCGCTCATCGGTACATGGGCTTTGAGCCGGACGTGAATCCGGATAATATTATATTTAATCTCTGGTTTCAGCTGGGAGCTGCCGCTGCCATCGGCGCGATCGCCGTGGGCATCATGGCTTACCGCTCCGGCGGGCGCGTGACGGTCAACAGCCGAACCTATGAGGATGCCAGCACATCGGGGATCTTGAATCAGCAGGACCGATATATCAGAACGACCGTGACAAAGCGGAAAATAGAGCGCAACACGAGCAGCGGCTCGGGCGGCGGAGGCGGAGGCGGCGTCACCGGCGGGGGCCATTCGCACAGCAGCAGCAGCGGAAAATTTTAATGGGAAGGGAATGTAGCATCAATGGGATTTTTCAAGAACCAATTCTCCAACGTAGTGGAATGGGAAGAGTTTAGAGATGACATGATTTTCTGGAAATGGCGCAACCGGGAGATCAAAAAAGGAAGCAAGCTGGTCATTCGCTCCGGTCAGGATGCGATATTCATCAATAACGGCAAAATCGAAGGGATTTTCGAGGATGAAGGCGTATATAATATCGATTCGGATATCATCCCGTTCCTTTCTACCCTAAAGGGATTTAAATTCGGCTTTAACAGCGGTATGCGCGTGGAAGTGCTGTTCGTGAACACCAAGGAATTCACCGTTCGTTGGGGTACGCAGAATCCGGTTCTGATCCCGACGCCGCAGCTGCCGGGCGGCATGCCGATCCGTGCCAACGGCACGTTTAATTTTAAAGTGAACGATTACGTAACGCTGATCGACAGGATTGCCGGGATCAAAGAAAGCTACCTTGTGGAGGACGTGAAAATCCGGATCAGTTCGGTGCTCGATCAATTGTTGATGAAGTGGATCAGCCGCGAAGGCAAGGACATGTTCAATCTGCAGGCGAACGCTTCCGACATCGCCAGAGGAATTCGGGAAGACCTCGACATGGAAGTGATGGACAACGGGATGACGATTACCGGCTTCCAGGTGATGAGCTTCAATTATCCGAAGGAAATTCAGGACATGATCACGAAGACGGCCTCCCATGAAATGATCGGCAATCTGCAAAAGTACCAGCAGGTCAGCATGACGGACGGGATCGCGTCCGGCAAGGTGAAAGGCGGCGGTGCGGCTTCGGATATGGCAGGCATGATGATGGGGATGAACATGGCCAATGAAATGATGAAAAATATGAATCAGAACCAGGGCCAAAACAATCCGAATCAAAGCCAGCAGTCTCCGGCCGCGAAGGAGCAATCCGCCCCAGCAGCCTCGTCCTCTTCCGAAGGAAACAAGAAGCCCAATTTCTGCCCGAACTGCGGCGCGAAGAACGAAGGGGCGAACTTCTGTCCGAATTGTGGTCATAAGCTGGGTTGAATGAAAGCCAACAGCACGAATAAATGCAACCTTGGGATGGACCTAAAGGTTTTGATGTCACGGTTAAAACGATGCGAACTGCGTTATTTCTTCTATTAAAAGTGAATTTAACTCACGAAAGCCCCCTCACTTATGAAGTGAGGGGCTTTTTTGCTATGAACGCCGTAGCTGAGTTATGTTGCTACCTTTCCGCAGAGGGAAGTGGCTCACAACTGGAATGAAGAACAGTCTCCAAGGGCAGGAAGGTGGGTGCTGCAGCGCGAATCCGGAGAAATAGAACTTGACGGACAAATGAGAACTAGGCAAATGGAAAAGGGGTACATTATGATAGGACATATCGGTCATAAGAGAACTCCGAAAGACGAAGGGGGACAGGGGGATACTATGTTCAGATCGACATCCTGGCGCATATTTGTGATTAGCGGCATCTTTTTTGCAATGACCATCATACCGTTCTCGTTGTTTCTGGCCAACCGGTTTTCCCATTTCGCATACTCGCAGATGGGAACGTTTAATCAGGACCGCATCGACGAAATGGCGGAGCGGGTCGAGTACATCCTGGCCAAGCTGAAATGGTACAGCCTGACCATGTACGAGGATCATTCCGTGCAAAACTGGATGTATGCTTCAGCCGACAATCTGCTTCAAAATGCCAGCACGATGGGGGTGTTATCTAAATATTTATCTCACGAGCCTTATATTGAAACCGCTTACTTATTCAGCATCCGCAAACGTGAGGTGATCGACGCCAAAGCTGGATTACTTTCGTTCGAGGAATTTGCCGATCAGGCGATGCTGCAGCGGATCGAGCGCACTCCCGGGAATTTTCTCCGCTATTTTGATCACCGGATAGGAAACCAATCGTATTTGGCGCTTCAGCTTCCTTCGACACCTGTGCAGAAAAACCGGGACGGGTATCTTGTCGTCCTGTTCGACAAGAAGGAGCTGCAGAAGCATTTGATCTCAGGCGACGAGAGGGCGGATACGCTGCTTTCGATCGTGGATGATCGAGGAAGATTGATTCTGGGCGAAGGGGATGGTCGGCTCGAGGAGACCATCGATAACATCCAGACGGGGCATAAGCGGGGATCATTCGAGATGAACAGCCCCGGAGGAAAAGCATTCGTCAACTATGCGCGGATGGGATCGCCGGAGTGGACCATTATATCTGTCACTGAAATGAAGCAATTCCGCGAAAAGGCCGGGGCGTTCAAAACAGTCATCATCGTCTGCTCGCTCCTGCTGCTCGTGGCGCTGCTCCTGGTCGCCTATTGGAATTCGCGCCGTTTCGTCGGGCCATTCCGCCGGCTGGCGGATCAACTGCAGCGGAAGCTGGGCGTGAAGGGGGAGAACGATTACGGCGTTATCGAGCAGGGCGTCGTTATGCTTCGCGATCATTATCCGCTGATCAAGACCGAATATTTGCGGCAATGGCTGCTGCAGGGCAGGCTGACCGACGGCTCCAGAGCGGCGATTGCGCGCGAATCGTGCCTGCTTGACTATGGGTGGCTTCGGTTGGCTGTTATCAAGATCGATTCCTATTACGAGATATCCGAGCGGTATGATTTCTTCTCTCGCAAGCTGCTCAAGTATGCAATCGGCAATATCGCAGAGGAGCTGCTCGGCACATCAGAACGGCCGATCGAGGTGGTCGATTTTGGGACCGACCATCTGGTCGTGCTGGTTGGCACGGCCAGTTCCCTCCCTGATCCCGAGTTGACCCAAGAGCTCAAGGAGCTTAGCCGTCAAGTCAGCCGTTACGTAAAGCTGGACGTGACGATCGCCGAAAGCGAAGCGCGGCGCGTACATGACGATTTACGCAAAGTATACGACGACATGAACGAACTGACATTATTCAAGTTTGTCAGCGGTGATGACAAAATCTACGTCGAACAAGACTTTGAACGGTATGCCGATTTACAGGCGCCGATCGACTCCGCCGTGCATGAAAGCTTGATCCAGACGATTCGAAGCGGCAAAGAGGAGAAGGTGCTGGCCATGCTGGACGAGGTGTTCACGCGCCTGCAGACGATGAAATATACCGAGTGCCAATTCCAACTGAAACTGCTTCTGTTTGCGATCGTCAAGTCGTTCAGCAAAGTGATGTCTATCCAGAGTGTTGAAGGGATTGAGCGCCATTTGAGGCAGTTCGCCACGCTTACCGAGGTCCGCGAATGGCTGAAGGAAGAGACCGGGCGGATGATCCGGCAGCTTAGCGACCAAAAGGGATTCAATCGCAAGGAAAAGCTGATTGGGGAAATCATCGAGTACGTCCGCTACCATACCCATGACCCGATGCTGTCGGTAGACGATATCGCTGACCATATCGCTTTGTCGGCCAAATACGTCCGGCAGCTGTTTCACGAACATTACGGCATGCCTCTATCGAATTTCATTTTGAACGAGCGGCTCGGGAAGGTTAAGGAGCTGCTGGAGCAGACCAGCATGCAGATCACCGAAATTGCAGAGCAGTCCGGTTTTCAGACGAAAAGCCACTTTTTCACCGCATTTAAAAAAGCCACCGGCATGACGCCGAGCCAATACCGCGACAGCAAGGCGGGCGAGCGGATGGAGCGGACGCGGCAGATAGCCGGGAACTCTGCGAATTAGAAAGGTCAGCGGGCGATTGAGAACCGGCCAGACCAATAACAACCGGCCGAACGCTCGCGAATCGGCCGCGCGAGAACCGAATCCGGCCAATGAGAACTAGGCAGCAGCAGCCGTGAATGCTACGATGGCTCCGTTCGAATCCTGCAAGCCGCACAAGAAAGGAGGGACGCTCTTTGGAGCGACGTAGAAGGTTCGGCGGGTCGTTTGTGCGCGAGCTGTCGCGGAACCGGTATTTGTACTTGCTGGCGCTGCCCGGCATTGCGTTTCTGGTCGTATTTGCGTATATGCCCATGGCCGGGCATTTGCTCGCCTTCCAGGATTACCGGCTATCCGATGGAATATGGGGGAGCGAATGGGTCGGATTTAAAAACTTCGAGTTTTTCTTCAATGGGAAAGACTGGCTGCGGGTGACGCTGAATACCGTTTTCCTGAATGCACTGTTTCTCGTAACCGGTCTCGGCAGCGCGGTCGTGCTGGCTATCTTTCTGAACGAAATCCGCAACAGGCTGTTCAAGCGAATCACGCAATCGTTTATTTTTTTGCCGTATTTCATTTCTTGGCTTGTCGTCAGCATGATGACGTTGACGCTATTCAGCACATCCGAGGGGCTCATTAACCGCGCGCTTGCCGCCCTTGGCTACGAAGGAGTGGACTGGTATTTGACGCCTGGCGTATGGCCGTATATCTTAACCGTCATTAGCGCCTGGAAGATTGCCGGCTATAATTCCATTATTTTTTTGGCCGTCATTACGGGCATCTCCTCGGAATATTACGAGAGCGCCCGAATAGAAGGCGCCAGCCGGATGCAGCAGATGCTCTACATAACGCTGCCGTTGATGCGGCCGACCGTGATGATATTGGCGCTGCTTGGCATTGGCCGTATTTTCTACGGCGATTTCGGCATGATTTACGCGATCATCGGAGATAACGGCATACTCTTTCCAACGACAGATGTCATCGATACGTATGCGTTTCGTGCGCTGAGGCAGCTGGGGAATTTCAGCATGTCCGCTGCCGTTGTCGTGTACCAGTCCTGCATGGGGCTTGTCACGATTCTGATCTTCAATGCGATCGCGCGCAAGGTGGACGCGGATTCAAGACTATTCTAAAAGGAAGGTTGGGCGAGTTGGCATGAGGCCGGATTCGGGCTTTTCGATCGCTGTTGTTCCCGAATCGTTAGGATCGTATAAGCTCGTTAAGCGGATACGATTCGGGAACAAAGGGACCACTTGCGTTTCTACAGCTCCGAACCGGCCCTTTGCTTCAGTCCCAACCAGTTAAGGTGTGATCGAAGTGAGAGAACGGTTGTTTCTTGTTTTGATGTACGCAGTGCTGGGTGCTTTTGCGCTGTTTTGCTTCATTCCGTTCTGGATTGTGTTCATCAACTCGTTCGCCGATGAATCGCTTCTGCAGACGGCGGGGTACCAGTTGCTGCCGAGCAAATTCAGCCTCCATGCGTACAAATTTTTGCTTTCCGGCAAGCAGGTGTTTCTAAGCTACGGCATTACGATGATTGTGACGATCGCCGGCACGGCGCTGGGCGTCCTCTTGACAGCTGCCTATGCGTACACGCTAAGCCACCGGAAAGTGAAGTACCGCCATATTTTATCGTTTCTAACCTTCCTGACGATGCTGTTCGGCGCAGGACTGGTCGGCTTTTACATGCTGATCGCCAACTGGCTGCATCTGAAGGACTCGGTTTGGGCGCTCATTTTGCCCTATCTGCTTAATCCGTTCTATGCCTTCATTCTTGTCTCATACTACCGGACGCTGCCGTATGAATTGAATGAAGCTGCGACTGTGGACGGTGCCAATGATCTCTATATTTTCTTTCGCATCATCTGGCCGATTTCGCTGCCTGTTATCGCCACGGTGAGTCTGTTTTACGCGCTGCAATATTGGAACGATTGGTACTTGTCATTGCTGTTTATCGACAATCACAAAATGCTGCCGCTGCAGATGATGATCCGCCAGCTTATGTCCAATTTGAATGTTATGGCTTATGTGAGCGGGAGCCAGACGCAGTACAACGTCGTCGTGCCGACCTATGGCATGCAGCTGGCGATCGTCTGCGTTACCATCGGCCCGATCGTGTTCGTCTATCCCTTCATCCAGCGCTTCTTTATAAAAGGTTTGACGCTTGGTTCGGTAAAAGGGTAGAGCGGCAAACGTGAGGGGTGTTTGGCCGGTTCGAGCTTTCAATCGCTGCTGTTTATGAACCGGCTCATCCGCCTATTTTCTCTATTATTGATTCAGGGGGAAGGAACCATGAAAAGATTATTGTCCATCGCGCTTGTGTTATTGATCGCGCTCGTCGCGATTGCGGGTTGTTCGGGCAAGAACGAAGGGGAAGGGAAGATGCCCGGACCGTCGGGTCAAACCGGAGACAGCGCCGGCGATGACGCCAAACTTGAAGAGGTGACGTTGAAAATCATGATTCCCGGCGATCGGCCGTCGGATATGGATTTGGTCATCGCCGAGGCAGAAAAGCGGATGAAGGATACGATCAACGTCAAACTTGACGTCGTCTTCGTACCCTGGTCCGATCTGGCGCAAAAGACACAGGTAACGCTTGCTTCCGGCGAAAACATCGATCTCATCTTCGATGCGCCATGGCTGCACATCAATCAGATGATTGCAAACGGATTCTATGAACCGCTGGATGACCTGTTGGCCCAGTACGGCCAAACGGTGCTGGAGAAACGGCCGCAGCAAATGTGGGACTACAACAAATACGGCGGCAAAATTATGGCCGTTCCGCTCGGCGTCAGCTACATGTCCGGCAATTCGTACATGGTGCGCAAAGACATTCGCGAGAAGCTGGGCGTACCGCCGATCAAGACATATGAAGAATTGATCGCTTTCGCATACAAGGTAAAGGAGCAAGAGAAAGGCATTATCCCGATGAGCGCAGGCTCCGCCACTTATTCATTTGTCGCTCACCATGCGCTGAACGATTACGAAACCCATGTCAGACCGACCCACGCCCTGGGCAACAGCCTGATGCTCTACTACAAGAACAATGACGGCAAAGTTTACAATTTGCTGGAGGATCGGGAGCCGATCGGAGCGTGGCTGGCGAACACCCACAAATGGTTTAAAGACGGACTGATCTTCAAGGACATTTTGACGACGAAAGATTTTCACCAGCCGATTTCGGCAGGCAAAGTAGCAATCGTCACAAACGGCGCGTTCGGCATCGGCGATTCCCTCAAGAACACGTTCAAGAACAACGTACCGGGAGGCGAGCTGGAAACGGTCACCTTCTTTAACCCGGAAAAAGGCGCGAATTTGACCAATTTTAAACAGTGGAATTTCCTCGCTGTTCCGAAGGTGAGCAAGAACAAGGAGCGGGCGATTATGTTCCTGAACTGGGCGAATGAGAAGGAAAACTACGACCTGCTCTCTTATGGAATCGAAGGAAAGCACTGGGAAGCGGTAGGAGAAGACAAAATGAAAAACCTGGATACATCCGGCTACTCTGCTTTCGGCTATGTTTGGCTATGGAATCCGGTCGATGAGCGCAGTGTTGTAGGCGGCGATCCGCAGAATGATGAAATGGATGCCGTGCTTCGCGATGCCGACATGTTCACCACCGACATTTTGGCCGGCTTCGAATTTGACAGTACCCCGGTGCAAAACGAGGTCAGCCAGTACAATACAGTCGACGGGCAATACTACACGGCGTTGTTTAACGGGGTTATCGATCCGGAGGACATATTGAAGAAATTCGAAGCGGAAGCCGGTCCCGCCCTCCACAAGATTCAGCAGGAGCTGCAAAAGCAAATTGACGAGTTCCTGGCGGCGAAGGCGGAATAAAACAGAATCACTTGAACACGGATAAACCGAAGTTTGCTTATCCACTGTTTATCTACGCCTCAGATCGCTCGGAGTGCGGAGTGTTTGGCTGCGCTGTACTACTGCCGTTGCCCACTGGAAACTTCGCCCCGCTGGCGGCACTGGACGCGGCGGTGACGGCTTCCTCTTTACGGAGGAAGCCGATCTTATACGCTTTGCTGCTTGCTTATGGCGGAATTCGCGAAAGGGGGGATTAAAATCTAGCGTTCACCCGGAACAGAAATAAGGGTTTAAAGTTTTTGATATTTCTGTACTCGAGAATAAAGAAAAGGAGCTGGCCTTGATGAATTTGAATAAAAAATGGTTATCAGGATTAATGGCAGCCGTATTACTACTGACTCCGCTCTCAGCGGTTGGGGCGAAATCGCTTGTTCCGGATGTGACTGTCCTGCAGGCGGCAGGTGCAGACCAGATGGAAGCAGGGAATGATTCAGGTAATCCACAGGTCGATCTGGATCAACTGACGGATGCTGGTGAACCGGCAGCGGAACAGGTACCACAAGCAATAGGCGAAAATCAAGCGGCAGTATCTTCGGCTGTGCAGGAGACGCAATTCCGCAATCTCGCGGCAGGTCTTCCGTATGAATGGTCTGAAGCTCCGGAAGCTTCGCATCCCGATGACGGATACAAGCTTACGGACGGAAAATACGGCGCATTGGATATGAACGACCCGGCATGGGTAGGACATCTGCGCGGAAAGGCTCGCGAAGTTGTGTTCGATCTCGGTGAGGAAAAGTCAATTGGAAAGATCACGGCTAATTTCTTTCAAGATTTTCCTACGAATTCGATTCTCGTGCCGCTGTCGGTATCGATGTATGTCTCCGACGATAAGGAAAATTGGGGGCTGCTTTCCCATAACGCTACGCAGCTTCTGTGGGGAGAAGGACCGCCCAGACAGGAGACCTTTGAATGGGATGGCAGCCGGGATGGAATCAAAGGCGGGAATACGGATGGCAAGCTGGCTTATGCCCGTTATGTGAAGGTGACCTTTTATATGCATCCTACACAGTGGGAATATATTGACGAAATCGAAATTATGGGTATGGACGGCAAGGTTGACGGTGCGGTAAAGGTTCCTGCCGAGCAGCCTCGTTTTTTGGAGCCGGGGGAAGCTACGGCCGGGATCCGGAATCTGAATCTGTTTTATAACGGACAATATGCGAATGGTTTGGGCGATTGGAAGAAGGAACGGATTATCCCTAATATCAGTTATGTAAATAAAGACGGCGAGCCGGTCGATTGGCTTTATGACGGCGTTCTATATCTCGGGATTGCTTCGCCTGCCGGCCGCGATTTCGGTCAGGGACAAACAAACCTGGACGATTGGAAATGGTATTTGGATAAAACATTTGCAGCCACGGGCGATATGCAGCAGTTGAATGAGGCTGCCAAGGAAGTTGGGGCCAAGCTGAAACAGCCCGATCATCAAGTCAAGGTTGTGTTAATGATTCCGAATCCAGGGGAATCCTTAACCAATTTTGGCGACATTGACGGCAGCGGCTCCTTAAATTTCAACGACTCCGTCGTAGGCAAAGAAAAAGCGTCTGAAAACAGAGGAAAAGCGGTGCAGTGGTGGCTGGACCAGACCCGGCAAAGATGGCAGGCTGCCAACTACTCGAATCTTGAGCTTGTCGGCATGTACTGGATGCCGGAACAAATCGACATATCCGAATCGGGACCGGACATAGCTCGCATGGTGTCGGATAAAGTGCACGCCATGAACATGAAGGTTTTCTGGATTCCACACTCCTATGCTTACAAAATGTTTATGTGGAAAGATGTAGGGTTCGATGCCGCGGCGCTTCAGCCTAACTATTTCTTCGGCGGAATGGATTCCGACCGTCTGGACGATGCTACGGATACTGCAAAGCGATACGGAATGGGGAACGAAGTTGAATTTGATGACGGAATGCTGACAGATCCCGTACTTCGTCAGCGTTTTGTCGAATACTTGGACAGCGGCGTTAGATCCGGTCTGATGCAAAATGGCTTCAGAGCTCACTATCAAGGCAATAATGCAGTATACAACTTAGGGGCAAGCAAGGATCCAAGTTTGCGTTTAATGTATGACTGGCTGTACCAGTATTTGAACGGAACGTACGCCATCGATAGCAGCCCGGCGCCGGAGACGATGGCGGAGGTTGTACAGCGTTATGTCGCATCGAACGAAATCAAGCCGGCTTTTGGTAATGATTTGACGTATCGATTGCAGACCATCAAACTTCTTCTGGACGATAACAAGCCGAAGGAAGCCGTGACGTATATGCAGGATCTTCTCGCGCACATTCACGACCCGGCCGTCCAAGCGCAAGGGTTGATTTCGGTCCCGGCCGCAACGGTGCTTGATTCCTACGCCCAAGTTCTCATTCATACCTGGTCTGACGAAGGGGGACTCAGCAATCTGGTTCTTGGCCAAAGCTATACAATTTCACAGCAGCCTAACAGCAACTATCCCGATTCCGGGAACGAACTTACGGACGGCCGATTCGGCGGGACGGATTACCGCACCGAGCAGTGGCAGGCCCATGCAGGAAGCGACTACCCTGACGAACGAAGCCGCACCATCACGTTTGATTTGGGCGGCAACAAATCGATCGGGGCCATTAGAGCCCATTTTCTTCAGGATCAAGGACCCGGCATCTATTTCCCTCAGAACGTCACTTTTTCCGTTTCATCTGACGGCGAGTCCTGGAGCACGCTGGCAACCGTTACTCCGCCACCGGCACAGGATGCTGCCTCGGCCGAGTTCGTGGGTTGGAGCGGGATAACAGACGGTGTGCCGGGGGAATCGGGAGCCGATAAAGTGTCTGCCCGCTACGTTAAAGTGGAATTCCCGGTCAACGTCTGGGTCTTCCTTGATGAAATCGAAGTTCTCGGCGTTGACGGCCATGCGGGGGGTGACACTACAATCGACGGCGCAAGAGCCGTGGTGGATGCCGCTGCGAAGAAATTGACGATCGACGGTCTGGTCGTGAACGGCAGTCAGTCCCAAGTGGATTTGAAAATACTCGATTCGAAAGGGAAAGTTCGGTACGAAGGCCAGACGACCAGTACGGAAACGGGAAGTTTCCAATTCACGATCAAGCTTACCGGCAATTTAAAAGGAACTTTCGACGCCTATCTGTCTATGGAAGGAATGTCGGATCCCGTTAAGATTTCATTCGAGTACAATAAAAAGGACTGATGAGTTATTCCAGCACGAGCTCAGATTCCGATGGCATGCGGCCTGATTTCCATGCTGTTGATTTAGGATGAGGGCATTCCGTGATAATTTCTGTCGGGGCATAATGCATGATAATTAATTTATGTTTCGTAAAAAAGCCATGGACGCAGCGTGATTTCCACGCTGTGACCTATGGCTTTTGCTTTCGAATCGGTCTTGATGACCGTATGATAAATATGTGGTGCATCCCGATGTTTATGAACACGTCTCATCAATGAAGTAATTGCGGGCTATCTGAAAAATTCATACTGCGCAGGTTAAGATTAATGTAAACGCATACTTATTCATGGTATAATGCATCTAATAGATGAAGCTAAGCGACTTAAGTGGTTTGTGTTTGAATGGTTTCGAAACTGCCTGGGGGTGTTGCGAGGATGAAAAGGTACAGCGTGTGGCGTCCGGTCATGCTGATTGCGGTGGCGCTGCTTACAAATAACTTGGTTACGAGTTTGGCGGGCGTGTTTGGCATGTCGCCGGAGTCGGCGAGCAATCTGGGTTTTATCGCGATGATTATTGCCGCATTCATTACATATAACCGCATGATGAAAATCCGTCGCAAGTGAATAATCATTCACAGCCATTCATTGAATGAACAGCATGTTTATAAGCACCTTGGCCAAGGTGCTTTCTTTTCGTAAAGCGCATTTATTTTTTACCAAATCAAAGGGTCCAAAACCTTGCGCACGCTTCGTATGCCACCGCCTGTAACCCCCGTGTTATCTATAAAAACTGTTAAATCAACGATGTGAAAATTACGCCTCCCTATCTCTACTAAAATTGGAATAAAACATGTCTTAAACGTTTCACCGCGGCACAGATGCAGTTTGACAGATTCACCCAAATTTATGTTGAAAAGGGTCACTTTTATTAATATATTGTAAATAGCGCGAATCTAGTATTCGGGCATATATACCTAGGAGGGTTATCCTTAATGAAAAAAGGGGTCATATCTTTAATCAGTTTGGCGTTATCTGTCACAATGCTGGCGGGCTGCGGCGACAAACCGGCGTCAGAGCCAAGCGGCGGCGCAGGCGGCGACGCACCTAAGGCAAACTTCAAGGTAGGGATGGTTACAGACGCGGGAACGATCGATGACAAGTCGTTTAACCAAGGCACATACGAAGGTATCGTGAAGGCGAACGAGGACTTCAAAATGGAGTATAAATACCTGAAGCCGGCCGGAACCACAGAAGCCGACTATTCGAAAGAGATCGGTAACCTGTACGATGCCGGATTTAAATTTATCGTAACGCCAGGCTTCAAATTCGAAACAGCCGTGTTCAAAGCACAGGACAAGTATAAAGACGCTAAATTCGTAATTATTGACGGAACGCCTCAATCTGGAGAAGAAGGCGCAACACCGGTCGTTAAGGAAAATACCGTTTCCATCTTCTTCGCTGAGCAGGAGTCCGGCTTCCTGGCTGGCGTAGCGACTGCCCTTCATGTGAAGGATGGACAAGCAGGCTTTATCGGCGGCATGGAAATTCCGCCTGTACAGAAGTTCAACTGGGGCTTCCAGCAGGGTGTAGCTTATGCTAACGAGAATCTCGGCACGAAACTGGTAATTAATAAAGAAAACGTGGTATACCAAGGATCTTTTGACGACGTTGCGGCAGGCAGCCAATTGGCGGCTCAAATGTATGACCGCGGCGTAAACGTGATCTTCGCGGCTGCAGGCGGCGTTGGCGTCGGCGCGATTAACGAAGCGAAGACTCGCGTGCAGAACGGATCCGAGGTTTGGATCGTCGGCGTTGACGTTGACCAGTATCAAGACGGCGTATACGAAGGCGACAAGTCCGTTGTCCTGACTTCCGCTGTCAAGAAAATCGACCATGCGGCTTACGATATGATCAAAGCCGAAACCGAGGGCAAATTCCCGGGTGGACAGACGCTTACGCTGGATGCCACAAATGACGGCGTCGGACTTCCTGAGAATAACCCGAACTTGAGTGAGGACGTTCTGAAGCAAGTAGACGAAGTGTTTGGCAAGATCAAAGCCGGCGAAATTAAAGTAGCCGCAGAACAAGGCGAATTGATTAAGTAATTCAAGACACCAAGATTATCTACGGAGCGTGGATAGGCTTACTTGAAAAGCAGCGATACCGCATGAAAAAAGACGGATTCCCTCCGTCTTTTTTTAAGGTATTAGAATGTATAAGTTATTTCAGCGAAGCGTAAGCAATTCTGTAATCGCATGTATATGTTTTGGAGCCCCCGCAAAGTATTTGGAACAAGCATCGAAGCATAGGCTCCACTTTGTGGGGCTATTTTAGGTATCAGACCGTATCACCGGGGCAAGCGATTGCATCCTGATATTGAATGTAGAATGATCTCTATGGAACTGCGTTCTGGCTATTTGGAAGTGAGTCGATCCGCGTTTTTTAAAGCAATTTATGCACAGGAAGATATCAACACAAAAGAAGGAGAGGACCCAAAACCATGGACTATGTTGTCGAGATGGTGGGCATCCGCAAGGAATTTCCGGGGATCGTGGCCAACGATGATATCACGATTCAACTGAAGAAGGGCGAAATTCATGCGCTGCTCGGCGAGAACGGTGCCGGCAAGTCGACCCTGATGAGCATCCTGTTTGGCATGTACCAGCCTGACCGTGGCGTGATCAAAGTCAACGGCAAGGACGTGCGGATTTCGAATCCGAACGTCGCGAACAAACTCGGAATCGGGATGGTGCATCAGCATTTCAAATTGGTGGAGCCGTTTACCGTGACCGAGAATATTATTCTCGGCAGCGAGACGCGCAAGTATTACTTTGGTTTAGACGTGAGATCCGCAGCCAAGCGGGTCGAGGAGCTGTCCAAACGATACGGGCTCAACGTAGACCCCTATGCCAAAATCGAGGATATCTCGGTAGGGATGCAGCAGCGCGTGGAAATTCTCAAAATGCTGTACCGCGATGCGGAAGTGCTCATATTTGACGAGCCCACGGCGGTGCTGACCCCTCAGGAAATCGAAGATTTGCAGGGCATTATGAAGAATTTGGTCAACGAAGGCAAATCCATCATTCTGATCACGCATAAATTGAAAGAAATTAAAGCGGTTGCGGACCGCTGCACCGTCATTCGCCGGGGGAAAACAATCGGCACCGTTGACGTGGCCGACACGAGCCGCGAAGCGATGGCCGAAATGATGGTAGGCCGCAGCGTTTCCTTTAAGGTGGACAAGCAGGAGAGTAACCCTGGTAAAGCCGTTCTTCAGATCCAGTCACTTACGGTAAAAAACAGTAAAAAAGTCGAAGCACTCAAAGGATTTAGCTTGGATCTGCATGCCGGCGAGATCGTGGGCATTGCCGGCGTGGACGGCAACGGCCAAACGGAACTGGTGGAAGCCATTACCGGCTTGCGTCAAGCGGAGAGCGGGACGGTGAGCCTGAATGGTAAGACGCTTAACGGACTTTCCGTCCGTCAGCGGAACGAGAGCGGAATCGGCCACATTCCGGAGGACCGCCAGAAGAGGGGCCTCGTGCTGGATTATACGATTGAAGAGAATTTGATCCTTGAGGTGTATAACCGCCCACCGTATTCCAAGAACGGGCTGCTGCAGCCGGCAGCGATCCGCAAGCATGCGGAGCATATCATTCAGAGCTTTGATGTGCGTTCCGGAACGGGCGGCCGGTCGATCGTGCGTTCGATGTCCGGCGGTAACCAGCAAAAAGCAATCATCGGCCGCGAGGTAGAGCGCGATCCGGATCTGCTTATTGCCGTTCAGCCGACCCGGGGCCTTGACGTAGGCTCGATTGAATATATTCACCGTCGTCTGATCGAGCAGCGGGACAAGGGGAAAGCCGTTCTGCTGGTTTCCCTGGAGCTTGATGAAGTGCTGAATCTGTCGGACCGCATTGCCGTTATCAATAACGGTGAACTGGTAGGTATCGTAAAAACCTCCGAAACGAACGAAAGAGAGCTCGGACTGATGATGGCCGGGTATCAAAAAGAGGAGGCACCACATGAATAACAGCGTAAAATCGTTGCTTGCCGTCCTGTTCGGACTCATCGCGGGGGCACTGCTTATGGCGCTGACCGGGCATAATCCGATAGAAGGATATAAGTATCTCCTCCAAGGCGGGCTTAAAAATCCGGAGCGGATCGGAAATACGCTGGCGACGGCGACTCCGCTTATTTTGACCGGTTTGTCCGTGGCTTTTGCCTTCCGTACCGGGCTGTTCAATATCGGTGCTGCGGGCCAAATGCTGTTCGGCGGGTTCTGTGCAACGGCTGTCGGCCTTTCGCTGGATTTACCGCGGGCTCTGCTCCTGTTGGTCATGGTGCTGGTCGGTTTCATCGGCGGCGCACTATGGGCGGTGGTTCCCGGGTTTTTGAAGGCTAAATATAACGTGCATGAGGTCGTATCCACGATCATGATGAACTGGACGGCCTACTGGACCGTTTATTATGTTATTCCGGGTTACTTCAAAGGGGCGAGCCTGGAGACGGAATCGCGCCAGCTTCCGCCGGAAGCCATGCTGCATCAGCAGTGGCTTAGCGATATGTTCCAAGGCTCCTATGTCAATCTGGGCTTTTTTATCGCGGTCATTGCTGTTCTGGTCGTCGCTTTCCTTATTAACAAAACAACGCTCGGATACGAATTGAAGGCGGTCGGATTCAACCGGCACGCTTCCGAATATGCGGGTATCGCCGTCAAACGCAGCATCGTGCTGTCCATGTTCATCTCCGGGGGCCTCGCGGGCCTCGCGGGTGTTGCACAATATGCAGGGAATGCCTCCAGCATGCAGATCGGCATTCTGCCGAGCCAAGGCTTTGACGGCATTGCCGTAGCCCTGCTTGGAATCAACGCACCTATCGGTGTTTTGGTGTCGGCCCTGTTCTTCGGGATTCTCTACTCGGGCAGAGGTTTTATGAATGCCATGACGGAGATTCCGCCGGAAATCGCCGATTCGATTATCGCCATCATTATCTATTTTGCGGCAACCAGCATCTTGATCGAGCGACTGTACCGTAAATTCAAGCTGCGTCGCGCGGCAAATAAAAAGCAGGGGGAGTAAGGACATATGTGGACAACGATTGAACAGATTTTTCCGTATGCCATCGCTTACACGATCCCGCTTTTGATTACCGCCCTGGGCGCGCTGTTCAGTGAACGAAGCGGGGTCGTCAATATCGGCCTTGACGGCTTGATGATTGTCGGTTCTTTCATCGGCGCCTTTGTCATATTCAAAATGCAGGCCCAATGGCCCGGCCATTGGTGGGTATTATGGGTAGGCTTATTGGCGGCGGCGGCAGCGAGCGCACTATTCTCGCTACTACATGCCTTTGCCAGCATTAACCTCAGTGCCAATCAGATCATAAGCGGTACGGCGATCAACATGATTGCGGGTGCCTTGACGATTTTCCTTGCCCGTAACATTACGGGCAGCGGCAAGATCAGCATCACCAGCGGATTCAAACCGTTTGATTTTCCGGGTCTCTCCAAGATTCCGATCATCGGGGATTTATTCTTCACGAAAACCTATGCCACGACATGGTTGGTTCTGATTTTGCTTTTGGTCAGTGCTTTTGTACTGTACAGAACACCTTTCGGTTTGCGGCTCCGGTCCTGCGGCGAGCATCCGCACGCGGCCGAAGCAGCCGGTATTAAGGTGCAGTCCATGCGGTATGTGGGCGTCATGATCTCGGGTGCTTTTTCCGGACTCGGTGGGGCTGTCATTCTGTTGACGTATTCCGGCGAATTTACGGGGAACGTTGCGGGACTGGGGTTCCTGGCCCTGGCATCCCTCATTTTCGGACAATGGAAGCCGCTCGGCATCCTGCTGGCGACCTTGTTCTTCGGATTTGCCACGACGGTAGCCAATGTATCCCAAGTCATTCCGTCCTTGGCGGTAATCCCGCCGGTCATTCTCAAGATCTTCCCTTATATCGTCACGCTGATCGCGCTCGTGATTTTCTCCAAATCCTCGAATGCGCCGAAAGCGGTAGGGGAGCCGTTCGATTCAGGTAAACGGTAACGCATTGCGCAAGTCGATGTAAGACAAATAGAACCTCTGATATGCCTATCCAGCTTTGGGTTTAGGTCTATCGGAGGTTTTTTTACATCCAGCATACTTTAGGTTAGAACTCCCAAAACATATCTGGTATATATAGTAAATAAGGTAAGAAAATTTAATAGAATAGAGGAGTGAACACCTGAATGCGCATTCGATTACATAGGTGCCAAAGGCCGTTAAGTGTGCTTTTGGTTATCGTGATGCTTCTGAGTATCGTCGTTCCTTTCAGTCCCGTGAAGGTGGCGGAGGCTTCTCCCCGACATGACCAGGTTGTGATCAGCCAAGTGTACGGTGGCGGCGGGAATAGCGGGGCATCTTTTACTCATGATTTTATCGAATTGTTCAATCCGACCAGCAGTCCGGTCGACCTTACAGGCTGGAAGGTACGTTATGCAAGCGCAGCAGGCACTTTTAACGGCACGACCTCTTTAACTGGTACCATAGAACCTCATGCTTATTACTTAATCCAACAGCAGAGTAGCGGCTCGGTAGGTGCTTCTTTGCCGACAGCTGATGCTGCAGGAGCATTGAACCTTAGCGGCTCCAATGGCAAAGTAGATCTGGTGAACGCCGCTGGCGATCGCATCGACCTCATTGGCTATGGGTCCGCTTCAGAGTATGAAACGAGTCCGACCGCAGCTCTATCCAACAGCACGGCAGCGATCCGCAAGGAATTGACCGTTGGTCAAAATGACCGCGGCCGCGACACGGATAACAATGCGGCCGATTTTACCGTTACGACGCCCAATCCCCGGAACAGTGCGAGTCCCGTTACGCCGGTTACGCCTGGCTCGGGCTTGGGAGCGGTAACGGCCAATCCGGTGCCGAATGCCTGGCCAGCCGGAACGGAGATTACGCTGAATCCGCCTACGGTAGGCGCTTCCGTATATGCGGATGTATATTTGTCCGGCGGGAACGGGACCGGATTCCAGCTCGTCAATGGCCCGATCATCCTTAACGAGCCTACGCGGGTGCATGCCTATGCAGCCCAAGATGGCCAGCCGGATGGGCCGGTCTCCACGTTCCAATACGATATTTTAACGGAAACGTCCGTCGCTGATGCCCGCAGCAAGGCAAAAGGCGAGCATGTTTGGACGGAAGGTATCATTACGCATATCGAAGGGAGAGAGACCTATATTCAAGACGATACGGCAGGTATCGTGCTCTATGATTACCCGCTTAATGCCAGCGTTGGCGACCGGGTGAGCGTGGCCGGCGTGATGGAGATTTACAACAATCTTCAGGAGATCAAACCGCACGCCTTGCTGCCGCACGACGTAACGGGGAACCAAGTCGGAGTGCCGCAGGCTCTCCCAATTACCGGAGCTGATCTATCTTCAGCTGCAGGGGAGAATTATGAGGCAAGACTAGTCTCCCTGAATGATGTCACCATCAAATCCGAGAATAGACCTGGGGAATACACAGCCGAGCAAGGCGGGCATGAATTCATCATCTATTCCGGCTTGTCCAAGCTGAAGACGGTGAAAACCTTCAGCCGCATCACGGGCGTGGTGAAGCAGTTCGGAAATATCTATGAGCTGATTCCATTAGGCGAGGATGCCTTAATCGAAGAGATGTTCTCCGTAATCGCAAGTCCGGGTGCCGGACCGATCATTACCGGGGGAATGGTGACGCTGTCCAGCCCTACGCAAGGCGCAAGCATCTATTATACGCTTGATGGATCGGTTCCTACGACAGCAAGCACGCTGTACAGCGCACCGATTCAGATTGACCGTGACACAACCATCAAAGCGATCGTCGTCTCGGGTGTGGATGTGAGCAAGGTATACGAATTTGCTTACAAGGCTACTCAGCAGCCGCGCATCGCGGATATCCAAGGCGAGGACCATGTTTCGCCGTATAACGGACAGACGGTAACCGATATTGAAGGCGTTGTAACCCAGTACGGTTATACGTTCTCTAACGGCAGCATTAAGGGATTCTATATCCAGGATCCGAAGCCGGATTCCAATCCGAATACCTCGGATGCCATTTTCGTGTATTCCACGGATCCAAACCGTCCTCAAATCGGAGATCTGGTAAGCGTAGCCGGTAAAGTGGCCGAGTATAACGAGGGAAGCTCCAGCAACCTGACTTCCACTCAAATCGAGCTGCAATCGTTCAAGAAGCTCGATCAGGCACAGCAGCTGCCGGACCCTGTTCTATTAGGCAAAGGCGGACGTCCGATTCCGGCTGCCATTATCGATAATGACGGCATGACCACGTTCGATCCGGAGGAGGATGCCATCGACTTCTACGAGTCGCTGGAGGGCATGTTGGTCAGACTTCCGCAGCCAACGATCATTAGTCCCTATTGGACAAGCAGTGGAACCTACAACATTGTGACCCGGGTCGAAAATGATGTCGCCGATGTCATTACGCCGGCGGGCGGGCTGGTTCTGAAAGAGAACGGCAATTTCAACCCGCAGCGTCTTTTGATTGCTTACGGCAATCCGGGTCAGGAAGTGAGCACGGGCGATACGTTTGCCGATGATGTGATCGGCGTGATCGGGTATAACGGCGGGAACTTCAAGGTGATCCCTGCCAAAGACAGCTTGCCTCCAATCGACAGCAGCTCTTTTAAGCAAGAGGTATCTACTATTGACGTGAATGCCGAACAGCTCAGAGTAGCGACGTATAATATTGAAAATTTCTACCCGGGCGTAAGCTCCGCCAAAATCAACAAGCTGGCGGAATCGATCGTTAACAACATCAAGTCTCCGGATATTATCGGTCTCGTGGAAGTACAGGATAACAACGGAGAGCAGAACAACGGAACCACCGCGGCCGATCAAAGCTACCAGACCTTGATTAACGCCATCAAGGCAGCCGGCGGACCAACCTACAGCTTTACCGACATTGAGCCGGTGAATAATAACGACGGGGGAGCGCCGGGAGCCAACATCCGGGTCGGGTTCCTCTACAACGTGGATCGCGTCCAGTTATCGGACAGCGTTCAGAGCAAGAAGGGATCCCCGACGGAATCCGTGGCGTATGATGCGGCGAAGGATCAGTTAACCCTGAATCCGGGCCGGATTGATCCGCAGAATGCGGCATTCAACGCATCGCGCAAGCCGCTGGCAGCACAGTTCGAATTTCAAGGGGAAAAAGTGATCGTCATCGCGAATCATTTTAACTCGAAATCCGGAGATCAAGGGCCATTCGGCAATACCCAGCCGCCGGTTCTCTCCAGCGAAACCCAGCGCCATCAGATCGCAGCGGTCGTGAACGGATTCGTGAAAGACGTGGTGTCCGCTAATCCTGATGCGAACGTCGTCGTGCTGGGGGATTTGAATGATTTCCAATTTACCGAGACGGCGAACATTTTAAAGGGCAACGAATTAGACAACCTGATCGAGACGCTTCCGCTCATGGAGCAGTACACGTACACGTATGACGGAAACTCGCAGGTGCTGGATCATATTCTGGTCAGCAAGAACCTGACCCGTTCTACGCAAGTCGATATCGTGCATCTGAACGCCGATTTCCCGGCCTCCAAGGGCCGCGTATCGGATCATGATCCGGTCGTCGCCCAGATCGACCTGAAGGAAGAAGCCGTGGACGGCTTCCCGCTGACGATTTTGCATACCAATGACACGCATGCCAATCTGGACACCGTAAGCTCGCCGGATAATATTGCGCGCCGGGTTACGGCAATCAAGGAAGCCAAAGCGAATGCGGTCAATCCACTGCTCGTGGATGCGGGAGACGTATTCTCAGGCACGCTGTATTTTAATCAATATTTGGGACTTGCCGATCTGGAGTTCATGAATTTGGTTCAATATGATGCCATGACCTTCGGTAACCATGAGTTCGATAAAGGCTCCGAGGTACTGAACGATTTCATCGAGCATGCGAAATTCCCGTTTGTTTCCTCGAACGTGAATTTTTCGGCCGATGCTTTATTGACCCAGAAATTCAAGGATGAAGTGACCCGGGATGCCAAGGATGGAACCATCTACCCGGCCATCATCATGGAGGTAGACGGGGAGCAGGTTGGCCTCATCGGACTGACAACCGAAGACACGGCAAACATCGCTTCGCCGGGAGACGTCACCTTTGAGAATGCGGTGCAAAAGGCAAAAGACACCGTAGCGATGCTGAGGAATGAAGGTATCAACAAAATCGTCGTACTGTCGCACCTCGGTTATGACGTGGATGTCAACCTTGCGAAGGAAGTCGAGGGCATCGACATCATCGTGGGCGGTCACAGTCATACCAAGCTGGATCAGGCGGTCGTGGATCGTTCGGACAGCGAACCGAAGCTGATCGTGCAGACAGGTGAAAAAGGTCAATTCTTAGGCCAACTTGAGGTCGTATTTGATGACGAGGGTGTTCTGCAAGAGTGGAACAGCAGCCTCATTTCCGTTGACGAGAAAGATAGCAATGAGCAGTATGTAATTCAGCCGGATCCCGAAGCCTTGCAAATTCTGAATACCAAATATAAGCCAGGCGTGGAGGAACTGAAACAAACGGAGGTGGGCACGACAGAAGTGAAGCTGAACGGCGTCCGCGCCGATGTCCGCACGAAGGAAACGAATCTCGGCAATCTGATTGCCGATGGCATGCTGGATGCGGCGCAAGCCGCCGGCACGAATGCGGTCATCGCCCTGCAGAACGGCGGGGGCATCCGCGAATCGATTGAAGCAGGCAAAATCACGATGGGTGACGTTATGACGGTGCTTCCGTTTAACAATGATCTCGTCACGATCACGTTAACGGGTGCTGAGATTAAAGAAGCCATGGAAAACGGGGTCTCCAAAACCCCTGCTCAGGATGGGCGCTTCCCGCATATCGCTGGGATGAGGTTCTATTATGATTCGACCAAGCCGGTTGGATCACGCGTCCTGCGCATCGAGGTGAAAGGCAAGAACGGATACGAGCCGATCGACATGAATAAATCGTATGAAGTAGCGACGAACGCATTTACCGCTAAGGGCGGCGATTTCTATGCTTCGCTCGAGAAGGCTTATCTGGAAGGGCGCGTGAACCTGCTTTATAAGCCTGACTATGAGGTGTTCTCGAACTATGTGAAAAAGGTAGGCACCATCACGGCCAAGACCTCCGCCGTGGAAGGACGGATTACGGACTTGAAGGGATCGCCGCTTCCGGGTGGTCCGGGAGAGCCTGGGCCGGGCAACCCTGGAAATCCGGGCACGCCTGGAACTCCAGGGCCGACGACGCCTCCCGTGAATCCTTCCAACCCTGGCACGACGCCGCCGGCGGAGCCAGGCAAGATTAAGGTGCCGGTGAAGGTGGAGAACGGTATGGCTACAGGCAGCGTGACCGGAGCGGCCATGAAGGAAGCCCTGAAACAGCCTACGGGTGGAAAAGTTACCGTAGAGGTAACAAGCACGCAGCCCATCTCTTCTTCATCCGTTACCATCGAGAATGAAGCGCTGCGTGCGTGGCTTGATCAGACAAGCGCGCAGGTGCTGGTGGTAGCGACGCCTTACGGAAGCTATGAACTTCCGAAGACGGAGATCGATCTTCAAGCGCTGGCAGCCCAAGCCGGCTCGGACATGAACAGCCTTCAATTGGTCATTCAGCTTGCTGTCGATGCGGATGCCCTTAAATCAGCGGTGTCCAAAGGATATAAAGCGCTGCAAGCCGTGAGCTACACCGTGACGGTGAAGTCCGGCAATGGCAAGACTTTCACGCTGGATTCGTTCCAAACGTATGTGAAGCGGTCCCTGAATGTCGACAAATCGCATGCGTTGACGGACATTGCGGTTGTTCGAGTGGATGGAAACGGCGAATACACGCCGGTACCATTCAAGGTGAACGGCCAACGTATCGATATCTATAGCCGCACGAACAGCACGTATCTGGTGTTGCAGAACCCGGTAACGTTCCAGGACATCGCGTCGCATTGGTCGAAGGGTGAGGTTGAATCGCTTGCAGCCAAAATGATCGTAACCGGGCGCACGGAGCAGACCTTTGTTCCGAACGCTCCAGTTACTCGGGCCGAGTTCGCAGCGCTTGTCGTCCGGGCATTGGGACTTTCTGCAGACGCTGCGTCAGGCAGCTTCCAGGACGTGGCTTCATCCGACTGGCACGCGGGAGCGATCCAGGCAGCCGTCGATGCCGATATCATTAACGGCTACACGGACGGCACTTTTAAGCCGAATCGGACGATCACGCGCGAAGAGATGGCCGTGATGGCCTACAACGCGCTGGAGTATGCCGGATACAACCCCGTCGACGCGGCAAAAGCTCATTTTGCCGATGCGTCCGCGATCGGTGTTTGGTCTCAGGTGGCGGTGTATGAATTGGCGGCACTTGATATTCTGAATGGAGATCCGAAGCAGCGCTTCCATCCTAAATCGAATGCCACCCGCGGCGAAAGCGCCGCTGTGCTCCATCGTTTGATGCAGGATTTGACGTACGTAAAATAAACAGGTTCTATAGCGGCTGGATGCATATTGGGTAAGCCTCTCGGTTATAAACGAGAAGGGGAGTCCACCAGCAAATCTGCTAAAGAACACTCCATTGATCAACAAAAATGGGAAATAGAAATGGCGGTGCTAAGGAGGCGATCCTTGCACCGCCATTTTCTTGTTATTTTGTTTCGGTGATTCTTATGGGAGCGGAGAGGACGAAACGATTCCGGACAAGCGCCAGCGGTCGCCTGAAAGCTTTCCAACGGAAAGCTCGCATCGAGAGCATATGCTTTGTCCCCGAATTTCTCCCTTGCTTACAATCATTCCAAGAAATTTGGGGACAACAGCGATGGGAGGAACGATTCGTACACGGAGCGTCTCCTAACAGCACACCAGATCTAAGAGCTTTTGGGACACCCTCTTTTTTAATCCGAAAAACTTAAAAACAAAATGTGACCGATCCGCGTCCATAACTGTGTTAAGGGTAAAAGGAGGTCTAAAGGCGATGCAGATCGATTCGCTCCGGCCGGGCGGAGATATTACGGAAACCTATGAATTATATGGCGATATGCTTTTTAAAATAGCGATGGTGTACCTTGGGAATAAACAGGATGTCGAAGAAGCCATTCAGGAGACGTTCATTAAACTGATATATAAAGCGCCCGACTTCAGGGATCAGGAGCATAAGAAAGCTTGGCTCATCCGGGTGATTACGAACCACTGCAAGAACATGCAAGGGAGCCTGTGGCGCAAGCGGGTAACCAAAATGGAGCATATGAACGATTATTTTGTCGAACCGTCGGAACGGACGCTGATGGATAACGTCATGAGTTTGCCGTTCAAGTATAAGTCGGTCATCCATCTGTTTTATTACGAGGATTATTCCGTTAAGGAAATCGCCGGGATTTTGCAGATTAACGAGTCTGCGGTCAAGATGCGTCTTCAGCGCGGCAGGAAGCTGCTGCGCATGGACTTGGAAGGAGAGGACGATTGATGAATCGGAGTGACTACAAATCATTGATAGATCGAATCGAACCTGATAAAGGAATGGAGGAGCGGATTATGAAAGGAATGAAACAAAATCAGCGTCAAACGACAAGAATGAGCCGACTGGGGGTCGCCGGCGTCACCGCGGCTATTATGTTGGGGCTGGTGGTAGTGACTTCGCTGGTATTGAATCTTGAGAACGAGCCAGCGGTCAGCGATATCCCGGTGGTTCAACAAGGGACTGGGTCGAATACCCCGCCGACCGCGAAGGTTGGTCACGATCCGGTAACCATTCCGAAAATCGAGCTTCCGGGCGAGAGCAACGTCAAAGCCGACATGATCGGTTTGGTTGTATACCAGGGCAATATCTACACCCAAACCGGTACGCAAATCACGCCGGACATCGCCAAGCAGCTGCGGGGCGACAAGCTCGGACGGTCGAAGTCGGGGATTACGGAATGGAGCTCCTCCGATGATTACACGGAGCTTGCCTCGACGATCGGCGAAATGGATATTTTCACGGTTAAGGGATATGATGCCGATTTTAGAATCATGTCCTACATGGAGCACGACGGGGAAGTCTACGCCGAATTGTATGAGCATCTGAACGGGATTACGGTGGCCAAGGGCGAGGATATTATCGGCAAGCTGAATCTGATGGGGAACATGACTTCGGTCAAATGGCAGGATTTCGACAGCTGGAACATGGGCGAGAACAAATTGCGCGAGCTTTCCGCCGATGCGGAGGTGCAAGCCTTCGTTGAAGCTTTATATGAAGCGAAGCCGATCGCGGCCGAACCTTTGTTTGAGCAAGGGATCTACGAGACCGGGCCTAGCGAGCAGAAATTTCTGTATATCCAGCTGCAGGACGGGACGGAAGTCCAGTTAAGACTGTTTAAAGGCGGCCAATATGTGCGATATGCCAATGCGCCTGTATTCTTTCAATTGGAAGGTGAGGCATTCACCACGCTGTGGGAGCTGATGGAGGAGTAGGTTGTCCTGCCGTTTGTAGCAACGAAAAATAGATAATGTAAAAAGACTAGAGGCTATCCCTAATCGGATGGCCTCTTTTCGTTGCTGTAGGATCGATAATGACGATCCCTTTATCGTTTATCGTTTATCGTATGGCGGTTCCCTGTTATTCGCTTGTTTTCGATGATGAGCGGTTCGCTTTCACGAATGCGCTTGGCGTCATTCCGAAATACCGGGTAAAGGCGCGGGAGAACGTAAACAAATCCGAATAGCCCAGAGATAAAGCGGTTTGCGTGATGCTGGTTCCCTCGGCGGATAACAGGCGGGTCGCTTTCTCCATGATCAACTGCTGCATGTAGCGGGACGGAGAGATGCCGTATCGGCGGGTAAACGCGCGGGTGAAGTGACTGCGATGCACGCCGGCCCAGGCGGCAAGCTCCTCCACGGATAGGTTCTCCGTGCAATGAAGCCCCATATATCCGGGGACGGACTCGAGCCAGTCCGAAGCAGCCGAAGCAGCGGGAAGGTGCTGGTCCCGGTTGGGATCGATGCTGTGGATCAACTGGAATCCCAGCGACATCAGCTGAAGGCTATGGTCCTGCTGGGGCTGCCGGAGCAATCGCTGAATGTCCTTGATGACAGCCAAGGCATCGTCCCTGAAGGCATTTTGACGATAGGGCCGTTCCGGACATAAATCGACATGCTTCAATATGGACGGCATCAACTCGCCCATAAAGGCCGTCCAGGTGATCATGGTGGACGGCTCGTCGCAGTCCTTGACATACGTATAGACCGAGCCGGGGAAAAGGCAGAAAAGATCGCCTTCCGAGAGGGAGATGCTGCTGCCGTCCCATCCGAACCGCACCTTGCCGCTGGCAACGAAATGTATACTATAAAATTCGACGGACCGGGGACCGACTTTTTCGGTGAAAAAGGGGTGGGATCCGGATTTGAATATCCATAATCCCAGTTGTGTCTCAAAGTGAGCCGGGTTGTTAAAGTATTCTTCTCGGGATGGCCGCTGATTCACTGTTAAACTCATGTGTCCTCCTTCCACCTATAGCGATCATTTCTTTTGTTATTGCTATGATGCAACATATTGTATAACGATTGCAAGGCTGGAGCATTCCGTATTCGTCCGCCAAAAGGTACGATGATGAGGAACAAGTCGAGCATAGTAGAGGTGAATGGAGATATGAAACAACCGAATTTTATCGTGATTTATTGCGATGACTTAGGGTATGGAGATCTTGGATGCTACGGTTCGGACACCGTGAAAACCCCGCATCTGGACGGGTTGGCTGATGAAGGCATTCGTTTTACGAATTGGTATTCGAATTCCCCGGTCTGCTCTCCTTCACGAGCTTCTTTATTGACGGGCAAGTACCCGGCCCGAGCGGGAGTCGGCGAGATTCTGGGGGCGAAGCGCGGCTCGCATGGACTGCCTGCGGACGAGGTGACGTTGGCCAAGGCGCTCAAGCCTGCCGGGTACAGGACGGCGCTGTATGGAAAATGGCATTTGGGCTTGTCCGAGGAAACCAGCCCGAATGCGCATGGGTTTGATGAGTTTTTCGGATTCAAGGCAGGCTGCGTCGATTTTTACTCGCACATTTTTTACTGGGGCCAAGCCCATGGCGTCAACCCCCTGCATGACCTATGGGAGAACGAAACGGAGGTTTGGGAGAACGGCCGGTACATGACCGGGCTGATCACGGAACGATCGGTTGATTTCATTCAGCGGTCGCGGGAGCAGGAGCAGGAGGCTCCGTTCTTCTTGTTTGCGTCGTACAACGCGCCGCATTATCCGATGCATGCGCCGCAGGAATACATGGACCGGTTTGCGCATTTGCCTTGGGATCGGCAGGTCATGGCCGCCATGATTGCCGCGGTGGACGACGGCGTCGGGGAGATCGTGAGAGCGCTGAAGCAAGCCGGCTGTTACGAGGATACGGTCATTTTCTTCTCCAGCGATAACGGACCGTCCTCCGAGAGCCGGAACTGGCTGGATGGAACGGAGGACGTGTATTACGGGGGAAGCGCGGGGATTTTCCGGGGGCATAAAGCAAGCCTGTTCGAGGGCGGAATCCGCGAACCTGCCATATTGAGCTGGCCGAACGGATGGGAAGGCGGACAAGTGCGAGATGAAGTGGCGGCTATGATGGACATCGCACCGACCTTTTTGGATCTGGCCGGCGTCGATCCGGCGGCAGGACCGCTTAAAGGCATACCGCTGGATGGAAGCAGCCTGAAGGAAATGCTGCAAATGCGCGAGCCGTCGCCGCATAAGCAATTATTCTGGGAGTATCAAGGCCAACTGGCTGTCCGGGAAGGGGATTGGAAGCTGGTGCTGAACGGGAAACTCGATTTTGACCGGGTGGTTCCGGATCAGATTCACCTGTCCGATCTGTCCAGGGATCCCGGGGAGCGCTCCAACCTGGCGGACCGTTACCCGGAGATCGTGGAACGGCTTAGCCGGGATGTGCGAGATTGGTATGAGGAAGTGCAGCGGCACGGATCCAGAGCGTGAATAGAGCATATCGCCTAAGCCTCAGCGATAAATGCAAAAAAAGCCCCGGCAACCGGGGCTTTTTATTATGTGTTGATGACAGGGCATCAGCAGAATCCGACAGCCGGAACCCTTAAAAAGGATTCAGGACATGGTAGAACACGTTCGGCGAAGCCATGCGGTAATAATGGCTGCACCAGCCGACGCCCTTGTGGTTGTCGCGGTTGGTCGTGCTGAACACCAGCCGTTCCTGCTCTAGCTCCTCGATCCTTGCCGTCCGTCCCTCCACGTATTCCAGAATGCGGAACGATGCGGTGTCCAGGCGGGTGATGACGCCTCCATAGCGGATATCGATGACCTCCCAGCCGAAGGGTTTGAACATCCGATGCCACTGCGTGCGGTGGGCAATGCGCAGCTCTTGCACGGCTTTGGAGATGGCAGGGAGCACGTTCTTGGCCATATGCCTTAAGGTATCGACGTCCTTGGCATCATAGGCTTGCTTCAGCAGAATGCCGATTTCGCTCTTGCGTTTGAGGACGGCGCTCAGCTTCTCCGGCATCTCGAACAGATAGTCCAGCTCGGCTGTGCTATCGCGCTTCGCGCGCAGGTTTTGCTCCAGCTCGGCATAGTGGTTCGAGAGGTCCAGGCCTTCGATCTGTTTGTCGAACATCCCGAGGAGCACATCCTGGTACAGCAAAAATTTCGACGGGTTGCTCTGCTTGGCGTTGTTCGGCTCCTGGCCGGGAATCTCGTCCAGATCCTTCAGCAGGAGGAACGCCTCCATGTCGATGCCCGTACAGAATTTCACCCGTTCCGCCAACTGAGCCTGGGAAGGCTCCTGTTCCGAGTAGGCATGCTCGGCATAAAGCTGCAGACCGAGCAGCGCCGCGAACGGATTTCCTTCGTTGCCGTCGTCGCCCCACATCGTGGCGTATACCTCGCGGATTCCTTCCTGCTTGCACACTTGAAGCGCAACATTCGATGCGTTCAGGGACAACCCGTAGTTGACGCCGAATGTGTTAAAGATCCAGACGGCTCCGGCAAACACGAGGTTGCAGCCCAGCGGGCGGTGATTGGCGATCAGCTTCTCATAGTCCGCCGGCTCCATGTGGGTATAATCCCAGTACACCATGTCCACATCCTTCGGGATGCGGCGGGCCATATCCTCCGGGATCGAGGTGTCCTTGTCGTAATACGCCGCATCGCCGCCTCCGCCGGCAGCGAGCTTCAGGAACATGTCGCTCCACATCATCGGCTTCAGGCCGCGCTTGCGGACGGCAGCCAGGACTTTGTCCAGATGGGCGATCATAATGTCGAAACGGCTCACATAACCGTTGTGATCCAAATATTTACCACGTCCGAGCTCCTCCGCTTCGTCCATCCCGATATGAATCTTGTTGCTGCGGAACGGAGCGCTGGCAGCCTCGATCATCCGTTCAATCAGGGAATCGGTCTGCTCGCTGCCGACGAGCAGGGCACCCTTCGTATCGCGGTAATGCTTGATGGGCTCCCACTTCAGGAACTCCTCCAGGTGCGCCAAGGTTTGGATGCTTGGAAAAGCCTCGATGCCGAATTGATCGGCATAATCGTCCATCTCTTTCAGCTCCGCCTGCGTGTAGCGACCGCGCATATAACCGAAATACGGCTCGCCTTCGATCTGGTAGGTGTCCTCCATGTACAGCATCACGCTGTTCATGCCCATCAGGGCCATTTTATTCAGCATGAGCTTAAAGCTGTCCACGGTCAGCACGGCGTTGCGGGACAGGTCGAACATCGGGCCGATTTGGTCAAATTGCTGGCGTTCGTGAAGGTGGAACGAATCGCTTTGGCGGCTTTGTTGAACCAGCAGGCCGAGTCCCCGGAAAAATTGATGTTTTCGTCCGTAACGAATATAGGCGCGGTCTCGGTCCCTGCCGACCTCCAGATCGCCATCGGACAAGGCTACCTCAACGGGGATGCCGTTTTCCAAAAGTTCGACGCCAAGCTCATCCAGCAGCAGCTCAATGCCTGGCATGACATCCGTAACAGCGCCCTCGAAACGAAATTTCATATGAAATCCCCCTGCATCCATGATTTTGCAAACATTAAACGTTATATCATTATAATGTTTAATGTTATGGGAATCGCCGCTGGAAATCAATCCTTTGTTTGCAAAGTTAGAGGAGTTATCACGGACCTATATCAAACGTACAGCGGTTCGTTGACGAGCTATTCATTTACGAAATAGATAAAATAAGAACAAAAAACAGGATTGACACTGCCGATAACCCGGTGTATTTTATATACAAATCGTTTTTGCAAAAACGTTTTGCATCATGAGAACATCAATCATTGCGTCATTCGGCGATTCTTTCTTCAACGCGATAACGCCGTAATCGGCTAATACCTGATAGCGTTTACATAAGTGGTTTGAACTCTGCGGTTTTACAGCTCTGCATTTATAGTCTAATCAAATGCTTTCCTAATAATTTTGGATAAGGATGATCATGATGGCAGCAACCATAAAAGACGTCGCCCGTGAGGCCGGCGTAGCGGTTTGTACCGTGTCGTTTGCGGTCAATGGCTCCGCGCATGTAGCGGAAGCGACCAAGAAGCGGATATTCGATGCAATCGAGAAGCTGAATTACCGGCCGAACCAATCCGCGCGCGGATTGGTTACGAAGAAGACGAACAACATCGGCCTGGTGGTCGAGGATACGGTGGACGGTTTGGAGAATACCATTCTCCTCGACGTCGTCAAGGGACTTGGGGAGGCGACGGGAGACAACAATTACGATTTGCTGCTGTCCTTTCAGAAGCCGAGTACGAATAAATTGGCGGATCACCTGCTGGACGTCTACCGCAAGCAATCGGCGGATGGGCTGATCCTGATGGGGGCGGCCATTAACCAGCCGTATGGGGAGCTGATCAAGAACCGGTTTCCTTTTGTCCTGCTCGGGAGGCCGACCATGCCCGGGGTGTGTCACAGCGTCAATGCGGATAACGAGCAAGGCGCCTATGAAGCCGTTAAATATCTGATCGGCAAGGGTCATCGCCGGATTGCGCTCATCACCCCATGCTCGCTGGAAGTGGATGCCTCGCTGGACCGGTATAACGGCTACCGCCAGGCCATGGAGGAATTAGGCGACGGGTTCGATGAGCGGCTGGTGGAGATCGGTTCCTTCGAAGAAGACAGCGGGTATACGGAAACGGAGAAGCTGCTGAACAGAGTCGAGCGTCCTACCGCCATCATCGCCGGACGCGACGTGATCGCTTCCCGCGTCGTCGAGAAGGCTCAGGAGCTGGGTTACAAGGTGCCGGAGGACCTGGCGGTGATCGGATTCGATAACACGGCCGTGTCCCAGTTGGCCCGGCCATCCATTACATCGATCGAGCTGCCGATGCGGCAGATGGGCCTGGAAGCAGCGAAGCTGTTAATGCAGCTGATTGACGGCGAAATTCGTTTTGACGATATTCAGACGATCGTTTTGCCGTGTACCGTCATTGAAAGAGAATCGACCTGAAAACGGATATTTTCGTTGGACGATTCTTTTTTTTGAAGGGTGCAAAAACGTTTTTGCACCCTGTTAACCTTGAAGGGAGTGATGCGGGTCCAATTTAGACATCTAAGACTTCACATAAATGTAAGCGAATTCATTAAACGCTTAGGGGAGTGAACGTCATGATCCATTTTAGAAAAATCGTAAGCCTCATTTTGATTTCCTCACTAATGATCATCATCGCAGCGGGCTGTACCAGCAGCGGACCCAATACCGCCAGCCCGTCACCATCCGAACAGCCTACCCCAACGGATAACAAAACACCAGCCGAACCAGCCGGAGAAGATACGGAAAAACCTAAAAGCGGCACGATCCAAATATCCTTGCGCGGTGCCTCAGCCGAGGTTTGGGGCAAGGTAGCCGACGCTTACATGGCTAAGCATCCGGACGTGAAGGTCGTCGTGGATATCAAGCCGGCCGAGGGTTACCGCGAATGGCTGCAGGCTCAGTTTGCCGCCGGAGAGCCGGAGGCCGATTTTGTGAACACGAATGAAAACAGCGACCTGAACGAAGACCAGAAATTCGTGGACTTCAAGCCTTGGCTGGAGACGGAGAACCCCTACACCGGAAAGCTCTGGAAGGAAAGCTTCAACTTGGACGGCATGGGCGTTAATCTGGATGACCCTAACCTACAAACTTTGCAAGCGCTTAACTTTGAATCGGTTCAAATCCTCTGGATGTACAACAAAGAGATGTTCGAGAAAGCGGGGATTACCGATACCCCTAAAACGTTCGATGAACTCATCGCGACCTACGACAAACTAAAGGCGGCGGGTTATATCCCGTTCACGATCGGCGGCAACGCGCTCTCCCTGTGGAGCGGTCAGGCGGGCTGGCTCATGCGCATTTATCCGGACCAGTACTTCCGCGATTACGTGGAGCTGATCAAATCAAAGCCGGAAGATTATACGTACATGCCAAACATCGACGATAACTGGAAGTTCGACCTGAGCGACCCGTACAACGATTCCCGTTCCAAAGTATCGACGAACGAGCTGCGGATGTACCAGGCGATCAAAAACAAAGTCGGCCCGTATAAAGTCGAGGGCAATCCGGCGTGGCGCGAAGTCATGACAAATCTGAAAACCTTGTTCGGTTACGCTCCGGACGGTTTCATGGGCATGTCCGAGGAGCAGGCCTACAAGCTCTTCCTGACAGGCAAGGCCGCAACCATGGTCGCGCTTCCGTCCTCCTATTGGCAGCTTCCCAAGGATTTTGCCGATGCGGAAAAAACGGGAGAGAGCGGCGGCGTGAAATCCTTCGACTTCGGATTCTTCAACATGCCTTCCATGGAAGGGGAGCTGGTCCAGGCTCCGGCGAGAACGATTCACATCTACACCGGCTTCTACGGCTTCGTGAAGAAGAATGCGGAGCAAACGGCCCTGAACGTGGATTTCATGATGTATTTGACCAGCCCGGAAGGGTATAAGGTGTACCTGGAAGCCGTCCAAAATTCCAAAGATGCCTCCCTGAACGGCGCGCCGCTGCTTAACGACATCGAGCTGCCGGAAGAAATGAAGAAGACGTTCGAATCGTTTGACGCGATCGGGAATACGGAAGGGCTGAACAGCCCGGGCAACGTGTTGGCCCGCGGTCTCCATGACTATCAGCCGTCCGTGCAGAGCTATATCGGCCTGATCTCCAAATACTTCAACGATGAAATCGATGTGGATCAGCTGCTGAAGCAGTACCAGGCGGATATTGACGCCAAATTCGAAGCCATGCTCAAGGAACGCAAAAAAGAACTCTCCGATATCGAGAATCCGGAGCGTCAGCCGCCTGTCAGACAGTAGCATTAGAAGGCTGTAAACGGCTGTAAGGCGCAGGACTTCGCCTTCATCGGTGAAGTCCTGCGGGTTCACTTGGCATGGAAGGGAGTGTGAACACGAAGGTGATGAGAACAATATATTCCTGCCTGCTGGCTTCGCTGCTGCTATTTCTATTTGCCCAGCCGATCCATGCCTCTGAGCCGATCTGGACGATGGAGCAGGGCCTTACGATCAAAGCCTTGTCCATATCGGAAGACGGCGAGCTGGTGGCGGTCGGTACGCAGAATGCGAGTGCCATTCTTCTTCAGCGTGACGGCACCCAGCGATTCGAATTCATGGCAAACAACGTCGTGACCGGTGTCGCCCTCCTGAATGACGGCCGCATGCTCGTCACTTCCGATGACCGGCATCTTTATATGCTGAGTGCTGACGGCAAGGAGCTGTGGAAGCGGGATTTTAAGAAAATGATCAAGAATCTGTCGGCAACGCCCGACGGCAAGCTGGCTATCGTGACGCTGCATAACGAAAGTTTGGTGCATGTCCTGGACGAACAAGGACAGACGCTGCGTGAAATTTCGATCGGCATCGCGGTGAAGAGCGCCGCGGTATCCCCGAACGGGCAATGGCTGGCAGCCGGAGCCGCGAACCAGTATGCCTATTTGTTCAATCCTGCCGGCGAGCTGCAATTCCAGACGCCGCTGGAGGGCGACATTCTTCATGCTTCCGTTGCGGATAACGGAACGATGGTGGTCGGAACGTCCAGCAATAAAGCGGTCCTCTATTCGGCGGAGGGCAGCAGGCTTGGCGAATTGTTGACCAAGGATAAAGTGACCTCCGTTCATGTCACCCATGACGGGGAGTTTATCGGGGTAGCGGATTACTCGGGCAATTATTACGTGGCCAATCAAGACGGCGATTTGTTGTGGAGCACGAAGGAGGCCGGAGCCGGCCAGCAAATCCGGTTCAGCAAAGACGGCACGCGGCTCTTCGCAGGCTCGGACAAAGGAGCCGTCTTCCAATATGAAGTCGGGGCCGTGCTGGAGCAAGGCAAACAGGCGGCGATGGTCAAAACCGTGGTACAGGTAGCGGCCGTGATCGTATTCGTTCTGTTGACGGCCCTGTTATTTTTCTGGTTATGGCGCAAAAAACCTTACATTCTTCACCGGTTGTGGAAGAGCAAACTGGCGTATGCCATGCTGCTCCCCAGCTTTACGCTTATTATTATATTCCTGTATATCCCGGCGTTCTCCGGCTTGATTCATTCTTTGTACGACTGGAATCCCGGGGCCAGAAGCGAGTTTATCGGGCTGGACAATTTCAGGCGAATGGCGAACGATCCGTACGTCACCAAAGGTGTGGGCAATCTGCTGATCCTCATCGTCACCGGATTGTTCAAGGCTCTCATTCCGCCGCTGATCGTGGCGGAGCTGATCTATCATCTGAGAAGCAAAAGGTCCCAGTATGTATTTCGCACGTTTTTCGTCATTTCCATGGTCATCCCATCCGTTGGCATGCTGCTGGTCTGGCAGGACATGTACGATCCGAACATCGGCCTTGTGAACCAGCTGCTGCGCATGATCGGACTCGGCTCGCTAAGCCATCCTTGGCTGGGAGACCCGAATACGGCGCTGTGGGCCATCATTATGATGGGCTTTCCGTTCGTCGGCATCCTGCAGCTGCTGGTGATGTACTCGGGGCTGATAGCCATTCCGGAAGAAGTGATCGAAGCGGCGAGAATCGACGGCGCCAAATCCTTCCGCATTATCCGGGCGATTCACCTGCCGCTGCTGGCAGGGCAATTCAAGCTGCTGATCGTGCTCGCGCTGATCGGCATCATTCAGGACTTCGGCTCCATCCTGATCGTGACCGGCGGGGGGCCTGCCGATTCGACCTACGTGCCGGCGCTGCAGATGTATTTTGCCGCAACGAAATTCAATGACCTGGGCTATGCGTCGGCGCTCGGCGTCAGCATGTTCGCCATCATCATGGTGATTACGGTCATCAATATGAAATTCATCAAAACCAATACGGATTAGGAGGGAAACGGCATGAATGCTAAGGCTAGACTCGTTCAGCAGTCGGCGCTTTATGTGCTGCTTATCGTTTTTGTTGCGTTGACCCTCGCCCCCATCGCTTTCACCCTGATTTCATCCTTCAAAAATAACGCGCAGATTCTGGGAGGCATCTGGACGCTGCCCATCCCGGCGCAGACCGCGAATTATGCGGAAGCCTTCGCGGCGATCTGGCGGTATACCTTGAATACGGTGCTCTATGCGGCGGTGGGCGGCACGCTGGTCGTGGCCCTGTCCGCCGTTGCGGGCTATACCTTTGCCAAGAAGGACTTTCTCGGCAAGGAGGTGCTGTTCATGCTGATGCTGGCCATCATGATGATACCGGGCGTCATGACGCTGATCCCTTCTTATGTGCTGTATGCGAATCTGGGGCTGGTGAATACGCCGTGGGTCATCATTATCAGCGCGGCCGCGGGCGGACAGATTTTCGGCACCTTTCTGTGCAGGAGCTTCATGGCGGGCATTTCCAACGAGCTGTTTGATGCCGCCAAAATCGACGGTGCGGGAGAGTTCGTGGTGTTCACGAGAATGGTGCTGCCTCTGTCCGTTCCCGTCCTCATGACCTTGATGATCATGCAGTCCGTCGGGATCTATAACGATTACATCTGGCCGCTTTTGACCATTAAATCGAACAGCATCCAGATGATTGGCGTCGGGCTTACGCAATTCACGAACCAGTTCGGCATCTCCAACATGGGCGTGGAATTCGCGGCGTACATCATTTCGGCGATTCCGCTGGTGCTGCTGTTCAGCTTCGGGATGAAGTATTACATTCAAGGCGTTACGCAAGGGGCTTTAAAAATATAAAACGACGGACCAAATGGAGAGAGATGGATGAATATACACAGGCAAGCGGAGAAGATACCCAGCTGGATCTGGCACAGGGAACGTGAGGGCCGGCGGCATGTCGTACTGGAAAAAACCTTTGTCCTGCATGCCGCGGTTGAGCAGCTTGAGATGAGAATCGCCTGTACGGGAGAAGCCGAAATCAGGCTGAACGATGCCGTGATCGGCCATTTCCCGGAGCATGCCAGGCATACGTCCGCATTTTATCCGGTAGAGGGGCTCCCCGGCGGTTTGGAGCCTGGAGCCTATACGCTCCGAATCGAGCTCCGAAATACGGAGCCGATGCCGATGCATCCCATCAATATGCATCTGCATGACCGCTCGGTGGGATGCATCGCCTACTTGAGCGGAAGCGAAGGCTTATGGCTGGCAACGGATGATACCTGGGAGGCCGGGGACGGTCCGGCGGAGGTGGTATGCGTTTGGGGCGAGGAGCCCTTCGGAGACCTGGATCATGCGCCTCCTTGGTTTATTGCCGGAGGATACGGCGATATCGTGGTCGAGCCTGTTCAAGGCATAAGAGTCATGTCCGCAGCCGGAGTGGAAGCGGTCAGCGGCATAGATGGTGTAATTCAGCTGAATGGAACGGCCGGAGGGCGAATCATCCTAGGCAAAGTTGAGTCCCGGAATGAACGGCATATTTTTTATCATCTTCTGAAGCAGGGCGAATGGAAGGAACGCAGGACTCAGCAGAAAGAGCTGGATTTGAGCCGGATGCCGAAGCTCCTGCTGGAATTGCCCCATGAGCTCAATGTTCGGATGCAGGTGACCAACCACGGCGATTCCGAGATCGGTTTGCTGTGGAATGGCGCTGAATCCTTGCAGGAGCTGCGGCATTATGACGGATGCATGACCGAGTGGTTGGCGATTCCGCCGGGGAGCCTGTCGGCAACGAATCCCCAGGGCATGCGGTACGTGCAAATTTACGTAAGCGGGGACGATGGAGGAACATTCCATATCGAGCTCCGATTGGAGGCTGCCGGTGCAGCGCTGAACCAGGCGGGGCAGCTGCAGACGGACAACGACCTTCTACAGCGCATCTATGACGTGTCGGTGCATACCAGCCGGGTCTGCCATCAAATCGGATTGTGGGACGGCATCAAGCGGGATCGCCTGAATTGGGCTTACGATATTTACCTGGCCGCCAAAACCGAATACTCGCTCTGGGACGATTATTCGGTATTGAAGCGGTCGCTCCGGGAGCTGGGCCGGACCCCTTACGGCTATTGGATGAACAATCTCCCCTCCTATACGCTGTGGTGGCTCAGCAGCATATGGGATTACTACTTCGAGACGGGAGACCGCGAATTCGTATGGGAAATCCGTGAGGATCTGCAGCGGCATATCGCTTGGGTGAAGGCGAATGCGGATCCGTGCAGCGGGATTTTCATGCCGGATGCCAGAGAGGCACATTCCTTTATCGAATGGTCGCCCATGGGGACGTCTGAATCGTGGGCGTGCCTGAACGCGATTTACGGCATGGCGAAGAGCCAAATGAAACAGCTGGCGGATTACATGCCGGAGCTTGGGCTCCATTGGGATGAACCGCAAGCGGAGCTTAAGGAGGAGCAGTTCATCGGGCCGTCATACGCGCTGCTCACCTCGGTCATCGGCATTAAGAGCGGGTACGTGGGAGAAGACAGCGCACGCAGATTTCTCCTCGACTATCGGCTGAGGGACCCGCTCACGCCATTGTCCGCCTACTGGCTGGCGGAATGCTACTCGGAGTACGGCATGCACGAACGGGCGTGGGCGGTTATCGCTACGGTCTGGGGAACGATGCTGGATGCGGGAGCAACCACGTTCTGGGAGGGGATCAGGCTGACGCCGAGCAGCGATATTCACCATGCCCTGACCACGTATACCGCGTACGATTCCTATCGGATGAGTCTGTGCCACAGCTGGTCGAGCACGCCGGTGGTCTGGATTGCCAGGTATGTCCTGGGGATTCGCGCGCTTGAGCCCGGATATGCCCGCATCGCTTTCGAGCCTCATGCGATCGGAGGGCTCACGGCCGCACGGGGCGTGATTCCAAGTCCCAGGGGCTTGATTAAGGTGGAATGGAAGCTGGAGCATGGCCGCATGATCAAATCAGCTCGCATCGGGGAAGCCGAGCTGGCAGGGAGGGCATGATGAAAGAGCACTGGCAAGCGAGCTGGATCTGGGGAGATTTCCCCCCGAATACGGCCAACGTGTATCTGGAAGCGAGAAGGAGCTTTGACTTGCAGGAAGCGCCGATGGCGGGCCGATTGTACGTGTCAGCCAACCAGGAGTACTTGCTCTATGTCAATGGTACCGTGGTCGGGAGGGGGCCTTCACCTGCCGACCAGCAGTGGAAATATTACGACGAGATCGATGTGACCCCGCTGCTGGCGAAAGGTAGGAATGTGCTGGCCATCGTCGCCTACAATTTCGGTTCGACCGATATCGTGACAGGCCAGATGCAAGGGCCGGGGGGATTGATTGCCGAGCTTGAGATCGAGCAGGGGAACGGAGTGTTCTGCGTGGCCGCCACGGATGCGGATTGGAAGGTCCGGCGATCGCCAAGATGGATGGCCCGGGTGTCGCGCCAGCATCAGTGGAACGGATTCCGCGAAATTTATCTCGCGGAGCAGGAGGACGGATGGGAGGAATCCGCTTACGACGATTCCTCCTGGAGCGGGGCGGTGGTTATCGCCAAAGCATTGGATCCGGATTCGCCATGGCCGCGACTGCTTCCGCGGGAGATTCCTCCGCTGCACAGGGAATGGGTCAGTCCGGCCGCGATCGTGCGGACCGAGACCAATTTCGGCGTCAGCCTGGGGGAGTCCGGCATGCTGCGGAATCGCTTAGGCAGCACGGAAGCGTTCGGTACGCCGGAGCATGCCCCTTCGAGTCAAGAAGTTATTGGCTTGCCAGAGGACTCAGCGGGAAAAGAAAGAGATCCAGGCGGGTTAGCGGCAGGTACAACGGACTGGACGCTTGATGCCAGTATGCCCGGCTCGCTGCCGGGTGTTGTGTATGACTTTGCTAGCGAAATCGTGGGGTATCCCGAGCTGGAGCTGGACGCACCCGAGGGCGGCGTGATCCAGCTGTCGTACGGAGAATCGCTGGAGCTGCAGTTGTATGACACTTTCATCCTGCGCAAGGGGCGAAATCGGCTGAAGCCCTTTGGCCGCCGGGCTTTCCGTTTCCTTCAGGTTACGGCACAGGCGACGCCGGCCGCGCTGACGATATCGCGCTTCGGCGTCGAATCCGTCCACTATCCGTTTGACGAATCCGGCTTTTTTCGCTGCAGCGATGAGCGTCTGAACCGGATTTGGGAGGTCGGGGCGTATACGACGCTGGTGAACAGCCAGGACCATCTGGAGGATTGTCCGCTGCGCGAGAAGGCGCTCTGGGTAGCCGATGCCGTGGTCATGGGCAAAGTCATCTACCATGCGTTCGGAGACGATCGGCTGCTGCGCAAATGTCTCTTGCAAGGGGCGCGGATTCAGAACGACGACGGCTCCATACCCGGTACCGGCCCGGAACGAAACTCGTTTCTGCTGCCCGATTTCTGCGCGCATTGGTTGTTCGGCGTGCATTCCCACTGGCTGTATACGAAGGACCGCGGTTTCCTGGAAGAAATCTGGCCGGCCATTACGCGGTTGATGGCGTGGTTCGCGCTGCAGGAGGATCGGGATGGCCTGTTTGCCGGCGCCGACCGGCCTGGCTGGTGGTGCTTTATCGACTGGGCCGATTACATCGACCGGCGCGATCGGGTGACGGCCGTCTCCTGCTTCTATTACAAGGCGCTCGGGTTGGCGGCGGAGCTGGCGCAAGAGGTTGGACACGGTGAACTGGCAGGGCAGTGGAACGACCAGGCGGTCCGGCTTCGCGCTGCCATAAGGGAGCAGATGCGGCCCCCTGGCGAGATCGTGTTTGCGGATTGCATCGGATCGGACGGATTATCGAAGCAGATCACGGCTCAGACCAACTTTGCGGCGATATGGTCCGGCCTGATGGACCCGGCGGAAGAGGACCGCTTCCTGGACGAATGGTACGACGGCGGAAAGCTGCCGCCGTTAAGAGGCGCTTTTTTCTATCATGTGGTTCTGGAGATGCTGATGAGCAAAGGACGCGTAGACCGCGCCCTGGAAATCATAAGAAGCTATTGGGGCGGCATGCTGGACCGGGGAGCGACGACCTGGTGGGAGACGTATGATCCGTCAACGCCGGCCTGTACCGTGCCGAGCGCTTATCAAGGCAATACGCCAACTTATTTAGTTGATCATATTCCCGTGAGCTTTAGTCACGGCTGGGGCGCATCGCCGAGTTATATTTTGACGCAATCCGTGTTGGGCCTTGATTTAAGCAGACTCGGCGATCAGGAGGTATATCTTGCTCCGCATGCCGGTGATCTCGATTGGGCGGAAGGCGCTGTGCCGACGCGCTTTGGCATGATGGAAGGAAGCTGGAAGAGAGGGAAGGGAGGGAAGCTGAAATACGAGCTCACGATTCCGGAGGGAATTACCGTGAAAGCGATCGACGGGACGGAGCTTGTGCTTAGAATCAGAGATTAAGGCGATCGGCTTGGAGACGAGCGAATAGGGGGTTGGAAAGGGGGTGAATGGCGTCGAACTGCGGTAATCGTATCAACAGAATCCATTTTGAGGAGGAACAAGCGTAATGAAGTTGAAGGGGTTTAAAAGGCTGCTGCTGTATTCCGTCCTGCTGGCGCTCACCCTGCAAGCGTATCCCGCCGGGATCGCGTTTGCGGGCACGTATGATCCGGATTTAAAGGCATCACCCCATGTGCTGAACGTGACGGGTTACACGCCTTCGATTGTCATTGACGATTTTAACGAGCCCGATGCGGTAAACCAGCCGGGAAAATGGACCAGCGGAGCGGGGGCGGAGAAAGCCACCTACGCCGACCGTTATGCCAACGGCCCGAATTCTTCATATGAGGGAAGCCATGTGCTCGAGGTGTGGTCGGATGAAGTCAAGGCTTATGAATGGAGAACGGTATCCAGGGATTTCGATCAGCCGCTCGACTTGTCGGGCGTGAACTATCTGACGTTTGCGGCCAACTGCTACGGGTGGCAGACGGAGGACTATCTGATCAAGGTTACCCTGTTCAGCGGCGAAGATTCCTATGAGAGCATTGCCCAAATCAATCCGAACAGCTGGAGCAAAGTGGCGGTGCCCGTCAAGGATTGGGCCCAGCGGGACCACGTCACCAAGATCGAATTCGCGTTCATGCTCAACTTCGATCACGGCGGACTGAAGCCGGGCGATCCGGGATACGAATTCTGGGGCGGCAATTACCAGATCGATTATCTCAGCGGATCGAACGCCATCGGCATGGATTTTAACGTGGACGGGGAAACGGAAGGGTTTACCGCCCAAGGCGCCGAGGTGGACGTAGCCGGCGGAGAGCTCCGATTGACACCGGCGGGTGCCGCTCCCGTATTGCAATCTCCGGTGATCATCCAGGATATCGATCATTACAATACATTAAGCGTCAAATGGAGGAACGAGTCGCCATTCAACAAAGTGAAGGTCGAATGGATTACGGAGGAAAGCCCCGATTGGGATGAAGCGAAGTCGGAGGTGTTCGACATCGAAGCGAATAACAGCCAATCCGTTGAACAGGAATTTAATCTGTCGCTGCATCCGGAGTGGAGCGGCAGCCTGAAGCAGTTCCGGTTGACGTTCTTGAGCGACGGAGGGGCAAGCACGGGAGAGGTCGGCATCGATCAGATCCGATTCAAACAGCTGGCACCGATCGAGGTTTTCCCCGGGGAGCTTACGAGGCATGAGATCGCGGCCTCCCGGGATCGGATCGTGATCGAGGGCGCATTAAAGCCCGGGGAAGCGGAGCTTTATGAAGGCGGAGAGCTCCAATTGTTTGAGCTGCAGCCCTATGAATCCGAAAGGGATCTGGCGAACAGAGAGCCGATTGCCGAGCAAGCGGTGCAAGAACAATTTATGTTTGAGCTGGATCTGGCAGGAGAAGAGGGACGTACCCGCCTGCAATCCAAATTTGCGGTCGCGGCCATGCTTCCGGACGGATCGCTGGAGCTCGTGGACCACGCCAAATACGTAAGCAATCCCGAGATACTTGCGCCGAATACGTATCCGTTCCCAGTGGCGAAGAGCAAGAAGGGGCTGCAGGTGCAGATGGTCGGCGATGCGGAGGACCTCGGCATCAGCCATGCCGCACTGAACGTGGATTACAATAACGCCCTGTACATGAACGGGGCCGTCAATCCGGCCAATACGTTCGAATATTCCTACGAAGGGGAGACCTTCTACTTCAAGAAGGATTGGATCGAGGAGCGGGATAATTCCATCAAGAGTTTGTCCGATAACGGAGTGACGGTATCCCTGATCCTCCTCATGTATAAGGGGGGAATGGACGATACCACGCCTAACCGGTATTTGCTCCATCCGGATGCCACGGAAGGCATCGTCTATGCATTTAACACGACGGATGAGCTAGGAACGAAGTATTATAAAGCCATCACCGCTTTCCTGGCGGAGCGCTACTCGCGCGAGGACGAGAAATACGGCAGAGCCGTCAATTACATCGTTGGCAACGAGGTGGACGCCGCGGAGACCTGGTACAATATGGGCAACGATAAAACGGTCAGAGCGTTCGTTCAGGATTATGCCCGGACCGTGAGAATAACGAATACCGTCGTAAAAAGCTTTTACAGCAACGCCAGAGTGTATATTTCGCTGACGCATAACTGGGATCAGCAGCTGCCGTCCACGCAGATCGGCTCGTTCGACGGCCGATCGATCATCGATACGCTTCAGTCGGAGATCGCCGCAGCGGGCGACATTCCGTGGCATATCGCTTATCATCCTTACCCGGAAAACCTGTTCGATCCGAGAGCCTGGGTTGCGCCGCAGTCGCTCGAGCAGTTCGATACGCCGAAAATCACGTTTAAAAACCTGCACGTCCTCGTTGATTACATGAAGCAGCCGAAGTTCATGTACGGCGATGAGGCGCGCCGGATTATCCTGTCGGAGCAGGGCTTCCACAGCGGCGACAATTCGCCGGAAGGCCAGCAGCTGCAGGCGGCAGCTTATGCGTATGCCTATTACATTACGGACTTCCTGGACGGCATCGACTCCTTCATTCTGCATCGGCATGTGGACCATGCCGAAGAGTACGGCTTGAATCTCGGATTGTGGACGCATGATCCGGATACGAGCAGGGGCGCCAGCATCCCTGCAGAGCACAAGCTGGTGTATGATGTCTTTAAGTATATCGACACGGAACGTTCGCTGGAGGTGACGGAATTCGCGAAGCCGATCATCGGCATCGCCGACTGGCAGGATATCGCGCCATCCTTCGATGCCGGCATGCTTGCTCGGCGGGAGATACCGGATACGGCGCAAGCGGCCGTACTTCCTCCGGAACAGCTGGAGGGCGCGGAAATGCTGTTTGATTTTGAGAACGGCGATGAGGGCTGGACCCATGCAGAGTATGTATCCGGCGTCGAAACCGATGCTTCCGTCACCTGGACCGGCAGTCAAACGCTCAAAGCTACGGTGATGACCAGAGAGCAGCTGGGCGACAGCAAAGGCATCGCCAAGCGGTTCGACGAGCCGCTGAATGCCGAGGGCAAACCCTACCTGTTCTTTGGCATCAATCCTTCGAACGGGCCTGCGGCCGAATCCTATACCGTTCGGGTAAAGGTGTACAGCGATCAGCATGTGCTGGAAGCAGAGGCGAATGTTCCGCCGAAACAGTGGAGCAATCTGGCGGTTAACTTAGGGGATTGGGCCTTTAAGGACCGGATCACCAAAATTAAAATCGGGCTTGTGCCGGCAAGCCGGGTGCATTGGCAAGGAGGATATTTCCATGTGGACGGCATCGGTTTGGCCGACGGCATGGAGACGGCAGAGCTTACCGCCGCTATGACGCCGGAGCAGCCGGATGGCAACGACGGCTGGTACCGAAGCCCGGTAACCGTGAAGCTCGGCGCAGCGAATGGCATGCCGGACGGCTACGGCATTCAGTATCGCGTGAATGACGGAGAATGGCAGACGTACGGTTCTGAAATCATCATGAATACGGACGGGATTCATGGGCTGGACTATCGGACGATGAGTCCAGCCGGGGAACCGGGTTCCATCAAGTCGTTGACCTTGAAGATCGACCAGACCGCGCCCGTGGCGACCGTAACGGCGGATCCGGTTAAGTTGTGGCCGCCTAACCAGAAGCTGGTCCAGGTCACGGCTTCCGTCGACGCCAGCGATTCGGGCTCGGATATCGGTTCCGTCGTGCTGTCCTCCATTACAAGTAATGAGGAGCTGCAAGCGGAGGATATTCAGGGTGCGGAGCTGGGCACGATGGATACCTCATTCAGCTTGCGCGCGGCAAGATCGGGTGCAGGCTCCGGCAGGACCTACACGATCACTTATACGGTCACGGATCAAGCCGGCAATGAAACCGCGGCCGTGACCGAGGTGAACGTGCCGCATGATCAAACGAATCCATGATGGATGGAGTCTAACGCCCGATAGACAATCTGGAAGGGGAGAAGCAGCGTGCTTACGATACAAAAACCGCTTGTGCATGGTCTGGAGAATCCATTGGGGCTGGATGTGTCTTCTCCCCGTTTTTCCTGGCTGCTGGAGAGCGATTGGCGCGGAGAGGCGTGCGCGGCTTACAGGGTGAGGGTGTCCCTTTCCGCGGAGGGTCTCTCTAACAGGGACGACGAAGATTTGGTGTGGGACAGCGGCAGGCGGAGTGGCCAAAGCCTAAGCCTTCTGTATGATGGTCCGCCGCTGCAGAGCAATACGCGTTACTGGTGGCGGGTTACGGTCTGGGACCGTCAGGGAAAGGAAAGCGAAAGCGTACCGGCATATTGGGATACGGGCTTGTTTCCCGGCGATTGGAGTGCCGAATGGATATGGCGGTCCGAGGAGATGAAGCTTAATGATTTTGCCTATTTCCGCAAATCCTTTGATCTCCGGGGAGCCGTTGCGCGGGCCAAAATATTCGTATCCGCCCACCATGTATTCCAATTGTTCGTCAACGGACAACGGGTTGGAGGCTATGGTTCACCCGCACCGACGGGGGTGCCTCACCGCAAATATTATTTGGCTTATGATGTGGCCCCCCTCTTGTCGATCGGTTCCAACTGCATCGGCGTTGCCGCTCATTATTTGGGCGGAAGCGGCCAGAATTACGTGAACGGCGTCCCGGGAATGCTGCTCCAGCTGCACGTGGAGCATGAGGACGGGACGGAGCAAATGGTTGTATCGGATCTGACATGGCAGGCCTTAAGGCAGATTCCGCATCGCATCGGGTCTCCTTATCAGCAGAATCGCCGCTTATCGTCTATAGAGGACTATGATGCGGCTCTTCTGGAACCGAACTGGCTGCAGCCCGATGTTGGAGAGGAACGCTGCAGTTCGGTTGTTCTTGCTCATCCATCCGCACAGCAATGGTCACTCCATTGGCAGCAGCTCCCCGAGGCGGAAGAGCTGGAGTCCATCATTCCATCCGTGGCAGCGGCGCCGTCGTTCGTAAACGGGGAGGAGGGGCTCATTCAGGTATTCGACGCTGGCAAAATCATATCGGGCTGGCCGCAATTGGCCTTGCCCGGTATGGCAGGCGTCACGGTACGGCTGCGGTATGCCGAAACGCTCGATGGCAGCGGGCGGGTCGTTCATCAAGTGTGCAACGAGACTTCGCATCATTATTACGACCTGTATACGATGCATGGACGCGGGGGGATCGAATATTGGCAGCCGGATTTCAGCTTTAAAGCCTTTCGTTATGTGGAGGTTACCGGCTATCCGCAACCGATTGAGGAAGGCCAGCTGCGAATTTGCTCAGCAGGTACGGCCATGGCACGTACGGGGCATTTTCGGTGTTCGTCTGACTTCTTAAACAAGCTGTACGACGTTTGCCTGCAGACGCAGCGCAATAATGTGCTGGGCCAAGTGGTCGATTGCCCGCATCGGGAACAGGCGCAGTATCTCGCGGATACCGATCTCCAAGCCGAGACGCTGCTCTATAACTTCGATGCCTATCCGGTGCTGGATAAGACGCTGCAGGACTTTGCGGACGGCCAATTGGAAGACGGCTCCTTCCCTTTTGTGTTCCCATCGAACTACGAGCATCCAGACTTTTTCATTCAAATCCCGGAATGGGACCTGCATTATGCGACCTTGCTGTGGAAGCTTTACCAGTTTAGCGGAGATACGGAGCTGCTCTCGCGATATTATGAACCGCTCCGGGTCATGATCGAGGGTTATCTATCGCTGATATCGCCGGCAACAGGCCTGATTCCGGTTGGCCGCGGATGGCATATTAGCGATTGGCCCTACCCGACGGTTGAGCATGAAGGCGAACATCTGACCGTGCAGCAGATCAAGGCATGGCAGGCGTTGCGGATTCTGTCCGAAGCCGCTGCCTTGCTGAACCGGGCAGATGACAGTGCAGCGTATGCTACCCATGCCCAGAAGCTGCAAGTCAGCGTCCTGAATGGGCTGTACGATGGCTCCGGCAAGCTGCTGCATGACAGCTCGGGATCGACTGCCACCCACCAAGGCGTTAATGCGTTGGCATTATATGCAGGGCTGCTGCCGCAGAAGGACCGGGAGGCTGCATTGAAGGCCGTGGCAGGCAAACCGTGGGAGAGCAAGACGGTATTGTCGCTCCCGCTGCTCCGTCTTTTGTTCGAGGAGGGATTGCAGGATCAGGCCTACCATTTGCTGAGTAAACCGGATTATCCGGGGTGGGGCTACATGATTGCACAAGGAGCCGAGACCATGTGGGAAGGCTGGGATGATATCGAGTCCCATTGCCATGCATGGAACGGTTATCCCGCCCGCTTGCTGCAGGAGTATGTCTGCGGGATTCAGAGCGGAGCTCCCGGATTCGCGACGGCACGAATTCGCCCCTTTTTCGCGCCGGATCTGGACTTTGCCGAGGCTACCGTTTCCACCGTAAGAGGCAAGATCGCCGTGCGCTGGGAGCGGGTCAGCGAATCCGGCATTCGGATGCGGCTTGAGCTGCCCTGCACGATGAGCGCTACCGCTGCATTGGCATCACCGAGCTCCCGCCCCATTACCGGTCTCCTGATCGATGGTGTAGAGATATGGGGAGGAGCAGCTTCAAGCTGCATGCCGGACGGCATCATTCGCTGCGGCCTGGTTGATAGCATGCTTGAACTTGAGCTGCTGTCGGGACGTTATGAGTTAACGGTTCGCTATTAGGCAGCATTGTGCTTGCGGCCGACCAGCTTCAGCAATTCCATTAGCCCTATTTACAGGCAACGGCCATACCATACATGTAAACCTTAGTAAGGGAATCGGTCATCTGGATGACTGATTCCCTTTATTTGTTAGAGCTAGATGCTGCTGGAGAAAACCAGCTTGAGCCGCAAAATTCATGATGAAAACAGGTCAAAATATGGTTGACGAGAAGGAGCCTCAATACTACAATAAATGATGCAAACGTTTCCATTGTAATCGCTTTCATCTGTTTTTGTTTCATTCTATATCTCGAACATATTCTCTAACTCTTGTCAGTAATTGTCGTACTTTCTTTGATGGAAGCTCAAACCTGTTTATGCAATCGTTTGCTCAATGATTGGCATCAACATCGTACCAGCTGTACCTAATCCAAGAACAGAAGGAGGTTATTTGTATCATGAGAATGACGGTTTCAAGCAAACGAACGTGGTCCATCATCATGATTGTTTCGCTGATTTTCTCCATGCTCGGCATTCCGCCATCAACGGCCGGTGCCAATAGCGCGCCAAGCCAGGTTACGCTGGTGGGGACTCTGCAATCCGAATTAGGCCATAGCGGGGATTGGGATCCGGCTGCCGCCGCGACAACCATGAACGATATGGGGAACGGAGAATACAGGTTCACCGGCAGCTTGCCCGCGGGATCGTACGAATACAAGATCGCGATCGACGGCAAGTGGGACGAGAATTACGGCTCCGCCCATTATTCCAATCCGAGCGGAGCAAACAAGGATGGCAACATCCTCATAGAGCTCGCCCAAGATTCCCAGGTTACCTTTTATTACAATCATGGGACCCACCGGATCGCGGATTCTACATACTACGCTCCGATCGAGGCGGATAAGCTTCCCCGAGTGATCGGCAGCTTCCAATCGGGCATCGGCGAAGCGGCCGACTGGTCGCCTGCGGATGCGAGATTAATCATGCAGGATTCCGATTATGACCATGTATACACGGTGACTGCCGACGTGTACGAAGGGGATCATCAGTACCAAATCGCTTTGGGCAGCGATGCGGCAAGTCCGGTTCACCCCGCTAATCGGGAGGAGCTTCAGCTGCCGCAGGACGTTAAGGTTACGTTCAGCTACGATGCGGCCAATCACGGCGTTGCCGCTCATTTCACGGTACCTGCCGATCCGGGAACGCCAGTGCCGGCTAACCATCTGCGCGTCCATTACAACCGGGCTGACGCGAATTACGGGAGCGTCGGACTGTGGATATTCGATGACGTCGCATCCCCGTCCGCCAATTGGCCGGCAGGCGCAACGCCATTCCCTGGCGGGCAGCAGGACGCCTACGGGGCCTTCGTCGACATACCGCTCAAGGACGGCGCGCAAAAAGTCGGCATCGTCGTTGTCGATCGCATCAGCGGCAATAAAGACGGCGGCGACAAGAAATTCACCTTAGCCTCGCCGGACATGAACGAAGTATGGCTCAAGGAAGGCTCCGATACGGTATACAGCTTTGAGCCTGTTGACCTGCCGGCGGACACCGTGCGCATCCACTATCAACGGCAGGATCAGAACTATGATCCGTACGGTTTATGGTTATGGGGCGATGATGTCGCTGCGCCTTCGAAAGACTGGCCGACGGGGGCTACCATGTTCCCTTCAGGCCAAACCGACCGATATGGCGCTTATGTGGACATTCCAATGAAGCCGGGGGCCCAGAAGATTAACTTCCTCGTGCTGGATCCGGCCAAAGGAGACGCCGGCAAAGACGGAGGCGACAAAGGCTTCACCCTGGTAGACCGATACCAGCATCTATTCATTCAAGAAGGCGACAACACCGTCTACACATCCCCGTATGGGGAAGTGCCTACCGGGTTGGTCTCGGCCGAGGTATTGGCTCCAGGAAAGCTCCAGCTCGGATTTACCATGACCGATGGTTTGGAAGCGGATACGCTGAAGAATGAGCTGCAGATTAAGAATAAGGACGGCCATCCGGCTGCCATTCAAAACGTGAAGATTACCGGAAACACGACCATCGAAGTATCGGCATCATTTCAGCTGGATCAAATACCGTTAAGCGTAACCTACGCCGGAAAAACCGTATCCGCCTCCACCGGCTGGAGAATGCTGGATGAGATGTACGCTTACGACGGCGATGACCTCGGGGCGACTTATCAGGCTGGAGGAGCCGAGCTTAAGCTGTGGGCACCGACGGCGACCGAAGTCACCGCAAAGGTGTACAGCAAGGATGATGCCACGCAGTTTATCGGCAATGCCGCTCTCCAAAAGGGTGATAAAGGGGTATGGTCGGTTCGGTTGAAGCCGGGAGACCTCGGCATCCAAGATTTTAGAGGATATTTTTATCAATACGAAGTGACCAACAACGGCGTGACGAAAACCGTGCTGGATCCATATGCCAAATCCATGGCGCAATTCAGAGTGAACACCAAGGGCGAAGTTGGACCGGACGGCGATGCCGTCGGCAAAGCCGCAATCGTCGATTTGAGTCAAACGGATCCCGCCGGCTTGGATTTTGCGGACATTCCGGGCTACGAGCAGCGGGAAGACGCCATCATCTGGGAGATTCACGTCCGGGATTTCACGTCGGATCCGACGATTGAGAACGACCTGCATAACGCGACTTGGGGATCCTACGACGCGTTCAAAGAGAAGCTCGAATACATCAAGTCCCTGGGCGTCACCCATGTTCAGCTGCTGCCCGTGATGGCTTGGTATTACGGTGACGAAGCGGCCATGAAGAACAGGGAGCTGGATTATTCGGCCAAAGACAATGAGTACAACTGGGGGTATGACCCGCACAGCTATTTCTCCCCTGACGGTGCTTACTCCGAGGATCCTACGGATCCCGAGCTTCGCATCAAAGAATTGAAGGCGATGATCAACGCCATTCACGAGGCGGATATGGGCGTTGTATTGGACGTGGTCTACACCCATATGGCCAAGGCAGATTTCTTGAATGATATCGTGCCGAACTATTATGCATTCCAGGATGCCAACGGCAATTTCATCGGCGGCTTCGGCAACAATCTGGCGACCAACCGCAAGATGGCCGAGAAGCTGATGGTGGACTCCGTGAAATACTGGTTCGACGAATACAAAATCGACGGCATGCGCTGGGACATGATGGGCGACGCCACCTATGAAGCCGTGCAGAACGCCTATGATGCCGCTGCAGCCATCAACCCGAAAGCGCTGTTTATCGGCGAAGGCTGGGTCACGTTCGGCGGCCATCTGTCGGATCCCTCCCTGGCAGGCAAGGGCGCGGACCAGAATTGGATGGATAAAACGGACGACGTCGGCGTTTTCTCCGATGAGTTCCGCAACGAGCTGAAATCCGGCTTCGGCAATGAAGGCGAGCCACGATTCATTACGGGCGGCGCGCGCGACATCCAAACCATTTTCAACAATATCAAGGCGCAGCCGAGCAACACGAAGGAAGACGATCCGGGTGACATGGTTCAATACATCGAAGCCCATGACAATCTGCCGCTGTACGACATTATTGCGCAGTCCATCAAAAAGGACCCGTCGATTGCAGCGAATGATCTGGAGATCCATAAGCGCATTCGCCTGGGCAACCTGCTCACCTTGACCTCGCAAGGAACGGCTTTCCTCCATGCAGGACAGGAGTACGGGCGGACCAAGCAATGGCTGGGCCCAGGGGTTCCCGAGCAGAAATACCATGAATTAGAGGACGAGGCAGGAAACCGCTTCGGTTATTTCATCCATGATTCCTACGACTCCTCCGATGCCATCAACATGTTCGATTGGGAGAAAGCGACGGATGAAGCCAAATATCCGGAGAATAACAAGACGCGTGAATATACGACCGGACTGATCGAGTTAAGAAAATCGTCCGACGCTTTTCGTCTCGGCGATCAGTCGATGGTGAATTCGAACGTAACGCTGCTGCAGATTCCCGAAGTAAAGGCGCAGGATCTGGTCATTGCTTATAAGAATAAAGCGACGGACGGAACCGGCCATTATTATGTGTTCGTTAATGCGGATAATCAGTCGAGAACGCTTACGCTAAGCGAAGATCTGAGCTCCGGCACGGTGGTGGTCGACAACGATGAAGCCGGCACGACCGGCGTCAAAGCGAAGTCCGGCTTCACGTTAACCTCCGGCTCGATCACGCTTGAGCCTCTGACGGCCGTTGTGATCAAGACGGACGCCGCGGCGGCCGTACTCCGCGCGATATCGGTAGGTCAAGAAAGTTACTCTTTGCAGACCGGTAAGACGCATCAAATCGCGGTATACGCTGAGTACGAGGACGGCAGCAAACGAGCCGTAACGAAACAAGCGGCTTATGCATCCAGCAACCCGCAGGTGGCATCGGTAACGGCCGCAGGCGTGGTGCAGGGAATCGCGGAAGGAACGGCGGTCATAACCGTTTCCTATCGGGGGTTCCAGAAAGAGATTACCGTAACCGTTACAGCCGATGAAGTGGACAATAAACGGTATGTGCAGCTTAACTACATTCGGCCGGATCAGGATTATGCGGATTGGAATTTGTGGGTTTGGAATACGGGGGTAAAGAACGATCAGATCGACTTTGAAAAGATAGAGAATGGCGTGGCTACCGTACAGATTGAGGTGGCACCCGAAACAACAGGCGTTGGTTTCGTTCTGCGCAAAGGAACGAATTGGGATACGGCCAAGCAGGATATCCCGGATGACCGAATCATTCCGCTTCAGCCAGGCGAAGCCTTCACGAAGGTGAATGTGACCAGCATGGTGCATGAGATGGACATTTTGCCGAGCATTTCGGGGCCGATGCTTGAAGGCGGTAACATTACGTTCCATTACCGGGACGATCAATTGTTCAGGGACGGCCGGATGGATAGCATCACTGACGTGAAAGTGAAGATTAACGGGAAGCTGGAAACGATGGTCTACGTTCCTGACAAGGAATGGTTCAGTTATACGCTTAAGGGCGTTGCTCCCGGAACGTACGAATACACGTTCATCGTCAATCATAACGGAACCACGAAGGAAGTCACCGATCCGAAAAACACGGTGAACGGAAAGTCGCAGGTGGTTTACCGCGATCCGACCGTGACCATCGGGGCGAAGGTAACCCCTGGTTCCATCTCTTATGATGAAAATGCGGTGCTACAATTGAATGTAATCTCTTCGGAGCCCGTTGCTTACAAGGAGGCGTTCGTCGACCTGACGGAACTGGGCGGACCGGCCCGAGCGAAGGTTGATACCGAGCTGCTGGAGCACAGCATTGCCGTAAAGGATACGGTCACGGCCGGCAGCAAGAAAATTGGAATCACGCTAGTCGACCAATACGGCAATAGGCATACCGGCGAAGCCGCGGTAACGGTGAAGCCAAGAATCGCAGGCGGCAAACTCGATTTCGATTGGGACGAGGCGCGCATTTATTTTGTGCTGACCGACCGTTTCATGGATGGGGATGCTTCCAACAATGCAAATGTTGACAAGGATCACCCGGAAGCCTATCATGGCGGGGATTTCAGAGGACTGATCGATAAACTCGATTACATCGAGGATCTGGGCGTGAATACGCTGTGGATCACGCCGATTGTGGATAACATCGATTTCAATCAGGGTGCAGGCTTCGGCGGCAAGCAATATGCGTATCACGGCTATTGGGCCAAAGATTTTACGAAGATCGATGAACATTTGGGCGATCTGGATACTTTTAAGGAGCTAATCGATAAGGCGCATGACCGGGGCATCAAAATTATGGTGGACGTCGTGGTCAACCATGCGGGATATGGCCTGAAGCCGGGAGACAGTGCGCCCGGTATCACGCAGGAAGATAAGGACCGGTTCAAAGATATGCTCCGTACAGACGGTCTGTCGGCCGATACGGACCCGATCAAAGGCGAATTAGCGGGGCTTCCTGATTTCATAACGGAGAATCCGGCTGTTCGCCAGCAGATCATCGATTGGCAGGCAAGCTGGCTGGAGCGTGCCAAAACCGACCGCGGGGACACGATCGACTACTTCCGCGTGGATACGGTGAAGCACGTGGATGAAACGACATGGAAGACGTTCAAAAATGCGCTGACCCACCTCGATCCGAGCTTCAAAATGATTGGCGAATATTTCGGAGCCACGGTTGACAGCGATGGCGGAACGCTTCAGAGCGGCCAGATGGACAGCTTGCTGGACTTCGGCTTCAAAGGAAAGGCCAAGGAATTCGTGAACGGCAGCGTGGAATCGGTTGAGGCCTATCTGGCTGACCGCGAATCGAAGCTGGATAACACCCGAATGATGGGGCAATTCCTAAGCAGTCATGACGAGGATGGCTTCCTGTCCCACTACGTGGATGGCGACAAGGCAAAGCTGATGGCGGCCGCAGCGCTGCAGATTACATCCAAAGGCCAGCCGGTCATCTATTATGGCGAAGAGCTTGGGCGCTCCGGCAAGAATGCCGGTAAAATGGAAAACGGCGAATTTTCCGAGAACCGCGGCGATATGCCATGGGACCAACTGGAGGCCGAGAAGAAGCTGCTCACGCATTACCAGAAGCTCTTGAACATTCGAGCGGCAAACTCGAAAGTATTTTCAAAAGGAACGCGCACATCCATTGCGGCTTCGAATGCCGATGGTTATATCGCATTCGACAAGCAGTATAACGGAGAGCATATCGTTACCGCGATTCATGTGAAGAACGAACCGAAAGAAGTCGTCCTGCCTGTGCCGTTTAAGGCGGGCAGCAAGGCGAAGGACTTGTACGGCGGCAGCGTGTATAACGTAACGGCCGATCAGAAAGTGACGCTAACGCTCCCTGCCATGTCGGATGGCGGTACCGTCATTCTGGCTGCAGTGCCAACTGAAGGCGGCGGCAACGGCAGCAACCCCGGCAGTGGAAACGGAAGCGGAGGAGCAGGCGGCAATCCGCCTACCGATCCGGGAACGAAACCAAATCAGGGTCAGCGGATCGTTAACGAAGAATCGCTGCGCGGCGGGCAAGAGAAAGTAACGATTCAGCTCGGTGCCGAAGATATCGAAGTTCTCCTGCCGCTGACGGCAGGGGATATTCTGGGGGCGAAGCCGCTGGAGCTGAAGCAGGACGGCGTGACGGTACAGCTTCCGTCGGCGCTGCTCAAAGCGCTGCGCCAGCTCGTACCGGCCGAGCAGGCTAAGGATGCGGTCATCTCGTTTAAGCTGAAGGAGGTTGGATCGCAGACAGCCGCCTCTCTCGTAGCCAAAGCAGCTGCTGCCGGAAAGGCTAAACTGAAGCAGGGCAGCAAGATGTACGAATTAGATCTTAACGTCCGTACGAAAGACGGCAAGGCATATAAGCTGGAGCATTTCATAGCACCTGTAACGATTGCCTTTCCCGTCGACAGCGCCATTCACGGCGAGCTGGCCGGCATCTACGGCATTTCGGAATGGGGACCATTGAAATATGCCGGCGGCAAGCCGGTAAACGGGCAGCTGACGGCTGAAGTCAGTCAATTGAGCTACTATGCCGTGCTGGAATACGACAAATCGTTTGCCGACCTTGCCAGCCATTGGGCGGAGCAAGCGGTAAAAGAGTTGACAGCCAAGCATATTGTGAATGGGACCAGCGATACGAAATTCAGTCCGCATCAGCCGCTGACGCGCGCGCAGTTCGCCGCGATGCTCGTTCGTGCCCTGGGCCTTGAAAGCACCCAAGACACGACCTTCACGGATGTGGACGGCGATGCATGGTATGCTTCGGCGGTTGCGGTGGCTTCCCAGCACGGGCTGGTGAACGGCAGAGGCAAGGAGACGTTCGCGCCGAACGCGGCCATCACCCGCGAGGAGCTGGCCGTGATGCTTTATCGTGCTTACCAGACCAAGGGGGACGCTTCCTCTTTAGAGGAAGCACCGGACCTGAAAGATAAGCAGCAAATTTCTTCATGGGCACACCAAGAGGTGAATGAAGCCTTGGCCCTTGGCTTGATGAAGGGGCATGCCAATGGCATGTTTACGCCTCAAGCCAAGACCACCCGTGCGGAAAGCGCGCAAGCGATGCTAAATCTGTTGGATCGACTGCAGTAATTCCGCCCATCCTGCCGATTCGTGCAACGCTGGAATGGGGTTAGAGAGCAGGTTCGGACGGGAATGACATGGGTCGAGTCGCAATGAAACAATCTTTCGGAAACGCAAGAAGCCTGGACATGGATACATGTCCAGGCTTCTTTTTCGTACATGAATGTAAATGAATACACGGCGGGGGGGCCTATCGAACTTTGGCGTAGTTCACGTTTCACTAGCTAGATGACGGCTGAGGGGGACTGGAGCCGGATGATCTCCTTCATGAGCTTTTTCAGCATGACGGATGCTTTGACCTTAACAGGCAGGCAGTCCGAGACATGAAGCTGGTAAGCGCCTTGCATAATGGCATCCTTAAGCTCGGCGGCGGATTCGCAAGGCATTTGCAGCTCGTTATAGACGCTTCCGAATTGGAGGCATTGATGCGTATCGCTTCCCGCCGTAACAGGTTTGCCGAGATCGGCGGCGAAACGTTGAACCTGATCTTGATTGGCTTCGCTGCCGTATTGGTACATATCCTTGGCATTGAGATCAAAGGCGTCCAGGCGGCTCAACTGGCTGCGCGTGAGATGGTGGAGCGGCGTGTTCTCCCGGAACGGATGGGCTCCGATCTTGAGCAGCGGGAAGCCTTCGGCCAAGTCCATCAGATCATCGAAAGGGATGAAGGCGCCCTTCTCCGTATACCCGTCCAGGCGACGGCGGGTTTCCAGAATGAACTCCTTCCGGCCAATCAGCAGAATGTGTCCGGTTTCCCGGATGTCCACTTCCATCCCCGGAAAGATCTTCAATCCGCCTGCATCATAGTATTCGCCATTATAGGGAAACATGCAGTCAAGCTGCCGGTACACCTCGTCAAAATGGCGCGTGTTAAAATGCTCGGTCAAAGCGAGCGCATCAAGTCCGTTGTCCAGCGCCTCCCGGATCATCTCCTCATAATAATTTTTAGAGAAATCGGACGCTTTGGACAATTTGGCGTGGGTATGGAGATCAATTTTCATATTCGAACACTCCTTGTCGAAGTCAGTAATTTTAAGGTTAGCCGAACCAGAACAATAATGCGGTATATGCTGCCGTTCCGGTCAGGAACACCGCATCCCGCGCCGACAGGGTCAGGTGGGACAGCTTCAGCTTCTTGGCAGCCGGATTCTTCATGCCGTAGGAGAACCCGCTCGATTGTCCGACATATGTTTGGTCATTAATTAACATTTACGCCTGTGAAACAATAAAAATATGGTTCTTTTTGCTATGACATATGTTACTCTAAACAAGAGGTGGTAATATATGTCTGCAATTAAACATGGACGAGGTTACGTATACTCAATCCAGTATCATATCGTATGGTGTGTGAAAGATCGCCATAAGGTGTTGCTTAACGGTGTAGACAAAAGACTTAAAGAGATGCTTTGTCAGATAGCATCAGACAACAACTTTGAAATCGTTGAGATCGAAAGTGACAGTGATCATGTTCACCTATTGGTCGAATGCTCACCGCAACACGCTATCCCTTCTATCATTAAAGCATTGAAGGGAGTATCCGCAAGATTGTTGTTTAAAGAGTTTCCTCAGCTAAAAAAGAAGCTTTGGGGAGGGAATCTTTGGAACCCATCTTACTTTGTAGCAACAGTTAGCGAAAATACAGAATCTCAAATTAGACAGTATATACAAAACCAGAAAGTGAAGTGATATCCATGCTAGTACACAAGGCGTACAAGTTCCGCATGTATCCTACAACAGAGCAAGCTGTCCTCATTTCTAAGACGATTGGCTGTAGTCGCTTTGTGTTCAATCACTTTCTGGGGAAGTGGAATACAACTTACAAAGAGACGGGCAAGGGACTTACTTACGGAACATGTTCAGCCGAACTAACCAAACTTAAGAAGGAGCTGGATTGGCTCAAAGAACCCGATAAGTTCTCTTTGCAGAACGCACTAAAGAATTTAGCAGACTCGTATTCTCGCTTCTTCAAAAAGCAGAATGATGCTCCAAGATTCAAGAGCAAGAAGAGCCCTGTTCAGTCTTATCAAACCAACTTCACCAACAACAATATCGCTATAATAGACAACAAAATCAAACTTCCAAAGTTAGGTTTAGTTAAATTTGCAAAATCCAGAGAAATAGAAGGGCGTATATTGAATGCTACAGTCAGACGCAACCCCACGGGTAAGTATTTTGTGTCTATACGTGCTGAAGTAGAAGTGGAAGCATTGGCTGAGACGAACTCTTCGGTTGGAATCGATGTGGGATTGAAGAAATTTGCCGTTCTGACTAATGGGGAAAACTTTCCAAACCCTAAGTTCTTTCGAACGCTAGAAGCAAAACTAGCTAAAGAACAACGTATTCTATCAAGAAGGAAAGAATTAGCATTGATACAAAAGAGATCTCTTGCTGAATCGAGAAACTATCAGAAGCAAAAGCTTAAGGTAGCTAGAATCCATGAACGTATTGCCAATTCGAGAGCAGATTACTTACATAAGATTTCAACGCATATTGTCAAAAACCACGACAACATTGCGATTGAAGACTTGCAAGTAAAGAATATGCTGCAAAACGGCAAACTAGCAAAGGCAATTAGCGAAGTATCTTGGACGCAATTCAGAACGATGTTAGAGTACAAGGCGAAATGGTATGGACGCACAGTGGTCGCTGTATGCAAAACGTTCGCATCTTCACAACTATGCTCATGTTGTGGGTTTAAGAACAAAGAGGTTAAAAACCTGAAGCTTCGTGAATGGACTTGCCCAGTGTGCTATTCTCATCACGATCGAGATTGGAATGCAAGTAAGAATATCCTCCATGAAGGAAAAAGACTTCTGTCTGCACAGTTGTAGTGAGTCGTTGTGCAGTAACCGTAGGAATTTACGGGGATAGCCTAATTAATTAGGGTTCGATAGAACCCTGTACTTAGGAATCTCGTCACTTTAGTGATGAGAGGTTCAAATAGTTACCCTACCTCTATGAACTTGCTCGCCTCGGCTTGGCCCCTCTGTTTTGCAGCCGTTCTCTGCGTATTCGCCATGGCTTTCTTAAACACGGGACGTTCATGCCCGCATCATGTTATCCAAGTGAAAATCCGATAAAGAAATGAATGGATTGGATATCGGCAGGGCTGCTTGGAGAGGAAAATGCATCTAACTTCGAATTGAGACGTAGTATGTGTTATATCCTTTAATTACCTATGTTTTTACGGATGTTTTATAAGCGGTTATAGGTCGAATCAGTCATCGCTCTATAGGAGTAGGGGAGGTGTTAATTCTTGAATGGCTCGAAGTCCGCGAAGCTGCTCCTGCTTATGGCGGTTATCGCGATCGTGAATATTGTCCTGGTTTCGCCCGGGTTGCTCGGCTTCCAAGTCGGCGGCGATAACGCTTTCCAGTCTGCACTGGTCATCACCGTATGGGTGGTCAGTATGCTTGCACTCTTTTATGGAAGTTATGTTTTGTTGTTCAAGTCTCCGGCTGCAAAACCGATCCAAACGATTCAGACCCGCGAGGATTACATAGAGGCGCTTCACCATTACCGCAACGTGAAAGTGCTGAAGAATGATATCGCTCTTGCCCTGGACCAATTGGAGCGAATCGAGAAGAAGAGAAACGCGCTGCTGGGCGTTCTGGGTCAGCGTTTTCAGCCAACGGAGCTCAGTTACAAGAAATTCATGGGGGTCATCGATGAAGTCGAGAAGCTGTTCTACCTCAATATCCGAGGGATACTGAACAAGCTTGGCGTCTTTGCCGCATCCGATTTCGCCCGCATGGCGGATCAGCCGAAAGCCTCCCAGCTGTCCAGCAAGGTGGCGCAGAAAAAAACGGCGTTATACCAAGAGTACTTGGCTTACGTGACCGGTTATCTGGAGGCGAACGAGGAAATCATGCTCAAGCTTGATAAGCTGCTGCTGGAGATCTCTTTGCTCGGCAGCACCGATTACCGGGATGTGGAGGATATGCCGTGCATGAAGGAAATCGATGCGTTAATCAAGCAAACCAAATTATACAAGCAATAAGAGAGGGAGATGATTATGCGAAGCAAGGGTAGTGCCTTTGTCGTATTAGTGGCCATTGCAGTGGTCGTGTTTGTACTAGTGTACGCGGGGATCACATTAACCTCCAATCTGGGCAAAAGCCAAGCCGAGGTCGATTCGGAAGGAGCGGCTAAAAAGATCAACAAAATCTACAAGGATATAACTGTCACGACAGCCGATCCCATCAAAGGCCAAGTCGATCTGGACCCGGTGGCCGTCGCGGATTCCCTGCCCGATATATCCAAGTTCCCGATCTCGGTCGAGAATACGACGGACTTGTACGTGGAGATTTTCTCCTCGCCGGAGAAGGCGGGACCGGGCATTGACGGATGGCTGAACGAAGTGGCAGAGGAATTCAACAAATCCAAGCCGGTAGTGAACGGCAAGCCGGTATCCGTGAAGATCCGTAATATCGCTTCGGGAACCGCAACCGATTACATAACATCCGGGAAGTACGTGCCGGACGCTTTTACGCCATCCAATGAGCTGTGGGGGGAGATGGTCAAGGAATACGGCGTCAAAGCCGAGCTGGTATCCAAGCGCCTGACGGGGAACGTCACCGGCGTCGTCACCCGAAAAGCCAAATACGACGAGCTGGTGGAGAAGTACGGCTCCTTGAACGTCAAGACGCTGACGGATGCGATAGCGAATAATGAATTGGCGATGGGATACACGGATCCTTTTGCCAGCTCCACGGGTCTCAACTTCCTGATCACGGCCCTTGAAACGTTCGACAGCAACGACATACTGGGTGAGAAGGCGGTACAGGGCTTCGAGAAATTCCAAGCAAACGTTCCTTTCACGGCTTCCACCACGATCCAGATGCGCGATGCGGCGAAGTCCGGCATGCTGGATGCCTTTGTCCTGGAGTATCAGACCTTTGTCAACGCGGCGGATATGAAAAGCGGTTACGTCTTTACCCCGTTTGGCGTAAGGCACGACAGCCCTTTGTACGCGCTCGGGAAATTGCCGAAGGAGAAGCTGGACATCATCAAGAAATTCGCGGAATTCGTTGAGCAGGACAAATACCAGCAGATGGCCGACAAAAAAGGGTTCAACGGTCTTAACGATTACCAATCCGAGCTCGAGGTCGTCGACAGCAGCCTGCTGCCGTCCGCCCAGAAGCTGTGGAAGGAGAAGAAGGACGGCAACAAGCCGGTTGCGGCCGTGTTCGTGGCGGACGTATCGGGGAGCATGGACGGCGAGCCGTTAAACCGTCTCAAGGAATCGCTGTTGACGGGACAGAAATATCTGGGCCGGGACAACAGCATTGGCTTCGTGTCGTATTCCACGGACGTTACGATCAACCTTCCGATCGGCAAGTACGATTTGAATCAGCAGTCGATGTTTGTCGGTGCGATCAACAGCCTCGAGGCCAGCGGGAATACCGCGACCTTTGACGGCATCGTCGTGGCGATGAAGATGCTGCAGGACGAGATGGCGGCGAATCCGGACGTGAAACCCCTGATTTTTGTGCTGAGTGACGGGGAGACGAACGTCGGGCATTCCCTAGACGATATCCGCGGACTGATCCAAGCCTTCAAAATCCCGGTGTATACGATCGGCTATAATGCCGACATTCAGGCGCTCCAAAGCATTTCCAGCATCAATGAAGCTGCCAGCATCAACGCCGATACCGATGATGTCGTATACAAAATCGGCCAGCTGCTGAATGTGCAGATGTAGCAATTTTTCATAACGATGTGAATCTGGTATATCAGAAACTTGTAGGAGGGGTTATATTGTCATTTACGATGGAAGTCATTCGTCCCGAAGAGATTAAGACGGCAATCGAGGAGCAGGTGAAGCCTGAGCCGGAAGAAGTCACGCAGCTGAAGGAACTGGCAGCGAGCAATGTGCAGGCCATCATGGAGCTGGATATCGAATCGCTCGAGAAACGGAGACAGGTGCTGCAATCCATTGACAGCTTTGGGATCAGCACGATGAGGTCCTCCTCGGAGAAGAACGCGCTTCTGCAGGTTCAGGTGGGGAGACTATCGAAAACCGGGGACGAAGGCGGCGAAGTGGCCAAAGGGTTAACGGAGCTGCAGCTGCAGCTGAAGGATCTGGATCCGAGCGTCGTGGATTTTGCGAAGAGCGGGCTGCTGGGCATGGTGTTTAACCCGCTGCGCCGATACTTTGCCAAGTTCCAAAAGGCGGATGCCGTCATTTCGGACATTATCATTTCTCTGGATAAAGGAAAAACCGTATTAAAGAACGACAACACCACGCTGGAGATTGAACAGCAAACCCTTCGCGAGCTCACCAAAAAGCTGCAAAAGGAAATCCAATTGGGCATGCTGATGGACACGGAGATCGAGTCCCAGGTCGAGGCGGCCAAAATCCGCCAGGAGTCGGAGGATAAAATCCGGTTTATTACCGAGGAGGTGCTGTTCCCGCTGCGCCAGCGCGTGATGGACCTGCAGCAGATGCTGGTCGTGAACCAGCAGGGGATCATGGCCATAGAAGTCGTCATCCGGAATAACAAGGAGTTAATCCGTGGTGTGGATCGGGCAAGAAACGTAACGGTATCGGCGCTGAAAATTTCGGTGACGGTCGCAAGTGCCCTTTACAACCAGAAGATTGTCCTGAAGAAAATCGAGCTGCTGAACGAAACCACGAACAACCTGATCAGCGCCACCTCCAAAATGCTGAAGGATCAAGGTGCGGCGATCCACAAGCAGTCGCTGGAAACGAGCATTTCCGTCGATACCTTGAAGCAAGCGTTCACGGATGTGCTGTCAGCGCTTGATTCCATCAGCACTTACAAACAGGAGGCTCTCCCGCGCATGCGCGAGACGATCCATCAGTTCAGCGAGCTGGCGATCACGGGCGAGCAGCAGATTCAGCGCCTGGAGCGGGGGCAGAAGCTGGGCCTGTAGGAGAAGCCAGGGATACCAACAAGAAAAGAGTGTGCAGTTGTGATGCTGCGCACTCTTTTTACTTGGCTCCAAGTCCCTTATGCCCGCAAATAATTAAGCAGAATGTGCTTGAGAATCGCCAGCTGCTTCTCCGGCGCGAGGTCCGGCTCGACCACCAGAATGTTTTTCTGGAGGGACAGCTTTCTGGCAAAAATGCCGAATGTATTCACGATGGTGGTCAGCGTCTCGGCAATCGGAAGATCGGCTTGAACCGATCTATCCTCGATGCCCTGCTCCACGATGGTCGAGAATACCTGGGATATATCCCGGTAGACGACGTTAAACAGCTCGATGTCTTCGAGAGGCTCTGTAAACTGAGCCGCATAGCTCTCGAAGTTCTCGAGCAGCTTCACGTTCGAGCTGGTCTGCTGCTCCAGCAGGGAAATGAAGTGGTCGAACAGCAGCTCCAGCTTCTCCATACAGGAAATCGGCTGTTCCGCGACGGAGCGGAAGGTCTCGAGAACGGTCTCCAGCATTTTCGTGGCAACGGCAACGACGAGTTTCTCTTTGCGGGGAAAAAAACGAAAAACGGTGGCTACGCCCATGGCAGCCTCGGTGGCTACATCCTGCATGGTGGCTTTTTCAATGCCTTTATGTGTAAATACGCGCTCGGCTGCTTCGATGATGAGTTGGGTTCGGGCGTTTCGGGTTTCGGGATTCATAATAAGGCCCTCTTTCTTGCATGACGATTTTATTTTACCCGTATTATATCCTCCCGCCCTTTTGACGACAACAAGAGCGTATACATCGGCGGCGAAAGCGGCCGGCACAAGGACCGCTGTTGATGGCGTTATTTCAATGGAATATTCATGAGGACCGGGCTTTGCATGCAGGAGCCGCTTACATATTTGCAGAAATCGTTCATCATTGATTTCAATATCATCCGGCTTGAAGGGAGGCGCTGCAATTGGAACGACGGAGCGAGCTTATGGCCGCGGCTGCGAGCAGGTTCGGACTTTTGGAGCGGGATAGACTCCAGACGCATTTTTCCGAACACAGCCTTGTCCGTTCTTATCGAAGGGACGAGAAGACCGTGTATGTGCGCTTGACCGACGAGTCCCACAAACCCTATGCGAAGATTGCCGGGGAGGTGCAGTGGGTAGAGTTTCTTGGGAGTAAGGGCGTTTGCGTTTCGAGGCCGCTCCATTCGGCAGCCGGGAAACTTGCGGAGCGGATCCGGATGGAGGACCGTGAATATACGGCGGTCTGCTACGAGGAAGCCAAGGGGCGTCCGGTTGGGGAGAACGAAGCCGGCGAGGATTTATACAGGCGAATGGGCCGATTCATGGGGGGCATGCATCGTATCACCCAAGAGTATACCCATCAGGACCCCTTCACGAGACGGCCGAATTGGTCGTACGAGGCAGAGAAGGTTCGTCATCTCGATTTACCGCCGTCTGAAAAGGGAATTGCCTTTCGTTATCAAGCCTTGTGCCAGTATATATCGAAGCTCCCGGTTTCTAGGGAGGCTTATGGATTAATCCATGCCGATTTTCATTACGGCAATTTTTTTGTCCAGGGGGATGCGTTGTGCCTGATTGATTTCGATGCGAGCCGTTATTCATGGTTCGTGGATGATATAGCCGTCGCCGCCTTCTTCTCGGGTTTGACCGATGGAGCCGATCCGGACAGAGGTAAATTCCTGATCCCTTTCCTGGAAGGATACCGTCTGGAGCGTTGCCTGGAGGAGGAGTGGCTTCGGGAAATCCCCTATTTCATGAAGCTGAGAGAAATGGGGCGGTATATGAAGCTGTTCCATGCCTGCCGCGGAAATTTCGACAAACTTCATCCCTGGGGACAGTGGTATATGAAAGGGCGCAGGGAAAAGATTTTGCAAAGCGATCTGCCACTTTAATAAAGAGCCTTGGTTCGAAAGACGGACCAAGGCTTTTTTATATTTCGGGGGGAAGGCTGGCTGCGGCGGTTAAGGCGATGGAGAGGAACGAAGTCCTTGCATGTTGGATCTATTTATTTTTGCGAACAGGAAATTAATTCTAGTACGATCAATTATTGCATTGACAGCCCATAGCGAATCTATTAGTATGTGCATAGCTTATTAAACCTACCAGATAACTTAGAATTATGGGGTGCGTTCGTTTTACGAGTTTTTGACAGAGCATGATGCATACATTTCGTATGCATATGTCTACTACATGGGGGGATTACAATGAAAGCCAGAAAGTTAGGTTTACTCTTATCGTCGATCATGCTGATGCTGTTGATCGCGGCATGCGGCAACGGCTCCGATCCGGCGGCAGAGGGCGCAGCCGAAGACAAAGGAAGCGAGAAGCAAGCCGAACAACAAGAGTACAAAGACGAGCTGAACATCGCGCTTACGGCTCAGCCGCCAACGTTGGATACGGCCTTGACGGTATCGGCGGTTGCACTGGATACGGCCGGCAATATCTTCGAACAGCTCTACACGCTGAATGCAAACTATGAACCCGTACCGGCTCTGGCAGAGTCGGTTGAACGAAGCGAGGATGGTTTAACGTATACGTTCGCCCTTCTCCAAGGCGTGAAGTTCCACAACGGGAAAGAGATGACGTCCGAGGATGTTGTAGCCTCGATGAACCGCTGGCTGGTGACTTCGTCCCGGGCGAAGGTGCTGCTGACGAATGCCAAATTCGAAGCCGTCGATGCGTATACCGTGAAGCTGACCGTAGAGTCGCCTACGTCGGACGTGTTGATTCTTATTGCATCGCAAGCGCAGTTCCCTTCCATCATGCCGAAAGAGATCGTGGACGCAGCGCCGGCTGACGGAATCAAGGAGTACATCGGTACAGGACCTTATAAATTCCAGGAATGGAAGCAGGATCAGTACATCCATTTGGTGCGAAACGACGATTATCAGCAGGTGTCGGATGCGGAGCCAAGCGGATTTGACGGTCGAAAAGAAGCTCCCGCCAAAGACCTGTACTTCCATTTCGTCACGGACCACTCCACGCGCATTGCAGGCGTGAAGACCGGCCAGTACGATGTGGCGGACAGCATTCCGATCGAAAGCTATGATGAGCTGGCTGCCGACAACAACATCAACCTGCTCTCGTTCCCTGGCGGTGCCCTGACGGCATTTTTCAATACCAGCGAGGGATTGTTAAAGGACGTGAAGATTCGCCAGGCCATTCTCGCCGCGTTCAATAATGAGGAGATCATGTTGGCGAGCTTCGCCAAGCCGGATTTGTACTCTTTGGCGCCGGGTTACCTGAATACGAATCAAGTCCAATGGTCGACCGAAGCCGGAGCGGAGTATTACAACCAGTCCAATCCGGAGAAGGCCAAGCAGCTGCTGCAAGAAGCCGGGTATAACGGCGAAGAAATCACGCTGCTGACGACCAAGGATTATAACGAGATGTACACGGCTACCTTGGTCATCCAGGAGCAGCTTCGTCAGATCGGCATGAACGTAAAAGTGGAGAACTTCGATTTCCCGACGTTCCTGGAAACGAAGAACGACCGTTCCAAGTGGGATATCTTTGTTGCCAGCACGGGCTATCAGCTTACCCCGCCGCAGCTGCTGGCCGTTAATCCGGATTGGGCCGGACTCGAGAATGAAACGGTCAAGCAGGCACTGATCGATATTCGCGGCGCAGCCACGCCGGAAGCCGCCAAGCAGGAATGGGAGAAGCTGCAGGGCTTCCTGTACGAATTCGCTTCCTCCACCGTAATCGGCCATTATAATGGCGTCGTCGCCACAACGAAGAAGCTTGAAGGTTTCGAGCTGTTCGAAGCTCCGGTGGTTTGGAATGCCAAAGTAGCGAAGTAAGCGTATAGGGAGGGTGTTACAAGTTACCGGAGTAACTTCGATAACGCCTTCCTTTTTTGAAATTGGATTCATAGACCATGTACAAATGAGGGATTTGCCGTGCTGGCTTATATTACGAAAAGACTTTTGTCGCTGATTCCCGTACTGGCCGTTGTCACCATCGCTATATTTCTGATCATCCACATAACGCCAGGGAATCCGGCGGCGGCCATCTTGGGAATGGAGGCGTCGCAGGAGGAAATAGAGCAGCTGAATCAGGACCTTGGACTGGACCGCCCGATACTCGAACAATATACGAGCTGGGTAGCCAACGTGTTCAAGGGGGATCTGGGGGATTCGATTTTCATGAATCAGCCGGTCAGCGAAGCCATTGCGGAGCATATTACCCCCACGCTATCGCTGGCCATTCTGGCACAGGGAATCGCGATCCTGCTCGCGATTCCCTTCGGGATTATCGCCGCTTACAAGCGAGGGTCCATCGCCGATTATACATTGATGGGGATATCCTTGCTGGGCATGGCCTTGCCCAGTTTCTTGCTGGGACTATTCCTTATGCTGTTCGTGGGCGTCAAGCTGCAGTGGCTGCCGGTCGCCGGATATGAACCGCTTAGCAGCGGGCTATGGGAACATATGAAGTATCTGATTCTTCCCGGCATTTCCCTTGGAACCATACAGGCGGCCCTGATTACGCGGATGACCCGTTCGTCCATGCTGGAAGTGCTGAATTTGAATTTCATCAAGACAGCCAGATCCAAAGGCCTGCATGAAATGAAGGTGCTGTTCAAACATGCGTTTCGGAGCGCGTTTCTGCCCATTCTGACCGTCATTGGACAAACCTTCGGCACGTTGGTGACGGGAGCGGTGGTCGTGGAGGCCATATTCAACATTCCCGGTCTGGGTCAATTGATCTTGAATTCCATTGCCAGAAGGGACTTTGCGGTGATCCAAGGGGTGGTGCTCGTCGTCACGCTGATGTACGTCACCATCAACTTGATCATCGACTTGTTATACGGCGCGGTTGATCCGCGCGTTCGATTGGATCGCAAATAAAAGAGGTGTAACGGGATGGCTGCAGTTCAGGAAAAGGAATATGTCGCTCAAGTCAGCAAAAAGCTGAAAAAAGAGCAGCGAGCCTTAGGATATCGCCGCCTGAAGTCCAACTACGGGCTATTGATCGGAGCGACTATCTTTGTGGTATTGGTGATTCTGGCGCTGATCGGACCGCTCTTCACGAACTACGGTCCGTACGACATGAAGGTTGTGGACCGTTTAACTCCGCCAGGGGCCGAGCATTGGCTTGGTACCGACGAATTCGGACGGGATTTGCTAACGAGGCTACTCTACGGTGCCAGGGTATCGATTAGCGTCGGACTGGCGGTTGCGCTGCTGTCCTCCGCTCTGGGACTCGTGATCGGCGTCTATGCAACGTATTATAAGACGTTGGATCATATTCTCATGCGCATTTGCGACGGGTTGATTGCGATTCCGGGAATCCTGCTCGCCATTGCCTTAATGGCCGCGCTCGGCGCATCCGCCTTGAACGTTATCATTGCGCTGACGATCGTGTTCACGCCGAATATTGCCCGAGTCGTCCGCTCGGCAGCACTGGTAGTGCGCGAGCAAACCTACATCGAGGCCATGCATGTCCAGGGGGCCGGCTCCACGCGCATTATATGGCAGCACATCGTGCCTAACACGCTGTCTCCACTACTGGTACAAGCAACTTTCGTATTTGCCGAGGCGATTATCTCGGAGGCCGCGCTCAGCTTTCTCGGTGCGGGCATTCCTGCGCCCGAAGCCAGCTGGGGGAACATTTTGCAGGCAAGCAAGCTTGTAATTTACAAGGCATGGTGGATGGTCGTATTTCCCGGGGCCACGCTCGTCCTGTCCGTCCTTAGCCTGAATTTGCTGGGAGACGGGCTGCGCGATTTGCTGGACCCCCGCGTGAAGCAAAAGTTTAGAAAGCGATGAATATAAGGCTGGAGGTGTTTCCATGAATAAAGAGCCTCTATTGGAAGTGAAAAATCTTAAAACGCATTTTCATACCGAGCGCGGAAGAGTGACGGCGGTGAACGGAGTGAGCTTTTCCATGAATACTGGCGACATCATCGGTATCGTCGGAGAGTCCGGCAGCGGAAAAAGCGTGATGTCCCAATCCATCATGAGATTGCTGGATCATACGGATGCGATCGAGTACGAGGGAGAGGTCGTATTCGAGAATCAGAACCTGCTGTCCCTCCCGCATTCTAAATTACGGGCGATCCGGGGTGATCGAATATCCATGATATTTCAGGACCCGCTAACCTCCCTGAGCCCTGTCTATACGATTGGAAACCAAATCGGAGAAGCCATTCGCCTCCATCAGAAGAAGTCCAAGAAGGAAGCCCATCAGCAAGCCATTGAAATTTTGCGGATGACGGGCATTCCTTCGCCCGAAATCAGGGTTAACGAATATCCCCATCAGCTGTCGGGGGGAATGCAGCAGCGGGCGATGATTGCCATGGCGCTTTCCTGCGAGCCGAACCTGTTGATCGCGGATGAGCCGACAACCGCGCTCGATGTGACGATTCAGGCCCAGATCCTGGAATTGATCGCCGACTTGAACCGCAAAATGGGCATGGGCGTGCTGTTCATTACGCATGATCTGGGCGTGGTCTCGGAAATTTGCACGGGCGTGAAGGTGATGTACTTGGGACAGATCGTGGAGGAAGCTCCCACGGAACAGCTGTTCCAAACGCCGCTGCATCCTTATACCCAAGGGCTGATCCAATCCATCCCCAAGCTGGAAGGGGACAGGGACGATGAGCTTTACGTCATTGAGGGAACGGTGCCGTCCCTGACGGATATTCCGCAGGGCTGCGGCTTCTCAACGCGGTGTCCTTATGCCGACGAGCTGTGCCGTACCTCCGAGCCGCCGATGCAAACGGCCCAAACGGACCATCGAGTGAAGTGCTGGCATTACGAGGCCCTAAACAAGCCGGAAGGGAGGGAGACAACCGTTGGAACAAGCAGCTGATCGTTCGATCTTAAAGGTAAGCTCCCTTCACAAGCAGTTTCCGGTGTACGGATCATTCGGCAAATTAGGGGGCGCCAAAGCATACGTCAACGCGGTCACGGACGTTTCCCTGCAATTGAACGAGGGAGAAACCTACGGCCTGGTCGGCGAATCAGGCTCCGGCAAAAGCACCACGGGACGCACCATCCTCGGATTAACGCCGGCAAGCCAAGGGCAGGTCCTGTATCGGGATCGGGAATTGGCGGCCATGACGAGGGAGGAAATGCGGAATTTCCGCAAGGACGTGCAGCTTGTTTTTCAAGATCCGTTCTCTTCGCTCAATCCGAGGAAACGAATCGGCCGGATGCTGGAGGAGCCCTTGATCATTCATAAAATGGGGGACAAGGCGGAGCGTCAGGAAACCGTGTTCCGCATCCTGAAAACCGTTGGCCTGCAGCCGGAGCATGCCTTTCGCTTTCCCCATGAATTCTCGGGCGGTCAACGCCAGCGGCTGGGCTTGGCGCGCGCGCTTATCATGAATCCGAAAATCATCGTGTGCGACGAGCCGGTCTCTGCCCTGGACGTGTCCATTCAGTCGCAAATTCTGAACATGCTCAAGCGCCTGCAGCGCGAAATGAAACTAACGTTATTATTTATAACGCATGATATCAGCGTGGTTCGGTATATTTCGGATCGGATCGGCATTATGTATCTCGGAAAAATAATGGAAGAGGCTTTGACGGACGATTTGTTCCATGAGCCGTTGCATCCCTATACGAAGGCGCTGTTCTCGGCCGTACCGGATTTTAACCGCAGCCGATTAAAGGAACGGATCATGTTGCGGGGGGAAATCCCGTCCCCGATATCGCCGCCGAGCGGCTGTGTTTTCCACACGCGCTGTCCCTATGCAACCGATGTATGCAGAACAGACATACCGGCTGTAAGAGAAGTGCGGCCGGGCCATAAGGTCGCCTGTCATCTTGTTGACTAGAACAGATAAGTTCGCACCCCCAACCAAAAGGAGAGAAGGACCATGACAACGTTACAAATCGTAGAAGGCCAGGATCGGATATTCAATGAGGCCGGGTTTCAGATTGTAGGAAACCACGGCCCGAATTTGGAGGGCGGCTTGTCTCCGAGAGAGCTGCTGGAAGCGTCCCTGGCGCTGTGCGTATCCATCTCGCTCCAAAAAATAATGGCTTACGACGGCGTGGAATATGATAAGTCTTCCATTCATATCGAAGTGTCATCGGTAAAAGCAGAGGATAAAAGCAATAAGTTCTCGCATTTCAACGTCCTTGTCTCGCTGCCGCCAACGCTGGAGCCTGCCTACAAGGAGAAGCTGAAATCCGTCGTAGAGCGTGCATGCACGATCGGCAATACGCTGAAAAGCGAGACCGTCGTTGAACTGATCGAAGTGAATGAGCCTATCGAAACGAGCAGCAATGCGTAAAGGATTAGATGAAATATTAACCATTCAAGTCGATTCAACAAGAAAAGCCTTAGTCCGGGTTTCGCCGCGGACTAAGGCTCTTCTGTTCTTAAGGGACCGTACGAATAAAATACGGAGACGTGATGCTTCTTCATTTTTATATTGTAAACGCGTCCGGTCACGACTGCGGCTGCATATTCCGCTCAAACGCGACGATCCAGTCGCCCTGGATGGCGGCATAGCCGGTATCTCCCTCCACGACAAGACCGTACAGATTCTTGACGTCAAGATACTCTTTTCGTTCTCCATTATCAAATTCGAGGGTGATGTAATAATACGTACGGGATGAATGGTTGGCGTGCATCATTCCGTTATCGTGGTTGTGGTGATTGGTATGATGGCGGACATCCATGCGTTTGGAGACGACCCGGGCAAACTCGGAAGTGCGCGGGGACTTGGCGTTCTTAACATAGCGGGCGCCATTGGAGATGAAGCCCACGATCACAATGACGAATACAATCCCGATCAGAATGGGAACCAGCGTAAACATAAAATCAAAACCTCCGCCAAAAGACGGGCCTTGGGGCATCATCGACGGCACTCCTCCTGTTCCGTTATTTTTCCATTGATTATATGTACGGTAAAAATGACTAAAATGTTTCAAATTTTGGTTGGGGCAATGGATGTTCCGAGCAAGTAATGACCAACGGTCAAGTTGAGGCCAACCTGGATTTCGCCGTTCCATATTGACGTATCAATGACATGAGAGCGAGCGATCCGAAGTGCGGTACATAAAAATCGGCCTCAAGAGCGAGGCCGATTTATTATTATTGTATGAACAAAGCTCTAACTCCACTAGGGAGCCTTCACTTCACATGTACTCCCGAGCCCGCATAATGCAGCCCCAGTTGATATGCCCGCTCCAGCAGGCTCTCCATGTGCTCCGGCCTGCCCTCTAACGTATCATAGAAGAATTCCACTCGGGAATCTTCGATTCCGGAATAGTTGGCCATGCCGACGTTGAGGGAATGGGACAGCATCGTATCATAGCTCCGCTTGGCAAAATGGTCCTCCGACGCTCCTGCCAATGCGATCCATAACGCCTTCTTGTGATGGAGCTTGGAACCGCCGCCATATGCGAAGCCGTGATTCCAGACACGGTCGATATATCCCTTCAGCATAGCCGGAACCCCGTACCACCATACCGGGAAAATATAGGCCAGTGCGTCGTGCTGTTTCATTCGCGCGATCTCGTTTTCAACCTCAGCGGAGAATACCTTGCCGGCATCAGACCAATCGGGTTCGTCCGCCTCCCACAGAACCGGATCGAAACCGATGCGGTGAAGATCCAGAACCTCCGTCTCATGTCCGGCATCTTGAAGCCCCTGCACAAATCGCTCCGTGACAGCAAATGTAAAGGAGTTCACTCTGGGATGAGTGACAACAGTCAGTACTTTCATCATGAATCACCTTCGCTTTCTTCTATAATGTGTTGAATGTGCTTTGTTTTCTTGCAGTACTGGTATAAGGGGATTATGTATCATATAATGGCTGGAAGGAAGTACGCACTTATTTGTTCTATAGGTACCTAAAGGTGCTATTAGCACCCTAAAGTGCCCTTCATAGTCGCAGTAATTTTACGTCCGGGAGGTGAGAGGATCTTATGAATCGCGATCGGCAATACCATATTCCGTCCGAAGCCACCATGGAGGTGATCGGAGGCAAGTGGAAGATCGTTGTGCTGTGCCACCTTAGTTATGGGCCCAAGCGTACGAGTGAAATTAAGAAAGAGATGCCGGATATTACGCAGAAGATGTTAACCCAGACCCTTCGGGAGCTGGAGGAGGATGGGATTATTACGCGAACGGTCTTTAATCAAGTGCCGCCGAAGGTCGTTTACGAGCTAAGCGAATTGGGCGTTTCACTGCAGCCCATCCTGGATCAAATCTGTGAGTGGGGCGAGAAGTATATGAATGGAGAAACGAAGGTAAGTGCTCCATGAAGTCATGATAAAAGCTGCTGACCTGAGGGAATGAGTCGGCAGTTTTTTTGTTTTTCACGTTATCCATCCGACTGAAATGTCCGTTCTGCGTGCCATTATTTTAAATCGGTTAGAAGGAAAGGCAGGGATATTGTGGAATATATAGTCCTTTGGACTCATGCGGGTTCCGAAAGTTTCGGTCAAAACGGAGTTTGTCGAGAAATTGAATAGTTACTAAAGATATAATAGGTAGAAGACTCAGGGCCGGGCGGGCCGTAACCATAAGAATTATCACTTTGGGTATGCAGGGAGAGCCATCCTTGAATTAATAGAAACGTTTGTCTCTCGGGTAACGTATGAATTTCATAGGACCTAAGGATTACTCACAAAAGGAGTGTGCACAGCTCAGATGGACGGCAATTATAACTTGTATATTGTTGGGCTTTCAATTGCGATCGCTATACTTGCTTCATACTCGGCTTTGAATATTACGTCCAAAATTTCGGACGCGAACGGCAAATCCAAGTTTTTTTGGCTATTCGGGGGAGCCATGGTCATGGGAAGCGGCATTTGGTCCATGCATTTTGTCGGCATGCTGGCGATGCACATGAATATGAACGTGAAGTACGATGCCTTTCTGACCATCATGTCGATGCTGGCCAGCGTGATTTCCTCATTCATCGCGTTTTATATCACCATGCCCAAGGATATTAACTGGTCCAAAATCGCCATTGGCGGTTTCGTTATGGGAAGCGGCATCGTGACGATGCATTACATGGGAATGGAAGCCATGGTCGTACACGCCGACATTCGTTACGATCCCGTCTTTTGGATATTGTCCGCCGTCATTGCGCTGGCGGCCTCCTATGCGGCCTTATTATTGTTTCTTCGTTTTCGCAACCATTCCAAGTCCAGCTTTCTCAAGTGGGGCTCGGCGGTTGTCATGGGATTCGCCGTGTGCGGGATGCATTATACAGGGATGAAGGCGGCGCGCTTTGAAGCGCATGCCGGCATGATGACGCATCAGCCGCAGTCTGTGGATTTCTTCCTTTTGTACTGCGTGACGGTCGCGATTTTTGCTATTCTGTTGATTTCCTGGGGCGCGATGTTCTTTGACCGGCATGTGCTGGAAAAGCTGGCCTACCAGGATACGATCACGGGATTGCCCAACCGCAATGAGATGAACCGGTTCTTCAGGACGAATGCCGAAACGGATAAGATTACGATCCTGTTTCTGGATCTGGACCAATTTAAGGCCATCAACGATACGCTGGGTCATAATGTCGGGGATTTGCTGGTCCAGGAAGTGGGCAAGCGGCTGCGTCAATTCATTCGAAGCGGCCAGCAGGTGTTCCGGATCGGGGGGGACGAATTTCTGGTTATTTTGAAGCAAAGCGACCCGAATTATGCCCAGCGCTTAGCCGATGATATACTCCAACAAATTAAAAAGGTGTACCATATCGACGGCAACGAGCTGTATGTGACGGTTAGCATCGGCATCAGCATCGGTTCCGTCCATAGCTCGGATCGTACGACGCTGCTGAAGAATGCCGACACCGCGATGTATAAAGCGAAGGGGCTAGGCAAGAATCAGCAATGCCTTTATGACGAGGAGATGGGTCTTCAAGAGGTTCGCAAGATGGAATTGGAGAAGGACCTGCAAAGAGCGCTGGAGATGAAGGAGTTCTTCATCGTGTATCAGCCGAAATGGAATGTGCAAAGCGACCGCTTGGTCGGATTCGAGGCGCTGCTCCGCTGGAAGCATCCCCGCCTCGGCGTGATTTCCCCTCAGGAATTCATTCCGATTGCGGAAGAGACGGGGCTGATTATTCCGATGACCCGCTGGACGCTTGAAGAAGCATGCAAGCAGTGCAGGGTGTGGCAGGATAGCGGGGTTGTCCAGCCGGTCTCGGTGAATCTATCGGTCCGTTTATTTCATGGCGACAATCTGCTGGAGCTGATTCAAAACGTGCTGCATAAGGCGGATTTGGAGCCCCGGTTGTTAGAGCTGGAGATTACGGAGTCCATGGTGCTGCACGATGTGAACGATATCATCCGGCAGCTTGGGAGTATCCGATCCTTAGGGGTTAAGGTCTCCATGGATGATTTCGGAACCGGCTATTCCTCGATTGGGCTCTTGGACCGGATTCCGATTGATGCCCTGAAGCTGGACCGCCAGTTCACCAATGATTTGGACACGCCCAGCAAGCGCGCCATCGTCAACGCCGTCGTTCTTATGGCGGAAAAGCTGAATCTGGACGTGATCGCCGAAGGCGTGGAGAATAAGGAGCATATCGACTTTTTGACGGGGCTCGGGTGTCATGTCATGCAGGGTTACTATTACGGAAAGCCGATGGATATCCATGAGATTGAGGTCTGGATGTACGACCAAGATCACAAGGCCGAAGAGTTCGCGGCCCTTCGATGAAAGAGCGGATACGAATGCATATGGTTCATAAGAATAACGGGCACCGGGAGTGTCCGTTATTTGTTGCTTTTGGGTACATCAAATGACTGGCGTTCCCGGGTATTTTAGACAAAATAGGCAATTTCCGCGCGCGGGAAATATTCTTGGATTCCCTTTTCGAACAGCTGCTGAAACTCCTCGACGGTTTCGGCCTTATAGACATACTTGAATTTTCCATACCTTCCCCACTTTAACTGCCGGTCCTCCTCATCCATGTCCAGCTTGGTTTTGGGGTACCGTTTCAAAATGGTGTTTTTGGCCGTTTTGGTAAACCGGTGCTGAATGAGCTCAAACGTCAGATCCTTAACCTCCACATGGCTCAATCGCTCATGGAGCTTCTCCAATAAATGCCAGTATCCTTCCTGCCATCCGTCATATTTGACGATCGGGGCAATGATGAAACCTAACGGATATCCGGCTTCGGCAATTTTCCCCGCGGCTTCAATGCGTTCTTCGAAGGAAGAGGTACCCGGCTCGAAATAACGGATCACATAATCGGAATTGATGGAGAAGCGTACCCTGGTATGGCCGCCGTGATCGATATTCAGCAGGGAATCGATGTTGGCGAATTTCGTCACGAATCGCAGTCGGCCATGGTCCTGCTTGGCCATAAATTCAATGTAATAGGCCAGTGCCCCGGTCAAATGCTCCAGAGATACGGGATCGCCGGTACAAGCGGCCTCGAACCGGGTGATTTCGGGCGACCGCTCAGCGATGTATTGCTTCGCTCGGTCCAAAATTTCATCCAGGTTGACATAAATCCGGACATAAGGCTTCGAGCTCATGGTGGTTTGCAGGTAGCAGTAATGACAATGTCCTGCACATCCCGTCGTCAGCGGGATGGCATACTCCGCAGAAGGCTTGGACGTGTCGAAATCCAAGGTCTTCCTAATCCCAACGACTAGGGTGCGTTTGGCGTTCCGGTATTTTTCGGTTTCGGTCTCCCCCGGAATGCCGGTTACCCGATTATGGGAGGTGGTCATTTTGATGGGTGTGCCTAATTCCTCAAACCATGCTTGCAGCTTCTTTCCAAGCGGATACTCCAACGCATCCGGCTCAAAAAAGACGAGTTCCGGGTCAAAACGCTCCAACGAATCTTCCTCCCCCGCAAAAATTTAAGTATATGGATTATAGAATGGGCAATGGTCGGGTTGATCATGCATTGTTCAAGTGATGAGTTTGTATGGTGCTGTTTCAAGCAAATAGGGGATGTGATGAATATGTGAGCGATCATCGTTCAACATGGACAATTTAAATATATCATGTTATATTGTTATATAAATTAGCAGGTTTTGGAGTACCGTTGGAGGGATATCAATTTGAAAGATGCAGCTTCCACGAAGCCGATGTATGAACAGATTTTTAACGAGATGAAGCGAAAGATCTCAACCCATATGTTTCGGATTGGAGATAAAGTTCCATCAGAGAAGGAACTTGCGGATGAGTACGGAGTTAGCCGAATCACGAGCAAGAAAGCCTTGGATCTGCTGGCGGCAGAAGGCGTGATCGTGCGCAAGCCGGGCAAGGGATCGTTCGTAGCCGATCCGGATGAGCCTGTGGTACACAGGGAACCCATCTCCTCAGAGAGCACAGAAACGGGAACGGCCGGCCGGGAGAAAATGATCGGCCTGGTCATCACGGATTTTTCTTCAAGCTACGGAACGCGGCTGATCTACAGCATGGAGCAGTATTCCAGGGAGAATGACTGCTTTCTGGTCCTGCGCAGAACGTTCGGGGACCAGGATAATGAGGAATTGTCCATCCAGAAGCTGCGCAATCTCGGCGTGAACGGTCTTATCGTATTTCCCGCGCAGGGTGAATATTTTAATGCCGAAATATTGAAAATGGTCATTGCCCGCTTCCCGCTCGTCCTGATTGACCGCAAGCTGAAGGGGGTCGCTGCGGCTTCCATCAGCACGGATAATCTTGGGGCAGCCGTGCAGGCGGTGGAGCATTTATTCGATTTGGGTCACCGCCATATTTGCCTGCTGTCTCCTCCGCCGAGGGATACGACGGCGGTCGAAGAGCGGATTGAAGGATTCGTTCAGGCTCATGCCGCCCGGGGCATCGCGTTTGACAAGGAAATCTGGATCAGTGACGTAACGGCCACGCTGCCCAATGCTTTCTACGAAAGCAATATTGAACGGGAAATACAGCGGATCATGCAGCATTTGCAGGATCATCCGTCGATTACCGCTTTTTTTGCGATTGAGTACAATATTGCATTGCTTGCTAAGGTTGCAGCTGAACGTCTCGGTTTGCGGGTCCCGGAGGATGTATCGATCATATGCTTCGACAGTCCGCAATTAAATATCGGTGAGGGGTACTTGTTTACCCATATGCGACAGAACGAGGAAGAGATGGGAAGGCTGGCGATCGAGACGGTGCTGGGCATCATGAACCACGACGCGGTTGCGGTCGAGAAGAGATTGCCTGCGGAATTGGTGGTTGGCGCATCTACCGGTCCCGTCAAGGAATAGCAGAAACTTGTTCAAACGTCTGCGCAGCTGGCGCAGCCTTCGATGCATGGTGTGCTGGAAAGTGACCGGCGCATTGGTAATTCCCTGACCGACAAATGGAAATTCGAATTCGATAACAAAAAACCTTGGAGGTTGAACCTTACAAACAGGAAACGTGAATACGGAATGTTTGTAATGTTTTCACTTACCCTTGCACGCATGCAAAACATGCGCTCACGAACCTGTGAGCGCATGTTTTTTTGTTCTTAATCCGGTGAGGAGCAGCGTTGGTTTTGTGTCGACGTTTACCCAACGCCTAATATAACATTTAATTTATTTTATATATTGACATATTAACTAGATAACAATATACTGATTCGTGATAACGGTTTCATAATTCCATCAAGCGAAAGGGGAACATCACGTGCAATCCATAACTGAACTGCCGGAGGCCATTAGGCGGATATCGGACATGGTTCGGGCGAAGCAGCCGAAACGAACGGCTGACATGTTCGAGAGATGCCTAGCCAATACCTGGAATACCACCTTGAAGCGAATGGAGGACGGCACGACGTTTGTCATAACCGGGGATATTCCTGCCATGTGGTTGCGCGATTCGGCTGCGCAGGTCAGGCCCTTCCTGGTGCTTGGAGAGGACCGCGAGATCGGCGACATGATCCAGGGCGTGGTCAGACGCCAGTTTGACTATATTCTGCGGGATCCGTATGCCAACGCGTTCAATGAGTCTGCGAACGGGATGGGACATCAGGATGATGCAACCGAGATGAGCCCGTGGATTTGGGAACGCAAATACGAGATCGATTCGCTGTGTTATCCGATCCAGCTCAGCTACCTGCTGTGGAAAAACTCCGGAAGAACCGGCCATTTTGACGAGACCTTTCGGGCAGGCGTGCGGCAGATTATCGAGTTGTGGACGACAGAGCAGCACCATGAACGGAAATCGGCTTACACCTTCGAGCGGAGCAACTGCCCTCCGTCGGATACGCTGGTCCGTGGCGGAAAAGGAGCGGAGACGGCATATACCGGCATGACCTGGTCCGGCTTCAGGCCGAGCGACGATGCTTGCGCCTACGGTTACCTGGTTCCGTCGAACATGTTTGCGGTCGTTGTGCTGGGGTATGTGACGGAGATTGCCGAGGAGATTCTGAAGGATCGGGAGCTGGCAGCGGCGGCGGAGGGGCTAGCGGCACAGATCGAAGCCGGCATACAGCGGTACGGCATTGTGGAGCATCTGGAATGCGGCCCTATCTATGCATACGAGGTGGATGGATTGGGTTCGGTTAACCTGATGGACGACGCGAATGTGCCCAGCCTGCTGTCCATTCCGTACTTGGGATACCGAAATGCGGAAGATCCGATATACGCGAATACGCGGAGGTTTATCTTGAGTGAGCGGAACCCGTACTACTTCTCCGGGACCGCTGCATCCGGCATCGGCAGTCCGCATACGCCCGATCAATACATATGGCATATTGCGCTTGCGATGCAAGGGATGACCGAACAGGATGAAGCCGAGCGGCAGCGCCTCCTTGAACTGCTGCTGGCAACGGACGGAGGAACCGGGCTCATGCATGAAGGGTTCCATGTGGATCGGCCGCAGGAATATACCCGGCCTTGGTTTTCATGGGCCAATATGATGTTTTGCGAACTGGTGCTGTTGTGTTCCGGTATCGCGGTTAAACGGTAAAGCTAGCAGCGGGATGAAGCGGCGAACCGAGCTTGGAATTCATAAGGGAGGGTTAACGAATGAAGAAGCAGTGGAAGATCGTATGGTCGATGATAGTTGTGATTGGGCTTCTGGCGGGCTGCTCAGGGGGCAGCGGTGGCTCCTCCGGCGGAGAAGCCAGCGGCGGCAAAACGGTGCTGACCTTCTGGGGAGACTGGGGCGGAGAAGGGCAGGAACAGATCCAAACGATGGTGGATGCTTTTAATAAATCCCAAGATAAAATCGAGGTGAAATATGCCCTGCAGCAGGACGTGGTGACGAAGTTTCTGACCGCGGCCACGAACGGGGGGACGCCGGATGTCGTGTTCTGGGACCGGTGGCGGACCGCGCTCTATGCACCTAAGAACGTGCTTCATCCCGTGGATGAATACCTGGAGCGCGACGGCGTCAACAAGGGGGATTTTTACGAAGAGGCTCTGAAGGAGCTTACCTATGATGACAAGCTATACGGATTGCCGTTGACGGTGGACGCGCGGGCCCTGTTCTATAACAAGAAAATGCTGGAGGAAGCCGGGCTTGAGCCGCCAACGAACTGGGACGAGCTTGAGGCGGCAGCCAAAGCCACGACCAAGTGGAACGGGACCAAGCTCGAAACGGCAGGATTGTCGATGGGCGATCCCGGACTGTTCAACATGTATTTGCAGCAGGCGGGCGGAACGATGCTGACCCCGGAGAACACGATGAACGTGAACAACGAGAAGGGCAAAGCGGTATTGGACTTCTGGGGACGTTTGCTGAATGAGGACAAGGTGTACAAGATCGGTTTCGAGGACGGCTTGGGCGAAGGAACGGATGCGTTTGTAACCGGAAAAGTCGCCATGCTGTACACCGGCCCGTGGATGCTGAGCACCTATGATAAATACGGCAAAGACCTGGAATATGGCATCGTGCCGCCACCGGCCGGACCGAACGGCGATAAGGGAAGCGTTATGGGCGGCTTTGGGCTTGTCATTCCGCAAGGCTCGAAGCATCCGGAGGAGGCTTGGGAGTTTATCAAATGGTGGACGGCCAACAAGGACAATGCCGTGTTATGGGCCAAAACGAGCCTGAATATGCCGGGCTTCAAGCCTGCCTTTGAAGATCCGTTCTTCGCGGACGATCCGAAATGGATACCGTTTATGGAAACGCTTGAATTTGCCAAAACAAGGCCGACGCATCCGGGGTACTCCGTCATGGAGGAGAATGCCGTCATTCCGAATCTGGAGCTGTTCATGCAGAACAAGCAGAGCGCCGAAGAGACCCTGCGGCTCAGCCAGGAGCAGGGCGATAAGCAGCTGAAGGAAAATGCCGTTGCCCGTTAACGCATTCGGGGATTCTAGGAGCTACAGAAAGGAGCATGAGGATGACTTCCGCCACGAAGCCAGTCAGCGCCAAGCCTGCTTCCGTCACGAGGCTTGGCAAACACCAGGCCAGGATGGGCTATCTGTTCATTATGCCGACAATGCTGTTATTTGCGGTATTCATGGTAATCCCGGTTGGAATGGCGCTATACCTGAGTTTTACCAATTATGACGTGCTCAGCTCGAACGACTGGGTCGGCATGGACAATTACAGGCGACTGTTCGGCGATGATTTGTATTGGAAAACCTTCGTTAACGTGATGATCTATGCGGTGGTGTTCGTGCCGCTCAACGTACTGATCTCCCTTCTGCTGGCGATCCTGCTGAACCGGGCGGCGAGGGGAGTCAAGGCGCTGCGGACGTTTTACTATCTTCCGACTTTGACGTCGGCGGTCGCGGCGGCCACCGTCTGGATCTGGATGCTGCATCCCGAATACGGGCTCGTTAACGGGATCCTGTCGCTGTTCGGCATCACGGGCCCGGCCTGGGTGTCCCAGACCGATACGGCCATGCTGTCGATTATTATGATGACGCTGTGGCAGAGCGTAGGCTCCAATATGATCATTTACCTGGCCGGGCTTCAGGGCGTGCCGGATTATCTGTACGAGTCCGCTCGTCTGGACGGTGCCAGCAAATTCGATTGCCTGCGTTACATTACCTGGCCGCAGCTGCGGCCGACCACATTCCTTGTCAGCACGATGTCGATTATCGGCGCGCTGCAGCTGTTTGATCAGGCATTCGTGCTTACGCAGGGCGGACCCGCCAATGCAACGAAAACGCCGGTTTATCTCATTTATCAGCAGGGCTTTAACCAGCTGCAGATGGGGTATGCATCATCGCAGGCCTTCGTGCTGGCGATGGCGATTCTGGTCTTCTCGCTGATCAGCATGAAGATCAATAAATCGGAAGAATCGATTGTGTAATCGGGGCTTAGAGGAGGAAGACAAGAGATGAGAGCAATTGAGAGTCAGGCCAAGCGTCAGCGAATCCTTACCGCGAGCGTCTTCTATATCGGTGCCATTCTGATCGCCATCGTCATGTTTCTCCCGTTCTACTGGAGCGTGATGACCTCTTTTAAGCCGGATGAGGATATGTTCTCGATGCCGATCAAATGGTTCCCTACGGACATCACGCTGGAGCACTATAAAAAGGCGTTCACAACCGTACCCTTCGGCCTTTATTTCTGGAATTCATTCTTTCTGGCCATTACCGGCGTGCTGCTCAACCTGTTCTTCGGTTCGCTCAGCGGCTATGCTTTTGCCAAGCTGAAGTTCAAAGGCAACTCGGGACTCTTCCGCGTGCTGCTGGCCGCGATGATGGTCCCGGGCATCGTCACGATGATCCCGAGCGTGTACGTGCTGCGCCATATACCGCTGATGGGAGGCAACGACCTGTTCGGAAGCGGGGGCATGGGGCTGATGAATTCCTTCTGGGGGATCATTCTTCCGGGAGCTTCCGGCACGTTTGCGGTGTTTTTCATGCGGCAGTTCTTCCTGACGCTCCCCTCCGACATGATGGAGATGGCGCGGATTGAGGGCTGCGGCGAATTCAAAATTTTTTGGCGCATCTATTTGCCTCTGACCAAGCCGGCGCTGGCAACCCTGAGCATCTTCACGTTTCAGGCGGGCTGGAACAGCTTCCTGTGGCCGATGATCGTGCTGAACGATCCGAACAAGGCGACGATCCAGATGGGGCTCCAGGCGTTCTCGTTCAATTTCCAGACGGATTACGGCCCGATGATGGCCGGGGCACTGGTGGCTATTTTGCCGATCCTTGTCCTGTTCCTGGCTCTGCAGCGGTACTTCATTCAGGGCATCGCATTTAGCGGGATCAAAGGCTAGCGGGCTGGAAGCTGGATATGGGTGACGCATGGACAAAAAACTTGCATATTGAGATGTCAGGAGTGATTTCGACAATGATAACGGTGTCCGGTATATGGACCAAAAGGGCCGATGAGGCGCAGCGCGCGCTGGAACGTCATTTCTGGAATGATTCGATCCGTATGTACAATATAGAAACGCCGTGCCCGGACGGGGCGTGCAACACGATTTTCCATTATTGGTGGATGGCGCATGCGGCGGATGTGCTGGTGGACGGTTATGTTCGCACGGCGGATCCGTTGTATGCGGAGCGGCTGGAGCAGCTGTATGAGGGAGTGCTCCGCCGGAATGAGGGCGCATGGCCGAATGAGCTGTACGATGACATGGAATGGATGGCGCTGGCATGGCTGCGCGCCTATGAGGCGACGGGGCTGGAGAAGTACAAGCAAGCGGCGCTGACGCTCTGGGAGGATATTCAAACCGGCTGGAACGATGTTCAAGGCGGGGGAATTGCTTGGCACAAGGAGCAGCTCGGTTATAAGAATACCCCGGCAAATGCGCCTGCGGTTATTTTGGCGGCACGGCTGTATCGGGCTTTAGGCAACCCGGCTGACCTGGAATGGGCTCGGAAAATCTACGCTTGGCAGAAGAATGCCCTCGTGGATCCTGCCACGGGTTTTGTCTGGGACGGAATGAACCGTACCGGGGACGGGGCCATCGATAAAGATTGGAAATTCACGTATTGCCAAGGCGTATTTATCGGAGCAGCGGTCGAGCTGTTTCGGGTTACGGGTGATTCGGCGTACCTTGAAGACTCCAAGCGGACCTTTCAAGCGATGGGCGTAGAGCTGGCGGATTCGGCGGAAGGCATCCTCCCGGACGAAGGCGGAGGCGATGCCGGATTGTTCAAAGGGATCCTGATCCGTTATGTAACGGAAGCTATCAAGGTGTGGCCTGAAGCAACAGAAGCTGCAGGGTGGCTGAGCCGGAACGCCAATGTGCTCTGGGAACAGGGAAAGACTGCAGATGGCGCGTTGTTCGGGACCGATTGGAAGAGCCGCCGAACGTCTGAGGCTATCGTTCAGCTCAGCTCGCAGCTGAGCGCCGTGATGCTGCTTGAATGTGCGGCCGTGCTGGAATCCGCAGGGCAGGCCGGGGGGAGCGATGGTCGGCATTCTGCGGCGAACTGGGATGAGAGAGCGGACCTGCTGCAGGAGGCCATGTACCGAAATTACGGAAACCCGGACAGCGGCATTATGGATCAATGGTTTCCGCGGGAACATGCCGCGGCAGGCGAGAATTTCTATTATTGGTGGCAGGCGCATGTGCTGGATGTGCTGGTTGACGCTTATAAGCGCACGGGAAAACCGGTGTATGCCGACCGAATGGAAGCATTCAGCCGAAGCCTGTACAAGTACAACGGCCATACGTTCACCCACAATTACTACGATGACATGGAGTGGACGGCACTCGCGCTGCTGCGTGCGCATCAGGCTACCGGTACCGAGTGGTATAAGGAGCAGGCGCTTACGCTGTGGGAAGACATCAAGACCGCTTGGAACGATCACTGCGGGGGCGGCATGGCGTGGAAGAAGGATCAGCTGGATTACAAAAACACGCCGGCTAACGCGCCTGCCGCCATTTTGGCGGCGAGGCTGTATCTTTTGGAGCGGAACGAAGAGGATTTGATCTGGGCAAAGCGCATTTATGAATGGAACAAAAGCCGGCTTGTCGATCCATCGACCGGGTTTGTGTGGGATGGCATGAACCGGCTCGGCGACGGTGAGATCGATTACGATTGGAAGTTCACGTATTGCCAGGGCGTGTTCCTCGGTGCCGGAGTGGAATTATACCGTTGTACGGGGGATAAGTCCTATCTCGATGACGCTAAACGGACCGCTGACGCGTGCATGCTGGAGCTGTGCGATCCAAAAACCCGGCTTCTGCCCGATGAGGGCATTGACGACACGGGTCTGTTTAAAGGCATCCTCATCCGTTATCTGCTGGTGCTGCTTGAAGAGGCGCCCGAAGAGGACGCCGTACGCCGAATGATCCAGCGTAACGCGGAAACGCTGTGGGAGAAGGGAATGCTTGAGGATGCTGGTTTATGCGGCCCTGCCTGGGACGCTCTGCCGACTCTTCCCGTTCAACTGAGCGTGCAGCTGAGCGGAATGATGCTCACGGAGGCGGCGGCCGTGTTGAGCAAATAGCTTTGATTCGCTGTCAGCGATGATGGCGTCTTGTGAATGATTGGAGAAGAGCACGCAAATCGGCGTGCTCTTTTTCATTTTATTTCCTATTCGACCAATTCGAGATGATTGTCATATGACAATATTCATGACAACACACACTGTTGGTCGCACGGGCCATGCGTTATATTTATGAGGTAAATCACATCCTGGCTTGGATACGAAACATGATTTCAGATGCTCTGTGAAGTAAGGTCATATCCGTTCATGAGGTGATGTATGTCCATTAATCTGAAAATAGAAGACGTTTGTATTCAGCTAGGGATTGACATTCATAAATTCAACTTGGAGAACCCTGAAATCAAGACCGAACCCGAAGTCCCCTACCCAGGTTACCCTCATCAACCGTCACCGCGGTTTGGCAAACCCCTGTCATTACCTAAAATCTGATCGATGTCATATGACAATTTAATGACACCACTCACTATTTGTCGAGCTGCCCTTCTATTATATTAAATATGTTCGGTACAACAACGACGATCGTCATGAATAGGCAGTGCTTGTTGCAGATGTTTCACAACGTCGATACATACGGCAAGCCATGAGAACAGACCACCGAAGGGGAAGGTCTGTTTTCCCCATTCGTTCTGTCGAAGATTTCGGAACCGAGCCTACTGCATATCAGAAGAAAAGAAATGCCGCGAGCTTTTTGCGATTGATATAGCGCGGCAATGACGAATGCTATAATAGCCTTAATTAGCCTGCAATCGTTAAATACGCTGTTACATATAATCAGGGAGTGGAACTTTATGTTTGAAATGCCAGGATATCAAACATTGGACGTAATCCATACTAATGGAGACATTCAACTCTTTAGACTTTCGCGTTCTATCGACGGTATGCGCGTCTTAGCCAAGACAACGCGCGATGCAGGTCCGGAATCGGCCATGGTGGCTGCTTTTCGATACGAGTATGGCGTATTGAAGAAGCTGGATGGCCGTGGAGCCTTGGAAGCGTACAGTTTGGAGATGATCGCAGACCGGCCGGTTCTTCTCCTGAAAGAGATGGCCGGGGTTACATTGGAACAGCTGCTGCGGGCATATTCTGACGTTACGGAACTTCCGGATCTCCTGCGCATGGCTGTTGCCATAACCGATTGTCTTATTCGGATTCATCGAGAGAATATGACGCTGAACGAGATCACGCCCTCTCATCTGATGGTCAATCCCCGCACCTATGAAGCGAAGCTGATCGATATCCGTATGTGTTCAACCGAAGCGGGCAAAAGCCCGTTGTCTTCCTTAAGCCGGCCGGATGCGTTTCTTCCTTATATATCGCCCGAACAGACACGCAGAACGGGAATGACGCCGGATTACCGATCCGATTTTTATTCCCTCGGGATCATATTATACGAGTGGTTGTCCGGTACTTTACCCTTTGAACATATCGACCCTGTAAATACGGTATACCGCCATCTTGCCGGCACCCCTGAGCCTCTGCACCGCAAATTCCCCTTCATCCCCAAAATAGTGTCCGATATTATACAGAAATGCATGGAGAAGATGCCCGACGATAGGTATGTCAGCGCATTCGGTATTCAAACGGACCTTGAGGAGTGTTTCAATCGGCTTCAGGTTACAGGCGAGGTGGAACCATTCCGACTTGGAAGCCGGGATATACCGGAACGATGGGTGGAATCGGCCCAATTCTACGGACGGCAAGCCGAGCTGCAGATGCTGCAGGATGCAGTGCGGAGGGCGGCTAACGGGTCTGTTGTGCTGGTTGGCGTTAGCGGTACGGAGGGGATAGGAAAAACTTCTTTTCTCATGGAAGCTCTGGAACAGGCTGCATCTATGGACTATTTCTTCATCAGGGGCAAGTTCGGCACCCATCAGACGGCTCAGCCTTACGATATTTGGATTCAGGTGATCCGTAAACTGATTCGTCAACTGCTGACCGAGGGCAAACTGCAGGCCGAAGTATGGAAGCTGCGGATTCTTCAAGCGGTTGAGGATTACGGGAAAATTCTGATTGAACGGGTTCCCGAGCTGGAACTGCTGATAGGCCAACAGCCGCCTGTTCAACCGCTGCCGCCCGTGGAAGCCCAGGAACGGTTTCATCTGATCATGAACCGATTTATCCAGTTGTTCCTTCGTCCGAACTGTCCCCTGGTTCTATTTCTTGACGATCTTCAATGGGCGGACGAAGCATCTCTTCGATATCTGGAATTTCTTCTGGACGACAGAGCAACCAAGCATTTGCTGGTTGCATTGGCTTACCGTGATCAAGATGCCGACCCGATCCGTCGATTAGAAAACCGTTTGACTCATGATCGTATAATACGGAATCGTATCGACCTGCAGCCGCTTGCCTTGGAGGATATAAACCAGCTGTTAAAGGATGTCATGCGTCATAAAGATGGAGATGTAGAGGAGCTGGCTGTTGCCTTGCTTAGGAAGACAGACGGCAACCCCTTCTTTCTCAAGCAGTTTCTTGGAGATTTAATTGCCCATGGCCATGTGTTCTTTGATCCATCGAGCAAAAGCTGGTCATGGGATTTGCCGTTTATTGCCGAAATGAACATTCCCGATAATGCGGTCTCCTATCTGACGGATCGATTGCAGGTAATGCCACCATCAACAAAGATTGTGGTCGGCTATGCTTCATTTCTCGGAAGCCGATTTGATCTGGAAACCCTCTCCATTATATCCGGGCTCCACATAACGAAACTGGCGAAGGAACTGGAGATGGCAGAAAGGATGTCATTGGTGCAGCTCATCAACGACGGTAGCCGAAGCTCCTATAAATTTCAACACGACCGCATCCAGCAGGTGGCTTACACGCTTGTTCCGGAAGAAGAACGCTCGGAATTGCATTGGAGCATCGGCTTGCTCTTCCTTGACCGAATGAATCTCGGTCAGGGAGAAGGTACGGAGGCTTTATTTGAAGCTGTTAATCATATGAACCTTGCCGGGGAGGGGAACCGTCAACCTGAACAGAGAACAAGGATGGCGGAGCTGAACCTTAGGGCAGGCTTGAAGGCAAAAGAATCGACCGCCTATGAGACTGCTCTGCGATATATGCGCCTTGCAACGGCTTATTTGGAGGCGGACGGGGATAACTGGGGGACAAATTATGGGCTCGCTTTTCAGGCTAACCGGGAACGAGCGGAATTGGAATATTTATGTGCCCATTTCCAGCTCGCCCACGACTTGTTCCAATCTTTGATGGAGAAGGCGGTTACCCCTTTGGACAAAGCATCGGTTTGTGTACTGAAGATGCATCTGAAGGCAAGTCAGGACCATTATGGGGAAGTGATCTCGTTAGGTCAAGATGCCTTAAGGCTGCTGCAAGTTGATTTTCCGTCTGATTTCGGTTCATTCCGATTGACTCTCCAGTGGTTACGGCTAAAGCGGAAATTAGGCAAGTATTCGATGAAAGAACTGGATCAATTGCCTCCCATGACGGATGCGTCCCGGCAGCTGGCCATATCCGCGTTGGTTCATATGAGCAATGCCTCGTTCTATGTCAATCGGAAGGGATGGCTTTCTTATACTCTAACGATCGTCGATATGACGCTGCGTTACGGCATGACCCCGGAGGCCTCCATCGGGTTTATGGGCTACGCCCTGTTCATGTATTATCGCTTTCGTCATGAAGAGGCATTTAAATGGGGAATGCTCGCATATCGCTTGTCGAAACCATATCCGCAGCTGCATGTGAGAACGCTGACCGCATTTACTTTGTGTTCCGATAGTTGGCGGCGATACGACCCGGCTCTACTCGGGGTATTTACCGAGAAGGCAGGCAAGATCGGGTTAGAATCCGGCGACTTGTGGCAAGGGAATCAAAGCGTGCTGATCAATTGTGGTTCCCTCTTACAGTTTGGTCATCCGTTAGGTGAGATATATGACCGGCTAATCGCAAGCTCAGGGAATATCTTAAGACATCATAATCATCTTCATTCCAAGCAGCTTAAAGTATTTATTGCGCTTCTCATTCGGTTGACGGGCGTTCGATCACCTGATGATCCCTTCGATACCGGGCAGATTACGGATGCGGAGTTTGCCGAGTCGGTTCACGGGGATTCATTCCATGTGATCGAAGAGTTAGTATGCATTTACCGATATTTGCCGGGGTATCTGTTTGGCGAGTATCGGGAAGCGAATGAAGCGTTAGCCAGGTCAGCCGTTATTTTGGAAAAGCGGAAAACGGCTGGTGATCCGATTCTTCAATACTATTACGAGTCGCTGGTATGGGCAAAGCTTTACGAAGAAGCGCCGATGGAAGTGCAGAACGATTATATGGGGAAATTGCGCAAGCGGCTAAGCAAAATGAAAGAATACGCCATTCGCTGCCCAGAAAATTATCAGCATAAATATTTGTTGATGAAAGCGGAGATATTTCGGTTGATGCGGAGGAACCGTCAAGCCGAGGAGTTATACGAGCAATCGATAGAGGCTGCCCGCCAATATGGACATATTCACGATATGGCGATGGCGGCGGAGTGTTACGGCAAATATGGCTTGCGTCAAGGCAAGCCGCGTCTGGCCAGAATATATATGGCGGAGGCTTATGAAGCTTACGTGCAGTGGGGGGCTTTGGCGAAGGCTGCGGTTCTTAAGCAGGAGCACCCTCATCTGCTGCAATTGAGGCCCGAGTCTGGATTGGAACGCGTGGATACGCTCTCGGTCATGATGTCCGCACAGGCTTTATCGGGTGAAATGGAGATGAGCCGGCTGTTGGATTCGCTGATGCGAATTATGCTGCACAATGCGGGCGCGGAGTATGGAGCGGTTATTTTCGACGATGAGGGCAAATGGACAATTGAGGCTTGGGGCACATCAGCGGATATCCGGATCGAGTCCGTGCCGTTGGGGGAGGAATCCGAAATCGTACCTGCCCCCATTGTCGGTTATGCAGCCAGAACGCAAGAGGTCATTGTTCTCCATGACGCGTCGAATGAAGGAATGTTTGTACGCAATACGTATGTCAGGAACAAAGGGTTAAAATCGGTGCTGTGTCTACCGATTATCCATCAGAATCAACTGACTTGCGTTTTATATATGGAGAATAAATTATCGCGCAGCATATTTACGCCCCAGCGGCTCGATATATTGAAATTGCTAGGCTCTCAATGCGCAATTTCGATCAAAAATGCCAAGCTGTATACCGGGATTCAATATTTGAAGGAAAATCTGGAGCTTCAAGTGGAAGAGCGAACGCGAAGTCTGGAGCGATCGATGAGGGAAACATCGGCCGCGCAGGCTGAGGCCTCAGTCTATGAGGAACGGAATCGTATCGCGCAAGAGATTCATGATATTGTTGGGCATACGCTTACTTCGACGATTCTGCAGATTGAAGCAGGCAAAAGGCTGCTTCATAAGGATATGCAAGCCGGAGTTCAGCGGCTGAACGAGGCACAAGATTTGGTGCGCCACAGCCTCAATGAAATCCGGGGCTCGGTACACATGTTAAGGGAGGACAAGTATGCCCATCTTCCCAATATGCTTCAGGGATTAATCCGGGATACGGAGCGAAACGCTGGAGTTACCATCCATGCGTCTATCCATGATCTGCCCGAATGGTTGTCTACAGCATGTAAGAAGACGATCTATCATGCGCTGCAGGAGGGATTAACTAACGGAATACGACATGGTGGAAGCAAGGTGTTCCATTTTAATCTGATGCTCGTGGGGTCGGAGCTTGAGTTCAGGCTTCAAGACCAAGGTATCGGGGCTCGCACAATCGTTAATGGTTTTGGACTGAAAACAATGAGAGAACGCGTTGAACAATTGGGAGGCAGCTTGACGGTGGATTCCAGACCCGGTCAAGGTTGTCTGCTTCGGATTAATTTGCCTTACCAAAAGCAATGGATTGGGGAAAAGGAATGGAAAAAATCACGATTGTAGTGGCTGACGACCAGCTGTTAACACGCGAAGGGCTACGGACGATACTGGATCTGGAAGACGACATGGAGGTTGTAGGGGTAGCCAAGAACGGGGAAGAAGCTTGTGAATTGGCGGATGCCCTCCAACCAAAACTTGTACTGCTCGATATTCAAATGCCCGTCATGGATGGAATCCAAGCGCTGAAGCATATAAAACAGAGCCATCCGGATATCTTTATTCTTATTTTAACTACGTTCATTGAGACGGATTACATCGTAGAAGGAATGGCGCACGGAGCGAACGGATACATGTTAAAGGATATGGATGCGGATAAAATGATTGCATCGATTCGGGATACGATTGCGGGACAGTTCATTCTTCCTGCTCCGGTTGCTGCTAAATTGGCGGCAAGAATGAGCAGAATGTCAGAAGGGCATTCTGGTATGCTAAGAAATCGGTTGGATCGAATCCGGTTGACCGAAAGGGAAGAAGAACTGGCAAGACTGATGGTCCAAGGGTTGAACAACCGGGAAATCGCAGATATGCTGCATATTGCGGAAGGCACAGCCCGTAATTACATTAGCAATCTCTATAGTAAATTGGAGGTTGTCGATCGGGCACAGGCTATCGTCCGGCTTCAGGCGATGTTGTGAACGGGTGCGACGAAATACTAACTGCCAATTGATTTTAATGCTTGATATGTAAAAATAAGTAATTCGGACTTCTTTAATTAGAAGTCTTTTTTTGTTTCATTCATGGTTATACCTTGTCATTATTTCTCGGGAAATAGCATCTGCTAGCGAATGATCCGAAATAAATAGTAGTTTCAGCCAAATCATTCCATTAAAATAGGACTGATGAATCAACAATCTAGGGGGATACAAAATCAGATGAGCGCAGTACAGCTACGACACGTGCAGAAGACATCCGGCAGTACCGTATTAATTCCACACATCAACCTTGAGGTGAGCGCAGGTCAATGCGTTGCCATTCAATGCAATCACGAATTAGGACATCAATTGCTGCTCGCCATGATCGGGCAGACGCCGATATCGGAGGGCTCCATCCGGATTCAGGGAGAGGCGCTGACACCGGAACATACACGGAATATTAGAGAAAAAATAGGGATTCAGCTGTTATCGGATGCGGCATACGAGCGTCTGAAGGTTCGTGAATTTCTCCATTTTTATGCTCGTCTCTATGAGACGAAGCCGGACATGGAGCTGTTAATGCAGCGCTTAGGACTAGCAGAGAAGCAAAACAGCCGGGTGTTGCAGTTGACGCCTTCGGAAATGCGCCGATTGTCCATCGCACGTGCACTCGTGCATAATCCGCCGGTTTTGCTCATGGAAGACCCGGAGCAAAATGTCGATCTTGAGACAAGTTATATCATTCGTAATCTGATACCGGCTCTGATAGAGGAAGGCAAAGCGATCGTCATCACGACCATGGTGCTGGAACAGGCCATATCGATGACCAATGATGTTTATTTATATAGCCATGCCGGGTTTAAAAAGCTGGAAACGGCGGAAGAAGAGTTGGACCCCATTAGCGATAGAGATGGAGATGAAGATAGAGAGCCATTCCATTCAATTGAGGTAGAGGATCAGGGAAGACTATATACAGCAGTTGATTCCAGGATTGAAAATATAATGCCCGCTGAGGCTGCTGCGGAGACTGTAATTCAAGAAACAGAAGCACAGGCTCCGTTGACTGCGCCTAAGACCGCAACAGAAACGGAATCCGCCGAGGCTAAGCCCAAATCCGCCGAGCTAAGCGCTTTCCCTGATCATTCGCAATCTTCCGAAACCTTTGACGAAGCCGGGACTGGAGGACAATCGGTCCCCGCGGGAGCTCAAGTGGCGGCCTTCGTCCAGCCCGTACGCTTCGAGAAGATTCCGGCCAAGGTGGGGGACAAGCTGATTCTGTTTGATCCGACAGAAATTGATTATATCGAGAGCCATGAAGGCGTCGCGAATCTCCATGTCCTCCAAGGGATCTATGCCTGCTCCATGTCGTTAAGCGATCTGGAAGGGAGGCTCAAGGGGTTCGGCTTCTATCGCTGTCACCGCTCGTACCTGGTGAATCTGCAGAAGGTCCGTGAAGTCATCACATGGACACGGAACAGCTACAGTTTAATTCTGGACGACCATTCCAAGAGCTCCATCCCGTTATCCAAAGGCAAATACGATGAGCTAAAAAAGATCATTGGCATTTGATTTGCGTTGCATTCATCCGAATGTTTGCTCCGTTCAAAGCTGATATCGCAGGTTTCGATAGCGGATATACTCCTTTCATCCCTATTATAATGCGGCGTTTTCGACGTTACCTTAACATGAAGGGTGTAAGGCGACAACGACAACCTGAAGGGATGGATCAAACGTGCAACCAATCATTGAAGTCAATCAGCTGCTGAAAGCGTTCGGAAACAAGAGTGCGTTACAGCATATACAATTTAATGTTCATCAAGGCGAAATATTCGGATTCCTGGGTCCAAGCGGATCGGGCAAAACAACGACCGTGAAGATCCTGACTTCCCAATTGCTTCCAAACTCCGGCACCGTGAAGGTGTTCGGTCAACCTATAAATAAAATGAACGATGCCAGCCATAAGCGCCGGATCGGGATACTGACCGATAACAGCGCATTATATGAGAGACTCACCATTCAAGACAATCTGAAACTGTTCTGCAGGCTGTATGACGTGGAATCGAAACGGATTGCCGAGGTGCTGGAAGAGGTTAATCTGGCCAATGATCGTCAGACGATGGTGAAAAAGCTCTCCAAAGGGATGAAACAGCGAGTGATGCTGGCACGTGCTATTCTCCACAAGCCGGATCTGTTATTCCTGGACGAGCCGACGTCAGCGTTGGACCCGGTTAACACCCTTCATATTCATGAGGGCCTGCGGAAATTGAATCGGGAAGGAACCACCATTTTTCTGACGACCCACAATATGATGGAAGCGGAGAGCCTCTGTGATCGCGTGGCCTTTATCCATGATGGCGTGATCAAAGCGATCGATACCCCGCAGCAGCTGCGGCTGGCGCATGCCGATCAATCGATGACGGTTCTCGTGAAGGGCGAGGGCAAGCGGGTGCTGCAGCAAAATGAAGAGAGCGCGCAGCGCATCGGACAATGGATGCTGGAAGGCAGGCTGTTATCGATCCATTCCAATGAACCGACGTTAGGCGATATTTTCGTAAAAATGACTGGGAGGGAATTGCAATGACATTTTCCATGAAGAGACTGCAAGCCATCATAAACAAAGAGTGGAAAGATAGTATCCGCAACCCGCAAATCCTGTTGATGATGGGAATGCCGATCATGTTTGCCTTCCTGTTCAGCAAGATGGGGAGCGGAGGGACAAAGGGCGATGACATGATGATCTTGAGCTTCCCGATTCTGCTGGCCTTATCGATGACAGGCGCATTCGTGCTGGCGATGATGGTGGCGGAAGAGAAGGAAAAGCATACCCTGCGCGTATTGATGCTCTCGCCTGCGAGCACAACCGAGATTCTGATGGGCAAAAGCTTCCTCACCTTCGTATTGACCCTGATCGCGGTGGTCGCTTCGGTAGCCGTTTCGGAGGTGCCGGAGGTCAACTGGGGAATTCCGTCCCTGCTGATTCTCGTCTCGCTCGTCATGTTCATTGCGCTTGGTTTAATCATCGGCTTGATGTCACGTACCGTACAGGAGTCCTCCATTATCGGTTTGCCGGTACTGATTGTCTTCGTTATGGGCCCGATGTTCGCTCCCATCTTAGGCAATGAATGGATCATGAGCATCGTGGATTACTTGCCTACGCAGAAGTTTATCGATGTGATGGGCAGCGTCAGCCAAGGTGCCGCTATCAGCGAAATGACCCAGGATCTGCTGATTTGTGCAGGATGGACGGTCATCTCCATCGTTGCAGCTGCCGCGGTGTACAGCCGTAAACGGTTCGATCGATAGCATTGCTGTCGTCGGTACCGGCCATTAGGTTCAATTAAAAAAGGTCTTTCCCAAAGCGAACCGGGGAAGACCTTCTTGCCGTTCAAACTTTGCCTCAACCGGATCCGGCGACCGCAATGCCGCTGAAGGAGACCGGTCCGCTGAGCAGCAGTGAATTTTCGCCGGCCGAGACTATATAGAGAGTATACCGGATCAATCCTTGGTTAACGACCGCGGCGGGAGGGAAATCACCGGCCGTCAGGGAGATGGGAAACATATTGAACGAGAGGTTCCCGGGATCGACGACCTGCTCGTAAATGATCGTTCCGGATCCCGGCGTTCCGCTGCCGTCTCGCTCAATCAATAGAGTCATGGAGGGAGGTCCTGCCTCGGTTGTGGCCGGACGCAACAAGGATACCGTGCCGGACAGCCATACGCGCACGTCCGTGACGTTGACCGTTCCAAGCGCCGGGATGGTTTGAAGTCCGATATCTCCGATAAGGAGCGGCTCGGAAATATCGATGGGTTCACTATCGCTGGCCCGCATTGGCATATGGACGGATAGACGCATGTCCAACAATTGAATCGGCATGGAGAGAAAACACCTCCTTTTAGGATAGTATATGATCAGCTTCATCGAAGGTGTGCCAATCTGCAAGTGTTCGGTCCGTCTCCGGCCGTAAGGCAGCCAAGTCCATAGAAAAGGCAGCCTCCTGGCCGGAAGGGCCATGGGGCTGCCGAGAGCATGATTATTCGAATGTGATAACGCCCGTGGTATGAAGCAGCACCAGTAATACGAGAACCGGCGCAATATAACGGAGCATGAACAGCCACACCCGGAACCAGCCTGCTTTCAAACCAGCCGCATCTGCCGCCTTCTTCCAGAAGTATCCCGCGAAGATGGTGGTGATCAGGCCCCCGACCGGAAGCAGGATATTGGATGTGATGAAATCCAGCCAATCAAAGAAATTTTTGCCGCCGATATCGGTAAGCCCAGGCACGATGCCGAATGACAACGCGGAGGGCAGACCAATTAGCATAACCAGCGCGCCAATGACGAGTACGGCTTTGGTGCGTCCCCAATGCCAGCGGTCCATGACATACGAGGTTGGGACCTCCAGTAGCGAGACGGAGGAGGTTAATGCAGCGATGGCTAGAAGGACGAAGAACAATCCTCCGAAAAAAGCACCCAGCGGCATGGCCGAGAACGCAGCCGGCAGGGCAATAAAGACAAGGGAAGGGCCGGCATTCGGCTCGATCCCGAACGAAGCGGTTGTCGGGAATATGATAAGCCCGGCAATAAATGCATAGATCAGGTCGCCTGCGCCGATGGCTAGGGTAGCTGGACCAAGGGATTGCCGCTTATCGACATAAGCCCCGTAGGTCAACAGAATCCCCATCCCCAGCGAGAGGGAGAAGAAGGCATGTCCCAGCGCGACGAGTGCCGCTTCCGGGCTCAGCTTCGAGAAGTCAGGATTCAAGAAGAAGGATACCCCTGCTCCGGCCCCTGGCAAGGTTACAGCACGGATCATTAACACAATTAACAGAATGATCAGTCCCGGGATCAGGACCTTGTTGAATTTTTCGATTCCGCCGGAGATGCCTTTAGCCACTACCCATCCTGTGATCGCAATAGCGACAATCTGCCAAATGATCGGCATGTAGCCTTCGGTAAACGCGGTGAATTGACCGCCGAAATCGGTGTTGCTGTACAGATTGCCGCTAAACGACATGACGGCATAATGAAGCGTCCAGCCTGCCACAATGACATAGAAGGTCAGGATGAGAAACGGCGCGATAACCTGGAGCAATCCAAGCTGTCCGAAGACTTTCGGTCCGCCCGCTTTAACGAAGGAAGTCGCGGCACTCCCGCGGCCGGCTCGTCCGATGGCAAGCTCCGCCAGCAGGACGGGCAAACCGATCACGATGAGACAGATAATGAAGAGCAGGAAGAAAGCTGCGCCGCCGTGTTCTCCCGTAATGTACGGGAACTTCCACATGTTTCCGAGGCCGACAGAGCTCCCGATCGCGGCCAGGATGAATCCAGCAGAGGAAAAACGATCGCTTTTCCCCGGTGAAGCTGGGTTGTTAAGCTGAGATTTCATAGATGTTCCCCCAGTTGTTTAAAGTTAAGTTCCTCTATTATATTTCATGTGCTGCCAGAAAGGCATAAGCAATTTTTCCTAAGGGGTGAAGACCTGCATTTGTATTATGCTGCGAACACCAAGTTTTCAATACTAACATTAACCACGATTTGTAAATAAATAAACCTTAAACACCAAGTTTAAGGAAAGGAAGGGACTTTTGATAGGAAAATAATCACAAATGCGCCTGATGGCAATGAAGGTTGGCAGGGGTTGACAAATACCTCTAAATAATATATCTTTATATTAAGATAAGTAAACAAACAAATAACGGAAAAGAGGGATATCATGATCCAAAGCTTAACCCGGATTAACGAATTGGCACAAAAACAGCGGGAAGGGGTGCTCACTGCTGCGGAAAGAGCCGAACAGCAAGTTTTGCGCACGGAATACCTGCGCGAAATTCGCGGACAGGTGCTGAGCACCTTTTCGGGATTAAGCATCGTGGATCCCGCCGGTAATGACGTGACGCCTGAGAAACTTCGCAATGAGCAAAAGAACTGGAAAATCGAATAGCCATGACGATGTAAATGCTTTTACACAGCATGGTGAACATAGTGGGACAAGAAGAAGGATCGCCATGACATGGCGATCCTTCTTCTTTTATTTTTCTAACACCAAATATAAATGGCGCCCTCTATCCAAACCGCTCCGTCTTATACCACTTGGATTCCCTGCCCGTAATCTTGTCCACGATCATGGAGTAAAACGCCTTAATGGAGATGACGAGGAACAGCTGAGCGTAGGTGAAGTACGACACGCAGGATAGAATGAAGTTGCGCGTGGTGCTTTGGCCGATGTCCGTTGCGAGCGCCAGGTTAATCTGCAGGACGTAGATGTAATACATTAAGGCCCAGGCAATGACGAGATACATGTAGACATCCCCTTCAAACCGGAAAGGGGAGACGACGGCCGGATTAAACAGCGCGATGATCTGATACACGATATTGGCGATAAATATAATATCCGAGATGATGATGGCAATCATAAACCAGAAGTAACTGGCCGCGTAATACAGCACATGCAGCTTAATCCGCCAGCTGCTCCGGTCGAACAGATGATGAATATTATCCGTGACGACGCTGTAGTTGCCTTTGGCCCAGCGTTCGCGCTGCTTCATGTACACCTTCAGATCCTCGGGCTCCTGCTGATAAGCTTCGGCTTGGGGAGCCAGGGCAATCAGCTGCCCTCTCGTCAGGATCTCGAACGAAATCGCGGTATCTTCGGTGATCGCATGCTCATCCCATCCGCCGATGTCCTGAATGAGCGCGGTTTTCACGATAAAGTTCGTGCCGGGAATGGTACCCAGCTTAAATAGCTGCCATAACCCGGTATGATGCACGCGCTGAATGGTCACCAGCTCCAGATTGATGCAGCGGGACAGGAAATTCTGCCCGCGGTTTCGGGCCTTGTTGCGTCCGAAGACGGCCCCGTAGCGTTCGGGCTGCTCCATCGCCTTCTGCGTGAGGAACAACAGCGCATTTTTCTCGGGAGCGGCGTCCGCGTCGTAGACACAGATCCATTCGCCGGTTGCCTGCTTGAGCGCGTCGTTCAAAGCGCCCGATTTGCCGCCGGTTCCCGTTCTCTCCAGGATCAGAAAGTCGCGGTCCCGGTAACGCTCATTCGCTTTCAGCGCTTGTAACCGCTCGGCCGTATGATCCTTGCAATTGTCGGCGATGACAATCAGCTGCATTTTGTGGTGAGGGTAATTCATGTGCAAAATGTGCTCGACCGTTGCCTGGATGACCAATTCCTCATCGTGCGCGGGCACCATGACCGTCACGGTGGGATAATCCTCCAAATTGCCGGGATTCACCAGCTTCTGCCGGCTTTGTTTATGAATGAACACGATGGCGCCGGCCATGATAATAATCGACTCCAGTACGGCAATCCATATGCTGATGATGGAGATAACAAGGAAAAAGTCAGTCACTAAACTTCCCCCGATCGTACTTTCGTTTGATTTTCGAACGGAAGCTTAAGGTTGCGATCGTCAGGATCATGATGGCGGTGGAGAACACGATGCTGACCCCGATGCATAGAGGGATAAACCAATGGGTATACGACATCGGCTGCAAGCCTCCTTTTTCAAGGTGATGATAACTTCGTTAAATATATTCACCGATGAGGTCGGTCTCGGTATTACGTTCTAAAGCGGAGATGACATCATCGATATGTTCGTATCGGCTGAACTGCTCTTTCTGGAATACGAGGCCGCCGGCTCTTACCACTAGCTTGAGGGACATGCCTTTTTTATCCCGGAAGGGGACGTTCATCATGGCGACTTTGATGCGGTCCATGAGGCTTTTGAGGTATTCCGGCTTGGTGAGCGGACATAGAATGATAAACCGCCCTTCGCCGATGGAGAACTTATAGTCTTCGTAACGGATCTGCTTCTGAATCGTATTGGACAATTCCACAATCAGCCTGGCAAAGCGGTGGGAGCCGACGTTTTCTCTGGTCAGGGGGAGGAAATCGAGCTTGAACATCATAATGCAGAATCCGTATTGATCGGAGTACCGGTTTGCCAGATTTGCTTGTTTCACCAGCGTGCTTTCAAAAGCCTCCTTGCTGCCGAGCGAGGTATCGATGTCGATGTCCGGGTTGGTTTTCCTCAGTTGCTCGAGACGGCGGATAAATCTTCGGCTTCGCACGAGGGCCAGCTTAATGAAGACGGCAATGGCGGTATTGGCGGGCAGCAGCAAAATCCAGGACAGCGTAAGCGCGTGGATTGGAGCCAGCGTGGACAACCAGACGAAATACGTGACCAAATACACAAAAACGGCAACCGTCGAAACGCCGACCGGCAGAAAGAACCCGATAAGTAAAGCGGCCAGCGAGCCGGCGCTAAACATAAATTCCATGAAAGTAAAACTTTGGTTTACATGGATGTGCCAAAATAATAACGCCTGCTGGACGATGGCAAGAGCAATCAGCAGAAAATAACCGAATTCGACGCGACGTAAAGGGGTGGATTTTTTCATGTGTTTCCCTACTTTCTAAGCTCTTAAACCTTTTACGTTTGTGGTGAGGTCATCCCATATGTTATTTAAAAATTACCCAAATGTCGATAGATTTATCGTACCTTGTCCACAATGTTCATATTGGATCGCGAACGCAGCGTTCGTTGACCCTCAAACTCTCCGATAAACTGCCCCTTTTAGAGATCGGGATCTATAGGATAGAGTAGGATTAGGGCGTCTTGATGTCACAGACGGTAGTGTTCATCTGTCTTATATGTGGTGTAGTTTACTGCCGACAATATACAGAGTAAGAAGGTGTGCCTGATGTTATGGGATCAAATCTATATCGAATACAAGCCGATGATGTTCGGCCTGGCCTACCGGATGCTGGGGAGTGCGGCGGATGCCGAGGACATCGTGCAGGATGTTTTTTCCCAATTCGTGCAGATGGATCGGGGAGAGGTGATAAACGAGAAGGCATATTTGGCCAAAATGACAACGAACCGCTGCATCAACCTGCTGAAATCGTCCAGGTGCCAGCGCGAAACGTATACCGGCCCCTGGCTGCCGGAGCCGATGCCGGATTATGACATGATAAAGCGGTCCGATCCTGCGGAACGCCGCGAGAATATCGGCTATGCCTATCTGGTGCTGCTCCAACGCCTGACGCCGCTGGAGCGTGCCATCTATATCGCCAAGGATACGCTGGGTCTCGAATATCATGAAATCTCGGAGATGCTTGGCAAGACGGAGATCAGCTGCCGCAAGACCTTCAGCCGTGCCCAGCAAAAAATGGGCCGACATACGGAGAGGCCGGTGGGAGAAGGGACCCGTACGGAAAAGCAGGAACGCTTCGTTGAAGCCTTCCTGCGGGCGTCCGATATGGGTAATTTTAAACCGCTGCTCTCTTTCCTGAAGGAAGAGGTTACGCTGCTGTCGGATGGCGGCGGCAAAGCGAAAGCAGCCATCAATCCGATACTGGGCGTGAAGCGGGTACGGGCTTTCTTCGAGGGATTGTCTGCCAAAGGCTCGTTTCGGGAAGGGTTTGAACCCGTCTCCATCAATGGGGAGCCCGGTGTATTGCTGAAGCGGGAAGGCAGGGTCTCCATGGTGCTTACGGCAGAGTGGGAACCCGATTTGTCCCGCATCAGCCGGATCTTTCTTGTGGTCAATCCGGATAAACTGCAGCTGTTTAATCAAAACAGCCCGGGAACAGCCCTGTAGCAACGCCGATCCGGTTCCAGGCATTGATGGTCGTAATCGCCATGACCAGATCGACGAATTGCTTCTCGTCAAAATGCTTGCGCACGCGTTCGTATACCTCGGCGGGAACGCCGGCTTCGGACAGCTTGGTCACGCACTCCGTCAATTCGATGACGGCCCGTTCCTCATCGGAATAGATCGGCACTTCGCGCCACATTGGCAGAAGAAGGAGGCGGTCCACGCTCTCGCCCATGGAGAGCAGATCCTTCGAATGCATATCCACGCAGAAGGAGCAGCCGTTGATCTGGGACGCCCGGAGCTTAATGATCTCGTACAGCTTATGATCCAGTCCGCTTTTTTGGGCTGCTTGCTCCAGGGCTAGCAGGGTTTTGAAGGCTTCGGGATTGGCCGACCGGTAATTCATTCGCAGTTCCATGTTCAGTTCCCCTTTACGGTTGATGGTTGATGTTCACCAATATGACAGTCTGCCGCCCAGAATTGTGACATGTGAACGAAAAAAAAGAAGAAACCCTTCATTGACGGAGTACGAAACATCCGAAAGGGCGGCATTTCTAGACAGAAATGCCGCTTCGGGTAACGTTTTCGTCCTCTGCATGGGGTTTCTTTATCGTTTATAACGCTGGATAGGTTTATTTTCCGGTTTTGAGCGGAATGCGCAGGACGTCGTCCCGCTTATGGGTGGTATAGTTCCAAATATAAACCTCGAGCTCGGTCTTGTCGAAATTCTTATACACGTCCATATGTTTATTGCTGTCATCGCCGAGCAGGCCGATGATGGCCGGCATGCCATAGTTCCGATCTTCGCCGTCCAGATAATAAGTCTGGTTGACGCCGCCGAACGCCGGGTCGGAGCTCAAGGATTCCACATAGAGGTTGTGGTCCTTCATGTAATAGGTCCACGTGATCGGATAGCCGGCGATGCTGGACGTTAAGGTCTGATGCTCAGCCGAAATATCGGTCAAGCGGATCGGATTCTTATCTCCGGCGAATTCGTCGACGCGGTGCTTGGCGACCAGAGACACGGGGCGGTTCGCCAGAGAGGCTGCATCCAGTCCGGTCATTTCAAAGCGCAGCTCCGTTTTCTTGGACTGGCCGGGCACATGCCACATGCTTCCGCTTAACAGCGTTCCGCCTACGTCCAGCTGATAGTCCATGTATGGAAAACGGGCATGCTTTTCCTTATGGGTCAGGATCAGCCGGACTTGGGTTGGCGTCACGATCATTTCATGGATCTTCGATTCGCCAGGCACCTGATCTACAGGGATATTCAGCACGTCCTTCCAAGTGCCGTTGGCCATTTGTTTCTTGGATAGAGCCATATTCAAGCTCCAGGTATCATCGACGCTTTGCAGCGTGCGATCATAAGCCAACTGGAATGTCGTACCTTCCGCACGCAGGGAATCGGACTTGAATATTTGCTGGCTCAGGTATTCTCCGGTGGCTGCCGGAGTTCCGAAAGTAGAAGGTTTAACCTCCTTAATCATCTCATTCTTGTCATCGGCTGCTTGAATTCGCACCCAGCTTCTGCTGTTCATTTCAGGGTCCGTAAATCTAATGGCCGATTGAAGCAGGACATTGCCTTCGGCCTGCTCGAAGGACTGCAGGGTCACGCTGTCAATGCCATCCTTTTGAATGGGGAATACCTGCGTATTCGGGTTTTGAGGGTCGTAAGGGATGGACTGTTTTCCATCGCCGGTAAAACGAATATTCTCCATCGCAAACTCGATATCCGCGATCTGGCCCTCAGCAACCCAATCGGTCTCGAAATACCCCTGGAATACGCCTAACTCCTCGCTCCACTGATGCGAATAATGACCCTCGACGGAATGGCCTTCCTTATCTTTAAGCCCGATTCGGTCAAAAGCGATTTGTTCGCCGGCCCGCTTCGAGCCAGGATCCAGGCTGTAGAGCAGGAACGTGCGGTTCTCATCGATAAACGCCGTGTGCACCGTTAGCGTGATGCCATCCTTCGTAACGGATTTCTCAATTGCCTGGCCAAGCCCTTGTTCTAGCGCAGTCTGGATCCCGGCCTTGTAAGACAGAAGATGGGACCAGTCATAATTCAAGGCTGCATAGACCGGCGTAGCCATCAGGGCGACGGATATCCCGGTAATGATCGCAATTCGCTTTCGCTTACGCGGACGAAGCGGAGTCGATTCCCCTCCGGCCACCTTCAATTCGTCCTGCTGTATGCTGCTCCACATCCGGTCAAAATCAGGATAAGACACGTTATTCGCTGTGTTCATCTGATTTTTCAGAGTATTCTCAAAACGTTCCAAATTGTTTCTCCCCCTTCAGCCAAAAGCCGTTATGATGCTCGAGCTTTTTGCGCATGATTTTCAATGCTTTGTGAAGCCTTGATTTAACCGTTCCTACAGGGATCTTCAACGTTTCGGCAATTTCCGCCATCGACAGCTCGCCAATATAGCGGAGCGTGACCACGGCCATCAGCTTGTCCGGGAGCTGCCGCAGCAGGCTCTCCCATTCCGCCGCCGCTGCTTTTTCCAATACGATGGTGTCCACGGATTTAACCGATGCCGCGGTCTGCTCGTGGAGCCAAGCGACCTGGCTTTGCTTTTCCCGCTGGGTCTGATTCCTTCTAAGCAGGTTCAGGCAGTGATTCATCGCGATGCGCATGATCCAGGCGCGTGTATGTTCTACGCTTCTCCAATCCTGGCGAAATACGGTGACGAATACGTCGTGGCAGAGATCTTCCGCATCTTGGGCGTTCCGCAGCATGTAGTAGCAGGTACGGTACACGTCCTTGTTGTATGAATCGAATAACTCGCGTTCCGTCAATCCAAGGCACTCCTTTCTTTGCGTTATGTCTAATAAACAAATGACCCTTGGAAAGGGTTCATATTTTATTGCGGAGGTGGCCTTATAACGAAGGCGGAGACATTTTCTTATATTTTCGGATTGACTTCATTCTAACAAAAAAGAACATCTGCCCATCGTATAAAACGTAGGGCAGATGTTCTATGGATATCTGTAAGATAGGGTGCCGCTGACAGGCTCGTTAGAACCGTCGATTAAGCATATTACAGAGGGTTATCACTAGATCGCTGGCGGCTTAAGCTATGCGGAACCAGCTGATCTGCACCTCGCCTTTCATGAATAGGAAGACGTCGGCCCGTCCTGCTAACCCCGTCAGATCGGCCTGAACCGTCGTCCAGGCCTGGCGCCCTCCGGTCGGCAGGACCCTGCAGCTTCCGGCTGCGGGGCCATCCGGGCTGCCGGTCGTAACGACGATGTCGCCGCCCTTGATATGTCCGCTCACCCTGGCCTCGAACGTGGCCGGAGAATCGCCGAGATCGGCGTCATGGAAGGCGATCCATCCCGAGTCGCCGATTAAACGGATGCTTTCGCCGCCTTCGCGGCATTCATCGAGGAAGACACCCTGGTAGTCGTCATAATTCACTGCTCGAACAGGCTCCCGCAGCGTGCGTGGCGGGATCGTTTCTCCTTCGACTTGAAGGACTGCGGTGACCGGCAGCCGGCCGGAGGATGGTCCAGCCATGAGCGTATAGGTCCCGCTTTCCACGCAGTAACGCTCCCGGGTGACATCCCAGAAGGCCAGATCCTCGGCTTTGAGCTGAAAGGTTACCGTTTCCGAAGAGCCTGGAGCCAGATGAACGCGGCGGAAGCCCTTCAACGTTTTGAGAGGACGAATGACGCGGGAGGAGTCAGCCTTCACATACAGCTGAACCACCTCATCCCCGGCCAGCTGGCTCTCGTTCCTAACCGCAACGGTGACGGTTACGCTGCCTTCGGCCGTGATCTGCGGACGGCTAAGCGATAGACCGCTGTATTGGAAGCGGGAATAGCTGAGGCCGTGACCGAACGGGTACAGTACATCCCCCTCGAAATATTGATAGGTCCGCTTCCCTTTGATAATGTCGTAATCCATGATGACCGGAAGCTGTTCGGTTGACTTATACCACGTCATGTTTAAGCGGCCGCCCGGATTATAATCTCCGTACAGAACGTCGGCCACCGCGTGGCCCAGCTCCTGCCCGGCGTGAGACGTAAAGAGGATGGCCGGCACATGCTCCTGTTCCCAGTTCACCGCGAACGGATACCCGCCTACGATGACCACCACCGTATGGGGATTAGCTTCGAACACCGCCTGTATCAAGGCCTGCTGTGCAGGCGGAAGGGTGATGTCGGGTCGGTCGATCGTTTCCTTGCCGTTAATGAACGGGCTGTTTCCCACGAAGACGATGGCGGTTTCAGCCGATGCTGCCGCTGCAGCGGCTTCAGCGATGCCGTCCTTTACCGTTTCGATGGTAAACGGCGTTCCCGTTTCCTCGATGCCGCCAACAACAAGCCGGCCATGCTCATCGAGCAGGATCGGTTTGCCTTCCCAGTTTTTCATCAGGAAGCTTTCATCCGGCAACGCTTCGAAGCCGAAAGCCTCCTTCACGAACCAGCCGCGAGCTTCGTCGGCCGCTGCTTGCAGTCCCGTCTCCGTTTCGGTTACGAATTTGCCGCTGCCGACCAGGCGGAGCGTGACAGAGCCCCAGCCCCAGTCGTTTCGCTCGAATACGGCGGCATCGGCGGATGCTGACGTGCCTGCAAACAGGATGCCCTGCTCCTCGGAAGACAGGGCGACATACGTGCCGCTGACGGCAGAACGAAGGCGCACCTGATCCAATCCCGTATGGAATTGAACGTTGCGGTCTCCCGCTTTGGCCTGCACGCCCTGAAGCGGCGTAATCCGGTAGGGAGGCGTGCCGCTGTACCAATCCGTGAACGCTTCGTTGGCGAGCGGTCCGATCACGGCCGCGGATTTGAACGGATCACGCGGAAGGGGCAGCAAACCGTCATTCTTCAGCAGCACAATCGACTCACGGGCGGCTCGAAGAGATAATTCGGCATGCTCCGGCGCGCAGAGCTTGGTCTCCGGTACGCGGCTGTAGGGATTCCGCTCCTCCGGGTCGAATTCGCCAAGGCGGAAGCGGACGCGGAAGGTATTGCGGAGGGCATGGTCCAGATGCTGCTCCTCAAGCAATCCTTGCTCCAAAGCATCGCGGAGAGCGCGGAAGGAGATGTCCTGATCGTCGGTGATGCTGTCGATTCCGGCTTTGACGGAACCCGCAACGGCCTCTGCGTAGGAAGCGACATAATGATGGTCCATGACGGTACCCAGCACGTCACCCGCGTCCCCTACGACGAATCCGTCCATGCCCCATTCCTGCTTGACGATATCGTTCACTTCATGGTTCAGGTTGCACGGCGTGCCGTTGATGCCGTTATACGCGGTCATCATGGAACCGGCTTTCCCTTCCCGGAACGGAGCCTCGAAAGCTTTCAGATAATATTCGCGTTTGTTCCTCGGATCGATGCTTACCGAGGCGCTGCCGCGGTCGGCTTCATTGTTATTGCCGTAGAAGTGCTTCAGGGTAGCTACCGTTTTGTAGTAGAAGGGATGGTCTCCCTGCATGCCCTTCACCAGCCCGGTGGATAGCTCCCCGGTCAGGTGCGGGTCTTCCCCGTAGGCTTCTTCCGTTCGTCCCCACCGGGGGTCGCGTTCCAGATCCACTGTCGGCGCCCAGATGGTCAGTCCGTTGATGGCCCGGTCGCGCTGGTAATAGACCCGGGCTTCCTCTGCGATGACCGAGCCGATTTCACGCATCAGCTCGGGATTCCACGTGCACGCAAGTCCGGTGTTTTGCGGAAAGACGGTCGCTTCGCCAAGCCATGCCACGCCGTGGGCGCCTTCGGTGCCATGCTTATATTTTTGCACGCCGAGACGGGGGATTTCCGTCTGGTATTGGCACATTAATTCGATTTTTTCGTCCAAGGTCAATCGGGTTACCAGATCGTGAACCCGCTCTTCCAGCGGTAGATCCGGATCCTGGAACGGATATTTCATGAGCAAAACCTCATTTCTAAGCAGAGTTGGAATGGAAACGCTCTCAGATATACATGCAAAAAGTGTGCGTTTCCCTTAAACCGTTAAATCAACTCCATCATAGCGCGCAAGGCGGAGTCATGATACACCGAGAATTAGCGCAGTTTTCATGTGGAAATTTCGAATGTTTGCCGAACCTCTGCATGCTTGAAGGGAGGTCGTTAATCAGACGGCAGTATCATTTCAGGAGAGAATTCGCTTTCTAGAGCGGGTAATGGTAATGGAATCATGTGGTGATCACGAAAATCCTTGGGTGCTGGCGTGTAAATGAAATTCATGAAAGGGGCCATGAGAATAAGAAACCTCTGTTTAGATACGGGTTAGAGTACTGCTGTTGACTCCGTGTTCCATTCAGAGGTTTTTTTGTTTGATGTCCGTTACATTCGGCAAATCTCTTTGGGGCAGTCCTCGCAGTGGCAAATATTCCGCAAATAGGCGGGGTCATTCAGAACGATGCGCCCCCGCTCGGTAGAAATCACGCCAAGATCCTTAAGCTCGTTCAAGATACGGTTGACGCTTTCGCGAGTAGAGCCGATCATCTCCGCCATCTCCAGATTCGTGATCCGCTTGCCGATGATAGCCCTGTGATCCTTGGCGGTCCCGCCGGTGCCGTACATATTGTACAGCCGCAGCAGCAGAGAGCATAGGGCGCCGGATTTGCCATGCAGCAGCAAATCGCGCAGTTTGCTCTGCGTGGTACGCTGCATGAGCGCCATCCAGCCCATATATTCCACGGCAAAGTCACCGTTGATGCGGATGATTTTATCCAGCTCGGTCTGGGTCACGACGCCGACCTCGCTATCCTCCATGGCCCTGGCTTCGAAATGATGCACGGCTCGTCCGAACGGATCGGGCTCACCGAACAGATCGCCCGGGATGTGGAGCGACAAGGTTGCCGACAATCCGCCTTCCAGCAGCTTGGATACCTTCAGGCTTCCCCGGTTTACGAAGTACAGCCGGTCGGCAGGATCGTTCTCCTGATACAGACAATCGCCGGCAAACAAACCGATTGGCTCGGCCATTTCCCGGATTAAAGCGAGATGCGGCGGCGAAAAGACGAAGGAAGTGCCCGCAGGAAACAGCCCTCCATCCTTCGCATCGGACCTTGCAGCTCGATTCTGTTTCATACGATCTTCTCCTTTTCGTAACTTATTCGGCAAGCTGATAATTGTCATTCGTTAGTTTGAATGTATCGGCCAGACCTGAGGTGAGATAGATTTGATGGTCGGTGGTGACGAAAATGGCATCGGCGTCATCCCGGCTCTCGACGAACTGCCGACCTTCCGTAAGCCCAAGCGAAAAGACGGATGTCGACATGGCATCGGCGTCCATGGACGTGTCGGTCACGATCGTCACGCTGAGCAGGTCGTTATCGACCGGATAACCGGTGAAGGGGCTCAGAATATGGTGATACACGGTTCCTTCTGCTTCGAAGAAGCGCTCATACACGCCGGAGGTCACGATGGTCTTGTTGACGGCTTGAAGGGTACCCAGGGATTGCCCGCGATCCTTCTCAGGGTCCTGGATGCCGATATTCCATGGTGAGCCGTCCGGCTTTGAACCCATGGCCAGGATGTTGCCCCCGAGGTCAATGATGGCGGAGCGGAAATCCTGCTGCTGCAAATAGTCCGCGATGACATCTGCGGCATATCCTTTGGCGATGGCGCCTAGATCCAGCGACATTCCCTCCTTCTCCAGCCGGATGGCATTCGATGCCGGATTTAAAATCACATCCTTGTAGTTCATTCGCTGCATGGCGGCGGCGAGCTCATCTTCTTTCGGCACTGCGGGGTGTTCGCCCCCGATGCCCCAGAGATCCACCAGCGGGCCTACGGTCGGTTCGAAATGTCCGCCGGAAGCCGCCGCGTAATCGATGGCGGTCTGGACCACCTTGAAGGTCTCTTCCGAAACGCTGACCTCGGATTTGCCCGCCGCTTGATTGACCTGATCGATCTCGCTGCCGGCCAGCTGCCGGTTCATACGCTGGTCGATCCGTTCCAGCAGAGCCCTAACCTCGTCGAAATGCCGGGGTGTCATCCGTTCATCGTAAACGCGGAGACTTACAATGGTATCGAATATAAAGTAACGTTCGGCTGCCGGTTCGGTGCTGGCGGCTGTCTTCTGATCCGCTTTGGTTGTGCAGCCGATCGCTCCCGTCATCAGCAGGGCGAGCATGATCAACAGGCTGCCGCAGGAAAGAAACTTCCTATACATGATAGTGCCTCCTCTTCGAATTCTGATGCTGTTTTTGCATCGAGTTCCGATGATCTCAGCGTATCAGACCCTTATCCCGCTGAATGTGAGAAAAATCATTTCTGGCACTTGGAGCAGCCCTGATAATGAAGATAAGCAAAGCGAAGTGGAGAGATGCTGATGAAACGCGGAGATATTGGAATAGCGCTTGTGCTGATAGCGGCTGTCGCCTGGTTTGGAATATCCAAGTTTATGGGGGAAGACGGAACGGCAAAGGGAACCTATGCCATGATCGAGGTGAACGGAAAGCATTATGATACGGTGGCGCTGACGGAAGAGCCCCGAGACATAGAAATCCGGACGGAGCGGGGATACAACCTCTTGAGGATCTCGCGCGAAGGGATCGAGATGGTGGAGTCGGATTGTCCGGATCAGCTCTGCATCGGGTTCGGCCACGTTCACGACATCCATGGCACCATCGTATGTTTGCCTAATCGCGTGTTCGTGGAAGTGACCGGAGAACAAATTAAAGGAAGTGAGCCGGATGCCGTTGTCTCCTGATCCGTATGCGCTCCGCAAGCTGGTCGTGATCGCCATCTGCGCATCATTATCGGTGGTGCTGGGCATTGTGGAAGCCCTGATTCCGTTCGCTGTCACGATACCCGGCGCCAAGCTGGGGCTCGGCAATATTATGGTTCTGACCTGTCTGGTCTGCCTTGGGGGCAGGGATGCCCTGTGGCTCATTGTCTTAAAAACATTGTTGACCGCCTTTATACTCGGCAGCTTCTCGACCTTTCTGTTCAGCATGTTCGGCGCTCTGGCGAGTTATCTGGTGATGTATGTCATGCTGAGGCTCGGGGGGAGCAATTTCAGCTTAACCGGCGTGAGCATCGCTGGCGGCATCGCTCATAATATCGGGCAATTGACGGCAGCCTCGCTGGTATTGGGAACGGCAAAAATTTATTATTACCTGCCCTTTCTGCTCGGGGCGGGCGTGGTGACCGGGATCTTCGTCGGATGGGCCGCAAAATATCTGATCGAATCCCTGCGGCGTATTGATCCGTTCGGCATGTTTCACACAGAAAGCTAAGGGGGAGGCGTTAGGCATGGCGGGCATAACCGATAAGTCAGAGCATGCGGTAAAGCTTAAGCATGTATATTACGGGCAGGGCTGTACGAACGTGCTCAAAGATGTCTCGCTGGCGATCCCCCATGGACAGTGGGTATGCATCGCCGGAAGGAACGGGGCAGGCAAGTCCACGCTCATTCGGCTGTTGAACGGCCTGCTCCTCATGAGCCGGGGACGCATTCTGATCGATGGGCTGGAGCTGAACGGCCGCACGCTGGGCGACATTCGCCGTCATATCGGCATGGTGTTTGCCAACCCGGACGATCAGTTTGTCGGCCTCACCGTAGAGGATGATATCGCGTTTGGCCTGGAAAATCTGTGCCTGAGCCGGAAAGAAATGCAGCAGCGGATTCGAACCTATGCGGAGCGGCTGGATATCGTCCATCTGCTCCAACGGCATCCGGCGACTCTGTCCGGCGGACAGAAGCAGCGGGCGGCCATCGCTGCCGTGCTGGCGATGGAGCCTTCCATCATTGTCATGGACGAGGCGGCCTCCATGCTGGATGAGAAGGCCAAGCATGAGCTGCTGGGCCTGATGCGGGCCATGCACGCCGAAGGCGGGTACACGCTCATCTCCATCACCCATGATGTGGAGGAGATGGCCGAAGCCGACCGGATGGTCGTGCTGGACGGCGGCATGGTGGCAGCGGACGGCAGTCCAAAGGAGCTGCTTCTGCAGGACGACTTGCTGCGGCGGTGCAGGCTGAAGGCGCCTTTTGCCCTCCAGCTGTGCAGGGAGCTGAAAGCGAGGGGAATCGATATCGGCGAGCTGGTCAGGGAGAAGGAGGTGCTGGAGGCATTATGGTCATATCATTCGAAGAGGTTTCTTACCGCTACCGGGACCGGGGGATGAGTCCTATTCTTGGGCTTGACGGCCTGAATCTGGAGCTGGAGGAAGGCCGAATGATTGCCGTGCTCGGTGCGCCGGGCTCGGGGAAATCAACGCTTCTCCAGCATATGAACGGTTTGATTCGGGCGGATGACGGCCTGATTCGCATTTTGGATTTCCGCCTTGAATCGGGCGACGGCAAGAAAATTCCCGCCGGGCTGCGGCAGCGGGTCGGCCTGGTGTTTCAATATCCGGAGCAGCAGCTGTTTGAAGAAACGGTGGAGAAGGATCTCTTGTTCGGACCCCTTAATTTCGGACGGAGTCCAGCCGAAGCCGCAGAGGCGGTCCGCAGAGCGGCATCCTTCGTCGGATTGGATGAGGAGCTGCTGGGACAGAGTCCCTTCAAGCTAAGCTCGGGCCAAATGCGGAAAGCAGCAGTCGCGGCCGTATTGGCGGCCGATCCGGACATTTTGGCTTTGGATGAGCCAACGGCCTCCCTCGATCCTGCCAGCCGGGAGGATCTGATGCAGCGGCTGCATGGGTTAACGAGGTCGCAAGGCAAAACCGTCCTCGTCGTCACTCATCGATTGGAGGAAATCGTGGCCTTTGCCGACGAATTCGTGGTAATCAAAGACGGCAAGGTCCTGTTTCAAGGAACGGCCGGGGAGCTCGTACAACGGCAGGAGGTGCTGGAGCAGGGAGGTCTGATGGCTCCTTCCTCCATGCGGATGGCGGGTATGCTGGCCGCACAGCTTGGAATCGAACCCGCGGAAATGCTTCCGGATGCGGCAGCATTGGCGGAATGGTATGCGGAACTGCTGGGATCATAGGACAGGGCCGGCAGGGCTAGGCAGAGGAGATAGGAGGGAGCCGACATGAAACGAAAAATCATCCTGGGCCGATATATGGAAGGCGATTCATGGGTTCACCGTCTGGATCCCCGCGCCAAGACGGCGGCCATGCCGCTCTTTATGGTGGCGGTGTTCCTGGTGGACGGATATATGGGGGTACTCGCGCTGCTGCTGTTCACTGCGGCGGTGATCCGGACCACGCGCATCCCGTACCGCTATTACATCAGAGCCATGAAACCGCTGATGTTCCTGCTGTTGTTCATCCTGGTATTTCACATCCTTTATGATGCGGGAGGCGGGAAACTGCTGGATGTGGGCGCGTTCAAGGTATATGCCGGCGGATTGGAAAAAGGGATCGTGTCCGCTTCGCGGATGGGACTCTTCATCATGCTGGCGGCGGTGCTGACCTTCACGACCCAGCCGGAGCAGCTGGCCCAGGGGCTCGGCAGCCTCCTGCGGCCGCTGACCTGCATCGGAGTGCCGACGGATCGGCTGGTGCTGATGCTCGGCATTGCCCTCCGGTTCATACCGACCATCTTCGAGGAAGCCGAGCGGCTGTGGAAGGCCCAGCAGTCCCGGGGACTGGACCTGTCATCCCGCCCGCTGAGGGAGAAGGCGCGGCTGATCATTGCCCTGCTGGTCCCGGTAACGACAGGCGCTTTCCGGCGCGCGATCGGGCTTGCCGATTCCATGGAGGCCCGGGGCTATCGCCTGGGTGCGCGGCGAAGCAGGTTCAGGACGTTTGTATGGAAGCGGGCGGACACGTTATTCGTGGCGGCATTTCTGCTGCCCGTGGCCGCAGCCGCGATGCTGTAACGGCGGTCTGAAGAGCATGAAAACCGCAGTCCTTAAGGACTGCGGTTTGTGGTTTATTGTTACTCGAATTGGATAGGAAAGGTCCCGCAAACGCTGGTGGACGAGTTGCTGCAGCCTTCTGGCTCTGATTCGTTTTCAATGTCTTTTAATAGCTTTGAGAATTCGCCTAGATAAGGCTGCAGGACATGCTTCTTGTTATTGATTTTCCCTTGAACGATCTCGGCAAACCGTCCGTTCTCCGGTACTTCTCTTGCAGAGGCGAGTCTCCCGTTCTTGTAATTCTCTACTCTAAAGTACTCTTCGTCCTCGAAGCGTTGATTCAGTCCAGTATGGAGCTCCATCATCCCATAGTCACCCGTTCGATATACGCCTTCGCTGATGGAACTCCCGTAGTCCTCCATAACGTTTGCATATGCGAACCCTTTGTAGTCAGGCGTGGACTTATCCCTTTTATAATAATTCAGCAGTTGAATGCGGCCGCGGGCCAATTTGGATTGCATCAATTCATTTGCCTGCTCCTGGTCCGATACGGAAAACTCCAAGAGAGTGTTCCCATTCCGGTATTCAAACCCAAGGATGTCCAGGGATTGCATCACCGTATAACCTGACAGCAAGTCATGATCCTTGAAAATGCCCTTCGAGATTACATGAAAATCAAAATCAGGGTTGCTTTCGCTCCGCATTCCCGTTCCGTTAGGACGATCGTTTCGCCATTCCCCTTCGTAGACGATTTTCATATCCTCGGGAAGCTTGTCCGATATGTATTTGCCTGTACCGGATCTTTGTCCATTGTACCACTCGCCGCTGTATACTTTGGATGGTCCCCATCGCATCGTACCTTTTCCGTGAGGTTTGTTGTTCTTCACTTCACCATAGTAGGTGGCCCCGTTAGGGAGGGTCAAACTAACTTGTTGGCTGGAGGCTTCCGTCTCTTCATGGGTAAACATAAGAAACAGCAATGCCAGTGTAAAAAAGCTTAGGTATGTTCTGATCACGTTGTTATACGTCTCCTCTAATCTGCCGATTTTTAATTTTGGCGTATCCCATAAGGTGGATGATTTACCCAGTCAAATCATAGATGAGATGCATGTCTGCCGTAAAGTTATAATATGGGAATTATTTCAGTGAACTGGGATTTGACCGATCTTTTTTGTAAGTTTTACAATGCATCTCATAGAAAATATAGACAAAAACACCGATCCTTTACGGAACGGTGTTTTTGTCATACCTTTCATTCATCGGCATCGGTGTATCCGTCGGCTCGATCCCCTCGTAGGCCCGGTCCACGGACTGCCGGATTTCCTTCAGGCTCAGCCCCTGCTGCCTGCCGTCCAGGTACATGTTCGTAACGTCCAAGCAGGTTTGGCAGAATTTCGCGTGGGTGGTTGGCGTGAGCCTGCCGTCTTCCTCTTGAGCATAGTAGCAATTGAGGTTGCTGCTATGGCCGGCATCGCCGCATCCGCAGAAGCAGGGCATGAAGGCCAAGTGGCTGGCATGGAGGATGGCTGCATTGTATTCCTTCACGCTGGACATATGTGGTAGAGGCGAATCGGGATGCAGCAGGTAATCGGTTTTGCCGTCGGAACGGCCAGCAAGGGCTTCCGCATAGAGGATGTCGCTGCGATACGCGCCGCTTACCACTTGAACGCCGTTCACGCCTTCAAAGGTTTGCAGCGTAAGCGCAATGGCTTCTACCGCCCGTTCTCCCTCCTCGGAGCCGGTAAAGGCACGAAACGATGGGGACAGCTCCACCACGGTCATCCCGTGTTCGGTTCGGATTTCTACGAAGTTTACGCCGGCCGGGATGGCACTTTCAAGTTCAGGCGGCAGCAGATCCGAAAGCTGGGTCAGCATCGTCATGGCACTGACTTTGGGATAGCTGACGGAGGTATCCGTCTGCACGTACTGGGATACCGGCGTGAATAAACCGGTATGCGGGTCATAGGCATGGAGGGTTACGCTGGGCATCGTGCTGGGGATGGCCGAGAGAATCGTTCCCTTGGGCTGACGTGTACCGTTCGCAGCGATATCTTCCAGCTCCCGTAGGATCACGTCGCTTGATATATCTTCGGTCAGTCTTCCGAGTTCTTCCTCCTGAGCGTTCAGGAACAGGATGGTCGGGTGCTCCGTAATACCGTACCGGTTAACGGCTTCCGTATCCTCCGAAATGCTGAAATACTGGTAACGGTAGTCCGGCGAGGTTGCTTCCATCTGCTCCATGACGCCCAGCGCCTTGGAACAGCCGCCGCAGCCCTTGAGCGCAAAAATGGCGATGGAGCTCACTTGCGTGTCAACGGTCTCCTGTTCCGCAAGAGGAGATGTCCAGAATAGCATGAAGCCCCCGGCAGCAAGCAGGAGCAGGAAGGCCGTCAGCGCAATTCGCCACCGCCAGATTCGTGTGCGATGCATGTCTATTAAACATCCTTTCATATCGAACAGGGATGCATCCATGATGGACGTATCCCTGTTCGTTTGGAGTATATGGCTTCATGTCTGTCTTTAGGGCAGGAAATAATGGAGCAATGCCTGCAGATCATGCTGAGCCGGGTGATCCGCGAAGTCGCCGATCATGCGCTGGGCATGTTCCGCATAGGAACGGGCAAGCTCTTCGCTCTGCTCGATCGCGCCGCTTGCGGCGATGCGGTGGATGACGTCATCCATGTCTGCCGCGGCGGAATGAGGGCCGAGCTGCCTGATTCTAGGTGCAAGGGCAGGATCGTTTAGGGCGTAAAGCACCGGCAGCGTAATGTTGCCGTTTCGCAGGTCTGCGCCAGCCGGCTTGCCGATGGCCTCCCTAGGCTTCGTGAAATCGAGCAGGTCATCCCGGATTTGAAAGGCCATGCCGAGCGACTCCCCGAATTGAAAGAGCCGTTCAGCGGTTCCGGCATCGGCATGGGCTGCTTCCGCGCCCGCTTTCAGGCAGTGGGCCATCAACAGGGCCGTTTTGCAGCGCGTTTTCTCCAAATACTGCTCCATCGTCAGTCCGAAGTCGAAGCGGTGTTGAAGCTGATCGTATTCTCCCATGCAGAGCTCGGTGACCAGCGCCGCAAGCTCGGCTAATCGGTAGGCATCGTCTTCGGAGACGTCTTCGCTGTTCCCGTCCGGGTCGCCGCCCGGATGACCGGCGGCCCATTCGATGGCACGGGCAATCATGTAGTTGCCGATGTGCACCGCCGTCTGGACATCGGTCGTCTCGTGCAGGGTCGGCATGCCGCGCCGCATATCGGATTGATCGATAATGTCATCGTGCACCAGCGAGGCCATGTGCAGATATTCAAGCAGTACGGCGGTTTTCATGACGGCCGGCTCATGGCCGCTTTCCCCGAAACGGCTGCCGAGCACGACCATAAGGGGGCGCAGCCGCTTGCCGCCGGCATTAATGAGATCCATGACGCTGCTCAGCACCACGGAGGAAGGGGGGAGGTCGCGGTCTGAGCTGACGACCTCCCGGAGCAGGCGATCGAAGGAAGCGAGATCCACTCCGATTCGGTTATGAAGGTTCATCTGTATCCGCGCCCCTTTCCATGGATGGCTCCTTACGCGCTCCGCTGCTCCAGATAGCTGCGGATTTCGCGCTTAAGCTCGTTGAATATCCTTTCGGGTGAAACGTTCTTGAGCAGGCTGAGCTGCATGCGCTTATGAAAGGGGAGAAGCCGGGACAGCAGCTTCCATTCCTTTCGCTTGACGGCAATCCGGTACATGAGTCCGGTCAAATAATCGCCGTCCAGCAGCAAACGCGTCAGTCTCTCGTTATCCTTCGCTTGCAGCTTGCCATGCTTGTTTAGCGCAGTATGAATCAGGATGCAGCAAGCCAGCACCGTCATTTTGCGTGAATAGGCGAGTTCATAAGCGTTGAGCATATCGGCGATGTCCCTCACCGGTCTGTTATCCATCTCCATCCAATCGATATCCGTTCCGGAATCGATATGCGACCGAAGCAGGTCGATCGTATCCTGTAATAGCTTCATATCCATCGTTATTGACTCCTTCCGGAAGGCTCGTGTTGATCAGAGTGTGAATGCCGGCAGAACGGTTAGGGCTTGAGCTTGATTCGGCAAAGCGCGATACGATCAGCCGTTCTATTGAATAGAGAAGAATTAGTCCGTATACACGTACCAGCGCCTTACGATCGGTATTCGCTTCCACACCTTTTTCAGCCAAGGGTACACATAGTAGTCAAGTCCGAACGTGCTGCCCGATCCGCCGATCAAGGCGATTCCTGCTGCCAGGTACCACAGCATCTCGTTAGGCGCCATACCCGATACCCAAACCATAGCGCCCATGGCGACGCTGGCTACGGCTGCAGGTGCCGTGAACAATCCGACGATCAGCAGGATGCCGACGATCAGCTCAGCCAATACCATCGAGGTCTGAAACACATAGGCAAGCGAAGTATAGCCGCCGTCTCCGGTATAGAACATCAGGTCCATCGACCAGTCGACGATGGATTTCAAGAAATCCGGCACCGGAAGGGCTGTGACCGCTTCTGCGGTATAAGCGGAGGCGGCGGATACCGCGTCTGCCGCTCCGGCTCCGGCTGCATCGGCGCCTGCAGCGGAAGCTGCGCTTACGCCGTCGGCTGCTTTGGCAGGAATGAGGAACATTTTATTCGGATCGTCAATGATCTTATGAATCTTATCCCACCCTTGGGACAGCCACATCCATCCGGCAAAAATCCGCAGCGGAACGAGCCAGAAATTCGGTGAGCGTTTGGCAAAATGCCCGCCCACGAAGCTGCGGTTGTTCCGGACATGGAAGAATTCATGCAGCATATAATGGTATACCTTGTTGAAGCCGCAAACCTGGAACAGATAGAGCATGTTGATCAGATGTTTGACCAGCATGGCCGGGAAGCCGCTGAGCCTGAACATATGGCCCGGCACGCCGACGTTGGCTACCCCGTAGCGGCTGCCGATACAGACCATCGTGCCGTGGAACGTCGGCTTGTAGGATTTCATCGGTTTGTTCGATATTTCAGCGACGATGTTATGCGCAATGACCGGGGCCGCGAGTTCCGCGTTTTCCACCATTTGAGGTACGGGTGCAGCCGCGCCCTCAGGAATGTAGAAAATATTGTCCCCGACGACGTATACGTTCGGATGAGCAGGAACTTGAAGCTTGTCGTTGGTCAAAATCCGCTTGCGGCCTTTTTGCTCGACATCCATGCTGCCGACCACATCGGAGCCTTCCACCCCCGCGGTCCAAATAACGGTGCGGGATTTGATGTCGCTGCCGCCGACGGTAACGCCGTCCGGCTTAACCTCCGTAATCTTGGAGCCGGTGATGATGTTGACGTTCATTTTGCGCAGCCGCTTCTCGGCTTTGCGTATTAACGGCTCCGGCAGGATTGGAAGGATCTTGTCGACCATGTCGGCAACGTGAAGCGTAACCTCGCTTGGATCCACGTAGAATTCCTTGCATAACTGCTGCGTGAACTCGGCCAACTCGCCGATCATTTCCACGCCGGTGAATCCGCCGCCGACAACGACGAAGGTCAGCATTTCCTTGCGGACCTGCGGGTTGCGCTCAAGAACCGCTTTGCGGAACATATTCAGGGTATGTTCTTTCAGGCGGACCGCATCATCGTAAGACCACAGGGTAAAGGCGTGTTGATCCGCACCCGGTATGCCGAAGAAGGTCGGCTTGCTGCCTGTACCGATGACTAAATAGTCGTAGTTGTAGGTCCGTTTCTCTCCCTGGAGCGTTTGGCCGTCAAAGTCGATGCCGCCGATTTCATCCAGCACCACGTCCACGTTCCGGAATCCGGAAAATACTTTTTTCAGGTCGATTTTGATGGAATCCTCCTCGACCCGGTTGGCGGCCACTTCATGAAGCTCGGTCAGCAGCGTATGATACGGCTTGCGGTCGATGAGCGTTATCCGCAAATCCTTCTGTTTGCGCAGTCGTTTAGCCAGCTTCTTGGCGGTAAGTATACCGCCGTATCCGCCGCCCAGCACGATAATCTGTTTCATGCGAATCTCCCCTCAAGGAATAGTTATCTTCTTTCTATCGTACTTGTGGCTTATTTGGCGCCTTCGAGCGCCTTCGCTGCCAGTTCTACGAATCCGTTGACGTGGATGGATACACCGGAGATGGCATCGGTTTTGCCATCTTCACCCGTTACGATGGCCTGCGGATCTTGCTTTTCGATCAAATACTGCTCGGCTTGATAAGCCTGCTCGTGCCATTCGGATTGAGCCCCGCCGTTCTTCATGCCGTACTCGCCCGATTTGGAACGGGTGACTTTGTCGGTGCCTCCGTCTTTATGAACGCCGTTCCAGCTGACTGCGGCGATTTTCCCGTTAATTACGGTAACGTCGACGGTTTCCTTCCAGCCGGATTTGGCATCGAAGTCATCCGCTTCCGCGTGGTAGCTGCCGTCTTTGTATGGTCCTGCTTCAACAGGTCCCGCGGCCAGTGCTTTTGCTGCCAGTTCCGTAAAACCGTTGACATGGATCGACACCCCGGATACGGCATCCGTTCGGCCTTCGTCGTTCAAGGCGAGCCCTTCAACCGACTGCTGAGCCACCAGGTATTCCTCCATCTTGGCTGCCTGCTCATGCCATTCCGCTTGAGCGCCACCTTTTTCCTTCATGCCGTAGAAGCCTTTTTCGGAAAATGTCTTTTTGTCCAACCCGCCGTCCTTATGAAGACCGTTCCAATTGGCGCTGACGATTTTACCGCCTTCGACTTTAATCGCGACGAGTTCCTTCCAGCCGGAATCCTCGGCAAATTCGCCTTCGGCGTAATATAAGCCGTCCTGCAGGGCTGTTCCTTCTTGGGCCGGTTGCTCCGCGTTTCCGGCATTATCCGTGTTTTGGCTCTCTGCCGGTTTGTCCGTGGTGACAGGCTCTTTGTCTCCGTTGCCTCCGCAGCCTACGAGCAGCGCGAACATCAACATGACGGAGAGGGATAGAGAGAGTGTCCTTTTCATTCTGGTTTCCTCCTATAATTTTGTGAATTACTTCACAAATATTGTTCTTGAGTTCATTGTATTCTGAAAAAGAATAGTTATCGGTGAAAAAAATCACAAACTGACGCGGTGCTTCATGTTCAGGCGAGCATGCTGAATTTCAGGAAGTTGAGCATCCGTCAAATAATGCCTCGAATGTCATCCAGGGATTGAATGCCCTCGTTCTCCATCAGTTGAATCAGTTCTTCAGCTAGGGTATCTCCCGCACGGAGGTTGATGAAGTTGTACGTACCGATTTGTACGGCTGCGGCGCCTGCCATGATGAATTCGAGGATATCCTCGGCACTGCAGATGCCGCCGATTCCCACCACCGGGATGGACACTGACCGGGCCACCTGATGGACCATCCGCAGGGCGATCGGCTTAATCGCCGGCCCGGATAATCCGGCGTAGGCTCTGTCAAAAACGCTGCGACGTTCCCGAATATCAATTGCCATCGCTTGAATCGTATTGATTAGCGAGAGGCCGTCGGCCCCTTCGGCTTCACACATCCGTGCCATTTCCCTCAAATCCTTCGCCTCGGGAGAGAGCTTGACGAGCAGAGGCAGCGTGGTGGCATTGCGGACTGCGCGAACCACCTCTCGAGCCTGCTCATTCTCGATGCCGAAGGCAAGCCCGCCTTCCTTGATGTTGGGACAGGAGATGTTAAGCTCGATCATGTCGACGGCCCGTTTGCCCGCTGAGCGCAGCTTGCGGCTGGCTTCGGTAAGCAGCTCGGCGCCCTCCGCATATTCCCGTACAGTGCCGCCGCCGAGATTGACGATGACCGCTGTCCCGTGCGAAGTCATGTCGGATAATTCGTGCTCCAGAAAAGCCCGGATTCCCGGATTCTCCAGGCCGATGCTGTTCATGATGCCCGATGGCGTTTCATAGATCCGCGTACCCGTATTCCCAAGCCGCGGGGTCAAGGTCAATCCCTTGGAGACAATGCCACCGAGCTTGCGAAGCGGATACAGATCCGCATACGGTTTGCCGAAACCGAACGTGCCCGAGGCTGCTAATATCGGATTCGACAGCGGCACTCCCGCCAGTTCACAATCGATGGAGATCATTCCAGTTCACCTCCTTCGCCAGAAATACGGGGCCGTCGGTGCACGCCTTGCGGTTCGAACCCGCGGCAGTTAACGTGCAGCTGTTGCATGCCCCGATGCCGCAGCCCATTCGCTTCTCGATGGAAACGTGGAGCTTGGCGTTTGTACCTTCGGCTTTTTGCGCCAAGCTGTGCATCATCCCAACCGGGCCGCAGGCAAATATCGTGTCATAGCGGCTCGGGTCCACTGCATCGACGATGGTGCCGCCGGACTTTACCGTGACATCCCGGCTGATTTCGTGGAATCCGTTGACTCCGAAGGGAACGCCGGCGTATCCCAGATACACGCTGGCTTCGGGAATTTCCTTAGCTGCGAGCAGCAGCGGAGCCACTCCGATACCGCCTCCCACCAATGCCGTCCGTCCTTGGGGTTCAGGAAACCCTTGCCCGAAAGGCCCTTCCAGCTGTATTTTGTCACCCGCTTGAAGCGCCGACAGCAGCCACGTACCGGTTCCCTGCACGCGATATAAGAAGGAAACGGAATCCTCCGTCAGGTTATGAACGCTGATCGGCCGTGACAGCACGGGATAGGCATCCCAGCAGCGAAGCATGAAGAACTGTCCCATTCGTGCCGAATAGCTGCCTTGAACGGTAAGTCGATAGATGCGATGGGCCAGTCTGACATTTTGAATAACAAGGGCCACGTTCTCATTCTCCTCCCTTGGCGTACTTTTTCCGCCCGCTATGTTCCTTGCTACAGTATCACAGACAGATAAGGCTACCTGTGACATTTCTCATATTCGGACGTTGCCGAGGCTTGATACTTTTTGTATACATAACGCTAGGCGAGAAAAGGGTGGGGATCATACATGAAAACACTAGTGATCGTTGCACATCCGGGTCTGCATGAGGGATCACGGATCAATCGCGAGCTAACCGAAACGGTGGGACATCATCCTGAGGTGACGGTGCATGACCTGTATCAGCGGTATCCGGATGGCATCATCGACATCGCGGCCGAACAGCAATTGCTGCTTCGGCATGACCGCATCGTGTTTCAATTCCCTTTCTGGTGGTACAGCTCGCCGCCCCTTCTGAAGCATTGGTTCGACGAGGTGCTGACCTTCGGATGGGCTTATGGCCCGGGCGGCGACAAGCTCCGGGGGAAAGAGTGGGGCGTGGCCGTGACGACCGGCGGAGCAGCGGAAGCCTATGGCAACGCAGGATATAACCGATACACGGTGGAAGAGCTCACCCGGCCTTTTGAAGTGACGGCCAGTCTGGTAGGGGCGGTCTACTTGCCGGTATTTACCGTGCATAATGCCATGCAGCTGACAGATGAAGAGCTGCGGCGTCATGCTGAGGATTTTGCGCTGCACGTGACAGGCGCGGCGAGGGCCGGATAAGGGCTACTAATGAAAACGAAAGTTCCTGTCTTCTAAAGTGATGGTTCGATTACCGGTATGATGGGCAAAACGGCAGGTTGTATGCTCCAAACTACAATTGGTGATTATGGGCGGCGGATGCTCATTGAAAGTGAAGAAATGAATGGCTGATACATGAGCCTGGCGGCAAAAGCTGCCGGGCTTTTCGGTGTTCTGGCAAATTGACGAATCGCCCAATAATTTGAAAACATGCGTTGCATTATGGAGACGCTTATTCTATACTCATATACATAGTTATACGATACATAGATTATCTAGGTATTGGAGTGATAAGGAAATGGGCATTAACAAAGAGCTGCTGAAAGGCAGTACCGTCATTTTATTGCTTACCGTCTTGAACAAGCGGGAAATGTACGGGTACGAGCTGATCAAGGAGATTGAGCGAAGCTCAGATGGGGTGTTCCTGATGAAGGAAGGCACGTTATACCCGATTCTGCACACGCTGGAGGCGGAAGGTTGGCTGGATTCCTCCTGGAGCCAGCACGATGGACGCAAACGGAAATATTACCGGATTACCGAACGCGGCAGGGAGCAGCTCCATGAGAAGACCAAGGAGTGGGTCAAATTCCGGACGGCGGTGGATACGGTCATCGGGGAGGGAAGCTAGCGTGCGACCGGTTGAAGAATACAAGGTTGTCCAAGACTTCCTGACCCAGGTGTGCAAGCAGGTACGCGCAAGAGCTATGCATCCGGAAATCCGCGAAGAACTGCTCGGCCATATTGAGGAGCGGACGGAGCTTCTGATGCTGGAGGGCAATGCGGAGGAGCCGGCGGTGCAGGAAGCGGTGAAACAGATGGGGGATCCGGGGGATATCGGCAAAAACCTGCATATGGCTCATCGGCCACAGTTGGAATGGAAGCTGCTCGCGATGCTGGTCTTGTTCTTAATCATCGGACTGGTTGGCATGTTGAGTGTTTATTACGCGGATGAAAGGTATTCGGTTAGCCTAGTCGAGAGGAAGTTGTTTTACTTCGGAATCGGAGTTTTATTACTGATAGGCTTTTATTTTCTAGATTATCGAAAACTAAAGAAATACGCGGCCCCTGTGTTTTTCTTTATCGTTATTTTAATGGCCGTTTCATTGGTCTATGGGCAACTGCACAATATGAGAACTGCCTATATTAACATAGGTCACATTGGAGTCAATATCATCACTTTTTCCTTGATACCGCTTCTGCTCGCTTTGGCAGGGATGAAGCCTGCCAGCCAATGGGGACGGTTGGAGACGTTATTGAACATCCTCTATAGAGGAGTACTCCCTGTGGTCCTCTATAGCATGAGCAGCTCTATTATATACACGTACATCTATGTAATCGGGTTCCTGGTTTTGATATGGAGAACAAGTAACAGCATGAAGCAATTTGTTATGATCACCGCGCTGCCTCTTGCAGTACTACTTAGCTTTCTCTTCACTCAGATGGATCATTTACTGTTTCGGTGGAGAGAATTTATGAATCCTTCTGCAAATGAAATGTGGTATATGGGGAATAACGCCGATGCTATCCAAACAGCAGGGTGGTTAGGGCAAGGTTTTGGTCAAGCCACACCGAAGATCCCATATGTCCTTTATGATAACGTATTTCCATACCTCATCTATTGCTTCGGCTGGTTGTTCGGGGTTGTGGTTGGCGTACTGATTCTGCTGTTCCTCGTTAGACTATGGAATATTTCTACGGATCACAAGGATCCTTATGCGAAGCATATCGCTGTATTACTCATCGTTGTCTTTGGATTTCGGCTGCTATGGCCGCTGCTCATGGGGCTCGGCATACTTCCAAGGGTTACATTGGATCCACCCTTCTTCTCTTACAGCGGGATGAACCAAATCCTGGACATGGCGGCAGTCGGCCTGCTCCTCTCCATTTACAGACGCAAAAACATGATCCCAAGCGAGATGGGAGAAGCGGCTCCGATGAAGGTAGCTTAGTGAAGGTCGCTGAAGATCATTCTTCGATTTCGGTTAGCAGGCTAAAATTTATTAAAAGAAAAAGCGAGATCTTGGGCTCTCGCTTTTTTCTCGTTTATAGAGAAGCGTCATCATTCGTTCGGTGGCGTATAAGCTACACCTTCTCCAACGTACCGGCCGAAATCTCTTCAATATAGTGGCAGGCCGCCTGATGACCTCTCTGCTCTTCGACTTCCCGAAGTAACGGCGCCTCGGATCGGCAGCGATCCGTGGCATACATGCAGCGGGTATGAAACCGGCAGCCGGAAGGCGGGTTGATCGGGGACGGAACATCCCCCTTGAGAATGATGCGTTCCTTCTTGCGGTCGGGATCCATTGTGGGGATGGCCGATAACAGAGCGCGGGTGTAGGGATGCTGCGGGCGCCGGAAGAGGGAGTGTTTATCCGCGATTTCCACGATCGTCCCCAGATACATCACGATAATTCGGTCCGAAATATGCCGGACGACCCCAAGATCATGAGAGATGAACAGATAGGTCAGCTTGAATTCGGTTTGCAGCGATTTCATCAGATTGAGTACCTGTGCCTGGATGGACACGTCGAGCGCGGAGACCGCTTCATCACTGATGATCAGCTTGGGGTTCACGGACAAGGCACGGGCGATCCCGATTCGCTGCCTTTGTCCGCCACTGAATTCATGAGGGTACCGATTGGCTTGATAGGCGGCCAGGCCGACCGTTTCCAAAAGCTCAATGGCACGGGACCGACGATCCTTCTTTGGCACGACATTTTGGATGTCCATCGCTTCTTCGAGTACTTGGAGGGCTGTTTTTCTGGGATTAAGCGAAGCGTAGGGGTCCTGAAAAATCATCTGCAGGTCTTTACGCCTTCGGGTCATCTGCGCTTTGTTCAGGGTGAGCAGATCGGTTCCCTCGAACAGCACCTCGCCGGAGGTCGGTTCGTCCAGTCTCAGAATAGCCCGGCCCGTGGTTGATTTACCGCAGCCGGATTCGCCCACGATACTGACGGTTTCCCCTTCGTGCACAGAGAACGAAATGTCATCCACGGCTTTGACGACGTTGACGGTACGGCCCAGGATGCCGCCTTTGATCGGAAAATACTGCTTGAGGTTTTTGACGGTTAACAGCTCTTTGCTCATGACAGTACGTTCACCTCGCTTTCCGGTTCCCACTGATCGGTGTATTTCCAGCACCTGACTTGTTGGTTATCATCCAGTACCTGAAGCTCCGGCAGTTTGTCGTAACACAGCTTGGCTGCATGGGGGCAGCGTGGGGCGAAGCGGCAGCCTTCCTGCGGATCATAGGGGCTCGGAACCGAGCCCTTAATCGGCTCAAGCGTTTCCTTATCGATATCATGCCGCGGCAGCGAGTTCATTAGGCCGATGGTGTAGGGGTGCTTCGGATGCTTGAACAGGGTCCGCACATCGGAATATTCCACCACCTTTCCGCAGTACATGACCGCCACGTCATCGCAGGTTTCCGCAACGATGCCCAGATCATGGGTGATAAAAATAATCGACATCTGCAGCTTCCGCTGCAGCTCCTTCATCAGCTCCAAAATTTGAGCCTGAATGGTCACATCGAGCGCCGTGGTCGGCTCGTCTGCAATGAGCAGATCCGGATTGCATGCCAGCGCCATGGCAATCATGACACGTTGGCGCATACCCCCGGACAGCTGAAAAGGGTACTGCCGGACTCTTTTTTCCGGGGAGGGAATGCCGACCAGCCTCAACATTTCGACGGCTTTGTCCATGGCTTGTTTTTTACTCAGATTTTCATGGATTTGATAGGCCTCCGCGATCTGGTCGCCGACGGTGAAGACCGGATTGAGCGAAGTCATCGGCTCCTGGAAGATCATCGAGATTTGATTGCCCCGGATTTTCCGCATCTGCCGGTCCGATTGTTTGAGCAGATTCTCGCCGTTATACAGGATTTCGCCTCCGACGATTCGCCCCGGATCAAAGATCAGCCGCAGGATGGACAGGGACAGTATGCTTTTTCCTGAACCGGATTCGCCCACGATCCCGAGCGTCCTCCCCTTGCGTACGGTTAGGCTGATATCATCCACGGCTTTCACTTCGCCCAGTTCGGTAAAAAAAGAGGTGCGCAGGTTCTTGATCGTCAGCAGATTTGATGCGTGCTCTTCCATCTGTCGTAGCTCCCTTCGCTTTCAATTGGTCTGACTGTATTTGCGATTATGAGGACTCTGGTTCCGCTATTACTTGATTTTCTGCTTTTGTGTGCATGGACTGAAAACGGCTCAGTTGGCCACATTAGCGTAGTTGAGGACTCTGGTTCCGCTATTTCATTAAATTCCGCCTTTTAGCAGCAGGCTGAGGACACCAGATCCGTTATTGCGAGATATTTCAGGATTAATCGGTGACTTCGGGCGCATTAACGGATCGTGTGTCCGCATGGACTCGAAAATAGGTCGATTATCGGCAAATAGCGGATCGTGTGTCCGGACGGGCTCCCCAAATGGCTCGATTAGCAGATCGTAAGTGCGCACGGGCTACCCAACGGCTCAATTACAGTAATTAGTGGGTTGAATGTCCGCAATGGTCCGTAACAACTTCAGTAAATCTCGGGTGTACATGGACTTAAAATGAACTCAGTTGGCCGCATTAGCGTAGTTGAGGACTCTGGTTCCGCTATTACTTGATTTTCTGCCTTTTAGCAGCAGGCTGAGGACACCAAATCCGTTATTGCGAGATATTCCGGGATTAATCCGTGATTTTGGGTACATTAACGGATCGTGTGTCCGCGTGGATTCGAAAATAGGTGGATTATCGGCAAATAGCGGATCGTGTGTCCGGACGGGCTCCCCAAACGGCTCAATTACAGTAATCAGCGGTTTATAATATAAGTCCGCAATGGGCCCCAAACAGCTCGATGTTCGGCAGACAGTGAATCCCGCCGTGTCCGCCTACACTCAACCCGCGATCGACGAAAAATCGCCAATCAATCGAAATCAATGCGCTTGTTGAAGTACCGGTAGGAGATGTCCACGAGCAGATTCACGAGCACAAACATGATCGAGAGCACAAGCACGGTTGCCTGTACGACCGGGAAATCCCGTGCCCGGATCGAGTCGATGACGTACCGTCCCATGCCGTTCACGGCAAATACGGACTCGGTTAGCACCGCCCCGCCCAGCAGGCCTCCGAATTCCAGGCCGATGACGGTAATGACGGGAATCATGGCATTTTTCAAGGCATGCCGGTAGATGATGACGCGCTCTCGGACGCCCTTCGCCTGGGCGGTACGGATGTAGTCCTGGCCGATGACCTCCAGCATGCTGGACCGGGTCATTCGGGCAATAATCGCGGCGCCCCCGGTCCCGAGGGTGATCACGGGCAGGACGGTTTGCGACCACGTGCCCCAGCCGGAGGGACGGAACCAGCCCAGATCCACGGCAAAATATTGGATCAGCATGAGCCCCAGCCAGAAATTCGGCATCGACAGCCCAAACAGGGCGATGAACATGACGCCGATATCGGCGGGGGAGCTTTTTTTGACGGCGGAGATGATGCCGGCCAGAATGCCGAGAAATACGGCCAGGATCGTTGAGTACACGGCAAGCTCAACGGTGATCCAGAACCGGCTTTTGAAAATTTCATCGGCGATGGGGCGGCTGCTGCGGATCGAATCTCCCAAATCCCCCTGAAGCAAGCCGCTGACGTAGTTCCAATACTGAAGCGGCAGCGGATCGTTCAATCCCAGGTTCTCGCGGATCTTCTCGACCTGCTCCTTAGGCGCCCCTTCCCCGATAATGACCTGCGCCGCATCTCCCGGAATGAGGTGCATCAGCAGGAAGACAACGATGGTCACGCCAATGACGACAGGTATCGTTTGAATCAGCCTTCGAATGGAATAGATGAGCATGGCCCGGCAGCTCCCTTCATTATTTTTTCATTTTCGGGTCAAGGACATCCCGCAAGCCGTCACCCAACAGATTAAATGCGATGACAACGAACACGATCGACAAGCCGGGAAACAGGGCCACATGAGGGTGGTCCATGATATAGTTGCGCCCATCATTCAGCATGGCTCCCCACTCCGGCGTGGGCGGCTGCGCGCCAAGACCGAGGAAGGACAGGCCGCTGGCGGTCAGGATCGCTACCGCAATCCGCAGCGTCGCCTGCACGATGATAGGGGATGTGATATTCGGCAAAATATGCCCGAAGATGATTCGGCCGTCGCTGGCGCCCAACGAACGCATGGCATCAACATATTCGAGCTTGCGGACGGCCAGCGTGGAGCCCCGAACGACTCTGGCAAAGGTAGGGATCGAAAAAATACTGACGGCAATGATCACGTTGAACAGGTTTTTTCCAAGGACGCTGACAACCGCCAATGCCAGCAGAATGCCGGGAAACGCCAGCATGACATCGGTCACTCTCATAATGAGCGCATCCCATTTACCTCCGTAATAGCCCGAGATGATTCCGAGCACGACACCAAAGGCTGCACCGATGATCACCGAGATAAAGCCGACCGAGAGCGTGAGACGCATGCCATGAATAATCCGCGTGAAAATATCTCGACCGTTGTGGTCCGTACCAAACCAATGGTCGGCGGACGGCTTCAGCAGTTTCGTAGAATAATCCACTTTGGTCGGATCATACTGGGTGAGCAGGGGGCCGAAAATCGCGATAAGGATCATCAGCAGGAGAAAATAGCCCCCGAATAAGGCCGCTTTGTTCTTCTTCAGACGGTGGTAGAAAGATTTCCATTGTACAAGGCGGGTTCCACTAGGGAGCGATTCTGGTGTTCTGGCATCAGCGGTCATGTTAGGCACGTGAAATCATCCTTTCTCCAAGTATGGATGTCAGAATTGGTGTCGTATAAACGTGAGGTAAATCTGGCTTCTTCTGGTATAAATATCAAATAGTAAAATATATGTTAACTGTGTATAAAATATTTTCCTATTTTGATTGAGAAGGGGGAGTTTGTTTCACATGACAGGTAATAGAAGATTCAAATGGCTTGTCTGCATTCTGGTCATGCTTACCGTACTGCTGTCGGCGTGCGGCAGTCCAAGCAAGAGCAGTAACCCGGAAACGCCGCCAAGCGGCACCAATACGCCGGCACCTGAACCGGGGGCTAAAGATCCTCCCGAAGAAACAACCGACACCGGTGCGAATGAGCTTGTGATTGCCTGGCTTTCTGATCCGCCATCCATGGACCCTCATATGTCGACGGACCAGCAAACGAGCGTAATGACAACGCATATTTATAACACGTTGGTGATTCATGATAAGGATCTGAATATTCAACCGGGACTCGCTGAGAGCTGGAAGGCAATCGATGAATTGACCTGGGAATTCAAGCTGAGACAAGGCGTGAAGTTTACGGACGGCTCTCCATTCAATGCAGAGGTGGTCAAAGCCAACATCGACCGTATGCAGGATCCGGAGGTTGCTTCTCCGCGCGCTTCGCTTGTGGGCATGATTAAAGAGGTTAAAGTCGTTGACGAATATACGGTACAGCTCGTGACCGAGTATGCCTTCTCGCCGTTGCTTGCCCATCTGGCCCACTCCGCGGTCAGCATGGTAAGTGCGGAAGCCATCAAGCTGGATTACGAGAAGCTGAAGGCAGGCGAGAAGGCAGGCGCTTATCTGGCGCAGAACCCTGTTGGCACCGGCGCATTCAAACTAGAGAGCTGGAACCCGGGACAGGAAGTGAAGCTGGTGGCGAACGCCGATTATTGGGGAGATAAAGCGAAGGTTGAAAGGGTCACGTTCAAGGTGGTGAGCGAAGAGGGAACGCGGATCGCGGAGCTGGAAACCGGTTATGCGCATATTATCGACCCGGTGTCGCCGAGCAGCATCAGCCGTATCGAGAGCACGGACGGCATGTCCCTGAACCGCCAGGCTTCGCTCAGCTTGTCTTATATCGGATTTAATAACAACAAGGAGCCGTTTAACGATGTGCGGGTGCGGCAAGCCTTGTCGATGGCCATCAATAAGGATGAAATCATCTCGGGCATCTACGAAGGCACGGGCATTCCTGCCGTCGGTCCGCTGGCACCGGACGTGAACGGCTATGATGCTACCGTTAAGCCGATCGAACATAACATCGACAAAGCGAAAGAGCTGTTGAAAGAGGCCGGATACGAGGGTGGCTTCTCAACGACCATCTGGACCAATGACAACCCGGAACGAATTAAGATCGCCGAGTATGTACAATCCAAGTTGAAGGAATTGAACGTCGAAGTCAAAATCGAAGTGGTCGAGTGGGGTGCGTATTTGGCCCAAACCGCAGAAGGCAAGCACGACATGTTTGTTCTCGGCTGGTCCACGGTAACGGCCGATGCCGACTATGGCATGTATGAGTTATTCCATTCCAAGAATGTAGGGGAGCCGGGCAACCGTACCTTCACGAAGGATCCGGAACTGGATAAACTGCTGGATGCCGGGCGTAAAGAGAACGATCCGGAGCAACGCAAGCTCATCTATAAACAGGCGCAGGAGAAGCTGGTTGAGTTAGCGCCGATGCTGTATATCCATCATCAGGAGTATTTAAACGGAGTCAGCAGCAAGGTGGAAGGCTTCTGGCGGCATCCGAACGGCATCATGCAGCTGCATCAAGTGTCCATTCAGCCATAAGGATGTCCTGAAAGCTTTATAGCTTTGAATCGTCATGATATAAAGAGGATTTACAGCAAGAGGCTCCTATCCGGGGGCCTCTTTTTTTGATGTTGTTCGGTGCTGGGACAGGAGATAGGGTTAACCAGCCAATGGTTCATGATCATCCTCGTCGGGCATCCGATAGATCATGCAGCTTGCGAGCGAAGGGAGTTGATGCGCTGTCTTGTTTTTTGATGTCAAAAGCATGTTGAAAAAATATTATATACGTTGACACGTATATACGCATTAGTGTATATTATAGCCATGAATACTTCAGCTATGCAATTAACCCTCTTCACGATCTCGGAGCCGAACCGCTTCAACATTGTTGAACTCTTAAAGCAAGGGTCGAGATCGGTCAGCGACATCGTAGAGGCTTTGGGAATCGGCCAGCCTCAAGTATCCCGCCATCTGCGGATACTGAACGAGGCCGGGCTCGTGAAAGTCCGCAAGAACGCACAGCAGCGCATTTATAGTCTCGAAGCCCAGCCGTTCCAGGAGCTGGACGTCTGGCTCGATTCGTTCAGCCGATTGTGGGAGGAGCGACTCGACAAGTTCGAGGACTATATGAACGACTTTAACGGAGAGGAGAGTTAAGCCAATTCTTTTACTAGCTCCACAGGAAGATGCGGCTCTGCACGCAGAGCCGATTTCACAGATAGGAGGAATTCACATGGGCAGGAAGACCATCATCACGAAAGACCGGGAGCAGCGGAAGCTGACCGTGGAGCGTGTCGTATCGATACCTCTGAAGCTGTCCTGGCAGGGATGGACTCAGCCGGAACACATCGAACGCTGGTGGGGACCAAAAAACTGGAATGCCACGGTATATGAGATGGATGTCAGACCGGGCGGCGTATGGCGCTACAGACTGGCTCCCGATGCGACGGGAGAAGGGAAAGAAGCCTTCTGCAAGGCGACTTACTCCCAAGTGGCGGAGTTTTCGAAGCTCGTCTATACGGATACATTTACCGATCAGGACTGGAACCCCGTTGCAGGCAGCGACATGTTGACCTCGGTTACATTCGAAGCAGTCAAGGATGGGACCCGATTAAGCATCATCACCCATTTTGCGAGCGAAGAGCAGCTTGAGGCTGCTGAAGGCATGGGAATGGTGGAAGGATACGCGGATACGCTGGAACGGTTTGAGAACGAAATAAGTTTGTACATAAAGGACAATAAAAGGAGAGATGATCATGAATTACGTGATGTCTAATGACGGTACCCGTATTTTTTATGAAAAGAAAGGGACTGGTCCGGCTGTCATTCTTGTAGCTGCCGCAGCTTCGGATCACAACGACACAACGCGTCTTGGAGAGTTTCTGTCTGAACATTTCACCGTCTACAATTATGATCGGCGAGGACGGGGCAGCAGTACGGATGCGGCTCCGTATGCCGTTGAACGTGAGATCGAAGATATCGATGCCCTTATTCAGGAGGCGGGCGGCAGTGCGTATGTATTCGGAAGTTCCTCGGGCGCTGTTCTGGCCCTGGATGCGGCGAGCAGACTTGGCGGCAGTAAAGTTAGTAAACTGTTTCTATACGAGCCGCCGTTTATCATTGACGACAGCCGTGCACCCGTACCGGTGGAATACGTGCAGCGTTTGAATGCGCTGATGGCAGGAAATCGGCGCAGCGAAGCCGTAGAATATTTCATGACAGCCGCGCTGGGGATCCCAGCGGAATATGTAGAATTCATGAGGGCAGATCCTTCTTGGCAGGTCATGGAGGGCATGGCGCATACATTGGCCTATGACGGCATGATTATGGGGAGCACGCAATCCGGTCAACCGCTGCCGACGGATCGCTGGGATGTCGATGTCCCGGTCATGGTGATGACGGGCGAGAACAGCGGAGCCATGTTCCATGGGGCCGCGAGCGCATTGGTCGACTTGCTCCCTCAGTGCGAGCACCGAATGCTGCCTGGTCAGGACCATTCTGCCGTCGTGATGGCGCCGGAAGTGCTGGCTCCCGAGGTGTCGGATTTTCTGTTGCCTTCGGCAAATCGAATTCCGGGATAAGCGTGCTTGGCTCATCAAGAAACCGTGACCCTTAGGGCCACGGTTTCTTTGTTTCCTGTTCCGGTCGAAGTATTTATTCGGTCTTCTCAAACGGCTCAATAAAATGATTAAAGGCGCTGGTGCGAAACAGGTCGCGTCGGAATACAAAATGGACTTTGGAGCTGCGGTAACGCTTGGGAATTTGGAAGGCCTGCAATTTCCCGGCATCCACCCAGTCCTGGACGGAAGAACGCGTTAACAGCGAGATACCCAGCCCGGCAGCCACACCGCCCATGATGGCTTCCAGCGTGCCAAACTCCATAATGTTCATGGGCCCCACATTCTCCTCATGGAGCCATTGCTCCAACCGTTTACGGTGGTAGCAGCCCTTGCCAAAGAACAGCAGCGGTTTGGTGAGCAAATCGCGAAGCGCAGCCTCCGTGGGTTCCGAGATGAGGACAAGCTCCTCGTCAAAGGCCCGGATTTCGTTAAAGTTCGGGTAATCCAGAGGTCCGCTGATAAACGCCCCGTCCAGTTCATATTCGTTCAGGGCTCGGATCAAGTCGGCCCTGTGGCCTGTAATCAATGACAGTTTCACATTAGGGTACCGTCTATGATAATCCAGCATGATACCGGGAAGATGTACCGCCGCTGTGGTTTCCGATGAGCCAATCCGCAGCGGCCCCGACGGTTCTTCCGAAAATTGCGTCGATTTCACGGCCTCGTCAAGCAAACGCGTAATCTGATCGGCATACTTGAGCAGATTACAGCCGGCCGAGGTTAAGGCAACGCCGCGACTGAGCCGATAGAACAGGGGCGTGTTCAGCTCGGCTTCAAGCTGCCGGATTCTAGCGGTCACGTTCGATTGCACGTAACCCAGGCTTGCGGCAGCCTTGGTTATGTTTCCTTCACGGGCAACGGCCTGGAATATCTTCAGATCCCCACTCTCCACCTTAGCAGCCTCCTTATATCCATCATTCAAAGTGATGGTTCGAATCTTATTTAATTATTTTACATGATACGAAGGTCGGAATAAACTGAGGATACACTTGGTTAAGGAGAGGGGAATTCATGGCATGAGCAAACCGCGTATGCTGTTACTGACGATATTTACGATGCTGGTCGCGGGACTTAATTTCCCGATCGGCAAAATTGCGCTGTCCTTCGGTTCCCCATTCGTGCTGCTGGCGATCCGGTTCGTGGGAGCGGGGCTTCTGATGCTGCCCTTCATTGTAAGACGGCCCCATCCCAGGAGCGGTGCTGCCTGGCTGAAGCTGGCCACGATCGGTCTGTTTCAATCGGCACTCGTGATGAGTGGCATCTACCTGAGCATGCAGACCATTTCCTCCGGCAGTTCCTCGGTTTTATCCTCCAGCAACCCGATCTGGTTCATCGTGTTCAGCTTCCTGATTTTCGGTATAAGGTACCGTCTTCTTCAGTGGGCGGGCGTAATCATCGGTTTTGTCGGCGTGTTCATTACGCAAGGCTTGGAGATGCAGATGGAGAGCGGATTCTGGTTTGCGTTGGGCGCGGGGATGGCTTGGGGCATGGCGACGCTGCTAAGTTCCCGTTGGGGCAAGGAGTTTGACGCTTGGGTCATGGCTGCCTATCAGATGTTGATCGGAGGCATCCTCCTGCTCATCGCAAGCCCGCTGCTGGAGCAGCCGCATTTTGTATGGGATTCATCTCAGATCTTGAAGGAGCTCTTTGTTCTGGGCTGGATGATTCTGATGAGCTCGATTGCCCAATTCGTCACTTGGTATTATGTGCTGCGCAACAGCGATCCCAATAAAGCCAACGTTTATCTATTCCTCATTCCCGTGTTTGGCGTATTATCCGGATGGCTTATACTGGGCGAGCAGCTGCACTGGTACACTTTGGCTGGCACAGTGTGCATTGGGCTTGGCATTTATCTGGTGAACCGGCCTGGACGAGTGGACGCCACAAAGGATCCATTCATGATCAAGGAGCGGTGCGGTACCGCATAAAGGCAAGAAATCTAATATATTCGAATTTAGCAGGTCGCGACGATGCATTCGTGCGGCCTGCTTTTTGCCATGACAAGCAAAGGTTTTCTGGCTTGAGCAGGTATCACGATAAGTTATGACAAGGGGAAAATCGAAGAAAAATCTTGTCCCAGCAAAATAAGTAAATTTTATTAAAAATAAATCCATGTTATATTAAATTTACTAACGCCTTTGGAGAGGGGATAGGATTCATGAGTGGTTTGAAGGAAATTGCAAAGCTCGCGGAGGTCTCGGTGTCGACGGTGTCCAACGTGCTGAACGGGCGCAAGAACGTGGGGCGGGAGACGAGGGAGCGGGTGCTGAGGTTATGCTCGGAGCACGGCTATTTTCCGCATAAGTCAACCAAATCCGATAAAAGCAACACGATTATATTCGTCTTCAGCGACTTTGATCGCGATTATTATTTAAAAATCATCAAGGGGATCAGCCATTGCCTCACGGAGAATGGATACGACCTCATCATCTGCACGAATAAATCCAGCACCAATTTTATGCGCAGCAAGTTTGCAAGCGGTACCATAAGCCTCGACCGGAACATGACGGACGAATATTTAGTCTCGGTAGCCACGCCGCAGTTCCCCGTCGTTCTCATGGACCGGATTATCGATAACGAGTATGCCAATACCAAAAGCGTGATCGTGGACAATTACCCCGTGATGTGCGAAATGGTCCAGGCGCTGGTGGATAAACAGTTCAGAACCTTTGGATACATTGGCGGACTGGAGTTTACCCTGGATCATAAGGAACGCTTCGCCGGATTTATGGATACGCTTTCGAAGAATGGCATCGCGTTTGACAGGCGGAATTACTTCCATGGCGATTACAGCGAGGAAAGCGGATATCAGGCGGCCAAGATCCTGATCCTTAGCAACGCATTGCCGGAAGTGCTGGTCTGCGCTAACGACAATATGGCTCTGGGCGCAATCAAAGCTTTGGAGGAGAACGGCATACGGGTGCCGGAGGACATATCGATCACCGGCTTCGATAATTCGGACGCGGCGGCGATGGCCGGCTTGACGACCATTGCGATCCCGCGTTATGAAAGCGGTTATTTGGCGGCGAAGGAGCTGCTCGAGATGATCAAGGGCACGACGGGCAGGGAGCCCTTTAAACTGAATGCCACGATCCAGTGGAGAAAATCGGTGAGATAAACTTTATTTTTACAGCTAGTAAAATATCATATATTTTACTAGTTTTTTTACTTAGTATTTTTATGAAAACGTGTACATTTTTTATTGACATTCTAGGTAAACCGCCCTATGATGGGTTTGTAAACGTTTTACTTTATAGAGTCCTTGAGGGGGAGGCGTGTCACTTGAAAAAAGTAAAAAAGGTATTGAGCATACTTACGGCAACGGCTTTGGTTGCGACACTCGCGGCCTGCGGCGGTACATCTGACAAAGATTCTGGAGCAGCAGCCGGAGGAGATGGGGGAGATAAGCTGAAGAAGATAACCCTCTTCCAATCGAAAGTCGAAATTACGGAACCTCTTGAAGCCTTGGTTAAAACCTATAAAGAAGAAACCGGCAACGAGGTTGAGGTATGGGGTGCCGCGGGCGATGCTTATTCGCAGCAGCTGGTGGCGAAGCTCAGCAGCAACCAGGGCCCAACGATATTCAGCGTGGCTCCTGGACCCGAGTCCGAGAAGCTGAAGTCCTATTTTTCCGATTTGAGCGGTGAAGAGTATGTTAAGAACATTGCGCCCGACATGGAATTGAAGGTCGAAGATAAGACCGTCGGCGTTCCGTACGGCGTAGAAGGCTTCGGTCTCGTATATAACAAGGATCTGGTGGATCCGGCCAACATGAAGGACCTGGACTCCTTCACCAAGACGCTGGAGCAGCTGAAGGCTGACGGCAAGAACGGTTTGAGCCTGTCCCAGGAGGCTTACTTCCTGATCGGACACATCATCAACACGCCGTTTGCGCTTCAATCCGATCCGCTGGCCTTCATCGACCAGCTGAACAAGGGCGAAGTGAAGATGGCCGACACGAAGGAGTTCCAGGAATGGGCGAAATTCATGGATGCCATCAAGGCCAACACCAAGAATCCGCTGGAAGTGAAATACGATAGCCAGATGGGCGACTTTGCAACGGAAAAAACGGCTATGGTGCATCAGGGCAACTGGAGTTATTCCATGCTTGCGGACTTCGGCGATTTCGGCTCCAAAGTCGGCATGATGCCGTTCCCGCTCGCCGGCAACGATAAGATCGCCGTAGGCGTAGCCAGCTACTGGGTCGTCAACAATCAGGCGGACGCTGAGGAAGTCAAAGCCGCAAACGCTTTCCTGAACTGGCTCTTCACGAGCGAGACGGGCAAGAAGGCCATTGTGGACGATTTCAAATTCATCCCGGCTTTAACGAACATTGAAGCAGGCGATCTGGATCCGTTGTCTCAAGCGGTGCACGAAGCAACCACGAAGGGCGAGACGATCACTTGGGCGCTGAACTACTTCCCATCGGGTATCATCACCAACGATTTGGCTCCGGCTACGCAGGAGTACTTCATGAATCCGGGCATGACAGGCGAGCAGTTCCTGCAGAAACTCGATGAAGTATGGGCGAAAGCATCGAAGTAATCTAATTGAAGCCGAAAGGCAATCATCTGACATCACAATTCCATGAAAACGAAAGCCTAGCCTCAGACGTTCTGATGATGAGCGTTAGGCTTTTGTTTTTTCTAACACGACTTCAAGGTTTGATGCCGCCTTGCGGGAATCATCCGGAACGGAAAGAAGGTATGGATTATGAGCAAAAGAAAGGATAAAGCCTGGTTTGCCCTGTTTACGGTGCCGCTTCTGTTTATTTTCACGACCGTGGTCATCATCCCGTTCATTATCGGGATCGTGTACTCCTTCGTCAATTGGGACGGCATTCCGGCGAATCCGAAAGTATTCGTAGGGTTCGACAATTACGTTCAGCTGTTCCAGGACGACCGATTCCTGTCATCGGCTTGGCATACGGTTCAATTCACGCTGCTCGCGCTGGTATGCGTCAACGTACTGGGACTGGGCTTTGCGCTGCTGGTGACGACAAAGCTCCGCTCGAGAAATGCGGCGCGGACGATGTTTTTCATGCCGAACCTGATCGGCGGCCTGATTCTGGGTTACATCTGGCAGTTTATTTTTACGGATGCGTTCAGCTTCCTGGGCGAGAAGACCGGATTCGACAGCGTGTTCTTTAACTGGCTGCTGCATCCGCAGTTTGCGCTGTATGCGATCGTTGCGGTATTCACCTGGCAGCTGGCAGGTTATACGATGATCATCTACATCGCGGGCATCCAGGGGATTCCGGATGAACTGATGGAAGCGGCGAAGGTCGATGGCGCCAACCTGTGGCAGCGACTGAAGAGCATCGTGTTCCCGCTGTTAATGCCTTCGTTCACGATCTGTCTGTTCCTGACGCTGTCCGGGGCGTTCAAAATCTATGACGTGAACCTGTCGTTGACCAAGGGCGGTCCGAGCAATGCGACGGAGATGTTTGCGATGAATATTTTCAACGAAATTTTCGCTTACGGTAATTATGGATTAGGTCAGGCGAAAGCGATCATCTTCTTCCTGATTGTGGCCGGACTCACGCTGACGCAAGTCATCATCACGAAGAGAAGAGAGGTGCAGATGTAATGAAGAAATCAGGCAAATGGCTGCTCGATATCCTGCTGTTCCTCGCCTCGCTGGTCTTCTTGTCTCCTGTCTTCATCATGCTGATCAACTCCTTTAAGGATCGTGCCGAGCTGTATGAGAATGCGCTTGCGCTGCCTTCTTCCTTCAGCTTTGAGTATTATAAATCCGCGATGGAGAAGATGAATTTCTTCACGGCACTAGGTAACTCGCTGTATGTCACCGTCATCTCGGTGATCATCGTCATCGTGCTCGCCTCCATGACGGCATGGATGCTGGTACGGACGGACAATAAGCTGAGCAAAGTCATTTTCTTCACGTTTGTGGCGACCATGCTGATTCCGTTCCAGACGCTGATGATGCCGCTGATGCAGGTGATGGACTGGATTCGCACCAATCTGCACATTCCGATGCTCAACACCCATGAGGGCTTGATCTATATGAACGTCGGCTTTACGTCCAGTATGGCGGTCTTCCTGTACCACGGGTTCATCAAATCCGTGCCCGTCGCGCTGGAGGAGGCGGCTACGCTTGACGGCTGCTCCAAGCTGGGCGTGTTCTGGCGGATCGTGTTCCCGCTGCTGAAGAACATCAGCGTGACCATCGCGATCCTGAACGTCATCGCGCTGTGGAACGACTATCTGCTTCCATCGCTGACGCTGTCGGACAAAGGGCTGCGGACAATCCCGCTCTCGACCTTCTATTTCTTCGGAGAATTCACGATCGTGTGGAACCAGGCGATGGCCGGCCTGACGCTGACGATCATCCCGGTTGTCATTTTCTACGTTTTCGCACAGAAATACATTATCAAAGGGATTGCCGCAGGTGCTGTGAAATGAGGCGGATCATTACGAGAGCCGACGATTATGCTTCCAGCCGTTCCGCCAATGCTGCGATTGCCAGGACCGTTGAGGCCGGATTCATCAAAAATGTGTCCATTATGGCGCCCGGTCCTTATCTTGCCGAGGCCGCACAGCTGCTGGCGCATCGCAAGGACATCTGCTTCGGCTTCCATATGACGCTGAACGCCGAATGGGATAATGTACGCTGGGGACCTGTTGCCGCGAAGGAACAGGTTCCTTCGCTTGTCGATCGGGCCGGGTACTTCTATCAGGACCCGAGCTTGTTTCAACATCATCCGCCTTCGCTGCAGGAGATCCTTATGGAGTGCGAAGCGCAGCTGGATAAACTGACTGCGGCTGGCTTCAACATTTCTTACGCGGATTCCCATATGCTGCCCGAGCGCTTCATTCCCGGGCTGCAAGAGGAGCTGGACCGCTGGATGGAAGCGAAGGGGCTCATCAACCACCGATATTACTACAACTTTTTCCCTGGCGGCGTTCCGGACGGAGCCGAGTCGTTTGAAAGGGTGCTTGGCGGCCTGACGGACGAACAGTACTTCTTCCTGTCCCATCCGGCGCTGTATTCGGAGGAAATGGTGCAGTGCGGCAATGCTCAAGTGGATGGGGAGGAGCTGGCACGAGGGCGTGATCAGGAGGCCGTTTTCCTTGCTCGGGAGGACTTGAACGAGATTAGCGAACGTTGGGGCTTCCGTGCCGTGCGATATGATGAAGCGGCGCCGATATCTGGTGTATAATGGAAGGGTCATGATGAATTTATCTTGTTATACAGGGAGAGGCGGAATAGGATGAACACGAACACGGTTCGATTATTGCCAAGAAGTACCCCCGAAAACCAAGGAATCTCATCTCAGTCGATCAAACGTTTTATCGGCTCGATTCAGGAGAAGGAGCTTGAACTGCACAGCTTCATGCTGGTTCGGCACGGGCATTCCGTCGCGGAGGGCTGGTGGAAGCCGTACGACGCGGACAAACCGCATATGCTGTTCTCGCTAAGCAAGAGCTTTACCTCTACCGCGATTGGACTCCTGGTCCAGGAGGGCCGGATTACGCTGGAGGATCGGGTGATCGGCTTTTTCCCGGAAAATAAACCGGAGGATCCGTCCCCGAATCTGTCCGCGATGACGATACGCGACTTGCTGATCATGGGCACGGGACATGCCCAGGAGCCTGCCATCCAGTCCGATAATTGGGTGGATGATTTCTTCAAGCAAGCAGTCGAGCATGAACCTGGAACCCACTTTGTATATAACAGCGCAGCGACGTACATGCTCTCGGCCATTCTGCAGAAGGTCACCGGCATTACGCTGCTGGATTATTTGCAGCCCCGTCTGTTCGAACCGCTCGGCATTCAGGGGGCTGCATGGGAAAGCTGCCCGCAGGGAATCAACACCGGCGGCTGGGGTCTTAAGCTGAAGACCGAGGACATCGCCAAGTTTGGCCAGCTCTATCTTCAGAAGGGAGAATGGGATGGCCGGCGCCTGATTCCGGAGGCTTGGATTGAAGAAGCGACCTCCAAGCAGATATCCAACGGACCTGCGGATTCCTCTTCGGACTGGACCGAAGGATACGGCTATCAATTCTGGATGTGCCGCCACGGAGCATACCGCGGCGACGGCGCGTTCGGACAATTCTGCATCGTGATCCCGGAGCAGGATGCAGTCCTGGCGATTACCTCCGGCCTTGGAGATATGCAGGCCGTGCTGAATGAGGTATGGGAGCATTTGCTGCCGGCGATGGGAGCAGATCCGCTGCCGGCCGATGCGGACGCGGCCTCATCCCTTGCCGGAACGCTGCAAGCGCTTAAGCTGGATCCGCCAAGCGAGAGGGCTTTATCTCCGATGGAGAAGGACGTATCCGGGATCGTCTATGATCTCGAAGAGAACGAGGAGAAGCTGCATTCGTTCTCCGTCCGGTTTGAAGAGGATGGCGGGGTGATGGAGCTTACGGGGGAACATGGCGTCAACTCGATTGCCCTTGGCCGGAGCGAGTGGAAGTCGGGAACCACGAAGCTGATCATGATGACGGATCAAGCGTATGCTGCCTCCATGACCTGGAAGGATGACCGGACGCTGCAGCTGACCGTCAGGCTGACCGAGACGCCGTTCTACTTAACGACGGAATGCACCTTCAGCGAAGAAGGCATTCATCTTGCCTACTGGATGAACCAATCCTTCGAAGGCAAGGTGGTCCGGGAGATGAAGGGCAAAGCCAGGGCATAATGCCGACAAAACAAGGTACAGTAAAAACCTCTCCATGATCATGGAGAGGTTTTTTTGGCATGCCGTATTCAGAACCGTTCCGACACCACCTTCGGCTGCGTGAACAAGAGCAGGTAGTCGCGGCCGCCGGCTTTGGAATCCGTTCCGGACATATTGAAGCCGCCGAACGGGTGGGTGCCCACCAAGGCGCCGGTGCATTTCCGGTTCAAATACAGGTTGCCGACATGGAAATCGCGCCGTGCCTGCTCCAGATGCGCGCGGTTGTTCGAGATCACCGCGCCGGTCAGCCCATAATCGGTATTATTGGCGAATTGAATCGCTTCGTCGAAGGAGGCTGCCTTTGTGAAGGCCACCACCGGGCCGAAGATTTCCTCCTGGGAAATACGGGCAGTGCTGTCCACATCCGCAAAAATCGTAGGCTGAATGAAATACCCCTCCGGATCGCCCGGAAATCCGCCAAGTACCAGCTTGCCTTCGCTTTTCCCGATTTCGATATAGTCGAGAATTTTACGGTACGCCTTATCGTCGATGACGGGTCCTACCTGAGCCTCGGCATGGGAGGGGCTTCCGATCACCAGCTTCTTGGAGCGCTCGATGACCTTCTGCAGCACGGTATCATAAACGTCCTTATGCACGATGGCTCTGGAGCAGGCGGAGCATTTCTGGCCGGAGAAGCCGAAGGCCGAAGCGGTAATCGCATCCGCAGCAAGGTCCAAATCGGCTTCGTTGTCCACGATGATGGCGTCTTTCCCGCCCATTTCGGCGATGACGCGCTTGATCCATCGCTGCCCCGGCTGCGTTTTGGCCGCACGCTCTTGAATTCGCAGTCCAACGTCGCGGGAACCCGTAAAGCTGACAAACCTGGTCAAAGGGTGATCCACCAAATAGTCGCCCACTTCCTGACCCGGACCAGGCAGGAAGTTAACGACACCCGGAGGCAGGCTGACTTCTTCCAGAAGCTGCACGAATTTGGCGGCTATGACCGGGGTGGTGCTCGCCGGTTTCAGCACAACGGTGTTGCCGGAGACGATGGCCGCCGTAGTCATACCGGCCATAATCGCGAGCGGGAAGTTCCAAGGCGGAATGACGATGCCGACGCCAAGCGGGATGTAATCGAGATGATTCTCTTCCTCCTCGTGGACCGTCAGCGGCTGGGGCGCGCTCAGGCGCTGCATTTCGCGTGCATAGAACTCCATGAAATCGATCGCTTCGGCCGTATCCGCGTCCGCTTCGGCACGCGTCTTGCCGGCTTCGAGGGTCATCAGCGCGGAGAACTCCAGCTTGCGCCGCCGCATGATTGCCGCGGCCTTGAACAGGTAGCGTGCCCGCTCGTTCGCCTCGGTGTGCTTCCACGTCTCAAAAGTACGCGCCGCCGTCTGAATGGCTTGCTCGGCAAGCTCGGTATCCGCTTGGGACACGACGCCGATGACTTGGCGCTTGCGCGACGGATTGACCGACTTTGCGGTACACTCCGTATGGATTTTGGCACCGCCGATAACCAAGGGGTACGATTGGCCAAGCTCGGCTTCGACCCCGGATAACGCCGCATCGTATAACTTGTTGTTCCACTCGTTGTTGAAGTCCATAAATGGTTCGTTCCGAAAAGGTGCTCGCATGGGGAGGCCCCTCCTTAACATGATATGAATCGAAGCTTCAGGCCAATGGTCCATCTGCGGATCGTCATGGTGGCATGGTTAGGATCTCCTGGTGAAAACCTCTATTTAAATATGTATGTCTTCCTGCATGCCGTCATGATTTTTGCATATGAGTTAGATAGAGTGCATTTTGGTTTACCTTGCAAAGGGGGCGCGCGCATGGACGGAACCGAGCTGTACCGTAAAGTGATCCTGACGGTGTCCGGCAATAAACTCGTGAAATGGCTGTCTATCAAGTACGGTCGGAAATTGGCTGGCCGATTCATTGCCGGCGATACCTTGGATGAGGCGCTGGACGAAATCGAGAGGCTGAACGCGAAAGGCATTCTCGTTACGCTGGATCATTTAGGGGAGGGCATTACGACGCTGGATGAAGCGGCCGGGTACCGGGAGGAATATTTGAAGCTGGTGGAAGGGATTGCGAGGCGCGAAGTGCAATCGAACGTATCCTTGAAACCGACGCAAATGGGCATGGCCCTGAACCCCGAGAAGGCTTACGAAAACATCAGGTCGGTGGTAAGAAAGGCTAAAGAGCACAGCAACTTCGTTCGCCTGGACATGGAGGATTCGCCGTATACCCAGGCAACCATCGATATGACGCTCCGCCTTCATAAGGAGGGGCTGACCAATGTGGGGACCGTGATGCAGGCCTACTTGTTCCGTACGGAGGAGGACGTGAAGAATCTGTTAAGGGCCGGCGTTAATCTGCGGCTGGTAAAGGGCGCGTACAAAGAGCCGGGAACCATCGCCTTTCAGCAGAAGCGGGAGGTCATTGACAACTACAAGAAATTGGTCAAAATGCATTTCGACCAAGGAGCCTACGTCGCGATTGCCTCGCATGATGACAACATCATCGACTGGGTGAAGGTATTTGCCGAGCAGAGCCGCATAGACAAACAGGACTATGAATTTCAGATGCTGTATGGACTGCGGATGAACGATCAAGCAGCGCTTGCGCAGGACGGCTACCGTATCCGGTGTTATTTGCCCTATGGAACGATGTGGTACCCGTATTTCACCCGGAGGTTGGCAGAGAAGCCGGCCAACCTGATGATGGTGCTCAAAAATATGTTCAAGTGAGCGGGATCCGATTGCAGAACCCCGTCAAAATGCCTGGTGAAATAAGTGGCTTTTTGACGGGGTTCTTCATGGTTTCAAAAAACATCAGGCTGCTTAGAAGTGCCCAATCCAAAGGAAACGGGGACAGTGGCTCTCTGTAGCTGCTGCCCCTAGAAATGATAATACGCCTCCGAGCAATTCATAAGGAAGGAGCGCTCCAGCGGCAGTCCGCCTAACCGCTCTCGGGTGATGTGCCGATGCAGGTTGATCTCCAGATCGGCGAGGGCCGATACAGCAAGTTGCATCCGTGCGGGTCCCCACTGCTGCTGCTTTCGGGCATAGCGAATGGCCTCAGTCACGGACATGCCTCTCAGCCTTGAGAAGACGGATGCCCAGCGGACCAGGTCCGAAAATTCTCTCGTGCTTGGCAGGGCATATTCGACATATCCTGCCGCGTCTTTGCAGCTGACTTTGAACAAGCCGCAGTTCCAGCCATGATCGCTCCATGGGATAAAGCGTTCGGCCGAGCCTCGGTCGAAACGAAATATCTCCATATGGCCGATAGTCTCTTCACCTAATGCAGGCACTGCGGTTTCGATGACGGGTGTAAGCGCTGCCTCGATGAGTTTCGTCATGATTTGATCTACGCTCCTTTATAAGAATGTTATATGCACGGCAAATAGGCCTGGTGAGCAGAGAAACCCCGCTCTCCAGGCCTATTTATGGTTAGAGCCCCAATTCAGCGGCCGCTATGCCAAAGCTTGGATGGTATTCTCTCTCAACAACGCGCCTACGAGGTTAGCTGACGGATTCGGACTGAGAGCACCCTACCGCTGGGCCCTTCGATCCTAGGCGCAGCGGATTCACCCCATTCACCAATCGAAGACTGGTGACTTTGGTTCCCCCGTCTCCCGGTCTGTCGGGAGCTCGGCGTATCACGTGTTTCGGATAGATGGATGAATCATACGCCGGAGGAAACGAAAAGTAAATGACCGTATGGGACGAATAGATTCCGAAATGTGATGAAAACGGTAAAAGAAAACGCGTACAATCGGCCGTGTCATCTATTATCGTGGCAAAATCTCGGTATCTCGTTGGATTGCGATAAATAAGAGAAAACAAGAGAAATACATAGTATAGAGCAGTATTCGGAAGATAAAGACGAAATACTGCTTGGTTCCTGTTCGACATAACGCTAGATGTGTTTTTGCTCACATTTACATCCTGCGGGGCCGGACGTATGATACGAACTATGAATTGACGGTCATCAACGACCAAGGCATACGGGCAGCCGTTTCATGAAGGTCTAAAGGCAGTGTGAGAGCTGCCCCTAAGCCTTTATGGATCGATGGCGAAGGCACCATGGGCCTTGCTGAGATTTGAAGGTAGAGGCGACTCTCACCGCGTGAACCTCCTGTTGCTGTGCTGTTATGCCCAGTCTGGATGACAAGTCAATGGCTAATAGAATAACATGCTACTCGTTATTAATTTTCGCTGAGTCCTTGAATGGAAAAGGTACGGGGGAACCAGTCGGGAGATGAACCTGATCTCTCTGGGGTGAATCCTGTAGACAAGATAACGGTCTATGGGTAGGGCGACTCTCACGCCCGAATCCGTCAGCTAACCTCGTAAGCGTATCGAGAGAGGCAACGATTGTCGTGGACTTGGGCCACGGTGTATTTCACCGTGTCCTGTAAGAAGCCTGCGGGAAGAGTTCTTCTCTTTCCGCAGGCTTCTTTGTTGTTGCCTTCTCTTTCTGACCTTAGTAGGAGAAACGAAGATGGAGAAACCACAGGAATTCATCCTGGTATCCGCGCCGAACAAGGCCGGGGAGGAATTCGTCCGCCAGCTGATTCACAAACGTGTTCCGTTTGCGGCTATAGCCAACAACCGGGCTGAGCAGCAGAGGCTGCGAGAACTGGGCTGCAAACCCATCATTTTGATTGATACAAGAGACGAGCAGACCTGGATCATTCCCGAGTTTCCCGTCAGCAAGGTGTTTCTGTTCGAAAGCAGCTTGAATCTGTGCTGCCGCTACTTGCGGATCTGCCGGACATGGACCTCGGAGTCGATTTACGTGATCACCCATTCCGGCAATCCGCGCTTGATATACAAAGGGCTGGGTGCCGATGTGGTGCTTCATACGAATCATCATCAGGTGTCCTTTCTGATGGCATCCGTTATGAGCTAAGCGTTTGGACTGACGCCACAAGAGTTAGGGGAGGTTACATTCATGCAGGATTTAGTTATGGTGCTCATTTTGGGAGGAACCTACGGACTGCTCATGCTGTTTATGTCCTGGTGCGGGCGCGTGGTTTCGGAACCGGAGGCTGATCAGCCGTGATGATCATGTTGATATTCACGATTTTTATTTTTCTCTATTTGATTTATGCGCTGATTCACCCTGAAAAATTCTAGGGAAACGGCTGAAGGAGGAAGGCATCGTCATGGGCATTTTACAAATTGCCATCGTTATACTCGTTCTAGTGCTGCTGGTCAAGCCGCTGGGAACTTATCTATATCAGGTGTTTCGTTATGAAAGCAATGGAACGGACAGATGGTTCTCCTGGGCGGAGAAACCGATCTTTGCTCTGATCGGCTTGAAAGAACGCAAGGGGATGACATGGAAAGGATATGCCGTCAGCTTTGTGTTAACGAATATCGTGCTGGTTGCGGCGGGCTACTTGATTCTGCGGCTGCAGAAGGTGCTGCCGCTGAACCCGAACGGCATCGGCCATATGGAACCGATCTTGTCGTTCAATACGATGATCAGCTTCATGACCAATACGAATCTTCAGCATTACAGCGGGGAGTCGGGATTGTCTTATCTGGCCCAGATGGCCGTCATTACGATGATGATGTTTACGTCCGCGGCGACCGGGCTGTGCGTGGCGATTGCTTTTATCCGGGCGGTGACCAGCAAGGGCACGACCGTCGGCAACTTTTTTGAGGACTTCGTTAAGGCGCATACCCGGGTATTCATTCCGGCTGCTTTCATCATTGCGATGGTGCTGGTGGCGCTGCAGGTGCCGCAGACCCTGAAGCCTACGCTCAGCGTCACGACGCTGGAAGGAAGCGAGCAGCAAATAGCGGTGGGTCCGGTGGCTGCGCTCGAATCGATCAAGCATCTGGGCACCAATGGGGGCGGTTTTATGGGGGCCAACTCGGCGCATCCGTTCGAGAACCCGTCCCCGCTGACCAATGTGATCGAGATTCTGTCCATGTGGAGTCTCGGGGCGGCGCTTCCTTACACATTTGGTTTGTTCGCGAAGAGCCGTAAGCAGGGCTGGATCATATTCTCGGTAATGATGACCTTGTTTATCGGCTTCCTGTCCTTGAACTATGCCGCGGAAACCAACGGCAACCCGGCATTAAACCAGCTGGGCATCGACGCCTCGCAAGGCAGCATGGAGGGCAAGGAGGTCCGGTTCGGGATCGCCCAATCCTCCCTGTTTACGACGGTGACAACTGCGGCCACGACCGGGTCGGTCAACAACATGCATGATACGCTCACGCCGCTCGGCGGGATTTCGCCGTTGTCCCTGATGATGCTGAATTCCGTTTTTGGCGGAAAAGGCGTCGGGCTGATGAACATGCTCATGTACGCGATCCTGGCGGTGTTCCTGGCCGGTCTTATGGTTGGCCGTACCCCCGAATTTCTCGGCAGAAAAATCGAGGCCCGGGAGATGAAGCTGATCGCGATTGTCATTCTGGTACACCCATTGATCATCCTTGCTCCGACGGCGCTCGCGCTCATGACGGATGCGGGACAGGCGGGCATTGCCCATTCGGGCTTTCACGGCATCTCGCAGGTGCTTTACGAATACACGTCATCCGCTGCCAATAACGGCTCCGGGTTTGAGGGCCTTGCGGATAACACGCCGTTCTGGAACATCAGCACCGGACTGGTCATGCTGATCGGGCGCTATATTTCGATGATTGCCCTGCTGGCGGTGGGCGGCTCTCTGATGCGGAAGCAGTGGGTTCCCGAGACGCTCGGAACGTTCCGGACAGATAATAAGCTTTTTGCCGGCATTCTCATCGCGGTGGTCCTGATCATCGGTGCCTTGACCTTCCTGCCTGTGCTGGTGCTGGGACCGATTGCCGAGCATCTGACGATTCGTTAAATAGAAAAGGTGGCCTATTACCATGAATAATACGAGAAAAAAAGCGATGTCCCAAGAGATGGTCCGTCAGGCGCTGAAGGACAGCTTCACGAAGCTGAATCCCGTCCTGATGATGAGAAATCCGGTCATGTTTGTCGTGGAGGCCGGGACTCTGGTTGTGCTGCTTATGACGATATTTCCGTCCTATTTCGGTACCGAGGGCAGTATCGGATTTAACCTGACCGTGTTCGTCATCCTGCTGTTCACGCTGCTGTTCGCAAACTTCGCAGAGGCGCTTGCCGAAGGGCGCGGCAAGGCGCAGGCCGATTCCCTTAAGCAGTCGAAGCAGGAAATGACGGCTCGCAAAGTGATGGAGAACGGCGGGGTACAATCCGTGTCGTCCACGGCTCTGCGCAAAGGAGATATCGTGATGGTCGCGCAGGGCGAGATGATTCCCGGGGACGGGGAAGTGATTGCGGGCCTTGCATCCGTTGACGAATCGGCGATTACCGGGGAATCCGCCCCCGTCATTAAAGAAGCCGGCGGCGATTTCAGCTCGGTCACGGGGGGGACCCGGGTTGTCAGCGATACGATCCGCATCCGGATTACAAGCGATCCGGGGGAATCGTTTATCGACCGGATGATCTCGCTGGTCGAAGGGGCCTCCCGGCAGAAGACGCCAAACGAAATTGCGCTGAATACGCTGTTGATCGTCTTAACGCTGATCTTCCTGATCGTGGTTGTGACGCTGGCACCGATCGCGAAGTATCTTGGCATCGAGTTGACCGTTCCGGTGCTGATCTCGCTGCTGGTATGTCTGATCCCGACCACGATCGGGGGGTTGCTGTCAGCGATCGGGATTGCCGGCATGGACCGGGTAACGCAGTTCAACGTGCTGGCGATGTCCGGCAAAGCGGTTGAGGCCGCCGGTGACATCAACACGATGATTCTGGATAAGACGGGTACCATTACGTTTGGTAACCGGATGGCCAGCCGGTTGATTCCCGTCGGCGGCGAGTCGCTGGCATCGGTGTCCCAGTGGGCCGCGGTGAGCTCGCTGCAGGATGAGACGCCGGAAGGACGGTCGGTGTTGGAGCTGCTGAGGAAGGAAGGTTTCGCAGTGGATGAGGGCATGGCGGATGGGGCGGAATTCATCGGATTTAAGGCGGAGACCCGGATGAGCGGCATGAACCTGAGGGATGGCCGGAAAGTCCGCAAGGGCGCTGTGGATGCCGTCAAGGCGTGGGTGCAGTCGCAAGGAGGCCCCATCCCTTCGGATTTGTCGCCAAATAGCGACGCCATCGCCACAGAGGGGGGAACCCCGCTTGCGGTCGCCGTGGATAACCGCATCTTTGGTTTGATCTACTTGAAGGATACCGTGAAGCCGGGCATGAAGGAACGGTTTGACCAGCTGCGCCGGATGGGCATCAAGACGATTATGTGCACGGGCGACAACCCGCTCACCGCGGCGACGATTGCCCGTGAAGCGGGCGTCGATGATTTCATCGCGGAGAGCAAGCCCGAGGATAAGATTGCCGTCATCCGCCGAGAACAAGCCGAAGGCAAGCTGGTGGCGATGACCGGGGACGGGACGAACGATGCCCCGGCGCTGGCCCAGGCCGATGTCGGGCTGGCGATGAACAGCGGTACCACCGCAGCCAAGGAAGCGGCCAATATGGTGGATCTGGATTCGGATCCGTCGAAGATTATCGAGGTGGTTGCCATCGGCAAGCAGCTGCTGATGACGCGCGGCGCGCTGACCACCTTCAGCGTCGCGAACGACGTCGCCAAATATTTTGCCATCATTCCGGCGATGTTCGCGGCTGCTATTCCTAGCATGAACGTTCTGAACGTCATGGGACTGGGTTCTCCCATGTCGGCGATTCTGTCGGCGCTGATCTTTAATGCCATTATCATTCCGCTGCTGATTCCGCTTGCGATGAAGGGTGTGGCCTATAAGCCGATGAGCTCGTCGAAGCTGCTGCAGCGCAATGTGCTGGTCTACGGATTAGGCGGCGTGATCGTGCCGTTCATCGGGATTAAGCTGATCGATATGATCGTGCATCTCTGGATTTAGGCCGGAAACAGCAGCCGTCCTATCGAGATATCCCGGAGGCTGCTATTTGAGGAAAATATGAAAGAAGGGATCGAGGAACCATGAATAAGCCATTGCAGAAATCATCGCCGGCCCCTCTCGCTGGGGTGGGCGCGGCCCGTGTCTCGCTGGGCATGGCCCTGAGAACAAGTCTTGTATTTATCGTGTTATGCGGAATTCTTTATCCGCTGGTCACGACGGGAGCGGCGCACCTGCTCATGCCGAAGCAAGCCGGCGGCAGTTTGGTCACGGATCGGGGCGGAAAGGTGGTCGGATCGGAATTGATCGGCCAGGACTTTACGGAGCCGCAATATTTTCACGGCAGGGTGTCCAGCATTGAATACAACGGGGCCGGCTCAGGCAGCAATAACTATGCCCCTTCCAACCCGGATTTGATTGAACGAACGAAGGCATCAATTGAAGCGTGGACGGAGAACAACCCGGACGTTCCGGTGAGCGAGGTGCCGATCGATCTGGTAACGAATTCCGGCTCCGGGTTGGATCCTCACCTATCGCCGCAGGCCGCGTATATTCAGATTCCGCGGATCAGCAAGCAAACCGGAATTGCGGAAGCAGAGCTTGATCAGCTGGTAAAGGAGCATACGGAGGGACGGGATTTGGGCGTATTCGGTGAACCGCGCGTGAATGTGTTGAAGCTGAATCTGGGGCTCCAAAAGCTTCTTAACCTTGACTGATCATGGATCCCTTTCGGAGAAAATCGCCGGAGGAGCTCTTAAGGTCGATTTCCAAGCTCCATCAGGGACGGCTCAAGGTATATATCGGGGCTGTGAGCGGATCGGGAAAAACCTATCATATGCTTCGAGAAGGGCAGACCTTGAGGCTGCAAGGCATCGATGTCGTCATATGCGCGGTATCCACGATGCAGCGGCCGGAAACGGTGGAGCAGGTCCGTGATCTGGAACGGGTGCCCAGCATTCATTGGATGGAGGACGGCGTAGAGAAGAAGGATCTTGATCTTGATCTGCTGGTGCAGCGCAACCCTGAGGTAGTGCTTGTCGATGGGCTTGCCCATCGCAACCGGAAGGGAGCGCGGCATGCTGCGCGGCTGGATGATATCCGATTCCTGTTAAGCCGCGGAATCAGCGTCATCACAACGGTCAACGTGTATGAGCTTGAGGATGTGCAGGACATTGCCTCCAAGCTGACGGGCATTAAAGCCAGCCATACGGTACCGGCCGATACGCTGGAGAGCGCCGACGAAGTGGTGCTTATTGACGTAACGCCCGAAACGATGCTGGAACGGGCACAAGGCGGCCTGCTTGGAGACGGCAGCCTATGGAAGCAGGGCAATCTGGCGGTGCTCCGGGAGTTGACGCTCCGCCTCGTTGCCGAAGGCGTGAGCCATTCCCTGGAGCGGTACCGCAAAGAACAGGGACTCGTCGGCCCATCGGGAGCCGATGAGCGAATACTGGTGTCCACCCAATACCATTGGAACGGTTCCATCTATATGCGGCGCGGGCAGCAGATCGCGAAGCGTTTAAACGGCGAACTGTTGGCTGTTACGTTTGTGAAGCCGGAAGTAGAGCTTACGAAAGAACAGGCCGCCTTTAAGCGCTCCATGGCGAAGCTCGCGGTGCGGATCGGCGCCAAGCTGGAGGAGCTGCCCCTCCGTTCCCGGAGGGAGCTCGCTGACATGCTGGTTCAGTATGCGCTGGAGCACCACGTTACACGCATTGTGCTTGGCCATTCGAAGCAGACGCGCATGCAAGAGCTTTGGCAGGGTTCGATTATTCAGGATCTGCTCAAGAAAACGCGCGGGATTGATATTTTTATGGTGGCGGATCGGGCGGAACATGACGGGGAGCGGATCATTCCGGCCCGGCTTCATCCGCTGCGGCTCCCTTCCGAATCGTTTCACCGCTTGAACGAACAGGAGCTGGATCAGAAGATTGAGCAGGTCAAGCGGGGACGGTTCAAGGTATATATCGGCGCCTCCCCGGGCGTAGGGAAGACCTATGCGATGCTGCGGGAAGGCAACGATCTGCTGAAGAAGGGATTGACGGTTCTCGTCGGTCTGCTGGAGACGCACGGCCGGAAGGATACGCTGTCCCAGGTGGGCAATCTGGAGGCCCTTCCGCGAAAAAGGGTGGACTACAGGGGATCGCGCCTTGAGGAGATGGATACCGATGAGATCCTTCGCCGGAGGCCGGACGTGGTCCTCGTGGATGAGCTGGCGCATACGAATGTGCCCGGAAGCAAGCGCAAGAAACGGTATGAAGATGTGCAGGATATTCTGTCGGCCGGCATCTCCGTCATTACGACCGTAAACGTGCAGCATCTGGAGAGCTTGAATGATGCCGTCGAGCAGATTACAGGCGTCCGTGTCCGCGAGACGATACCGGATCATATTCTGCAATCGGCCGATGAGGTTCAACTGGTCGACGTGACGCCGGAGTCGCTGCGGCAGCGGATGAAGGATGGGAACATCTATGCGAAGGAGAAAATTCATCAGGCGCTCAGCCATTTTTTCAAGACGGGAAACCTGATCGCCCTAAGAGAGCTTGCCTTAAGGGAGATTGCGGATGATGTGGACGAAAGGCTGGAGTCATGGCAGCGCAGCGGCTCGCTTCGGGGGCCGTGGCGGCGCGAGGAAATTATCTATGTCGTGGTCGGCAGGGAGCCGCAAGCGGAGCGGCTCATTCGCCGCGGCTTCCGGATCGCCCATCGGCTGAAGGCAGCCTGGTATGTGGCATTCCCTCTGGAGCGTCATGACAGCCTGTCTCATGACGACGAGCAGCGCTTGACGGCGCTTCAGACGTTAACGGAGCGTCTTGGAGGCACCTTCACGATGCTGCCGCTGCCGGTAAAAAGGGAACCGGCATGCGCCTGTTGTGGCCGATTGGTCGCCGCAGCAGACGAGGTCAAGGCGACCCAATTCATTATCGGCCAGCCGCAGATGGACGGATGGAAGCTGTTCGCTCGGCGAAAATGGATCAGGAGCCTGCTGCGATCCTCAAGGCATATGGACGTGCTCGTGGTTGCGGATTACGATCCGCGCGTATGACGGCTGAAGCGCCGGGAACTGAATGTTTTGAGGGGACCGGTGACGCAGGAGACTTGGGAATGCTGAAAGTGCAGGAAAAGCAGTAAACGCAGGAATCGCAGAAAACGCGGATAATGCGGATAACGCAACATTCCGGAGAACAAAAACACCGGACGTACATTCCGGAGAAAAAGAACGCACAGACCGCAGAACGCTCGGAAACGGAAGAATGCAAGCCATACGAGCAGGCTGGCTTACTAGCGCGTAAGCGAACGGACAACGTCAAGAAGCCCGCTGACCTGTCATTACAGATCCGCGGGCTTTTTTCATTCTGCCAACATGCCTAAAGGCTGACGTACAAGCTTGTCTTATGATTCGCCCGACAGCGTGCGGTCGCCGGTCAGATATTTCTCGGTCAAGACGGAGAGCAGGCGAATGCCGACTTCATTCTCTCCGCCTTCGGGAATGATCAGGTCGGCGTATTTCTTGGAGGGTTCGATGAACGCCTCATGCATCGGCTTGACGGTTGTCAGGTATTGATTATGGATCGACTGGATGGTTCGGCCGCGGTCCTCAATATCGCGTACGACCCGGCGAAGCAGGCGCACATCGGGATCGGTATCCACAAACACTTTAATGTGAAGCAGCTTGCGCAGATTCTCATCGGACAGCACATGCAGGCCTTCGATGATGACGATGTTGTTCGGCTTCAGCTCGATGGTCTGATCCGTGAAGCGGGCATGGGCGGTAAAATCATATACCGGCGCGAAAGCCGGTTGTCCGCTTTTTAAAATGCCGAGATGCTCGACGAGCAGCTCGTTGTCAAAAGCGAACGGATGATCATAGTTAATCGCTTCGCGTTCCTCGAAGCTGAGCTCTTTATGATCCTTGTAATAGTTATCCTGCGAAATAAACGTGACTTTATCTGAACCAAGACGGTCAATGACAGAGCGGGCAACCGTTGTTTTGCCCGATCCGGTGCCGCCGGCGATACCAATTATGAGCATGGCGAATCCATAACCCTCCCTAGAGTTTGCAATTTTATTATTGTAGCACAGCATGCGCTTCTTTTCACTATGGGAGCATAGAACAAAAGATGGGATTTCCGTATGATCTTTATTCTTACCACGGAATAGCGAACCGAATCTGTATGACTTATCATAGAGGATATCATGACTACAATTGAAAATGTTTCGGAGGGATGATCATGCGTTATACCGCCATTTACCCATGCAAGCCCGCCATATACCTTCAACAGGGAGAGAATCGGGGAAGCGTCGATTGGAGCCGCTATGAAGCTGTGGCCCTGAGCGACACCGTGACCGGGCTTGCCGCGAAGGAAGCGACGGAGGTGCGCGCCTGCTGGAGTGCCGAATGCTTCTACGTGCAGTTTGTTTGCCAGGATTCACATATCGTCTCGGAGTATCGGCATCGGGATGACCCGCTGTATGAGCAGGATGTCGTGGAGCTGTTTATGGATGAAGCAGGGGAAGGTTTGGAATATATCGAGCTTGAGGTGAGCCCGAACAATGTTGTATTTGATGCGCGGATCCGTAACGATGGGCAAAAGTCGATCACGGACAGCGATGTCGAGTGGGACCTTACCGGCCTTCTGACCACGGTAGAGAACGACGGTAAGGGAAATTTGGTTTACGAGATTCGCATTCCGGCGCAGAACTTTCAGAATCCGCCGCAAGAGGGACGATGCTGGAACGTGAATTTTTACCGCATTGACGAGGACGACCAAGGAAACCGGGAATATCAGGCATGGAGCCCCACCGGAGAGGTCAATTACCATATCCCCTCGCGTTTCGGAAGGCTGGAGTTTGTGGATGCCACATAGCCTGCACGCCCGGAATCGATTGACCGATGCCGGGCGTGCAGCATTGAATATAGCTTTTTTGGTTTGGTGATGCCTTACGGGTCCCGCTTAAGCTTACTTAAACCGGTAAGCACGCGGTTCATTGAACCAGAAGCTGCCGTCCTGGGAGAAGTCCCGGTATGGGCTTGGGGACACCTCGTCCACCAGCTTCAAATCTTCTTCGGTCAGCTGCACGTTCAGTGCATTCAGATTGTCCGCAAGCTGCTGCTCGCTGCGGATGCCGACGACGGGAATGATGCTGCGCTGCAGCAGCCATGCCAGCGCGAACTGCCCCAGTGTGATCCCTTTGTCCTCTGCACGCCGGGCGAGCCATTCAACCTTGTCCAGTTTGGCACGGTTGCCGGGAGCATCCAAATCCATGCGCTCGCCCCGCGAATTGACCGGCAGCGGCTGCCCGGCACGGTATTTGCCGGACAGCCAGCCGCCGTCCAGCGGGGAGTAGGCCAGCGTAGCCAGGCCGTGGCGCTGTGAAGCCGGCAGGATTTCCTGCTCGATATATCGGTTGAAGATGCTGTATGAAGGCTGATTGGTAACGAAGCGCTCGAGGTTCATTTTCTCGCTGGTCCACAGGGATTCGACGATACGCCAAGCCTCGAAGTTCGAGCAGCCGATATATCGTATCTTTCCTTGGGCAACCAGATCATCGAGCGCGCGCAGCGTCTCGTCCAGCGGGGTATGAGGATCCGGTCTATGCACTTGGTAGAGGTCGATGTAATCCGTATTCAACCGTTTCAGGCTGGCCTCGACCTGTCTCATGATGCGGTAACGGCTGGCGCCTTCTCCGTTCGGTCCTTCGGCGGTCCGTACCTTGAATTTGGTCGCGACGATCACCCGGTCTCTTCGTCCTTGAAGGGCTTTGCCTATAATTTCTTCGCTCGTACCCTTGCCATAGGTATCTGCCGTATCGATAAAATTAATCCCCGAATCCAGCACCTTGTCGATAATGCCGAGCGAGGTCTTCTCGTCCAAATCCCAATCTCCGTAAGTCATGGTTCCCAGACAGAAGCGGGATACTTCAAGTCCGGTTCTTCCCAAGTAGACGTATTCCATCGTTTAGCCTCCCCATCTCCAAGTTATCTTCGTGATCGAAATCTGCTTCCATTATCGGCCTTTTATGTATGGATGACAAGCGCAGCAGCCGGAAGCGAAAATACCCGGGGTTTTTTCATAAAAGAACAAAAACGGACATCTCAACAGGGATTTTGTCCCTTTTTTTGCATGCCGCTGGACATGTTGTTTTCATTGGGGCGGGTTCTATATACTTTTTAGTAAAGGGAAAGCCTGCCGCTTGGAATGAGCGGACATGCTCTAAAACGGAGGGGATGTTTATATGAATGCTGTCATCGATGGTCTGATGACCGAGCTGGAGCAGCTGCTGGAGGAGAAGGTGGCCGAAGATCTTCGGGATCTGCTGGGCGAGTATAAACAATTGGAGGGAGCGGCCTCGGATCGATTGAAGCAATTTGAGGATCGCTTTGCCGGAGGATTTCCGTTCGTTCTACAGCAAGAAGGACGGCAGCGGGTACGCATTTCACGTGCTCTATCCCGGTAACGAGGGAGATGGCGAATACACCCCGTTCTATCTGATGAGCCTGGATGAGATGAGGGAAATCAAATCATATTTCTGCGAGCGGGACGAACGGCTCGATGCGTACTACGGTCCAGAGGAGGTACAGCGGCTGGATCCGGAAATTAAACCGTACCTGTTCCACAAGGCATGGTATCCGTTTGCCACGATGGCGGGCGGCTCATTGTATCTGATGCTGGATTTCGATCCGGCTGAGCCGGGAACGTCCGGGCAGATCATCATGTACGTGCATGATCCTGATTTTGTTTACTATATCGCGCCTTCCTTCACGGAGCTGCTTCAGGCGTCCAACCGCAATCTGCGCACCGACATTGAAGAAGTGGACTACTAATTGAAGCAGAAGACATAGAACCACTCCTAATGCCCATAACTTTGCCTAAAGGCGGTGTGTTAGGAGTCGGATGAAGAACCAGCGAGGGGAGGTGACAGCATGAACAACAGACGGGTCCTCTGGGGAGTCATCCTGTTGGTGGCGGCCGTGTTGTTGACACCCGGCTATTTTATTGCGCGCACGTATGGGCTTTTTCAGCATGAGGTCGTCTTGACCAAATACCAGCTCGCCGTTGATGTGGATGGTGAACAAGTGGATGCTTGGCCGCTGCTGGCTGGCTTCGCCGCAACCGATAAGAAGGGGGAGCTGCGCCCGCTCTATTACAGACTGGAAGGGTCGGACCTCAACATGCTGTATCAATTGGCATATGGGCAGTTCGAGGTGGAGGCTTCGGAGGACAATCCGTTCTTGGCGGGGAGGGTCCAGTATGACCATCTTGAGAAGGACTATATCGAGACCCGGAAAGAGTATGTGAACGCAAAGGAATATCGGCAGGACATCATCTTTTATAATGACCGTATAGAGCCCATATTTACATACGACCCGGCAGCCAAAGCGGACGGGGATATGGTGAAGGAGATTATCACCGCAGGCATGACGCGCTCCAACGGCCAAGGAGGGTCGGGCGTGGTGGAGGATAAGTATCTGAATGTTACCCGATTGTTCGAGGAGAAGCTGGGCGTCAGTATGCGGGTTCGGGTGGATAAAGAGCGCAGGCTGGCCACGATCCATATGGAGCAGCTTAAATAGAATTTTTTCAAAACGAGGTGCCGTACAATGCAGCATACAAAATTGACCCAAGAGGTGGATCTCACCATCTCGCACCATCAGATTCAAATCCGCTCGCGGGATTTTGACGAGGAGTTGTGCCAGTGGGGAGAAATCAATATCAAGCAGGGCGCGGTCATTCATCCCGGTTATCTGACCTTTGATCCGATTCCTGACGATGCTTTCGGCGCTTGGGTGAAGCTGGCCCTGACAGAGGCGTTCACGGAAGACCCGAACGCGCAGCGCCGAATGGTCGTGCCGTTTGACGTTTTGGATCCTGGCAAGCTGGAGCTGCTATCCGTCATGTCGGACGCCGTCATCGAGCTTCCGCTGCAAGAAGGGCGGTATGCCTTGTATTTTGAGATTTGCGAGGATGAAGAGGTGTATTACCGTCTGACTTTCGTGCGTGAAGGAGAGTATGTCCAAGCCCGATTTTTGATGGACGATGAATGGGGCGGCAGGGCTGGAGAAGCCTTGGCGGAGGGGTATTGTTGACCAATTCATTGCAGAAAACGGGGTACTGAAAGCCGCGTCAGGCAATTCCCCCTTCATTGAAATAAGAAGAGGCCTTCTCCGTGTTGGAGAGGCCTCTTTTGTTGCCGCCATGCTGCTGTGCCGTTGTCCCGACTTTGCCAGCTCTTTATGGAAAGCAGAAACGATTTGATTGCGTGAAAAATAGTTATTGTGCTGCCGTCACCGTAATGTCGCCATATTGGCTTTGGTCTGCCTGCAGCTGCAGAATGTCCGTGAGGAAAGCGAGCGGAACATAGACGTGGCCGTCTTTCATTGCGGGAGACGCGCCTAGCGAGCGCGGAGCCATTTTACTCAAAGCGTACGCATCCTTGTTCAGCGTCACCGCGCTCCAGACGGCGCTTTTGGAGATTTCCGCGGTTTTGCTCTTGCCGTTCCACTTGACGTCGAATTGGAGCTGACGCAGCACGCGGGCCGCGGGAACCATCATCTTGCCGTTGTTATCCTTGTAGTAAGCGCCTGGCTTCAAGACGGCGGAAACGGGCTTTTCTTCGGGTGCTGTACCCGGCAGCTTCACGGCAAACTCCGGCGTTCCCGTGGATCCTGGGGCGATGCTGTATTTTTGGAATACGATGTAGGCTGTTCCGTCCGCGACATAGAAGGATTGCTCCGCGTCTATGCCTTGAAATCCGTCTTCGTTCGCGAAGTAATGGTCCTGATCCGCGGCAATCGCGGTTTTGACCGCCGTATCCACGATCGATTTGTAATTCTTCCCGAACAGGTCCTCCAGCGTCACGCGCTGGGCTTCGGCTTCGTTCGTGAAGTTATACGTATCCACGCGGGGATCGCCATTGTTCATTCCCATGCCTTCCGTGATGACCTTAAGGGATATCAGGCTGTCGTCCGTGCCATCCGATGTAAGCTCATAGGTGATCGTCAGCTGATAAGGGTGCATGGTATAGCCGTTCAGTTCCTCATTTGCCGCAGCCTCGGAGGCCTCCTTTTCCCATTTGGCGATATCCTTGGAAGCATGGGATTCGATGATGTCATTTAGCTGATCTTGGTACTTGGTATCGGCCAGACCCTGGAATACAGGAATCTTGATATCCGTTTCGAGCCATTTTTCCTTGGAGTGCAATGTTTTGAACGTTATCCGTTGCGGGGCAGAAGTCGAAGCCTTCACCAGATCGGTGCTCGCTGCAGTTTTGGTTTCGGCATGGACATGAGCGGATGGCAGACCCGAAGCGGAAATCATCAGGACGCCCGCTAATCCGGCAGCCGCGAGTGTTTTGGCCAGTGGGCTTGTATGCTTCATTGTTTTCATCGTGATTACCTCCAGGGTTAGGTTTGATATCTTTAAAGTGAGAAGACAGAAGCGTTTTGGAGAAGCGAAGCGGTCTCCTTGTCCTCCGGATTCCCACGGACTCATAAAATTTCAAAAGAAAATTCGGGGGCAACGGGGATCGGAAGAACGATCTGCACTCGTAGGTTGGTGATGAATGGCGGATCTATCGAATGTATTCGTTGCTGACGAGCTGATCCGCGATGGCCTCCGTAGGGATCGTAAATTCCACGACGCCCATATAGCCGGGAGCCACATCGTATTCGTTGAAGCTGATGACCAGTTTGCCATTCTTATCAATATAGAAATTGTGATCCTTGGCGATCGATTGGAATAGATCCTCCGGTATATCGGATTCGACGCCAGGCTGCTCTACCCAGTAGGTGATTTCGGGATTATCCTGCATCTGCCGGCGCATTTGCTCCTTGATGTTGTCGCTGATGACTTGGATGTAGGAATCATCCTTGAACAGGCTTGGCAGCGTGATCACCAAATGGTTGATCTTGTCGATCGTATCGTATTGTCTGGACTCGGCGGAGCCACCTGCGGACTCTACGACGTAGCGGGAAAGCGTCAGCAGCTGTTCATTGTCGGTGATCACTTCATAACCGCTATCGAGGCTGAGATGCCCGCCGCCTTCATGATTTAGCTGGGCGACTTCGTCTTTGAAGTCCTCATACAGCTTCTTGTTCTCTTCCAGGTATTTGTTATTCAGCGTTTGCTCAAGCTCCGGATTGCCCAGGTTGGCAATGCCGGGCGTTTCGATATGCACTTCCGTGCTGCCGTCCTGCTCGGCATATTCGCGGATGGTCATCACCTTGACGATCTCGCCCAGAACGGGCACATCGGACATGGCCTTGGCGAATGCGGGACTTGCGTTCACGCCGGCAAACAGCAGTGCGCATGCAGCGGCCACGCCGGCGAGCCAGGGCAGGGCTCTATTTTTTGTTCGTCTGGCTGCAATGGCTTTGTTGACCACCGAGCTTAGTTCGTCGGGAATAGGAGTGCTCTCGTACTGCTCTTTCATCCTATTCAGCTTGTCATGCATTATCGTTGTGCCTCCTCTTGGTCTTCCTCGCTTAGGTTCACCCGCAGTCTCTGCAGTCCTTGGTATAGCCTCGTTTTCACCGTGCTGACATTCTCATGGAGCACCTCGGCAATTTCGTCAATCTTCATATCTTCGAAAAACCGGAGAATAATGACGACCCGATACTTGTCAGGCAGATCCTCCAAGGACTGGGCCAGATCCAGATTCGGATAGTGGTCATGACTGCCGGGTAAGATGAACTCCAGGTTCTCGTCGTCCATGACGCGGACTTTTTTCTGTTTTCGAATGAGATCCAGGGAGGTTGTGACAATAATTCGGAAAAACCAGCTTTTTAGTGAACCCGTCTGCTTCAGCTTTTCCATGGATAAAAATGCTTTGTGGATCGCGTCCTGAACGATATCGAGGGCATCCTCTTTATTTCTGACGTAGCTGTATGCCAGCCGGTAGGCGCTGTCCTGATTTTCGGTTATGCATTGGATAAGAAGCTTCTCAAGCTTCCGGCCGCCTCTCATGTAAATATGACACTCCTTTGGGCCCGCGCGGGTAACCATCAATTGCAATTGACTTACGGAAGCAAGACGTGCGAGTCTTTCAAAAAGTTTGATTCTGCGAAAAAAAATTTCTAAAGGCGTTTTCTGTCTTCATATTCAACTTATCCTTCAACAATCGCAACAAGAAAAAGCCCCCAGTTTTCACTGGGGGCTGTAGACTCATGGTTATTCGTTCTCATATCTCTTGAGGATAATCGCCGAGTTATGTCCGCCGAAGCCGAAGGAATTGGACATGCCAATGCGGAGCTTGGCGCTTCTCGCCTCGTTGGGTACATAGTCCAAATCGCAGGTTGGATCGGCATGATCGAGATTGATCGTCGGCGGTATAATGCCTTCTTGCAGGGATTTCACGAGGGCAATGGCCTCCGCGCCGCCGGATGCGCCCAGCATGTGTCCGGTCATCGACTTGTTGGCTGTTACCGGGATACGGTACGCCTCCTCGCCGAACACCTGCTTGATGGCCGCCGTCTCCGAACGGTCGCCGATGACCGTGCTGGTGGCATGGGCGCTGATGACATCCACGTCGGCCGGAGAGAGGTCCGCTTCGGACAGCGCCAGCTTCATCGCTCTTGCCGCGCCGCTGCCGTCTTCCGGCGTAGCGACCATATGATAGGCATCCGAGCTGGCACCGTAACCGATAACCTCGCCCAGTATGACGGCGCCTCTGCGCAAGGCATGGGAAAGCGACTCCAGGATGAGGATGCCGGCACCTTCCGCCATGACGAATCCATCGCGGTCCGCATCGAACGGCCGGCTGGCACGGCCCGGTTCCTCGTTGCGGGAGGACAGGGCGGTGGCATTCGCGAAGCTGGCCAGCGAGATGTCGGTCAATGCGGCTTCGGATCCGCCCGCGATAATGATGTCGGACCGGCCGGCTTGGATGTTAAAGAAAGCCTCGCCGATCGCCGTATTGCCGATCGAACATGCCGTAACCGGTGCCAGCGTGGAGCCCAGCGCCTTGTATTTAATGCTGATGAGCGCGGCCGCCATATTGGGAATCATCATGGGTACCAGGGTAGGACTGACCCGCTCGGGACCCCGCGACGACAGCGTGCCGCTCTGATTCATCAGGGTTTGGATGCCGCCGATGCCGGAGCCTACGTAGACTCCCATGCGCTCATGATCGATCTGATCAAGATCAAGGCCCGACTGGCTGATCGCTTGATCCGCCGCAGCCAGCGCAAACTGGCAGAAGCGGTCCAACCGCCGGGCTTCCTTCGCACCGAACAGCGCGTTTGCGTCAAACCCCTTCACGGCTCCTGCTATTTGTACCTTTTGTCTTGATGTGTCCAAATTTTCTATATGTGCAATACCGGACTCTCCTCGTACAAGCCGGGACCAGAACGTATCAACATCATGGCCCAGCGGCGATATGACGCCCATACCGGTGATAACGACTCTTTCCATGGATGAACAGCCTCCTTAGGACTTTATAACTTGTCAATCTTAAGGTTATAATGTCATGTGTAGTATCCTATTACAAGATACCGTTTATCCTAGTATAAAAACTGCTATCCTTGTTGAAGGAAGGAGGATGATAGATGAATTCCCAGGTTAGGCTGCAAGCGTTATCCGCTTTTTTGAAAGGGCAGCGTGCCAAAATCTCTCCCGAGTCCGTCGGGCTGCCGCCCGGTACCCGGAGGAGAACACCGGGCTTGCGCAGGGAGGAGGTCGCCCAGTTGGCCGGCGTCAGTACCACTTGGTACACCTGGCTCGAGCAGGGGCGCGACATCCAGGTGTCGTCATCCGTGCTGGACTGCGTCGCAAGTGCGCTGCAGTTGAACGCGGACGAGCGCAGATATCTGTACTCCCTGGCGCTGGAGAGCGGGGCGGAGCCGTATACGGTCAAACACGAAGCGGTGCAGATCAGCCCGTCCCTGCAAAAAATCATCACCGAGCTAAAATATTGTCCCGTCATGATATCCGATCGGAAGTGCAATATCGTGGGGTGGAACCGCGCGGCCGCGTACGTGTTCCTAGATTTTGACCGGATCCCGCCCGAGGAGCGGAACATGATCCGGCTGCTCTTTACCCGCAGGGAATTCCAGCGGCTGGCGGTGAACTGGGAGCAGTTTGCCAGCGGCTTCCTGTCGATGTTCCGAAGCTATTACGGTCAATATGTCGAGGATGAATGGTATGATCATTTTTTGGAGGAAATGAAGAACGGGCATCCGGATTTCAACCGCATGTGGGAGCAGAGCCAGGTCAGTTACGCCCCGGAGGTGCATCTGGAATTCCGGCATGCCAAGGCCGGGAAAATGGTATATGAGCTCACGTCGCTCAAAGTGTACGGAAATGATGACCTGCGGTGCAGCATCTATACGCCGGCTCCCGACACGACCACGGAAGCGAAGCTGCGGCAGCTGATGGAGGAGAAGTGAGGGGAGCGAGTGCACTCGTTGCGCCAGAGGTAACGGATGCGGGATACACTTGTTGCGCCGAAGTAATAGGGCTCCATGCCGTTTGCGCTTGGTGCTTGATGTGACGGATTGCGATACTGATGGTACTTGTTATGCCAGAAAGAATGGATTCCGTGCATTTTGCGCTTGCTGCACCAGTAATTCCTGACTCCGCGCCGGCACTTACTGTTCTTGAAGTAGCCAAACTACTTGTTGTTCCCGACTAATCGGACTCCAGTTCCGTTATTTGACGAGATTACGCCCTAATTACAACTTATCGGACACAAGATCCGTTATTGGGCTCATCACCGGCATATTCATCGTATTTTGGAGCAAATAACGGACTCAAAGTCCGGTTCGTGTTCCAATATCATGGGATTTGGCTTAATAGCGTATTCTGTGTCCGTTAATAGAAAACATCGCCCTGTCATACAAGCTTCAAACGCGTAACAATGTAAATCTTCTCGCAGCTCGTCAACCCCGCATATAACAAAAGCCCCGTGTCTGCACACGGGGCTTTTTGCTACGTGCAATGATGTTGTTATAGAGCAACAACTGGAAGCCGTCTAGGCGTTCCACAGGCATTCCGCACTGTGCTTCAAGGGGGCGACTGTCCACAATCGCCTAACAGCTCGCTCCTTGACGCAGCAATTACGCCCAATCGCGCCGCAGCGTGAACAAATCCTTCAGCTCATCGGTAGACAGCTCGGTAATCCAGCCCTCGCTGCTTGCAATAACCTGATCGCTTAGCTGCTGCTTGCTCTCCAGCATCTCGTCGATCCGCTCTTCGAGCGTTCCCATGGAGATGAATTTGTACACTTGGACGTCCTTGGTCTGTCCCATCCGATAGGCCCGGTCGGTTGCCTGATTCTCCACGGCGGGGTTCCACCAGCGGTCAAAGTGGAACACGTGATTCGCCGCGGTCAGATTCAGGCCGACGCCGCCGGCCTTGATCGAGAGAATCATGACATTCGGCTGCTCTTCGGGCGGCAGGGTCTGGGACTGGAACTGCTCGATCATGCGATCGCGCGTCCGCTTCGGCGTGCTGCCGTTCAAGTACAGCACCGGCTCACCCAGCTCCTGATGCAGCACCTGCCGCATCATCTCGCCCATGCCGATATACTGGGTGAAGATGAGGCAGCGTTCGCCCTCGTCCCGCAGCTCCTTCACCATGGACAGCAGCCGCTCCAGCTTGGCCGAACGGTTGACCACGGCCTCGGTGTCAAGCAAGCCGCCTCCCCCCGGCAGTTCCGGGAGCGGCTCCTTCGTGAGCAAAGCCGGATGGTCGCAGAGCTGCTTGAACTGCGTCAGAGCTGCCAGAATGGCGCCTTTGCGCTCGATGCCCTCGAGCTTTTGCATGCGTTCCAGGAGGCTGTTCACGGTCTGATCGTAAAGCGCGCCTTGCTCGGCCGTGAGATGGATATAGGTCTTCATCTCGTTCTTGTCCGGCAGGTCGAGCTGAATCGCCGGATCTTTTTTCTTGCGGCGGAGCATGAAGGGCTTGATCAGCTTCTGAAGATCGGCCGTGCGCTGCTCGTTCTTGTCTTTTTCGATGGCCTGGATGAACCGGAGATTGAATGCCCGCAGGCTGCCGAGATATCCAGGGTTGATGAAGTCATAGATGGACCACAGCTCGGACAGCCGGTTCTCAATCGGTGTACCGGTAAGCGCAACGCGGTGCCTTGCCGGGAAGCTTCGCACGGCGGCGGATTGCTTGGTGTCGGCATTCTTGATGTTCTGGGCCTCGTCGATGCCGATCGTTTCCCATTTCATGTCTCTTAACATCTCTTGATCGAGCGTTGCCGTCGCATAGGAAGTAAGAATAATGTCCGCTTGGTAAGCCTCATGATAGAAATCCTCGCTGCTGCTGCGCTTCCCGCCGTAATGCAGCATGACCCGGAGCGACGGAGCGAACCGTTCAAGCTCCTTCTGCCAATTGCCAAGCACCGAGGTCGGACAGATCAGCAGGGAAGGGAGGCGTCTCTCTTCCCGCGCCATCGTCGTCTCCTTCACGTGCAGCAGGTAGGCGATAAATTGCACGGTTTTGCCAAGGCCCATGTCATCGGCAAGGCATGCACCGAGCCCGTATCGCCGCAAAAAGGCAAGCCAGGCAAAGCCGTCATGCTGGTACGACCGGAGCTCGGCTTTCAGACCGGAGGGGACAGGGAGGCTCGGCCATTCGCTTTGCCGGCCGAGTTGGCCGATGAGCTTCACGAGATGCTCGTTCAGCTCCACTTCCAGTTTGATCCGTTCCGGATCCCGCGTTTCTTCCGCATCCTGACGAACCTGCTCCGTCTCATCGCTGTTCCCGAGCAGATGCAAGTGCAGAATATCCTGAAACGACAGGCCTTCCTCACGGTCTACGCCCGCCATCATCTGGCGGATTTGGGCGACCAGAGCGGGATCCAGCGGAATCCACTGGCCCCGGAACCGAACCAGTCGTTCGTTCCGGGCAACAAGCTCGGCGAATTCCGCTTCGGAAAGGGTAGCTTCGCCGATGGCGATGCGCCAATCGAAATTGACCAGCGCATCCAAGCCGAACAGGGACCCGCCGCTGCTTCGTTCCGCGCTCTCGCCTTCGCCGGAGCGGACTTTCGCCCGCAGCTTGGGCTTCTTCCTGCTGGCGGCTTCCCACCAAGCCGGAAGCAGCACCAGCCAGCCGGACTGGAGCAGCCGCTGGCTGTCGACGGTCAGGAACTGCCACGCGGCCTCGTCGGACAGCGGGGCGCCTAGCATGTCTTCAGCCGGAGCGTGAAGCACCCGGGCCGGCAGGGCTGCCCGCAAACCTTGGAGCCAGCCGGAGGACCGCTCCTTGATATGGGCGGTCCATGCCTCCGGCCACGATCCGTATGCCTGCCCGTCTTCGGCCAGACGAACGGCTGCAAGCGCCGCTGCGTCCAGCTTGTCCTGCAATACGAGCCGAAGACGCCACTCGGCTTCTTCTTCGTCCGGCTCCAGCAATTGCAGCAGGGGCCGGAACGGAGCGGTATCCGGCCGCCATCCGATGGCGATCAGCCAGGACTTGTCATCCATCCCTTCGGCAGCGGTACGACTCGGCGAGAACAGCAGGGGATACTCCCTGCGCAGGTCAGCCGCGGCTTCTTCGCTGCCGTACCACTGTTCTTGAACGGCGGCGGAGAACGCGGCGCGCAAGCCTTCATTCCATATCTCGTCTTCATTCAAGACGGAGAGGCGGGCCTGCTCTTCGGCTGAGAAAGCCTCCGCATCCCAGATCCATTGCAGCTTGCCCGACTTGAAGGCGCTCAAGCTGGGTGCGTATTGTTTATCCTGAATGCAGGCTGCCAGCGAAGGCGCAAGTTCAATGAAGGGAAGGCAATCCTCGTCCCAAACCCATTCGATATGTTCGAGCAGCCGGCCGTCCGCAAAGAACGGTATGACTTGCTCGGAAGGCAAGATGATGACTTCCATATCCTGAACGGATTGGACGATAAGCTCTGTTCCGTAGAAGGAGGCTTCATGCCAAGCGAATAAACGGTGCTTCAGGTATTGTCCGGATACGTAACCCCGCATGACGGTAGAGCCGTAGATCACGGCATCTCCGTATTCGCTTAATGCCATATGGACCGTGATGGTTTCCGTGTATCTGCTCATGATATCAGCTTTCCTCTCCGAAGCTCTTCCTGGAATGCGCGAAGCCGGCTGTTGCGTACGGACAAGGAAATAATGAACAGATCCCAGCGCTCCTGCTGTTTGAGCTTTTTATATAACTTAGCCAGCCGTTTGAGCAGCTTGACGGCTGCTTTATAGCCGGCCCGGTTCTTATGAAGGATGTATCGCTCGACGGCCTGATGATAAAAAGGCAGCAGCAGCTCGGGCGCGTTCTTCTCAATCGGCGCGAGCTCGCTGACTCGGAGCTCCAGCGGCTCCCGGCCTGTGCTTAATTGATAGTCGATCCATTCCCGCCATCTGCCGTGCGTGATCAAGGCATTCTGATAGATGTCCTTCGAATAAGGGAGCATGTCGGCAAGACTGCTCCACATCCGTTCCGCTTCCCCGGGCAGGTGCTCTATGACGGCATCCCAGTAGAATTGATAGCTGCTGAGGTGCTCGTTGCGGTGACTGCCAAGCAGCGGGCCGATCTCCGGGAGCCAGCGGGCCAAGCGGTCCCAGTCTTGTCCCGAATGCAGCATGTCGAAGAAGCCCAGGACGGAAGCCGGGGGCAGGCTGCTGACCTTGTCCGCTGCCCTGATCAGGTCCCAGGACGATTCGTCTTCTCCGAGATAGAAGGACATGAAGCTCTGCGCCATATACCATGAGGCGCGCGAAAGGCTGCTGCCGAGTTCCGATTCGGCTGCCTGCAGCTGCTCCAATTCCTCCTTGATCAAGCCGTCGTTTTTTTTCGCCAACGGATGAATCCAGTACCTCCAGAGCTGCATATAGACCTGGGCGTAAAATTTACGGTTCCGCGGTTCGCTTAGCATGCTCCGCCGGACAAACGAAATCGTCTCGGTCAGCCGCTGTCCGAATGCCTCTTCGGGCTCGTTGCCCTCCAGCCCTTCATGAAGGATTCGCTCGATTCTGGCCAGGATATGATCCGCCGCCACCTGCGTATGATAGCCGATGTAAGAGCCTGAGGCATTCCAAGCGCTGGCTGGCTGCTTGACCAGCTTCTCGAGAATGAAGAGATGGGCATGGAGCTCGTATAACGGATCCATATCCGGCGGCAGCGGAGGTTTAATGTGATGGAGGGAAGCCAGTGCGTTTTTGGCGTAAAACGAATTCTGCGTATTAGCTCCCAGCGAAGCCGTGCAAACCTCGAACAGCTCATGCCATGCGGAGATCGGCAGCTCGGGCAAATGGTCGGCCTTGACTCTCCATTTCGAAACTCCGGCAGGCGGCCGTTCATGGCCTTGGCTCAAGCCGGAATCGCTTCGGTCATACGAGGAAGATGCGGCATACGTAGTCGAATGCGCATTAACCAAAGCATGGATGGATCGGCCCTGAAGCTGGGCATAGTCAAGCAGAACGGCCACCATATGCTTGCAGCCCTCGTTAACGGGACAGCTGCATTCGCTGTCGCTCAGGGAATGCAGCTGAAGCCTGATGCGGTAGGTTTCCGTTCCATCCACGGAAGCCTCGATCACACCGGACCGATCCGCCTTTTCGCTTGCGTGGACACGGCCCTGCTTATAATATTGAAATCCCCGTTTAATGGTCAAATCGCTGAAATAACCGGCAGTTTGCTGAATGAGCGTTTGCCACTGCAGATCATCTAAAGTTAGGTTTGGGTTCATCATCGTACAGTCTCCTAAGAGAAATAATTCTAAGTATCCATTTAATCTATCATATTCCCCTAGATGAAGAAACCAGCCGGAGCAGCTTCGCGCTGGAAAAGCCCGGCAGCAGGCTGCACGGACTTTTCGGCGTAGAGCGTTCGATCAGGACTCCTCATATTGAACGATGAAACGGCCGATCTGATCGCATTCCTCGGCGAACCATACCTCGCCGCCGGAATCCACGGTAATGCCGTGAGGCTCGGCTGAGGGGGTGGGGATCGGGTACTCGGTAATGTCCCCGGTACATGTCATTCGTCCGATCCGGTTGGCTCCCCACTCCGTAAACCATAAATCATCGCGAGCTCCCGCCGCGATGGCATGGGGTCTGGCATTCCCGGACGGGAGCTTGAATTCCGTAATCTCCCCGGCCGTCGTGATCCGTCCGATTTGATTGCCGTTGATTTGAACGAACCACAGGGCGCCATCGGCACCTGCCGTGATGCCGACAGGCCCTGATTGCTCGGTAGGAATCCGGTACTCGGCGATCTCCCCGTCTACCGTAATCCGGCCGATGCAGTTGTTTTGGTTTTCCGTAAACCACAGCGCGCCGTCCGGACCGGCCGTGATATAGGAAGGGTACGAGCCTGCGCGCGGCAAGTCGTATTCCGTGATAACGCCTGCCGGCGTAATCCGGCCAATCCGATTGCCGATTAGCTCGGTGAACCATATGGCTCCATCCGGGCCCTCCGTCAAGCCGTAAGGAGACGAGCCTGCTTCCGGCAGCTCGAATTCCGTGAATGTCCCTTCTATTGTCATCCGTCCGATTTTATTCGCTTTGTACTCCGTGAACCAGAGGTCCCCGTTAGGGGCAGAGAGGATGGACATGACCCCCGCATCCGGCGTCGGGACATCGAAAGTACGCATATCCCCTTCCTTGGTGATTCGTCCGATCCGGTTTCCTTTTTGCTCCGTGAACCAGATGGCCCCGTCTCGTCCTGCCGCAATGCCATAAGGTCCCGACTCCCGGTTCGCTATCTTGTACTCCTGTATCGTGATCTGCATGCGAACATGCCTCCTTGTAGAAGTTGTTAGGATGCTTAAAGCGGATTCTTCATTTGATTGAGCGTGTTCAAATCTCGCGTTCGGCTTTCCCGGAATGGGGAAGGCTCTCCCTTGGATGCTTAGATGAGTTCCTGTCATCGATAATCTCTAGCCTCTCAATTGGTGTTGATAAAATAGAAAAACCCCCCACTCCGAGATTTCGGAATAGGGGGCGAATACGAACAAAGAAGATGCGGACTCTACATGGAGAAGTCTCAAACATCCACCCGTCACATATAAAAAAAGCCGCACGAATCCTATCCCGAAAACCTCGTATCGTGAAATCGAAGTGTTTTCCAAATGCTTGGGACAGGATTAGTAGATCATTGGCTTTGGGTTCACCCTTTCATTTCTGGTTGCCTAGACTTTACCATAGGATATTCCGTGGTTTCAACCTCGGTTTATCCGAAGTTTGCCTTTACAACCGTCGGTTGCGCTTCTCGTCGATGTAGAGTTCAAGCGCGGTTATGGCCCGGATCATCAATTTGATGAGGAGATACAATGCATATAAACCGAGAAGTGCGAATAGCCCGTATACGATAATGCTGAGCATGGAAAACATGCCGAAAAAGGATATCCCCTGGTTCAAGGAGCTCACCTCCCTTCAAGGTACTGTTTTACGAATCATATCGAAGATTCCTGCTGTCGTATCCTTAAGACCAGGCGATGTCTTAACTCCCCGCTTATGCTCGGAGCTCGGATACAGGTGAGTTCGTGCCCGATCCATGACATACTGATCGTTGGTATCCCGAATGAATGCCATTAACCTTGAATTAAATATGTTCCATAATATAACAATCATTTCTGATTCTAACATATCATCTGGAATATGGTCATGAATTTAAGTTTAAAAGCGGCAATTTTTATTGATGATTATCGAAAAAAATCGAAATGGAGACGTTTTTCGTCATTTTTCATGGATATGCACGAACCAATTGCGTTCACCTTGCGTCTTAGTTATAGATGCATTGCTGAATATTACAAGCCAAGGAGATTAGCGAACATGATAACCCGGAAATGGACGAAAATGGCTGCAAGCGGCGCTATAGCGGCCGCAATGCTGTTAAGTACGGCGGTACAGGCCCAGGCCGCGCACAAGCAGGACTTGGAATTTTTAAACGTCAATCATTATGTAATGACGCCGGATGTCAAACCCGTCATCGTGAACGGCACAGTGCTGGTCCCCCTGAACACGGTCAAGGAATACTTGAAGCCCATGGGGCTCCGCTGGAATAACAAGAATAAGACGCTAACCGTCAACACGGGCACCGATCAAGTCACCTTGAAAATGGGAAGCGACGTTGCCGAGGGAAAAGAGAAGACCTACGCCCTGTCCGTTCCCGCGCAGCTTATGGCTGGTCGCGTCATGGTTCCCGCCCGATTCATGACGGAGCTGTACGATGCTGAAGTCCGCTTGGATACGAAGGATGGCATGGTTTACATTTATACGCCGGAGGTTGACCTGTTGACGGCGGAGGAGAACAGCAATGTGAAGCTGTATCCGGTCAGCGCATCGAAATATGGCAGATACGAAGGCATGGTGGTCGAGGTAGAAGGCAGGAAGCGGGTCTTTAAGGACTGGCATGGAGGAGAGGCTACGCGTAAACCCGTCATTCATTACCAGGATGTCACAGGCGATGGCAAGCCGGATGTTGTTGTGTTCTACGTGGACGGGACGGGCACCGGTCTGTACGCGGGGGAGATGCATGTAGTGGACGCCGGTTCTCTGGAGGAAATCCCGATCGAATCGCTGGAGCAGGCCGTATCGAGCCATGTGAAATCCAGCATCGAGAAGGAAGCGGATCACTTTACGGTTAAGGTTACGGTTGACGGAAAGGAAAGCGTCCAGAAGTTCAAGGACGATTCCAAAGATAAAAGCTATCTATTTGATAAGCTTGGCTTCGGAGCCGTTGTCAGACATCGTTTGGCGGAAGGACGGCTTCTTACGGAAGCGGCAGGAAGCACGAGCCCGGCCGGTTTTGCCGGGGATCTCCGAATAACATACCGATTTAATGAAGAGCTGAACCGGTTTGAGGTGGATGACATGGAATATCGTCGTTTGGAAGAGCGAGGGCAATAACGGTTTTTCATTATAAATCTTTAGGACTACACATAAACGCATGTTGGCGGGATGCGATCAACATGGGTTAGAAGCGGAAGGTTTCGTTCGGATGATGTGAATTCCGAATGTGAGGGCGCTGCGGCGCCCTTTTTGTGCTGTGCCTTTATAGATTTCAACGCCGTTTTCATCTCCGTAGCCGATCGCCGAAATGGGGCGTATACCATATGCTTCAAGAAGATTTCATCCCTTCTCATAGGACTTTATTACCATTTACTTGAGTCTTAAGATTCCTCTAAGATAGTTAATAAACCTGACACATTTTAGCGAAGAATGGAGATTGATTTTGAAGTAAACGCATTCAATGTTAAGTAATATAACAAGCTCATACCATGGGGGCTTTGAACGGGGTGTATGTATGCAGCAATGGCTTGGGAAATCGCTAAAGCATAAATTGTCGTTGCTTATCATTATCGCTACGCTGGTGCCGCTGCTGTTTCTGGGTATTTTCTCTTTTAACATAGCCAAAAGCCTGACCGAAGAGAAGGCCAAAATTACGGGGATGAATACGCTCCGCCAGCTGGAAGCTTACCTGGATACGATGGTCAAGGACGTGGAGAATATCTCGCTGTTTCTCATCGGGCATACCGGTGTTCAGGCCTATCTGAAGACCGAGCAGAGCAACTACGTTCAGCAGACGACGGTTATTAATTTTTTGACGAACCTGGCCTTTTCCAAAGATTATATCGCCAACATCATCGTTGAACCGCTCGGCAGCAAAGATGCGATTTCGCATAAATCCTTGGTACGCTCCGAGTTCCGGAATATTACCGAAACGGTTCCCGATTATTACGAACACCATCCCAAATGGTGGTCATTCGTTCACCGGCAGTGGACCTTTGAAGGCGTCAGGAAGGTCATCACGCTGGCCAGGCCGATTCGGAGCACGGATAAATACAAGCCGATCGGGAACCTGCAGATCAATCTGGATCAGGGCGTCATTGCCAATCAGTTCCGGCAGGCCGTCCTGGAGAAGACCGGATTCGTCCTTCTTCTTGACGAGAATAACCGGATTATCGCCGGTCCGCCGGATATGGAGACCAATTTGACGCTGGCGGATTATTATCCTGCGATTGGAGAGTTCGAGGGGCTTAGCGGCAATATTGACTATGGCGAGGGAAGCAGCAAGAAGACCATTCTCTATAAGAAAATGTCCAGCGTGAACTGGAAGCTCGTCGGCATCATTCCCTCGCAGGAATACCGTTCCCAGAACCAGTATTTCATCAAATTGACGGCGGTTGCGGTCACGGTGGCCATCCTGCTCGCCATTGTGCTGGTTCTTTTCCTGATCCAGAAGATTACGAACCCTCTGTCCGTCTTAACGAAATTCCTCAAGAACTCAAGCCCGGAAGAGCCGCTGCCGGCGCTGCCGGTCAAGACGGTCGACGAGGTCGGGCAGCTGATTATCAGTTATAACCGGCTCAGCTCCCGGATCGTGAAGCTTACCGATGAAGTGAAGCTGAACGAGTCGCTGAAGAAGGAGGCGGATATGCATGCGCTGCAGGTGCAGATCAATCCGCATTTCCTCTACAATACGCTGTCATCGATCCATTGGCTGGCGCTGATGAACCAGGATGTGAAGATTGCCGAGATGGTGGGGTCGCTCAGCGATTTTCTGAGGTTCAGCCTCAACAACGGGCAGGAATACTGCACGATACAGCAGGAGATCATGCATGTCCGCCATTACGTGAATATCCAAACCATCCGCTATCCGGAAAAATTCGAGTTTAAGGATCATGTGGAAGAGGATCTGTATCAGCACACCATGCTGAAGCTGCTGCTGCAGCCGTTGGTGGAGAATTCCATGCTGCATGGCATCCTGAGCCGTGACGGGATAGGGACGATTACGATTCGCGGACACCGCGAACCCGAAGGGATCCGCTTCGTGGTGGAGGATGACGGCATCGGGATGACGGCGGAGCGCCTGAAATGGCTCCAGGAGCAGCTGGTCGAAAATCCGCTGCAGTACGAGAAGGGACAAGCCCCGCGCGGCAGCTACGGGCTGCGGAACGTCCATAAGCGGCTGCTCCTTCATTACGGGAAGGATGCGGGGCTACGAGTGGAGAGCACCGAGGGTGCCGGGACACGGGTGATGTTTACGATACCTGATTTACCTGAAATTCAACAATCGGAAATATCCGGCAAAGGGGATGGCGACATTGAAGGTCATGATCGTTGATGATGAAGTGATCATTCGAAACGGTTTGAGTACCGTGATCAATTGGGCGGATAACGGCTTTACGGTGCTGACGCCCGCGGCTTCGGCGGAGGAAGCCCTTCAGCGTATTCCCGTTGAAATGCCCGAAATCATATTTACGGACATACGCATGACAGGCCTGAGCGGATTGGACATGGCGCATCAAGTCAAGCAGCAGCATCCCGATATCGAGATCATCGTCATCTCGGGATACGATGAATTCGCGTATGCGCAGCAGGCGATGCGGGAAGGCGTGAGCGATTACCTGCTGAAGACGAGCAGGCCCGGGGAAATTATCGAGGCTGCTGTCCAAGCCAGGGAACGACTGCTGCAGCGCAGGCTTACACAAGCGAAGGGGAAGGCACAGGAAATGGTGGTCAACCGGGGTTTTCTGCGAAGGCTGCTTGCTTCCGGCACTCCGCTGGATGAGCATGCCGAGGCCGAATTGTGTGAGCGATACCCGGAGCTGTGTTTGGAATCGAACGGTTCGGTGCTGCAGATCTGGATGCTGTCGGTATATCCGCTGCATCCAGAAGAGGCGGAGCAATCGAACGTTAGCGAGCTGCATCGATTAATCGGCACGGAGCTGGCCGAAGTGCTGCAATGCGCGTGGCTGGAATGGAACGGCTCCCTGCTTCTGTTGGTGCGGGCAGAGCCGAATCATGGCTGGGGGCGGGTAGATTCCACTCTGCATAAGATGGAATCCACGCATGCCTGCCGCATCACGGCTGCCAGCGGCCGGCGGGTCGCAAGCGCCAGGGAGCTGCACATTGCGCTGGCTACCGCGGTAGAGGCCAGCTCCTACGAGTGGCTGCTGCAATCGGAACGGCATATCCGTTATGAAGATATCGAAGGACGTACAGGTATCCGCACGGTATGTTCGATGGAAGAAGAGACTAAGCTGTCATCGCTGCTGCGTTCGGGGGAATCCGCCGACTTGCAGGCATGGGTGGCGGATCTGCTGCGGCGTATCCAAAGCCAGGGCCAGGCAACGCCCGGCTCGGTTCAGGCTTACCTGCATTCCATGATCGTTTCGGCACAGCGCTGGCTCATACGGGCTGCGACGTCTATCGGCTATACCAGTCCGTTGAAAGTGGAAGAGACGTACGATATCCGCGAGTTGACCAAGAATCCGGAGAAGGTGCTGGTCGATTCGCTCGGTCTCATCATGAAGGAGTACCGTGATATGGTGTCGACGACAAGTCCCGTCCAGCGAGCGATCTCCTTCATTCATGAGCATCTGGGACAGAGCTTGTCGCTCCAACAAGTAGCCAAGCATGTTCATATGAACCCCAACTATTTCAGCGAAATGTTCAAGAAGGAGACCGGACAGAATTACATCGAATTCGTAACCCAGGCGAAGCTTCGGAAAGCGATGCACCTGCTGCGGGAAACGCCGGCCAAAATCAGTGAAATCGCGAATGAAGTCGGCTACGAGGATATCAAATATTTTAACCGCCTGTTCAAAAAGTGGACCGGACTGACCCCTTCGGAGTATCGGACAAATCCCGAATCCTGAATTTTGTCCCTCTATGGACTGAATTATATCCCCTATGTAAGCGTTACATCCTCTTTTATACTTGGGCTAATCATCTTGAAGCTTCATCATTTTCGTATATTAAAAGGGGGATTGACCATGAGACCAAAACGTAAAATAGGTCTTGTACTGCTGATGATGACACTGGTTCTTGCAGCTTGCGGAGGCGGGCAAAGCAAAGAGCAGGCCGGAGGGAACGAAGGCGATCAAGAAAAGGTCAAGCTGACCATCTGGCATAACTTTGCCGGTGACGACCTGCGCGCGAAATCAGTCCGGAGTTTTATCGATCAATTTGCTCAGGACCATCCTGAAGTTACGCTCGACGCGCAAGCGATTCCGCCGGACGGTTACCGTCAGCGTCTGAGCACCGTTGCGGCTGCGAATGAAATGCCGGACGTGTTCTTCGTTTATGCGGGAAGTCAGTCGGCCGAGCTTCATCAAGCGAAGCTGCTTCAACCGATCACGGAAGTGTTGGACGCCCATTCCGATTGGAAGGACAAATTCCTGCCGGGCGCATTTGATCCATACGAGTTCGAGGACGGCCAGATTTACTCCGCTCCACTGGGCATGTCCGCAACATCGATTCTCTACTACAACAAAGCGTTGTTTGACAAACATAACGTAAAAGTTCCGACGACTTGGGAAGAAATGATGGCGGCGGTTAAAACGTTCAACGATAACGGCATTACGCCGATCGCCCTCGGAAACAAAGCGCCGTGGGTTGCGCAATCCACCATTATCGGATCGATTGCCGACCGCGTGACCGGCACCGAATGGTTCAAAAAAGCGGCAGCACAGGATGGCGCGAAATTCACCGATCCTGAGTTTATCGAAGCACTTGGCTATTTCAAAGAGCTCGTCGACAACAAAGCATTCCAAGAAGGTGCCAACAGCATCGACAACACGCAAGCCGAGCAGTATTTCATCCAAGGCAATGCAGCGATGATGATCAGCGGCGCGTGGACGCTCACCAACTTGGCGGCTTCTTCCTCCGAAGAGCAGATGAAGGATATTGAAGTGACGACTCTGCCTGCGATCCCTGGTGGCAAAGGCGAGGCTAACACCATTTCCGGCGGAGCTGGCGGCGGTCTGGCCCTTAGCAGCAGAACGGAAGGGAAAGCGAAAGAATTGGCGCTCGAACTGATTTATGCCGTGAGTGGACCGGAAGCGCAAAAAGCGATTGCCGAGAGCAACTCCATGGTCATGTACGATACCGAAATCGATGAGTCGAAAGTTACTTCCTTGTACTACAAAGCCTTTAACCTGGTGAAATCCACAGGCATTACGCCGGTATACGATGCTTATCTGTCTGCAGAAGCGGCTGAAGTCATCAACAACGGCCTGCAGGAAATCATGATGGGCGGTGCCGTCGAAGGCGTGGCCCAGAAGCTGCAGGATGCGCAAGCCCGATCCGCTACTCCATAAGAATAGATTACCCGCTGCATAAGGATTAGGAGGGAGGAGGCTGCCATGCCTACAGCGATGAGAAGCAAAGGATTTATAGCCATAGCTCTTCTTCCTGCGCTTCTGTTGTTTCTGATATTTGTCATCATTCCGGTTTTTTGGTCAGCTTACTACGGATTTTTCAGTTGGAAAGGGTTCGGAGACGCCACGTTCGTCGGCCTTGACAATTATAGAGAGATGTTCAAGGATCCGATCTTCTGGCGGGCGCTTCGAAACAACCTGATTCTGGTCGTATCGTCCATTATCGGCCAGGTTCCGATCGCGTTGATTCTGGCTATCGTATTGTTCAAGAATTCGTTCTTCTCCAGGTTCATCCGGTCCGCCGTCTTCATGCCAATGGTTCTCTCCACGGTGGTTGTCGGTCTCATCTGGGGTTACATTTACCACCCGCAGTTCGGGATTGCCAACTATGTGCTGGAGATGCTCGGCCTGGAGTCATGGACCCGTGCTTGGCTGTCCGATCCGAAGGTCAACATGCTGGCGATATCGATCCCGATTAACTGGGCAAACATCGGCCCTTATCTGGTCATCTTTATCGCAGCGCTGCAAAATATTTCGCCAGAGATCCACGATGCGGCCCAAATCGATGGCTCCACCGGCTGGAACAAGCTGATGCAAATCACGCTGCCGATGGTCTGGAGCACGGTGGTCGTAACCATTGTGCTCTGTATCTCGGGAAGCCTGAAAGCTTTTGACCATGTCATCGTGATGACAGGCGGCGGACCGGCGCAGTCGACCGAGCTTCTTGCTACTTATATGTACAACAGCACGTTCAGCGTATACCGTTACGGTTACGGCTCCGCCGTTTCCACGATGATCATGGTCGTCAGCGCCATTCTTATCGCGCTTAACTATTTCGCAACGCGCAGAAAGTCAAGTTAACATGAAGGAGGGAGCGATGTGAATTTACAGACGACCGGGACCGGAAGCACCTCAGGGAAACGCGTCATCACGAAGGGGTTAACCGGATTCGTAAAATTGCTGCTGATTGTGTATGCGATTCTTACGCTCTATCCCTTGTACTGGCTTTTTACGAGCGCGTTTAAATCGAACCAGGATTTCTTCAACAACCCTTACGGCTTGCCGAAGGAGTGGATGACCGAGAATTTATTCCGGGCATGGGAGCTCGGAAATATGGGCCGAGCGATGATCAATTCGACGGTTGTAACGATTACGGCCGTCGTGCTGACCATCCTGCTCAGCGTGCTGGCGGCGTATGTGCTGTCCAGATTCCAGTTTCGGTTTAAAAAGCTGGTGGTGGTATTGTTTACGACGGGGCTGCTGATTCCGATCCATAGTACGCTGGTGCCCCTGTTCATTATGATGAAAAATATCGGCCTGCTCGACACGTACGGCGCACTCATCCTGCCATATACGGCGTTTGAGCTGCCGATCGCGATCTTCCTGGCGATGGCGTACATGTCATCCATTCCAAGAGAGATTGAAGAAGCGGCCATGATCGACGGCAGCGGCTGGTGGGGAATCTTCGGCCGAATGATTCTGCCGCTCTGTACGCCGATTGTGGCAACGATATCGATTCTGGCATTCCTCCGATTCTGGAATGATTTCTCCTTCGCCCTCGTATTCATCAATACGCAGGCGCTGAAGACGCTCCCACTCAGCTTGTCCCTGTTCTCGGACGGCTTCGGCACGGATTACAGCCTGACGATGGGAGCGATGGCGATCGCGGTCATTCCGACGATCGTGGCCTACCTGATCCTGCAGGAGCAAATCATGAAGGGCATGGTGGCAGGATCCATCAAAGGTTAAACTTCAAGCGAAAATCATATTCTTGAAAGAAAAAAGCCTCTTCCGGTCAACGGAAGGGGCTTTTCGTATGATTGGTCAATCAGGGTTACGGAGTCGGTGCTTTTTCCTCTCGAAAATATTCGTGCACGTTTTTCGGCCACGTCATGCCGGCAAAAGAAATATAATAGAAACACGAGAACAAGAGAGCATGATGATTAAGGCCAACAAGCGTATGGCCCCTTAGAAAGTACATCAGAGCGGGGAGGAACCCAAGTGATATCGGCTGCCAATCAGCAGGAGTATTACCAGGCGCTGCTGGAAAAGAAATCGGAGTACGAGGGCGTGTTTTATGTAGGCGTGAAGACTACAGGAGTGTTCTGCCGCCCGACATGCCCGGCCCGGAAACCGAAGATGGAAAACTGCGAATTTTACGAGACGGCTCAAGAAGCGCTGCTTGCATCCTTCAGGCCTTGCAAACGCTGCCGTCCGCTATCGCACCCCAATCAGGTATCGGACCTGGTCCGGCTGCTTGTAGAAGCCGTTGAGGAGAATCCGGAGAAAAGGTGGACCAACCAGGATTTCCAGAAGCTGTCCGTCGATGCTTCAACGGCAAGGCGCCAGTTCAAGAAACGGTTCGGGATGACCTTCGTTGAATACGCACGGGCACGGCGAATGGGACTTGCCCTGAAGCAAATCCGGGAGGGGCATGCCGTCATCGATGCGCAGCTGTCGACCGGCTACGAGTCGAGCAGCGGTTTTAGGGATGCATTTTCCCGCATCATGGGCGCGGCGCCTAGCCGATCGGGGCACCATAACATTTTAAAAGCTTCATGGATCGACACGCGTCTCGGGCCGATGATGGCCATCGCGGATGAAGAGGCGCTGTATCTGCTCGAATTCGTGGACCGCCGGGGCCTGGAGCGTGAGGTTGAACGTCTCCGGCAGAGAACCAAGTCGGCGATCATTCCGGGCCATACGGCTCCGATCCGTTCGATCGAGCTGGAGCTCGCAGCGTATTTTGAAGGGAAGTTAACGGAATTCAAGACGCCCTTGTTCTTGCGGGGTTCGCCGTTTCAACAAGAAGTGTGGGGCCGATTGCTGCGGATTCCCCCCGGCCAAACATCTTCGTATGGCGAAATCGCAGCGGCGATGGGAAGACCGACCGCGTATCGTGCCGTTGCCCAAGCGAATGGCGCCAATCAGCTTGCGATTGTCATTCCATGCCACCGCGTGATCAATACGAGCGGTGAGCTCGGCGGATATGGCGGCGGCTTATCGCGAAAGCAGTGGTTGCTGCATCATGAGCAGTCCATGAGTGCCGGAACCATTCATGAATAGTGGACTTTCGTCGTAGAAAATGGTCTTACCTATAGGTAAGACCATTTTTGTATAAATCGTGCAGTCATTGGTATGACGTAATGATATATAGAATCTTTAAAATAAAGAGCATACCTTACATCAGAAGAAAGGGAGCGTGAACTTTGTGCAGAATCAAGGACAACTGCCTCAGTGGGCAAATAACTATTTGCAATATATTCAAGTCCCGATAAGGGAAGCTTCATTGGAATATTTAACTGAAATTTGCACCGCACATCATCAGCGTGTACCGTTCGAGAACGTTACCACGTTGCTGCAGTATCGAGAATATCATCAAAAAGGAAGATTGGAGCAGGATGAGAAGAGATTCGTAGATCAGCTGTGGCAGCTGAATGCGGGAGGCACTTGTTATATGATTAACAGCAGTCTCCATCAGCTGTTGAACCGGCTTGGTTTCCAAACCCGTTATACGTTGCTGGGCGGAGGGCATGTCGGATTGCTTGTTCGTCTGCCCAACGAAAGCGAAGAAGTGTACGTGGATTGTGGAAACTCCGCACCTTTTTTCGAACCCGTTCGTTTGGAGACCGATTCAGATCGAGTTTCCGAGTATGCTGGAATCGAAGTGAGGTTGCGTTCGGGGGATGAACCGGGAACGTATACTTATTATCGGTATGTAGATGGCCGACTGCTGACAGAGTTGGTTTGGTCATTCGATACGAGGGAAACGTATCAATTCGATGACTTCCAACCTGCCATAAGAGAGTACTTCAAGCCTAATGATCTCTTCACCTCTACATTACGCTGCCAGCTGTGGCAATTGGATCAGCAGCGCTCGCTGTCCCTGGTCGACAATGTGCTGAGTATCCGGTATGCAGACGGGAAGGTGGAAAAGCGGATTCTATCCGGGCTCAGCGAGCTGCGAGAGGTCATCGATCAGGAGTTTCATCTCCCCAAACTGCCTGTTGAAGATGCCGTGAAGGTTCTTCAGGAACTCGGATTTGATATTTTTAAGGGCAGCGGTCTAACCAATTCTCTGGAGTAACCTGTCATTATTATCCAAGCACACGGCTTATCGCCTCCATCCTGCTGGTGACGATAAGCTATAAAGTAAGCCCGGGATACAGGAGCTCTATGCTATAATTTGGAATGTCCCTATCTGGTTTCAAGATGCCTGTTTCTGAAACGGGACGTTTGTTACATCGGTTCCTGTTCATCGAAAGCGTGTTGGATCAAGAGTTCAACAATTTTATGCTAAGACCGCATGGTTCAGCAGGTACGAGAGTGAGTGGAAGTGAACATGATGATTCCGATTCTAGCTTTGGCGGCAGCCGTTTCGGGGGGCGTTGTCGCTTCAGGAGCAGGTGTGGCCATTTTGGTCGGGTTTGTATTCTTTTTGATCGGCTTTTCCGGAAAGAAGGGGAGACGGCCGAATTTCCTGACTTCGGACGGTCTCAAGGCCATCGGCACGCTTTTGATCGTGGCCGTGTTCATGGTGTTGGCTTATTCCGGTACCTTGACCAGCGGCTCCCTGATCCGTTTTAACGGGATGGACCCTGTCTTCCAATACGAGCAAGGAAAGAAACTGCTGTTTATCGGATTGGCCTCCGCTGCATGGTTTGTCGCCAGCTTCCTGTGGCTGCTCCCGTACATTATCGAGATCAAGCCGCGGGAGTGGAATCGCAATCATCTGATAGGGGTCGGCGTTTATTTCGCGCTGGTCTTTGCCGCCGCTGGGGCTGCGATGCTATGAATGAAGATATGAGGGTTCGGATATAGGAATAGCTGGCTCCGGGAAACCGGGGCTATTTTAATTTGGTTCAAATTACCTATATATGTTGTCGAAACATGTTATAATATTCCGGATTCATCTTGGAGGAAAGATTATACATATACTGGAGGATTATTCTGTGAGAAAGATGTTGTTTTTTCTGGTTTTCTTGATTGCCCTGTGCAGTTTGCCGGGGGTTGGCACCGCAGCAAGTTCGGGGAACATCACAGCTTCAAAGCTAAAAGAAGAGGGCGTGATTCTCAAGAATAACACGATGGTTCCGGCGGCAGCTGTAACCAAGGCATTGGATATCAATTTTGAAATGAATAACAAAACCGGGCAAGTTTCCATCTGGAAGGGTACGATGAAGGTGGTCGCAAAAAAGAATTCAAAATACGTGAAAATCAACGGCGTTGCCACGTCTTATACTGCGCCTGTCCAGTTGGTCGAGGGCAAACTCATGATTCCGGTCCAGCTGCTGAAAGATGCCTTCAAAATCAAAGTTTCGGCAGATTATGATTTGCTGCATGACTACTTGAAGAACGTGACGCTCCAAAGCGAAACACATAAAGTCACAGTGCCGGTAAACGATCTTTACGAATCGCATCATAAATATATTGGAAAGACAGCGTGGATTTTTAAGCACAACATGATAATCAATAATGCCCAGGGAAGCATAGCAAACGGCGTCGGCAATCTGGCCCAGGTGAAAATAACCAAGATCAAACGCGACGGCGTTCTTGGCGATTGGTTGAACGTTTATTTTACACATAACGGCAGGACCTATTATGCCGAACTGGATGCCTACGATTTTGAATCCGGCTTCATGACAACTAGTCCGTATAAGCAATTTCATTTTCCGGAGAAATATTGGAAAAAAATCAGGGAATCCGTAATCAGCACAGGAATGACGACCGAGATGGTTTATCTGTCATGGGGATTATATGATCGTCACTATGAAGATATCTACTCATGGGGAACGACCGACATGTGGGTCTATGAATCCTCGTATGGCTCAGACCATTATCTCTACTTCTATAATGGCATTTTGGAGAATATTTCGAGTTACTAAAGTACAAAGCAGCCTAGCCCCTGCCTTTAAGGAGGAGCATGGGCTGCTTCTTTATATTATAGTAGAAAAAAATCAGCGGGGGCTCTTCTCCTGCCCCGGCCTTGCCGGAACCGTTGCCGTTTCCCGGAATTTGACCGGGGATACGCCATAGTTGGCCCGGAATACCCGGTGAAAGTAGGAGTAGCTGGCGAAGCCGCAGGTTTCCGCGATTTCCTCCAGCGTCATCGTGCTGTATTTGATGCGCTCGACGGCTGCGTTCAGCCTGATCTCGAGGGCGTACTGGATCATGGTTTTTCCGTAATACTCCTTGAACAGTTTAACCGCCCGGGATAAGCTGAGCCCGACATGGGAAGCAGCCTCCTCCAGCTTGAAGGTTAGGGTGGCATGCTCCTCCACGAATCGCTTCAGCCGCAGGGCAGTGAAGGCAAGGCGATCGGTAGGCTTGATCTCGGTAATGGCGCGGTCCAGGCAGAGGCAGAGACTGCGCAGCAGGTAGTCGGTCAATTCCCCGATTTCCCCTTCAAGGCCGCGCCGCTTCTCCAGCAGCATCTGTCTCCACAATCCCAGCAAATAATCGTCGAGCCCGACGTGACTGACGACAGGGCGGGGGATGCGGTTCCACCAATCATCAATCCAGGAGCCGTCGCAGAATATAAAATAATCCCCGCTGGACACGCGGCCATCCTCGCCGTCTTCCTTCACCCGCAGCTCGTATTCATCTCCGGGCTTCAGCAGCAGCAGGTCGCCTGCCTGCACATGGTGCTCGATGCCGTTGCAGTAGATTTCGCAGGAGCCCTCGGTTTGGAGTCGGAACAGATAGGTTGTCAAGCCGCCCCGATGGCTGTTGCTGAATTGCTGAAAGTGATAGGAATAGTCGCAGATGAGCAGCCTAGCTTCCATAATGGTAACAACCCCCAGTAAAAATATAAGCAGATAGTTCATGTTGCAGCAATATTGTTTATGTTCATTTTAGCCTATTTGCATGTATGATAGTAGCAGATAGAGCAGTAACTCATTTTTGGAATCGAGGTGCGCTATAATGAGAAGAATGAACATTGGTTTGCAAATGTATACGCTGCGCGATGAAACGGCACAGGATTTCCGCGGTACGCTCCGCAAAGTTGCTGAATTGGGTTATGAAGGCGTGGAATTCGCAGGTTATGGAGACATTCCGGCCGAGGAAATGAAAACGCTTCTTCAAGAGCTTGGCCTGAAAGCGATCGGCAGTCACGTGGGCCTGCATCTGCTTCGTGCAGACCTGCAGAAGGAAATTGATTACCTGAAAACCATCGGCGCTAAATATATGATGTGTCCATACGTAGCCGAAGAAGATCGTAAAGATGCCGAGGATTGGAAGAACCTCTTCTCCTTCCTGGAGGAAGTCGGGGCCGAAGCCCGCAAGCAGGGACTGATCTTTGGTTACCATAACCATGCATTCGAATTCGAATCCGAGGTTGATGGCCAGTTCGTTTTTGATGCGATGTATTCCGCAACGACGCCGGAAGCCGTGCAAGTGGAGATGGACGTATGCTGGGTACAATTCGCCGGACAAGATCCGCTCACTTACATTCCGAAATACGCCGGACGTCTTCCGCTGCTTCACCTGAAAGACTTCAGCAAGGATGCGGATGGCAACATGAAGACGCTGGAGCTGAGCCAAGGCTCGGTTAACCTGCCGGGCGTCATTCAGGCTGCATCCGATGCAGGCACGGAATGGCTGATCGTGGAGCAGGACGTATGTCAGAATCCGCCGCTGCAAAGCGTGGAGAACAGCATGAACTGGCTGAAGCAGAACTACCTGAACCAATTTTAATCTATAAGCAAAAAAGGAGACTATCAATGAGCAAAATTAAAGTGGCAGTGTTTGGCTGCGGCGCGATCGCCCAGCGCAGACATATTCCTGAATACGCGAACAATGCTAACGTGGAGCTGGTTGCTTTTGCCGATCCGGTGAAGGAACGCGCCGAAGAGATGGCAGCCCAGTATGGCGGTAAAGCCTACGCAGACTACCAAGAACTGCTGAAGAACGAGAAGCTGGACGCCGTTAGCGTATGTACGCCGAACTATCTGCATGCTCCGATGAGCATCGCGGCTGCAAATGCCGGCCTTCATGTGCTGGTGGAGAAGCCGATGGCAACAACGGCTGAAGAGGGAGAGCAAATGATCGAGGCCGCCCGCAAGAACGGGGTGTACCTGATGGTAGGCCACAATCAGCGCCTCATGCCTCCGCACGTAAAAGCGAAGGAAATTCTGGATTCCGGCAAGCTCGGCAAAGTGCTTACCTTCCGCACTTCCTTCGGCCACGGCGGTCCGGAGAGCTGGAGCCTGGATGGACGCGACAGCTGGTTCTTCCGCAAGGAAGAAGCGATTATGGGCGCCATGGGCGATCTCGGCGTGCACAAATCCGACTTTATCCGTTACCTGCTGAACGATGAAATCGTGGAAGTGGCAGGTTTCATCGGAACGGTCCATAAAGAAGGAACCGATGTGGACGACAACGCGACTTGCATCGTTCGCATGAAGAGCGGGGCCGTGGGCACGTTGATGGCAAGCTGGACGCATTACAGATCCGGCGATAACGGAACGGTGCTGTGGTGCGAGAAGGGTGCCATGAAGATCGGTACCGTTAACGGCGATGAGGTGGTTGTTGAACTGACCGACGGTACGGTTGAAACCTACAAGGTTGGCGCCATGGCAACCAATGAGAAACAGGTACCGAGCGGCGTCATCGACGCTTTCGTCGAATCCATTCTCACGAACACGCCGCCTAGCATTTCCGGTGAGGAAGGACTGCGTTCCTTGAACGTGATCCTGGGTGCATTCGAATCCCAAGAGACCGGTAAAATCGTGAAGCTGTAATAAATGAGTGTAGAGGGAGGCCGTACGCTTACGGCCTCCTTTTGTTTGTACTGCAAATCAAAGCAAAGCATAGCTTAGCTTAGGAATGCAAAAAAACTATTAAAAAGGCCGCTCTGCCATCTTCATGGAGAGCGGCCTTTTTGTATAGGGATTTTACTTGGGCATACGTGTTGTCCGATACATCCTATCCACCTTGATGCTATCACCATCTTCCGCGACGGGGATGAAGATCGGCCGTTCATCCGGCGTGCGGTTCGGGGTATGCACGGTCAGCATCAGCTGGCCGTTCCAGGTACGGAACACCATGCCGTGCCCGCCGTCGCTGGAATATAAGGGTTCGGGCTCTTGAAGCCAGGGACCCGTCAGCTTGCCGGTTGGCGACTTGGCAACGCCGAGCGCGTATCGGCCATCCACAAAGCTGGCCCATAATAGGAGCAGACTCCCCGATGTTGTCCGAAAAAGAAACGGGCCGTCCGTCACATAATTGCCCGATCCGGGAAAGCGGGGCGAGTGGAACGGCGTGGCCCAAGCGGCTTCAGAGGCTCGGAACAGGGTCACGGGCTCCGAGGCGGCCTCCGTGAGATCGGGACTCAGGCGCATGGCGCAAATCTCGCCGTCGCCGACCTGCTGCCACTCGTGGCAGAACACCATCCACGGCCGGTCCGTTTCGTCGATATGCAGCGTACCATCCAGGGAACTCCAGTCGACAGGGGTCACGGGCCCATCGCTATAGAGGGAGAAGGGCCCTGTCGGCTGCTCAGCCGACAGCACCGCAGTGCCCAGCAGATCGTTATCTTTTCGGCGGAAGGTGGCAAACATGATGTAACGCCCATGGTAATAGTAGACCTCGGGCGCCCAGAAGTTCACGTCCGCGAAGAAATCGTCCGGTTTGCGAAAGACCGGATAAGGGCCTTCCCAATCGATTAGATCCCGACTGATATAGACATCGAAGCCGTTTCCTTCCTTCCATATATTTTTGTCGGTGCTGCCGTACATGTAGTATATTCGCTGTGTCGGGTCAGGCAGTACGTAGGGGTCCCGAAGCTGAATGTCTGCAATTTTCACGCTTAAGCGTTCACCTCCTTCAATTAACGATAGCTAGGATAGATGATGCCGATATCCCTCTCCGTCTTCAAATCTCCGTCTGAATACTGCTGCATTTCATTGCCTTTGATCCGGATCGGAATGGATGTGCCTTGATAGCGGAGCTCGCCTTCAATGGTTCGCGCGCTCATGCCGATCACGCGATCCAATTGTCCGCTGCAGTCCGTGACCAGCCGAATCCCGGCGGGCCCTTGAATATGAACGCGGCCTTCCCGGTATACGGTGACGTTGTCCGGGGTATTCACCAGTTCGTAGTGCAGCCCGTTCACGGTTCGGCTATAGGCCGTGTTGCCGGCGACTTCTTCCCCATGGTCCATATCGACCGGAAGCAATCCCGTAAACCACAGGCGATCCGATCCGATCGGCATGATGCCGCAGAGCCGTTCCACGTAATCCAGCAGGCACAGAATGGAGGGGGAATACGCCTCGGTAAAGCCCTCTGCACCTGTCCAAGGGCTCAAGGTTTGCGGGAAGCGCTTCGCCTTGGACAAGGCGGACAGAATCGGCTGCAGCACCCAGGTCAGCTCGACATAGCGGTGGTGATGTTCAAAGGCATGCGGCGCCCGGATCAAGCTCAGGAAATTGGACGGCCCGCCCCAGCTGTTATAAGAGGAGGACGGATCGAACCGCGGATCGTCCATCGCCATGGACGTAAACGGATATTTGGCGAAGAATTTGCCGGTATTCAGCAAATACCGCCGCAGCATGTTGCCAAACAGCTCGTCGTCGCCCACCTCGCAGGCCATCACGCGCAGCAGCACGTCGGATTGGACCCGGACCAGCTCGTCGTTCCGATCCCGGTCATAGAAGAATTGATCGTCTTCGTCATAACAGTAACGGAAGAGGCTGTCCAGGCTGGCTTCGGCTTTGGTCCTCCAATCGGCTCCGGATTCGCCGAGCTCTTCGGCCATGCGGGCCAAATACATGCGCTGGCAGTAGATGTTGGCCGTCAAATCCGGTGCCAGGAAGGGCAGAACCGGGGAGTCCGGGTGGAAGGCTGCGGCATCGTTCCTATAAGGCGTGTCCGGAACATGCCAGAACCTGGGCGACAGATCATGCCCGGTATCAAAGGTACTGAAAGCCTCCACGCAGCCGGTCCCCCGGGTGTTGCGGTAACGCGCGATCCAATCGTCGTAACGCGACATGGCTTGGTACATGGTCTTCAGGAAGGAGAGACCCCTTCCATGAAGCTCATAGTGGTTCCAGACGCAGCGCGCCAGCGGCGTGACGAGCTGGATCTGGCGGAATGAAGGGCCCTTCTCCGTCAGTTTATAAGGGAGCAGCCCATCCTCTCTTTGCTGATCGGCAAAGGCGAGGTAGGTTGTTTCCGAGACCGAAGGGATCAGTCGCGATAGCAGTTCCGCGTTGATGGTGCCGGTGCTCTCCAGCCAGCAGCCGAGATAGATACCGCCCTCCTGCAGAATCGGATCGGTGCCGTTCATCGGCACGATGCAGGCCAGCAGCTTCTCCAGCGCGGTATAATAAGCCGTTTCCAGCCGTCCTCCCGATGCCGCGAATCGGACGCCTGTCGCCTGCCACTCCTGCAGCAGCCTCCGGTCTTCCGGTTTGCCCGGCTGCACCCGATCCGGTATCGAAATCCGCCGCAGCCGGTCCAGCATAGCTTCTGTCATGTCCGCCTCCTTGAAAGCTTTGTTATTGATTCGATTCAAATATGCGCACGGTGCCGTTGTAGAAGTCCGCAACGGCCTGCTCGACGTTTTTCCGGCCGAAACCGATCTCCTGGGTCGTCGTCTGGGCCAGCTTGGAGAACTCGGCGAATCCCGGCGGATTATAACTCACGTCAAAAGGCTCGGTCTTCGTGGCTTCCGATACGAGGCTCGTATAATTGTACACAATCTCTTCCACAGGACCCGCTTCCTCCTGGAGAAGGTTGCGGTTGGCTTCCGTCACCGGCACGCCGCGGTCGTTGCCGAGGATTTTGGCCGCTTCGGGATCGTTGATCCAGAAGTCCATGAGCGTGGCGACTTCCTTCGGATGCTTGGTGTTGGCATATCCGGATAGTCCTTGGCTGGACTCGAATACCACGCCCGTACCCTTCGGACCTCTAGGTACCGGATGGAGGATGAGCGGATCTTCCGTCAGGCTCTGGAATGCGGCCAACTGATTGGAAGGGAGGAGGCTCATGGCGGCTTTACCCGTAATCAACAAGGATTTGCTGGTATCATCGTGCGGATTGGACACCTGAAGTTCAGGCGTAACGACACCGCCGGCCTTCGAAGCCTGTTCCCAGTACTCGAACCATTCCTGAATGTCTTCCTTCGCGAAGCCGAGCTTTCCGTTCTCCATATCATACAGCTGTTTTCCGCGCTGCTTCAGAAAGATATCCATTCCGTCGACGGTGAAATTATAGGTACCGTATACGCCGTCGCCAAGCTTATCGGACAATTCTTTGCTGATGGCGGCATAGTCCTCCCAATCCCAATCCTGCTCCGGCAGAGGAATGCCTGCCTTTTCGAACAGTGCCTTGTTGATGACGATTCCCCGGGCGTTTGCGCCGGCCGAAATATGCTGCAGCTTCCCATCCAGGCGGCCGTATTCCACCATGGTGGCATCCATGCCGTCCAGCTTCAGTTCGCTGCCGACATACGGATCCAGGTTCAGCAGCACATCTTTTTTGGCATAGTCCACGACGTTTCCGCCCAGGAAGAAGATATCCGGCGCGGTGCCGGAAGCGAGCTGGGTGTTCAGCTTATCGAAATATCCGGAGGAAGGCGAGAATTCGCCGACGATTTTGATGTTCGGATGTTTCTTCTGGAACACCTTCAGGGCTTCGTTCGTAATATCGGCCCGTTTCTGGTCGCCCCACCACATCATGCGCAGCTCGACTTGGCCGCTCGGCTCGGCCCCTGCGTCCGCATTCCCGCCTTCTCCCGTGTGATCCGTTCCGGAACAGGCGGTGACGAATAATAGGAGCGAAGCCAACATGCCAACGAAACATTTCTTCAACATGGATAATCCCCCAGTCTAATCATAATTGGTTCATTTGCAGCACGCCCTCGCACGTCGGCAGGCAGCTTCTGAGGCTACTTCAGGCCGGTCGTGGCAATGCCTTCGAGAAAATACCGTTGAAACACCAGAAAGATGATCGTCACAGGCAGCAGCGACAGCGTGGACATGGCGAGCAGCGCCCCCCAATCCGATTGACCCGAAGGATCGAACAGGGATCGGATCCCCAGCTGTACGGTGAACAAATCAATCTTGCTTAAATAAATCATCTGGCTGAAGAAGTCGTCCCAGCTCCAGATGAAGGTGAAGATGGCGGTCGTAATCAGCGCAGGGACGAGAAGCGGCACCACGATGCGGAAGAAGATCTGCGATTGTCCGCAGCCGTCGATGGTCGCGCTCTCGTCCAGCTCCCGCGGAATGCCGCGGATGAACTGAACCATCAGCAGAATGAAGAAAGAGTCATGCGCCAGCCATTTGGGCAGGATGAGCGGGAAATACGTATTGATCCAATGAAGCTCGTTATACAGAATGTATTGAGGCACGAGCGTTACGTGGTAAGGCAGCATAATCGTCACCAGCATGATGCTGAACCACAGGCCTTTGAATTTGAACTTCAATCGGGAGAAGGCGTAGGCTGCCAGGGAACAGGAGACGATGTTCCCGATGACGCTCATGACCGAGATCAGCACGGAGTTGCCGAAGAATCGGCCGAAGGAAATGCCCTGGAGCCCGCTCCAGCCGTTCACGTAATGATCCAGCGTGAAGGCAGTCGGAATGAGGCTGCTGTTGGTGAAGATAAGATGATTCGGTTTAAACGAGCTGAAGACGAGCCACAGCACCGGATACAGCATGAGCAGGCCGAGGAGGATAATGGCGGCATGCCTCCCGGCTTGAACCAGTTGTCGCTTAAGCGGCATATCCATTACCTCCCTTCCTGGTTATCCCCGTAGAAGACCCAGAATTTTGATGTAAGAAAAACGATCCCGGTGAACACCCCGATGATGACCAGCATGATCCATGCCAGTGCCGAGGCATAACCCATATCGAAGAACGAGAAGCCTTTCAGATACAGGTACAAGGTGTAGAACATCGTGGCGTCGAGCGGTCCTCCCCGCCCGTCCCCGATGACGTAGGCCGGCGTGAAGGCTTGGAACGAATTGATCATGCTCATGATCAGATTGAAAAAGATAACGGGTGACAGCATCGGCAGCGTGATGCCGAAGAATTGACGGATCTTTCCGGCACCGTCTACGCCGGATGCTTCATATAAATCAGTCGGAATCTGTTTCAGACCGGCAAGGAAGATGACCATGGCCGATCCGAACTGCCAGACGGACAGCGTGATAATCGTATACACCACATAGTCGGGGTGGGCGATCCACGAGGGGCCCGTGATGCCGAACCAGCCGAGGAACTGATTGACCAGCCCGCTGCCGTCAAAGATTTGGCGCCAGACGATGGCAATGGCAACGCTGCCTCCCAATAGAGAGGGGATGTAATAAACGGTCCGGTAAATGCCGAGTCCGCGGATGCCCTTGTTCAAGGCCATGGCGATCAGCAGCGCGAACGCAAGTCTCAGCGGCACGGACAAGAACACATAGTAGAACGTTAGCCACAAGGATCGTTGAAACGTATCGTCTTCGGTAAAAATCTGGACATAGTTGCTGAGTCCCGTCCAAGTCGGCGATGACAGCAGGTTGAATTTGGTCATGGACAAGTACAGCGATGCGATCATCGGCCCCAGCGTCAGACAGAAGAAGCCGATGAGCCAAGGCAGAAGAAACAAGTAGGCTGTCTTATTCTGCTGGCCGTATATGGGCTTGGACAGCTTTCTCATAATGTGCCTCCCTTCAGGATGAATGAGCAGGGGCGGTTACCTGACGGCCTGAAGCGCTTACAATCGGTATGTCGGTGCGCCCGGTAAACACATCATACCGGGGGAGGAGAGAGGGCGGAATCTCATTTCTTCGGATCATCGTGTTCGATTTTTTCGGATCGCGACAGTCGGAACTCGGAAGGGCTTTGATTGAACATTTTTTTGAATTTGGAGCTGAAATAGCCGGGTGAAGAGAAACCCGTCAGCTCGGCTATGTCCCATACCGTCAATCGGGTCTCCTGCAGCAGGCGTACGGCGTGTTTCATCCGAACCTCCGTAACGTACTGGATGAACGAGACCCCAGCCCCTTCCTTGAACATTTCCGAGAAGTAGGTAGGGTGGTAGTTATACTGCTCGGCCAGCGAGGTCAGCGATAATTCCTGCATATAATTTTCCTCGATATACCGCTTGGCGGATTCAATCAGGGTAGCGTCTCCGTCTCCGGATTCTGGGAGGTTGTCAACAAAATCCTGTGCCCACTGCATCAGCAGGCGTTCCGCCTGCTCCGGGGTCTCCAGCCATAAAACCCATTCGGGTGAAATCCATAAAGGCCCCGCTCCCCGTGAATGCCGTATGTTGTCGAAAGCGGCGGATTCCATAATCAGCGTGATTTGAAAAAGGCTCCGTACCAAGCGGGCAGGCGATAGCCGGAATGACTCGCCCAGCTCCCTCCGGATGATGCTGCGGAAGGATTCCAATTCGCCCCGGATCAGGCAGCGATGAAGCGCGCGGCTTGTTTCGTCCGGCAGCAACGGACTTTGGTCGGTTACGGGTGCCTGATCCGGTCCGTTCTGGCGTCCTGCCAGATTCCAGGCCAGGAGGGAGTGGATATAACCCTCTTTCCAGCGCTCAAGTCCCGACACGGGCAGCCCTAATCCTACCTGCACCTCCACGGTTAAATACGAGGATGCCTGCGTGGCGAGTTTATCCGCGAATGCACGCTGAATGCCGTCAAGCGCAATGAAATGCATGATACCGGGATGAGCTGCATCATGAAACACTTGAACGCCGCCCGGATAAGACTCGGCGATTTCATGGCAGACCATTTGAAACGGAAGGCGGAGCTGCTCGGGCGCTCGGCCTGCGGGTGCTTTCTGCATGCCGGATTCCCTCATGCCCGCGGTGATGAAGCATACGCGGCCATCCTGCCAATCCTCCAAATGAAACAGTCGAATCCGTTCCGGCATGGAGGCGGGGGGCAGGCGGTTGCCGCGCACGAGATCCAGCAGGAAGCGTTCCTTCATTTCTTTGTAATACTGGGATAACCGCCACTGCAGCATTTCCGAGTCGTCCCGTACCTTGCGGTTCTTATCCAATTCGTGCTTGATTTTGCTTAAGGCGGATTTCAGGTCGTCCCGGGCAACGGGCTTCAACAAGTAGTCCATGGCCTGGCTGCGGACGCCCGCTCTGGCGTATTGAAAATCCTCGTATCCTGTAATGATGATGATCTGGATGGTCGGATTGTGGCTCCGGCAAACGTCCAGCAGCTGGACGCCGTCCATGACGGGCATGTTCATGTCGGTAATGAGCAGGTCATACGAATGGGATTTCAAGAGCTCTTCAGCTTCCAGGCCGTTCCCGGCCTCCCCCGAAATGGCAAAGCCCATGCTTTCCCAGTCGACTTTCAGCTTCAGCCCTTCGCGAACCTCGATCTCGTCATCTGCGATCAATACGTTGTACATGATATTCCTCCTGTACCGGTAGAATCAGTTCGATGCATGTGCCGGCTTCGCTCCCGTTCCGAATATGAACGGCAAATAAGTCGCCGTAATGCAAGCGGCAGCGAGCAATTACGTTGCCGAGTCCAATGTGCCAGCTCTCGCTTCGGAGGATCGGCTCCAATTGGGAGGCCGCCGCGGGATCCTGGAGCTTGCGGATGATCTCGGAGGGCATGCCGGGACCGTTATCCGCGACGCGGAGAAACAGGCGGTTGTCCTGCCTGCTGATTTGGATGTCCACCTGTGCCGTGGTTTGATGCTGAAAGCTGTATTTGACCGCATTCTCGATCAGCGGCTGGAGAATGAACTTGATCATCACCAGCGAATCCAGCCGGCCTTCCTCGTGGATGGAGTTGTGGAGTTTATGCCCGAAGCGGGTTTGCAGAATGGAGATATAGTGGCGGACATAGGCCAGTTCTTCGGTTAGGGGGACCCGGTCGTCGCTGGTATTCATGGAGAAGCGCATCATTTTGCCCAGGTCCTCGATCACCTGAACGGTATCGTCCGTCCGGCGCTGCATGGCAAGACTGCTCACCAGCTCCAGGGTGTTAAACATGAAGTGGGGATTGATCTGCATGAGCAGCGCTTTATATTCCGCCTGCTGGCGGAGCAGCTTCAGCTCGAATTCGTTCTGGATATGCTGCCGGAGACGGCTGATCATATAGCGGAAGGTGGAGATGACGTAACTTACCTCGCTCTTAACGTTTTTGTCAGGAGGCAGAACGGACTCGGCCTGGTCGAAGGCTCCGCGCTGCACCTGCCTCATCGCCAGCACCAGACGCGTTAAAGGCTTGGTGACGCCATAGGAGAGCCATGCGGCGGCAAACAGGGAGACCACGATCAGCACGACCGTGACCACCAGAATGGTACTCTGAAGCTTGTGAAGAGAGGAGTACAGCTCCTTCTCCGGCGCCAGGCCGGCCAGCATCCAGCCGGTGCGCCCCAGCTTCTTGTATACCAGAATGTCCCGCTGCCCCTCATCGTTGGTCAGATAGACGACGCCCGATTTCAGCGGGCCGTTTCGAATGCGATCGATCTCCGATAGGGCTCCGGCGCCGAGTTCATGCGCCTGCTGGGATAGAATCGGGCTTCCCTGCTCGTTCAACAGAAAAATCGTGCTGTTCTTGGCCAAATGGATCCGGGTGAGCGGCTCCAGAAAATAAGACTCGCTGACGTTAACCTTCATCACGTTTTGCGCCGTGGCATGATGGAAGGTTCCGATGGGCATCAGCAGGCTGACGACGGGATTGCCGTGATCCCGGACGCGTTCATGCTGGTCCGTATGCGCTGGCAGCCAGCGGTCTCCGGACGCGAAGAAGTTCGTGTACCACGATTCCCGCAAAAAGGCAGGGTCGGTTTCGACTTGGTTCTCGCCGCCGACCCGAAGCCCGCTGCGCCGGTAGATGGATACGTCGGAGATACTGGTGTAGCTGTTGGTCGCTTGGGTCAGAAATCGGCTCATCGCAAGATTGGCCAGCATTTTCTCCCCTTCGGGCAGCAGCGGATCGCCGATGGCGTTATCCCAGTTCTTGGCCGTGTCACTGTTAAAGACCAGGGAAGCGACGTCATAAATCTGCATCTGGACCATATCCACGTAGGAACCGTATTCCTCCATCTTTTCAAGGGCCGAGGATTCGATGTAGGAGCGGATCACGGTGCGCGATTCCGTAAACAGCAGGAGGGAGAGCGTGCCGAAAGAGAGGACGAAGAGTGCGACGATAAAGGCGATCAAACGGCTTTTTAATGAGAAGAACATTCATTTCCTCCTTTGCGAAAAGCGGATTTCTAGGCAGTCTGCGACATGTGAAAAAAAGGCTGCGCAAATACGCAGCCTTTGAAGGAAAAATGCTTGGAGCAGCCGTGTACGGCTTAGAAACGAACCAAATTACCGATTCGTACAGGCATGCCGGTGGCGATGGCGCGGTTGGCTGCAATTCCTGTCAGTATGGATCTCGCCCCATCGATATGGTTGGCCGCGCGGGCATAAGGATCTTTCGCCGGTTCCCCGAACAGATCATTCAGCAGCACCGGGTCGCCCCCGCCATGTCCGCCCTGCTGCTCCTCGACGTGAACCTCGTACGGGGCATCGAACATCGGAAGCACCCGCAGCGTTTTCCCGATTAACGCGCCTTCCTGGCTCTTGTCGCCCAGTGAATTGACGTAGGATTGTTCGACGATGTTCATCTCGATCCGGCCTTTGGTGCCGTTGATGGCGATGCGATAGCCTTCCCACGGCTGATAGGCGACCAGCGAATACGTTAAAATGGCCTTGTTCTGATATCGCACGAGGACGCCCATCGTATCTTCAATGTTGATGCCGTCCCCGAATACGCTTTGGTCCCGCTGGTAGCCGTCCTCCGGCTCGGCATCCAGGTACATGGCTTTGAGATGCGCATCGGAATCCAGATGGAGCGCAAAAGGGTCCTCTTTCGCAACCTTGTTGCCGGTCGCGCGATTATAGAATTGCGTAACGCCCCGCGCTTCGGCATTCTCTCTACCATAATACATGAGATCGCCGAATGCGAAAACGGTTTCAGGATGGGACCCGATCCAGAAGTTGACCAGGTCGAAGTGATGGGTGGATTTATGGACGAGCAATCCGCCGCTGTTCCGCTTGTCCCGGTGCCAGCGCCGGAAGTAGTCCGCGCCGTGGCGGGTATTCAGCAGCCATTCGAAATGAACCGAGGTCACCTGGCCGATGGTATCGTTCATGATCAATTCCCGTACCTTGGTATGGTGGGGGGCGTAACGGTAGTTGAAGGTGACCCTGATGTTCTGTCCGGTCCGCTTGGCGGCATCCAGGATGGCCTGGCATTTTTCCTCGTCGATCGTCATCGGCTTCTCGGTCACGACATCGCATCCAAGCTCCATCGCGCGGATAATATACTTGTGATGGGTCCGGTCGATGCTGGTCACGATGACGAAGTCGGGCTTCTCGTTCTCGATCATCCGGTCGAATTGGTCCGCGGGGTAGGTAGGCACCTCGGCGTATTTATATTTTTCCCGCAGCAGCTGATTCGCGTAATTCATGCGGGTTTGATTGATATCGCAAAAGGCAGCAAGCTCGGATTTGTCGCGGAAGTTTTGGGCCAGGGCGCCATAAAAAAATTCGGCGCGGCCGCCGGTACCGACCAATACATAGCGTTTCTTGTCACTCATCTCTATCGCCTCCTTGAATATAGCTCTAGCCTATAACAAGGGAGCACTGCTTTCGCCGCATTTTATGCGTAATCGCTTTCAAATGCCGCATATTTTGCTATAATCCAAGAAAAGGGGGCAGCGACATGACGAAGCCGTTTCGAGCGGATTACCATGATCCCACCGGATATTTGGACATTGAATATGACCGCCGTATTGGATATTTCTCGATGACGGTTGACCACCTTCACGATCATTACGAGCTGTATTACCTGTTATCGGGCGAGCGGATCTACTTCATCAAGGACCGTTCTTACCGGGTTCGAGCCGGCGATCTTGTCTTCGTGGACCGAAATGCCGTTCATAAGACGCTGGACAGCGGGCGGCCCGACCATGATCGCCTTGTCCTCTACTTAAGCCCGGAATTGTTCGCGGATTTGACCGTACCGCCTGAACTAGCCGAGGGGCTGAAGGAGCCGTTCGGTTGGGATGTTCCGATTCTAAGACTTCCTTCGCCAGCGAGTGAAGCGGTGGAGCGAATGGTCGGCGACATGGTGAATGAGATGATCCATCCTCAAACCGGAAGCAGCTGGCTGCTTCGGCACCGAACGGTCGAATTACTGCTCTTTGCCTACCGCAGCCGGCATCTGGGCACGGTCCGTTCGGCCGATACGGAGCCGGTCCTTCATCCGAAGACCCAGGCGGTCGTCCGGTATCTTAACGACAATTACCGGCAGGCCTTAACGCTGCCCGAGGTAGCGGAGGCGTTCCGGATCAGCCCCCACTATCTCAGCCGGCTGTTCAAGCAGACGACGGGATTTACCTTCAGCGATTATCTCAACCTGCTTCGGGTCAAGGAAGCGCAGCGTCTCCTGCGGGAGAGCGATGATTCCATCACGGATATCGCCTGGCGATCGGGCTTTAGCAACTTCTCCCATTTTGGGAAGATGTTCAAGCGGACGGTTCAGCTGTCGCCAAGGACATACCGGCAGCAGTATCGAATGCGAAGGTAGAGGAATATGACTATGCTTCTTTCAGGTGTACTAGAAAAAGCTATATTATAATAATAGATAGTCTCTCTATGTTATTGCAGCGAGGAGTTAGCCCAGACTTTGTGCATGGCTCAGTTTTCTGCGCATAGAGGCTGTAGCCCTAATCCCTAATAAAATCACCACGTTCAGCGAGTTGAATCAGCCCGTGAATGTGGTGCTTTTTGGTGTGTTTATGGTATCTTGGAAGTGACGAAAACGCCATGTTTGATAGATTCGTTGAGAGGATCGACAGTCAAAATGAAAACAAAAATACAAGAGCTGCCGCTGTCGCCGGGCGTATATCTCATGAGAGATTCGCGGGGAACGGTCATTTACGTTGGCAAATCCAAAAGTCTCAAGAAAAGAGTACAATCGTATTTTTACAACAATAAATCGCACTCCCCCAAAGTGAAGAGGCTGGTTCAGCATGTCAAAGACCTGGAGCATATCGTCACCGACACGGAATTTGAGGCGTTCATGCTGGAATGCAGGCTCATTCAGGACATAAAGCCGATGTATAACCGCAAGATGAAAAATCCGCTAGGTTATAGTTATATCGTATTGCGGCAAAAACGAGATTGGCGATGGCTGGAAATTACAGATACATTGGATGAAGGCAGTCACAAACCGTCTCGTTGTTTCGGCCCCTATACAGCCAGCAGACATAGTCTTGAACATGCAGTTCAGAAGGTTAAGGAATGCTGTAAAATCGCCTGCAATCATGCACCTGCCGCTTCTTCGGCAAATACTCCCTGCTTGAATTATTCGATTGGCCTCTGTCTTGGCAAGTGTCTTGGCGGCGAAACCGCGCGGCAATTTGATGAAATCATGGATCGATTCATTGCTCTGCTTCAAGGGGACGACCGAAGTTTATATGATGAAATGGAGCGAACCATGCTGGGCGCCGCAGAGCGTTTCGATTTTGAGCAGGCTGCAAAATACAGGGACGGCATGGAGGCGGTGAACTTGCTCTTAAGTAAACGGCATGTGATCGAGTTCGCCGTAGAGAATCACAGCATCGTTGTCTATGAGTATTTAAACGAAGATACGATCAAGTTATTCCTGATTAAGGGGAACGTTGTGCTGCACAGCGAGCGATGCTCTGTGGCAACCACGGCGGACATTGAAACGTTGAGGCTGAGGGTCAAAGCCTTGATCCTCAGCTATTTCACGAGTGATTTGGAATGCGAATCTACTGAGGTTACCCGGCAAGATATCGATGCTGCACAAATCATCTACAGCTATTTGCAGAGCAGCGCCTGCCGCTATCTTGTTCTTCAGGATTCATGGCTCGAAGACGGTGGGGAGCCTGGTATGGAGGCTGCACTGCGGGATTTTATGAATCATTATGTTGTGTCATCTTAGTTGGATCATGAACCGGGCTGCTGCAGCCCGGTTTTTATCGTCCATAAATCTCCAATCTTATTTTTGAGAAGACGTTATCCCGCTGGGCGGAGATTGTATCATAGGTAAGCTATCAGCAACACATCGATGATGATTAAGGTTTATTGAAAAATCGCCCCATCGGCATCTCTCTCGTAAAAGTGATCCATCCATACTTATATTTCACTTCAATCTGCGTGATGGGCTGATTGTTATAAAGACGGATGCCGTAATTAAGCGGAATCCGCGAACCTTGATCGAGGGCGGCTCTCTTCTCGTCCGGCATGAGCTCGGGCTTTAACGGCACCTCCCGAATATCGACGAATTCGATATCGGGATCTTCATCAAGGCCCTCGCCGCCGACCAGATGAAGGGAATAACTGACGCCCAGCTCGGCCTTGGCGGGCTTCATGCCATTATTCACCCGCACGTCCAGCAGCTTCACATCGGCGAATCCCTTATTCATCACTTCGAAGATCATGGTATTTTCATCCGCAGAGGACGTAAATCCACCCACCTTGATGGGCGTGGGGCGAAGGAACAGCAGGTATAGAAGGATGGACGAGAGGAGCAGCCCCAGGCCCCAATACCCGAGCCGGCGGAGATGTTTGGATTTAGGTTTCATGGCAGAGCAATCTTCCTTCTCTTATTAAATAGACAGCTTTACAACGGATTTGCCTGCCTCAATATCCGCTTTCATTGCTAACAGATATTTCCGGGTGCGTTCATCCATCTCATTCCAATTTACGAATTTGGCGAAGTAGACATAGGAGTAGATATTACGAAAGTCGATGAACAACGGGATCCGCTGGATCCATTCCTCGCTCAGCGTATTCTCTTGAAGATAGCCGGATAAGAACGAGTCGAAGAATCGGGCCACAAACTCGGCTTTCCGGTTTTCCGGAACCGTCTGAACCGCATGATAGATGGCGATGGCGATATCGTAGGCGAACCAATGGTACGAGACATCCCCGAAATCGAAAAGGATGATCTCCCCGTTATGTACGTGAAAGTTGTGATGGTGGAGGTCATTGTGGACGATGCCGTAGCCTTCCTCATCCTGCGGGAGGGACTCCAATTCCTTAAGATACTGCGTCCACTGCGTATGGACTCTTTCACCTGCAGCCTCCGGGAACGCATCGGTAAAAATCACATGATCATTCCACTGGGGAAACGCCATTCGATGCACGAGTGAGGAAGCGGTGGCGTCCTTTTTGCCGAGCTTATGCATACGGCCCATCCCGCGTCCCCACTGCTTGATTATCGCAAAATCCGATGTTACATCCGTTAACGGGCTGCCGGGAGCCTTCGTAAAGGCAATGACATGGTATCGCTTGGAATCATGGGTTGCCTCTTCAATAAGAAGATCCTGAGCAGATCGAATGGACACCGCCATGTTCAGACCCTGCTCGGCGAGATAGGCCATCCACGTCAGCTCGCGAATGATCGAGGCTTTGCGGTATTTGGAAGCGTCCAGGAATTTCATAATGAAGCGTCGTCCGTCTTCACCGTTGTATTCAAATACATTCTGATCGAATCCCCCAAGTAACTTCAGCGAATAAGAACCTCGGCCGAATCGTTCGGCCCCTTGATCCAAGACAGCCTGTTCCATGGAAAGTCCCCTTTATCGTATTCTCGATATGATGCTCATGCTTACATACCGGAAGGTTACTGTACTCACTACCAACTACAGTCTAACGAAGATGGCGGGTGGTTGCAAAAAATGGGAGGGCATACGAAAAAGGGCGCTCCCTTAGGAGCACCCTTACATTTCTTTATCAACCTTCGAATTTCTGCGCCAGCTCACGGAAATTCAGCTCCTTCGTGCTGGACAGCACGATATCCGCATGCGGGAAATGCGCGGCGTTGCCGATCGCGACGGCGAACATGCCGGCGCCCTTGATGGCGTCAACGCCGGAGGCGGCATCCTCCACGCCGATGCAGTCGGCAGGCTCTACGCCAAGCTCTGCGGCAGCGGTGAGGAATATTTCCGGGTCCGGTTTATTGTTCTTCAGCTTGGTTACGTCGACGATCACGTCGAACTGGTCCATGACCCCAAGCCGTTTAAGCACGGCGATGGCGTTTTTGCTGGCGGACGCGATGCCGGTCTTCAGGCCGGCCGACCGGATGTCTGAGACAAACTCCGTAATCCCTGGCAGCAGGTCGGCTGGCGTGATCGTTTCGATCAGCTCGACGTACCGCTTATTTTTGCGGTCAGCCAGCCGTACCAGCTCTTCATCGGAATAGTTTACAGGCGTCTCCGCCTGGCTTAACAGGAGCTTCAGGGAATCCATGCGGGATACCCCTTTGAGATTCTCGTTGAATTCTCTCGTGAAGGGAATGCCCAGCTCGGTTGCCGTGGCTTTCCATGCCTGATAATGATACTCCGCGGTATCGGTAATGACGCCGTCCAAGTCAAAGATGACAGCCTTCAGCTTGCGTGTTTCATTCATATCTTATAGCTCCTTTTTGAGATATCAGAAAGTATAAGCCCGAAACGGGGACTTCCGGATATCGCAAGAAAAATGACGGTTTATCGCGGTCTGTTATCATAGAAAACTTGTCGAAAAATTTGACGATCGATCGTTTTCCTCGCAAACCGGGAGTGATGCCCTACGCTTAGGAAAAGCAAGCATCTAATGCCTAAACATCGTTATCTGCTCTACAGCGCATGTTTCACAGGTTTCCCGGCTTCAAGCGTTACGGCCTCGTCGTACAGCTTGATCTCGATGGACTCGCCTTCGACGATCTCCAAGGTCACGCCGTCCTTCTCGATGTTTACGCCGATGAGACGGCCGCGGAAGTTCAAGCGGAACGCATACTTCTCCCAGTCCTTCGGAATGGCCGGGGAGAGGGAAAGTCCGCTTTCCTTCAGACGCATGCCGGCAAAGCCGTAGACGATCGACATCCAGGTACCGCCCATGTTGGCCATGTGCAGGCCGTCCTTCGTATTGCCGTGCGTATTGTCCAGGTCGAGGCGTGCCGTCTCGATGAAATACTCATACGCTTTGTCCATATTGCCGATCTTTGAGGCCATGATGCTGAAGATGCAGGAAGACAGCGACGAATCATGCGTCGTGATGCCTTCATAGTAATCATACGAACGCTGGATCGTTTCCAAGCTTTGCTCGTCTTCCAGCAGGAAGTGGGCGAGCACCGTATCCGCTTGTTTGCACACCTGATAACGGTAAATGGTGAGCGGGTGATAGTTCAGCAGCAGCGGATATTTGTCCTCCGGCGTGTTCTCGAAATCCCATACCGCTTTGCGAAGGAACGTATCGTCCTGCGGGTTAATGCCGAGTGCTTCATCATACGGGAGCAGCATGGCGTCCGCCGCCTTCGCCCAAGCGGAAATTTCATCCGCGGTTACGCCAAGCCGGCCGCACAGGGATTTGAAGCCTTGCGCATCGTAGGATTCCAGAATGGCGCAGCTTTTGGCGGCCCATTTCAGGTTATGCTTTGCCATGACGTTCGTGTAATAGTTGTTGTTCACGCAGCAGGTATACTCATCCGGCCCCGTCACCTCATCGATATGGAAAGCGCCGTTATAATAGTGGCCGATGTCGGCCCACAGGCGGGCGGTTTCGATCAGCACCTCGGCCCCGTAGGACAAGAGGAAATCCCGGTCCTGCTCGGCGAGATAATACTGAATATAGCTATAGGCGATATCTGCGCTGATATGGTATTGCGCCGTTCCCGAAGGGAAGAAGGAGGAGCATTCCGTTCCGGAGATCGTGCGCCACGGGAACAGCGCCCCTTGCCGGTGTCCCATTTCCCGCGCTCTGTCTCTCGCCTGCTCCAGCGTGGAATAACGATACAGCAGCAGCTGGCGCGCAATGTCCGGCTGCGTCATCAGAAATACCGGGAACATGTAAATCTCCGTGTCCCAGAAATAATGGCCTTCATAACCTTCGCCGCTCAGTCCTTTGGCGGAAATGTTGCTGTGCTTGTCCCGTCCGGCGGATTGCAGCAGCTGGAATAGATTGAAGCGGATGCCTTCCTGGAGCTGGTCATCGTTCTGAATCACGACGTCGGCCGATTTCCAGTAGTCGTTCAGATACTCGCCCTGCTCGGCAAGCAACTCCTCGAACGAAGTATCCTTCAACTCCTCCTGCAGCTGAATGCCGCGCTCGATCATCTCTTGCCCGTGACGAAGACTGTCGGTATACAAATTGTATTTCGTAAAGTGGATCGGTCCGGTCAATGGAAGGACAGCCGTGAACGTGACCTCTCCGGTTCCGGCTTCGAGCTGAATGTCCGCATCGGCATTCAAGCGATGACGGGTCACGCAAGCGGCACGCAGCTTGGACGCCATCGTCTCGTCTACGACATAGGCATCGCTGCCCTTGACGCCGGCATCGATGACGGTCATCCGTTCCGCATGCCCTGCGCCTACCCGGGGATCGTTGGCATTGGTGTAGTTCTTCACTTTGCCGTTCACGGTGGAAACGATGCGAACCTGGCCGTTGAAATTGACCGGCTCCATCCGAACGTCGATGGCGAACAGCTCCCGGTGCGAGAAGGACACCAGACGGCGGAAGGTCAGCTTGATCTCTTTGCCCTCGGGCGATTTCCACTGCACGATTCGTTCGGAGTACCCCTTGTCCATATGCAAGCGGCGTTCATGGGCAGTGATCGTTCCGTGATCCAGGCGGAAAGGTTCTTCCTCGTCGCCTAAATAGATCAGGACCGTTTGGGCATCAATATTGTTAACGAGCTTTTGCTGTGTATCGGGAAAGGCGAAGAGCTTCTCGCCGTAAGGGATTTCAATCACGTCGTGGAAAGCGTTCAGGTAGGTGCCGCGAATGGTGGACAGGCGCTCTCCGTAGCCTTCTTCGAAGTTGCCGCGCACACCCAGGTAACCGTTGCCGAGTGCAAAAATACTTTCCATATTCAGCAGGGCTTGCTGTGACAAATCAGGATTTGATATATTCCAGGTCATGGTCTACACTTCCTTCCTAGCATGGTTATGCTTGAATTTTAGAGCCAATCGGAGTTATGTTATACTAAAATATCAAGGTTTTTATCAATATTTTTAGGTGGTGGGGAAATAATGAAAGAGCCTTCACGTTCTGGAAACCAACCCTTTTACCTTTCTTCCCGCATGCATTATTTGCGCGAGAATTTTATCCATCCCCCGTTCGACTATGAGCACGAGCTGCTGGAAGCGATCCGCTTCGGGGATGAGAATAGAGCCATGGACATGCTGCGCAAAATTAACGAGCTGGAAGCGGCCGTGCTGGCGACGTATCCGCTTCGGTCGAAGAAGAATGCCTTGATTGCCTCCTGCACCTTATTTACCCGGGCCATTATCAAAGGCGGCGTGGATCCCGAGATCGCCTTTCATTTAAGCGACACGCTGATCCTCGAGATCGAGCGAATGAGCGATGTGGAGCGGCTGGTTCATTTTGAATATGAGATGCTGGTGCAGTTTGTGTCGATGATCCGCTCCGAGAAGGAAGACGTGTCGTTCTCTCACATTGTGAACCTGGCGATCTATTACATCCGGGAGCATATTTTCGAGGAGCTGACCCTGCAGAGGGTCGCGGAATATTTGAAGGTCCACCCGAGCTACCTGTCCGATCGTTTCAAGCGGGAGACGGGCGAAGCCATAACCACCTTTATTAATCGGCGGAAGATTGAGGAATCCAAGCATTTGTTGGCCAATACGAACCAGTCGATATCCGAAATCGCGTTTACGTTCAAGTTCTGCAGCCAGAGTTATTATACGCAATTATTCAAGAATTTTACGGGAATGACGCCGAGAAAATTCCGGATAAGCGGCACGGCGCGGTAAAGGACGATCCTATCGAACAACGAGAAAAGAGAGACGCGGCCCATGAAGAAACTAAAGCAGAAAATGCTTCACTTAAGTCTGGAGAAGAAACTGATCGCGGCGTTCTCCGCCTTCATTATCGTTCCCCTCCTTCTGATCGGCGGCATCGTATCCTGGGTCTACGTGGAGAATAATCGGAGCACGATGATTGATGCCGCCGTGGAGAACAACAAACAAATCATGAAAAATATCGATACCTCCCTGCAGCCGCTGCTCCGGCTGTCCATGTTCCCGATCCAGGACTCCACGGTGTACCCCATTATGCGGAAGGATTACGGCAAGGTGACGTATCCATTGCTGGAGCGGGGGCAGGATTTCGATAAAGTGAACGGCTTGATCCAGAGCGGGATCATGCTGTATTCGGACTTGATTGACTCCGTGGTTATCTACCACGAGAACAGCCGGTCCATCATCGGCCGAAGCAACCGGGAATATATGAACTTCGCTTATTTCAAGGAGCAGTTTACCCGCGAGCCTTTTGTCCGGAAGATCAGGGAAGCATATGGCGGCTTTGTCCCGGTAGGGATTCATCAGGAGCGACTGCTGTCAACGAAGGGAATTCCGGTCGTGTCAGTGGGCAGGGCCATCTTGGATCCGTACACGAAGGAGGATCTCGGGTTTATCCTTTTTAATATTTCGGTGGATAAACTCAAGACGCTGTGGAGCGAGTCGGCATTTTCCGAGAATACGAATTTTTACTTGATCGACGAAACCGATCATATCGTGCACAGCGTTCACCCCGAGGAAATCGGACTGGCGGCGTCCGAGGTATTGGGAAGCGACTTTCAATATAACGCGGACGGCCAGGTCAACACGCAGATCAGTCGGGATACCTACATGATTTCTTCTTCCTCTTCCATGGCGAATTGGAAGGCGGTCACGGTCATCCCGAAGAAGGATTTGTTCTCGATCGTGTACCTGATGGTGGCTATTCTGATCGGTGCGTTGATCCTGCTGCTCGTGCTGTCCATCCTGATCTCGGCCCGGATCGCCACCACGATCATGAAGCCGCTGGCGGTGCTGAACAGCAAAATGAAGCTTGTCTCCCAAGGTCAGCTTGACGTAAGCTTTGATACGAAGCAGCACGGCGAAATCGGGGTGATTAGTCATACCGTGGACCAGATGCTGCACGAAATTCGCGATTTAATCGAGCGGATTTACGTGGAGGAAGAGGAGAAGCGGAACCTGGAGATGAATGCGCTGCAATCGCAGATTCGTCCGCATTTTATCTACAACACGCTGAACGTGATCAAGTGGATGGCCAAGATTCAGGGGGCAACGGGCATTGAAGAAGCGCTGCAGGCTTTCTCTTCGGTCATCAAGTTTACGGTGAAGAAGGAAGGCGACTACGTGACCATTGCAGAGGAAGTCGAATTCATGGAGAACTATACGAAAATTCTCGATTTCCGCTATTTTAATAAATTTGATGTCACGTACGAGGTGGATCCGGCCGTAATGAATCATAGGACCTTGAAGTTTCTGCTTCAGCCCCTTGTGGAGAACGCGGTTTTCCATGGCTTTGAAGGCATCGATTACAAGGGCAGCCTTGTCATATCGATTTATGAGGAATCGGATGTGCTGATCATGAAGGTATGCGATAACGGGCGCGGTTTTCCGGAGGGCGGACAGGCGAAGGTGGAGCAGGAAGGTCCGCAGGATACCTTCAACTCGATCGGACTGAACAATATACGGAACCGGATATCCCTTCATTTCGGGCCCGAGTACGGCCTGTGTATCCAAAGGGGAGAACAGGGCGGAACGGTCGCATGGCTTCGGGTTCCGATCATCACAGAAGAAGCAGGGTGATAGAAAGTGCGAATACTTATAGTAGATGACGAGCCGCTCGTTCGGATCGGGATCAAATCGGCGATTGACTGGGAAGCTCAGGGCGTGGACATTGTCGGTGAAGCGGGCGACGGCGAAGAAGCGCTGCGTCTGATAACGGAAACGGTGCCGGACGTGGTTCTGCTGGATATCAAAATGCCGAAGATGGACGGGCTCGAGGTGCTCCGGACGATTAAGGACCGGCAGATCCCGGTTCAAACGGTCGTGTTGAGCAGCTTCGATGATATTGCCTACGTGAAGGAAGCGTTGAAGCTGGGGGCTTTTGATTATTTCCACAAACCCGACATGAATGAACGCGAGCTGACTGCGATGCTGAAGAGCGTCCGGGAGCAGTTTGGGAGCCGGGGGATTCCGGCTCAAGTCGGGCCGGCTACGGCGGGCAACCGGAAGGAGCAGATATTATTTGACGCTCTCCGAGGCCATGTTCATGATCTGCATGAAACAGAGCTCAAAGAGGGCAATATGTACGTCGTCCTTTTCAGAATCAAAGATTATCACACGGTTATCAAAAGGTACGCCAAGGATACCGAGTCGATCCTGCCGAATACGGTGCAGAACGTCGTCAGCGAGATTCTGTCCACGGAGAAGGAAGTCGATTATCTTCAGCTGGATGAACAGTGCAGTGCCGTATTCATCAGCAACAGCGAGCTGAAAAGCCTGCTGGCCTCGTTGACGCGCGTCAATAAAATGGTGCAAATGATCAGTTCGGCGCTCAAGCGGTTTGTCAATATCGACATCGTGCTGGGCATTAGCGACTGGTTTGCCGATTTCGACGGCATTCGGACGGGCTACGAGCAGGCGGGCAAAGCGCTGTCCCATCAATTCTACCACCCGGATACGTCGATCTTTTATTACCAGCATCTGAAACAGAAGGGTGAGCACGTCTATAGACAGGCCGATGCCTATTTAAGCCAGATGAAGTCTGCCCTCAGGGAGGAGGCGAACGAGCGCTTCCTGGAGCTGCTGTCCCAGTGGGAGAGGTTTCTGGCGCAAGAAGAATGCATGGAAGAGAAGGATGTCCGCAAGGTATACGAAGGTCTGCTGTTTATGATCGGAGAGGGCACGGGCGTACCGGGCGGGGGAGACGTTCAAGAAGAAACATCGGCCTTTGAAGAGATCCATGAGTTCGGGCAGCTGTCGGCCGCATACCGTGCCTTGTTTGAGGAGCGGCTCAAGAATCGCAGCCATCTGGAGCTGAGAGGTTACAGCCAGCTCACGCGCAATATTATGGAATATACGGAGGAGCACTACCCGGAGAGCCTTTCCTTGAAATTGTTCGGGGATTTGTTCCACGTCAGTCCGAATTATGTCAGCCGATTGTTTAAGCAAGAGGTCGGTCAGGGCCTGTTCGATTATATTAACGAGCTTCGGATCGAGAAGGCCAAGGTGCTCCTCAAGGACTATCGCTACAAAATTTATGACGTTGCCGAGATGGTGGGATTCAATAATCAGGCCCATTTCGCCATTGTATTCCAGAAATACACAGGCTTTTCTCCTAAACAATATAGGAAAGATGAAGTGTGATATTAGAGAAGAAAGTGTGATTTTTCATAAAAACGCTCGTGCAGTGCAATCTATTTATAAAAAAAATAGTCAATTTTAAAAAATTAATCATCATTTGATTAATTTTTTTTGTTGTACCGGCTCTTTATCATGAAGATGTAAGGTAAAACGAAAAGAAACGTGGGGGGTAGCATCATGGGTAAATGGAACAAGAAGTTTTCGGCCATGCTGGTTTTGTGCCTGGCTCTTGTTGTGGGTTTAACCGCTTGCGGCGGCAGTAAAAGCGCTGACAATACAGATAATGGAGCCGGAGACGCTGCTGAAAAAGTAACGGTGAATTTCGGATTCTGGGGTACGGCGCAGGATTTGGAGATTTATCAGAAAGCGGCTGACACCATCTCCGAGCAGTATCCGGAGATCGAACTAAAAATTAAACAATATCCGAGCAGCGAGCAATTCTGGAACACGCTTCCGGGTGAAATTGCTGCCGGGGTAGCGCCTGACTTCATCAAGATGTCCAATGAAGGTGCTTACGAGTACATCAATAAAGGGCTGTTCTCGCCGATCGACGATCTGGTTCAAACCACGGGTGTGGATATGAGCCGTTTCCCGGATACATCGAAGAAGATTTGGAACGTGGACGGCAAGCAGTACGGCGTGCCGAACAGCGATATGCCGGCGATGTTCTTCATCAATGAGCAAATGTGGAAGGATGCCGGCCTCGGCGAGTACCCAACCACATGGGATGAAGTTATCGATGCGGCCAAAGTGCTGAATAAAGGCGATGTGAAGGGCATTATCGTGAACCTGGATGCCTTCCATATCACGAACTACGTGAAGAGTTTCGGCGGCGGCTGGGGCAATGGTGCGACCATCAACTCCCCAGAGAACGTCAAAGCGCTGGAAATGATCATCGACATGTATGACCAAGGACTGGCGGTTACGCCGAAATCGCTCGGCTTCGGCTGGGACGGCGAAGTATTCAGCAATGAGCAAGGCGCTATGAGTACAGGCGGTTACTGGTACAAAGGGTACCTGAAGGATGCGAATCCGGACCTGAAAATGGTTGCCATTCCGGTTCCGAAAGGAACGACGAACGGAAGCACCATGAGCTCTGACGCTTACATGGTATTGAAAGACGCGAAGAACAAAGAAGCTGCGCTGAAGGCTGCTTATTACATGACCAACGACGATACGCAAACCGCATTCATGGAGCTCGGCTTCAATCCGGCCGTATCCTCGCTGTCCGAGCAGTATTTCGAGAAGAACCCTGAATTCAAGGCGCTGCAGCCTGCGCTGGAGTACAGCACGGACTATGGGTATCCAACGGATACCAAGCGCTTTACGGATGAGCTCGTGAAAGAATTGGAAGGCCTGATTCTGGGCGGCTCCGGTAAAACGGCTCAGCAAATTCTCGACGACATTCAAAGCCAGTTCAAATAAGAAAGAGGCAACACCCGCTCCCGCTCCTTGTTCTCAGGGGAGCGGGAGCCTTTGTTCACACCACTTTGTGGGGGTTTCTCATGAACCAACCAATTTAAGTTTGGAAGCGGGGGATAACTTATGTCCGATTACAGCAGCAAGCACGCTGATATGAAAGGGAACAAGATCAGGCAATCCTGGTTCCGTTCGCTGGCAGACTCCGATAAGACGCTGGGCTGGTTGTTTACGCTGCCCTTTTTGATTTTGTGGGCATGGTGGTTTCTGTATCCATTCATCCAGTCTTTCGTAAGAAGTTTTCAGGATGCGAACTTTGCTGCCCTGGACCAGGCCAAATTCATCGGCCTCGAAAACTATGTCACCATTCTGCAAGATAAAGAATTCTTCCGGGCGCTGCTTCACTCCCTGGAAATCGTGGTCATCTCGATTCCGATTCAGACCCTGCTCGGTCTGCTCTTGGCGATCCTGGTGAACCAGAAGCTGAAGGGCAAGGGGATATTCCGGACCGTGTTCTTCATTCCGTATATTACCTCGCAGATCGCGATCACGACCGTGTTCATGATGCTCTTCAAGCAGGGCACCTTCCTGACGAAATTTTTCGGAGCTTTGGGCTTCGGGAACGTGACTTGGTTTGCGGATACCAGCTATGCGCTCTTATTCGTATGTATTCTGTTTATCTTCCAGCAAGCCGGCTTCACCATGATTGTGTACTTGTCGGGCCTGCAGGAAATTCCGAAGGATCTGTATGAAGCGGGCGAGATCGACGGGGCGTCCAAGTGGAACAAATTCCGCTACATTACGGTGCCGTTCCTGAAGCCGATCACGTTCTTCATCGTGTCGGTGTCGACGATCGCCGGTTTCCAGATCTACGACCAAATTGCCGCGATCTCCCGTTATGGCGCGCTCGGCTCGCCGGCCGGCGCTACCAGCACGGTGGTAACGTATTTCTACCAGCACGGGATCCGTTACATGAACATTGGATACGGAAGCGCGGCGGTGGTGCTGTTCTTCATGATCATCATGCTGATTACGTACCTGCAAAAAAAATTCCTGGATGAGAAGGAGTGAGAGTAATGTTGACCCGAACGAATAAAGGTCGGCCGTTTCTGTACATCGGCACGATCATCCTGGGGCTCTTATTCGCCCTTCCTTTTCTCTATACCATCTATACGTCCGTCATCCCGATGCGCCATGTCAATACCCTGACGTCGCCGGCCAACTGGACGTTCGAGAACTTCAAAATCTTCTTCACGAACGATGCATACAACGTGCCGAGATGGTTCATGAACACCGTGATCATGACCGGCGTCGTTGTCATCGGGAACCTGATCATTAACCCGATGGCCGGCTTTGCGCTGGCCAAGCTGAATTTCAAGGGAAAAGGACTGATATACTGGATCGTCGTGGCCACCATGATGGTGCCGTACCATATGATCCTGATCCCGGTATACGTGAACGTGGCGCAGCTCGGATGGCTGAACACGTTCTGGGGATTGACGGTGCCCTTCCTCTATCAAGGCTTGTACATCTTCATGCTCCGCCAGTTCTTCATCTCGGTTCCGAACGAGTTCCTGGAGGCTGCGCGGATGGATGGCTTGACGAAGATGGGCGCTTTCTGGCGGATCGTGTATCCCCTGGCCCGCTCATCGCTGATTACGATGTCGATCCTTGCATTTGCCGGGACCTGGAACAGTTACCTCGTTCCGAGCACGCTGGCGAATACGCCGGAAATGTATGTGCTGGTGGTCGGCCTGAACAGCGTGAAGGATATGTTCTTCGAGAATACGCCGATGATCATGGCAGGGGTCGTGCTGTCCACGCTGCCGATCATCCTGTTCTTCTTCCTGTTCCAGCGCCAATATATCGAGGGGATTTCGAACGCAGGCGTTAAAGGCTGATATAGAAGCATCGGGAGGGATTAGACATGGATAACGTGGAACAGCGTGCAAAGGAGCTTCTCGCGCAGATGACCTTGGCCGAGAAGATCGGTCAAACGGTGCAGTACGGCCGGTGCGAGGAGCGGGAGCTGAAGCTGGTTGCCGAAGGCAAGATCGGGTCGCTGTTGAATGTGCATGGTCCGAAAAAAATCAACGAGCTCCAGCGGCTGGCCGTGGAGGAAACGCGGCTGGGGATTCCTCTTCTCATCGGGGATGACGTCATTCACGGTTTTCGCACCATCTTTCCGATTCCGCTCGGCGAAGCCGCCAGCTGGGATCTCGAAGGGATGGAGAAGAACGCCCGCATTGCGGCAGAAGAGGCGGCAGCGGAAGGCATCCGCTGGACTTTTGCCCCGATGGTGGACGTGACGCGCGACCCCCGGTGGGGCCGCATCGCGGAGAGTACGGGGGAGGATGCCTATCTGTCCTCCCTGGCTGCTGCCGCGAAGGTAAGAGGATTTCAAAGTCCGAACGGGGACGGCAACCCGACCGTAGCGGCATGCGTGAAGCATTTTGCCGGTTATGGCTGGATTGAAGGCGGCCGGGACTATGATACGACGGACATGTCGGAGCGGACGCTGCGGGAAACCGTGCTGCCGCCGTTCGAGCACGGGATTCGGGCGGGCGCTCTGTCGGTGATGAGTGCTTTCAGCGAACTCAATGGGGTTCCCGCTTCCGGAAGCCGCTATCTGCTGCGGGATATATTGAAGCGGGAGTGGGGCTTTGACGGCATGGTGGTCAGCGACTGGGAGTCGATCGAAGAGCTGATCTACCATGGCTATGCGGAGGACCGGAAGGATTCCGCGCGGAAGGGACTGAACGCCGGCGTCGACATGGACATGCATTCCGGCGTCTATCTCGATCATCTGGAGGCGCTGGTCCAGGATAACCCCGAGCTGCTTCAGCTGTTGGATGATGCGGTGCTTCGCATTTTGAGGGTGAAATTCCGCCTCGGATTGTTCGAGAACCCGTATGTAAGCGATGAAGACGAAGAAGCCGGAGATCTGCTGAAAGGGCGGGCCATTCCAGCGGCACACCTGGCCCAGGCCAGGGACAGCGCCCGGAAATCGATCGTGCTCCTGCAGAATCGCGTCGGGATGTTGCCGCTGGATATCGGCAAGCACAAGAAGCTGGCCCTGATCGGGCCGCTGGCCGATGATCGCCATAATTCAATGGGCTGCTGGGCTTGGAAAGGCCGGGATGAGGACGTTGTCACGGTGCGGGATGCTTTTCAATCGGAAATCGCACCGAAGGCCGAGGTGTTCTACGAGCAGGGCAGCGGCATACTGGAGGAGCTGGACGGCGGAGTCGAGCGTGCCGTTCAGCTTGCCAAGCAGTGCGATGTCGCCGTGGTCGTTGTCGGCGAATCCGAAGCGATGACCGGCGAGCACTACAATGTGACGTCCATTACGCTTCCACCCTGCCAGGAACGTCTGATACGGGAGCTGAAGCGGCAGACCGGCACGCCGGTCATTGCCGTGCTGATGAACGGACGGCCGCTTGCCACTCCATGGCTGCATGAGCACGCCGATGCCGTGGTGGAAGCTTGGCATTTGGGAACCGCCACAGGCCTAGCGCTTGTAGACGTGCTGACGGGCAAGTACAATCCGAGCGGTCGCCTGCCGGTTACCGTTCCGCGCGCGACGGGCCAAATTCCGATGTATTACAACCGGAAGAATACCGGGCGGCCCCATCTGTACGAAGATTATATCGATTGCGACGATTCTCCGCTGTATCCGTTCGGGTACGGCCTCAGCTATACAACGTTCGAATATACGGATCTGCAGCTGGATCGGCATCAGATCGGCCGGGACGAATCCGTCCGTGTATCCGTGAGCATCACGAATACGGGATCCAGAGCCGGCGAGGAAACCGCGCAGCTCTACATCCGCGACTTGGTGGCAAGCTCGACCCGGCCGGTCAAAGAGCTGAAGGGATTTTCCAAGGTGCGGCTGCAGCCTGGTGAAAGCCGTGAGGTGCATTTTACGCTGGGACGTGAAGAATTGGGACTGCTGGATGAAAGGCTTGAATTTACGGTAGAGCCCGGAAAGTTCCATGTCTGGGTCGGACCGCATTCGGAGGAAGGACTGCAGGCTGAGCTTGAGGTTGTTGAATAAAGGGGGATTTATGCATGGACTACCGCGTAATTAAAGAAGGAGACGTGTTTTTTCTGACCGGGCTTAACGGAGATATCGTCCAGGGGGACGATCAGGGCCATGGTTTGTATACGAAGGATACGCGTTTTCTGAGCCGCATGGAGCTGTTCATCGATGGCGAGAAGCCTTCGCTTCTGTCCTCCACGGGGGATAAAAGCTATGTGGCCTCCTTCCGCCTGATGAAGGATGCCAAGGATGAAGGGGCGATTGAAGTGCTTCGGGAACGCTTCATCTATGATGGCGTCCTGTATGAGCGCTGTACGCTGACCAATTACTTTGTGACCGATTCGAATATCGAGTTCGGGGTTTCCTTCGATGCGGATTTTCAGGATATGTTCCTGGTCCGTAAATACCGTACGGGCGAAGTCGGCAAAATGGAAGGGATTCGGACAGGCGATCAAGAGTTGACGCTGGCCTACGTCGGCGCCGACAAGCTGAGAAGGCAGACGCGCATTGCCTGGGATGCGGACGGCGGCAATGCGGATGATACCGGCACGGTTTCGTTCTCCTTGTCCCTGAAAGCCAAAGAGCAGAAGGTGATTACGTTCTTTGTCACGCCGATGACGGAGCAGCAACCCGCAGCAGAGACGCTGACTTATGAAGAGGGGCTGAAGAAACTCGAAGCCTCGTACGAAGCTTGGTACGGAAACAGTTCGCAGCTCCAGTCGGATTCCGCGCTGTTCAGCGGCTTGTACCAGAGAGGATTGCAGGATCTGCGCATGCTGACGACGGATGTAGGCTTCGGCGATACAACGGTAGCCGGATTGCCATGGTTCGCAGTTCCGTTCGGCAGAGACAGCTTGATCACGGCGCTGTTCATGCTTCCGGCGAACCCGCAGCTTGCCAAAGGAACCTTGAGAACGCTGGCGGCTTATCAAGGCGAGAAGACGGACCCTTGGCGGGATGAGCAGCCGGGCAAAATCATGCATGAGATCCGCTATGGAGAGCTGGTCACGACGAACCAGTCCCCGTTCTCGCCGTACTACGGCACCATCGATTCCACGCCGCTGTTCCTGGCGCTGATCGGCGAGTATTACCGCTGGACGGGCGATCTCTCCTTAGCGGAGGAGCTCAAGCCGAACGTGCTGCGGGCACTGGATTATATCGATGCCGCGCTCGAAGCGGGCTCCGGCTTCATGGCCTACAAGCAGGAAGCCGAGAAAGGCTTCCCGAACCAGGGCTGGAAGGATTCCGCCAACTCGATCATCCATGAGAACGGCGAGTATGCGGAATCGCCGATCGCGCTGTCGGAGGTTCAGGGTTACGTGTATCAAGCGAAGCAATCGCTGGTACCCGTCTTCGCGGAGCTGGGCGAGCCTGAACTGGCCCGCAAGCTGGAAACGGAAGCCGAGGAGCTTCGCGTCCGTTTTGAAGCGGCCTTCTGGATGGAGGATGAGCAGTGTTACGCCATTGCGCTGGATAAGGATCAACGCCAGGTACGCAGCGTAACCTCGAATCCCGGGCATCTGCTCATGAGCGGATTGCCGGAAGAGAGCCGCTCGAAGGCGCAAGCCGAGCGGATGCTTAGAAGCGACATGTTCAATGGATACGGCATCCGCACGATGAGTACTGGCTCCACCGGCTACTATCCGGTGAGCTATCACAATGGGAGTGTATGGCCGCATGACAATGCCATGATCCTGCTGGGTCTCGGCAAGCAAGGATTCAAAGCTGAGGCAGGCAAGGTGATTTCCGGTCTGCTCCAGGCATCCGTGCATTTTGAATACCAGCGTTTGCCTGAGCTGTTCTGCGGTCATGATGCGAAGCTGGGCCATCCCGTTCCTTACCCGACAACCTGTTCGCCGCAGGCTTGGGCGGCGGGAACCTCGATCGTCTTCCTGCAGGCGATGCTCGGATTGTATCCGAACGCGGCTAAGAAGGAAATCGCGTTGTCCCCGTTCCTTCCGGAAGGGATGAACGAACTGAAGGCCGAACGGATTGCGATCGGAAGCGGGCACCTGTCGGTAAGCGTTGTGCGTAAGGCTGACAGCAGCGCGTTTCATGTGGAAGTGCTTGAGAATACAACCGGATTTGACCTGGTTAGCTGATCTTATACAAGATTTGCTTTTGAACAACCTGTCTCTTAGTGCTTAAGGGTCAGGTTGTTTTCTTGTTGAAATACTAGGAACGTATGTTCTATAATAATGAGGTAATATTGAACAGATTACTGTATACATACCGGATTGGAGAGAACCTATGAATTCCTATTGTACATATGCCCTACATCAGATCGAGGTGGCTGTCGTCTCGGTTGTCGCGATCATCGATAAGCTGGATGAACGGGATTTGCTCGTCAAGCCGACGGAAGGCAAACATTCGGTCGGAGAGCTGCTCAAGCATATCGCCGTCATCTGCCGGGCCGATTTTCATATATCCGGAGGAGCCACCCAAGAGGAGATGAGCGCCTATTACGCAGGCGTGTCGTTAAATAACCTGAAGGACATACAGGCGGAGTTATTGAGCAACTATTCATATCTGGAGCAGGCGTTCCGAGAAATGACGGAAGAGGAGCTTCATCAGGAGATGACCTCTTATTGGGGCGTCACCTATTCGAGGTACGAATGGCTGCTCGAAATCGTGGCGCACCTGTATCACCACAGGGGGCAGCTGCACGCGATGCTGGTTCACTGTAACGGGAAGGACCCGAAGGTTCCTTTGTTCGAATAGCTAGTGCTCTCTATATTCATCGACCCGAATTCCGCTTCCGGAATTCGGGTTTTTATATTTCTATAATGAAACTAGACATTTATGTTACTATAACTGACATAATACGGCTATAATCATAATATTTTTGTTGAATACATTTAATTTATGTAAATATACCCTACATTGGACTATAATTATAGTCGATTAAAGAGTTATTATGTAATTATATATTACACAAAATTATGAGGAGTGATTAGCATGTCCAGATTAACCGGAGTCCTTTTCAAGAGCACGCTTGCATTTATCTTATTCACGACGACTTGGTTTATCTCCTTGGGGCAAGTCCCCAAGGCTTGGGCAGCCGGAACGCAAAACGGCAGCCTGGACCGGTTGGAATCCGTTCTTCGGCCTATTGTAAAAGCCGCAGCAGAAGATGGCATCGAGCTGTCTGTCGGCATTCAAGATCTTAGCGGTACATACGGCGGCGGGAAGATCCAGGTGGGATCATCGGATGTATACTATGCTGCCAGCACGATCAAGATCGCCATCGTAACAGCGCTGATGCAGGACATCGAAGCAGGGAAGTATGCGCTGGAGCAGACTATTCAGGTTCAACCGGAACAGGTTGTAGGCGGAGCCGGTTCGCTCAAGGACGGAAAATTCCCTCTGGATATCACAATCGAGTCTTTAGCGCGACTGATGATTACGCAATCCGACAATACGGCAACCAATGCCCTGATTGATCTCCTCGGGTTCGAGCGCATTAACGCTTTCATTGAGGAACAGGGATTTGAAACCATGCAGTTAGGTCGGAAAATGATGACGCCCGCAAAATCCCCTGCTGCTGATAATTATGTGGATGGGGAGGAGCTCCTGACGCTCCTTGAGAGAATCTATGCCGGCGAGATCTTAACCGCCAAATCGCGGGATCAGATCCTGGCCTGGATGAAGGCGCAGGAAGTGAAGACCAAATTCGGCGCGGCGCTGCCGGGTAAACCGATTGCTCACAAAACCGGGGAACTGGGCGATGTCAGCCATGACATCGGATATTTCCTCGTCCCCGGACGCGAAGCTGCCGTCACCGTATTAACGAAGGTCACTAAGCCTGAGGATGCGGGCAAAGCCCAGGAACTGGGCAACCCGGTCGTACAGCGTGCGGCCAAGGCAGTGTATAACTTCTTGATGGACACCCCGGCCCCGGCTGAAGCCGTATCGGCGGATACGTGGCCGGCCCTGTTGTTAGCCGTAAATCCCATTATTCGAGAAGCTGAGGACAAGGGGATCAGGGTTTCCGTAGGCTTGAAGGATCTAAGCGGCAAACCCGGCGACCGGGAGCTGCTTCTGGGATCCCGCCAATCCTATATGCCTGCCAGCACCATCAAGATGGCGCTTGTATCGGGCTTGATGAAGGAAGTGGACGCAGGCAAACTGACCCTGGAAGAGACGGTTAAGGTTGAGAAGGAAGATGTCGTAGGCGGAACCGGCTCCTTGCAAAAGGAAACTTTTCCGCAGGATGTCACCATCGAACGTTTGGCCAGGCTGATGATCACCCAATCGGATAATACGGCGACGAACGTGCTGATTGACGTGGTCGGATTGGATGAGGTCCAGAATCTGATGGATGAACTCGGTCTGGATGTCATGCATTTGGGACGGAAAATGTTCGCGGCTGCGCCTACGCCGGAGCAGGACAACTATATCGACGCGGAGGATTTGGTCCATCTGCTTGCCTACATTCATTCAGGTTCATTCTTGTCCGATAACTCCCGTGATCAGATCATCGACTGGATGAAAGCCCAGGAGGTGGACACCAAGTTCGGAGCAGCCCTCCCCGATGCACCGATTGCCCATAAAACCGGGGAGAATGCGAACGTGACCCATGATGCCGGATATTTTCTCGTGCCAGGCCGGGAAATCGCCATTTCGGTACTGACCGAAGTCACGACGACCAGCCGTTTTGACGAAGCCCAGGCTATCGGAAATCCGGTAGTACAGGAAATAGCGAAAGCTGTTTATGAAACGCTGGAATCCGAGATGACGTTCACGGATGTACCGGAGGATTACTGGGCGGCGCCTTTTATTGAAGGTGCGGTTGCGGCTTCCTTGGTGAATGGAAGCTCGGAGACGACCTTCGCGCCCGAGCGTCCGATCAGCCGTGCAGAGGCGGCCTCCATGCTTGCCCGTTCCTTGCAGCTGAAGCCCGGCCTGGCCTCCCCTCCATTCCATGACATTCCCGCCGACCGGTGGTATGCCGCGGATGTGGCGGCGGCTTATGCTTCAGGCATCGTCAGTGGACGGAGCGAAAGTGTCTTTGATCCGTACAGTCCGGTCAGCCGTGCCGAGCTGGCTGCGATGATGACCCGTGCTTACGAGTATGTGCATGGCCCGCTGCCTGGATACGATGATGGGCTCTCCTTTAAGGATGCGAGCGAGATACCGGACTGGTCCAGAGAGTCTATCCTGAAGGCGGTCCAATTGGACTTTGTGAACGGCTACAGCGATGACACCTTCCGTCCGGACAGTATGGCATCAAGGGCAGAAACCCTCAAGATGATCGTGCACTTGCTGAGCAAATGAGTCCCGCTGATCCCTGCGTCCAAACCTCCGCACAGCCCGTGATCTGGAAGCCGCCTCGGTGCCTCGTGCGTAAGCCATCATTACACGCGGCGGGTGGGACAAGCGTCGTTATCTTTTGAAGGTGGCAAGAATATAGGAAAAGAGGTTTAGCCACACGACGTGCGCAGGCCGCCGGCTTATCCATGGCGGCCTGCAGCGCGTTCCGTTTCCTATGAGCAGCCGTGCATTTGAGTCATAGAAACGGGCGATTGAAGCTTCGAGGTCATGGCATTCCTTCCTCCCGAATCCTGCAGATGGTAATCGCAGTACGATCATAAAAACGAGCTTCCTGCCATGATATATATTACATTGAGCTGACATTCTTTTAAATTCGACAAAATAAAACAAATTTCGCTATAGACTCAAGCTAAATAATTCCTCTATGATAGAAACTAAATAGCTCGACAAGTTATTATGAAAGCGCTATCCAAGACTTCGCAGGACGGCATGATCCTGAATCTAGGAGGGAATCCACCAAACCAGGGATATAGCAGAATCTGTTGTTAACCGAATAGAAAGCGTATTCATTATGCAGGAGCCTAGAAGCGGGCCGTTAACACAGATTTTACATATCGTTAATACTCGCATGATCTTATAGCTCTATCATAAGAGGTGTTCATAATAAGGAGGACACGCACTTATGACAGATCAAGGGAGTCGCCGTCTTCCCGTTATTGCTTCGATTACCAAGCTGGAACAGATCGATGCGGCTGTGAACAGCGCGGTGGAACGGGTGAACCTGATGACAGGCGACATCATGAAACTAAGGGATATCGTAAACCGACTGCACTCCTCAGGCAAAAAAGTGTTTGTCCATCTGGAAATGGTAAGCGGCATCGGCCGGGATAATTCGGCAGTGCAGTATTTGGCGGATTCGTACAAGATCGACGGGATCATTACGACGAAGACGAATACGGTATTGGCTTCGCGCCAAGCAGGCATCAGCTCGATACAGCGCGTGTTTGCGATCGATACGACAGCTTTGGGAACCGCAGTGAAGATGATCGGACAAGCACGTCCGGATGAAGTGGAATTGATGCCGGGACTTATGCCTCGCGTCATCCGCGATCTGAAGAAGGAGATTCACTGTCCGCTCATAGTGGGAGGTTTTTTACGAAGCGAAGAAGAAATCGACGAGGCGCTGGCAAATGGCGCAGACCTCGTATCAACGGGAGACACGCGTTTTTGGACGTAACGGTCTCCGTAGAAATGACGGATTAACCACAATTACATATTTGCTAGGGGTGGAGACGATGAGATAACCCGAGTAGCAGCTACTTTAGCTTTTATAGGAGGTGGTGGCTCTTAGGTTGCGCTCTTTTGACGTCTCTATTTTTGTGCGCTTTTTAAGGGATAGGCGGGCTGTTTGGATGGGGATTCACCCGTTCCTATGGGATCCGCATGCCGTTCCAACCGGCATTCGATGAAGTGGATCGACGGTAATTTTGGATGATGAATGATGAATAGATTCGAAAGGGGACAACAGATCATCTATGAAAAAGAAATCATGGTTGTTAATGTTATTGACCATATTTATGGTGATTACCACGGCTTGCGGAGGCGGCGGTGGAAGTGAAAGCGCCGGAGGAGAGGTTTCGCTGGATGACGTGGAAGCCGCTTCGATGGATATGAAGAACGACACGACACCCGTTAAAATCCAATACTGGCATGCCCACGCGGATGCCCAGCTTGAAGGCTTGAACTACATGATTGCCGAATTCCAGAAGAAATACCCTCATATCACGGTTGAGCCGGTGTTCCAAGGCGGTTATCCTGATCTTCACAAAAAATTATCGGCTGCAGTGGCTGCGAATGACGTGCCGGCTGTTACGAATGTCGAGGTTGCGTCCTTGCCAAACTTTGCGGACAGCGGAGTGTTCTCTGATTTGGGTCCATGGATTAAGCGCGATGAAGTGAAGATGGACGATTTCGCCAAAGGGATGCTGAATGCATATGCATTCAATGGCAAGCAATATGGATTCCCTCTGATCGTCAGTACCAGCGTGTTTGTATACAACAAAACGATGCTGGACGAGCTGGGTGTAGAGCCGCCGCAGAAGTGGGATGAGATCGATGACTTTAATGCGAAGGTAACGAAAAAAGAAGGCGACAAAACGACCCGTTATGCCTTCTCCGTTCCAGGCTGGGATACGTGGTACTACGATCCGTGGAACATTAACGGCGGCGGACAAATCCTGACGGAGGACCTGAGTGCTTCCGCTGTCGAGACCGAGGATTCTCTCCGGTACCTCCAGAATTTCTACAAATGGCAAAATGAAGGCAGCATGCATATGGGCTTCGGTAAAGGAGCTTCCGACAATATGCGCCAGATGTTCCTGAACGGCGAAATCGCCATGGTTCAGCATTCATCGGCTTTGCTCAAGATGTACCGCGAGAATGCGGACTTTGAGGTTGGCGTATCCTTTATCCCTGGAGATAAAGTGCGGACCTCCAATATTGGCGGCGCGGGGATCGTCATGATGGACGGCGCCGAGGATCTGGAGAAAGAAGCGGCTTGGAAATTCATCGAGTTCATGACTTCGGCGGAGCATAACATTAAGTGGGCTGAATCCGTAGGATACCTGCCGACAAGAAAATCCGCAATCGAGTCTGAAGAAGGCGATCAATATTTCGAAAGATGGCCGCAGTATAGAGCGGTATACGAGCACTTCGACGAAGTAACGCCGCGTCTGCAGCATCCGGCTTATCCTGAATTCAGCGAAGTCTACAAAGAAGTCATCGGGGAAATGGTATTGAACAAAAAAGATCCTATACCACTTATGCAGGATGCAGCCAAGAAGATCAACGATATTCTGGCTGACTATGAGTGATGCCTATGGAGACCAATAAAGCAATGACCAAGGCGGCGTCCGATCGGGCGACCGCTTCGGTCTCTAAACGGATGCCTCATACGTTGATCGAGAAGTGGAAGGACTTCTCGTTCGCAGTTCCGGCCTTGCTGTTTATGGGCGTGTTCCTGTATTATCCGCTGGGTTATTCCATCTACATCAGCTTCACGAATTGGAACATGACCCGTCCCGTGAAGAAATTCGTGGGCGTCGATAACTATACGCGCTTGCTGTCGAACTCGGATTTCTATCACTCCTTGAAGGTCACGTTCTTGTATACCGTCATGGACGTTGTATTCACGCTTGTCATCGGGCTGCTGCTGGCCTTGCTGCTCAACGTGTCATCGTCAAGGTTGTTCGGTTTCTTGCGCGGCGTCGTTTTTATGCCCTATTACATCTCGATGGTAGTCGCGGCCATGGTATTTACATGGATTTACAATGGACAATACGGGTTACTGAATTCCATTGTTTCCTGGTTCGGCATGGAGCCGGTCGAATGGCTGACCAACCCTTCGACGGCATTGCCGGCGCTGGTTGCCGTTTCGGTCTGGAAGGGCGTCGGGTTTGCGATGATCCTCTTTATTGCAGGCATGCGCGGAATTCCGGCCGAGTATTACGAGGCGGCCTCCATTGATGGGGCCAGCAAGTTCCGGCAGTTCCGCAACATTACGCTGCCGCTCTTGTCGCCGATGACCCTGTTTCTGGTCATCACCAGCTTTATCTCCTCCATGCAGGTATTCCAGTCGATCGACGTCATGACGGGCGGCGGTCCGCTCAAGGCAACGAATGCGATCGTGTACTGGATCTATACGATGGCCTTTGATGAATTCAAAACGGGAAGAGCCTCGGCGCTTGTCATGATTCTGTTCGTCATCATATTGCTGTTAACATTGGTACAATGGGTGGTCAGCAGGAAGAAGGTGCACTATGAAGGATAATTATATGGCTGGATCCGCCAAGAACCGAAAGACCATAATGACGCTCCGCGTAATCGGGGCCGTGATCGTGACCCTCGTCATGTTCTTTCCGGTGTACTGGCTGCTGATCAGCGCGCTCAAGACGCAGTCTGAGATGCGGATGGCCGTTCCTACATTCTGGCCTGAAACCTTTGCCTGGCAGAACTTTGCCGAAGCCTTCCGGGTTATCCCTTACGCGCGGTTCTTCGGCAATACCTTGCTCATGGCGGTCGGAACCATTATTTTGCAGTTGAACGTGGCGCTCATGGCCGCTTATGCATTCGCGAAGGGGAAGTTCTGGGGACGGGACGCGCTGTTTCTGTTGGTGCTTGCCGCGTTGATCGTGCCGGAACAGGTAATTTTCGTTCCCGTGTACGTCATGATGTCCAAGCTCGATTGGTTGAATACCTTCTGGGCGCTCATCGTGCCTCACGGGGCGTCCGCCTATGCGATATTCCTGCTCCGGCAGGCGTTCAAATCGATTAACAACGACGTGCTGGAAGCGGCGCGCGTGGATGGAGCCGGCCGATTCTCCATTCTGTACAAGCTATTGTTCCCGATGGCGATGCCGACGATCGTCACCATGGGCGTGTTGATCTTCATCTCGTCCTGGAACTCGTATTTCTGGCCGCTGATCATGACCAACAACAACGACATGCGCGTGCTTACGGTCGGTATTGCGATGCTGCGGGATTCCATCGCCGGGAATGAAGCGATGTTCTTCAACGTCATTATGGCGTCCAGCGTCATGGCGATCATCCCGATCGTGCTGGTCTTTACGGTGATGCAGAAGCATATCGTGGCCGCGATGGCGAACTCGACGTTTAAATAACCGCATACACCATATGATGCGGAATTCAGGACGGTGTGGAGACGGTGGGCAAGGATACACCGCCATACCGTCTCTTTGTTCGAGCGAAGGACATCAAGCTAATTCTTGCTGTGCGCAGCAGGGATCGGGAAGCCCGCGGCGAACAAACCTATAGAGCTGCAAACGGCATTTCGATTGCGTTAGTCCGTCCTCTTGCGGTGGCAGTGTGATCGAGGCCGTCAATCGACTTATATATGGAGGGAATGGCACATGGAAGTACGTGGATTGGCCCATCGAGGGTATCCGCTCAAATATCCGGAGAACACGATGCTGGGCTTTCGGAAAGCGCTGGAGCTTAGCTTCTCGCACCTGGAGCTGGATGTCCAGCTGACGAAGGACGGCGTGCCTGTCGTGATTCACGATCCCACGGTTAACCGGACGACCGACGGAACCGGAGCGATCAATGCCTTCACGCTGGAGGAAATACGCAAGCTGGATGCAGGCCGGGGGGAAGTCATCCCCACGCTGGAGGAAGCGCTGCTTTTTGCCAAGGATCGGATGATCGTTGACATCGAGCTGAAGCAGATGGGGGACGCTTACCCCGGTTTGGAACAGAAGGTTATTGACGTGATCAAGGATACGGGCATGGAGAAGCAGGTATTCCTGACCTCCTTCGATCATTATTCGATTGAACGGGCCCGTTCCCTTGATCCTGACATCGAGCTGGGGCTTGTGATTTACGGGGCGACGCCATCGGTCTTTCCTTATCTGGAACAGATCGGCGCTCGCTATGTGTCCGTCAAATATGTATACGTGACCCCTTCGTTTATGGAGGAAGCGCGCAAGCGGGGGATTCAGCTCATCGTCTGGACGCCGGATGACGAGGCGGTATTGGCATCCCTTGCCCAGTATCCTGAACTCTTGATCGTAACGAACAACTTGGAAGGCTGGGCCAAAGTGTACAAAGAAAAGATTGCACTGAATGCTTAGCGTTTTCAGGGACTGACTTGCGCGCAGCGGAGTGACCTATTAGGACACTTGCATTTAGGAAATGCCAAGGGTCTTTCGGGGCAAAGCGAACCTAAAGTCGAAATGTGCATAGAAAAGGATCTGCCCTAGTCTCGATTGGGGCGGATCCTTTTATTATGAATGGCCGAATCCTGCTTGCTTCAGCTGCTTATGGCAGCGGAAAACGCCGCGGGCTTCATCTGGGCGGACGAATTTGAAAATTTAATGAAAATTTTCAGTTGACCTGCGGACAATTGTCCGTTAGAATAAAAAACGCGTTACCGGACAATTGTCCGTATAGACAAAAGACAGGGAGGATAAGGTCTTGGATATGGGAGTGGGGCCAAGTTCGGCCAAGATTGATTTAAGTAAAATAAAAAGAGGGCCGATCGTTGCCGCACTGATTATCGGAGCGTTCGTGTCCATCTTGAATGAGACATTGCTGAACATCGCTTTCCCAAGCTTGATGGAGCAGTTTGGCATTGGGGAGTCGACGGTGCAGTGGCTTTCCACATCTTACATGCTGGTTGTCGGTATTCTGGTGCCGGTCACGGCGCTGCTGCAGCTTTGGTTCACGACAAGACAGATGTTTATTGGCGCTATGTCGCTATTCCTGATAGGTACGATTATATGCGGCTTCTCGCCGGTATTCGGGGTGCTGCTGGTAGGCCGTATTCTGCAAGCCGTCGGAACGGGGCTTATGCTGCCGGTTCTGATGAACACCATACTTAGCATTTATCCGCCTCAGAATCGCGGAGCCGCAATGGGAATGATCGGTCTGGTCATCATGACGGCACCGGCGATCGGGCCGACGCTTTCCGGTTTGATCGTGGATGCGCTGAACTGGCGCTGGTTGTTCTACCTGGTCATTCCGCTTGCTGCGTTCTCCATCGTGTTTGCCGCGGTGTTCCTGAAGAACGTATCGGAACTGACCAAGCCGAAAGTCGATTACATTTCGATTATTCTGTCTACCATCGGTTTCGGGGGAATCGTATATGGATTCAGCAGTGCCGGCGAAGGTACCTGGTCTGATCCGAAGGTCATATGGTGCATTACGGCCGGGGCTATCAGCTTGCTGCTCTTCGTATGGCGCCAGCTGAAGATGGAGGAACCGATGCTGGATCTGCGTACCTTCAAATTTCCGATGTTCTCCCTCGTGACCGTGCTGATGCTGGTACTTATGATGAGCATGTTCTCCACCATGATCATGCTGCCGCTGTTCCTGCAGAACGCTCTGGGTTTGACTGCGCTATCGGCGGGTCTGGTCATGATGCCGGGCGGGATCATCAACGGATTGATGGCGCCGATTACAGGGAAACTGTTCGATAAATTCGGACCGCGCGTTCTGATTATTCCCGGCTTGGCGCTGCTGAGCATCGCCATCTTCCTGTTTTCGCGCATCGACGCTGCATGGACGGGTGGTTATGTCATCTTCCTTCATGTTATGATGATGATAGGGATTTCAATGGTTATGATGCCGGCCCAAACCACGGCTTTGAACCAGCTGCCGCGCTTGCTGTATCCGCACGGAACGGCGATCATGAATACGCTGCAGCAGGTGGCGGGAGCTGTCGGTATGGCGCTCTTTATCAGCATCATGACTGCAGGTGCTAAAAATTACGTTGAAACAACCGGGGATCTCAATCCGGTGCAAAGCATGGTTGCCGGTCTTCATAATGCTTTCGTAATCGGACTTGTTCTTGCAATCATCGCTTTCGTGCTGGGCTTATTTGTTAAACGTACGTCTTCACCCGTTGAAGAAAAACAGTCTGCCGCATAAGGTTCCCGTTTGTTTAATTAGAAAGGGATGCGTGCATTGCCGAAAGAGAATGACGAGTTGGGTCAAAAGATTTTGGATACGGCTCAGGCCTTATTTAACAAATACGGAGTCGAGGACGTCTCCATGCATCAGGTGGCCAAAACGGCGGGGATCGGTCAAGGCACCCTATACCGCCGGTATCCCAGCAAGAGCAAGATTTGCTTCACGCTGATGGAAGCCAAGATCGACCGGTTTATGGAAGGGCTGGACGTTTATCTTCGCAATAGCGAAGGCGAAACGGTAGCACACCAGCTTCGGACGGTAATGACGAAGGTGATTCTGCATTTCAACGAGGATCTGGAGTGGCTCAGGGTGATGCTGACCTCTGACCGTCTGGAGGAATCCAAGAACATTATGTGCGAGAACCCGCCCTTCACGTATTTGCGCTCACAGATCAAGCGTCTGCTGGAGCTTGCGGCAGAGCGGGGAGAACTGATGCCCCTGGATCCTCTGTTCACCTCCGTGATGCTTGCATCCCTGCCGCGGGCCGATATTATTCTGTACATGCGCGATATGGGATACAGCGCGGAACAGATTGCGGAGGAGTATTGCCGAAGCTTTGTGGACCCGCTATTTATACAACGCTAAATGATATATTCATGCACAGTGCAAAAGCCGTTTCGGGAGCTTGGAAAAGCCGCCCGGAACGGCTTTTTGGTTAATGTTCGGCCCTTGTACTTTGGATTTCAATGCAACATTTGGCAGATACGCCCGTCAGTATAGTTGTACATGATAATCTAAGGCACCTAGAAAGGATGATGAACATGAACAAACAATGGAAGAAGCAAGCAGCCACGCTGATGGTTGCCGCCATGGCAGTTTCCGGTGGCGCAGCGGCTTATGCGGCACCCCAAACCGGGGACATTCAGGAACAGAAGCCGGTGGTGATCTCGGCGGTCATTGATTATGGTGTGCTGGTCAACGGCAAGGAAGTGGCTGGAGCCGGATTTATGAATGCCGGCGCGAAGCAGGTCATGATCCCGCTGCGCAGCGTATCCGAGGCGCTCGGATTCGAACTGGAGTGGAATCAACAGGACCGCTCTGCGGAGCTAACCCAACCGGGATCGCCGATCTGGACCCTCGTTCAAACGGGCAAAGACCAGTATGCGGTTAACAAAATGTATAAGTTCCTCGGCGCTGCTCCGGTGAACGTAAAAGGCACGTTGTATGTTCCTGCGAGCTTCTTCAGCGAGGTGCTCCAGGTTAACGTCGCGGTTGATGGAACGAAGGTAAACATCACGTCCGAGGAAGAGGTTAAGAAGGAAACCGTGGTTGGAACCATCACGGGAGTTATCCATAACGAAGAACGCAAAGCCGTTCATATTAACGGCACGGGCACCGAAGGAATCGTGCTGAACGTGGATGAGAACACGGTCATCCGCGATGCGGAAGGCAAGAAGATCGAGCTTAAGGATCTTGCAAAAGGCATGAAGATCGAAGCGGTGCACAGCCTGGCGATGACGATGAGCCTGCCTCCTCAAACGTATGCTTACGAAATCAGCGTGAAGTCCGACAAGGAAGAAACGGAGCAGCTGGCTACGGCCGGCGCCATCACCGACATCAATGCGGATGGCGGCAACCTGCGCGTAACGATCAAGGGCAAAGGGTTGACGGAACAATCCCCCAATGAAGTCGTCCTAAATCTGACGCCCGAGACGGTTGTCGTGAATAAAGACGGCAAAGCCTTGAAAACGAGCGACTTGGCTGACGATGCGGAAATTATCGGCTACTACGGCCCGGTATTGACCAAGAGTCTGCCGCCAATCGGCAATGCCACCAAAATCGTTCTTCAATAAGTCATAAAAGGGAAGAAAGCCTGGCGGCAGCGCCAGGCTTCTTTCGGGATCCTTAATGTTACAAGGGAGGGAGCGGAATTTCCTTATCGTAAATGGTGATATTTAAACGCTTCTGTTCATCGAGTGAAGCGAAGAATACTTGATCAAGGGGGATTCCCCGCTCACCCAGCTGAGTCTCCAGCCATTCTCCGGTAAGGTTTAACTTTCGGAGGGTAATCGTTTGAATGCGTCCTTCTTTGACGACGGCGTAGGACAGGCCGACATTCTGCCGCTTTAACTTCAGGTCCTCCAGCGTGACGGCGGTCATCTCGATCTTTTTCAGGATGGATAAGGCACCGCTCGGCTCCAGCACCGCCATATCGACTTCCGCCATATCGAAGATCTGTTCCTTGCGCAGCATTTGCAAAATGTTATCGATGGAGTAACGTGCTTTTTTCATATTCGGATAAATGAACTGCCCGTCTTTAACGACAATCAGCGGTTCGATTGTAATCCACTTGCCGATGCGCCGGCTCTTCACAAGCAGGATCGAGGCAAGCTTCTGCAACAAGCCGATGGCAATGATCGCAAAGGCGGTACGGATATGTTCGATTTTGGGATCCGCGATATCTGCTCCGACCACGGAGCCTAAAATATGTATATACGTCCATTTCCAAGTCTGGATCATGGCTTTTTCTCCAATCTATAGACGAGATTACCTAAGCCTTCGTTTGCGCAGGTATATTCCCTTCGCATGCCGAATACTGTACAACAAAATCGTCCATGACGGATGGAGGGAAACGGATGAAGCGCAGTTGGGTGAATTCGCCGTATTCATTTTCGCTGGGCATGTTTGCCATGATGGTTCCGAGTCAGGCGTTCAGCTCCTTTTACATCTTTTTCTACGTCGATACCTTGGGTCTTGGCATAGGGCTGGCATCTCTGGCACGAACCGTATTTCTGATCTGGGATGCGGTAAACAATCCGCTCATGGGGTATTGGTCCGATCGCACCAGAACCAGGCTGGGACGGCGCAGGCCGTGGGTATTCGGGGCGATTCCGCTCTTCATGCTGACCTTCGTGCTCGTGTTCTCGCCGCCGGAAGGATTGTCTGAGAACGGACTGTTTATGTGGTTTTTGGTTGCCCTTATCCTGTATGAAGCCGTGGCAACCGTATTATGGGTCAATTATGGGGCGCTGTTCCCCGAACTGTTCCGCGGAGACCGCATCCGGGCGAAGGCCTCGGCCATCCAGCAGGGCTATCAAGTGGTGGCATTGTTGATCGGTACTGCGCTGACTCCGATCATCTATGACGCCATGGGATTTTCGAACATGGCGATTCTGTACGCGCTGCTGTTCGGCGTGTTCATGTTCCTGTGCATGATGAGCGTCCGCGAGGAAGAGGCGTACAGCGCAAGCGAGCCGCTCAAGCTTGTCCACGCGTTTCGTGAAACGCTGCGAAACAAGAAGTTCTGGGTGTTCAACATCTCCAATTCTTTTGCCCAGACGGTGAATGGGCTGATAAGCTCCACGATCCCTTTTTACGCAAAATACGTGCTCCGCATCCCGGACAATCAAGTGTCGATTCTGCTGGCGGCCGTGTTTGTATCCGTCATCCCCTTGGTGTTCGTGTGGTACTGGATGATCCGCAGGATGGACGGCGTGAAGGCATGGCGTTTGTCGCTAGGGATATATGGGTTATCCGTCATCCCTCTGTGGTTTGGCTATGATCTGATGAGCGGCATTCTGGCAGGGATCGGGGTAGGGTTCGGTCTGGCGGGATTTCTGGTTACGCCGGCCATGGTTAGCGGCAACATCATCGATGAGGATGCGGAGCGGACAGGGCTTCGCAGAGAAGGGATTTATACGGCGGTCAGCGGGTTTATTACCCGTTCCAGCGGATTGATCTCCGCCCTGGCGTTTTTTGTCGTAGGCATGATATTCGGATATGAGAGCGGTGACAACCCGGGGAGCGATCCGGAATCGACCTTTCGGTACTTAATCAGTGTCGTTCCCTTATGCCTGTTGGCCATTTCCTTCGTGCTGTCGTATGCAACCAAAATCGAATTCTCAAAATCCATAGGAGGCGGGCATGACCATGGAGCGAAGACTGATCATCAACTGTGACGATTTCGGACAGAGCAAGGCCATGAATGAGGCGATCCGGCACCTGCTGGAGGAGAATAAAGTTTCATCGGCGACCATCATGACCGTGGCCCCCGGCTTTGAGGAGGCAGCCTCCTGGGCCGCACGCCGTCGCCAACCCAATGTGGGGCTGCATCTGACCTTGACGAGCGAATTCGAAGCTTTGCGGTGGAAGAGCTTGACCGGTCATTCTTCGTTGCATGACGCTAGCGGTCATCAATACCGGACGGTTCAGGAGTTTGAACGGGGAGCGGAGACGGGCGCCGTGCTAAAAGAGTTGGAGGCGCAATACCGGCTGGCGAAGAAGGCCGGCATCCGCATCAGCCATGCGGATAACCACATGGGCAGCCTTTACGGGATGGAAACGGGGCGGAGCCTTATTCCGCAGATGTTGTGGAAGACTTCCCGCTGGCGCCTCCCCGCGCGCTTGTTTCGCTATATTCATCCGGAGGATCCGCTGCTCAGCACGCTGCCGAATATCGAGCGGCCGGTGGCGCTTGCCTCCAGCCTGGCCGATACGTTCGGCGTGCCGATCCCGGATTATCTGCTCTCGCATCCGTTTCCCGTCGTCGAGGGAGAGACCTACGAGAGCTTCAAACAGTCGCTGATCGATAAGCTGTACAGACTCCCCGAAGGGGTCAGCGAAACGTACGTTCACCCGGGGGCGGAGGATGAATGGATGCTGGCGAATATTCCGAATTGGGAGAAGCGGGTATGGGAGTACCGCCTGCTGTTTGATGATGATTTTGCTTACGGTTTGCGGGATGCCAAGGTGATCCTGACGGATTACCGCTACGTGGAGGAGCATTTGAAGCGTCCCCGCGTGCGCTCGGCGGTGAAGCTGATGAAGGCAATGGCCAAAAAAACGTAAGCCTATGCTAAAAACAAGCCCTGCCGCGGCACCGGCAGGGCTTGTTTTCGGTTAAGTACGCTGGGCTCGCACTGTCATGTACGGTCTCGCATCGACGTTACTTCGCTTCAGCTTCCAGCTTGGCAATCTGTGCCTTGTATTGGTCCAGCAGTTTCGCCAGCGCTTTTTTAATGGCGTCGGCGTCCTTGGAATCCATCGCTTTGAAGAGGTCAATTCTGGCATGGATAAACGCCAGATCCTCATCGTCGATCTTCACTTCCAAACTTTCTGCATCGCTGAGCTTCACTGCCTTCACGCTGGCTGTCTCGAAACGGATCACGTCGTGTTTCCCGTTGCCGGCATCAGTTTTCACGGCTTCCGCTGCTTTGATGGCGGTACTTTCGAGAGGGACAAGCTCCTTGATCTTGGTAATCTGTATATCCTTGATATCGCCACTGTCCACGAATCCCTTGACAGCTTCAGCCGGAACAGCCTTCACGGCAATGGATATTCCGAATTCGCCTTCTGCCGCGACCGGCTTTACCTTGCCGTTATCTGCAGTGACAGCCGCGGCCTCCGAGAAAAAGAAGGTTCCCTCGGTTCCGGCAAGCTTCCCGTATTTCGCCAGCGTATCCTTCCAGTCCTGAACCGTTTCCGGCGCGTGTTTTTCAGCCAATTCCAACGGATTCGGCATAACGGAAATGGTTGCCGTGGTGGCAACGGGCGCGCTTTTACCTGTTGGGTTCGGTGCATCGGCTGGGGTTTCGGCACCCGAGGCATGGACGGGAAGAGCTGCTGTTCCAAGAAGGGCAGCGGATAGGGCGAGCTTGCCAAATAGTTTGTGCTTCATCGTATTAACACTCCTTATCGGGGTTGTTTTGTCTTACAGTACCCAGTGTACGAATCAGCATTGGCAGAACATTGGTGTATTTGTGGAAAAACAATGGCATTCCCCATTCGCTTTGTGCCGATTGGTATACTAAAGAGGAGATGAAGCTCGGAGGTAATGATATGAACCAAACCTATCTCATCGCCGTTGTGGATGACGATTTGCATATACGAAATTTGGTGGAGGCTTATTTGCGCAAGGAGGGTTACCGGACGGTGGGCCTTGGCACGGCGGAGGAAGGCTGGGACATGTGGAGAACGAATCCGCCGGATATGTGGGTGCTCGATATTATGCTGCCCGGCATGGACGGTTTCGAATTGTGTCGGCGGATCCGCGCGGAAGCCGAGGTCCCGATCATCATGATCTCGGCCAAGGACAGCGAGGTGGATAAAATATTGGGGCTTGAGCTGGGAAGCGACGACTATATGGTCAAGCCGTTCAGCCCTCGCGAGCTGGTCGCCCGAATCAAACGGCAGCTGAGCCGTTGGTACAAATTCAACCGAGCGGAGAATGTCCCGCGGCTTGCGGCCGCTTCCCCGGAGCTTAGCAATGGGCGGCTTCAGTTACTGCTGGAGGAGAGGCGCGTGTTCTGGAACGGGGAAGAAGTGGATATGACCAACAAAGAATTCGAGATGCTGAGAGTGTTTGCCGAGCATCCGAACCGTGCGTTTACCAGGGACGAACTGCTGACCTCCGTATGGGGGGACGATTATTTTGGGAGCGACCGGGCGGTTGACCATCTCATTAAACGGCTGCGCAAGAAAGTGGAGCAGCTGCCGATCGAGGCCATATGGGGACATGGATACCGAATGAGAACGGATGGGGAGGAATCATCGATATGAAGCTGGTCCATCAGATCAATCTTGCGTTCGCTTTGTCGCTTATACTCGTGCTGTCCGTGACGGCCGTCGTCATTCATTATGTGCTGCTGGACCACTTTATCGGCACGCAAAGAAAGGACATGCAGTCCATTGGGGCGGCGCTAACGGCAAAGCTGGAAACAGCGGCTGCACAGAGCATCCCTATCGAGAGCGAGCCTTTGACCGTTAGCGGGTTTGCCTCTGCGCAGGTTGCCGAGGTAGGCGTTATTATTCAGGACAGCCAAGGGAATATAGTCCGCTCGACTCCTGTAACCCCTACCGCCCAGTACATGGGCATAGCAGCAGCCAGACCCGATAGCATAGCTTCGTTTAAATCCTCATCGGTGGACGGGCAATTCCTAACCGAGGTTACGGCAGTTCCCCAAGGGACGATGACGCTGATTACGCCAGTGAGCAAAATCAAGGCGATTGAGCAAGCGCTGCTGGGGCGCTTGATGCTCGTATTCGGCGCAGGGGCCGTGGTCATGGTGATCTTAAGCCTATTCATCACCAAGCGGCTGATTAAGCCGCTGATGCATCTGCGGGAAGAATTGAAGAAGGTGAAGGAGCGCCAATTCTCCGAAGTCCGGCGCGTGTCGGCAAGCGGGGAGCTCGGCGCCGTGGCAGAGTCCGTCTACGAAATGGCCGGTGAGCTGGAGCGGTACAATCATGTGCAGAAACAATTTTTCCAGAACGCTTCGCACGAGCTGAAGTCGCCGCTCATGTCCATATCCGGATATGCGGAGGGAATTCGGGACGGCATATTCGAAGGGGAGGATATTCGCAAAGGGCTCGATATCATTATGAGCGAGAGCGGCCGGATGAGAAATATCGTGACCGAGATGACGCTGCTGGCCAAGCTGGACAGCGAAGATGATATTTTCAAGGCCTCAGAAGTCAATATGAAAGAGCTTGTAGAGGAAACGATCGAGAGGATCAATCCGGTTCTGGTGAAAAAAGGGCTGTTCGTGCATCTTTCGTACGGGGATAACGAATCGTTAACGGTGTATGCCGACCGGGATAAGCTGCTGCAGGCGCTGCTGAACATCGTTTCGAACGGGGCGAGGCATGCAAGCAAGCATATTTACATTCAAGCCGGTCTCCAAAAAGGTCGGGTGGTGCTCACCGTATCCGATGACGGCGAAGGGATCTCCGAGGAGCTGCTGCCTTATCTGTTCCATCGGTTTGTGAAGGGCAAGAACGGGGAGACGGGACTCGGTTTGGCGATTGCCCGGGCCATCGTGGAGCGCTGCGGAGGCCTGATCACGGCGGGGAATCGCCAAGAGGGAGGGGCCGTGATTTCGTTAGGCTTCCCGGTGCACGGGAAGGCTTCCGTGGCTTAGGGGCTGTAACCATCCATCTTAACGCAAGTCAATGGAAATCAAGCCGTTTGGGGTAAGAGGGGCTTTTTCTGGGTATTTATACTTAGAGAAAGCCTCATTTTTTGCGCAATCACACATATTATTCAATATTCCCTAACAAAACGCGTAAGCTATAGAGGATTTCAAGTTAGTAGGCAGAATTCTGTATATATCCGGGCAAGCTGGATGATAACAGGTGACAAGCAAGATACAAAATAATCAAAAGGCGATGGTGATGTTGTCCATGGATATGCAGTATCGAGTGGAGAAAGATTTTCTGGGGGAAAAACAGCTTCCTATAGATGCCTATTACGGCATCAATACCGTCCGGGCGGTAGAGAATTTTCCGATTAGCGGGGTGCCCATTCATGCCGAGCTCATCTCGGCTCTCGGAGAAGTAAAGAAAGCGGCCTCGCTGGCTAATATGGAACTTGGCCTGCTACCGAAAAAGATAGGCAGCGCCATTATAGAGGCGGCAGACGAGATCATCGCAGGCAATCTCCGTTCCGAATTCATTGTCGATTCCATTCAGGGCGGGGCGGGCACTTCGATCAATATGAACATGAATGAGGTATTGGCGAACCGGGCGCTGGAGATTTTGGGAAAACAGAAGGCCGAATATTTCTACTGCAATCCTAATAATCATGTCAATATGTCGCAATCCACGAACGATGCCATTCCGACGGCGATCCGCATTGCGTCGTACCGTCTGACCCAGGATCTCCTTGGCGTGTTCCGGACCTTGGTCGCCGGCATTCAGGACAAGGCCAAGGAATTCGACGATGTCATCAAGATGGGACGCACGCATCTGCAGGATGCGGTACCGATCCGGCTTGGACAAGAGTTCGGGGCTTATGCCAACGTGCTGACAAGGGACATCCACCGCATCGAGCGGGCAGCGCAAGGGTTATTGGTTGTCAATATGGGCGCGACGGCCGTAGGCACGGGATTAAATGCAACGCCGGACTATATGCAGAGCGTCGTCCAGCATTTGATTGAGCAGACAGGTTTCTCCCTGAAGCAAGCCGAGGATTTGGTGGATGCCACCCAGAACACGGATGCTTACATGGAATTGTCGGCTGCGCTCAAAGTGTGTGCGGTGAACTTCTCGAAAATGTGCAACGACATCCGCCTGATGGCTTCCGGACCGAGAGCCGGCTTGAACGAGCTGAACGTGCCTCCGAGACAGCCGGGCTCGTCGATCATGCCGGGCAAGGTCAATCCGGTGATGGCGGAGGTCATGAACCAGGTGTCGTTCCAGGTCATCGGCAATGACCATACGATCAGTTTGGCTTGCGAAGCCGGGCAATTCGAGCTTAACGTCATGGTTCCGGTGGCCGCCAACAATCTGATGCACTCCCTGAAAATCCTGAAGAACGGCATGGACGTGTTCTACAAGAATCTGATGGTTGATCTTACAGCCAATAAGGAACGCTGCAAATACTTCGTGGATAACAGCTATGGCATCATTACGGCATTGAACCCGCATTTGGGCTATGACGTAGCCTCCAGGCTGGTAAAGGAAGCGCAGAAGACAGGTCAAAGCATCAAGGAGATCATCCTGGAACAGGGGCTTTTGACAGAGGAGCAGATTCTGGTCATTCTGGATCCTTACCACATGACATCGCCGGGCATTGCGGGAGAAGAGTTCCTGTTGAATCAATAAGGATGTCTTTAACGATAACGAGTGATAGAGCTGACCCCGATTCCATTCGGGGTCAGCTCTATTTTTGCATTTATGGATTGTCGAGTGCCGCTATAAGGGAGGCGATGACGTCCTTCTCGGCATCATGTAGCACCTTGTTCGTTTGCCACTGATGGATTTCTTGTTTCACTTGGGCAACATCCTGGTAACCGAGATGGTACGCTATGCTTGAGATGACGCTTTGCTTACTTGCTTCGTCACCCAAATCAGCAAGTGCCTGCACCACGCCCTCCCTGTCTTTCGTAAACAATTCACCGACGATGGCGGCATATTGCTCGGCAGAGGCACCGTCGAGATTCGTTGTTGCGAGGAACAGGCTCGTATAATGCTCGGGCTGGATGAGGGACCGGTGGGTATACAGCAGCTCCAGCGTTTCCAGCGTTTTGCCGCTGCTCAGGCGGTTATATTCCTTCCAGTCCATGCCCTCCAAGTGAGCCAGCATGTTCGTGGCTTTATCCTCGGCACTCATGTCCTCTCCTTCGAACAATGATAATATGCGCTCCGCCGGACTTTCATGGTCCGTCACTGCACTCTTCGCAGTTTCGGAGGGCGACGAAGCCGGCGCTTTGGATGAGGTGCTCGAACAGGCTGTTACAAGAATCAGAAGAGCAAGAGCGAAGCCGTAATAAGCTGCATGACGTTTGAACATGGATTCTCATCTCCTTTATAGTCTAAACGGATATTTCCTGTAAATAGTTACATAAAAAGGAGGGAGATATAGAGCTCTTTCCCATGATAAGATGAAGGCTGCATATTCGCATGCTCATTAAGTTTACGGTTGGGCTCCATTTGCCGATAAAAGTGTTAGAATAAACATATGTGACATGAAAGTGGCAGTATGATAAAAAGGGGTATGTGATTTTGAACAATCGATTTGGTGTGATAACCGATCAGGAGATCATTCAACAAGCAAAGCAGCAGTGTATAGACAAGGGGATGAACCCGGAGCTTCTTCCAACACATACTTATCGATTGAATGCTGAAGCACTGGCTGCAAGGCGTGACAAATATAACGAATATATCGAAGTGATCCAAGTCTTCGTGAATAAATTCCTTTCCTCCGGATCCGGGAACCCTGTCGTGATTACGATGACGGATAACGAGGGCTTCATTCTTGATATGGAGGGGGACCCGACCATCATAGAAACGGCCCGTTATTTGGGCATCATGGAGGGCAGCGGGTATTCCCAAGAAGACGGCCCCAGCTCGATAGATCTGTGCCTTCGGTACAAACGGCCGTTTACGTTGATAGGAGAAGATCATTTTCATCACATTCTTCACCGCATGGCCTGTTATTCGGCTCCCTTTCACGGCGAAGACGGGAAGGCGATCATAGGGACGATCTCCCTAATGACGAACAAGGAGTTTGTTCACCCGCATTTATATGCCTTGCTCTGCACGATGGCAGATTCCCTGGAACGGGAGATGGTGACCCGCAAACAGAACACGCAGCTGCAAACCTTGAACCAGGTGCTGCTGGGAACGAAGCATTACGGCGTGATCATCACCGATGCGGAGGGCCAGATCCTGCAGATGAACGAAACCAGCTTAAGCCTGCTGTGCCCGGATGTCGGCGACCGTGACCGGACGAAATACGTGGGCCGCCCGGTGTTCGGCATCAAGCCGATTGGCGAGTATTATGAGCGGGTGATACACGGACAGGAGATTTGCATCGGAGAAGAGCTATCCCTTGAGATATACGGAAGCATGCACCACTATATCCTGGATGTTCAGCCGGTGTATGACCGGGAAGGGCAGCTTATGCGGGTCGTGGGCTCCCTGCGCGACATTACGGAGATGAAGCGTACGGAGGAAGTGCTGCGGAATACGGAGAAGCTGGTGTTTGCCGGCCAGGTTGCCGTCAGCATCGCCCATGAAGTCCGCAATCCCCTCACGACGGTAAAAGGAATGCTTCAGCTGGCCAATAAGGATGCCGCTCTCCGGCACTATGACCTGATCATGTCCGAGCTGGAGCGGGCCAATCTGATGGTAGGGGAATTCATGATCCTGGGCAAGCCCCAGGCGGCTGTGTTTAAGCTTGAGAATTGCGGCGAGATTCTGGAGGAAGTGCTTCATTTGTTTGCCATTCAGGCAAGCCTTGGCGGCATAAAGATGACTCAATGTTTCGGCCGGAATGCAACGATTCTGTGCGACCGGAACCAGATCAAGCAAGTTTTTCTCAATATCCTGAAAAATGCGATGGAGGCCCTGCCGTATGGCGGAAACATTCACATTCAGATGGATGTGGAGGATGAATATCAGCGCGTGACCTTTACGGATAACGGCTCCGGCATGACGGAGGACGTGCTTCGGCGGATTGGGGAACCCTTCCATACCACCAAGCCGGACGGCAATGGGCTGGGCATCATGATCGTTCACCGCATCATGGAGAGCCACAATGGCCGGATCGTCATCCGGAGCGAGGAAGAGCGGGGAACATCGGTTGAGATCCGTCTGCCGGTCTCGGGCCAGAGCCTTTCTAATTAATCTGATTAACCATTAAGGTTATGCAGCATGATGCGGATCAACAGAAACAGCGCTGGCTTAGGCCGATCCTTGAACCTCAAGGGACAGACGGCAGCGCTGTTTTTTTGTAATTATGAAGAATCTTAATCATTATTCCCAGTAACGGGACATGATGTCCGTAGCCCATTGGGGCTGCTTGGTCTTTGTCTTCGGCAAAAATTCTTTCATGACAGGCTTGATATCAACGACGGGAGTCCCGTCTACGGCATCCAGCCCTTTAACGAAAACGGACCTGCCCTCTCTGCTTACCAGCTCCACTATGGTGGCTCCTAGCTTGTTGGGACGGTTCTTGCCGCGCTGGGCGAAGATACCGACCTTGGGAAAGCTCGGATTATTTCGCGGATGTCTCGCCGTGTATTGGATGCTGTCGTCCTGGACGAGATGGAAGACATAGATGATTTCAAGGTGGCTGAACGTCTCAATCCCATCCAGGGAGCTTTCATTCCATTCTTCGCCCAGCTTGATCTTCGAGATGACATCCCCCCAGTAATCATCCTGAATCGCCTTTCTTTCGTTATGGATCGTTCCGATCGCCTGTATCGTAAACATGCTGTTACCTCCCTTAGATTTATCGTTCCCTAACATAAACTTCCGGCGTCTTACCGATCACCGCTTTGAAATCCCGTATAAAATGCGATTGGTCATAATACCCCATGTCCATGGCTAATTTCAGCATATCCTGTTGATCGGGGCCTTCGAGCATCTCGGCGGCATTCTGCAGCCGGTACAGGCGGATGACCCATTTGGGGCTCACCCCGACGTATGACTTGAATAGACGTTGAAGCGATCTCGGGCTCATCCGGAACCCATCGCTAAGCTGTTCCACCCGGAGGATGTCGCGGTTTCGATGAATCTCATCCACGATCGCGTTGATTCGTTCAATCGATTCATCTTTGTCGGGCAGTATGCGGCGAAAGAGCTCCTCCATGCGGTGGACCTTGTGATCCGGCTGCTCTGCAGTCAATAGCTGGTCTTCCAGCACTTGAGGCTCAACCTGGAGAATCTCCATGGTGCCTATGGAGGAATCCGTTAGACGGTCCATGGCTATGTTCGCGAACGGATGGAATCCGCCGGGCCTGAATTTGACGCCGAATACTTGCCCACTGCCCGCCAGATGGTGGGAATGTCTCGTGCTCGATACGCCGTAAAAAGCGGTTCGACGGGATTGAACGACCAGATTGGCACAAGGGTTGGGAACGACATCCTGCTGATGGGGCTCCTGGCCGGTTAAATCCCAATGAATGATCCAGTAATGCTTGATGAAATGGGAAAGGTCCTCCGACGGAGGGACGCGCAAGAGCTGGAATTTCTCTCCGGCTTTTCCCATGTTCAAGATGCCGAGGCTGGGCTGATCAGAACGCCGTATCATGACATAACCACCTCCGATAATTCCGCAGCAGGCTTGATTTGGCACGGCACGGTCCTCGTACGGGACTTGATTGCTGCACGCCATGTTCGCGGGAAGCAACCCGTCGCATTTTTACGATACTTGGATTGCGGCTGCTTGATAACATCATCTTATCACAGGAGGACAAGCCGGTCTTCCTGCGCATTATATAGAAGGTAGGGGGAAACTGCATGGAGCCGCTGCAATATGAGTTTTATATCGGAGCCTCGCCGGAGAAGGTATGGGAAGTCTTGATTTCGCCGGAGGGGACTCGAGCTACCTTTTCGGGAGCGAGCTGAGGTCTTCCTTCCGAGTTGGAGAGCCTTTCGCTTATGTAGGCCCGGGGAATGACGGGGAGGAGACGGTTCATGTTTACGGGAATGTTCTGGCTTATGAGCCGCAAAAGGTGCTGAGCCTGTCCGAGCATCCCGGTCCGTCGTATTATGCAAACCATGAGGAACTGGAGTCCCGCATCACGTTCACCCTCGAGCCGGTAGGGAACTGTACCAAGCTGACGCTCGTCAATGATCAGTACACGCCCGATCATCCGTCTCGCGCCAAGGCGGCGGACAGCTGGTGGATGGTCATGAGCATTTTGAAGACCTATGCGGAGACGGGAAAAATCCTGGATCTGGGCTGGTAGTCTCAAGGACAACAGCTTCGCCCTGCCGTATAAATGGTGCGAAGCAATCCTGAAAAGAGCCGTTACGGCTCTTTTTTGCTGTGAAATGGCAGGGGCCTGTTTAGGGGGAGTCCAGCTTCCGCTTGCCAAATTTTCGATAGCGGGTATGATTTAGGTATCCGTACCGGCCTGCTCATGCACGGCTTCTCGGAAATGGGAAAGATGGGAGTGAAGGCATCATGACGGAGCGGACCCGCCCCCCTGTCCAGCAAATCCGCATCGGTATTATCGGAACCCGGACGATCGTTGACAAGATCATGAAGGTCATAGAAACCTTTCCTTCCTTTGACCCTGCGCCGCTGGTTTTCCAGGATGAAGACGAAGCGCCTGCACTGGCGGAGCGGATCGGGAGCGAAGTCGAAGTGTTGTTCCTCTCGGATCCGTTGTCCCAGCGCAAGGTGAAGGAGCTCGGTCAGGTCAAGATCCCTGTACATTACGTTCCCGTCACGGACGCGGGTTTATATAAAGCGCTGTTCCATGCCGGACAGCAGGAACGACTGGATGGAGGCATATCGGTGGACACCCTAACCGAGACGATGGTGGTTCGGACCATGAAGGATCTGGGCATCCCTGCTATACAGGCTGTCGTCTACGACGGGCCGGCTTACGCCCCGAAGAGCAGCCTGATCGCGTTTCATCGCCATCAATACGAATCCGGCGGTTGCTCTGTTGCATTCACGGGCGTGGAATCCGTGGCCCAAGAACTGACGCGGCTCGGAATACCCAATGAATGGCTGCTTCCTTCCGATCAGGATATCGTGGTATCGCTGGAGCGAGCCCTGCTGTCCACGGCATCCCGCCGCAGCTGGGAAGGCCAGATTGTGGTCGGGATGATAAATATAGACGATTTCGGCACGCAGGCGCTGAGACGGAACAATGAGCATGAGGTGCAGAAGCTGAAGCTCGATATTCACCGGATGGTGCTCGATTATGTGGAATCCCTGGATGGTTATCTGACCCATCTGGGCGGGGACGAGTATCTGTTTTTCACGACGCGCGGCATCTTCGAACGGGAAACCGGAGGTTACAAAACGATTCCCTTGGCCAAAGACGTGAACAAATCCTACGGCATTTCGCTCAGCATCGGCATGGGATTCGGCAGGTCGGCCAGTATGGCCGGAACCCATGCGCGCATCGCGATGCGGAAGTCCAAGGAGGTTGGCGGCAACGCCTGTTTTATCGTGCGTGAGGATGGTACGCTGATAGGGCCGCTGGAGATGGCCGATCCCGTGCTGGAGGTGCTGTCTTTTACGGATGCAGGGCTGATCAAGCGGGCAGAGGATGCGGGCATGACGAGCGCCTATTTGAGCAAGCTGCTGAACCAGCGCGCCCGTTCGGGCAAATACGAATACAAGGTACATGAGCTCGCCCACCTGCTGGACATTACCGTCCGCAGCGCGCATCGGCTGCTTCAGCTTTGGACCGACAACGGGTTGGTGGAGATTTCGGGGATCGAGAAGGTGCCGAGAGGAAGGCCGAGGCAAATCTTCCGATTCACCTTTTTGGAATAAGATATCAGGCGTTTCCTATAATGGAAGATGAGGTGATGGACTTGAAGCGAACGAGAGCCCCGTTTTCCCGCTTAGAGAAAATCTTCATTTTTACGCTGCTCGGGCTGGCTTCCCTTTTTATCGCTGCCTTCTTCGTGCTTCGATATATCGTGCTGAACGTTTCGTTTGCTCCCTGACATCAGGGGGCTTTTTTTGTGTGTCGTTTATTTAAAGACGATTTAAAGATTTGTCTTTATATCAAACGGGGCCGTATGATGAAGAAGAATCATCAATCGGAGGAGGAGATTGTTCATGTTAACCGTTGCAGCATTAGAAGCGAAGCTGGCGGAGCCTTCAGCACAGCTTGTTGCCGATTTGGCGTCTTTGGAAGGGGATATCCTGGTGCTTGGCGTCGGCGGAAAAATGGGGCCCAGCCTTGCAAGGCTGGCCGCCAACGCCGTGCGCGAAGGCGGTGGCGGCAAACGGATCATCGGCGTATCCCGGTTCTCGAACCAGGAGGCCAGGCGCGAGCTGGAGGAGGCGGGCGTACAGACGATTTCGTGCGATCTGCTGAACGACGGGGAGCTGCAGCAGCTGCCCGAGGCTCCAAACGTGATCTATATGGCCGGCAACAAATTCGGCACGACCGGCCGCGAATATTTTACTTGGGCGATGAACTCGTATTTGCCGGGCCGGGTGGCCGAGAAATTCAAGCAATCCCGCATGGTGGTGTTCTCATCGGGGAATGTGTATCCGTTCTCGCCGGTGGGCAGCGGCGGAGTCAACGAATCCGTTGCGCCGGAGCCGGTCGGGGAATATGCGCAATCCTGTCTCGGCAGAGAGCGCGTCTTTGAATATTTCTCCCACCAGAATGGTACGCCGATGGCAATCTACCGTCTGAATTACGCCATCGATATGCGGTACGGCGTTCTGCATGAGCTTGCCAGATCGATCCATGAGGACCGGCCGATTCACCTGGCGATGGGGCATGCGAATATCATATGGCAAGGGGATGCCAACGAGATGGCGCTCCGTTCGCTCCTACATTGCAGCGCGCCTCCCGAAATCATCAACATTACCGGACCGGAGACGATGTCGATCCGCTGGGCGGCACAGGAATTGGCGGCACGGATGGGCAAGGAAGTGACCTTTACAGGTACGGAATCCGAGACCGCACTCCTGAACAACGCCTCGAAATCCCACCAGCTCTTCGGTTATCCGAAGGTGTCGCTGCTGCAGATGCTGGATTGGACGGCAGCATGGGTGCAATCCGGCGGCGAGAGCTGGAACAAGCCGACGCACTTCCAAGAGAGAAAGGGGAAATTCTAATGAGCGGACAGATTCCTGCAATGCAGAGGTTGGCCCCCGAGAAGCTGAAAGCTCTTCACGAAGGGCTCGTCATACCGGCGCATCCGCTGGCTTTGGACGAGAACCGGAAGCTGGACGAACGCCGCCAGCGGGCATTGACCCGCTATTACGCCGCATCCGGTGCGGGCGGTGTGGCGGTCGGCGTTCACTCTACCCAATTCGAGATCCGCGATAAAGGCATCGACTTGTATGAACCGGTGCTGCGGCTCGCGGCGGAAGAGATCCGCAGGGCGGAGCTTGACCGCCCCTTCTTGATGGTGGCCGGCGTGTGCGGCCCCACGGAGCAAGCCGTGGAGGAAACGGAGATCGCCCGCAGGCTCGGCTATGATGCCGTCCTGCTCAGCATGGGCGGGTTAAGCGGCTGGAGCGAAGAGGCTATTCTGAAGCGCACGGAAGAGATCGCGCAAAGAATGCCGGTGATCGGGTTCTATCTTCAGCCATCGGTTGGCGGCAACATCTTCTCCTTCGAATTCTGGCGTGCCTTCGCAGAAATTCCGAATATCGTAGCGATCAAGATGGCCCCCTTCAACCGCTACCAGACGATTGACGTCGTTCGTGCCGTCTGTTATTCGAGCCGCAGAGACGATATTGCGCTCTATACGGGGAATGACGATAACATCGTCAACGATTTGCTGACGACCTATCGATTCCAGGTGGACGGAACGCCGGTCGCCAAGCCTATCGTCGGCGGTCTGCTCGGTCACTGGGCGGTCTGGACCAGGAAAGCGGTGGAGCTGCTGGAGGAAATCAAAGAGGCGCGCAAGCAGGAGCAGTTCGGGAAGGAATGGCTGACGCGCAACGTCGAGATTACCGACTCCAATGCGGCCTTCTTCGATCCCGCGCATCAGTTTGCGGGCTGCATCCCGGGCATTCATGAGGTGCTCCGCAGACAGGGACTGCTGCAAGGCACATGGTGCCTGAATCCGCATGAAACGCTGTCTCCCGGACAATCGGAAGAGATTGATCGGGTCTACCGGGATTATCCCCATTTAAACGATGACGATTTTATTCGGGAGCACTTGGAAAGTTGGCTGGCAGACTGATACAATGAGGGCAGAATAGTCGAAAGTGGGGAATCGCGCATGCGGTTTAAAGATGTGTTTTCTATTATTGGGCCCAGCATGGTGGGGCCTTCCAGCTCCCATACCGCTGGGGCCGTGCGGATCGGAAGAGCCGCGCGGCGCATATTTGGAGCATTCCCCGATCAGGCGGAAATTGTGTTCTATGGATCTTTTGCCGAAACCTACCGCGGCCACGGCACCGATCTGGCTGTCGTCGGCGGGCTGCTTGATTTTGCCACGGACGATATGCGCATCCGGAATTCGATCGAGCTTGCCGAAGCGGCAGGCATTGAACTTACCTTCAAGACGGCACAGAATGTGGCCTTTCACCCGAATACCGTGGAGCTGAGGCTGACCGACGGCGATCATACCGATGTCATTGCGGGCGCTTCCATTGGCGGAGGCAGCGTGGAAATGCTGCGCGTGAACGGTTTCGACGTCAAGTTTACGATGAATTATCCGGTGCTGCTGGTCTTTCATGACGATACGCCGGGCATGGTCGCGCATATCACCCGGCTCCTGGAGGCCGGCGGCGTCAACATTGCCTATATGGACGTGGATCGCAAGGGAAGGGGCGGCGATGCCATGACGGTGGTGGAGTCGGACGAAGCGGTTCCGGCCGAATTGATGAAGCATATCGAAGGACTGCCGAGCGTGCATCGGGTCGTCATCGCGGATTTGACAGTAGAGGAGGCGCAGTCATGAAGTTTTCTACGCTGGAGCAGATCATTGCATGTTGCCGGGAGGATCAGGTGACGATCGGCCAGCTGATGCTAAATGAACAGATCAAGGAAACGGGGAAAAGCCGGGACGAGACGTTCAAGCAAATGGCCGATTACTACGGCATCATGAAGGAAGCGGTGCACCGGGGAATCCATGAACCCGTCCCTTCCAAAAGCGGCCTGACCGGCGGCGATGCCGTGCGCGTTCATCAATATATGAGCACCGGGGTACCCGCGCTTGGTACCGACGCTTGCACGGCGCTGGCCTACGCCCTGTCCGTGTCCGAGGTGAATGCCTCCATGGGGCGCATCGTGGCGACGCCGACGGCGGGCTCATGCGGCATTATTCCCGGGGTGTTCGTCAGCACGCAGGAACGCTTCGGCTGGGAAGACGAGCATTTGGTGATGGGGCTGTTCAGCGCTGGCGCGATCGGCTACGTCATTGCCAACAACTCGTTTATTTCCGGTGCGGAGGGCGGCTGCCAAGCTGAAGTCGGCTCAGCTATCGGTATGGCGGCAGGCGCTTTGACGGAGCTGCGGGGCGGCACGCCGGAGCAGGCCGTTCACGCCGTCGGGCTTGCGCTAAAGAATTCCTTGGGACTTATCTGCGACCCGGTGGGCGGGCTTGTCGAGATTCCTTGCATCGTGCGCAACGGCTTCGGCGCCGTGACGGCGCTGGCGGCATCGGATATGGCGCTTGCCGGCGTGCGCAGCGTCATTCCATCCGACGAAGTGATCGACGTGATGCTGGAGGTTGGCACGGCCATGCCGTCCAAGCACAGGGAAACGGCGAAGGGCGGACTTGCGCAGACGCCGACCGGCAAGAAAATCCTGAAGGATCTATACGGCAAGGAAGGCAAGAAATTGCGGGAGAAGGGTGTCAAAGCGAAGAAGGACGGAAACGAGTGATTGGATTCACACCCGTTTTGATGGATCGCCGATGACGTTCTGCTTCATGAATATACGATGGGGAAGAGAAGGAATTTAACATCTTCCGTGAGGGATTTCGTGATGAAATCCCTCTATTTTTTTATCTATTTCTACCGCTTTAGCATTTTCCACATGCTCAAAAAGCCCGATGTTATGCGGGTTTTCGGCATTTCGCCCGCTTGAAGAAGAAAAAACGCCATCTCGCAGAAATACGCTTCTTTACGAATCATGGAAGCGTTTTTATGATGTGGATGGGTAGAAAATTCCGTGCCGGACCCTCGGCAGCGGATGCCCGATCATTTTAGAATATTCCTGCGACAGGCCGGGATCTTCGTCAACAAGGAGGCATGATAGGAAGCATCTTGATTTACAAACGTAGACCGGATGAGTAAGCAGACACACGGATGAGAAGAAATGACGGGGGTAGAGTAGCGATCGCACAGATTCAGTCAGCCGCATTCAAATGATCGATTTAGAGGAGGAACGCAAATGACAAAAAAATGGTTTCGTATGGCACTCGTGTTCACATTAATCATTTCAATCTTGGCCGCATGCAGCGGAGGAAATAAAGAGGCAGCTCCCGAAACGGACGGAGAAACAGCACCTCCAACGGCACCGGCAGATCCGGATCAATATGGGGATACTGGCGGTCTCGCGCTTCCGCTGGTCGATAAACCGACAACGATCAATTGGATGGTCGTCAGCGAGAAGACCAACCTGAACGATTCCTTGCTTGCCAAGGAGATCGAGAAGCGTACCGGCATCAAAGTGAATTTCCAACCCTATTCTTCGGCTACGTTTCAAGACAAGCTGAAAGTAACCGTTGCATCCGGCAAGCTCCCGGACATCATCCACGGATTGACGCCTCCGGAGCTGAAGAAGATCGGCAAGCAGAAAGCGGTCGTTGCCATTAACGAATATGTCGACATGCTGCCGAACTTCAAAAGAATGTATGTGGACGAGAATCCTTGGGTCATTCCGTCCTACGGAGACGAATCCGGCAACATCTATACCTGGCCGGTTGCAAACATCAACCGTGACGTGAACCACGGCTTCCTGTACCGCAAAGACATCTTCGATGAGCTGGGCATCAAGGAATGGACGAATACCGACGAATTCTATCAGGCACTCAAAAAGTTGAAGGAAGCCTATCCGGATTCCTATCCTTACGCCTCGAAAACGAAAGAGAACATTTTCCGCGATTGGGCCTTCGGCTGGGGAATCGGCGGAGCCAACTATCCGACGTATTACGACGAGACGGCCAAGGTATGGAAGTACGCTACCATACAGCCTGAGCACAAAGAAATGCTCGATTTCATGAAGAAGCTGTACAACGAGGGACTCCTCGATCCGGAATTCATGACGGACACCGACGATTCCTGGACGGCTAAAATGACGTCAGGCAATAAATCCTTTGTCACCTATGACTGGATCGGACGTTTGGACCTGTTCTACAACCAGGTCAAGGACCAAAATCCGAACTATGACCTGCGATACGGCAATCCGGTCGGACCGACCGGCAACGGAAAGACGATCGAGAGCATCACGAACGGCTTCAGCATCGCGGTAGCCAACAACGACAACAAGGAAGCTTCCCTGAAGCTGCTCGATTACCTGACGAGCCCGTCCGGCGCCACGCTGGTGACGATGGGCGTGGAAGGCGAGACGTTCAAGATGGAAGGCGACAAAGCCGTCTATCCGGAGCTGACCGACGTGCCGCTGGTGGATATCAGCGTGCTGGAGGACCGCTATGGCCTGTGGCTGCAAGGATTGTATGTCAATTCCGACAAGCGCAGCGTGTACTTCAACTATACGGAGAAGGAGCAGGAGGCTCAGGATAAGCTCCTGAACGGCAATAAATTCGAGCCGCTGGATCCGGTCGTGAACTTTACGGATGACGAAACCGCAAAGATTGCGGAAATCCAAACCTCCCTGAAGAAATTGGCGGATGAATTTAACGCGAAATACATTCTCAACAAAAACTACGGCGATGCGCAGTGGCAGCAATGGCAGGCGCAGGCTGAGAAGCAGGGAGCCAAGCAGATCGTCGATATTTTCAACGCAGCCCAGAAGAGACTGGATGAAGCCACGAAATAATTCGCAGAAGAAATAAGAGTGATGGCGGCATCCGGGTACGACGCTCGGGTGCTGCTCATCATCTTAAGGAGGGAACACCATGTCAAGTGCAGGGACAGAGACAAATCTCGCCAAACCCCGCGGCGGGTTTGGGAGAAGAATGGTTTCGGCCTTTCAGCATATGAAGCGGGACAGACAGCTGTTGATTCTGTTTATCCCGTGCCTGTTGTTTTACGTTATTTTCCGATACGGGCCCCTGTACGGCTTGATCATTGCCTTCAAGGACTACAGCGTATTTACCGGCATCATGGAGAGCGAATGGGTAGGGCTCAAGCATTTCGAGAAATTTTTCGGCAGTCCGGATTTCTGGCTGCTGTTCAAGAATACGCTCCTTCTTGGCGTATACAATCTGATTTTCGGCTTTCCTTTTCCCATCATTCTGGCGATTCTCCTTAACGAGGTCAGAGTGAAATGGTTCAAAAAGTCGGTTCAAACGCTCAGCTATCTGCCTTCGTTCCTGTCCGTGGTCATTATAAGCAGCATGATTATCGACTTCCTGTCGCCCAATCAGGGGATCATTAACCAGCTGATCGCGGCGTTAGGTTTCGAGAAGACGTATTTTCTCATTGAGCCGAGCTGGTTTAGAACCATCTATGTTTCATCGGATATCTGGGCAACCGTCGGCTATGAAGCCATCATCTATATGGCTGCGATTGCAGGGATCAGCCCGTCGCTTTACGAAGCGGCTAAGGTGGATGGTGCCAAAAGGCGCCACATGATTTTTAAAATCACGATTCCCGCCATTCTTCCAACGATTATTATCATGTTTGTCTTGAAGACCGGATCGATGCTTCGGATCGGATACGAAAAGGTATTGCTGCTTTACAATCCGATGACTTACGAGGTGGCGGACGTATTCTCGACTTATGTCTACCGGAAAGGCCTTCTGGAGAGCAATTATAGCTATGGCGCGGCCGTAGGCTTGTTCGAAGCCGTTGTCGCCATGATATTGCTGCTGTCCTCCAACTACTTCAGCAAGCGACTGGGAGGTAGCGGACTATGGTAAACAACAAACGATTCAGCCTTCGAAACATCTCGTTATTCGGCATTATCAACACGCTGATTCTGACATGCCTTGCCATTATTACCGTGTACCCCGTCGTCTATATCACCGCCGTTTCCCTCAGCGCGACCTCCGAAGTGGTGCAAGGGAATATCACCTTGTTTCCCAAGGGTTTTAATCTCGACGCCTATGCCCAGGTGCTGAACGACGACCGGGTGCCGCGCGCCTATCTGAACACGATTTTTTATACAGCGCTCGGTACGGCCATTAACCTGCTGCTTACGGCGGTAGCGGCTTATCCGCTCGCTCGCAAAAATTTCTTCGGACGCAAGTTTTTCCTGTTGGCAATCATCATGACCATGTTCCTGAACCCGGGGATCATTCCGAACTACCTGATCGTATCCGAGCTTGGCCTTCTGGACAGCGTATGGGCACTCGTGCTTCCGAATGCGATCTGGACCTTTGAGTTATTAATCCTCAAAAGCTTCTACGAGAACATGTCGGAATCCCTGCGCGAGGCAGCCGTCGTCGACGGCGCTTCCGAGTACCGCATCCTGTTCCAAATTGTGCTTCCGCTGTCCAAACCGGCGCTGGCCTCGATCGGATTGTTTTATTTCATGGGCCATTGGAACAGCTTCTTTATCCCGCTGATTTACCTGAACGACGCGAATATGTATCCGCTTCAGGTCGTGCTTCGGGATATGCTGATTTTCAGCGAGAACGGAAGCAATCCGAGCCTGGTGGATGCGTCGGCGCTTGCTCCGCAGGCCATGAAGAACGCAACGATCGTGTTGTCGATGATTCCGGTGCTGCTGATCTATCCGTTTGCCCAGAAGTATTTTGCCAAAGGGGTCATGCTCGGTTCCGAAAAGGGGTGATGGGAAGGTGCCGGGGGCTATCATGTTGAATATGAAGGGATGACATCCAAGAGAGGTGAATCCGTATGAATCGATTGATCGCCAACAGAGGCTTGCTCCAGATTTTCTTCGCTCTGCAACTGGTCATCGGCATCATGTTCATATTCAATTACATCGTGTACAAGAATTCCATTACCGGAATTTACGACAAGGTGAGCGAGAACAACCGGATGGTGATCAGAAACATTATTCAGTCGTTTGATACCAGTTTCTCCTCCATTAACAATTTGATTTTTAACATTCATGCGCTTCCTTCGGACCGGATGCAGCTGGATAACGGCAAACTTGACATGGAGAAAGTCATCTCTCTGCAGGACAGCGTCACCAGCATCGTATCCAACGTGGATATCGTGGAAGATGTGGTCATTTCGTTCGACAATCACGATTTGGCCATTACGACACGCGGAACCAGCAATCTGGACGCATTGTTTGACAGGCGGTATAAATCCCAGAAGTTCAACTCGATGTTCTGGAAGACGTTTACCCGATCGGAGCACGAGCTTACGGTTTTTCCAGCGGAGGTTTATGCGGATCAGAGCAGCGGGTACGGCCGGAACCTGATGATTGCCGTAGACGGCAACAAGGTCAGAATGTCGAACAAAAACCTGATGATCCTGATTAACGTGAACCGGCTGCTTAAGGGGGTCGATTTGAATTCCATGATTCCCGGGGCCTCGCTCATCGTGCTGGATGCGAACCGGAACGTCATCTTGAGCACCGAGAAGGATCTGGATCTGGTGGGCATTCTGAACGACGTGTACTTTAACCCGTCGCAGGAAGCCTCCCTCACGCACGACGATTTTGAGTACAATTTCTACAAATCGGACTATAACGGTTTTATATATATCAATAAAATGCCGTACAAGTTTCAAAATATCGATTCCGTCACCGATGCCAATACGTGGATTATGTACGGCGCGATTGCGTTAAACGTCATGCTGTCGGTGCTGCTCAGCATTTATCTGTACCGGCCGGTGAAGAACATCGTGCAGCTGCTCGGGGGCAGTTCTCTTCGAGGGAATGATTTCGTGAAAATCCAGAGCGGCATCGTCAAGGTGCAGCGGGAGAACGAATCCCTCAAGAAGCAGATGGATCTGGTGGATGAGGATATCCGCCGAAGCGTGTTCCTGCAAACGCTGGACGGCCATCACCATTCGCGCGAGCAGGAAATGCAGATGCAGAAGCACTACACGCATTTCTTCCAGTGCCGGCATTTCATGATGGCGGCCGTGTATTTGCAGCCTGCCGGCAAGGGGGCGGCCAAGTCGGATTTTGTCCTGGAAGAGCTGACGTCTCAGATCCGGGGCGGCCTGGAGGAGCGCTATGGACATGTGGTGGTTTATCATGTCGAAGAACTGAAATTCCTAGCGTTAATCGGTCTGGATCAGCCGTCCGAGCGCAAGCAGCTGGTCAGGAAATTCGAGGAGTATGTTAGGCGGTGCAACGAGGATTATCATGATACGTTCACGGTGTGGGGCTGCGTTAGCCGAACGTACGAATCCAAAATCAGCAATTGCTCCGAAGCATACCGGAATATTAAGGATGGGCGGTTGTACCGGAATGTGAATGCGGACACGGACATGGTCGATGCGGAGCAGATTCGGTACGTCCCGGATATTTATTATCCGCTTCAGAAGATCGAGAAGCTGAGCAACTGCATGCTAAGCGGCAAGGTGGATGAGGGACTGCAGATCGTGAGCGATATTTTCCAGCAGAATGCGGATCTTCGCATCCATCACCATCAGATGGTGCATATTGCGAAGAGCATGTTCTTCCTCGTCATGAAGCAGGCGGATTCGCCGTCCGTTGACCGCAACGAGCTGTTCCGGCTGGAGAGTGATTTCATCCGCAAGGTCGATCAAGCCTTCACCTATGAAGAGATTCAGAAGGCGCTGATGGAAGTGATGCGCGTGGTGGCCAATACGCGGAACCACGATCCGCGAAGTAAGCTGAATCCCGCATTCATCTCCCAATACATCGAACTGCATTACATGGAGAACCTCTATTTGGATCATATGGCCGAAGTGCTGGATACCAGCTCGAAATACTTCTCCAATTATTTCAAGAAAACATTCGGCGTCAATTACGTGGAGTACTTGAACAAAGTCCGATTATCGCATGCGCGTGAATATCTGCGGAACACGGACCTCAGCATTGCGGAAATCGGAGAGAAAACAGGGTATTCGAACTCTTCCACATTTACGACGACCTTTAAGAAATACAGCGGCGTCTCGCCGAGCGAATATCGGAAAGCATCAGGAAAATAAGGTGGAGCAGGAGGGTCCATATGAAGGCTGTTGCCACGATTCATGGAAACGTGATCGTTGATCATATCGAGAGGCCGGCGGAATTGCCGGCGGGTCATGTGCGGATTCGCACCGAATACTCGGCGGTCAGTCCGGGTACGGAAATGATCTTTATACGAAAGGCTTCGGATCAAAAAGTCATTATGGGTTACAGCGCGGTGGGTATCGTCGAAGACTTGGGTGAAGGCGTGAAGGGGCTTGCCGTGGGTCAACGGGTGGCCTGCTATGGAGCACCTTACGTGCGCCATGCCCAGTGGCTTACCGTGCCTTCGAACCTGACGGCCATCGTCCCGGACGGGGTGGATCCGCAGGAAGCCGCTTTTGCGGGGCTGGGAGCGATTGCGATCCATGCCCTGCGGGTTGCGGATCTGCGCTTCGGCGAATCGGCCGTGGTGGTCGGGCTGGGCATCCTGGGGCAGATCATTGCCCAGATCGCGCATGCGGCGGCTTGCCCCGTTGCGGGATTTGACCTGAACCCGGAGCGGGTGCAGGGGATGAGGCAGCATATTGCCTATGCTTATGATAACAAGGAGCAGCTTGAGGAGCAGGTTGGGCGGATGACGGGCGGACATGGAGCCGACAGCGTCATCCTGTGCGCAAGCGGTCCCGGTGAAGAGCTTATCAACGCGTCAATGGGATGGATTCGGGATAAGGGGAAAATCGTCATCGTCGGCGATTTGTCTACAACCTACTCCAGAGGGCTGATGTTTGGCAAGGAAGCGCAGGTGCTCATATCGCGGGCCGGCGGTCCGGGCCGGTACGACGCAAGCTATGAACTCAACAATACGGATTATCCGATCGGCTTTGTGCGCTGGACGGAAGGCCGCAACATTGCGGAATATATTCGTTTGCTGGCCGAAGGGAGAATCTCGATCAAACCGCTGATCTCCCATGTGGTTCCCGTAGATGAGGCGGGCAAGGCTTATGAGCGGTACGGCCCCGGGTCAACGACGCTCGGAACGATATTCAAATACGATCATGAGACGGTTGGTGCAAAGGCCGACTAGAATACAGCGATATCGAGGTGCGGTGCATATGCAGAATCATATAGAGGCGGATATCATCATTCTGGGCGGAGGACTCGGCGGCTGTGCCGCTGCGCTTGCGGCGGCGAAGGCGGGAAAACGCGTGATTATGACCGAAGAGAGCGATTGGCTCGGCGGCCAGATTACAAGTCAGGGCGTACCGCCCGACGAGCATCCCTGGATCGAGCAGTTTGGCTGCACGGCCAGCTACCGTGAATTCCGGAATCGGATCCGCGATTATTATAAGGAGTTATTTCCGCTCCGGGCCGAATCGCGGCAAGAGCGTTATCTGAATCCAGGCAGCGCACTGGTCAGCGGCATTGCCCATGAGCCGAGAGCGGCGCTGGCCGTGCTGCAGGGGATGCTGGCACCTTACGTGCACAGCGGAAGGTTAACGATCCTTACGGAGCATGCGCTGATGGAAGCGGAGTCCGGCGGGGATCAGGTAACATCCGTCCGGCTGCGGGACAGCAGATCCGGCGACATCGTCAAGCTGACCGGCGCATTTTTCCTCGATGCTACCGAGGAAGGGGATTTGCTTCCGCTGGCCGGCATCGAATACGTGACGGGTTCCGAGTCGGCGGAAGAGACCGGTGAACCGCATGCATTATCCGGTCCGGCGGACCGGGCGGACATGCAGGCTTTCACTTGGTGCTTCGCGATGGATTACCGGGAGGGCGAGGATCATACCATCCCGAAGCCGATTCGGTACGATTTCTGGAAGAGCTACCGGGCGGATTTCTGGCCCGATGCCATGCTGAGCTGGACGGGGCTAGTACCGCATACGCTGGAGCCGGTCACCTACAGCTTATTTCCGGACGGCCGATCGTTTTCCCTGTGGAAATACCGGCAGATCCTGAATCCGAAGCATTTCGAAGGCGGGTTGTTTGACAGCAGCGTCACGGTCGTGAACTGGCCGCAGAACGATTATTGGCTCGGCTCCATTATCGATGTCGGCCCGGAAGAGCGGGAACGGCATTTGGAGGAATCCAGGCAGCTGAGTTTGTCCCTGCTCTATTGGATGCAGACGGAAGCCCCGCGGCCCGATGGAGGAAAGGGGTATCCCGGACTCCGGCTTCGGCCGGACGTGATGGGAACGAAAGATGGCTTGGCAAAAGCCCCTTATATCCGTGAATCCCGCCGGATCCGCGCCGAATTTACCGTGAAGGAGCAGCATATTGCCGCCGAATGCCGTCCGGACGGGCGGGCGGAGACGTTCCACGATTCCGTTGGCATTGGCTGCTACCGTATCGATCTGCATCCAAGCACGGGATTGCGGACGTATATCGATATTTCGAGCCTGCCCTTCCAAATTCCGATGGGGAGCCTGATTCCGGTACGGGTAGCCAATGTGCTGGCAGCCTGCAAGAATATCGGCACGACGCATATCACGAATGGGTGTTATCGTCTGCATCCTGTGGAATGGAACATCGGCGAGGCAGCCGGTTTTTTAGCCGCTTACTGCATAGAGCATGGACTGAAGCCGCGGGAAGTACGGAATACCCCGGACCACTTGGAAGCTTTTCAGCGGCGATTGACGGAACAGGGGATCGAACGGTCATGGCCGTCCGTTCATGCCGTTTGACGTCTTGTCGGAAATAAGGGGAATGCCTACCGAAATAACGATAGCCGTCTTTCCGGGCAGTGGGATACTGCTTGCGGAAAGACGGCTATTCGTGCTGGTAGACGAATCATGACCGGCAAACTATTAATTTACAATAATATACAATTCTATTATACTTGTAGTAGATATGGATCCTACCTCTTTATATATGGAGGCAGTTGCATATCGGGCATCAGCTTACTTCGTGGTACTTTACATACGGGCAGTCTCCTCGTTTCCATCGATCATGGGAAGGGTGGTGGTTTATACCGAAACCGGTTTACCAGGCTGTAGCGGTCATGGCTTTCCAATTCGAAAACCAAAGGAGCGAAACGTTGATGAAAGTATTCCGAAATTCGATTATCCGTAAGTCGGCGGCGCTTTTCTGCGCTGTTCTGCTGATCTTGCCGGCCGGGTTGTCCCTGGCGGCCAACAAGCCCTTTCCCCAGCATACGTCCTATACGAGCGGTTCGATTAAGCCGAACAACGTAACGCAGACCGCGATGGACAATGCGGTCAAGAGCAAATGGAACAGCTGGAAAGGGTCTTTTCTGAAGCCGGCTGCAACCGGGCAATATTACGTCAAATACAATTCCGCGGGCGAGACGGTATCCGAGGCTCACGGTTACGGAATGATTTTCACCGTTCTGATGGCGGGATACGACAGTAATGCGCAGTCGTATTTCGATGGGTTATATCGCTATTACAAGGCGCATCCGAGTGATAACAATCCGTATCTGATGGCGTGGAAACAGAACAGCAGCTTCCAGAATATAGAGGGGGCCAACTCGGCAACGGACGGCGATATGGATATTGCTTACGCACTCCTGCTTGCGGACAAGCAGTGGGGAAGCAGCGGATCGATCAATTACCTGCAGGCCGCGAAGGATATCATCAATGCCATCATGAGCAATGACGTCAATCAGTCGCAATGGACGCTGCGTTTGGGCGATTGGGCTACCAGCGGCAACTACAATACCGCCACGCGGCCATCGGATTTCATGCTGAACCATATGAAGGCGTTCCGTGCGGCTACCGGCGATGCCCGTTGGGATAACGTCATTAACAAAACCTATACGATCATCAACTCCATCTATAACGGTTACAGCTCCAATACCGGTTTGCTTCCGGATTTCGTCGTCATGTCGGGCGGCAATTATCAGCCAGCGGCAGCGGGATTCCTGGAGGGGGCGAACGACGGAAAATATTACTACAACTCGGCCCGGACTCCATGGCGGATTACGACCGACTATCTGATGACCGGCGATACGCGCGCGCTGAATCAATTGAATAAAATGAACACGTTCATTAAGTCGGCTGCAAACAGCAATCCTGCCAATATCAAGGCAGGGTATAATCTGAACGGGACCGCGCTGGTGACTTATAACAGCGGAGCGTTCTATGCACCGTTCGGCGTAAGCGCGATGACTTCGTCCAGTCACCAGAGCTGGCTGAATTCGGTATGGAATTATACGGCGAACGCATCGGCAGAGGGATATTATGAGGAGAGCATCAAGCTGTTCTCGATGATGGTCATGTCGGGAAATTGGTGGACATATTAACGCATAACGCCCTTTAACTTTATATAAACATAAAACAAAAACCTGATCCGTGTTGGATCAGGTTTTTTTGGGTCTTTCCTACCATTAATTAATTTATGGAGAAAAACATGAAGAATTAGCATTGATATTTCATAAGGCTCAGTGTTAATATCTTATCAAATATAAAATGTTTTATATTATACTAAATTAAACAGCCAGAGGTATCGCCATAATGGACATCTTGTTTTTTTATTTATGAAAGGGTTTACAAAAAATCGAGGCGAGGGAGAATCGTATGAACAAGAACATGCTGCGTAAGACGGCTGCCGCAGGAATTGCCGCAATGTTAATGGCAGGAGGCTTAAGTACGGCAGGCCAAGGACCTGCGGCCGGCGTTCCTGACGTGTACGCGGAAGCGGCTCCGCTGAAGAAGGGGGAGAAGGCACCGGTCTTCCGGGAGGCTTCCGTGCACGATCCGTCCGTGATCAAAACAGGGGATACCTACTATGTGTTCGGTTCCCATCTGGCCGCGGCCAAATCGAAGGACTTGATGAGCTGGGACATGGTCGCGTCCGGGGTCGCGACCGGCAATCCGCTGATTCCGAACGTAACGGAGGAATTGAGAGAAACGCTGGAATGGGCGCAAAGCGACACATTGTGGGCGGCCGACGTGATTCAGCTGGCAGACGGTAAATTCTATATGTACTATAACGCCTGCAAAGGGGATTCCCCGCGATCCGCCATGGGGATCGCCGTTGCCGATCGGATCGAAGGCCCGTATAAGGACACCGGCATCATTCTGAAATCCGGCATGTGGGACGAGATCAGTGAGGATGGAACCATCTATGATGCAACAAAGCACCCGAATGTCGTCGATCCGGATGTGTTCTTCGATAAGAACGGCAAGCTGTGGATGGTATACGGCTCCTATTCCGGCGGCATTTTCATTATGGAGATGGATCCCAAGACCGGAAAACCGCTGCCTGGGCAAGGATACGGGAAGAAGCTGCTGGGAGGCAATCACAGCCGGATCGAAGGGCCTTACATGGTTTATCACCCGGCCACGGACTATTACTACCTGTACCTGTCGTACGGGGGGTTGGATGCGGTTGGCGGCTACAATATGCGGGTGGTCCGATCCAAAAACCCGGATGGTCCTTTCTACGATGCGGAGGGCAACGATATGAGAGAGGTGAAGGCCGATCCTTCCCTTCCGCTTTTTGACGACCGTTCGATTGAGCCGTATGGCGTGAAGCTGATGGGGAACTACTTGTTCAAGCGCCCGGTCGGCGATCCGGGAACGGGGATCGGCACCGGGGCCGTGTCGCCTGGCCATAACTCCGTCTATTACGATGAGCGGAGCAAACGAACATTCCTTATTTTTCACAGCCGCTTCCCGCAGCGCGGGGAAGAGCATGAGATCCGGGTGCATGAGTTGTATATGAATCAGGACGGCTGGCCGGTATCGGCTCCATACCGTTATGCAGGCGAGGAGGCCAAGGAGGCTAAGAAAATCACGCCGAAAGATGCGGACGGAGACTATAAGCTGATCCAACACGGGAAAGATATTTCGTCCGTCGTCAAAGAATCGGTGCCGATCGAGCTTCATAAGAACGGCAAAGTAACAGGTGCAGCCGAGGGGGCTTGGAAGATCAGCGGAAAGCGGGATGTGACGCTTACGCTGGATGGAAAGCGTTATAAAGGCGTAATGACTCCGCAATGGGACCCCGAAGCGAAGCGGCAGACGATGACCTTTACGGCCCTTTCGGCGGACGGTACCGCGGTGTGGGGCGCGCGTCAGCTTGATCGCAGCGACAGGGAACTCGTGGATGCCGTGAAGAGAGACCTTTCCCTCGGGGATGTGAGCGAAGTTTTCTACGATCTGGCTTTGCCGTCCGAGGCTTCCGGAGGTGCCGTCATTCGCTGGACCTCCTCTCATCCCGAAGTCATATCGGCGGAGGGAAAGCTGAATCGTCCTGCTGCCGGGGCGGGGGACGCGAGGGTTACGCTGACCGCTCAGATTACGAGCGGTAAAGCAAAGGCTGCCAAAGCGTTTGACGTAACCGTGCTGCAGCAGTCGGCAGGGCCGCTGCTGCTGAGCTATCCGTTCAGCGAGAATAAAGAAGGCGCGGCGTTCGACGTCTCGGAAAACGGATTTCATGGAAAGGTCCTTGGCGGAGTCCGGTGGAATGAGAAGAGCCGGCAGGGAGGCGGCATGGACTTTAACGGCTCGGACGGCTATATTGAACTGCCGAATCGGGTCACCGATACAGAGGACTTCACCTTTGCGGCCTGGGTATATTGGAAGGGAGGAGCCCCGTGGCAGCGGGTGCTGGATGCCGGCAGCGGGCTTGCCAGGCATATGTTCCTGACGCCATCCCAGCACGCCGGCGTCCTTCAGTTTACGATTCACGGCAGCGGCGGAGACCAGAGCCTCCTTGGCAGCGCGCCGCTTCCGGTGAATGCGTGGACGCATATAGCCGTGACCCTTCAGGGGGATACGGGCAAATTATACGTGAACGGACAAATGGTTGCCTCGGGCGATCACATGAAGCTGAATCCAAGCGGGCTGCTGACAACGGAAGCTTATTTAGGGAAAAGCCGGTTCGCGGCCGATCCTTACTTTAACGGAAGCTTGGATGAGGTGCAGATGTACAGTAAGGCGCTGACCGACAGTGAAATCAAGAAGCTGGCCGAGTAATCGGCCGTCGTCATGAGGCTCCATCGCGGCAGCCGCTCATATATTCAGGGGATCCGCCACTTGGCGGGTCTTTTTTTTGAGCGTGTATTTAAAAATAACGGTTGACAGGAGAGCCCGCATCATATATCTTGATATTAAGTTAAGCGACTATATAAAAGTTAGTCAATTGAAAGGAGTAAGTATAAAGTGCGTAAACGTTAGCGAAGTAAAGCAGGTTAATCATTCTACACCTATATATCTTTATATTAAGATATCGATGGATCGTGTCGATGAATTTCTATAAATAATGAACATGAATATGGAGGCGTACAAAATGGCTATAGATATTGGATTGTTGATACTTCGTTTGGTGGTTGGGTTATCGTTCATGGCGCACGGCGCGCAGAAGCTGTTTGGATGGTTTGGCGGTTACGGGCCGAAAGGGACCGGCGGCTGGATGGAATCGGTGGGCATTAAGCCCGGCGTCGCGATCGCGGTGTTGTCAGGTCTGATGGAGCTGGTTGGCGGGCTGCTGCTGGCAGCCGGATTTCTCACGGTGCTCGGCGCAGCGCTGATCACGCTGACGATGCTGGGCGCAATCGTGAAGGTGCATGGCCGGAACGGGTATTGGTCCACAGCGAATGGATACGAGTATAATTTGCTGTTGATCGCAGTGGCCGTTGCATTGGCACTCACGGGTGCAGGCGCATATTCGCTCGATGCGGTAATCTTTAACTAATCATGATGGGGGCGTGCAGATATGAGTGATCTGACAACATTAATTAAGAGCCGGAGGTCGGCTAATCTGTTTATGGAAGGGATTGAAATCCCGGATCAGGATTTGAACGATATCTTTAATGAGGTTAAATATGCTCCTTCGGCTTTTAATTTACAGCATACGCACTATGTGGTGGTTAAGGATCCCGATATCAAGCACACAGTTTACGAAGCCGCCAACAAGCAGCATAAGATACTCACCGCGTCGGCCGTCATCGTGGTGCTGGGGAATAAGCAGGCCTACGAGGATATCGGAAGAATGAACGAGGGCTTTCTGAATTTGGGCGTGATCGACAAGCTTGAATATGACATGACGGTTGAATCGGTCACGAGCTTTTATGAAGCGGGCGGAGAAACCTTTATGAGGGATGAAGCCATTCGGAATGCCAGCCTATCCGCGATGTTATTGATGATGGTGGCCAAGGACAAGGGATGGGATACCTGCCCGATGATCGGATTTGATCCCGATGCCCTGCAGAAGGAACTGAACATTCCGGACGCTTATGTGCCCGCCATGCTGATCGCGATCGGCAAGGAGGATGCACGCAAACCGCGTCCCCGCGGCTACCGCAAGCCGGTATTGGAATTTGTGAGCTATAACCGATTTTAAGGGATGCAAGATAGGAACAGAAGCTCTCGAACAGGTTTTTAAACCTGGCGGGAGCTTTTTTTATGTCCATGATAAACATTCCACTCCATAATGACGATGATGAATATAAAGAGGTCGGTGTCGGTGTTATACCGGTTTTTCGTTATATAACGGGGGTGAACGAAATGAAAAGGGGGAAGCGGCCATATCGGCGGAATGGACAGCTCATGGTTCTGGCCGTCATCATGATGATGCTGACAGCTTGCGCGAAGGAGGCGCCGATAGCCGTTCAGACAACGCCATCGACTGTCACCGCACCGGGAGCAGGGGAAGCCGCGAAACCAGCGGAAATGCCGTCGGCGGCTAAGGAGAGTTTGCGTACGGCATTCCCGCAGGAAGATCCGGACCATCGCCAGGTCAAGCAAGAGGCTGAGCAGCCGAAGGGAGAGTCTAATCGCGATCCCGTCAAAGCGGTTCTCGACATGTACGAATCGCTTCAGGCTAACGATTCCGCTTCGTATTTCCGTCATGCCGACATTCCGAGCGTCCGAATGTCCCCCGCCATGCTGAAGGTGCTGTTCGAAGAGGCGGGCAAACGTGAAGTGAGAGCGGAACGCTTCAAGGTGTTTGATAAAGAAGGGCTGGATGAGGTAAGCAGCCGGTTATTATCCCTTACGTACGGGAGCCAGGCCGAAATCGTACTGGAGGAGCTCAGCCAGGGCGATCAGAATCTGTGGTTTGTGACGGCGTTCGCGGATGGGCTTAAAGTGGTGGAGCAATCCACGGTTTATCCGGGGGCTTACGAGCTTGGAAGGGAAGCGACGATGGAAGAGCTTATCGCGGTAGAAATCCAGCATACCGCTGAAGACAGGGCATTCTTTGCCGCGAAAGCGAAGCAGCCCGTATGGAACCCGGTGCAGACCGTTTCCTTGCTGTATCAGGCAGCGCAGGCGGAGGATGCAGAAACCTTTCACGCGATATCGGGCGGGGGCGAGGGATATTTCTCAGGTCAGTATGACTGGGACATGGTGGAATTTACGGGATGGATGAAATCTTTTGAAAGCGTTCAGCATATGTCCATCGAATCGGTTTCGCGCGAGAATATCGCAGACGGTTACAGCCAAGAATACGATGAACGCTTCGGCGACGGTTGGCAGTTCATTGTGGCCTGGGACCCTCGGGATGAAGCAGGCTATCAAGGGACATCCTGGATTATGGCCCCAAGCCAAGACGGGACGCGTTATGTCGTAAAGCAGACGCTTACCGCCAATCTGGAATCCTTTTTTGAGTGAGGAACGAAACACATACATAACGAAGCAAGCATAGCAGCCCTGCTCCTGAAGAGCAGGGCTGCTATGCTGTCGGCAAGGGATTGCATGATTATGGCTGGAGATTTTGGAGCATATCCATCGTTTCGTTAATTTTATTGACGGTTTGAACGATGTTGGAATTCTGGAAGTCGGTCACTCCGTTCTGGATTTGATCCATATAACCGTTGATGTCGGTCAGCAGCGTGTCGTTTAATCCGACCAGCTGTTCATGGATCGTCTGCGCAAAGGCAGGGGCCTCGATGCCGTTAAACTCCGAGATCCGGGTTTTCATCGCTTCGAGTTGCTGGGTCAGCGTTTCCTTGGCATCCGTATTGGTGGCTGCCTGCTGGGCGAGCTCCGGGATGGACTCGGCAAATTGGGAAGCTTCATTGATAAAGGTCGTTGCTTCCTTCGTATAATCCAAGGAATTGTTCACGCTGTCCACCAAGGAACATCCGGAGAGAACTCCCAGTACAAGTGAAATCAGCAATAATCGTTTGATCATTTCTCATCCTCCTGTCGTGTAAAACGCAGTTCTTTTACGTTGTATACGGATGACATGGAGAATGGTTGTATTTTTTTCGCATGAGCGGGCAGGTGCTTTCAGGCAAGCTCGAACAGAACGCCGGTTGCCGGAAGGATTAATATTTGCCCTGCAGGAAACGAATGAGTTCAATCAAACCTGCCAGAATGCCGCCCGGCCTTGGGCTTTCGGATGATGAAGCGGGCTTCTCGGGCTGGATGCCTTCTCCCAGGGAAGTTACGTCAACGGATGAGGAAGGACCCGTATTCCCGCATAGATGGGGTTTGAGCTTTTGCCCGCTTTTGTCGGCGAACACGATATATTCCTTGCCTGTCTCAAAGGATTCCCAGCCATTGGAATATAGGGTAACGGCAGGGGCGTCCGATTCTCCCTTCCACCACTCGGAAACCTGGAATACATATTTGCTTTTGGATATATCGGCTTTAGGGTGGGATGAGGCCAACGTGCCCCTGAATACCGCATCCGAAGTTTTTAACTCCTCGGTAACCTTGCGAGGCTCCGCGCATGACAAGGCGGATGCCGTGGAGTGATCTGTGCCAAGCCATAGTCCAATCGTAAGGGAAAGAGCCATCATGGCGAGAAAGCCTTTTTTCATATCGGCGTCTCCTTTCGGGATGATTATGTATTTAGACGAGGAGAGTATCGCCATTGTTGCAGGTGCTTGCCCAAGAATGGATGGGAGGGGGAGAGCCTGGTTTAGAATGCGCAGGGGGCTGGATGCTGCAGAAACGGCAAATACCCCGCAAGCCATAATTGGCTGCGGAGCAGATTGGACGTACACGCGTATGGCGGGCAGGCGCCCTTTTTGTAACATGATGGTGGCAGTCCATGCAGAAAGTTGCCAAACGCTTAGCAGGGGCTATATCTGCCTTGCTTCCAGCCGCTTGGCGATGATGGACAGCAGATAATTCAGCGTAAAGTACAGCAAGGATGCGAAGACAAGGGCCGGGATGACATAGGAATAGCTGGAACCGCTTAGGATTTGCACGTTGCGCATCAGCTCAGGCAGCGAAATGATCACGGCGAGCGACGTGTCTTTAATGAGCGAGATGAACTGGCTCACCATGGGCGGGGACATCCGGCGCAGCGCCAGCGGAAGAATGACGTGCCGCAGTGTCTGCATATAAGAGAGGCCCGAGGCCCGGGCCGCTTCGATTTGGCCTTTATCCACCGATACGAGGCCGCTGCGGACGATCTCGGCGATCATGGCCCCTTCAAAAATGCTCAGTCCGACAACAGCCGCCCAGAAGGTCGGGATTCGAATCCCGGTCTGGGGCAGCACCATGCCGATGAAGAATATGATCAGCAGCAGCGGCAGATTGCGGATAATATCCACCAAAAAAGCCGTGGTCCTCGACAGGAAGGGGGTCTTCGTATACCTCACGGTCCCGAGCACGGTTCCGATGATGAAGCTGAATATAATGGATAAGCCGGCAACCTGCACCGTGATCCAAAAGCCTTGAAGGAGATATCGCAGGTTTGGCCAGGAGTATGCACCGATAAAATCCATCTCATGCCACCTCCTGTATATTAGGCAAACTTCGAACGTAACATCAATTGCTTCTCGCGAATCGTCGCTCCATATAGTGGACCGCGAGACTGAGCGGAACGGTCAGAAGCAGGTAGAACAGGGCTACAAACGTATAGACGGGTATGCCTTTGAAGGTGCTCAGGTTAATGAGATCGGCATAATACATCAGGTCGAGACCGGCGATAACGCCCAGGACCGAGGAGTTTTTGACCAGGTTGATCAATTGGTTGCCGATGGCCGGCAGTACGATTTTGACCGCCTGCGGAAGAATGATGTAGCGCATATTCTGGATATAACTCAGCCCGGAGGAGCGAGCCGCTTCCGACTGCCCTGACGGTACCGCCTGAATGCCTGCCCGAATGGCTTCGGCGATGAAGGCAGCCGTATACACCATCAGACCGAGCGTGCCCGAGGTGAACGGGTCGACCGGTATGCCGAGGGCGGGCAGGCCCAGGAAAAAGAAAAAGACAACCACGAGGAGCGGGATATTGCGGATAAACTCGACATAAATGGTGCCGATCGCCTTCAAGACGCGGAATGGAGCAATCCGCATAATGGCGATGAAGGTGCCCAGCACCAAGCTGCCGATCAGTCCCAGCAGGCTGGCGAGAATGGTCTGGCCCAGGCCGGCCATGAATTGATCCCAATGCTCGACCAGAATGTTGAAATCCCACAAGGTCACAAGGCTTCACCTCCAATGGGGATGATGATCGTTCGGCCGGTCGAATGAAGGCCGGGCCATTCTGGGAGGAAACCGGGATGGCTCCCGGTTAGGGGCACGCCTCCTTCGGCCCGGCCAGGCCAAGTCTTGCGGCGGTTATTCCGGCTTTACGCCCATCCATTGCTCATACAGTTTGTCGTATTCGCCGCTGTCCTTCAGCTCCTTCAACAGCTCGTTGACGGTCTTCACGAATTCCGGGTTTCCTTTCTTGATCGCCATGCCGTACGGCTCATCGGTAAAGTTGCCGCCGACCAGCTCGAAGCTAGGGTCCTGCTGCTGCATGCCGAGCAGGATGGAATTGTCGGTGGTCAGGGCATCCCCCTGTCCGGCTTTGAGCGCGGTGAAGGCATCCTGATAATTCTCGAATTCGAGAATAACCGCGTCGGGCGCTTTCTCGCGGATATTTTGCGCGGACGTGGAGCCTTTTACCGTGAGCACCTTCGTATCCTTGTTCAGGCTTTCCAGACCCGTGATCGGGCTGCCCTTCTTCACCAGCAGGGATTGGCCGGCCTCAAAATAGACATCGCTGAAATCCACCTGTTCCTTGCGTTCCTCCGTAATGGTCATCGTGGCAATAATGATGTCGATGTCCCCGTTCTTCAGCATGTCGATCCGGGTCTTGGAGGTGACCTCCTTCAGCTCGACCTTGGTCTCGTCGCCGAGAATTTTTTTGGCGAGCGCTTTGGCGATGTCGATATCGAAGCCCTCTACATTGCCAGTGGCCGGGTCCTGCAGTCCGAACAGCTTCGTATCATATTTCACGCCGGCCACCAGCTTGCCCCGTTTTTTGATCGCCTCCAGGGTGTCCGTGCTGCCGGACCCCCCGCATCCGGATGCGATCAGCATGATGACTAGCGCTAGCAGGGCCGCGCTCCACCTGAAGGTCCTCGTAAATCTTCTCTTCATATCTTTCGCTTCCCCCTTAAAAAAGTTATTTTCTCTTCATGCGTTAGGCCCCGAAGGTGCAGCATTGGCGAAGTTCCATCTTCGTCCGTACATGCCATATCCGAAGGGTCACCGGCTAGTGATGCAGCAGGCGGCTCAGAAACGCCCGCGCTCTTTCTTCCTTCGGCTGATTGAAGAACTCGGCAGCCGGGGCGTCCTCGATGATCCGGCCTTCGTCCATAAAGACGATCCGGTCCGCGGCTTCGCGCGCGAAGCCCATCTCATGCGTAACGACGGCCATGGTCATGCCTTGGTGGGCGAGCGAGCGCATAACATCGAGCACCTCGCCGATCATCTCCGGATCAAGCGCGGACGTCGGTTCGTCAAACAGCATGATCTTCGGATTCATCGTCAATCCGCGGGCAATCGCGACCCGCTGCTGCTGCCCGCCCGAGAGCTGGGAAGGGTAACTGTTCGCTTTGTCGGCGATCCCGACCCGCTGCAGGTACGTCATCGCTTTTTCCGTCGCCTCCGCTTTCGACATTCCCAGCACCTTCATGGGCGCGAGAATGATGTTGTCGATCACCTTTTTGTGCGGATACAGGTTAAAGTGCTGGAAGACCATCCCGATATCCCGCCTGAATGTATTGATGTCGATCTTTCTGTCATGCAGCTTGACGCCATTCACGACGAGCTCGCCATCCGTAATGCTTTCAAGCCGATTGATGCAGCGCAGGAGCGTGCTCTTGCCGGAGCCGGAAGGTCCAACGATGACAACGACTTCCCCCTGGGAAATGGTCAGGTCGATTTCTTTCAGAACATGGAAGGTTCCGAAAAATTTGTTGACGCGGCTAAATTCAATCAGTAGAAATCCCCTCCTATTCACTTCGAATTGGACGCCTGCATGCATGTAAGCTATTGTCCTGTTTGGGTGCCAGGCCCTTTTTACACTGGTATGGCAAAGGGAGCTTGTTCCATGCCACTTTTAGGAAAATTTAGTATCCAAGCGGTGGGGAGTGAGATATAATAGGGGGCGTAATCTTATGAAGGAGGCAACATGGAGAAACGTGCAAAATTAACCGAAATCGACCTGGTTCGGGGCTTTGCGATGATGGGCGTGCTGATGGTGCATGCGACGTCGTTCGCCACAGTTCAGATGCGCGGGGACGATTTTTTTGGCTTGTATAACTTCCTGAACATATTTTCGAAGGTTGGAACGACGACCTTCATATTTCTGAGCAGCTTCGTGCTGTTCTATAACTATTATCACCGCCCGTTCAAGGGCCGTGACCTTGGGCGCTTCTTCAAAAACCGGCTGATGTATATCCTGGTGCCGTATGTGCTGTTCTCGGTTTTGTTCTTTACGGTGGCCTGGTATCATCGTGGGGGCGAGTCCGATCTGGCGGCGATGCTGGAGAGCTTCTGGCCCAAGCTGGCGACGGGAAAATCCTACACGCACTTGTATTTCATTTTCATTAACATTCAGTTCTACGTGCTGTTCCCGCTCGTATTGATGCTGCTCAAGCGATTCCGCGGCTTCGCGGCGGTCTGCGTGCTGGTCGGCATTGTACTGCAGTGGTTGTTCTACATCGGCAATGATGCCTGGTGGGACGTAACGAACCGGAACAGCTGGTCGCTGTCGTTTCTGTCGTATTATTTTCTCGGGGCATGGATAGGTATCTACTATGACCGGGTTAAGAACTGGCTGACTTCAGCGCAGCAGGCTGCAAGACCGGCGCTGCGCAAGCTGGGCTGGATCTTGCTCTGGGCGGTATGGCTGGGCGCCGCGCTGGCGCATATCGGCCTTCGATACAATCAGCGGCTGCTGGGGACGGAATATCACCCGCTGCTTTACGATGCCTTTTGGAATGTGCATACGTTAACCACCGCCCTGGTTATGCTCCAGGTCGCGCTGCTGTTCGGGAATAAGAGCGCTTGGTGGTTGAACGGGTTCAGACGGCTCGGGGTGTATTCCTTCGGCGTTTATCTGGTGCATCCGCTGGTGCTGCTCTTTTACCGGGACTTTCCTCCGCGGACGGAGAACTCCTGGCTGCTGCTTGCGTGGTATGCCGGCGGGCTTGTCAGCGCGGTCGCGGTTTCGTATATAGCGGTCTACGGCATTAGCCGCCTGGGAGGCTGGACCTGGATCTTCTTCGGTAAGCTGCCGGGCAGCTTGCGGAAGGGAAAAGCATCCATTCCTTCGGTTCCGGTCAAGCCAGTGACGGAGGTGTCATCCTAATTTTGGATTATTGGAAAGGCGTTATCTTCGATAGGAGGAGAGCGCCTTTTTCTATTGGCCGGCGGCCGATATTTCAGGATGATTCCCTGATTTTCGGAATGAGGCTTATTGCCCTGCATGACATGTTATATTTTGTTTGATGTTTGGCCTATGGGTGGAATGTCGTCGTTGAGATGGTACAGGTCAATTACATTCGTTACAGACATGGAAGCGAGGGAATGCCAATATGAATGATAGCAGAAATCCTTTGGTAAGCGGTTTCGTTAAGGCGGACGGCAAACGCGTGGTGAATGGGGACGGGCAGGAAATTCTGCTGCAGGGGGTCGGGCTTGGCAGCTGGCTGCTGCCGGAAGGCTACATGTGGAAGATGCCGGAGCAGGGAGACCGCCCGCGGCGCATCGAAGGCATGATCAGGGAGCTGATCGGCGAGGAGAAGGCGGCCGCATTCTGGGAGACCTATTATGATCGGTATATCTCGGAAGCCGATATCCGGCAGATCGCAGCGGAAGGCTTCAATTCCATCCGGGTGCCGATCAATGCCAGGTTTATCATGGAGGAAGGGCAGCATCCGCCGTTTGCCTATCATGAAGGCCATCTGAGGCTCATCGATCGGGTGATCGATTGGTGCAGGACGTATTCGCTGTATGTTATTCTGGATTTGCATGGCGCGCCCGGCGGGCAGACCGGCGCCAATATCGACGATTCCGAGCGGGATTTGCCGGAGCTGTTCACGGATCGGCTGAACGCGGAGCGGACCGTGGCGCTGTGGCGTATGCTGGCGGAACGATATAAAGACGAGTGGATCGTTGCCGGTTACGACCTGCTTAACGAACCGCTGCCCGACTGGTTCAGCGAGTACAATGACCGGGTGATGCCGCTGTATAAGGAAATCACCGCGGCCATACGCGAAGTGGACAAGCGTCATATGATCATTCTGGAAGGTGTGCACTGGTCTACGGACTGGAGTATTTTTGACGATAAATTCGATGATAACCTGATGCTGCAGTTCCATAAATATTGGAACAATCCCGACACGGAGAGCATTCAGAAGTATATCGATCTGCGCGAGGAGTGGAATGTGCCGATCTTCATGGGAGAAGGCGGGGAGAACAACCCGCAGTGGTATACGGGGGCCTTCCGGATGTTCGAGGACCATAACATATCCTGGAACTTCTGGACCTGGAAGAAGATGAACACACGGAATTCGCCGTTCTCGATTCGCATGCCGGAAGGGTGGGATAAGCTGACGGGTTACCTGGAAGGCGGTGCGAAGCCGTCTCCAGCCGAAGCGGAAGCGATTCTTGGCGAATACCTGGACCGTCTTCCGCTGGAAGCCTGCGATGCCTACCCGAACGTAGCCCGGTCGCTGCTGCGTCGGCTGCCCATTCAGATTCCGGCGGAGTTTTACGGGTATCGGGGCGAGGGCGTTTCGTATCATGTCGAGACGAAGGCCAGCCAGGATATCGGCTTCCGCATTTCTGACGGCGTTCCGATGCGGATGATGACGGGCAAGGCGGAGAAGCCGAGCTACGCTTCGGAAGGCGGCAAGCCGTGGGCAGAGGATAACCTGGTATGCGTGCAGCTCCGGGAGGGCGATTGGCTTGCTTATGATGCGCTTTGCGCTGGCGCAGGCATCTTTCATCTGGATGTTCGGGCCCTGATTCCGGAAGGTACGGTGGATATCATGCTGCAGGTCGGGGATCGGGAGCCTGAAGCCATCTCCTTGTCGTCGGGCCCGGGCGAAGGACAGTGGCATGTTCATAGGCTGGCCGGGGGGATGCCGATTGAGGAAGGCCCCGTGGATCTGGTCTTCATGGTGAATAAGGGCCGCATCGAGCTGGATTGGCTGGAATTTACCAAAAGCGCGTTAAATGGATAAGGTGAGGAGAGATGGTGCTGTGAAGGAACAGGCGGCAATATCAGAAGGATTGTGCCAATGGCTGGACGGCTCCGATCTGGAGTCGAAGCAGTACGAAGCGATGCTGCTATTGAGCGTAACGGAAGATGGATGGCCGAATACGGCCATGCTTAGCGTAGGGGAGGTTCTGGCCTTGGACCGGAACCGGATTCGGATTGCATTATGGCAGGGAACGGTTACGACAGGCAATCTCCTTCGGTCCGGACAGGCAACCTTGATAGCCATTCATGATGGTGCGGCTCATTATGTTCGGCTGCGCCTCCAGGCGCTTCCTGATCTGCCCGATGCCCTGCATCCGCGGCAGCGTTTCGATGCCGAGGTAGTCGCCGTTCGCGAGGATATCGCGAAGTATGCGGATATTACGTCGGCTATCAGGTTTCAGCTGCACGAGCCGGATCAAGCATTGGAACGGTGGAAGGAAACGCTTGAGGAATTGCGGAAGTAGCGGTGTTACTGGCATAATTCCTACTCCGTATATAACTCCCGGTATATGCCGGGAGTTATATATGCCTGCTTGTGCTTAATCGGAATGATGCCGAAGAAGACAACTTTAATTTTTCCGCAGAATCTTTTGCTTAGGTATTTGCTATCGTCATTCAAATGTGTTAAGATATGAATATCGAAATCGACCTGAATTCACATATTGTAGAGGGTTGTCATTTCTGGTAACCTTGTGCAATATGTGAATTTTTTTATTCCGTCTGCGAAGAAAAAAGGTCATGTAAATATATATCAAGGAGGATTCCCCCATGCAAACAGGAACTGTTAAATGGTTTAATGCTGAAAAGGGCTTTGGTTTCATCGAAGTTGAAGGCGGAAACGATGTATTCGTTCACTTCAGCGCGATCCAAGGCGACGGCTTCAAAACGCTTGACGAAGGCCAACGCGTTGAATTCAACATCGTTGAAGGAAACCGTGGACCACAAGCTGAGAACGTTGTTAAATTGTAATTACAATTGAAGACTGCCCTTAATGTGCGACATTAAGGGCAGTTTTCTTTTATACGGCGTTTCTATTTTCTAAGACGAGAATAAGGAGGAGCGTTCATGTATTCGCGTAAAAACTCGATGGAGAGTATTCCTGAGGAAATAACGGAAGTGTGGGCATGCACGAAGGAAGACTGCAAAGGGTGGATGCGGGACGATTTTGCGTTCGACACGGAACCGGTATGCCATTTGTGTCATTCCCCTATGGTCAAGGAAACGAGAAGCCTGCCGCAGCTAGTTAATACCAATAAACAACAGAAATCTCTTGCTAAGGGGATTCAGATCGAGCGCAAATAGCAGCTAATACCTAGAGAAAGCGCTGGGCAAACACTAATTCTTCTTGAAGCTACCTTCGGATTTTATGGTAAATCCGTCTATTTCTGTTTCATTGGAAGGAGAATGGTTAGTAATACGTGTACCCTTACATTCTGGGTCAGAATGATTTCGCAGCATAAGGGACGCAAAATTCAAAGGAGTGAAATGTATTGAACACGCAAACCGAGGTACTGAAGCGAAACATTGACAACATGATCATTCAGGAGAACCAAGGCGGCTTGAACGATCAGGAAAAATTCATCATGCAGAAGCTAATGCGTGAGAAATACCAGCAGGAACACGAAAGCAAACAGGAACAGCGCGAGGAAGACAAACAGGAATAACGGGGAAACCGTTTGATATACGTTAGTAACAAGGATGATGAAAGCCGCGGCGATCAGAGAATCGGCTTGGGGCAGAACATCATCGGCAAGAAGGAAGGCATGAATGGCAGCTACTGAGGCTGCTGTTCATGCCTTTTTTTGTGTCCCGGTCAGGAAGGGGAACGATATTTCGTTCGGGGGGCGCAATTTTCGTTCTTGCCGTTGTTTACCCGAAAAATGAGCACCTGGATACGAAATCTGAAACCTTACATGCAGACCATGTACGATTTACAATAGAAATATAGAGAATGTAAGGGTTTTCAAAATGAAAGGATCAACTTGGAGGTCATAACCATGCAAAATCAACTTCATGCCGACGCATCCGAAACCGGTGTCGGTCCCTCGATGGAGCCTTCTGTGCAGGATAAGAGGAAGCTCGACAGAAAAAGGTGGCTCAGAAAGCTCTACGGCCAACGACATCTTCAAATTATGGCGCTGCTCGGCGTTGTGTGGATGATCATCTTCAACTACATTCCCATGTACGGTGTCATCATTGCATTCAAAGAATTCAACATTGTCAAATCCATCGGCGAAGCTCCATGGGTCGGGCTGGAACACTTCAAAGAGTTCTTCTCGGACGAAGACTTCACCAACGTTATGCGAAACACGCTCGGGATCAGCTTGCTGAAGCTGTTTATCGGTTTTCCGCTGCCGATCATTTTTGCGCTCTTTCTGAACGAGATCCGGTCAGTTCGCTACAAGCGAACGATCCAGACGATCTCCTATCTGCCTCACTTCTTGTCATGGGTCATCCTGGGAGGCATTCTGATGACCTGGCTAGCGGATATCGGGATCATCAACAATATCCTGCTGGCCCTGCATATTATCGACGAGCCGATCACGTATCTGGCCGAACCGAAATATTTCTGGGGAATCATTATCACTTCGGATATCTGGAAGGAGCTCGGTTGGTCCGCGATTATCTATCTGGCGGCCATTGCCAGTATTTCGCCGGAAATGTACGAGGCCTCCACGATTGACGGCGCCGGCCGGTTTCAAAAAATGTGGTATATCACGCTGCCCAGCATCAAGTCGACCATATCCATCCTCTTCATTCTTGCGGTCGGTGGTGTGCTGAACTCCAACTTCGATCAGATTTTGGTGCTGCGGAACTCGCTGAACGAAAGCGCGAGCAACGTCATCGATATTTTCGTATACCACACCGGGATGCAGAACGGACGTTATTCCTACGCGCAAGCCGTTGCATTGTTCAAGTCCGTCATTGCGATCATCCTGCTGTTGATTGCGAACAGGGTGACCAAAAAACTGAACGACACCTCGCTGTTCTAACGAGAAGGGAGAATGATATTCCATGCTTAAACGCAGAACCAAAGGCGAAGCCTTCTTTGATATATTTAATAACTTCGGCATGCTGATCGTATGCTTCCTGACGATCTACCCGATCTGGTATGTCCTGGTAAATGCCTTCAACGACGGGCAGGACGCCATGCGCGGAGGGATCTACTGGTGGCCGAGGATGTTCAGTTTCGAGAATTTCAGCGCGGTGTTTCAGAGCTCCGGCATCATGACGGCGATGGGCATCACCGTAGCCAAAACCGTGATCGGCGTGTTCATCCACGTCCTCTTCACCGCGATGGTCGCTTATGCATTTTCGCGGAAAGGTCTGATCGGCGGCAAATTCTATATTCTGCTCGGAACGGTAACGATGTTTTTCGGCGGCGGACTGATTCCAACCTATCTGTTGATCAAGGATCTGAATATGCTCGACAGCTTCCTTGTGTACATCATACCGGCCATGTTCAGTTTCTTTGACCTCATCATCTTCATGACCTTCTTCCGGGAAATTCCGGACGGTCTGGAGGAGGCGGCGAAGATTGACGGGGCCAACGACTGGTCGATCTTCCTCCGGGTCGTGCTGCCGGTATCCATGCCGGTTATCGCAACGATCGCCTTATTTCACGGAGTTTATCAGTGGAACGACTATTTCACCGGCGTCATCTATATCAACAATACCGACCTGCAGCCGATACAGACATATCTGTATAAGGTCGTCGCTCAATCGAGCTCCAATCAGATGATGGCCCAGGTGCCGGGCGGCGTAGCCAAGACGGTCACTTCCCAATCGATCAAAATGGCGACCATGGTCGTAACGACGGCGCCGATCGTATTCGTTTATCCGTTCCTGCAGCGATACTTCGTCAAAGGGATGATGATCGGCTCCATTAAAGGTTGATTCACGGGATTCGTTGTTAGCCTTCCTTTCCATCTCCCGGGGAGACCCGGGGGAGGGGAAATCTTACAGGTAGCTTCTCTTGCCGAATGTGGCGGGAGTTCTATATAATCATATTTTTAAATAAGAAAAGGGGTAAACACATGAGCAAGATGCTTAAGCCAAAGAGCCTTCTGTTGTTGATGTTCGCACTGGTCATGGCCTTTACAACAGCATGCTCGTCCGGCGGTGACAATAACGCGTCGGAAAAAGAAAAAGGGGAAGAAAAGCCGGCAGAAGAAGTGAAATTGACTCAGGATCAGCCGGGATGGGAAGTCGATACCTCCCCGATTACGTTTGATTGGTACATCAACTTCGCCTGGTTCCCGAACAAATGGGGCGAGGACATTACGTCGCAATACGTAACGAAGAAGACGGGGGTTAACGTCAACTTCATCGTACCGGCCGGTAACGAAGCCGAGAAGATGAATACGATGATCGCTTCCGGCACACTGCCTGATTTTATTACGCTGGGATGGTATGAAGACGCTGTCAAAAAAATGATCGAAGGCGACCTCGTTCTGCCGCTGAACGAACTGGCCGACCAATACGATCCGTATTTCTATAAAGTAACCGACCCTGCGAAGGTGTCGTGGTACACCAAGGATGACGGCAATATTTACGGTTATCCGAATGCCTCCTCTTCACCGAAGGACTATGAGAAGTTTGGCGATAACATTACCTCCAACCAAACGTTCCTGGTCCGCAAAGACATGTATGAGGCGCTCGGAAGCCCGGATATGCGCACGCCGGAAGGTTTCCTGAAAGCGCTTGAGGACGCCAAGAAAATGTTCCCGGACGTGAACGGACAGCCGCTCATTCCGTTTGGATTGCATGATTTCCATGAAAAAGGCAACAGCTCCCTTGAGGGCTACCTGCAGAACTTCCTCGCCATTCCGCAGGATAAAGACGGAATGCTGTATGACCGCAGCACCGATCCGGAATATGTAAGATGGTTGAAGACGTTACGTACAGCGAATGAAAAAGGTCTGATGTCCAAGGATATTTTCGTGGATAAACGTCCGCAGATGGAAGAAAAAATCGCACAAGGCCGCTATTTCGCGATGCTGTACCAACGCAGCGATATGGCGAACCAGCAGAACGCGCTGTATGCAAACGATCCGAACTCCGTCTACATCGCGGTGGACGGACCGGCTAACTCCAATCTGGATCAGCCGACCTTGTCGGGTCCTTCGATCTCCGGCTGGACGGTAACCTTGATCTCCAAGAACGTAAAAGACAAAGCACGTGCCATTCGCTTCCTGGATTACCTGATCTCCGAAGAAGGCCAACGTGATACCTACTTGGGCGAAAAAGGCGTGACATGGGATACGATTGACGGCAAAGACCAATTCCTGCCTGAGGTTGCAGAGCTGCTGAACAGCGACCGCGGCGCATTCGACAAGAAGTACGGAGCATCCCATACCTTCTGGATGATGATGGATACCAACATCACGCCGGCTTGGGCGCCTCCGGCCGTAGAGCCATTCAAGCAGATGGAAGACTGGACTCGCGGCAAGACCCAGAGCTTCTCGCAATTCGATCAACTGGATCCGGATGCCAGCTCCGAGGAAGGCATCATTAACGACAAAGTATTGAACGAGTGGGGCAAAATCCTGCCGAAGCTGATCTTTGCCAAAACGGATGCCGAATTCGATCAAATCTGGAGCGATTACCAAGCGAAACGCGAATCGCTCGGGTTCGCGAAGGTTCAGGAATACAGACAGAAGGAATACGAAGAGAACGTCAAGAAGCTTGAGGAATTCCTGAAATAAGGATTCTCGCTCGAGCGCAAAAAAACAGAATGCAGGCGCAAGGTACCCTATGATCGATTTTGTCGAAATAGGGTGCCTTTTGTCGCATCACGAGCTAATATAGGATGGTATCCGATCGGCTGATGCTGCCTTTCCATCCAGGACTCGGTTACGGTTATTTCATGAAACGGGATGTGACAGTCATGATGAAACGAATGGCATCGCTTATACAATCGTTTACCTATTGGATTGGCCGCAGGTCGATGCAGAGCCGTTTGGTTGCTGCCTATATTTTGATTTTGCTGATTCCGAGCATTATCGTGTCGAATTATTTTTTCAAGCAGATTCGGGATACCTATATCAGCGATGCGCTTAACCAGAACTCGTTCCTGCTGGAAATCGAGAAGATGAACATGCTGAACCAGATCGAGGCGATCGAAATGGCCGCACAGCTGGCGATTTCGGATGACGGGATCAAGGATTATCTTCGGATCAATGAAGAGCCCGAGCCGGCATGGCTGATCGATTTGGCATGGGGGCCTTTCAAGGATATACAACGGATCCAAACGAACAATCCGAATATTACGCATCTTCGGTTATACACCAACAATTCGAACGTGACGGAGATGTGGCCGATCATTTTTCATGAGAAACGGATCGCAAGCGAGCCGTGGTTCCCCAAGGTCAAGGAGTTGGACGGGGGGGAGATGTGGGTATTCAACCACCGCGATCCCGATATTCTGCAGCGCTACGCCGCCGACGTGTCCGAAGAGCAGCCGAAGGTGTCCTTGATCCGCCAAGTCCATAGCGGGAATTACAGCGGCGTGATTCAGGTGGATATGCTGCTCAAGTATTTTGCCCCGAAGACCTTTGCCGGTATCGTGGATGACAGCTCGCAGATGGTCATCGTGGATCAGGAAGGGAAGCTGTTCATGGATCGAAATCAATCGTTCATGACCAGTCACGAGGGACTCCGGGACGAGGTGGAGCTTCAATTCGCTAAGCTGCAGCAGGAGACGGGCGACTCCGAGGAGACTATGCATGCCAGGTTCAGCCTGGACGGTTCCTCGTTCCTGCTGATAGCGACCCCGATGGAGCGGCTTCATGCCCACGTGCTGAATGTCGTCTCCCTGGAAGGGGCGCTGAATAACGTATCGAAGGCCCAGGGACAGATTATAGCCGCGAACGTCGTGTTGATCATTCTGCTGTCGATTATTACGTATTACTTGAATTCCATTATCCTGAAGAGCCTGCGTCGTTTAACGGAGACGATGAAGAGAGTCCGCAAGGGAGAGGTTACCGCGGCCATTGCGATCCGGGGCGGCGGCGAGGTGGGCGAACTGGCGCATCATTTTAACAAATTGATCCGCACCATCAATGAACTGATTGCCCAAGGGGTTCGCAAGCAGGCGGTCACCAAGGAAGCGGAGCTGCGCACGCTGCACAGCCAGATCGATTCCCATTTCCTGTACAACACGCTGGAAAATATTAAAATGCTGGCCGAAATCGAGGGACAGCGGACGATTTCGGACGCGCTGACCTCCCTGGGCGGAATGATGCGTTATAACTTCAAATGGTCGGGAGAGTACGTCAAGCTGAGGGATGAGATTCGCCATATCCGCAACTATATCGATGTGATGAATATCCGGTTCGACGAGCCGATCCGACTTGAACTCAACATTCCGTCCGAATTCATGGAGCTCGAGGTATTGAAAATGTCGCTGCAGCCCATCGTGGAAAATGCCGTCAAGCATGCCTGGCCGGAGTTTCCGGATCAGGAGAAGCAGATCAAGATCGATGTCATCGCATGGGAAGAGGACCAGATTACGATTAACGTCACGGACAACGGAATCGGGGTCGAGCCTTATCGGCTGGGCAGGCTGGGCGAGATTCTGCGAACGGCGGACGACGAGGAGCTCCCTTCGGGAGATTATGGGCGCGGCGGCGTGCAGACTGGTGGCATCGGGCTTCGAAACGTGCACCAGCGAATCCGGTTGTTCTATGGGAATGAATATGGAATCGAAGTGAAGAGCGAAGAGGGGAAGTTTACGCAGGTGACCATGACATTCCCTAAAGTGCTGTTAACAGGAGGAGGCAGTGGACATGAGAAGTCTGATGATCGTGGATGATGAGAAGAATATCCGGTATGGCCTGAAAACGATGATTGAACGGGAGTTCCCGGATCAATACGAGATCCGTTTGGCTGCCCAAGGGCAGGAAGCGCTGGATGCCTACAACGAACAACCGGCCGATATCGTCATTACGGACATCCGGATGCCGGTCATGGACGGAATACGCCTGATCGAGGCGCTGGCCGAACGGGAGGGCCCGCTGGGAGTTAAACCCGTCTTTCTGATTCTTAGCGGGTATGACGATTTTGAATATGCGAAGGCGGCGATCCGGTACCAGGTGAAAGAGTACCTTCTTAAGCCGATTCGACGGGACGAACTGTTCGCTGCCCTCCGAAAGACAGAAGAAGTTTTGATCCGGCAAGCGGACGTGCATGACCGCATGGCGGCCAGTGACGCATATCTTCAACAACTGCAGACCCATCGGCTGAAGGAGCTCCTGGAGCGGCCCCAAAGTGTGGATGGGGAGCCGGAGGCTGCCGCGGCTGAAATCGGATTTGATTCCTTCGTAAAGCCATTCCGGGTAGCGGTGATGAAATACAAATACGAAGACGGCAACTCCATGAACAAGGATGAGCTGAAGCAACTGATTGATAACATGACGGCTTCGGTGGAAGGGCGGATCAATGCGTGTTTCCTGGACGGAAAGGGGAGGGTCGTGCTCATCGGCAGTCCGGACGGACAATTCGAGAAGCTGGCACGGCAGTTTACCGAGCGGGAGATGGACGGGCTCTTCGTCGGAATTAGCCGGAAAGGCTTCCGGTTCGAGGATATTCGGAGCTGTTACAACCAGGCGCTGACCGCTTTGAGTTATACGTTCATTCACCCCAACGTCAAACTGATGAGCCATGATGACATTCAAGGGGAGCTGAACACGTACCCGGTGCCGGAAGAGAATATCCGCAAGCTCGGCAACATGCTCGGCACGGAACGGGAACGGGAGATCAAGGCGCTGCTGCTGGACATTTTCCATATCGATGACATGCCCCATGTGGCCATCGATTATTTGGAGTTTGTCAGCAAACGGATTAATGAACGGGTGCTGGACGAAGTGTTCCGCGTGTACGGAGACTCCATGGTGGAAGTGTTGAAGCTGTACCGCAAGGTTGGGACGATGGACAATTACCGTCATTTCCATACGTATTTCAGGAATCTGGAGCATCTGCTGCTGCACGTGAACGAATATGTGAAAGGGATCCGTTCCGCCCACAGCGAGCATTCCGAGATCAAGGCAGCGGTCAGCTACATGGAGGAGAATTATCACAGGCCGCTGAACATGGCAATGGTCAGCAATTATGTATCGTTGAATTATTCGTATTTCAGCGAAGCGTTCAAGGCCCATACGGGCGAAAATTTCGTGGTTTATCTCAAAAAGCTGCGAATAACGAAAGCCAAGGACCTGCTTCAGGACGGTGACATGAAGCTTGCCGACATCGGCAAAGCGGTCGGGTTTGAGAACACCAAGCAATTCTCGCGCGTCTTCAAAGAGCTGGAAGGCATCTCGCCGCATGAATACCGGATCAAGGTGCAGACGGATGCAGGCTTGCAGCAGGAATGATTTCAAAAAAACGCTGGGAGGACCAGACGCCAAAATGATATTGTCTATGAAGGGAGAACCTTGTCCGTCAAGCGGCAGGGTTCTCCCTCTTATATGAACCGGGGACGGTTATTTTACATCCGATCCCTTTTTCAAGGTTGACGCCACTATTGACTAGTGAGCGTTGAGCCCGTTTCAAGTAAGGTCTTCAATCCCGACAGTACGATCGGCAAGCCTAACTTCAGCGTGTTAGCCGTATGCAGCGCCTGATCAAACTCATCATGGATAACCGTTACCAGGGTTACGCCGTTAAGCTCGGCATGGGGATCGATTTCCCACGTAATGCGCGAGGGCTTTTCGCCGGCAGTATCATCGGTTATTAACATCCTCCAACTCAGAACCAGCTTATGCGGCGGATCTATACTTATTATGGTCCCCTCTGCTTGAACCTTGCCCTCGGGGTTCTTTAGGTTGAATGGCGAACCGATTTCCCAGTTGGATTGGATCGAGCAGTTGTACCAGAACTTTGATGTCTTGGCTGGATCGGTTATGGCGCGCCATACTTGCTCGGGTGCTGCTTTAATAGCAATCTGGTTTACATGACGGGGTTTCTGTTCCATATCCGGTTCACGCTCCAATTCATTTTTAAGGGATGTTAATTCCAGCGCCCAGGGCTCAGCGTACTTGCTGACCCACCGGTCGTATATTTGACGGATCGGCACGGAATTCAGATAATGCAGCTTCTCCCGGCCTACCTTTCTCGTTGTGACAAGGCCGGCTTCCTCCAGTATATGAAGATGCTTCATGACGCCGAATCGGGTCATCGCAAGGGGAACGCACAGCTCGCTTAAGCTCTGCCCATCTGATTTATACAGCAGATCCAAGAGAGTTCGCCGGCTGGGATCCGCCAGTGCTTTAAATACTTCATTTTCCAATCGTGACATCTCCTTCTTAACAGCATGCTAAGAAAATTCAAATGGCTATTGACACGTGACTTAATGGTAACGTATTATAAACGTGACAGTATAGTCACATATTATCATACAACGAATCGTTTGTCAGCTTACGGCATTTTGAATGGACGAATGGGGAGGTATGAAAGTGACGAAGCAGCATAGTAAACAGCATAGGTCTGGAAGATTAAGAATCCATAGTGGTTAAAAAGTACAGGGAGGATGAGGAAACATATGAAAATTGTTATGATCGCGGGCAGTAATCGTCAAGGAGCTACAAGTACGTTATTGCTTCGCTATATCGGGAGGCTGCTGCAAGGTCATCAAATTTCAGCCACATGTATCGAATTGAATAAATTGGAATTACCACTTTATTCGCCTGACAACGAGGAACTGAGCCCGAATGTCCAGTATGTATTGGATATAGTCAAAGGTGCGGACGGATTGATCTTCGCGACACCGGAATATCATGGTTCGATTTCAGGGGTGCTCAAAAATGCCCTGGATTACATGAATGTAAGTCATATATCGGGGAAACCGGTGCTTTCCGTGAGCTCTGCAGGCGGACCGGTCGGAGTAAGCTCGCTGACCCATCTTCAGAGTATTATGCGCAACTTGCATGGGGTTAACAGCCCGGAGTGGGTTTCTATCGGAGCGGGATCGCAAGGCTTTGATGCGGAGGGGGTTCCATTAGATGCTGGGCTGAGGGAGAGGGTTGATGCTGCTGTTGAGAAGTTTCTCGTTCTGACCCGGTCGCTTTCTGTTGGTGTCATGTCACTACGATAACAGGACTTCACGGATTTCTAAACTGCGATCCATCCTATGGGTAACTGTGCATTTTACGGATGACTGTATAACGATGCGCCTAATACGTGACCATTTAGTTACGTATTAGACGGAAAGGAGAATACATGTGAAAGCAATTCAGCCAGGTATAAAGAAGACGGCAGGAACAACTGTAGAGGTAGGCGAACGTTGGTTGGGTTCCTGGTTTGCAAGCCAGACTTACTACGATGCAAGATTCGCCGCCTTCGATACATTGGATAACCAGACGATTCGCATGATCGTACACCCCCATACCGCCGGCTCTACCATACGATTGAAGTTATCCAATCTGTATGGTTCCGAACAGGTAGTATTCGGCAGCGTAAACTTAGCACTTTCCAATAAAGATGGTTATACGATTCCAGGTAGCAATAGACATGTCACATTCGATCGGAAATCAATCATCATCATTCCTGGCGGACGAGAAATCTATACTGATCCCGTGGATCTTAACGTGAGTGGAGCTGTGGATGTGGCCATAAGCATATATGTTCCTAAATCAACTGAAACATCTACTTGGCATTTTTCCCCACCCCAAACCAGCTATATCGCCGATGGGAATCACGCTTCGGATAGCAGTGCGGATTTCTTCAAGCAAAAGACCCACTCCTGCTATTGGGTATCCGGTATGGAGGTATTATCCCAGGGAAGAAATTCACGAGTAATTATTGCTCTAGGCGACTCGATTACAGAGGGGAGTACGTCTACCGCAGGCTCTAACCACCGGTGGCCAGACTTGTTTTATGATCGTCTTGTCCGGGAAAAGACAGACCGGGAAATTTCGGTCCTTAATTCCGGCATCGTCGGGAATCAGATTCTAAAGAGCGGTCCAGACGTTGGTCTGCCCGTAGCCGGAGAAAATGTGCTTTCGCGTTTAGATCGCGACGTTTTCTCTCACCCTGGAATTACAGACGTGATTTTTTTTGAAGGTATCAACGATATCGGCCTTGGGAATGCGAAAGCGAATCAAATCATCGCGGGCATGAAGAAGGCGGCTGTCGAAGCGAAAACCAAAGGAGTACGCATATATGCAGGTACCCTCACTCCGTTCGGCAACGCAGCGTATTACTCGGAGGAAAAGGAACAAGTTCGTCAAGAAGTGAACCAGTGGATTCGTACTCAACATGTATTCGATGGAATGTTTGACTTTGACAAGGCGTTAATGAATCCCAAGGCTCCAAACGAACTGCTTCCCGCCTATGATTTTGGCGATCATCTGCATCTTAGCGATGCAGGATATAAGGCATTAGCTGATAGTATCCCATTGTCTCTATTTGAGGGATAAGAATCAGCCTGCTTTCCTAATGCAAATAACCAACAAAGGAGATGTTTTTCATGAAGACCATAGAGCAGAACAATATCGAAATGGTGACCGCAAAGATCGAGGAGTTGTGGAATAAAGGGGATATTTATCAGACGGATCAGTTTTTTGCCGAACAGATCGCAGAAGCCTTCGAGGATCAACACTATATGCTAGCCGATACCTTAGCCCAAGGGGAGAAGGTCATAGCAAGAATTGTTATTACAGGAACGCATAATGCCAGCTTTGCAGGAAATCCGCCGACGGGCAAATCCGTTCAGATTACCCAGTTCCGGGAATTTCATATCGTAGATGGCAAAATTACGAATCACATTGGTTGGTTCGATACAGGAACGCTGCTGCCCCAAATCCAGGCAAAGTAGCTGCGGATGTTAACGGTAAAGCAATCGGAAAACCCAACGAACAAAGGAGATGTTTTATGATGAAAACAATAGAACAGAACAATATGGAAACGGTATCCGCGTTTATCGAGAGTTTCTGGAATCAGAGTGATATGGACAGCACGGATCAATTTTTATCGCCCGGTTATCAAGAGCATTCTTATCAATCGAAAGAAGGCTTGAAACAATTTGCCTTAACCATACTGGGGGCATTTCCAGATAAACACTATACCGTGGAACAGATGATCGCCCAAGGGGATGAGGTATTAGTAAGAATGGGGGTAAAAGGCACGCATACCGGCATGTTTTTTGGAAACTCTCCAACAGGCAACACCATTGATGTGACACTGTACCGTCAATATCGGGTAACCGATGGTAAAATAACCGAACATCGCGGTTGGATCGACATGGTGACGATGTGGCGCCAAATTCGAGGCAGCTAAAGATTCGGCACGATCCAGTCTTATGGACTGGGTCGTTTATTTTGCTCTCTGACCATGATATATTCCATCTCATTTTATCCTTAATATGGTAAAATAGAGGAGTCGGAGGTGTGTTATGACGAATTCAGCGAAATGGATCTGGGTATGGATGGTAGCATTGGTGCTGGCCTGCACCGTGTTTCTGATTGAACATCAAAAGAAGATCGAACAGGGAACGAAAATGACCTTGCAAAGCATATTGGGCACATCTCTATTTCAGATATGGAGCCATTACACCGACATTTTGGAGCTGAAGTCCATGCCCCTTCATGAAGCGCGCCTTGCGGAAGTGCGGCTGAAGCTGGCGGCCATCGAAGCCTATTCCAAGACAGCGGATGAAGCCGTCCGTTCGCAGCTGCTTAACCCCATCGCAGGAAAGTTCCTGGCTCTGTCCGACAGCATACGGGAAAGCTATGCGGAGAACGGGGAGTTCTCGGAGGAAGACGTCAAGAAATATGCGATCATCATGAAGGATTCGGAAGCATTGATTTCCCTGATGTACAAGGTGTATTACGTTTCGGATTCGGTTGAGGGGGGAGAAGTCAATCTGGACATCTCCGATTACGACGAATTGGTAGCGCTTAACAACAGGTTGAAGCATGATTTGGATGGTTTTGCGAAGAAGTAGTTTAGAGTGCCGGAACCCGGAGAAGAAACGATAGTAGACGGAAAAAAGACACCTGATCGGCTTTCCAAGGACATGCCTCGGAATAGCGATGGGGTGTCTTTCCTATATGCAGGATTATGTAATCCCTGTGTTATTTATTGAGCTGCAGTCTCTAATGTGGACAGCGTCATTTCCATTTTGCGGGTGATTTCTTTCTGCCACTTCACGTCTCCAAGCTGGATCGCGAGGTTCAGCAGGTCCAAATAATCATCCATTTGCAGAGAACAGCGGCGGGAAGTCGTTTTCATAAGTCAATCGGCTCTCCTTTGTATATAAACTCTTCAAGCGAAAAGCGTGTAAACCTGAGTATAAATACATTCTCAACACATTCTCACTTGTCCGGTAATGATAATCATTATCATGTGGTTAATTCTCATTATAAAGGCTTCCCGCCCAGGTTGCAAGCCACTTTCTTGGATTTTGCGTAAAAATGAATTAATTCATGAAGAACCGCTGCCTGTATTTGCGCGGCGAGATCCCTTCCTGCTTCGTGAAACAGGAGGTGAAGTAGGCCGCATGATTGAAACCGACCTCCTCCGCGACCCGGCTGACGCTGAAGTCCGTCTGCATCAGCAGCATCTTGGCCTGCTCGATCCGATAGCGCTGCAAATATTCAACCGGCGAGCAGCCGAATTCCTTCTGCATGCAGCGTGCGATATAGACAGGGTGGAAGTTGATGCGGTCGCCGAGCTCCTGTACCTTGAACTCCTCGCGATAATGCTTCCGCAGATAAGCTGCGGCCCGTTCGGCACAAGCGGAGGAGGGCGAGGAGAGGGGCGTATCCAATGCGGCGGCCAGCAACTCGTTGAGCTCTTGGAACACCACCTGCTGCCGCCACAGGATTTTGGCCTGGTGACCGTACTGAACCAGCGAAGACAGGGTAGCCAGGAGCTCCATGGCCTTTTCCGGCTGAGGCAGGGTGCCGAACTGGGGAATGTTGACGGAAAAATAGTTCGGCGTCATCGCCTTCAGCTCCGGAACTTCCTCTCTTCTAGGCGCTTGGCAGGCTTCGTCCGGGTGCCAATCCCCGGAAGTCTGGAAATGGAGCCAGTAATAATCGGTCTCCTCGGTGCATCCTTTCGTACCGAAATGATGGGTATCGGGACGCAGGATCAGGAACATGCCGGGTTTGATCTCATAAGGATTTCCGTTCTCGGTGACATGCAGCTCTCCCTTCCTAACGACGAGCAAATCAAAGATACCGATGTTTTTGCGGTTGGGATGTCCACTGTGAATCGGAGCCCGGGTAAGCCCGCTATTGATGTATTCCGGCAGCGGCGGAACGGTAAAATTCAGGATCGTCATAAGAAAGCCCTTTCGTGGTTCGCGAGGTTTGAATTTTGAAAGTTTTCGTTCGGAAAATGATATTATAACTCCAGTATACCATCTATAATTTGAAAGGTTAAAGACCGTTTCATCATGAATTGTGTTTAACCCTTACATCATGGGTGGAGGTTGGAATGTTGGATAAAAACACAAACAAATTTACATTATGGGTTCTCGCATGGCCCATATTTATCGAGCTGTTCCTGCAGTTTCTGCTGGGAGCGGTGGATACATTGATGGTCAGCCGGATTTCCGACGATGCGGTGGCCGTGGTCGGCTTCTCCAATCAGCTGTTTCAGGCGATGACGACGCTGTTCATGACGGTCGCCAGCGGTGCCGGCATTCTCATTGCCCAAAAGATCGGCTCGCATCGGACGGGGGATGCCCGAACGATCGGCATCATGGCGGTAAGCGCCACCACCATCATCGGCTTGGCGTGCAGCGTGATATTGTTTGCAATGCCGGAGGCTATCGCCTCGGTGCTGCAGCTGCCGGAGCATCTGCTTCCGCTTGCGGGAACGTATATCTCCATTGTCGGCGGCGGAATGATATTGATTGCCATGATGGCTACGATGAGCACGGTCATCCGCAATACCGGCAACACGCGCGGGCCGATGTACGTGGCCATCGGGATGAATATCATCCACGTCATTATGAACTATGGGTTTATATTCGGGGCTTTCGGCTTCCCGCAGTGGGGGCTTACCGGCGTTGCGATTTCGACGGTGGTCAGCCGATTGCTTGCCGTTCTCTTGCTGCTGTACATGTTCCTTCGTTCCTTTGAATACCGAATCAAATGGAAGGAATTCGGGGTGTTCGACCGCCCGCTGTTCGGCGAAATCCTGAAGATCGGATGGCCGCTCGGCATCAATATGTCCTGCTGGGTCTTTACGCAGCTGATCATCTACTCCTTCATTGCAACGCTGGGTGCCGCCGAGCTGGCAGCCCGTACGTACATGAATACGCTGGAATCCTTCTGCTTCCTGCTTGGCTCGTCGATCGCGATGGCGGCCCAGATCCAGATCGCGCATCTGTTCGGCGCAGGCCGGATCCGGGAGGCATACCGAAGCGCGTACCGCGCACTGGGTATCGGGGCAATTTACGTGGTCGTCAATGCGTTCATCCTGTATGTTTTCGGAAAACAGCTGCTGGGGCTGTTTACGGACGATAAGACGATCGTTGCGATCGGGGCATCGCTTCTTGGGATGAACCTGATTCTCCAGCCCGGCAAAATGCTCAACATGGCGCTCGGCAACTCGCTTAATGCCGTCGGAGATACTAGGTTCACCATGTACATTTCCCTTGGCTCGATGTGGCTTGTCGCCACCGGGCTGTCCTATGTGCTTGGCATACACATGGGATGGGGTCTTATCGGCATCTACTCCTGCATGATTGCCGACGAGTATTTGCGCGGCGTGTTGTCTTTCTTCCGCTGGCGGGGGCAGAAGCACCTCCGCAAGGCAGAGCAAGTCGAGCCGGTGAGCCATCAGGCACACTCAATGGAACCGATCCCGGCGCAAGCTTAATGATTGGTTATAATATAGAAAAAGGATACTTCGGCCGTGCGGCATCGGGGTATCCTTTTTTTACATACTAAAAAAATAACGTACTCGAAAACTTTTTGCCTGCATGCCGGGGTATTGTAAGTGATTGGCCAAGTGAAAGGAGGCAAGCACGGTTTGGTACACGACCTTATACAACGATTAAAGACGGAGTACAGCGATGAACTGTTTGAACAATTGTATCGTTTATATGCGGATCGGGCGATTCGAACGGCAGCCGCAGTCACCGGAAGTTCGGCAAGCGCCGCCGACGTGGTCCAGGAAACGTTTATCAGGGTTTACCGCAATCTGGGGTCCTATGATTTGAGCAGACCCTTTGAGCCGTGGTTCAACCGGATTCTCTATAACGAGTGCAACCGGTATTTGAAGAAACATGCGAAGATGGTGCCTTCGGAAATTTCCGAGGAGAGGGATCTTCCCTCCGAGAGCGACACCTATGAATTTGACCGGCACGGCGAGGTATATGAGCTGGTGCAGCGGCTGGACGATCCGCACCGGATTCCCGTTATTTTGAAATATTTGAATGATGTAGCCGAGAAGGATATCGCGGACATGATGGAGCTGAACGTCAACACGGTGAAGTCCAGGCTGTTCAAAGCGAGAAAGAAATTAAAGGAATGGATGCTGCAGAATAGGGGAGGGAATCAGCATGGGACGTGATCCATGGGATCAAGAGATTGCAGACGGCCTGAAAAAGGGGACGGATGACGCGATGCGACATAAAGACGAGATTTGGATGGCGATCAAGGAGCGGATTCATAACGAGCAAGCCCAGCAGCCGGCGGAGCCGGAGACCCGCTTCGCGCCAAGGGAATCGAAAGGGCGCCGCCGTTCGGGACGAAGAGCGGCCGGATGGATTGCGGGAACCGCCGCTGCGGCAGCCATCGTGCTGACCGTCAGCTTTCAGACGGCGCCTGTCCAAGCGTTCATTGATCAGGTGAAGGAATGGTTCGCTCCTCAGAAGACGGTTGAACAGGAGCTGGAAGGCATGCCGGAAACAAGCGTGGATCAGCTGCATGAGGGAGCGGATTACGTGATTTATATGGATGAGAGCCGGTTTAAGATGGTTCATCAATCGGGCGTGGACCGCATTGAATTGAAGGAGAAGCCGACGGATGACCGCTATCCGGAGGTGTTCATGGAAATTTCGCAGGAGGGCATTGATCCGAAGAGCGCAGCGGAGCAGCTTCAGAAGGAGCTGCAAACGTATCCGAAGGTCGAGGCGAATCTCGTGGATGAACCGATTCAAGGCTGGGAGGTGCGTGCGGTAGGCGGCACCGGCGGCAAAGAGTGGGATGATCCGGTCATACGGTATTACGTGTTCGATAACGGGCAAGGCGGCAGCTTTGTCGTGAAGCAGCAGTACTTCCTGGAGGCCTCCGAAGGCTTCGGTGCACGCTTCCATAACATGATGAAGGAATTCCATATTACCTCCAATCATAATGGAGAGACAACGAAGGAGTAGTGAGCAATGAACAAGATTAGCGTGATATGGATTGCTGTCGTGGCCGTGCTGGTGATCGGAGGCTGCAGCAACGAAACTCCCCTGGTGGAGAGCGAGCCGGTGAACACATCCGTGCAAGGGCTTGAATTATCCAAGCAGCCGCAGCCGAAGGAGAAGAAAGAGGCAACTCCTGCCGGAGAGAGTGACGAGGCTTCAGAAGATCAATCGGTAGCGAAGGCAGCCGATCCGTCGCCGTCTGTTCCGGCCCCTTCCGCGGAAAATGCAACCCCTCAAGCAGACGCTTCAACCTCGAAAGAGCAGGGAGAAGATGTTGTTTCTTCCCTGAAAGAGCTGTCGCTGATAAACAAGACGATGGAAGAAGTCCGGCAACAGCTTGGGGAGGCGAAGACGACGGCTAAAGGCGGGGGATTCACTTCGTGGCAGTATGATCATCCAGGCAAGGCAGGCTACCATTATCCCGAAACCGCCGTTTCGGTAGATGTTCAGGGCCTCGATAGCGGAAGCATGAAGGCGCAGCTCATGATTAGCTTTAACGAGAACAATTTGGTGGACTCTTATTCCATCTATCACGTGGTCGATGGTGAAATTATGGCGTACCGCGTCACCGAAGCAGGGGCTGTGGAGGAACCGGGACAGGCGGATTAAGCAGGAGGCGTTTCTACAAGATAATCGCAGCAAGCGCAATGAATGATAACAAGTGCAAGGGATAGTCCGACCGGAAGGTGGTGGACTATCCCTTGTTGTTGTTTATAGCTCGGATAGAATCGTTTGCAGACGGCTTCTTGCGTTAATTTATATAACATTAAATAATCTGAATGTCTGATGATGGGCTCCATATATTTCTGGATTTTATTTAATTTAAATCTATCAAAAAAGGCAAATTAATAGGGAATATCATCTATAAACTATCATTGTAAACGCTTTTCCTACCGCATGTAATATTTGTTATATTAGATAACATTAAATAGAATGATTCTAACGAATACATAGATTAATGTTAGATAATATAACATTAATATCAGAGGAGAGTGCCATGATGAAACCAAAGTCGAAACGCCCGTTAGCAGTATGGAGTACCGCTGCATTTACCGCTTTTGTGATTTCTTTATCGCCTGTTGGGACGTATGCGGCCCATGCTGCGACGGTAACGGAAGTGAAAGGGACGGTTAGTGCGATTTCACCCGTGCAAACTCCTGCGGCGCCAGGCCGGAATACGACGGTTCCTCCCCTGTCGGAGGCCTCTAAACAATCGGCGAAACCGAACGTGCTGGTGGTTGCGACTGGCGGCACTTTGGCGGGCCAATCGACGGATGCTACCAGCTTTCAATCCTATCGGGCAGGTACGCTGAAGATTGAAGACATGGTGGGCGAGCTTCCGAATACGGACAAGATTGCGGATATCAGTACGCTCCAGTTCGGCAACTCCGGGTCGAGCGCCTATACCATGGCCGATTTATACGATCTTTCCCGGACCGTCGACAAGGCGCTGGAGGTGTACGATAGCGTCGTCGTGACAACGGGGACGGATACGATGGAAGAGATTGCGTACTTCCTCGATCTGACGGTGCAAAGCGATAAACCCGTCGTTATCACCGGTTCCATGAGACCTTGGACGGTGATCGGTTCCGATGCCCAAGCGAACCTGTACAACGCCATCAAGCTTGCCGGAAGCGGCCGTACGGAATCCTTCGGCACGGTGCTGATGCTGAATGACACGATTCATCTGGCGCGCGGCGTAACCAAAACCAATGACTACCGCACCGACACGTTCGAAACGCCTATGCTGGGAGCGGTCGGATATATCGATGACGAGAATATCCGTATCTACCGGGCTCCCCTCCGTGCAATGAAAGAGGAAGGTCAGGGCAAACCGGTGTTTGATCTGAGCAAAATCTCGAAAGGGGATCTGGCGAAGGTCGAAATTGCGGTTTCTTATCAGGAGGCCGGCGGCGGCGCGATCAAAGGCTTTGTGGCAGATGGAGCTAAAGGCATCGTCACCTCCGGTACCGGCGCAGGCGGCATCTCGAGAGAGATGAGCGCCGCCCGCAAAGAAGCCATCGAAAAGGGGGTGGTCTTCGTAACTACGACCCGTACAGGCTCTGGCAGCGTATACGGCGGCGGAGAGGGCATCATTTCAGGCGACAACCTGAGTCCTCAACAAGCCCGCGTTCTGCTGCTGCTCTCCCTGTCCTTTACGGATGATTTCGATACGATCAAGGGTTGGTTCGCAACCTACGGAACGCCTGAAGTGTAATCTCAGTCCCAGTCATTTTTTAGCTGCTCCTTATTCCTACTGAACGATGAAATTCCTTCCACCAATATATTTGCCGCCGGGGATGACCCGGCGGTCTTTTTTTGTTCGCAAGCACGGAGGACAAATCGATATTGGCGTTCGTCGCATCCAGCGACTGAATAGCGTTCCGGGCATTGGGGCTAGCGCCGAGAAATTGGGATCTGCAGATGTAACGGGGCGTGAGCTTGACGGATATTTTCATCGGTTTATTGCTTTCTATGTCAGCTATTTGTATACTTTACAATAGTAAACGATTACTATAAGTGAGGGATCCTATGAAGAAGCCGACCACGATACATGATATAGCGAAGATGGCAAACGTTTCTTCGGCAACGGTTTCGCGCGTGTTAAGCAACAGCAGTTATCCTGTCAGCAAGGAGCTTAAAGAGCGCATCCAGCAAATCGCGAAGGAATCCAATTATATTCCGAATATGCTCGGCAAACAGCTGAAGAAGAATAGCAGCAATACGATCGGAGTCATCATTCCTTCTATCGTGAACCCATTTTATTCTTCCGTCATTTTCGGGATCGAAGAGGTGGCTCGGCAGAATAATTTTACGGTTATCGTATGCAATTCCCTGCAAGATCCGGCGCTGGAGGATGAATATTTAAGGACGATCATGGAGAAGCAGGTCAAAGGCCTGATCATCTCCTCGATCTCCAAGGATAAGAGCCAGTTGACCCAGCTGATGAAGCTTGGCCTGAACGTCATCGCCATCGATCAGAAGATCGATGAGGATAACATTAACCAGATCGAGTTCGACTACCACAAGGCCGGTTACATCGCAACCAAGCATCTGCAGGAGAAGGGGCATGCGCGCATCGGTTACGTCACTTCCAAGCTGGATCGTCCAAGCCGCCGAAGCATTCATCAGGGCTATATGTCGGCGATGAAGGATGCAGGTCTCAAACCGCTGGTTGTCGAGTCCCCGACCGAGGAAGTGTATAACGCGATCACCGAATTCGATACGGGCAAGCAGCTCACGCAGAGACTGCTGGAACATTCGCCGCAGCCGACGGCGATATTTGCGTGCAATGACATGATGGCCTTTGGGGTGATCAACGAATTGTCGCAGCGCGACATTCAGGTGCCGGAGCAGATTTCGGTAATGGGCTTTGACGGCATTGACGTGGGGCAGATGATTCATCCGCCGCTCACAACGATAAAGCAGCCCGATTACGAGATGGGGAAGATGGCCTGCAAAATGCTGCTGGATATGATGCAGGGCGACGATAGCCCGATGTTTGATGTTATGCTGCAGCCTAAATTGCTGGAGCGAAAATCGGTCCGGGATATCCGGGAGAACAAGTGAATACAAGGATGGCATAAAGCCCGGCATTTCAAAAAACGCTCGGGCTTTATTTGTTGTTAATAAAGATATCGATTACTAACTTTTTTCCTATCCGTTTCTTGATTCAGCATGTGGAAAACAATTCCTGTAAAACCTCGGAACACCTTATATAACGCTCAAAGTCAGACGTATAGTAGAAAAATAATCGATGATAACATAGAAAACTCTATTCAAGAAAGGGCTTCCATGCTATACTCGTTACAGAAATCGATTACTATAGAATGAATGCCTTTGGAATGAGCTGGAGCAGAAAACACGAAATCTCTATTTGTAACTCAAAAAGGAGGGTTTTCAATGTCAAAAAAGGTAAAGGTAATCTCTTTGATGCTGGCGTTTATGATGATGTTCACCGCATGCTCCTCATCCGGCGGGTCAACCGATGGGGAGGTCTCGCCGGGGGAAGCGGAAGGCAGCAAAGAGAAGGTGACGCTCAAGATTGGGCTCCCTGGCAGCTATGAGGTGACGAGTAAAGAAATTATCGACGGTTTTATTGCGTCCCCCCCCACATCAACGTTGAAATCCAAGAAGCGCCTTGGGGGGACTTTACGTCCAAGATCGCCACGCAGATTGCAGGCAACACGATGCCGGACGTCTGGTTCCAAGAGAACGCCACCATACTTAGCTACGGGGAACGCGGTGTGGCAGAGGACTTGTCCTCCTACATTGAATCCGACCTGAAAGCGGACGAATACATCGACGGCCTGTTCTCCGCCAAAACGCCGGAAGGGAAGATCTGGGGCGTCCCCCACGGCATTAACCCGATTGCGCTAGCGTACAACCAGGATGTCTTCGAGAAGGCTGGCGTGCCGGTACCGACCGACGACTGGACCTTTGACGACCTCATTGAAGCCTCCAAGCAGCTGACGATCAAGGAAGGAGACCAAACCAGCCAATTCGGATTCATCGGTTCCTTTTCCATAACCAACGGCTGGTTTCCTTGGATTAAGCAGGCAGGCGGCTCGGCCTTGGACGACACCCTGACGAAATCGCGGTTTGACGATCCCAAAACCGCGGCCGGATTACAGCAGCTGTATGACGGTTTGAATCAAGGCTATTTTGCCGATATCGATTACCTGAAAGCGAACGGCGGCGAGCTCGAAGTATTCGCGAGCGGCAAGGCCGCGATGTATTTCCTTCAATACAGCCTGCAGGTGAATATGAACGAGAGCTTTGCCGATACGAACTGGGATGTCGTCAAAATTCCGAAAGGGGTTGACGGCAAGCGCTATGTTCCGATGGTAGCCAACACGTGGCTGGTCTCCTCCAGAGCGAAGCAGGAATCGAAGGATGCCGCCTGGGAGTTCCTGAAATATTACCACGGCGATGAAGTGCAGGATATCATCGTCAAGACGGGATCCACGCTGCCTGTGAAAAAGTCGGCGCTGGATCAATTGAAGGACAGCACAAACAAACCGCTGAACAAAGCGGCTTTCACGGACGGCATTAACGAAGGCGGCGTTACCCTGGACGAGAATGCTACCTGGAGCGAATGGCGGATTCTGGTGCAGCAGGTGGTCAATGAAATCATGGTGGGCAATGTTTCGGTGGAGGACGGCGTGAAGGATATTCATGCCAAGGTTCAGGATGTGCTGGACTCCGGTAAATAGCTTTCATGGGATCAGGGCGGATGCAGTCTTGGCGACGTGTCGGATTGCATCCCTGCTCCGTTAACGAAAGGCAGGTGTGTCATGCAGAAACAAGGGTACTGGGGTTATATCTTCACATTGCCGTTTGTCATCAACGTCGTGGTTTTTCTCTTATTTCCGATCCTATTCTCCACGTATATTTCCTTCACGGAGTGGGATTTGTTTAACCCGCCGCGTTGGATCGGACTGGATAACTGGGTGCGCGTCCTGAACAAGCGCGAGTTCTGGGTGTCCATCCGGAACGTGTTTGTGTTCGCGCTTATCTTCGTGCCGATTCAGACGTTGATGGCATTCGTGATCGCATTCATGCTGAATCAGGCCATCCGGGCCAAGGGCTTGTTCCGGCTGTTCTATTTCCTCCCCGTCGTGACACCGTGGATCGCCGGCGGCGTGGTCTGGGTGTGGATGTTCAACTATCAATACGGCGTGATCAACTGGGTGCTGGAGTCTGTCGGCCTTGCCCCCGTCAAATGGATTGACAGCAGCCATTGGCTGACGGTCATATCCAGCATCGCGATCGTTCAGGTATGGAAGGGCGTGGGCCAATCCATGATCATGATTCTGGCCGGCATGCAGAACGTTCCGAAAGAGGTGCTGGAAGCCTCGCAGATCGATGGCGCCAATGGCTGGAAGCAGCTGACGAAGGTGGTATTCCCGATGGTGACGCCGATGGTGTATCTCGTCATGATTTTGTCTACCATCTCGGCATTCCAGGCATTCGACGTGTTCCTCGGTCTGTTCGGCTCCATCACCACGGGCATACCGGAGAGAAATATGGTGCCGAATCTGCTGGTGTACCGGGACGCGTTCCTGCTCTTCAAAATGGGACCGGCATCGGCAACGGCCTGGCTGCTGTTTGTCATCATCCTGAGCTTCACGTTGTCCCAGAAGTATTTCGAGAAAAAGTGGGTGCACTATGACTAAGACGACTCACTCCTTGCTTAAGGTGCTGATGTACCTGCTGCTGATTGCCGGTGCGGTTTTCATGGTGTTCCCTTTCATATGGATGCTGTCCACGTCGCTGAAGACGGTTGGCGCCATCTCGCAGATGCCGCCGCAGCTCATCCCGAATCCGCTGAATTGGGATAACTATGTGACGATATGGAATAAAGTCGACTTCGGCCGATATACCTTGAACAGCTTTTTCATCGTTTCGATCGAGATGGTGGGATCCTTGGTCTCCAGCGCTTTCGTGGCCTTCGGGCTGGCGATGTTTACCTTTCGGCTGCGGGGGCTCATCTATATGATCATGCTGGCTACCCTAATGATTCCGTCACAAGTGACCATGATCCCGACCTATTTCATCTGGAAGGAATTCGGGGCGTTGAATTCGTATTACCCTTTGATCGTGCCCAGCTTCCTGGGCGGGGCGTTCGGTATTTTCTTAATGCATCAGTTCATTAAATCCTTGCCCAAAGAGCTGTATGAATCGGCTACGATCGACGGCTGCAGCCCGCCGGGCATATTCTTCAAAATTTATTTGCCGCTGTGCAAGCCGGCGCTGGCCGCGCTGGGCGTATTCACCTTCATGGGCGCGTGGAACAACACGTTGGGCCCGTTGATTTACCTGCAAGACAAGGAATTGTACACATTGCCGCTCGGCTTGCTCTACCTGAAATCGGAGAACGTCAATCAAGCGCTGCTGATGGCGGGGGCCGTTATTACGACGCTGCCGGTCGTCATCGTCTATCTGTTCGCGCAGAAGCAATTTGTTCAAGGCATCGCTTCGACAGGGATGAAAGGCTGAAGGAGGAACTTACGACATGAAGAAGTACGTGCTGGTCGGCGCTGGATCGAGAGCGCTGTATATGTTTGCTAAGCCGATGGTTACCGACTGGAGAGGCGTCCTTGCCTTTGAAGGCGTGTATGATGCCAATCCGGTGCGGGCTCGCTTTCTGAGCGAGGAGTGCGGGGGAATCCCCGTCTACGATGATTTTGACGGAATGATCGCCGACGCGAAGCCGGATGTCGTGATCGTGGCGAGTACGGATTACACGCATCATACTTATATCGTGCAAGCCTTGAGGGCAGGCTGCGACGTCATTAGCGAGAAGCCGATGACGATTGACGAAGACAAGTGCCGGGAGATCCTGCAGGCGGAGTCGGAGAGCGGCAAGAAGGTGACGGTCACGTTCAACCTTCGGTTTGCGCCTTATTTTGCGACCGTGAAGGAACTGCTGCTGCAAGGAGCCATCGGAGATGTTTACCATATTGATCTGGAGTGGTTTTTGGACCGCCGGCATGGCGCGGACTATTTCCGCAGATGGCACGCCGAGATGAAGAACAGCGGCGGGCTGCTGGTTCACAAGTCCACGCATCACTTCGACATCGTGAATTGGTGGATGAACAGCCGTCCCGCGGAAGTTCATGCGTTTGGGACGAGACGGGTGTACGGGGACGACCGGCAGGACCATGGAGAACGATGCCTGACTTGCCACCGGAAAGACGAGTGCGAGTTCTATATGGATATCGAAAAGGATCCGTTTCTTGAAAAATACTATCGCCAGGCGGAAGAAGCCGACGGCTATTTGCGGGACCGCTGCCTGTTTGACGGCCGGATCGACATTTATGACACGATGTCGGTCAATGTCCGGTATGACAATGATGCGATGCTGACCTATTCCCTCGTCGCCTATAGCCCGTATGAGGGTTGGCGCGCCGCGATCAACGGCAGCAAAGGCCGGATTGAGGTCTCGAATGTATACAGCAACGCGGATATGAAGCAAGGGGAAGCGAGCCGGATTCATATTTTCAGAGCCGATAGCACGGAAGAGCTGGTCGAAGTCAATACATCGGCCGCTGGTCACGGCGGCGGGGATGCGAAGCTGCGTAAGGCGCTGTTCGAAGGCGGGGTCGAAGATCCGCTAGGTCAACAAGCCGACAGCTCGGTAGGTGCCGAATCCCTTCTGATCGGCGCCACGGCCAATCGCTCCATTGCCGAAGGCCGGGCGATGAAGCTGCCGGACGTTTTGCCGACGCTCGTCAACGGGAGTTCATCGAGATGAACAGCGTTCAGGAACTGGAGCAGTATGTCTGCACGTTATACGACACGCGGGATCAGTTGAAAGCGCATGTGTTCGAGCGTTCCGATGCCGCATTTGCCGCTGGGGATGCTATCCGCGATTCCATCGTCACGGCCGAGGCGGCAAGAAAGCGGCAGGAGGACATCAAGGCGGCCTTCCTGAGGTCCATCGGCGGTCTTCCCGATGCATTCGCGAACCCTGGACGGGAGGAAGGGGCGGCATTCGGGGAAGAAACATCGCCTGACAGGTCTCCGCTTAAGGAACGTTCGCGCTGGTCCGCGGGGGACGCCGGCAACATGTCAGGTGGCAGAACCGATACCCTTCTTAACGGACGCATAACGGGATGTATTCGCGGAACCGGCTTTCAAGTAGAGAAGGTGATGTTCGAGTCCCTTCCGGGGTATGCCGTCACGTCGAATCTGTATCTGCCCGATCACCGGGAAGAACGCTCCGCGGCCGTCCTGTTTCTGAGCGGCCACGAGCTGGGGGCGAAGCATGATGCCTATTATCAGCGCGTCATCCAGCACTTCGTCCGGGCGGGCATCATCGTGCTGGCCATCGATCCGATCGGGCAGGGCGAGCGCCTTAGCCTTCATGATTTCGAGGATCGGGAAGGGAGCGTCCTATGGGGAACGAAGGAGCATCAGCAGTACGGCGTTCAGTGCCATATGCTCGGCGACAGCGTAGCCCGATATTTCGTTCACGATGCCATGCGTGCCATCGACTACTTGTGCGAACGGCCCGAGGTCGATCCTTCGCGGATCGGCGTAACGGGAAATTCCGGCGGCGGAACGCAGACGGCCATGATGATGGTCTGCGATGAACGCATTGCGGCGGCGGCTCCCGCCACCTTCATCATGAACCGGCAGCTGTACATGCATGCCGGCGGCGTGCAGGATGCCGAGCAGGTATGGTCGGGCCTGTCCGGGCTGGGTTACGACCATGAGGATCTGCTTATCGCTTTTGCGCCGAAGCCGCTGATCGTGTTGGCGGCGGAATACGATTTCTTCCCGATTGAAGGCACGCGGCGCACCGTTGATCGCTGCAGGCGCTTCTGGGAGCTGCTCGGTCACCCGGGCGACCTGCAGCTTGTGACCGACGCCTCGACGCACCGCTATACGGATCGGCTGGCCGCGGCGGCCGCGGCATTTTTCGTCCGGCATCTCGAGGTGAAGGCTGTTCCCAACGATGCCATGAAGATCGAGGCGCTGCCTCCGGAACAACTGTGGTGCAGTCCCGGCGGTCAGGTGTACCGGGATAAGGCGGACGGAAGGACGATCCGGGACTTCAATGCCGATCGCTGCGACCAGCTGGCAGTAGCCCGTTCGCTGCTGCCGACGCAGCAAAGACAGGTTCAAGCAAGGCAGTGGCTGCAGGAGAAGATTTACGCCTCCCGGAAGCCTTGCGAATTGAACCCGCGCATCATTGGGCTGGGCGCAGTGGAGGGCCTTGAGGCCGATTATCGCTTGTGGTGGTCGCAGGAGGGCATCATGAACAGCGGTTATGTATTCCGACTGGCCGAGGATACAGCCGAACGAAGGCGGCCGCTGACCGTTGCCGTTTGGCGGGGAGGGACCCGCCAGCTGAAAGCGCATTGGGCCTGGGTTCAGGAAACATGCCGATCCGGCCGCGCCGTGCTGGTGCTGAACACGTCCGGGGTCGGTCCTCATGAGCCCTATCCGATCTATGGTAAGCCCGCGCGTTCTTATTTTGGGGTGCTGCATAAGCTTGCCGATGATTTGATCTGGCTCGGGGACAGTTTGGCTGCGCTGCGCACGTACGATGTCATCCGGTGCATGGAGGTTATCTCCCACTTTGATGAGTGGCAGGCGGGAGCGGTCCCGTTCTATACGGTAGGTCGGGAAGGGGTGTATGTGCAGCTTGCCGCGGAGGTTGACCATAGAATCGGCGCGATTACGGCCATTCATCCTGTGAGCAGCGCAGCCGATCTGGTCAGGGCTCGGCAGCTTGAGGAGGAGGAAGCGATGAGCGTCGTGTTTCCCGGCATTTTCAAGATGCTTGATCCCTCCGAGCTGAACGAACCGCGGGTAGAATATCGCGGGCAACTAGAGGGAAAGGATGTGGAAGGACATGAGTAAACCAAAACCACTAACGGTCACGCTGGTCGGAGCCGGCCTTCGCGGCATGATTTACAGCGGATATGCGCTCCAGCGACCGGAGGAGATGCAGATTGTTGCCGTTGCCGATCCGAATGAGGTGCGGCGCAGCCGCTGCCAAGCGAAGTTCGGGATAGCGGATGAGCAATGCTTTGCAAGCTGGGATGAGCTGTTTGCCGGACCCCGTCAATCGGATGCGGTCTTCATCTGCACGAGGGACCGGGACCACTATGAGCCGACCATGAAGGCGTTGGCAGCCGGGTATCATGTGCTTCTGGAAAAGCCGATGTCCCCGGAGTGGCAGGAATGCATCGATATGGGCCGGCAGGCGGAAGCCTTCGACCGTACGTTAACGATTTGCCATGTTCTCCGGTATGCGCCTTTTTTCCAAGAGCTTAAACGGCTGCTCGATGAAGGACGAATCGGCCGCCTGATGTCGATCCAGCACAACGAGAACGTCGGCTATTGGCACCAGGCCCACTCGTATGTGCGGGGATATTTCAATAACAGCGAGTCATCCAGCCCGATGATTTTGGCCAAATCCTGCCATGACTTGGACATCATGCAATGGCTGGCGGGAGGCCGATGCCTAAGCGTGGCCTCCTATGGCCACCTGTCGCATTTCCGTCCGGAGTCGGCTCCGCCCGGCGCGCCGAAGCGATGCCTGGATGGATGCCCGGTATCGCACGAATGCCAGTACTATGCGCCGAATACGTATTTGATCGAGAATGCGGGCTGGAAAGGCGAGGCTGCGAGCAACGACCCGAGTTACGAAGCGCGTTACCAAGCGATGCTGGAGGGTCCTTTTGGCCGGTGCGTGTACCACTGCGATAACGACGTCGTGGATCATCAGGTCGTCAGCATGGAGTTCGAGCATGACATTACGGCGGTGTTCACGATGAGCGCGTTCACGGAGAAATGCAACCGTACCATCAAGCTAATGGGCACCGAAGGCGAAATACGGGCCACGATGGAGACTAATGAGATCGAGATCCGCCGTTTCGGCAGCGGCAAGCAGGAAGTGATCCAGCTCGTCGATCCGGAAGGCCATGTAGGCCATGGCGGCGGGGATATGCGTTTGATCGCCGATTTTGTGAAGTCGGTTCAATCCAAGGGACAGCATAACAGCACAACCTCTGCCCAAGCATCGATCCTGAGTCATCTGATGGCGTTTGCCGCCGAGCGTTCCCGCGTAGAAAAACGCATGGTGAGGCTGGAGGAATTTATGAATAGCGGCGTTCTGGCCTAATGGCTTACATTTCTACAATGTTGTACAACAAGGAGGAATTATCATTATGCAGTTGAACATCTTGGAACATGCGGATCAGGCAGGCTTGGAGGCGGCCCGCGCTTGCGAGGCGATTCTCCGCGATACAATCGCGGAGAAAGGAAAAGCGCGAATCGTCCTGTCGACGGGCGCGTCGCAGTTTGAGTTTTTGTCGCACTTTGTGAAGCTGAATCTGGAATGGGAACGAATCGAAATGTTCCATTTGGACGAATACATCGCGCTGCCGGAATCCCATCCGGCGAGCTTTCGCAAGTACTTGAAGGAGCGCTTCCTGAAATATGCGAGCGTCGGCCAAGCTTGGCTCATCAACGGGGAGGGCGATCCCGAGGAAACGGTGAAGCGGCTGAACGAGGAAATCGTCAAAGCGCCCGTGGATTTGGCCCTGATCGGGATCGGGGAGAATGCGCATATTGCCTTTAATGATCCGCCGGCCGATTTTGATAACGATTCGCCTTATACGATCGTGAATCTCAGCGATACCTGCAAGAGCCAGCAGGTAAGGGAAGGCTGGTTTGCATCGAATGAGGAAGTGCCCAAACAGGCGATTACGATGACGGTCAAGCAGATTTTGAAGAGCCGCCATATCGTATCGGTCGTGCCTCATCAGGCGAAAGCGGCAGCCATTCAAAATACGATTCAAGGCGGGGTCGATAACCGGGTGCCGGCTACCATCCTGAAGACGCATTCCAGCTGGATGCTGTATCTGGATAAAGCATCGGCAGCGCCGATATATCAATGGGCTTAGGCAGGGGGCACCTATGATGTGGCGTGGAAAGCTCCCGCACACCGGCGAGCCGGTTGAGGTAGAGTCGTCAGACGGACGGATCGCGGCCATACGACGGTTAGGTCAGGGGGATAAGACGGCGTTGCTGCCCTGGATCAGCAGCGGCTGGATCGATGTGCAGGTCAACGGCTTCGGCGGATACGATTTGAATGGAACCGTGACGTCGCAAAGCGACATTGCAGGCGTGACGCGGGCGCTGCATCGGTGCGGGGTCGCCGCCTACTTGCCGACGGTCATCACGGGCAGCTACGACCGGATGCGTCAAGCATTTCAGGCATTGTCCAAGTATGCCGGGTCCAAGCAGTTCGGGAGCGCCTCGATAGTCGGCATTCATATGGAAGGCCCCTATCTTTCCGATGAAGACGGCAGTCGCGGGGCGCATCCGAGGGAGTATATCCGGAATCCGGATTGGGATGAGTTTCAACGGCTTCAGGATGCGGCTGACGGGCTTATCCGGATGGTGACACTCGCGCCGGAGCGCGAAGGCTCGGTTCCATTTATAGAGAAGGTAGTCAAGGCAGGTGTAATCGTCGCGATCGGGCATACGATGGCAACCGGCGAGCAGATCGATCGGGCGGTGCAGGCAGGGGCAACGGTTTCGACGCATCTGGGGAACGGCTCGCAGCCCGTTTTGCCGCGCCACCCCAACTATATCTGGCACCAGCTGGCGGACGACCGGTTATGGGCCACCTTTATACCGGACGGCCACCATCTGGCGCCCCCTGTGCTGAAAGCGATGCTGCGGGCAAAACGGAACAAAGCGGTGCTTGTCAGCGATGCCGTCATGTTCGGCGGCATGGCTCCCGGAAGGTACAGCAGCCTCATCGGAGGCGAAGTCGAGCTGACGGCGGACGGGCGCCTGCATACGGTAGCGAATCCGGCGATACTGGCCGGATCCGCTTCTTCGCTGGAGGTTGGCATTGCGAATGCGATTCGCTATACGGATATGACGCTGGCGGAAGCAGTAAGCGCGGTCACGGTCCGCCCGGCTATGGTGCTGGATATGCCGCAGTTGGGCGAGCTTGCGCTCGGGAGCCCGGCGAACCTGACGCTGTTCGACTGCGATACGGACGGATCGGGCATGGTGGTCCGGGAGACCGTTGTAGCGGGCGAGAGGGTGTACGGTCCTGTTTGATGAACCAACACAAAAAAACCATCCCTGTCGAGCGTTCATTGCGCCAGCTCGCACGGGGATGGTTTTTCTATTGATGTTATTTTTCGATATGCTCCACGAACCAGCGGACGATGTGGCTGAGGCGCCGGACCCGCAGGTGCGGATTGCCGCTACGGGACAGGTTATGGTCCGCGCCGGGGAAGCGAATCAGCTGGGTTTCACGGCCCAGTCGCTTCAAGGCGATAAACAGCTGTTCTCCCTGCTCGATCGGGCAGCGGAGGTCCTGTTCGCCGTGAAGGATAAGCAGCGGCGTGCTGACATTCTTCACGTAAGCGAGCGGGGAGTGCTTCCACAGCTTGTCGAGATCGTCCCAAGGATTGCCCCAGATTTGGTCCTGGGTAAAGGTATAGCCGATATCGCTGACGCCGTAGAAGGAAATCCAGTTCGATATCGAGCGCTGGGTTACCGCAGCTTGGAACCGGTCGGTATGACCGACGATCCAGTTGGTCATGAAGCCGCCGTAACTGCCGCCGGTCACGCCGAGACGGGAAGCGTCGATATAAGTGTAGGTATTCACAACATAATCCACGGCTTCCATCAGATCCTGGTAATCCCGCCCGCCGTAATCGCCTCTGACGGTATTGACGTGGACTTGACCGTATCCATGGCCGCCCCGCGGGTTGGTATAGAAAACGGCATAGCCGGCTGCTGCCAGCAGCTGGAACTCATGCATAAACGTGTGTCCGTACATGGCTTGCGGACCGCCATGAATCTCCAGCACGGCCGGGACCTTGGAGCCTTCCGCGAAGCCGGCAGGCTTCATGATCCAGCCTTGGATCGGCCAGCCGTCCGACGTACGGAACGTAAAGGACTCCGGCGTGCTTAACGTAAGCTCGTTCCACAGCTCCTCATTGCAGTTCGTCAGACGGCGTTCCTCGTTGCTGCCTGTAGTGAAGCTGAACAGATCGCCCGGCTGCAGCGGGTCGGCAGCGGCAAATACCACGTTTTCTTCCGGTGTCAGTGCGAATTGGTACACCTCGCGTTCACCTGCCACCACCAGCTCGAAGGAGGAGCCGTCCAAGGCAAAACGTCCAATATGGACGCCCCCATCCTGGCTGAGCTGAACGTAAACCGATCGGCCGTCCTTGCTGAACAGGGGAGGCGTTCCCGCCCCGGCTCTCATGTCGCTGACAGCGGCGTGCCCGAGCTGAACGTCCATGTCCGTGAAGAGGACGCGGGCTTCTCCGCCCGAGAGCGGAACCAGGTGGATTTTGGTCAGCGTGGCAAATCCGCAGCTGAGATCGCTGGCAAGCATGAGTACATGCTGCCCGTCCGGGGTGAACGCAATGGAACCGATCGAGAGGGTTCCGTCCGTGATTTCGGTTACCGATCCGCTGGACAGGTCCATGACAAACACATCGTTCGTCAAGCGAAGATCCGGGTCCGGGAAATGCTCCGTGGCGAGGGTGCTGCTGTATGCGATGCTGCCGCCGTCGGGTGACCAGGCAAAGGCATATACGTCAAAATCGCCTTCGGTGATTGGTTGGCATTCTTCCGTAGCCGGATTCACGATAAATAGATGATGTCGGCGGTCATTCCATAATCCGGGGCCATCGGCTTTATATTTAATGCGGTTAATGATTTTTTCTTCCGGCAGCTTGTGCTTGTCGTCTTTGTCTTTCTCTTCGCTTTCGGTAGATTCAGCCGCTTCGGCTTCGCTCCGAACCAGCAGACGCGAGCTGTCCGGCGACCATTTAAATGCGCTGACGCCGTGCTCCAGGTCGGTAGCGGGGCGGGCTTCCCCACCGTTGGCAGGCATGATCCATACCTGTGGCTTATCGTCCTTTTTGCGCAAGAAGGCAAGCTCAGACCCGTCGGGGGACCAAGCGGGTGCTGCATCGGCTTCGCCGGAAGTGAAGGGAATATCCTGAGCGCCCCCTGCGGGAAGCAGGCGGATATGGGAACGGTAACCGTCGTGCTTTTCGCTCACGGACTTATGTACATAGGCTATGGCCCCGCTTGCGGGGGATACGACAGGGTCATTCACCCAGTGCATCCGGTACAAATCCTCGGGCGTTATAAGTCGCTTATCAGTCATGAATCATCCTCCTAATCTTCTTGTGTGAGTTAAACCTCATTATCCCAGATAATGGCATGGAAATCTAGATAAAATAGAGGGGAAGGATGTGAACGTTTCGATCCAAATGCTAGTAAAACAGAGGAGGATTTACAATAATTCTAGGCTATAATCGAGGATTTGGAGACAGAGAAGAGCTTGTTATTCTTCAAGTGGTCAATTTATGACATGAACCGTACCCGAGAATCTCGATAGGTGTCCCCTTCTCTTTTTGTTATAATTGAGATAGACTCTCAATTAGGAGTATGCAAATAAGACCAACTATATAGAGCTCGGGAGGAAATCAAATATGAACGTAAGTGAAGCTATCCGCACGCGCCGCAGCCTTGGCAAGGTCAAGCCTGACGCCGTACCGCAGGAGTTGATCGAACAGATCGTCGAAGCAGGAACCTGGGCGCCGAACCACAAGCTGACGGAGCCGTGGAAATTCTTTGTCATGCAAGGGGAAGGCCGCGACGTGCTCGGCAATGCCCTGGGGGATATTCAGGTGGCCGGCGGCGACGATACGAGCGAAGAGGCCGTGAACGCAGCGCGCGAATCGGGACGTACGAAGGCGTACCGCGCTCCGGTCGTCATCGGTGTGGCGGTTGAGCCGTCGACGGATCCGAAGGTGATTGAGCTGGAAGAGTACGGAGCGGTATTCGCCGGCATCCAGAACATGCTGCTGCAAATTCATGAGCTGGGTCTTGGCGCCGTGTGGAGAACCGGCGAGCCGTGTTTCCACGCGTTGATGAACCAAGCGTTCGGATTGAAGCCTGACGATAAAATGCTGGGTTTCCTGTACATCGGATATCCGGACATGGAGCCGAAGCAGGGGAAACGTCAACCGGCCGCGAACAAGACGGTATGGCTGAATAGTGCTGCAGACCTGTAGTTGATCTATCCCCGGCCGCAAAAATCCGGTATAATGGACCCTAAGTTTATCGAAGGGTGCTGGGCATCCGGGGATTGACACTAGGGGAGTGTACATGGATGAAATTTCGGTTTAAACAGTGGGATCTGGGGAGCAAATTTATTTTTATCGCAACCTGTTTGGCGATAGCCTCTTTCTTTTTTAAATGGCTCGATATCGGCGTGGCTGCGGAGAACGGCTTTATGCAGGGCGGCGTGTTGTTCATCGTATGTTTCATCTATCCGTTTTTGAAAGTGGTTCGCGAGAAGAAGATGAACAAGCTGATTGCCTACGCCTTTGCGCTGGTCGCTATTTTCCTGACCATGATGTACGTGTCGTCCAAGACCATTGATTTTTTTGGAGAGACGATCAGAGGAGCGGCCGCTGGGCCGTATCTGTTTCTGGCGGCATGCGGGCTGCTGACCTTCGGTATTTTTAGACGCAAGGTTTAAAACGATAGGTTACATGCAAATGCCGTAACGATTAATAAAGGGCCGAGCCTATAGCAGCATGCTGCTATAAGACGGCCCTTTTTGGCGATGAATGATGGGATTAGTTAAAAAATGTCCGCAGCCCTCGCAAGGGCTGTAACGTTGAGCGGGATACTGGGATTTTGATATACTGGAATAAGCGGCCAAATATCCGCTGCATTACATAAACAGGAGGGATTTCAGAATGGCCAATCAAACTTTTACCGATGGACCTACTTTGAATGACGGCGTAAAAATGCCGTGGCTGGGCCTTGGCGTATGGAAGACCAAAGAAGGCGAAGAGGTTATTCAGTCCGTAAAATCAGCAATCGCTGCAGGGTACCGAAGCATCGATACCGCTGCCATCTACGGCAATGAAGAGGGCGTAGGGCAAGCCATTCGCGAATCCGGAGTTTCGCGGGACGAGCTGTTCATCACCACCAAGGTATGGAACGATGACCAGGGTTATGAGAAGACGCTGCAAGCTTTTGAGACGAGCCGCAAGAAGCTGGGGCTGGATATCGTTGATTTATATCTCGTGCACTGGCCGGGTAAAGATAAATACCTCGAGACGTGGAAGGCATTGATTCATCTGCAAAAAGAAGGCCTCGTTCGTTCCATTGGCGTCAGCAATTTCCAAATCCGCCACCTGCAGCATATCATTGAGGATACCGGCGTGGTACCTGTCGTCAACCAAGTGGAATTGCATCCGCTGCTTTCCCAGAAGGAGCTGCTGGGCTATGCACGCGAGAATCATATCGTTCTGGAAGCTTGGAGCCCGTTGATGCAGGGCAACCTCGATCAACCGGCGCTGGCTAAGATCGCGGAGAAATACGGAAAAACCACGGCGCAAGTCATTCTGCGCTGGGACATTCAGAACGGCGTCATCGTCATTCCGAAATCGATTAAAGATCATCGGATCCGTGAAAACGCCGGCATCTTCGATTTCGAGCTTTCCGCAGAAGATATGGCGGCCATTGACGGCTTGAACCAAAACAAACGTTTCGGCTCCAACCCGGATGAGTTCCTGTTCTAAATTTCGTTTTCATATAAAAAAGCGAGCACCAACCCTGAGTGAGGGAAGTGTTCGCTTTTTTTGCGTATTCAATAGCAGGTGGAAACCCCTTGGCATTATCGTCCTTCCTGGTCGTCCTCGGGAAACAACGGCTCGCCGATCGTGCCGAGCTTCCCATGCACCAGGTCCTCATGCAGCCGTCTTAACCAGTTCAGGTCGGTCTTGGCGTGCTCATACATCCCGATCATCAGGTGCTGCGTGCTGCGGGGGACGATATGCTGATGCTCCACGTATAGTTGGTACGCCTGGTTCACCCGGTGTTCGGCTTCCCGGATCCGGGTCTGCAGGATCGGGGCCAGAACGGCGGGGTCTGCGTGGCGCGAGAAGGGCAGCGCCATATACAGCGGGTGGTGCACGGGCTCGATGTCCCTGAATTTCTTGAGCAGCAGCTGTTCAAAAAGCTTGCGTCCGGATTCCGTGATCCGGTAGATGGTTTTATCCGGACGGCTGTCGCTTTGGATGGTTTCCACGGCCTCGATATATCCTTCCTTGGCGAGCCGGTCCACCGCGTAATAAAGGGAGCCCATCTGGAGCTTGGTATATTGATCCATGCCCCGGTCTTTCATCTTGATCCGGATCTCGTACGGATGATGGTCTCCTTCCAGCAGCAAGCCCAGGATGGCCAGCTTCATGGACATGCCATCAGGCTCCCTTGGCTTTGGCGGGGGCTTTGGCGGGAACGGTCACCCGTTCGTTGCCCATCATAAGGACGAACACGAGAGCCAGCACCGCCGGCACAAGCGCCCACATGAACGTGTTCGCGATGGAATCGGCCAATGAAGCCGTGATCTGTTCGCGCACGTTCGGTGGGAGCTGCCCCATCACTTCAGGTGAAAGGACGGCATCCGCGTTTAACTCGGCACCGGCCGGGGCGTTTCCTCCGGCTTCCGCGAGCCGGTTGTTCAGGCCGTTGCGCTGGATGATCCCGAAGATTGTAATCCCCACCGTCATGCCGAAGGAACGAAGGAAGGAGTTCGTCGATGTTGCCGCGCCGCGCTGTCTGGCATCAAAGTTATGGATGGAGGCCATGCTGAGCGTGGAGAACGAGAACCCGACGCCAAAGCCGGTCAGGACCATGAAGAGCGTTAACAGGTAGCGCGGCGTATCCGGGCTGATCGTGCTCAAGCAGAAAATGCCTGTGATAAAGCACAAGACGGACAGGATCATGATGTTTCTAAACGAAGTCCGGGTCGTCAGCATACCGCCGCCTTGGCTCCCGAATACGCTGCCGAGCATCATCGGCATCAGAATGAGGCCCGAATTGGTTGCCGATCCACCGTACACTCCGCTCACAAAGATCGGGATGTAGATGGTTGCCACGATAAACGTTGCCCCATAGAACAAGGCAACGATATTGCTTGAAGCAAACAGGCGTTTACGGAACATTTGGAACGAAATAATGGGTTCGGCTGCTCGGGTCTCTGCGAACAGAAACACGATAAACAGAGCAATGAATCCCCCGAACAAGCCCAGAATTTGTGGGGAATCCCATGCATAGGTTTGCCCGCCCAGCTCCAGACCGAACATCAGACAGATGATTGCGCCTACAAGCGTTGCAGCCCCCGTCCAGTCAATCTTTTGCTTGGCATGGGAACGGGACTCCTTGTAGGAAGTCATGATGAAGATAAAGGATACGATCCCGATCGGAACGTTGACATAGAATATCCATTCCCAGCCGATGCTGTCGGTAATAAATGCACCCAGCAGCGGTCCCATAATGCTGGAGGTGCCGAATACGGCGCCGAGCAGACCTGTCATCTTGCCGCGCTTCTCCGGCGGGAACAGGTCAAACACGATGGTAAAGGCAATCGGCATAAGAGCACCGCCGCCGATTCCTTGAATCGCCCGGTAAATAATAAGCTCTGTCATATTGTTTGCCATCCCGCAGAGGGCAGAACCAATCAGGAAGACAACCAATCCGAAGATAAAGAACCGCTTCCGTCCGTACATATCGGACAACTTGCCGAATATCGGCGTGCCGGCCATAACGGCAACCATGTAGATTGAGGTTACCCAGACGACTTGGTCGAAGCCTTGAAGATCGCGGATAATCGTCGATAACGCGGTCGCTACAATCGTGTTATCGATGGCGGCCATGAAGATGCCGAGCAGCAATCCGGCCACGACTAATTTGATGTTGCTTTGTTGTGCATTCATGTTAAGGATACTCCTTTTCCTTATTCAACTATGTACATATTATTCAAATTTGAATAATTCGGTGGTTATATTGTAGCCGGATTAACAGAAGTTGGCAAGATGTTGAATGCAAGGCCTGTCTCTACATTTTGCACAAGAAAAAACAAGGTCAACCCTGTATACGGGATGACCTTGATATTATCGGGCGACAACCGCCGGAATGCCGTTGCAATCAAGACCCTTGTCGGCAGATTCGTTTCGGGAAGCGGCTGCGTGGTGCGGAAATTTTTCAGCTCTGCATGTTTCGTGTGGTACGGCACAACGATCAAGCGGAGGCTTGTATCGACAGGGGCCTCGGGTGAGGTATGACAGAGATACGGCTGGCGATAGCAGCGACTAACAGTTCATCTGGGGCGATTTCGGATCCAGCTGCATGAATTCGATCCGGTTGCCGTCCGGGTCCCTGGCCCAGCACTGCCAGTTGAAGTCTTTTCCTTGAACCGGATCAACGTCCAGCTTCACGCCCTGCTTGCGAAGATGCTCCGCGATGCGCTCGATGTCTGCCACCTCAAGGCAGAGATGGGAGAATCCGACGGGCCGCTCTACACGGGCCGGTTTATTTTGTCCGCCGTAAAACAGCTCGATAAACTGTCCATCACGCACCTTAATGTACTCGATCCACGGTTCGCCCTGATCATTGGGAATATCAAAAGCACGGGTAAAACCAAGCACATTACAGTAAAAATGCAGGGACTTCTCCATATCTGCAACATCAAACGCCAGATGGGCGATTCCTTTAATCATGACGGCATTCCTCCTCGGTATGTATTCGAAGCATGAGATAAGATGATTTCCTAAGTTCATTGTAACTCATTTTGTATACGCTCCCATATATATTTGCCGCATCGGGGAAATAAAACCGGGATCCTGGCTGAGCCACTCAGGCATGCAGCGGAAGCCTGTCATGCGGATGCCAAAAAAACCCGAGGCCTGCGATAACAAGGCCTCGGGTTTGGGGGGAGGATCCTCGTGCCGTGGCGACACGAGGATCCATTTGGCATATCTTCTGCTCATCAACGATCGTTTCAAATGTATCTGCCGCTATCAAACAGAGAAACCTTATACATAGGTCAGGCTGTCCAGAATTTCCTTCACGCTCAGCTCAGCGCAAGCCATGGAAGTATCGGCTACGCCATAATACATCCTCACGACATCGCCCTCAACCAATGCGCCGCAGGAGAAGACAACGTCTCCGAAGAATCCGTTCTTCTCATAATCGGCCTCGGGCTCCATGATCGGTTGATTGGAGCGGGCGATGACTTTGGATGGATCGTTCAGATCCAGCAGCAGGGCACCCATGCAGTAGCGGTGATCCAACGTTGCGCCATGATACAGCTCCAGCCAGCCTTTATCCGTGCGGAATGGTACGGCACCGCCGCCCATGCGGCCGCTGTCCCACATGCCATCGCGCAGGCCTGCGAGATGTTTATGGTTTCCCCAGTATACGAGATTATCGGATTCGGCGATCCACATTTCCGGGTTGCCCGTGCTCTTGGTCGTTGGACGGTGCAGCGCATAGTATTTGCCGCTTATTTTCTCAGGAAAGATCAGCACGTCCTTGTTGTCCGGTCCGAAAATCATCCCGTGATGCGTGAAGTTCACAAAATCTCGCGTCGAAACCATGGATTCGCCTACGCCTACCGAAGATACGGCGGAGAAGTAGATATAATACGTATCGCCGATCTGCGTAACGCGCGGGTCTTCGATACCGAACGCTTCCAGCGACTGCGCGGGATATACCAGCGGCTTGTCGTCGATGGTAAAGCGATGACCGTCCGTGCTGCGTGCCACTCGAATATAGGATAAGGAAGTCAAATATTCGAAGGTAGCGCTGTGATTCACATTACGAATGACACGCGGGTCGGAGAAATCATAACGAGCATCGTCGGTACGGAATTCCAAAATGTCCAGCTTCTGTGTATCTGCATCGAATACAGGCGCTTTGACAATCATCGGATCGGCGCTGATGGGGCGCTCCGCGACCCGAAGCAGCAGCAGCACTTCGCCGTTATATTCGGCAACGCCTGCGTTGAAGGCGCCAATCACTTCGAAGCCGTCATGATACGGCTTCACGTCGGCCGGTGTAATCAGAGGGTTCTCCTCATATCTGTAAATATTCATGGTTGTTTACCCCTATCCAATGATCTTATTTATTTGGAAACTGCTTCTTACTGTTCGAATTTGAGGAACGGATCCTGGATGGTTATACGATGCGCTTCCGCATCACTGATGCCGGCATAGAGATCGGCGGTACCGTCAGCATGGCGAACGAGGCCTCCGCTAAACACGACGTCAGCGAGATCCGGACGTTTGGTTTCACCCGGCAGGAATTCGGCGCGTACGGCAATCAATTCCATATCGCTAAACTCGCCCGTCTGCGGGTCTAGCGCAAACGCCATCGGATAATAGTGGCGATCCCCGGCTTCGTCGAAGCTGGCAACATGGCCAAGCACGCCGACAAGCCCATTGCTCAACAAGTGCAGCTCGTTGGCCCCGCCCCATTCCGCATCGATGAATTGGTCACCCAGAAGGGGGGCATCGTTAACGAGTTCTACCGTCACGTCTTCCAGCGAGCTCACCTTGGTAAACCCGATTTTACCTCGGCCACCTTTTTCGCCTTGAGGACGAGTAAACACGCCGATTTCGCCGCCTGCCAGCTCCGTGAGACGCAAATCCTTCATCGCGTCGGGACCCGTGAAGAAAAGGGAGAGCTCGTTCAGCGTTTGGCCTTTCCGGAATACGGTTCTCCACATCAGCGCATGCTCCATCGTGGGGTGAGGGAAGATTTCAACGCCACCCAGAACCAGTTCGCCATGAATGAAGGTAAAGAACGGATCCTGAAGTGTAAAGACAGGGGCGCCTTCTTTCGGTACCCAGATGCCGTCCTGCTCCACGAAGAAGCGGATTTCGGAATGCTCGCTGTCTCGCGACTCCACCCGGCCTGCAATGACGGTGACTCCGTCAATTCGGAAGGGAGCCGTGATATTATATACGTCTTTGTCCCCTACACCCGAAAACGAAAGCTTGACCGGGTTCTGGACCGTGGATTTTTTGCTTTGATATTCTTGCAGCAGGGTTGCGCAAGTTTTTACAGAGGATTTGTTTAATGCCACCGTTGATGCCTCCTTATATAAACCATAAATAATTGCCTCTTAGGATACCCATACCGCAGCCGTGTGCGGTGGGACTTCGATTACCGATCCGCCGAGGGATACCATCTCGCCGCTTGCAGCAGCCAGCTCCAGCCTCTGGTCTGACCAATCGGACAGGTCCAGCCGAAGCGGCTGATAACCGAATTGAAGGACAATGACGGCTTCCTCGCAGCCGGATCGTTTGGTATAAGCGATTGCCGATCCCTCCAATTGCTCCAGCTTTACGTAATCGCCGGAAGAGAGGGCGGCATGCTGGACACGAAGCGAAAGCAGCTTTTTATAAAAAGAATACATGGAATCCAGCTGCTCCCGTTGTGCTTGCGCGTGGATCTGTTCGTGCCCGGGCCCCATCCCGATCCAAGGTGTTTGATCCGAGAAGCCGCCGTAACGATCACCGTTCCATTGCATGGGGGATCGGGAGTAGTCGCGGCTCTTGGCCCGGGCCAAGTCCATAGCCTCCTCTTCCGTTCTTCCATTCTGAATTGCGGCTTCGTAGTGGCCGAGGCCCTGGATATCCCTCATGTCCTCGATCCGGTGCGCGATATGGTTCCTCATCCCGATCTCGTCGCCATAATAGATGAACGGAACGCCCTTCGCCGTTAACATGAGGGCTGCCATCAGTTTGGCTCGCTGCTCCTCGAGCCACGCATCGCCTTCGCCAAATCTCGAGATGTGGCGCTGCATATCATGGCTGCTGAAGAACAAGGTGGGGAGCTGATCGGATGCATGCTGGTCTTCCATGCGTTTAATCTCCCTGTATAAATCCTCCGGCCGAAATTGCTCCTGGCTTCCCAGGTTGAAGTTGAAAACCACATCGAGAAGGCCGCTGCCGCTGTAGCGGCGCAGGATGTCCAGATCCTCGGAACCGACTTCACCTACCATAAAAATGCCTTCCCGTTCATGTACATAACGGCAAATGTGGCCGATTGCCTCCACGATCCCGTCCTGGTTCTGATCGAACTGGTGAATTTGCTCGCCGTTGTCATCTACCGGATTATCCTGAAAATCCCTGGAGACTTTAAGGAAATTGATGACGTCCAGCCGGAAGCCGTCGATTCCCTTATCCAGCCAAAAACCCATAACATCCTTCATGGCTTGCCGGACTTCCGGATTGGCCCAATTCAGATCCACCTGTTCCTTGGCAAAGGCGTGGTAATAATACTGACCTGTGCCTTCATCCCATTCCCAGGCGCTGCCGCCAAAGAAGGACTCCCAGTTGTTCGGGGCCTCTTGACCTACAGGAGACTTCCAGATGTACCAGTCCCGCTTCGGAGAAAGGGTAGAGGATTTGGACTCCTGGAACCAGGCATGGGCTGATGAGGTATGATTCAGCACAAGATCCACAATGACCCGGATGCCCCGCCGATGGGCTTCATGAATGAAACCATCGAAATCTTCCATCGTTCCGTATTCCGGATCGACGGCATAATAATCCGAAATATCGTAACCGTTATCGATCTTGGGCGATGGATAGAAGGGAGTCAGCCAAATTCCGCCGATTCCGAGTTCCTTTAGGTAATCCAGCTTGGAGGTGATTCCCTTAAAATCTCCGACGCCATCCCCATTGCCGTCACAGAAGCTTGGCATGTAAATTTCATAAAAGACGGTTTCTTGCCACCACTTTTTTTGGTTTCTGTCCATACGTTTCCACTCCCGGATGAAAGCTGCTTTCATCCCTTTATTTAAGAGAAGCCCGGATAGGCAGGTTGTAATGTACAGACCCTCATATTCGAGCTTCCTGCAACGTTCTGATGCGTCATTTGATTATTTGAGACTGAACTGCATGCCTTCCTTGAACTTTTTGCCGAAGATCGCGAACATGATAATAATGGGCACGGTGAGCAGGACGGATGCCGCATAGAGCGGACCCGGGTAACTGCCGTATGGCCCGAACATCTGGGACAAGAGTACGTTGAGTGTCAGCATGTCGTCGCTGCGGACAACGATCATGTCCCATAGAAGCTCGGTCCAACGCTCCATCAGCAAGAAGAGGAAGATCACCGCAGTGATGGATTTGGACATAGGCAGCATGATTTTATACAAAATCTTGAAATCCGATGCCCCATCTAGCTTCGCTGCTTCGATAAAAGCATCCGGTACGGCTTTGAAAAAGTTGGTGTACATGAAGATCGCCCATAAACTGACGGCCTTCGGAATGATCATAGCCCAGTACGTATCGTAAAGTCCCACCTTCTGAATAATGAGAAAGTTCGGAATCAGCAGAATGATCGCCGGGAAGAACATATGGAACAACACGAAATTATTCACGGTGTCGCGTCCCCGGAATTTCAATTTGGACAGCGCATAGGCGACCATGATCCCGAACAGCATCATAAGAAAGGTGGAGGCTACCGAGACGATGACGCTGTTGAAGAACGCGTTCATCCATGGCCGGGCAATGCCAACCTCGCCTCCGGTAAGAAGCCATTCATAGGATTTTAACGAGAATTTGCTTGGAACGAGCTGCCTGTCCACCTGCGCCCAATCGGCAAAAGAGTTGAGCACCATGTACAAGTAGGGGTACACCATGACGAGAAGCAGAAGGGTTGCCAGTACATAGCGGCTCGCGAGACGACGTTTACTATTTTTCTTAGACCCAACCATTTCGTTTCCCCCAGCTTTCCAGCAGTTTACGAATCACGAAGATGGAGATGAACGTTACGATGGATGCCATAATGGCAATCGCAGACGCATATCCGGCTTGCAAATTCGTAAAGGCTTGATTAAAGATTTCCATCTGCCATGTATTGGTTGCAAAGTTCGGTCCGCCGCCTGTCAGCTGATAAACTTCCGTGAAGATACCGAAGGTTACGCCGAAGGAGAGAATGAGCGTTGTATACAGGGCAGGGTACAAGAGCGGCAGCGTGATTTTCCAGAATCGCTGTCTGTCGGTTACCCCATCAATGGCAGCTGCTTCATAAACTTCCTTATCAATGCTTTCAAGCCCCGAGGTCAGGATCAAGGCATAATAACCCGTGAACTTCCAGGCCAATATCAGACCGACGATAAACAGCGCTGAGAACGGTGAGCCGAGCCAGTCGATATTGATCCCGAAAGTGCCTCTCAAGAATTCATTGACCGGACTGTTGTAGGACAGAAAGCCCTGTACAATGAGGGATGCAACAACGCCTGATGACAGATACGGCAGGAAGAAGCCGATTAGGTACACACTTTTGAATTTGGGCAATCCCTGTATAACAACGGCAACGGCGAGCGACATCGCGGTTACCAGTGGAACAAACAGCATCATGAACTTGTAGGTAACCCAGAACGCGGATTGCACCCCGGGAGCGGCCATGGCTTTTCGGAAATTATCCAGCCCTACAAAATCAAATTCGGGAGCAATCAGGTCCCAATTCGTAAAAGAAAGGTACAGGGACCAAAGGAGCGGCCCCAGGAAAAATACCAATCCGAAAATAATGTAGGGACTGGCAAAAAGCCAGCCCAACTTATTATTTTGCTTATTAATCATGATTAAAGTTCACCTTCAATCGCTTTCTTCATGTTATTCCACCCGGTTTGCGGATCGATTTCCCCGCGGATGACCTTATTAAATGCTTCTTGTCCGATCAAGGTTTGAAGCTCGTTGAATTTCGGATTATCCATGGCTGGAACGCCTTTGGACACCGCTTCCGCATAAGGAGCCAGTTCCGGTTTCTCGGCGAGGATCTGCTTGAAGCCTTCCACTTCGTTCAGATCATCGCGTGCCGGAGGCAGGTTGGTTTGCTTGAACCATTTCACGTCATTTTCGTCGTTGGAATAAACCCATTTCAGAAATTCAGCGGCAGCTTGCTGCGATGCTTCGGGAGCGGCGGAGAAGATAACCAAACCTTTTGCATCCGCGTAGGTTTTTGCATCTGCCGGATCCATATGATCCGGTACCGGAGGCAGGGTCAGGGTGAAGTTTTCTCCATATTTCAGTTCAGGATACTTCGTTGCCCACATATCGAATGTCCAAGGACCGATATCGGTGAATACCCCCGCACCGGTTTCGAAAGGATCGGTTGCATTCTGCGCCAATACACCGCCAGCTTTACGAAGGTCATCAACGAAAGTCAGCATTTCCACGCCAGCTTTATCGTCCGCAACAAGGCTTTGGCCTTCGATAAATTTGTTGCCGTCGGAAGCTGCGTTGTAGAGCAAGAAGAAATCGAACCAGCGTTTCCAGGCCGTAGGGTCTGCAAGGTCGGCGCCTTTAGCCCACATATATTTATCCGGATATTTCGCTTTCAGCTTCGTTGTGGCTTCCAGAACTTCACTGTACGTTTGAGGAGGCTCATTATATCCGATCTCTTTCAGGAAATCCGTTCGCCATCCGATCAGCATCGGGTTAGAGTAGATCGGCAATACATATTGGTGGCCGTCCGCGAATTCCCAAGGAGCGATCGTTTCGGTCATGTTACGGGACTCGACCATTTCCTTAAATTGCGGCAGTTCATCAAGAGCTACAAGCGCTTTACTGTTGGACAGCTGTGCGGCGAATCCACGGTTGATATTCTCCGCGACCGTCGGTGCATTCCCTCCTGCGATGGCAGCCTGAATACTTGCCTCAGAGCTTGGTGATTCTTTAATTGCACTAACGTTAACTTTTACGTCCGGATTCACGGTTTCGTACTCTTTGGCCATCTCTTGCCAGAATGCTTGCTGCGGCGGGTTCGGTGCGGCCCAGAATTCGACGGTGGTTACGCCGTCTGCACTTTGACCGCCGTTGCTGCCGCCGTTACCACAAGCAGCGAGTAACGTTCCACCTACCAATGAGATTGCTAGAAGCAAAGAAATTCTTGATTTTTTCATATTGACCCTTCCTCCTAAATGCAATAGGTCTTCCAATAAAGGAAGTTGATATTGCTAATTTTGTAACGTTACAAAATGTAATTACAAATTACTGAAAGCGTTATATTCACATTATTGTTCATTACATATAGGTTTGTCAACGCTTTAACCCCCAAAATACGACAAACAATTAATTCCTGTGAGGTAAATCACATAAACATAGTGCTTTACATAATTATTTTGTAACGTTAAAATAATGTTTGTAATGTTCGAGCGTGAGCTTTCAAATCTCTGATTGTTTTCGGTATAGTATGATGAGAATCCATTCGTCCTATACAACTATTCTTACTATAAAGAGAAAGGAACGTTATCCTTGACCAAGCCAAAAGTTACGATGCAGGATATCGCAGACTACTTGCAAATCTCCAAAAATTCGGTTTCGCAAGCATTATCAGGTAAAGGCGGTGTCAGCGAAGAGACGCGCAAGCTCATCATGCAAACGGCCGATGAGCTCGGCTACGTCTATACCGGAAATCGCAAACGATCCTCGGATCAAGAGGACGAGGAAGAATCTACAGGCAGTATTGCTCTAGTAGCAACGGATTTTGCCTTCTCTATGCGGGGCTTTTTCGGGGAAATCTACCTTACTATAGAAAATGAAGTGCAGAAGAGAGGGAAGAAGCTGCTGATCCAATCCATTTCCCAGCAGATGATGAAGGATCAGACGCTACCCCCTTTTATCGAGGGGAGGGAAGTCGACGGGATCTTGATCCTTTCGCATCTTAGTACCGAATATATGAACACATTGATCGATACCGGTATTCCTACCGTGCTCATCGATCATCACCATCCGGATGTGCAAGCCGATGCCATTCTTACGAACAACCGGTTCAGCGCCTATCATGTCGTTAAGTATCTCTATGAGCTGGGACATGCACGCATTGGCTTTGTTGGCAATACGTCCTTCTCCCCAAGCTATTATGAACGTCTGGAAGGTTTCAAGCTTGCCCATCATGAACTCGGCATGGAGCTGCACCCGAAATGGATTCTTAGCGATGCGCTGGAAGATCAGGAATTTATGGAGAAGCGGCTGCAGGGGCTGGACGAACAGCCGACTGCCTGGTTCTGCGTGAATGACGGTCTCGGTTTTATCGTGAATTCGACCATTTATAATATGGGCTATTCGATTCCTGGCGATATTTCCATTGTCAGCTTTGATAACGGACAGCTTTCCAGATTGGCTACGCCCAAGACAACCACCATGGGAGTGGACCTGAGACTATTCGGTCAAACGGCGATCCGGCAACTGTTTTGGCGGATGAAGCAGCCGGATGCGCCGCATATGGAGCTGCTGCTGCCGACAACACTCATTGAACGTGATTCCACATCGGCCCCGCGTAATTAACATAATGAATCGATAATTTCGGGATGGAGGCTTATTTACAACATGACCATTCAAGCACAAGAACAAGCTGTACAGGCATATGAACGATGGCTGAACAGCCGGGTGATTGACGAAGCGTCCAAGGATGAGCTTCGCGCTATTGCCCATAACGAGAGCGAAATCGCAGACCGTTTCTATAAGGAACTGGAATTCGGAACCGGCGGACTGCGGGGAGTGATCGGTGCGGGCAGCAACCGGATCAATATCTATACCGTGGGGAAAGCAACCCAAGGGCTTGCTGCTGTGTTAAAACAGGAGTACGAATCGCCATCGGCGGTGATTGCGTACGATTCCAGGCAATTCTCTCCCGAACTTGCACTTGAAGCGGCACTTGTGCTCGCAGGGAATGGCGTTAAGGCTTATGTATTTGAAACTCTTCGTCCGACGCCCGAATTGTCGTATGCCGTGCGGCATCTGAACGCAGAGGCGGGAATCGTGATTACCGCAAGCCATAATCCGCCGGAATATAACGGATATAAGGTGTACGGTTCGGATGGGGGACAGATTACGCCCGATACGGCAGCCAGAGTGATTAAGGAGATCGGGCATGTCGCTTCTTTTGAAGAAATCCGTAAGCTGGACCGGGCAGAGGCGGAAGGGAGCGGCCTGCTCGTATGGCTCGGCCAAGAGATCGATGATGATTATACCCTCGCCGTTGCAGGCGTAAGCCAAAATCACGGAATCATACCTGAAGCCAGCAGCAATTACCGAATCGTATTTACGCCGCTGCATGGAACCGGTAACGTTCCTGTACGTGCGGTACTGAAGCATCTAGGTTTTCAGCATGTGGATGTCGTGCCGGAACAAGAACAACCGGATGCCAATTTCTCAACCGTGCAATCGCCTAACCCCGAAGAACATGCCGCATTTGAGATTGCGATCGCCCAAGCCAAGGCAAGCGCGGCTGACCTCATTCTCGGAACCGACCCCGATGCGGACCGCATGGGGGCCGTCATTCAGGATGATCAAGGACAGTATTTCATCCTTAGCGGCAACCAGTCCGGTGCCATCATGGTGCACTACTTGCTGGAATCCATGAAGAACAAAGGTACCCTTCCGGAGAACGGCGCGATCATCAAGACGATTGTGACCAGCGAAATGGGAGCTGCCATTGCGGCTGCATACGGTATGACCGTGTTCAACACGCTGACCGGGTTTAAATACATCGGGGAGAAAATGACGCAGTTCGAGAAGACCGGAGCGTTTGAATTTATTTTTGGTTATGAGGAGAGTTACGGTTATCTTGCCGGCAGCTATGCCCGTGATAAGGACGCTGTTGTCGCAGCCATGCTCATAGCCGAGGCGGGTGCTTACTATAAAGCGCAAGGTAAGACTTTATATGAAGTGCTTCAAGAGTTATACCGAACCTACGGCTATTTTGCCGAGAAGCTGGAGACGAGAACGCTTAAGGGCATTCAAGGCGTACAACTGATTGCAGGCATCATGAGCGCTTGGCGTGAATCGGCACCGAGCGAAGTGTCGGGGATTAAACTCAGCGAAACAGAGGATTTCAGCCTGGGACTATATGGTCTGCCACAAGAGAATGTGTTGAAATTCCATCTTGCGGACGGCAGCTGGTTCTGCCTTCGTCCGTCCGGCACGGAGCCGAAGATCAAGTTGTATTTTGCTGTTCAGGGCAGCACGTATGAAGAGGCGCAGGCTAAGATCGCTGCGCTTACGCAAGATGTAATGGCTCGAATTGATGCTTATATCGAACAGCACCAGAAATAGAAAAAAGGACTGAACCCGATCGTTCGCTTCGGAACGGAAGGGTTCAGTCTTTTTTGGATATCGGCCAGCCTTTGGAAGGCAGGCCGATATCGTATGGCGCACAGCAGGCAAAAGCTGCGATAATCGTTGTATTCATGATTCCAGAAACCGCTATGTTTCACCTAACCGCTTTGTAAATCGAGCTATTTAGTAGAACGAATTGCCCCTAGCGCCTGTGATGCACCGGGACTTCTTTGCGACCCTGTTTCATGGGTGCCTGGCATAATGGACAGGACTTGCTCTCCCGATCCCTTGTGTTAACAGGGATACGTGCGTTGACTCGCTGCCAGCCCTTGCAATTAGGGCTGGTGCACAGCCATACGTCGACGATTTCCGTCGCGGCGGGAGCAGCCGGAGACTGCGGCTCGGGAGCAGAGCTCGACCCTGACCGTGAACCTGAACCGAAACGTTGGCTCGTCTGGTTAACGGCGCTCCCGGTCCTTCGTCCGGCAGAAGAGGAGGGCGATGAAGGCTTGGCCGAGGTTTCTATGCGGATCGTACGTTGCGCCGTAAAGGCTGTGCGGGCCGCTGACCCTGCGCCCTTGTTCGGTATGCTGTTGCCCTGTTTGCTCTGTTCATCCGTGAGGAACACGTCCCGGAAGAAGCGGGAAACCTCCGCTTTCCGTCCGCGATAAAAGCCCGGGGAGCTGATCACCAGTTCATCCCGTGCTCTGGTGATGGCTACATAAGCCAATCTGCGTTCCTCTTCCAGCGCATCCAAGGCCTTATCCTCTTTGTCAGACAGCGGGCGCTGATCGTCCCTGCGCTCAGCGTCCAAAGCGGACGTATGCGGCAGAATGCCCTCGCTCGCTCCGATCAGGCACACCGAGGGAAATTCCAGCCCCTTGGATTTATGGATGGTCATTAAGCGGACGGCATCGGCATGCTCATCCCTTTTCATGGCCGCCATTTCCTTATGGATGATGATCAGCCGGTCGACAAATCCGACGAATTCAGCGATATCGCCAAAGCGCTTCGCGGAAGCCTCCAGTTCATCCAGCCCTTCTTGAATGAATTCCTTATGGAGGGTGATCTCCTGCCGCTCGTCGGCCTCCAGGAATTTATCGTAGAATTGCCGCCTCATTTCCTGCACGGCCTGAAGGGGCTCCATCGCCTTCAGGCTCTTGATGAGCTTGGAGCGTTCCCTTATATTCTCGATCTGGAAATCCTTCAGCCCGGGGAAGGAGAGGAGGTGCGACAGAGGCCCTTTCTTGGGCCGCGGAGCATCCTGCTGCCGGATGAAAGCCATGCCCTTGTCGCGGTTGATGTACAGCGTATGAAGCATGCCCTCCATCGCCGTGAAATTGCGCCGGTCCAGCGACAGCCGCAGATGATCCATGAGCGGTTTGACGATCCACTGCTCGTAGAACAGATCCCCATTCTCATAATGTATGAACGGAATTTCCCGCATCACGAGCTGCTCGAAGATCGCCCGGCTGTTGTTTGCGGTGCGATAGAGAATGGCATGGTCGCGGTACTGCTTCCCGTGCTCCCGGACCTGCTCGGTGATATGGGTCAGCAGCAGCTCCGCTTCTTGATCGGGATCGCCGGGTCGAAGGTAGAGCGGCACGCTGCTGCTCTTGCGGGTCGACCGCAGCTGCTTGGGGCGCCGCCGTTCATTGACGCGGATAATTTCGTTCCCCAGCCCGACGATCGAGGAGAGGGAGCGGTAATTAATATCGAGCGTCACGACCTTGGCCCCGGGAAACGTCTGGTCGAATTCCAGGATGAATTCGTTGCGCGCCCCGTTGAAGCCGTATATGGTCTGGTCATCGTCACCCACAACCATTAAATTGCGGTGCGGGGCGACGATTTTTTTGAGCAGCTCATAAGGCAGCAGTCCCGTATCCTGAAACTCGTCGACCATGACATAACGGTACCGCCTCTGAAGGGAGGCGAGCAGTCCGGAATCATGGGACAGCAGACGATAGGACAAGACCAGAATGTCGTCGAAATCCATCTGGCCATGCTCTTCCTTCCATGCTTCATACCGGGCAAAAATCTGCCGCTGTTCAACCTCGGCAGGCGTTTTGACAGGCAGCTCGTCAAGTCCGGTCATGCTCATCCGATGGGCGGACCACAGCGATAGCAGCGTCTCGGCTTCGTAGCTATCCTGCAAGCCCATTTCCCGCAGAATGCGCTTCATGATAAATTGCTGATGCCTGGCGTTGCTCAGGATTTCCTGCTTGTAGCCGCGGGTTCGCAGCAAGTACAGGAAGAAGGAATGGAAGGTTCTGGCCGTTACCTTGGCTGTTTCGCTGGACCTCAAGCCGGGAAGCGCCATGATGCGTTCCTTCATCTCGGCCGCCGCCTTGGAGGAGAAGGTGACAAGCAGGATGGAAGAAGGGTCGACGCTCTTGGCGGCAATAAGGTAGCCTGTCCGGCTGACCAGCACGGAGGTTTTGCCGGAGCCTGCGCCAGCAAGCGTAAGCAGCGGTCCTTGCGTATGTCGTACGGCTTGGATCTGGGCGCGGTTCAGCAGCAGTCCCTGGGATTCCAAGCCGCGAAAAAAAGCCGCATCCGGCGCGTCATCGCGGATCAGGTCCCGGCTGTTCTCGAAGGAAGCCAGCTTCGCAAACGGAATATCCTGACGCTCACCGCCGTACGGGCGTTTATAAAAGGGTATGGATGTCATGAAATTCACCAATCATTTCGTTTATCGTTTATCGTCTTACCAGTTTAACGGATTCTCGGAAGTCTGGCAAAGTACAGGATATGGGTAAGCGCATGGGCGAAGCTCTTATGATTCATGGCATGAATCACCGTTCATGAGGGCTATGAGCATAAGCTTCACTCCCAACTTGATAGAGGGAGAAGGTGTTATATTAAGTAGGAATGTTCAAGAGTATCCATAATCCATGTAGGAGGAGGGATGTCATGCTGGTTGTTATTGCTTTGCTGCAGCTCATCATGATCGGCATTTTGCTGAACATCAACAGCAAGCTGAAACCGCGCGATTATATTGCTGACGCGATGGAGAGGGACCGCCGAATCCGGGAGGAGCGGGAGAAGAAGCAGCAAATGGAGCAATGGTCCCACGAGTCAAGCGCAGGCAGCAGGGATCATTCATGACCTGAATCTTTTATATGACTAACGAAAAATCCCGGACTTGCCATAAAGGAAGAAGTCCGGGATATCTGCGCCCTAATAGTCATCTTGTATAACGTGCGCATCGATCCCTGTACGCACGGAGCGTGGCCGGGGCATGCTTGGAGGGCTGACGGCCCTCACTTCATGTTGCAAGCCAATTACAGTATACGGCACTCGCCATCGACCATCACTCGATCCAATTCCACAGCCGCACTTCCCCGACCCGCAGATCGTGGACCCAGGATACCTCGCGCAAGGTCAGCAGCTCTTTAACAGGGCCGGTAATGACGGCACCATAGAGGCGAACGCCGTTCTGTTCCACGTAAGCTACGGAAGCGTCCACGTCAATGAAGGGAGCCACCCGTTCGGCAATCAGGTCATACTCCTGCAGAAGCCGCAGCGATTTGAGGAAGTGCTCATTCCGCAGCTCCCCGTCCCCGTAGGTGTCTACAGAAGGGTACTGTCCGCCGCTGAGGGTGGTCTTGCTAAACCATCCGGTTTTTTGCTCCTGATAAGAGGTCACTGTCAAATCGTCATGATGCCAGACGGGATAAGAAGGAAAGCCGACAGGATGAGAGATTACGCCGTCTCCGTCGCCGAATCGATCATCCGGCCCGGTATCGACGGCAAACCAGACGGCCTCCATATTCCGGTTCTCGAACTGCTTCAGCAGTTCGTCGGTCGTGAAGAAACGGTTAAACGATACATAAGCCTCGGCCACGGTGCCTTCGGGAAGCTTTTCAAGCCTGGACCAATCACCGCTCTTTGCAGAGGAGGTGCTAGCGTTCTGCTCATTTGACTGTTCGTTGGGTTCTTCTTGATTCGCGGAAGAAGTCTCCGCAGAGCTATCCGGCCGGTAGAAAATCTGGGATGAACCCGAGCTGCCATTCTTCCAATCCGTATCGACGGAGGGCAGTCCGAACAGGAAGTTGACGGTGTATTCGCCGACGGTCACGCGTTCACTCCCGACTTGCTTGACCATATCCCCGTACATTTCCTGCATGAAGAAGGCTTTACCCTGACTGCTTAGCGGGACATCGATATTAGGTTTCGAGATCGAGATGGCGGAAGCGATGGCATCCCGATATTTATCGTTGCGGCTGGGATCGCCGACTCCGTAAAACAGCGCCGTAATGATCGAGCTGATGACGAATATCGCCAGAAACGCCGATATCACCGTCAACGTATTGGAGATTCGGGCCCGCCATTTGCCCCGGCGAACGATTCGCTTTTCTTTTTTGGGCGAGAGGCCGGTCTGACCGTCAGCGGCATGCGGGGGTCCGGCATCGCTCGAACGCTCGTTATCCATCATCTCGTTCACGTAAGCCTGGTATTCCTCCAGCTTCTCCATTTCCCGTTCGACTTCGTTTTTTTCCTCGTCATTCAGCTTGCCATCCGCATAGTCCTTCAGCCGCTGCTTGAATTCTTCGCTCATAAATTCCCGTCCTTTCGTTTCATGTCCCGCAGCCGCTGCCTGGCCCGAAATAACGTGATCTTGATATGGGATAAGGTGATGCCCATAATATCCGCCGCCTCCTGGTAGGTGAATTGATGAAAATCGACCAGGAGCACCGCTTGCCGCTGCTTCTCCGGAATATCGGCCAGCATCCGTCCGATTTCTCTGTGGACTTCTTGCTGGAGCAGGATGTTCTCGGGCGTATTCCGGTCTATCATCTGATCGAAAAATTCTGCGTCCCGGACGATGCTGCGGCTCGCCTTGCGCTGATAGTCCACGTAAGCGTTATGGGCAACCCGAAACAGCCATGGCTTGATTCGTTCTTCCTTCCAATCCTCGAGATACAAATATGCCCGGTAAAAGGTTTCCTGCACCAGGTCCTCAGCTGTATGGTGATCGTAAGAGAGGGAGTACAAGTAACGATACACGTCTTTTACGTAATATTGATAAATCGATTCCAGACTGTTCAGTTTCATGTCCTCCCCTCTATGTAACACACGTATAACCAGGGCTTAAAGTTACAGTTAGGCTGTGAAAAAATGACATGGGGCTTTTACCCGTAAATCGCTAAAGCAAAAGCAAAAGAAAAAGCCCGCCAAGTGAGCGGGCTTCCGATAGCATATGAAGGGCTGCATAGAGAAGGAGGCTGCCGTAAACGGTGGGGCTCACGACGCCTCTGCAGATTCGGACATCACTGGCTGTTCTTGTTGATGTAGGCCGTAAGCAATTTGTACTGCTTGCTGTCTTTTTCGGCATAGTCCAGCGCCGTCTTTCCGGAAGCGTCTTGAAGGGAGGCATCTGCCTTGTGCTGGTTCAGCAGCTTGTCGATGTAGAAGTCATTCTTGTGGATGACCGCCAGATGAAGCGGCGTCTGACCTTCGAAATTCGGCAGGTTGTAATCAAGCTCGCCGGCTTGGCCGTCCATTTGTACAAACGGGTCGTAAAGGGAAGAATCGCCGTCTAGAATCAAATAATGCAGCAGCCCGTTGCCGGTGGTTTCATCTTGCGAATACAGCCTCGCTTCACCGGCAGCGATAACGATATAAATCTTTTGCATATTCAATTCGCCGTTGACTTCGATCAGCTTGCCGAGGTTTTTCACCAAATGACGCTCGTGAGCAGGCGCTCCTTCGGACTCGGAAGGCGCAGTCGGGCCGACCGGGATCGCCTCTCCATTCGAGGATTGGGGAATAATTCCGATTCCCTCGGGACCGACGGAGCCGACCCGATATCCAAGCGCTTCCGAGAAGTCCCGCACGGGGACATACAGCTTGTTCTGTATGAGTACCGGAGAATCCGACAGCCGGGCTTCCGATCCGTTGACCACAATTTTGGATTGGGATGGAAATGCCTTTAGATAAACGGCGGCACCAACGGCCGTACCGGCTGTCAGCGCCACGCCGAAGATCGCGCCGAGTGCAAAAGCAGGAACAGAAGAAAAGCGTTTTTTCATAATATCCTCCCATGATCGCATATGGACTTTTACTCCATTATATACCAATGCAGCGTTATCTCCATTGAATATCCGGATCCAATAGGACGATTCTCTGCTCATCGACAGCCTTTTTCAGCAGATCTTCCTTCAGCTGCTTCGTACTGGTTATGACGTCAGGCTGGTTTGTCTTCATTTCCGTCGTCCGTTTATTCATGAAACGTTCGATCGATAGCATGTCCCGATATTCCGGCGGGGAGTAATCTTCCCAGTACTGATCTTCGCTGATGCCCATCGCATCCAGCATGCGCAAGTGCTGCTCTTGCACTTGTCGCGGCTGGCGCTCGAGCGTTTCCCGAAGCTGCCTTGCCCTCTGAGCCCCATCCTCCAGGCTTGCCGCAACGCCCTCTTCGTCAGCCAGCTGAAGCATCAATTCCTTTGCTGCCATTTCTCTAAGGATCGCGGAGTCATCAGGTAGGGGGGTGTCACTCTTAGTGAGGTTATCCTTGTAGGCGGTTAAATGTGTACGCGTGATGTAGGTGGCGCCGACTTGAATCAGCGCCTGACCGTTCAGGCTGTCGTTCATGCGGTGCTTCCCGCCTGAGCGATCGGAAGCATCGGTAAAGTACAGGATGGTGCTTATCGTCAGGACGCTTGCTATGGCGATGCTAAGGATGGCGATGAATTTACGGTTTAATTTCATGCAGTCATTCCTCCTGGCATGAAGGTATGGAAGCTTCGATACTAATATAGACGTTTTATCAATCTGAAAGGTTCAACAAAAATATGAAAAAAACGCCTGAAAGCACAACGTCAAAGTGCTTTCAGGCGCAGGCGGCCACCGTGATCGGACCGGCTTCGGGAGCGATGCTTATTTGCGAAGCAGGCGAGTTCTATGCGCGTAAATGATCGCTTTGTCCGCGAGAAATGCCGCGTAGAGCAGCAGGAAGACCGCATAGGGAAATCCGGTGCCGTCCAGGCTCGGAACGAGCCATTCGGCGGCAATGAAATACAGCAGCGTCAGCAGCACCGGCAGCTGCCGCTTCAGACGGTATTTCCAGACGGACCAGATGATGCCGGCGACCCCGGCAAACAGCATGACCAGACGGACTGCATCCAATGCGGATTGCACGATTTTTCTTGCTTCCTCGTTTCCGATGGCAGCCGCATATTTGGAGGTGCGGCCCGCAAATATGCTTCGGAACAGATGAACCAACGGATTGCCCTCGATGTATCTGGATTCCAGCCACAGCGCGGCGAGATTCCACGGACCGGACATATACCTCAATTTATTGAACAGCGGGATGTTCAGCCACCATGGAGACAAGATGAGCAGGTATCCCGCGCTAATGAGAAGGATCCCCCCGGTTACGATCTTGACCGGACTGCGGTATTTGATCCAGAAGGCAATGAACAATACAGGATACAGCAGCGCCTGGAGATTGTAGCAGGCCATAAGCGCCGTAAGCGCGCCGGCAGCCGCGTACCATCCCGCCTGCTTCAATTCAAGCGCTCCGATGATGGCGCAGACAAGAAGAAGCATCAAAGTCTGCATGGTCGTATCCGGCAGGATCAGGCGAACGGCGCCATAAGCCGGCCAGAATAGCGCATAAATCATGCAAGAGAGAAAAGCGATCCGCGTATTGAACATGTAGCGGGACAGCACAAACACCAAGTAGACGGAAAATGCATGAAAGAAGCATTGGAGCAGCTGATAGCCGATCAGGGCAGCTTCCATGCTTCCGAATATGGCGGTTAGTCCGGCAATCATAAGCGGCACACCGGGCATGACGCTGGTGGCATGCTCTTCCAGGTCTCCACCGGGGTGGCTGATCATGGCCGCACTTTGGATATACCGTTCTTCGATCACGCTGCTGATGCTGGGGGAACGTTCATGAAGACCGGTCAGCACCAGCAAACATGACATCACCAGAACCGCTGCTATCAGTACCAACAGCATCCTTCGCTGCACACGGTTTAAAGTCCATATGGAAAACAAAGGGTCCACTCCACTCTCTATATAATCTCTAGGGTTTAGCTCAGAATACATACCCTTCTATATTAAAGAAAAAACGGGGAAATAAAAAGGCTCCGCCAAAACGGAGCCCATAAGTTCAAGTTACGCTGCAGTGATAAGGCCAGTCCGATTTTTAAAAGCCGCTGTGATACTTATCGTCGCTGGATGAACGCTTCTTCGACGTGCCATCCCGCTGCTTTTCTTCCTGGCGCTCCAGCCTGGCGTCTTCCATCGGAATCGGGTCCACATGCTGCTCGCTCTCGAATTTGTCGAACAGGCTTTCTTGTTCCGTCGGATATTGTTCAGGGTGATCCATGTTGCCGGGACCATTGTGAAGCGGAAGATCCTTTTTCTTGTCAGCCACCGATCTCACCTCATTTAACGTTGTGATACTACCTTTATACCTTATTTGAGGAAGTATCAAACATCCCAAGAGATGAGAAAGGCAGAGGGGAGGTGGTCTTTAAGAGGTCTCCAGGCCGGCTGCAGGCTGCTGCTGCGCTTCGGCTTTGAGCCTTAAATAACGGATAAACAGCTCAACGAGCTCCGGATCGAACTGCGTGCCCGAGCAGCGGAGCAGCTCTTCAATCCCTTCCTCGAAGGTTTTCGTTTTCTGGTAAGGCCGCTCGGTCGTCATCGCGTCGAAGGAATCGATAATGGTCAGCATCCGGCACAGCTTGGGGATTTGGCTGCCCTTGAAGCCGTGAGGATAGCCGCCGCCGTCATACCGTTCATGATGCAGTTCGATGTAAGGAACCAGTTCCTTGAACTTCTCGTTCGTTTCCGCAATGCGCTTGCCCCAGCTGACATGCCGTTTGACGGTTTCCCATTCGCCGGCTGTCAGCTTGTCCCGTTTATTCAAGATTCCCCAAGGAATCTCCAGCTTGCCGATATCGTGAATGAGCGCCCCGAGCACAAAATTGCGGCGCTCCACGCTGTCAAGCCCAAGCACTTCGCTGATATCCATGGCGTAGCGGAAGACCCGTTTGGAGTGCTTGAACGTATCCACGTCTTTATACAGGAACAGCTTCAGCTGCTGCTCGATGTCGCGGACGTCCTCCGCAAAGTCGATCTCGGATTCCTTTTCGGCGCCGCTTCCATATACATGCACGTTGTTTTTGCCCTGTTTCTTGGCATAATACAGCGCTTGGTCTGCAAGCTCGACAAGCTGCGACTTGTCATGAATATCAATCCGGTACGAGGCAACGCCGGCAGAGAAGGAGAGACAGCCGGACGGAAAAATCTCGACGCCGTCGAAATAGGTATCGTTCAGCTTTTTGCGGAGCCTGTTAATGAAGGAACGTGCCCTATGGTCATCATAACCCGGCATCAGGATCGTGAATTCCTCGCCGCCGAAGCGGGAGGCCACCACCTCGGCCGTTTCGGATTCCACCTTGAGGTAATTGCCGAGAAATCCGAGCAGCATGTCGCCTTTCAGGTGTCCGAATTGATCATTGTATTTTTTGAAATCATCGATATCGATCATGGCCAGCGACAACGGCGTTTCATTGGTTTTGGCCTTCTTGATTTCGTCTTCCAGCAAATTTTCGAAATAGCTGTGGTTGTATAATCCGGTTCGTTGATCCTTGATGGCTTTCTCTTGTACCTGTTTATACATCGTGAAGAGCTGCTTGAAGGAATAGGACAGCATCACGCTGAGACCTATAAACAGGGTCAGCCCGAAAACGCCGTTATGTACGATGAGTATGGAGAGAACCAGCGAAAGAATGAGCGTGCTGAGGTAAACAAGCAGTGTATCTTTCATGAAGGTTTTCAAAATATCATATAACGATCCCTTGTATAACAGGTAATAGTAGAAGCCGACAAGGAATACGTTGATAACAAAATAAACAACCAACGCTGCAACATACGCACCAAATTGATCATTGTGAATAGGGCCTGCTTGTCCGCCCGCCATTTTGAAAATGAAGGAGGACCCGACAATCATCACGGTATACACGGAGAAATTAACAAAATGCTTCCAGAAGGGGATTTTTCTGTCGTAAAGCGCCATGGCAAGGGAGACGAACAGGATGACGGACAGCGCAAACGGTGCTCCATAGATAAAGATGCATGCCAGGTAAACAGAGGAATCCATGGACTGTAAATTACCCTCTGGCGGCAGCTGGAAGGTGAAGTAGTTTAAGATGAGGGCGGCGCCTAACATCGCATAGACCCATACCCACTGGGAAGGAGTATATTGGAAGATTTCCCCTTGATGCACCAGCAGGAAGGTGGAACAGCCCAGAAGAGAAAGAAAAACAAAATACAGCTGTCCCGCAAAGCCTTGAGAGAACCTAGGACGCTTAAATATGGACATAAATGATTTCTCCTCAATAAAATCAATGGTGTATTCTCCACATTTTAAGGTATATTGCGATGCAAAACAACGAAAAAGATGTAAAAAAACAGGCTGAATTTTCCAGCCTGTTTCTTATGGAAGTCGATTATCCGAATCTGTAACCGGAAGTCAGAGCGACAACAACAGAAGCAACGATGATGGCATTCAATACGATGCGGGAATACTTGATTTTATCAGTTTTCTTCACAGTTCTCCCTCCTTTCCAGGTGGTATGATGTATGATCAATTTTGTGGTTCAACACGTTCATTGGTATCGGATTTCGGTCCTAATGCTTGCACGTTGGCGGTATTCTTCCCCACGGTCATCAGGTTGAAAATGTAGAGAAAGATGCCGACGTTCATGATGATATCTCCGATACTGATCACCTGTGTTCTTGGATACGGCGGGGATAACGGTATAATGTCACCCAGGAACGGAAGGCGGGTAGAAGCGTCCATCAGATAATGCTTGGTGATAACGGTGCTGTTGCTCAGCATGTCCACGTAATAAGGATCCAGAACGGAAGCGGCGCTCATCGATACGGGCATTCTGCCGCCGTTAACCGCCATGACGAGGAAATTGAGAAAGACGCCGGCCAAGATGCTGCCAAAGCCCTTCTGGTCCCGGTTCATCCAAAGGAAGATCATGCCGGCGACGTAGATGAACATAAACACGTAGCTGCTTGCGGATGCCAGCCAGTCGGAATTCGCTTGAAAACGGAATATGAGCAGCTGTACGATCAGGAGAATTGGGAAGATGAGGCCGCCCTTCAGGCGGATCTTGCTGAATTGCTGCAGTCCGTGACGGAAACCGCCGCGTATCAGTCCGACAATTAACCCTAGTATAATGCCGTCAAATACCATGATAGAGTTCCTACTTTCATAGTTCGTTATCTCTGTAATAAGATAGTTCGACAGCGAATTGGTAATTCCTGCAACAATAATCAAAATTTATGGAAAAATTTCGGAGGGGAGTAAAAAGCTTGTCCCATCCTGTATAAATCTTATGATTCATGTACATTATAACAGATCAAAAGGATAAATCTTCCTACTTTTTTCGTGTTTCTGTTGCAGAAAGGAGCAAATTCGCCAACTTTACATACCTACGGGGGGTATAGTAAAGTGATAATGTACGACATTTTACGATAGGAGGGCGACAGCATGAAACAAGTGACATTGACGGTGGAAGGCATGTCCTGCAATCATTGCGTAAACTCGGTGGAAGGCGCGCTGAAGAGTGCGGGAGCTTCTGGCAAAGTCGATCTTGCATCCAACACGGTAGCCGTCGAATACGACGAAACCAAAGTCAGCCTTGACGCATTGAAGGAAGCGATTGAAGAGCAGGGCTACGATATCGTGTCTTAACGACAGACTTCCTGCCATATTCCCTAGCCGCGAACTTTGGCTGAAATAAGAGCCGGCTGCTAAAGGCGATCGACAGCATGCCGGCTTTTTTGCGCTGCGGTTGCAGGCAATCAAGCTTGCACTGCCCAAGCCGAAGTTTCATAATAAATGGAGCGATTCTTAAGAGCCTAAGGAGTGGATACCCGATGAATGACACGATTTCACTGCTGATGAACCATCGATCGATTCGTAAATATTCGGATCGGCCCGTGTCCGAGGAACAGCTGAGGGCTGTCGTGGCAGCAGGCCAGATGGCATCGACCTCAAGCAACGTCCAGGCATACAGCGTGATTGCCGTGACCTCACCAGAGAAAAAGCAGCGGTTGGCCGCTTTGGCGGGCAATCAGGCGTATATCGTGGAATGCCCGGTATTTCTGGTATGGTGCGCGGACCTGTATCGTTTGAAAAAAAGCGCAGAGGCGCATGTGGCGGATCAAGAGACGTACGAAGATTCGACCGAGAATTTCATCGTGGCCACGGTGGATGCCGCTTTGGCTGCGCAGAATGCCGCGATCGCGGCGGAATCGCTCGGTCTTGGCATTGTGTATATCGGCGGAGTCCGCAACTCCATTGCGGAGTTCTCCGAGGCATTGGAGCTCCCGGATTTGGTTTATCCGGTATTCGGCATGTGCCTCGGGTACCCGGATCAGGAGCCGGGGCTGCGTCCCCGGCTTCCGGTGGAGGCTGTCCTGCACCGTGACAGCTATGATCCGGCGGCCCTGGAAGAAGTGAAGAACTACGACCGAATCTCTTCCGATTATTTGTCCAAACGCACCCATGGCAAGAACAGCGCTCCTTGGTCGGAGCTTATGGCCAAACGACTGGCGGAGCCGGTCAGGCTGCACATGAAGGACTTCCTGAAGGGGAAGGGGTTTATGGGGCGTTAGACATGAGTAGAGAGAGGAGCGGGTACGGACCGGTGGCGTGGGAGACGCCGTGCTTCGAAAGCTTGCCTTAGCTTCCAAGCCGCAAGCCGGAACGAGTTACGGACGGCAGCAGCAGTATCTAGTGGAACTCAGATCCGGATAGCAGTATCGGACCTCAGATCCGTTATTTTCATTATGGGCTCGTGTTTGCCGGATCTATCGGACACATGATCCGTTAAGCAGCGTATAATCCGAAAAATGAGAGCCTAATTCGGTGAATAGCGGACCTCATGTCCGCCAATATTCGAAAAATGGCGTTTTTGATCAAAATAAGGTCCGCTGAGTCCGCTAATGTGCAGCTATTTTGTACATCGTGCTCCCTGTGAACACGATGCGTGGTTCGGGGCATGCTTGGATGGCTGGTCGGCGCTAAGCGTGAACGTAAGCACAACACAGGAAGCGTGGCGCAATGTACAACGCCTGAACGTAAGTCACAACACGGGAAGCGTGGCGCAATGTATGACGCCTGAACGTAAGTCACAACACAGGAAGCGTGGCGCAATGTACAACGCCTGAACGTAAGTCACAACACGCTAAGCGTGGCCGCAATGTACGACTCCTGAACGTAAGCACAACACAGGAAGCGTGCCACAATGTACAACGCCTGAACGTAAGTCGCAACACAGGAAACGTGGCGCAATGTACGACGCCTGAACGTAAGTCGCAACACGGGAAGCGTGGCGCAACGTACAACGCTTGAGAGTAAGTCACAACACAGGAAGCGTGGCGCAACGTACGACGCTTGAACGTAAGTCATAACACATAATAGGGGCTGTCCCACAAGGTCAGGAAGTAAGGACCAAGGGACAGCCCCTTTTCAAAATGGCTCTTTTTATACGAGATTAATTGATCAGGATGACATGCCGATTCATTTGCCGATTCCCTGCTGGCGGTATTGACCCGGGGTGATCCCTTCCAGCTTCTTGAACATGCGATTGAAGTAGGGAGGCTGATATCCTGCGGCCTCCGCGATTTCATGAATGCGAAGATCCGTGGTCAGCAGCAATTCTTTGCAGCGGTTCATGCGCACGGTTGTCAGATAGTCCATATAATTCGTTCCCGTCATCTGTTTAAACGCTTTGCTCAGTTGGGATACGCTGACGCCGGCCTCCATGGCCATGGCATCCAGGGACAAGTCCTGCATCCCGTTCTGCTCGATTTGCTCCAGCACGTTTTCGACCAGCGATTTCATGGAGCTGTTGAAGTTCTTCGTCAGCTGATCGAGATAGGGCTCGATGATTTCTTTCTGGAACCAGTCCACGCAGGCCTTCGGGTCGCGAAGCAGGGACAGCTGCTCCTGCAGGTTGGAGAAATCGTACACCTGATACGGATTTAAGCCGGCCTGCAGCATGGAGCGGTGAACGCTCGTGATTAAACGCATGAGTCCATGGTGGACATGCCACTCCGAGCCGCCCCCGGCTTGAAGCGCCGTGACGAAGCGGCTTAGGGATCGCAGCGCGTCCCCTTGCAGCCCGAGGTTCAGGGTGTGTATGAAATCCTGTTCCAATTCCAGCGGAAAGTCGATCCAGTCGTTTTTTTGGGACAGCACCGTGTCCGCTTCCAGCAGCTGGCTGCCGGCATCGAAGGATCGGTAATGAAGCGCCCGCTTGGCCTGTTCCAGAATATGGGGAACATCGGTCCAGGTCGAGCTTGGCCCGCCCAGCACGATGGTTGCCGACATCCGCAGCGTATCGCGCAGGGCCCGCAGGATCTGGTCGCACAGCAGCCTCATCATACGTGTCTGTTCGTCGGCTTTAGGAGAGGCCGGAACGATCAGGATGACGCCAAAGGAGCCGTCGAAGAAATTGATGGGATGCATATAGACGCTAACGTCCTCTGCCAGCTCTTGAATCACGTTCAAAGCGGCATAGGTGAGAAGATGCTGATCGTTCTCAGTAAGCGGCGTCCGATCCTCCCCGTGGGTATGCTGCTGGAGAACGATCGCCGAGAACTGTTTATTGGTTATGTCTAGCTCCATCTCTTGCAGCTTGAGCACATACTCGGACTCCGTCAGGTGGGCGGCTTGCCCGCTCAAGAATTGATTGATGTAAGCCTCCCTGATCGCGGGCAAGGATCGCTTCCATTGATTTTGAAGCGTGTCATGCGAGAACCGGTACTGCTTCCACTCGTGTTCAATATAATCGAGCTCGTTGTACCGCGATGTCTGCTTGGCCTGATCGCCTCCAATCATATGCAGCATTTTGCGAATAGGGCGATACATCCTCTTGGAGGCAAACCAGCTTGCGCCCAGGGATGCCGCGAGAGCAAAAGCAAAGCAGATCAGGATGATATGGGTATACGGCTTCGTCGGAGCGATGATCGTGGACTGCGGCGTGCCGGATACATAGGTCCAATTCCGCTGCATTTTTTCAAATTGGACGGTATTCACCAGCCACACATCCTGATCGACCGGAACCTTCATCCGCAGACGATTCGTACGCTTGGCATTCTCCGGAAGCTTCAGCTGTTCCTGGATCGCGCTCATCGCCTTCGGCATGCTGCGGCTCATGCCCGATTCCCCGATGATATGGCCTTGATCGTCGAGCAGGAACGATAGATTCTCGCTGTTGCGAATCACGTGCAGCTTCGACGGATCGATGTAGATGACGATCGCCCCGTAGGGCGTATGACCGTTGAAGGGAAGCCGCATGACGAGCGCATGGGAAGATCTCCCCTTATTGAAAGGCCGCTCCAGGTCATGTACCCAGAACATGTCCGAATCTCCCTCCATGAGCCGGCCGAAGCCTAACGCATCCTGTTCCTGATCCAATGTCCGCAGCCCGAGATCGGGCTCCATGATTTTATTTTGCTTTTTGATGTAGAGATAGACCTGATCCACAAGGGGATCGGCATTTTCCACCAGGTTGAGCGTATTAAACAGCTCGTTCGTCTCCTCGATATTCGACACAAAGTCCATATCGGACAAGGAAGGCTTGAAATGGGGCTTCACCACCATATTGAGCGCGTAGTGGACCAGCTGGGTGAACTGCTCGTCCACTTGCCTCGCCGCGTCCACCAGGGCTTCCTCGTTCCGCTGCTGATATTGGTTGATCATATGCTGGTTCCCCACGTATAGGTAAACGGCCGTAATGGCCGAGATGGGGAGGCATGTCATCAACACGGCAAGTGCGATGCTTCTCCAATACATAACACCTTTGAAACCGGATTCAGGATTCTGTTGCCTCATAACACTAACCCCCTGTTGGCATAGACAAATCCAAGGCCTGATCGAAGAAAGCCGGGAAAATCATTAAATACTATCATAGCGAAAGAGGGGATTAGTTGAAAAGATCACATTTTCCTATTGATGCCGATGAACACGGCATTCCGGCACCAAGGAAAAAAAGTGCAATTCGAGGAAATGGATGATGCGAAACGCTTGGCAGGCAGGCATTTTTCCGTATTGTGCATCGAAGGGAGAGGCGAAAGGGCCGCGACGGAAAAAAAGTGGAATTGCAGGCAATTCTGCAACCGTTTACATTAGGGATACGTTCCGCGAACGGTAGGTTTGAACGAGACGACAAGGCTGAAAGTGAGGGAGTATCGATGAAAGCACAAGAAACCGTTCAGTCGGCAAAAGGAAGCGGGAGCGCCCCTATACCCGCGAAATCCAAAACGAAGTGGGGGCGGATCCGGTCGGATGTAGCTCGCGACAAGTATTTATACATGCTGGCGTTGCCGGGTCTTATCTTTTTTATCATTTTCAAATATATTCCGATTACGAATCTCGTCATTGCTTTCCAGGAGTACTCGCCGTACTTCGGAGTGTTCGGAAGCCCTTGGGTAGGCTTCGAGCATTTCGCCCGGTTTTTCTCCAACGACGACTTCTGGATGCTGCTGCGCAATACGCTGGCGATTAGCTTCCTGAGCCTGATTTTCTTTTTCCCGGCGCCGATTATTTTAGCCTTGATGCTGAATGAGGTACGAAGCTCCTTCTATAAACGGACCATTCAATCGCTGGTGTATATCCCCCATTTTTTATCCTGGGTATTGATCTATGGGCTGACCTACCTCATGTTCTCGCAATCGGAGGGCTTGTTCAATAAGTGGCTCGTTACCATGGATTGGGGAACGGTCGATATTCTCTCCAATCCGAACTATTTCTGGGGCATGCTGACGGCACAATCCATCTGGAAGGAAGTCGGATGGGGGACCATCATCTTCCTCGCGGCCATCGCCGGAGTGGATCCGCAATTATACGAGGCAGCCGTCATGGATGGCGCAGGCCGTATGAGACGGATATGGCATATTACCCTGCCCGCGATGCGCAACGTGATCCTGATTCTGTTGATCCTCCGCCTGGGAACGATCATGGATACCGGATTCGAACAGATCTATCTGATGATGAATGCGCCCGTCACCAATGTAGCCGAAGTGTTCGATACCTATGTATACCGGGTGGGGATAAGGCAGGGAGAATTCAGCTACAGTACGGCCATCGGGTTGTTCAAATCGATCGTCGGCGTCATCCTGGTGGTCTCGGCCAACCGATTGGCGAGGCGATACGGTCAAGAAAGCCTGTACTAGAGGACGGGCGAAGACAAGGAGGAGTAAAGCATGCATGAGAAAGGATGGAAAACCGGGCTCTTCGGCTTCGTAAACAACGGCCTGCTGCTGATCATCGGTTTGGCAACGATATTTCCGATTTACTATACCGTTATTCTGTCATTTACCGATCCGGTGGAGTATTATCAACGAAGCTTGATAGTATGGCCGCGGGATTGGACGCTGGATGCTTACAAGCATTTACTGTCCAACGGGTTGTTTGTCACCTCGATCTCCATAAGCGTGTTCCTGGCCACGGTCGGCACGATGCTCAGTCTGCTCGTTACCGGGGGGATGGCTTACGCGGTGTCCCGAAAACGGCTTCGGTTTCGCAAGGCGATCATGATTATGGTGTTAATCACCTTTCTCTTCACGCCGGGGCTGGTTCCGCTGTATCTGGTCGTCCGAAATGTGGGACTCATCGACAGCGTCTGGTCGCTGATCCTGCCGAGCTTGACGAGCGCGTGGTATGTGCTGCTCATGAAGGGATTCTTCGACAGCATTCCGGACAGTCTGGAGGAAGCCGCGATGATCGATGGCTCCAATGATATCGGCGTGTTCTGGCGAATCATTCTGCCCTTGTCGCTGCCGGCGCTGGTGGCTTTCGGATTGTTCTTCGCGGTCGGCTATTGGAATACTTACTTCAACGCGCTGATGTTTATTAATGACCAGAAGATGTGGCCGCTGCAAGTGCTGCTCCAAAATATGCTGGTGGATCCCACGACAATGGGATCGGGAAGCGGCGGGGGCTTTGCCTTCCAGGTGAACCGTCCGGTTCCGACGGAAACGTTGAAAATGGCAGCGGTCGTCATTGCTACCGTTCCAATCATGTTAGTGTATCCATTCCTGCAGAAGCACTTCGCCAAAGGGGCGATGGTGGGTTCCGTCAAGGAATGATCCGATATACGGTTTTCTTTTTCCAACATGGTCAGTCAGGAAAGAGGTATCATAAACAGGGAGGTCTAATGATGAAAAAAATGGATGCAAAGCCGAGCAAGTCGTTTTTAAAAATGTCGGGGGTGCTGCTCTTAGCAAGTTCGCTCTTGCTTAGCGCATGCGGCAGCCGCGGCGGGAGTCCCTCGAGCGGCAGCGAGGGCGGGACAGACAGCAGTGAACCTACAAGCATCACGATACAGACCTTGAATTATGCCACCGAATTCATAGACAACACCAATCCGCTATGGAAAGAGCTGGAGAAACGCACCAATACCAAGTTGAATATTACGTGGTTGTCCCCATCCACGGCCGAAGAGAAAATCAATGTCATGCTTGCGTCCGGCGACCTTCCGGAGGTTACTTTCGTGGAAACGATGCAGAACCCGCAGCTGCAGAAGATGCTGAAGCAGGGAGTCTTCTGGGATCTGACCCCTTTTCTCAAAGACTACCCCAATTTAAATCGCGAAGAGCTGAAGGAAATGTGGGAAATCACCAAGGTGGACGGCAAGAACATCGTGATTCCGCGTTACTACCCAAGCTATGGGGGCGGGGTGTTCCCGATGATCCGCAAGGATTGGCTGGATGCCCTTCAGCTGGAAACGCCAAAAACGCTGGATGAGTTCCATAACGTGTTAAAGGCTTTCAAGGAACAGGATCCGAATGGTAACGGACAGGCGGATGAGATTCCGTATGCCGCTAATCCGAGCGCGCTCGCGTATATTTATAATATCTTTAATGAAACGCAAGGGGGCTGGAAGCTCCAGCCGGATAACACCCTGTCTCCGATTATTACGTCGGACGCGTCAAGGGAGGCCATGCTGTGGATCAAGCAGGCTTATGACGAGGGCCTGTTCCCCAAAGATTTTGCCATCATGAAGTTCTCCCAGGTGATGGATACGATGCGAAGCGCCAAGGCAGGGGTTGGCGGCATGTCCATGAACCATGCCTGGGTAACCGGCAAAGCCGTGAAGGACGTTGATCCCAAGGCGGATTTGATGCCGCTTGCTTACTTGGAGAATGCCAACGGGGTAAAGTATACGCCTTCAGGCTCCCCGTACTATGGCGTGTACCTCATTCCGAAGAAAGTGCCTGAGGCCAAGGTCAAGAAGATCCTCGAGTTCTTCGACTATGGCTACAGCCAAGAAGGAAACGAGATGCTGACCTACGGAATCGAAGGCGTCCATTACAATCTGGAGAACGGAAAGAAGGTCGCAACGCCGCAAGCCGTCACCGATAAGACGGGAGATGGAAACCTGAACAATATGATTCACCTCGTCAGCGACGATATGGCCATCAATGCGGTAGGGATGCCGGACGAGGTGTATGAACGAAACGTAGAGATCGTTACGGAGCGCAAGACGGTTAAGGTGCCGAATCCTTCAGGCGAGCTCTACTCCGAAGCCTATAACAAATACTATCCCGAGATTTCCAAGAAAGTAGAGGATATGCGGGTCATGGTCATTACCGGCAAGGAACCGGTTGAATCGTACGATAAATTGATCGAAACGATTAAAAGCGATCCGAAGATGAAGGAGATTACAGAGGAGATCTCGAAGGCGTATCAGGAGAAATTTGTGAAATAACCGAAATCCAAACCATAATGCGAGTGAGCCCGCATTGTGGTTTTTTTTGTTTCTTGGGACCTGTCCCTTTCAATTTTAGGCCCCTGATGTCTAACATCAAACATCCTATAATTTTACATTAAAGCATAAAATATTACATGAGGGGAGGACATAAAGTCATGAAAACGAAGGAAGGCATTAGGTTTGATATCGAGCAGGAAAGAAACAAGCTTCATAAAATGAAGCAGCGGTATCGTGATTTTAACCATCCTAAAGTCCTCAGGCAATCGATCGTGCTCGATGAACTGATTAACCAATATAACCGGTTCCTTAAAGAAAACAAACCGATTGCGTAAACAACCGGCTTGAATGGAACGGGAATTCTTTTTTTTATAGATCGTAAAGTCTAACCGCATTCTCGTAAAAAATCCTGCGAGCCTCGGAAACGGCCAGCCCGCGAAGCTCGGCCCATGCCGCCGCTGCGGAAGCCGTCATCTTAGGATGGGTCATCTGTCCGGTGAACGGGCCATCGAACGGCCAAGGGCCGTCGGTTTCGGTCATGACAAGATGCTCGGGATACATACGGGCAATATCGCGAATTTCATCCTCATAAAGAATGTCGGGCGTGAAGGAGATATAGCAGCCTTTATCCGCCATCCTCTGCAAGGTGTCACGGGAGCCCTTGAACCAATGGAAATGGGCGCGGGTGACGCCATATTTGTCGAGCAAATCACATGCGGTATCCGCATCTTCATATACAGCGTGCAGAATAACCGGTTTATGATGCCGCTTCGCAAATGCTATAAATTGCTCAAGCAGGCATTCGTAAGGGCGGTTATCCCACGGCCGGCCCTCCGTTTCGGCTTCCAGCCTGGCATAATAGGGCAGGCCGACCTCTCCGACGGCAATCATGTCGTCGACATGATTAGCCATCCAATCCAGCAGTTCCTTGGTTTCTTCAGGGGAAGGGACGGGCTGTTCCGGATGATAACCAAATGCCGGCCGCACAAACGGTCCGTACTCCCTGGCCAGCTCCAGGTTTCGCTTGCTGGAAGCCAGGTTCATGGAAACGGAGATGATGGACTGAACTTCGCTTTTGCGGATATCCGCAAGAATCGTTTGCTGATCGGAGAAGGCATAAGAATCCAGATGAATATGGGTGTCCAGCAGAGGGGGATTCGTTTCCGTCTGCGTGAATGATTTCATCGTTACATCACCTCGCTTGTACGCCTCCGAGAAGCGCTCTTGAATAATGGATACAGGAGCTTAGGCATTTGTATCCTGCCTATGCGGCTCAACGCTTGTGCTGTTCTTCGCGCATGATGGCGGAGATTTCGGTTTTTAGCGCGATAAAGGACGGGTCGTTCAGGATGTCTTCCCTGCGCGGACGGGGAAAAGGGACCTCTACCCGTTTCAGGATCGTCCCGGGCCGCGCCGACAGGATATAGATGCTGTCCGAGAGCAGCAGCGCTTCCTCGATATGATGGGTAATCATCAGCACCGAACGGCGCGTATCCTCCCAGATATCGAGCAGCCAGCGCTGCATATCGCCGCGTGTCAGCGCGTCGAGCGCGCTGAACGGTTCGTCCAGGCACATAACCTCCTGCGGACTCATCAGCGCGCGCAGAAAGGCGGCCCGCTGCTGCATCCCCCCTGAAAGGGTATGCGGATACGCCTTCTCGAAGCCGGCAAGCCCGGCCCGTTCCATCCAGCTGCGGGCATTTTCCCTGGCGGCGGTTTTCGAGGTGCCTCTCAGCTCCTCGGGAAGGAGCACGTTGTCCTCCACCGTACGCCAAGGGAAGAGGGCCGGCTGTTGAGGCATATAGGCGATGCGGCCTTTCTCTCCGGTCACGTCCTGACCGTCCATGAGTACGGAGCCCGCATCCGGAGCCGTTAACCCCCCGATGATATGGAAGAGCGTGCTCTTTCCGCTGCCTGAAGGACCGATCAAGGAGACGAATTCCCCGGGCTGCACCTGAAGCGAAAGGCCATCCAGCACGTGCACTTCGCTGCGCCGTTCGCGGAAGGTGATATGAAGGCTGCGAACCTCAAGGGCAGGCGCTGGCGGGACCGCGGTAGATGACCGGCGCTGCCCGTCATGATCCGGCAGGGATACTTGATATGTCATGTCGCTAAACAGCCTCCTTTTATATAGGTTGGAAAATGTCCGTTCACCGTGGTTCTAGCCTTTTCGATTCCAGCGGATCAGGCGCTTCTCCAGCAGGGTGATCAGCAGCACCATCAGCAGGCTGAGCAGGACGATGATCAGAATGGCAACAAACACCCGGTCCGTGCGGTAGCCGGATTTTTGCAGCATCATATAGTAGCCGATGCCCCGGTCCGAGCCGATCCATTCCCCGATCACCGCACCCATGACCGAATAGGTGGCCGCGATGCGGATCCCGGAGAAGATGGAGGGGAGCGCATGCGGCAGCTCCAGCTTGGTGAAGATCTGCCATGAAGTGGCTCCCGCCATCTGCATGTAATTCATCATGGTTCGGTCGGTACGCGCCAGTCCGTCCAGGGCGGCAACGGCTACGGGGAAGAAGCAGACCAGGGTAATCACGATAACCTTGGGCAGCATGCCGAAGCCGAACCAAATCATGAGGAGCGGGGCGAGAGCGATCGTCGGCACGTTCTGGCTAAGAATAAGAAGCGGATAGAGGGCTGTTTTGAGAAAAGGCACCAGATGCAGGGCCAACGAGATGACAAGGCCGATCGCCGTACCGATCATAAATCCGACCAGGGTTAATTGCAGCGTGGCCAGCGTATGCTGAAATAGGCCGGAGGCGCCGGTGGCGGCTTCATGCCCGATGGCCGTCGGCGCCGGCAAAATATACGGCTCTATATCGAATACCGATACCGCGGCCTGCCATACCGTCAAAAAGAAAAGGACCGCCGCAGCGGGCGGCCAAACGGAGCTCCACCAGCCTTTTCTCATGGACGGTATTTCTCAGTCAGCTTATCCATGCTGATGCCGCCCGGATGGTGCGCGATTTTGACCTGGGATATGACGCTGGGACTTCCCGCTTTCACCAGCGCCTCATGCATGCGCTCAACGATTTTCAGCAGCTCGGAAAGCTCTCCTTCCAAGGTGGTTTCGAGCGCATGGACCTCGTATTTCACGCCCGATTCTTGAATGACCCGAATCGCTTCATCCACATAAGGAATGCTGTCGCCTCCATCCGGCGTTCTGGGTATCACTTGTATGCTCAAGAGGGTGTTTGCCATCTAAACTCATCCTTTCATGCAAGCTATATTGTAATGGAAGAGAGGCAGCCTGTCGGACAGGCCGTCTCTCTTCCAAATTAAATGCATCCTATGGTTTCTCCGGTAAAAATTCATTGGTGAAGGCGCTGTCCGCATCAAGCTCCTTCTCGAGCAGCTTGCGTTCAAACATCCAGTCTGCATACCCCGACCATACTTCGGCTTTCTGCTCGCCCCAGCGGGCAGCATCATCCTGATAGCGGGGACTCAGCCATTTCTGGCTGGCATGAACCAGCTCGGCATCCAGTTCGGGAACGGCCTTCGTCAGCAGGGCAGCCGCATCCTCAGGATGTTGAATCGCATAGTCGTATCCTTTTGAGGTCGCCCGCATGAATGCTTTGACAAGCTCCGGGTCCTCCTGGATCAGCTTCTCGTTCGTTACGATCACCGGCGTGTAATAGTCAAGCTGCTCGGAGTAGTCCTTCACATAGATCATGTCAAGCGGCTCGTTCCGGAGCTCGGCTTCGATACCGGTCCAGGCATAGAAGATCCAGGCAAAATCAATATCGCGTTTGACGGCCGTAAAATAATCGGCATCGCCCATGTTAACCATATTTACTTTGCTGACATCGGCACCGTCGATCTCCATGATGGATTTCATGACGGCTTCCTCAACAGGCGAGCCCCAGCCGCCGTAGGATTTCCCTTCAAAATCGCCAGCCTTGACGATCCCCTTGTCCTTGGGGGCGGCAAAGCCGGATGTATTATGCTGAATAATCGCCGCAATGGAGACAAGCGGCAGGCCTTGGGTTCTGGCAAGCGTGACGCCTTCTTGGTAGCTGATGCCAAACGGCACCTTGCCGGATGCGACCAGCGTATCCGTTCCGCCGGCCCCTGGCTGGACGATCTGGACGTTAAGCCCTTCTTCCTCATAATACCCGAGCTCCTTGGCTGCATACAGTCCGGTGTGGTTTGTGTTGGCCGACCAATCGAGCATCAGCTGTACGTCGCGGAGCTTTTCGGCCGCCTGGCCGTCTGCGCCTTCGGTACCTGTATTTTCGTTCTGTACGCCTGTACCGCATCCCGCCGCAACCATCAGCAGGGCGCAAGCGAGAAGCAGCGCCATCCATTTTCCCTTCTTCATCTTGTCTTCTCTCCTTTGAATTCTCTTTCTCTTTCTATGACCTCGTTAACTCCACAAAAAAAGCGCCCTGAATGATATCAGGACGCATGACGGCGTAAGTGTATACCACGGCAAATCATAGCTGCCGCAAACATGGACTTCCTACGCTGGCATTACCCAGATCAGGTGTAAGGGTCAGTATCATCGGATACACTCTCAGCCGGCCAAATTCCAGCTCCCCCGGGATTTATGAAGTTTCGGACGTTACATCCGTTATTATAGTCCTAACGCAAAGACCTGTCTAGTTCGGAAGGGGATGCGAACGAGGCAGGTCTTCGTATTGGGCATGGCTTGTGCGGTTGGAAGAATGAACCCCGTTAACCATTCACGGGATGAAGCATTTTGATAGGATCCTGTTCGGCAGCGGTTAGCGCTGGAAGAACTCAATCCATTCTCCTTCGGGACCGTGGACGAAGAAATAGCGGTACCCGTTCGGAAGCGTTACGATTTCTTCGTCAAGATGAGGTACGGCCAGTCCCTGTACGCGCACATATTCCGCTTCGATGTTATCGGTGCTGACGGCGAAATGATGGACGGTGCCTTCTGCGGGAAGCGTGTCGCTGTAGCCCTGGATAAGCTCGACTTCCGTTTCGTCGCTGCCGTTAAATCCGAGGAATGCCAGCTGGATGACGCCATTGGTATGGGTAAGGCGATCTTTCAGTTCAAGTCCGACGACGGTTGTGTAAAAAGCAATCGTGGCTTCAAGGTCCCGGACGACAATGCCGACATGATCCAATCGTTTCTGTGACAAGGCTAAACACCCTTTCCGATTCATATGAGATATGACTGAAATGTTATCATATAATTCCTATACGTCAAGTGGGCCTTGAGGACGGAAAGCTTTTGGAGCGCGATGGTTTAATAGAGTAGAATCGATGGTCTTTCTTTCATTTCCTCATCTTTACTTTTAGGTGGGTAAAAAGTATCATGAGAACTATAACTATTAATTCAAAAGACCTAACAAACAAGCATTGAAGAAAGCTTGCCTTTTGGCCGAGGAGGAATGCTTATGAGTCCAACTCCAGCAGATCATCTGTGGATTCGACTCGCCATCATATATGCATTCATTCAGATAATGACCGTTCTGTGGATGCCTGATGCTTTATTGCTTCAGCGTGTTCTAGTCATTATGGCTTCCGCTGCCGCTTCCGTCTATTTACTACGGATCAGTCGGCATTACGAGCCGCATCTTCGAAGGTTTTGGCTTATCGCAAGTGCCGGGCTGATGGCGGATGCCTCGGCTCGAATCATCGATGCTTGTTATTTTTGGCTGGGGAAAGAGAGCGCTTCCCGTACAATTTTGACTCAATTATTCTGGGGATTCGAAATCATCCTGTTTGCAGGTGCCCTCATTTATTTGTTCCGGCACGTACAAGGTTCGTTTCGGGGAGTGCGGTTTATGCTGGATATCGTGATCGTTGGCATAACGGTCATGACGGTAGGCTGGGAATATTTCATCAAGCCCGAGCTTAACGGTTTGGCGAATGAAGCCTTATGGGGAAAGCTGTGGGTGGACATGCTGTACCCGCTGTGCGCAACGGTGCTTATTTTCTTCACCTTGGTGTTGTATTTTAACACAGGACAGTTAAGGAAACGGGCGGTCTTCCTGATATGCCTCGGCGGGAGCATGTACATTGCCGCCGATGTTCTGCATATGTATCTCGTCGATTATAAGGGTGTTGAAGTTCGTTCATACCTGTACCCACTGTATACGTTATCGGTATTCATCATTGGTTTGGCAGGAGGGCGGTCAGCTCCCGATGCCCGAAATCAATCGTTGGATGAGAGGGAGCCCCGTTCGTTCGGAAATCTGATCGTAAGATATCTGCTTCCCTACAGCGTGCTTGGCGGGATGTTTGCCCTTATGGTGCAGCGGTTCGGAGGGTGGAACGGGCTTTTTACCGGCTTATCCCTGTGCGTCATCCTGATTCTGATCAGGCAGATCCTGATCCAGTTCGAGAATGACCGCTTGTTTGACCGGCTGCATCAAAGCCTGATGCAGAGCGAGACCTTGGCGCATCGCGACGATCTTACGGGACTCTATAACCGCCGCTACTTTAACGCGAGGCTGTCGAGCTCGCTGCAGGAGGCGGACCGTGCGGGTTCCCGCGTAGGGCTTCTATATATGGATATGAACCGTTTTAAACGAGTGAATGACCGCTACGGCCATCGTGCCGGCGATTTGCTGATTCGCAAGGTCGCGACCCGTCTTCAAACCCTTGAATCCAAAGGCGTTCTGGTTTCCCGTTTAGGAGGGGACGAATTTACGGTAGTGATTCATCCGGCCGGCGAGGATCAGGAACTGATCTGGATGGCGGAAGAGATCTGGACGATGCTGAGCGAGCCGTATGAGCTGGAAGGGCATGAGGTCCGAACCACGCCGAGCATCGGCATCGCGGTCTATCCGGATCATGCCAGGAACGACCAAGAGCTGATCGGTCGCGCGGATGCAGCGATGTATGCGGCCAAAGAGCGAAACGCCCGCTGGCATTTCGATGTGGAACGAACGATGCTGCTGCAGCTGTTGGATCAAAAAGTCGAATAGACAAAAGATTCGGATATCGACAATGTGTTGTTAAGAGCAATATAAGTCGATTATTGTAGAATTTAGCGCAATCATTGCACGAATCTTGCGCATTTCTCGCAAAATAGGTCATAACTTCGATATAAAATCCATAAAATGCAAAGAAATCATATTCAAAATGCCGATAAGAAGCATAGTGAGAGCTAGCTTGCCAAGGAGGACGAACATGATTTGCGACAATTGCAGCACCTTTGAACCGATTGAGGACCAGGGGACCATTCATATGAAGCCTGCAAGTGGTGAGCTTATTCAATTGCTGGCAGTGAACGGCTACGCGGTACAAGAGAACAATGAGGGTTGTGCTGTGAACTACAAGGTACGAGCGGACCTGATCTCCATCATCGAGTGTCTGCAACCCCTTCCGCTGAAGATTCGTCAAGAGCTGTCCTTCTGTGTTACCCGTGGAGGAGCTCCGCAAATCCGGCATTCGTGGATCCCTATGCAGAAGTTCGAACTGCAGATGGAGCATTATGATATGGTGAATGTCATTTTACATAAGCAGTTTACGAGCTACATGCAGCCCATCGTGGATCCAAACGAGCAGATCGTGGCCTATGAATTTCTCCTTCGACCGGTAGAGTGGGGACTCCGGTTCCAGCCGTACGAGCTGTTTGAGACAGCCCGAAAAACCGGACTGCATTCATTCCTGGACCAGGCGGCACGCACCAGTGCGATTGAGACCAGTGCCGAGTGGCTTCCGATCGGCGTGAAGCGGTTCGTGAATTTCCTGCCGTCCTCGATATACGATGCGCAGATGTGTCTGAGCCACACCTTCAATACGATCGACAGGCTCCATCTGGATCCGAGGGATTTCGTATTCGAGGTGGTGGAAACCGAGAAGATCGACGATGTGAAGCATTTGCAGTCGATATTCGAGGTATATCGAAGCCACGGCATCTCGGTTGCCATGGATGACGTCGGCGCAGGTTATTCCACATTGGAGCAGATGATTAAGCTTAAGCCGGATTATGTGAAGATCGACCGGAGTCTTATCGACCATTGCGATCGAAATCCCGCCCAGCAGAAGCAGCTCGAAATGATCACGAACATGGCTCATGATTTCGGGGCCATGGTGCTTGCAGAAGGCATCGAGAGACGGGAGGAGTTTCATTTTTGCCGAGATATCGGGATCGAGCTTTCGCAGGGGTATTTGTTTGGGAAGCCAGCCGAGCGCCCTCCGCGTGATCCTCATACTCAACTGATCTATTCATAACATACATAATCGGCATTTCCCCCGCACGGAGGCGCAAAGCGATGGCATTTATCTGATCCCGGCTTATGGCTGAAGCCGAACCTGCAGATGATGCCTGACATGGACGAAGACGGGTTCTTCAAGAATGAGCCATGATGTAGAGGAGCCCGTTTTCTGTAAAAACAAGAGCCCTGGAAGATTTTCCAGGGCTCTTGTTTTTGTATGGGCCGGCGCATTGAAGCTCCAGTGCCTTTTATCTTGCAGCCGTTACCTCTCCAAATCCGCTGATGGCGTATTCCTTGCCGTTCACGTTCAGGACGGCGGGCGTATCCGTTTCGTTCACGATGAGGGTTTCATGGCCTTTGACGTTAACCTTCAGGCGGGATCCGCGGAACATCACCTTGAAGGAGAAGGAGGACCAATGCCCCGGAATGAACGGGTTCAGATGCAATACGCCGTCCTTCACGCGCAGGCCGCCGAAGCCATGCACAACCGACATCCAGGTTCCCGCCATGCTGGTCGTATGACAGCCGTCCTCGGTATCGTTGTTGTAGTTGTCCAGATCCAGGCGGGCTGTACGAAGGTACATCTCGTACGCCTTTTCCTGGTACCCGAGCTCGCACGCGAGAATGGAGTGTACGCATGGCGAGAGGGAGGACTCGTGTACCGTGAACGGTTCATAGAAGTCGAAGTTGCGTTTTTTCGTAGCCAGGTCGTACCGGTCGCCAAGGAAGAACAATCCTTGCAGCACGTCGGCCTGCTTGATGTACACCGAACGCAGAATGCGGTCCCAGGACCAGTTCTGGTTCAGCGGCAGGTGGGCAGGGTCCAATTCCTTCACCGGAACCAGCTCCTTGTTAAGGAAACCGTCCTGCTGCAGGAAGACGCCGAGTTCCTCGTCTACCGGGTAGTACATTTTGCTGATGATATCCTGCCATTTGGCCGTTTCGGCATCCTGCAGGGCAAGCTTCGCCGTAAGCTCGGCATAGCGGGAATTCTCATTCTCTTTCAAATACTCCAGCACGTCGAGCGTGTATTCCATCGTCCAGCTGGCAATGCGGTTGGTATACCAATTGTTGTTGACGTTGTTCTCGTACTCGTTCGGGCCGGTGACGCCCAGCATCATATACTGGTCCTTCGCCGGCACGTAATTCACGCGCTCCTCCCAGAAACGGGAGATTTCCACGAGCACTTCCAGACCGTATTGGCCGAGGTAAGAGAAGTCGCCGGTATAATTGACATAGTTATAGATGGCATAGGCAATCGCGCCGTTACGGTGGATTTCTTCAAACGTAATCTCCCACTCGTTATGGCATTCCTCGCCGTTCATCGTCACCATAGGATAGAGCGCCCCTTTGGTGAAGCCGAGCTTTCTGGCATTTTCCTTCGCCTTTTCCAGGTGCTTATAACGATAGATCAGCAGGTTGCGCGAGATGCTGGCATCGGCGGTGCTCAGATAGAACGGCAGGCAATAAGCCTCGGTATCCCAGTAGGTGCTGCCGCCGTATTTTTCCCCGGTAAAGCCCTTAGGCCCGATGTTCAGGCGGTCGTCTTCGCCGCTGTAGGTTTGGTTCAGCTGAAAAATGTTAAAGCGGATCGCTTGCTGGGCCGCCACATCGCCTTCGATGACGATATCGCTTTCCTTCCATTTGTCGCCCCAGGCATCTGCCTGCTCCTTCAGCAGCTGTTCAAATCCGGTCTCCACCGCCGGTTCCAGCACGGCACGCGCAGCATCCACCAACTCGCCGAATCCATGATTGCGGGAAGTGACGTTGGCCACGTATTTATAGATGGTGACGGCCTCGCCTTCGGATACGGGGACGCTTACGCGGTTCGCGGCATATTTCTCTTTCTCGATCAGCTCGGCTTGAAGATCCAGCTTCGCCCCGTTCTTAACAAGGTAATAAGACATAACGGAGGTAACATGGAAATCGAGCTTTTTGGTTTTTACGGTCAATGCGGCCGCGCCTTGCGCGGCTTCCTTGAATACCTCCAGCCAGAACTTCTCGTCATAGTTGGAGTCTTTGTTCTTCACATCGCCATCGAGATAAGGCGTAACCGTAAGCTCTCCAGCGAAATTAAGCGGCGTTACGGCATATCGGATGGCACCGATCTCGTGGCGTACAATGCTGACAAAGCGAACCGCCTCGATCTGGAGCTCCTTGCCGTCTTCCAAGACAGCGGTGAAGCGGCGGGAGAGGAAGCCTTCCTTCATATTCAACTCGCGCACAAAATCCTTCACCGTGCATTTGGCCAAATCCAGCGGCGTGCCGTCGATTTCAATGCCGATGCCGATCCAGTTGGTGCTGTTCAGCACTTTGGCGAAGTATTCAGGATAACCGTTCTTCCACCAGCCTACGCGTGTTTTATCCGGATAATACACCCCGGCCATGTAACTGCCCTGCAGGGAGGAACCGCTATAGGACTCCTCAAAGTTGGCGCGTTGGCCCATGAATCCGTTACCGATACTGAAGATACTCTCTGAAATTTCATGCGTGTGAGGATCAAAGCCCTCTTCAATAATTGACCATTCATCAAGCTTTAAATATTGTTTCACAATCATCGGCTCCTTTAGGTTTAGGAAAAATGGTTGCATATCTATATGGGATGATGCTGCTGAATGCTGTAAACGCATGTGCTCACACGTTTATAACTCCAGCAGTCGGTCCACCGTTAACTCTTCCAGGGAAGGAAGGACGAGGTTGGCGCGCCCCAAGGTTTCGGGCGAACCGATGCCGACGCTGCGCATTCCCGCGCGGATGGCGGCTTCGATTCCGGCCTCGGCATCCTCGAATACGACACAGGCGTCAGGGTCGGCGCCAAGCTCGCGAGCTCCCAGCGTAAATACCTCGGGATCCGGCTTTGCTTGGCTGGTCTTCGTTCCATCGATGATGGCGTCGAAGTAAGGCGTCAGGCCGGTATTGTTCAGGATCAGCATCGCGTTCTTGCTGGCGGAGCCCAGCGCAACCTTGATGCCGCGGTCTTTCAAGGCTTGGATAAATTCGAGGGCTCCAGGCAAAATCTCGGATTCGTCCATATTGGAAATATACTCGACATACCAAGCATTCTTCTTCTCGGCCAGCGCCAGCTTTGCGTCTTCATCCAGCGATACTCCGCCAACCTCAAGCAGAATATCGAGGGAAGCCATGCGGCTTACTCCCTTCAGGCGTTCGTTGTCCTGCTCCGTGAATTCAAAGCCAAGCTCTCCGGCAAGACGCTTCCAGGCAATGTAGTGATACTTGGCGGTATCCACGAGCACACCGTCTAGATCGAATAAACAAGCGGATAGGGTTGACATGATCATCCTCCTTAAGGAATTAGTGCAAACGTTTGAACCAAGCTGCAAAAATAAAGGAAGCACCAGGATGCTTCTTTATTTTGAAGTACTTCTTGCTATGCTCCGCAAATTCGTCGACACTCAAGATTTCGGCGGCGAAAACATCGAGGATTCGCGGATCATCAATCGATGCGGAATAATATAGCGGTGCGGCAGGATCGTGTTGTCATCGTTGCGAATCGTCTGGATCAACGCCTGCGAGGCGGTATAACCCAGGTTATAGATGCCGATGTCAACGCTGCTCAGCGGCGGGGTCGATAGTTCGGTCAATGAGATGTTGTTGAAACTGATGATCGATACGTCCTGGGGAACTTTATACCCCAGCTCGTGCAGTCCGCGAACCACGCCGAAAGAGACAATGTCGTCGACAATGACAAGCGCCGTCGGCCGCTCGGGCAGGTTCATGAAAAAGGACATGGCGCGATAGCCGCTCTCCTGCAGGAACTCGCCTTCGACAATCCATTCTTTTCTCATTTCAAGGCCTGCATCGGCGAGTGCCTTTCCGTAGCCCTTCATCCGGTCCTGGGATACGATCAGGTTTGGCGGCCCGCTGACAAAACCGATCCGCTGATGCCCAAGCGAGATCAAATGCTTGGTTGCATCATAGGCCGCCTGCACATTATCGGTATCGACCGATAACAGGTCAGGATATTTCTCGCTCCGGCCGACAAGCACGAACGGGTAGTTGTTCGATTTCAGAAAATCAACGACCTGGTCGTCCTGCCTGGAGTAAAGCAAGATGGCGCCGTCGACGCGGCGGCCGTTAAGAAGGCGGGATACGGCTTCGACTTCCTCTTTCTCGTTGCCGCCCGAACTGAGAACGACATCGTATCCGGAACGGTTCGCTTGGGTGACGATACCGCGGATCAGCTCCATGAAGAATAAGTTGAGGAACAATTCCTCCGCGGGTTTCGGCAGAATGACGCATATGCTTTCTGTCGTTTTGGAAACAAGGCTCTTGGCCATAATATTGGGATGGTAGCCCATTTCCTCCATGATCTCTTTCACCTTGCGCGAGGTTTCGCGGCTGATTCTTGGATGGTTGGAAAGCACCCGAGAGACGGTGGAGGGGGATACGCCCGCTCGTTTTGCGACATCTTTTATCGTTACTGACATAATAGGACCTCCAGTGGAACCGTTTGCGTTTTTTTGAAAATAAGAAAGCGACTACTGGAGTCTCCCTTATTTCACAAGAGTAACTTTCCGCTGTTCGCCGACCGTTCCTCTTTATTAAATTGTGGGTCTGTCAGGCCCTGTGTATACGTGGATACCTATTGATCTAAAGGCATATTGATCCGGTATGTTAAACGGTTTCACACTGCTATATTAACGTTAATCGATAGGCTTGTAAATACGTATCCAAGTCAGTCCAACGCAATTATTTCACAAATGCATCAAAAAAGAAGCAAGGATTAGAAAACGGAAGAAAGGCCGGTATTATGGCCCGAAAAAACCGGAAAACAACTTAAAATGGCATTGTGCAAACGATTTAACAAAACGAAAGTGTGGGTTATGATAGAGTGGGATCAAAAACAGGCCGTTATCAACCGCTGAAGATGGAATTAAAGCCAGACCTTATTATGTAACCGTTTTATTGGAAATATCTAGTGCTTTTTAATTCAAACGTTTGCGCTTCTGATTATACATGAAGATACTTTAGATTACATAAGCGGAATGACTCGATGAATATCAGCTGCGTGAGCGAACAGGGGGAAACAGCGTGATACGAAATACATGGGGAAGACGCAGGGCTCTGCCGATATGGCTTACGGCTTTTGCGCTTACGGGAAGCCTGCTTGCAGGCTGCAGCGGCACCGCGGTTGCGCCGCAAGAGGAAGCGAAGCCGCCGGCGGCTTCGGAATCGAAACAACCGAATACGAAAGCGCCTGCGCCAGAAGGAAAAACGGAGGTGGATGAGCAGTCCTCCGACGTCTATTATGAAATTTTCGTGCGTTCATTCTATGATTCCGATGGGGATGGGATCGGTGACTTGCAAGGGGTCATCGAGAAGCTGGATTATTTGAATGACGGAAATCCGGAAACCTCGGAGGATCTTGGCGTGACGGGGATTTGGCTGATGCCGATCCATCCTTCGCCGAGCTATCACGGTTATGATGTGACCGACTACCGTTCCATTCACCCGGATTACGGGACGCTGGATGACTTTAAGACGCTGCTTGCCGAAGCGGATAAGCGCGGGATCAAGATCATTATGGATCTGGTGGTCAACCACACGAGCACGGAGCATGCTTGGTTTCAGCAGGCTGCGAAAGACAAGGCCTCGGGCACCCGCGATTGGTACATCTGGGCCGAGGATCAAGGGAAAACGCCTTCCGGATCCAGCGCGGCGGGAAGCGGCTCCCCTTGGCATGAGATGAACGGGGCGCATTACATGGGCACGTTCTGGGGCGGGATGCCGGATCTGAACTTCGATAATCCGAAGGTCCGCGAGGAGATGAAGGATATCGGGAAGTTCTGGCTGGAGCTGGGCGTCGACGGCTTCCGGATCGATGCAGCCAAGCATATTTACGAGGATCTGATGTCCGATAAGGGCGAGGCGACCACGGCCAAGAATACGGCTTGGTGGCAGGAATTCCGAGCCAGCATGAATGAAGTGAACCCGGAGGCTTATATCGTCGGGGAGATTTGGGATAATTCCGCTGCGGTCATCGGGCCGTATTTGGAGAATGCATTCGATTCCGGATTCAACTTCGGCTTGGGCGAGAGCATCGTCGGTGCCGCCATGAACGAGAAGGATAACAACCTGGCCTTCACCCTGGAGCGGACATATGGCTTGTTCAGCCAGGTATCGGACGGCAAGTTTACGGATGCTGCCTTCCTGACGAATCATGACATGAACCGTGTCATGTCCCAGCTGAAGGATGACGTGAACCACGCCAAGATGGCTGCCGGCATCCTGCTGACAATGCCGGGAAATCCGTTTATCTATTACGGCGAAGAGATCGGGATGAAGGGAGCGAAGCCGGACGAGCAAATCCGGGAGCCGATGATCTGGTCCAATACGGGCAGCGATAAGGGACAGACGAACTGGGAGCCGCTTACGCATAACCGCGGCGATCAGGTCCAAGGCGTAGAGCAGCAGACCGGAGACGAGGATTCCCTGCTGTTCCGCTATCGCACGCTGATCCGGTGGCGGAATGAGATGCCTGCCCTGAACAGCGGCACGATTGAATCTTATGCGTCAGGGAACCAGCAAGTGATGGCCTATATCCGCCGGACAAACGAGAGCGGGGCCTTAGTGGTTCATAACCTTTCAGGCACGGAGCAGACCGTGGACCTGGCATCCAAGAACGGATCTGCGGATTTCCGGTCATTGGCGAGAACCACCGACGACAGCGCGGCATGGGACGGCAGCAGTTTAACACTGCCGCCTTATACGACCGTTATTTTGGAATAGGCTGCGATCCTGCCTTATCCAGCAAAACACAACAAGACCCCGAGCCCCTGGAAGGAGGCGTGCTCGGGGTCTTGTTTGACATCCAAGCCCTTAGGCTACTCAGAGGACTAAGCCCGAAACTGCCGCAAATAATTGGCCGTCACGGAATGCGGGCTCTCCAGAAGCTCCGCCGGTTTGCCGGAGAACAGGATATTCCCGAGGGAGCACGGCAGGTTAGCAAATCGGATGCATGAACATCGGGGATCCCATGTTACAATGACAAAAGATGAATTTACGGCATACATAAAAAAAAGCTTGCAAGGGCCTTTTTTTGACTTAAAGGCTATAGAATAACCCCTCATGGGGAGATACGAATGTTCGTACGGAAAGGAAGATTTACCATGAGCGCATGCATTCTATATATTGAGGATGACCGGGAGATCGGCGGATGGGTCAGCGAATTTCTCAGGGACAAGGGATACGAGGTGCGGTGGCTGCTGAGCGGAGAACAGGCCGTACAGGAAGCGGCTCCGTGCGCGGTCGTTGTTCTGGACGTCATGCTTCCGGGGCTGGACGGCTTTACGGTCGGGCAGCGTCTCAAAAAGGCCTATCCCGGACTGCCCATCCTGATGCTGTCGGCGCGAACCTCCATTGACGATAAGCTGCAGGGGCTTGAGTTCGCCGACGATTACCTGACAAAACCTTTTCACCCGGACGAGCTGGCTGCCCGTCTCGAGGTGCTTCTGCGACGGTCTGTCGTGAAATCCGCGGAGCCCATCCGAGTGAAGCACTTATCGGTATATGAAGACGAGAATCGGATCGTGAACGAGGATACCGGCGAGGAGACGCTGCTGACCGGCAAACAGCATCAAATCTTTATGTATCTGCTCCAGCACCAGGGGCGTGTCATGACCAAGGAGCAAATATACGAGTCGGTCTGGGGAGAATCATATATCGAAGGGGACAAGACGCTGATGGTCCACATCCGGTATCTCCGGGAGAAGCTCGAGCGGGACCCCGCCAACCCGGAGATTATTGAGACCGTTCGCGGGCTTGGCTACCGGGTGAGAGCATGAGATGGAAAAGGAAGAAGGGAAGGTTCCGCAATTCGCTGACCAACCGGTATTTGCTGCTGATTTTGATGGCCATGATTTTCATGCCGATCATGTTTCCGTTAGCGTCGATTTTTTACTGGTTCGTGAACGATACCTTCTCGGATCGGCCGCCGGCCCCGGCCGGGAAATATACCAGCGGTGCCGCGTTAGAGAGAATGTGGCACGAGGAAGCAGCCGGATTAAGCGGAGCTTCGCCGGAGGCCATTGAGCAGAAGCTGAATTCGATACGGCAGGAGTATCCGGAGATCTCCATGTTCTGGGTGGATGGCGGCAATAAGACCAGGCTGCAGCTGCCGGTGCAGCCTAACCTGCCCGAGGTATGGAGCGCGCCCTATACCGTGCAATTTATGAAAAACTCCCTGGATAGCGACCCGTTCACCTCCGTGGCTTTTATCGGGGGAGAGGGATCGGGAGAAGGCTTCATGGTCATGCAGCTGCCGAGAAAATACCTTAATGTCCAGCAGCCCATTGCGAGTGAGACGGCGCTGTACGGGCTGTTCACGGCGTCGATGTCCGGCCTGTTCATTCTGGTCTCCTGGCTGTTCTTCGTGCGTATACGCAAGCGGCTGCTGCGGCTTCGTTCGGCCATGACGTCGTCCCATGCGACGACGGGCATACCGCAGCCGGTTACGTTAACCAAGTATGACGAGATTGGACAGCTGGAAGAGGGCTATAACGATATGGTCATCCAGTTGGAAGAGGGGCAGCGCCGCCAGCGCGAGGAAGAAGAGCTGCGCAAATCCCTGATCGCCAATCTGTCCCATGATCTCAGAACCCCGCTGACGGTGGTTCGAAGCCATATTTTCTCCATGGAAAGGGAGCCGCTGAGCCCGAAGGGGAAAGAATCGCTGTCACTCATTGAATCGAAAATCGCCGATTTGGGCGGCCTGATCGACAATCTGCTGTCCTACAACTTGCTGACCAGCGGCAGAGTGCAGCTGAACATGGAATCTGCAGACGTGCTGCGAATCGTCAAGGAAAGCGCCGCAGCCTGGTATCCGGTATGGGAGAAGGCGGGAATCGAGCCTGACATCCAGGTGCGAGACGAGCCGCTCCACTGGAACGTAGACGTGCTGTGGTTCCGGAGGCTCCTCGATAATCTGTTCCAAAATGTCGCTCGCCACGCCCGATCCGGGCAGTACATCGGCATTCATACCGAGGAGAGGGAAGGACTTGAGGGCGTCCTCGTCATTTCGGACCATGGGCCGGGGATCGAAAGCGATTCCGGCAACAAAGGCACGGGCATCGGCCTGGCCATCGTGGACCACTTGACTAGGGAGATGGGGCTGGAAAGCCATGTGGAAAGCTCGGAGGAGGGAACGAGGATCCGCATCTGGAAGCGTTGAGCAATCAAGCGCTGGGCTATCAAGCATTCCATCAGGGGTGCTGAGGCCTTGGTTGAATAGATAAAAAGAGGAGCCGGCACGATTATCGGTTCCTCTTTTTTTTGCTGCCAATAACAGAAAAAGACGCCCTATAAGGCGTCTTCGTACCATTGCTTTTCGCTCGAGTTTCACGAGCTCGTCAGTGAACTGGGTTCATAAGCAAGGCAGGCTACAGCTGCTAGACTCAAAGAGAGATCCATTCTGAAATCAAGGCGAACGAAAACATGCATATTCATGGTTAACCACGCTCCAATCGTAACGGTGAATCGATCGATGAGAGAGAAAAGTGATCGGCATGCCATCATCAGCGTCAGGTAGCCCCCCTGTACGGACGCCATAAGCGTTTCGGCAAATTAATTATATCATATACGGACACTTGTTAAAACGTTGGATAGGCTGCCCGCTTTTTTAAAGAAAATTTAAACTTGGGGCCGACCGGCATTTAACCTTGGACATGTAGGATGTATACCTGAGGTGATGAACGTGACGGAACTCGTCATTCAAACAAAAGGCTTATATAAAATATACAAAAAGCGCGCAGCGGTCGTGGATTTGAACCTGGAGATCGCACGCGGCGACATTTATGGCTTCCTTGGACCGAACGGCGCCGGGAAAACAACGACCATCCGCATGCTGCTTGGACTCATTCAACCGACGCGTGGCGCGATTCATTTGTTCGGCAAGGATTTAAAGAGCGAAAAAATGGACATTTTGCGCCGGACCGGATCGCTCGTGGAGTACCCATCGTATTACGGCCACTTGACGGCCGTAGAGAATCTGGAAGCGATCCGCCGGATTACCGGCGGCCCGAAATCCCGCATCGCGGAAGTGCTGGAGATCGTCTCCTTGACGAAGGAGGCCAAGCGCCCGGTTAAGGGATACTCGCTTGGGATGAAGCAGCGTCTTGGCATCGCGGCCGCCCTGCTGAACAATCCGGAGCTGCTCATTCTGGATGAGCCGACCAACGGCCTGGATCCGTCCGGCATCCATGAAATCCGGGAGCTGATCAAGAATATGCCGCGCCAATACGGCATTACCGTGCTGGTATCCAGTCACCTGCTGGGCGAGGTCGAGCTGATGGCGGACAAAGTCGGCATTATCCGCGAAGGAAGGATGGTGTTCCAGGATACGATCGACAATCTGGTATCCACGGCGTCCAGCGGTTTCCGCTTATCGGTATCCGAGCCAGAGGCAGCGCTTGGACTAGCCCTAGACTTAGGCTGCGAAGGCGTCCTGCGGAACCAGATGCTGGAGCTGGAGAGCATGCAGGATGCCAAAATCGCGCTGCTCGTGAAGCGCCTGGTGGAGAACCAGCATGCGGTATACCGGGTGGAAGAGCAGCGGAGGTCGCTGGAGGATATCTTCATGCAGATCGTAGGGGAGGGAAGCCGGGTATGATGTTCCGTGCGCTTTCCGCCGATTGGCTGAAGATCCGGGGCAAGGGCATCTGGTTTCTCGCTGCGCTCGGTCCCGTCGGGCTGGCAGCGATGCAAGGGCTGAACTTCGGACTTCGATACGATTACCTGATGAAATCCTACGCGGCGGATCCTTGGGGCGGGCTGCTGGAGAACGTGCTCTTCTTTGTGCCGATTGCCCTGTTCCTCGGGATCACGCTGGTCTGCTCGCTGATGGCCAACGTGGAGCATCAGCTGAGCTCGTGGAAGCAGCTGCTGGCACTGCCTATATCCAGAACGGCGGTATTCAGTGCCAAGTTCGTGCAGGCCTTCCTGATTCTCTGCGTATCCTGTTTCCTTCTGTCGATCAGCACCGCCGTACTCGGCATCATACTGGGGATGGGGGCAGATCAAATGCCGTATGTCGATCTGCTGCGCATTGGCTTTGTGCAGTTATTCGCGGCGCTTCCCATGCTGGCCTTTCAGCTGTGGATGTCTTTGACGCTTAAGAACCAGGGGATCGCGGTCGGAATCGGGATTACCGCCTCGGTCGTGTCGATGTTCGCCCTGCAGTTTCCTGATTGGATGCCGCTAAAATGGCCGCTGCTGGCTTACATGGGGCCGGGAGAAGCCCGCGTCATCGGAGCGGGTTTGCTGCTGGGCGCGGTGATCGCATGCGCTGGCCTGATTCATTTTAACCGAAAGGATGTGGACTAAGATGGCATCCTATCTAAGAGCGGTATCCGCAGAGTGGCTTAAGCTGTCGAAATCGAAGCTGTGGCCGCAAATCTTCCTGTGCGCGGTCCTGGTCATGCTGCTAGGCATATTAAACGGAAAGCCTGAGGAGCTGGCGCCATGGGAATATCTGATCAGCATTATGATCATTCTGCATGCCATGCTGCTGCTCCCGATTCTGACGGGGATATTCAGTGCCATGGTATGCCGGTATGAGCATTCGGGCGGGGGATGGAAACAGCTGCTCGTCCTGCCGGTTTCACGCGGCGCCGTCTATTTTGCGAAATTCTCGGTGGTAGCCATACTGCTGGCCGTCGTCCAGTTACTGTTCATGGGCGCCGTGCTGGGAGCCGGTTTGATCCACAAGGTGGCTGCTCCGATTCCGTGGGAAATGCTGCTGCGCTGCCTGCTTGGCGGTTGGGTTGCCTGCTTGCCGCTTGCCGCGCTGCAGCTTGGAGTCTCAACGGCCTGGAGCAGCTTTGCCGCTCCGCTGGCATTGAACGTCGTTTTCACCATACCGAACATGCTGGTAGCCAACTCGCAGACGTATGCCCCTTACTATCCGTGGACGCAGCCGTTTCTGGCGATGATGCCCGCGGGTCAAGCCGATTTCGGTGCATTCAACCTGCCGTTCGAAAGCCTCATGACCGTCGTGGCGGGAGGGTTTCTACTATTCTTTCTCGCGGGCTTCGTCTATTTTCAGCGGAAAGAAGTATAACTCTTCAGAATTGGATTTCAAAGCTGGCTTGGTTTTATGAAAAAGAGCTGCCCTCAGGCCCTTACGGCCTGTTGGAGCAGCTCTTTTTATATATTTCTATGTGTAACGAACCCTTGGTTTTGCTATTGAGGCAAATCCACCCACACATAAGGGGTGTCAGCCGCCTTCAATCCATACTCGATAATCGTGATGACGGCGACCGTTTCTGCCGGGTTGACGGCAGGCTCGCCCGTTTCGAAGAAATTCACCAGATTCTCGATGAACAAGGCGAAGAAATTCGAATTCGCGGTGACCTGCTTGAAGCCCCCGTCGCCATTCTTTATCCCCAAGGTAAAAGGACAATTATCCCCAAGATGATTCACGGTGGCTTGACGTCCATCGCCAAAATCGATCAGCAGGGCAGGGGAGTCAGGCGTTCCGATATACATCACCCGCTTCGGGCTGGTCCCCATCAGGCTGACGATCGGCTCGATCTGATGAATCGAATAATTGGCGAAGGCGCCCGGCCCCCAGCTGCTGATCGTTTGGATGTCGCTTCGGTCCAGCTCCGTGTATTCGCTGGCAAAACGCAGGGCGGACGTCGAATACATCGGCGTTCCGTGCTTTGTTGCCAGATCGAACAGGCGGATGGCCGTTTCGCGGTCAGGCGCGAACGTCTTATCGATATAGGTCGGCTTGCCGGATTGCAGCGGCAGCTGGGACAGCTCCTCATGGAATTCCGGATTATCCGGGGACAGCACGATCAGGTAATCGCTGCGCTCCACCACCTCTTCGATCGTGGGCAGCAGCTCAATTCCAAACTCCTTGCTCCAGGCAGCGTTCGTGAGCCCGTTCTCTTTGTCTCTCTTGCCGTAGGCGTACATGACTTTCATGGCATGTTCCGATGCCTGCTCAATCCACCCGGGATATTTGTTCGCGTGGAACTGGTCCAAATGCAGGTCGATGAATCCGATTTTTTTCATGATAAAAGGGCCTCCCTGGCGTTCGAACTATAGGTTATAGGCTGTTCTGGGCAACGGGCTGCAGCGAAACCTCCGCGCCTTGGTCGGACGAGTCGTAAATCGCCTGGATGATCTGGGAGGAGAGGATGACCGTATCGATATGCGAAGGCTGTTTCTCCCCGGTTTGAATGCAGCGGATGAATCCGTCGATCTCATTCTGGAACATGCTGCCGAGATTGAATTTCGGCGTGGTTTCGATCAATGCGCCGTCCTCCGTGGTGTAGAAGGTGAAGTCCGCGCCGTATTTCAGCCGGATGCCGCCTTTGTCGCCGAGGAAGTCGATGAACATTTCTTCGGCGCCGATATTTTGCGCCCATGCGCCGTTCAGGGAAATGGTCGGGCCTTCCGTGCGGACGAGGGCCGTGACAAAATCGTCGACGTCATACGTGCCGTCATATTTCGGCGGACCTGCCCACATTTTGAGGAAGGTGTAATTCTCCATGTCTTTGCCCAGCTTGCAATAAGCCTGACCGGAGACGGTCTTCGGCTTCGGATCGCCCGTACAGTACATCACGACATCGAGGAAGTGAACGCCCCAATCGATCAGCGCGCCGCCGCCGGCAATGGCTTTGGTCGTGAAGGCGCCGCCGAGACCCGGGATCGAGCGGTGGGAACGGAAGCTGGCATAAACGTGATACAGCTCGCCAAGATCGCCGTTTTGGATCATTTTTCTGATTCTGTTTACGCTTTCATTGTAACGGTTGACCACCCCGATATTGAGCGTTTTGCCCGTTTCGTGCTGAACCTTCTGCATCTCCAGCGCTTCCGCGTAGGTGCGGGCTGCCGGTTTTTCGCATAATACATGCTTTCCTGCCCGCAAGCAATCGATGGCGATGGAAGCATGAACGTCATTCGGCGTACAGATCGATACCGCGTCGACCTCAGGGTCGTTCAGGATCTGGTTGTAATCTTCGATGGCTTGGCCGCATTCGTATTTGGCGACGGCGGCATCGGCCCGGTCCTTCAAGATATCGCAGAAATATTTGATCTCGGCATCTTCGTTGGCCATGTAGGCGGGGATATGGGCACTGTTCGCAATCGTGCCGCAGCCAATCACGGCAATTGTAATTTTGTTCATCGGTTCTCCTCCAAAATCGTGGATTGATGATGCAGTGATGACATGAGCCTGTCGCTTGATTCTTCGTTATTGCTTGCCCCGAGTATAGCATGTGCGCGATCGCTTCGATTTCACTATCGTGTTTATTTATTGGATTATCGTACCGAGGCGCTAGTCCACGGTTTTAAAAGCGTTCTTTTTATAATAAGCGGGGGTCGTTCCCGTGTATTTTTTGAAAATGCGGCAGAAGTAGGGAAGCTCGTTAAACCCGACCTTGAAGCACACGTCGGTTACCGTCAGCTCGGGCTCCGTCAGCAGCCGCATTGCCATTCGTATCCGATAGTTGGCCAAGTACTGGCTGAAGGTCCAGCCTGTCACTTCCTTGAAACGTCGGCAAAAGCTCGTCCGGGACATCATCGTCCGCGCGCAGAGATCCTCCAGCCACAGGGGCTGATCGAAGTGGTCGTGGATATATTGAACGGATTCCAATATGGGCTCCCGATACGGGGGGCTGCCCGCGGTTACCGATATATGCTTGCTTTGCTCGGCATGCTCGCGGTTCACGATCGCCAGCAGCTTCAGCAGATTGGCCTTCAGCAGAATATCGAAGAAGGGGCCCCGGCCTCCGAACTCGTTCAGCATTTCGGTCAGGAGTTCCTTAACGACTAGGTCACTGCCGCCGGTCAAGGTGATTTTGAGCGGGACGCGGTCTTCGGTCGTGACAAAAGGCTTGATGAAGGAAAGGTCGAACAGCTGCGGCTCGTCCGGCATCCCCTCCAATCGTTCGTTAATGAAGGCCGGCATGAATTCGCACCCGAGCACCTCCAGTTCTTTCCCGGGGACCATCTCCACGCGATGGACGCTGTAAGGAGGGAGCACGAATATATTGCCCTGGACCATCCGGTATTTTTGGCCATAGAGCGTATGGATGAATTCGCCTTTGCTGACATACCAGATTTGAAGATAGTCATGCATATGATCGGATAAACTCCCGAACTTCTCGGTAATGCGGTACATTTTGCAGGGCAGGCCATTCGCCATCTCCAGCTCCGACGTAAAGTAGGCGATTCCTCTTCGGGTGCATTCGGCGATATCCGGTTCCAGCCAGTGAATAGCCATCGTTTCTTTCCTCCTCGTACGTTTCGATCCTGTTATTCATAGCATAACTGATTAAGGACATGAAGGAAGAGAAAAATCGAAAAAGTTACTGTAATTCATGGGGGCGGGGACGTGATCGATGTCATGAGGAAGTCCAATCATGATCAGGGTCCGCAGGATTCGCTCCGCATGATTTACCGATGATCAAGCAGCCGCGTTTAATGCCATGAGATACAAGATGAAGAAAAGGCGACCATCTTCTGGTAACAAATGGGCATTGTCATACGTCTGAATGGTAGAGGTGATGTTGCGATGGGGATCATGAGGGAATATAAGCTGGCGAATAGGGGAACGGTCTTGCTATGGGTGATGGTTTTGACGATGCTGCTGACAGGCTGCGGTCTCGGTAAGGATGGGGATGTGAAGAGGTCTTCCGAAACAGGGGAACGAGCCATAACTTCAGGAATGGAGGAGGATAGCCAACTCCAAGATTATGTAACGATCCACCGCGGTCAGGGGTTCGGTAAAGTCAGTTCGGGTATTTTCGGAACGCTGGATAGCGTGAAGGACGTTGAGGTGTTCGATGAAGCCATCCGGACAGCGGTGAGGATGCAGGGAATCATGGATGTAAGAGAACCGGATTATGATGCGGTGATTCACCTTGACGGGGAGAGCACATCCATTCATCTATGGCTAGAACCCGACAGTAAACGTGGAATGTTTACCTATATAACGGATACCGGCACAGGATATACGTTGACCGAGCAGTTGACAGCCCAGCTCACGGAATTGATCGATCAATTGCGATATACGCCTGAGCAGGCCAAGAAGAATGGGGATGTTGTATTTAGTTTAGATGGGTTGATTGCCAACCGGGAGGCTAGTTTAGATGGGTTGATTGCCAACCGGGAGGCATGGGATCAATTCGTGAAGCAAGTGGAGGAGAAGCACCCAGCTTCTGTACAGCTGACGCTGTATACAATAGAGGGCAGCCCCATTTTTCATGATTTGGAGCATGGTTACCAAGGCGAGTTCATCCGGCATCGGCTCGATACTACGCATGACCCGCTGGGGAAGCCGGTAAAATCCGTCGAATTCTGCAAGGAGCTGGTAGCGGAGCAGACGGAACAGGGAATCGAATACCGACTGAACGGGTGCGGTGAGGGGCGTGACCAAGAGAGCGATACTTTCCACATGCTGTTTCCTGTAGAAGAGGCAATTCATAATAGATAAAGATCAGCATCCCTTTCGTGTGCCATAATAATCGTTTCGTGCAGCAAAGAGCCGAGGTATCCTAAAGATACAGGAAACCTCGGCTCTTTTGGCGTTACGGGCAAAACTCCTTCAGCATCTGCTCCTTCACTTCTTCAATGGGGAAGTGCAGGGGATAGGTGGATATCATCAGCATGATGCCCTGAAGGGTAGAAGAAAAGTACAAGGAGCGCTTGCGCGGCTCGGGTACTCCGAGACTTTCGAATATGCGGCATTGAATCTCAAATTGCCGTGCAGCCTCTTCCACAAGACGCTTGCTGTAGGGAAACAGCTCTTGATCCGCTTCGGGCTGTGTTTGAAGATGCAAGTAAAAACGGAATACCTCCGGCTGCTGATAGACGTTGTCGATGGCTTGCTCCAAAATATATTTCAGCTGATCCGCTGGTGCTTGGAGTGAAGCGGAATTCTCCATAACTTCGGCAACGCTTGCGATTCGCTCCTCGACCATAGCGGCAAGAAGTCCTTCCTTGCCTGAAAAATAATTATAGAGCAGCCCTTTGGATGTGCCGGCTTTCTTGGCTACATCGCTAATGGAAGTGGCATGGTACCCCTGATGGATAAACAAATCCATGGCAGTTTCCAAAATCTTCTCTTTTGCCATCTGGCGTATGCGTTCGTTCTCGATGGGTGAGCGTGGCATAAATCTTCATTCCTTTACGAATGGGGTGATATGAAGGGATAACTCCTCCGGATGCGTTAGCGTGACCATGTGATCCGCTCCCGCGATGGTGGCAAATCGAATGCCTGGAACCCTTCGAAATTGTTCTCCTACCTGCTGGTTATCGGTCAGTTCATGATCTCCTATGATGAACAGCGTTCTGGCCGAGATATCCTGTAATCGATCCATCGCCGGCGGCTCCGGCCAAACCGAGTCAAAGGTGGACCAGGTAAACGTCCGCTCGAAATGGTGGCGAAGCATTTGGACCATCAGCTCCCGCTCGGCGCGGTTCCTTGTAATTTCATAAGAAGGCGGCTCAATGCACAGCTCGATCATTTTCTCGATATCAGGGGCAGCGGCGCTTACCCCGAGCATGTAGGTTTGCATTTCCTCAGAATAAGGAAAACCGGACAGGGCGGGCGCTATGACAATCAGTTCCGATACCCTTTCAGGATAATGGATCGCGAACTCCGTGGCAATCCGGCCGCCCATAGAATGACCGACAATCGCAGCTTGCGGAATATCCAGATGATCAAGAAGAGATAACAAATCTTCAACATAATTCGGCGGCTGAGCGGGAGAGGGAGAGCGTCCGGCACCGCGACCGTCAAAGGCAATGACGCAAAAATGCTCCGCTAAAAGAGGGACAAGATAACTCCAGTCCCGCAGATCGGCTCCACCGCTGTGAACAAGGACGATCGGCTTACCGTTTCCATGAACTTCATAGTGCAGATCCAATAGAATACCTCCATTCGATTTTCAATGATGTGAAGCGCTTGATGAACATTATTTTATTATTGAATGAACGTTTGGTCAATAGAAAATCGACTCGTATCTTGATTTGCCTTTCAAAGCTGGGATCCTATTGTGAATATCGCTGTGAAATAATTCACTAATCTTATTTGTGAATTATGTTACAATCGAAAAAAATATATTTTTGGGAGTAGGGGGAACGGACTGTGGCTCGTTATTTTAACGGTAAAGAAGTGGAACTATTGGCTCCAGCCGGAACATTCGAGATATTCAAGACCGTCATTGACGCAAACTGCGATGCCGTATATTTCGGGGGGCCATCGCTGAACATGCGTATGATGCGCAAGGGATACAACTTAAGTTATGAGGAGGTCGGCGAGGCCGTCCAATTGGCGCATGACCGCGGGAAACGTGCCTACATTACAGTGAACAACCTGATGAATGAAGAGGACTTGGAGGAAGCGAAGCGCTACTTCGCCTTTCTGAACGAGATCGGCCCGGATGCCATTATCGCGCAGGACCTGGCCGTGTTTCCCCTGATCCAAGAGATGAATTACACGAATATTCCGGTTCACTCCTCGGTCATGATGAACGTGCACAACCTGGAAATGATCGAAGCGCTCAAAGCATTGGGCGTTTCCCGCATCGTGGCTTCCCGCGAAATGGACCTGAAAACGGCAGAGGTGCTGCAGGCCAGGAGCGGGATGGAGTTCGAGTATTTTGTGCACGGCGACATGTGCACGGTTCACGGGGCCAACTGCCTGTACAGCTCGATGCTGTTCGGCAACAGCTCCAACCGCGGGCGCTGCATGAAGCCTTGCCGCTGGGATTACCGGGTGAAGAAGGACGGCTATCTCTATCCGACCGAGTATCCGCTCGCGGCGAAGGATATGTACATGTACGAGAGCATTCCTGAGCTGATCAAGTCCGGCATCACCAGCTTCAAAATTGAAGGACGCATGAGAGACACCGAGTTTTTGCTGATGGTCGTGAATTCGTACGGAGACGCCATCGATCGTTATATTGCGGATCCGCTGGGCTACAACCGCGAGGCGGGGGCGGACACGCTGCATAAAAATCGCAAGCGCGATTTCACGACGGCTTATGCCTTCGGCAAGCCGGGACTGGGCTTCATTAATCGCCGCTATGAGGGAACAGGCAAGTTTTACAGTACGGGGAAGGTGTTCAGTACGCCTACCGCCGAACGCGAGACGAAGGAGGAACGGGTGCTTCAGGTGAAGGAATCGCTTCGCCATGCGAAGCGGGAACGGCCGGGCACGTCGATTCCGCAAATTACGGTGCATGTCAACACGGTAGAGCAGGCCCGTGCGGCATTAGAAGAAGGAGCAGGCGTCATTTACCTGACGGGGGACGTATTCCAGCCGGATCGTCCGTTTAGCCGCAAAGACATCGAAGCCTTGACGGCGGATAAAGGGGACGCGGAGATTGTCCTTGGCATGCCCCGCATGATGAATGAGCTTCAGATGGAGCAGTACCATCAGTTTCTCAGCGCAGGCAAGGAGTTTAACCATTACGGTCTGGACGGCCTGCTTGCGACCAACATCGGTGCCATGCACAAGTTTCAAACCATCGGGCTGCCGCTGATCGCCGATTTCAGCCTGAACATCTACAACCATATGGCGGCTTCGTTTTATCAGGACCATTTTGGCATATCCCGAATCAATCCGTCCCTAGAGCTTCAGCTCCATGATTTGACGAAATTGCTGCGTCATCCGGAAATTCCCCTTGAGATCATCGTTCACGGCTCGCCAATCGTCATGTATCTGGAGCATGATTTATACGCCAATGCCGCAGAGTTCGAGCCCATAGCGGAAGAGGACAACCGTTTCGTGGATAACCGTCATCTCGTGCTGCTTACGGATAAAGGGGAGAATCCCGTATACCGGGACGCCGCAGGGCGCAACCACTTGGCGCTGGCGAAGGAGCTGTGCTACATGCCGATCCTGAAGGAGCTGTATGAAGCCGGCGTCCATCATTTCCGCATCGAAGGAAAAACGTATACGACCGAGCGGCTTCGCAGCCTGGTGCGGTTATATCGTCAAGCTTCGCTGAACCTGGATTCATGCGGCAGGCTGTATCAGAGCATGGCACCGGTATACGCCGGGTTCACGCTCGGTTCGCTCCAATTCGGCCATTCCCTGGAACTGGAGCTGACGGAAGCATGAGATCTCTTAGAGAGGGGGCAGGAAGATGATCCGATGCGAGGCACCGTTTTCCTCAGTCTCTATCACGGAACATGGAAAAACGGAAATAATCGAAAGAGGGGGAGCCTCCATGAAACATGAAGGCCATACGCATATCGGTCCGGAAGCCGTCGCTGCCAAGCGCCGGCGGTACGGCTATCCTTGCACGGCGCATTTCTACAGCGAACCGCCCCAGATCGTCGGCGGCAAGATGCATACGCTTTACGGCCATGACGGCAAAGCTTATGTCGACTTCTTCACGGGCGTGTCGGTCGTTGCCTGCGGCCACTGCAATGAAGCCATTACGGCGAGAACGATCGAACAGCTGCAGACGCTGCAGCATACGTCAACCATTTACCTTACCCAGCCGATGGTGGACCTGGCGGAGCGGTTGGCGAACGGCGTTCTGCCCGGCAACTTAAAGCGAACGTTCTTTGTGAACAGCGGCTCCGAGGCGAATGAAGGCGCGCTGCTCGCCGCGCGTCTGCACACGAAACGCCGCAGCTTCCTGGCGCTGGAATACGGCCTTCATGGGCGCACCTTCCTGACCATGAACGTGACCGGCATTCCGATGTGGCGTGCCGACGATTTCCTGGATGAAGACGTGGCTGCGTTTATTCCGCGACCATATGATCCTGGCATGGATCAGGATGCCGCTGCCCGCCGCTCCCTGGATGCCTTGGCGAGCGTGCTCGCTGCAAAGGGAGACAGCTTTGCTGCCATGATCGTAGAGCCGATCCAAGGCAACGGGGGAATGATCGCGCCACCGGATTGGTATTTCCGCGAGCTGAAGGCGATGCTGGAAGAGCACGGCATACTCCTGATTGCCGACGAAATCCAGACAGGCTGCGGCCGCACGGGACGCATGTTCGCGATCGAGCATTACGGCATCGTGCCCGATATTCTCACCATGGCGAAGGCCTTGGGCAATGGCGTGCCGATCGGCGCGTTCTGCACGACGGATGAGATCGCTGCCAGTCTGAATCGGCCTTCGGCTTCTACCTTTGGCGGCAATCCGGTATCATCGGCCACGGCGCTTGCCGTATTGGATTACATCGAGCAGCAGGGCCTGGTTGATCGTTCCCGGCACGTTGGCGGTCGGCTGATCGAAGGCTTGAGGGAGCTGCAGGGCCGATACGGGCTTATCGCCGATGTCCGAGGCAAAGGGTTTATGGCCGGAGCCGAAATCCGGGGTGCGACCGACGAGGAGAGCGCAGCATGGACGGATATTATTCTGGAGCGCATGAAGGATGAAGGCTTTATTATCGGTAAAAACGGGGTGGGCCGAAACGTGCTGGCCTTTCAGCCCGCCATGATCATCCCGGAGGAAGAGATCGAAGCGATGCTCCGTGCCTTGGATAAGGTGCTGGCAGGGTTATCCCAAACATAAACGAATGAGGTTGATCCGGATGCAGATGATGTATAAAGTCGTTCATAAGACCAAAATGTTCGGAGAACTGGTGATGTTCTCCCACACGCTGTTCTCGCTGCCCTTTGCGATCATATCCATGGTCTGGGCCGCCGGCGGCGTGCCGTCATGGCATGTCGTGCTGTGGTCGTTGATTGCGCTGGTGGCCGCCCGCAACGGGGCCAATGCCTTCAATCGCGTCGTCGATTTGAAGTTCGACGCGGCCAACCCGAGAACGGCGGACCGCCATATGCCAAGAAAGCTTCTGCTGCCTCGCGAGGTGTACGTATTTGTGGTCGTTAACTTTGCCGTCTTTATTCTCGCGGCCGGCATGCTGAATCCGCTCTGCTTGGTGCTATCACCGGCAGCGATTGTGCTGATCTGCACGTACTCGTACACCAAGCGCTTCACCTGGCTGTGCCATCTGTACCTGGGCTTTACGATCGCTTCGGCTCCGATCGGGGCATGGTTTGCCGTAACGGGGGAGTTGGCCTTCATTCCGTTTATCATCGGCACGGTCGTGATGCTGTGGATTGCGGGATTTGATATCATCTACGCCACGCAGGATATCGAATTCGATCGCAGCACCGGCTTATGGAGCATTCCCCGCGCGTTTGGATTCGAAGGCGGACTGCTCATTTCCAGAATGCTGCACGGGATTATGGTCATGCTGCTGCTTTCCCTTTACTTTATCCAAGGTTTGGGCTGGCTCTACTTGACGGGAATTGCCATCTCGGTGCTGCTGCTGGCCGTGGAGCATCGCATGATCAAGCCTTCCAGCCGCAGGCGGATGCAGCTTGCCTCCTACAATCTGAATCAGGTGATTAGTCTGACGATTCTGCTGTTTACTTTGGCGGATCAGTTTTTGCTCGGATAAAAAAGACTCCCTTCGACTGCCGGCCCGCATACTCGGGCTCGATGGCATTCAAAGGGAGTTTCGTGTTTATTGCCCGGCTTTCAAGATCGTAAAGCCGTAAGCAGGCAGCTTCACGGTCAGCTGGCCTTGCTTCGCGCTGAGGCCTTCGCCGTTCCACAGGTTCGTCCACTGGCGGTCCAGCACAGGGAGGGTCATCGTGTTGCCCGCCTTGTCGTTGTTGACGGCAATGAGGATCGTTTCATTGTCGTCCTCGCGCAGGTAAGCGATTTTGCCCCCGTTCTTCTCGGCCTTCAAAAATTTGAAGGTTCCCGTGCGGAGAGCGGAATGCTCTTTGCGGAGCTTAATGAGCGTTTGGTAGAAATGGAAGAGGTCTTTGTCGTGTTTCGACTCGTCCCACTCCATGCATTTGCGGCAGCCCGGATCGTGCCCGCCGTCCATGCCGATTTCGTCGCCGTAATAGATGCAAGGCGTGCCGAAGTACGTGAACTGGAACATGGCGGCCAGCTTCATCAGGCGTTTGTCGCCGTTCGCCTGCGTTAACAGTCTTGCGGTGTCATGGCTGTCCAGCAGGTTGAACATCACTTCGCTGGCCTGTCTTGGATAGCCGGCAAGCTGCTTGCCGAGCATGAACGAGAACTTCTCGGCATCGGCGGTACGGTTGATGAAGAAATCCAGTACGGCATTCGTGAACGGGTAGTTCATGACGGCGTCGAACTGGTCGCCTTCCAGCCAGATGGAGGATTCATGCCACACTTCGCCAAGGATGTAAGCATCCGGGTTGGCTTTTTTTACGACTTGGCGGAATTCGCGCCAGAAGCTGTGTCCCACCTCGTTGGCTACATCCAGGCGCCAGCCGTCGATGCCCGTTTCCTTGATCCAGTACTCCGCAGCCTTGAGCAGATAAGCCCGGACTTCCGGATTCTCCGTATTCAGCTTCGGCATCAGCGGCTCGAACGCAAACGTATCGTAGGTCGGAATGCCGTCCACCACTTCCAGCGGCAAGGAGCGGACGTAGAACCAATCCTTGTATTTGGAGTTCAAACCGTTCTTCTGCACGTCGACGAACGGGGCAAACGTTCTGCCGGAATGATTGAAGACCGCATCCAGCAGAACGCGGATTCCGCGCGCGTGGCACAGATCGACGAGTTTCTTCAGCGTGTCCTTGTCGCCGAACTGCGGATCGATTTCCATATAGTCTTCGGTATCGTATTTATGGTTTGTCGTTGCCGTGAACAGCGGCGTGAAATAAATCGCATTGACGCCGAGCTCGCTTAAATGGTCGAGATGGTCGATAACCCCTTGCAGGTCACCGCCGAAGAAGTTCTTCGGCGTCGGTTCGGCACTGCCCCAAGGCAAGGCGCCTTCCGGGTCATTGCTCGTGTCCCCGTTCGCGAAGCGTTCCGGGAAGATTTGATAGAAAATCGCGTCTTTGACCCATGCCGGCGGATGAAAAACGTCATCCGGATTGATGAACGGGTACTCGAACAGGCGGTCCGGATTGGCCGGCGGCTCCGTCAGGAAATCATATTCGGTCATCCAGCGCTTCTCGTCGCCCTGCTGCAGCAGGAAGCCGTATTTCAAGCGGCGGTATGGAGGAGTTGCCTCACACTCCCAATAGTCGAACATTTCATCCGAGGACAGCTTGGTCATCGGAATGTATTCCATCGTTTGATCCCACAGGTACTTGTCGCCTGCAAGGGCATACACTTCGGTAAGGTCGTCCTTTTTGGTGCGGATTCTGAGATGGATGGTCGTGCCGTTATAAGCGTAGGACCAGTTTTTGCGCGGGCGGTGATAGATGGCTTCCAGAAACATCGATGATTCCTCCTTAAATAGTGAAATTAAAAAAAGGCACAGCCAGGACTATGAATAGCCGAGGTTGTACCTTTGTAAGATAACATTGCCTTTAGATTATGAGGTTTGAATCGGGTTGCTTATGAATTCATTAGCTGATTAAAAATATACCACGCGTTCTAAGCGTATTCAAGCCCTAAGTACAAGTGGCTGATCTCTATGCTGCATCGAAGCCGGAACGACCAGGTTCTTTAGCGAGATCTTGCCGGGAGGGGCAGTCAAGAGGAAAGAGCCGGCGTTTGTTGTATAATAAAGGGATAAGGGCAAGCCTGACAAGCAGATACGCAATGAGGAGGACAACATATATGCAATACGACGATCAGATGAAAAACCGGATCAAGCGGATTGAAGGACAGCTTCGCGGCATTTTGAAGATGATGGAGGAAAACAAGGACTGCAGGGAGGTCATCACGCAATTATCCGCTTCGCGTACGGCAATCGACCGGACTATTGGCGTTGTCGTAAGCTCCAATCTGGTGGACTGCGTGCGCAAGGCCGAAGCGAACAGCGAGGATACGGAGAAGCTTGTGCAGGATGCCGTTAATTTGCTCGTAAAGAGCAGGTAGGGGATGAAGGACGGGCGCGGCAAAGGCTAGGAAATTGGTAAACGGACAAAATGGGTAAAGATAAGATGACGGCTTTACTAAAAGGAGGGTACTCAGATGTCCGTGAATGAACGAATTTTACTAGCCAAGCGGCCGCAAGGCATGCCGGAGGAGTCGGATTTTACGTTTGAGGAGCAGCCTTTGCCCGTACCTCAAGCCGGAGAAGTCCTTGTACGGACCGTGTATTTATCGGTGGACCCGTATATGAGGGGCAGAATGAGCGATGCCAAGAGTTATGCCAAGCCATATGAGGTAGGGCAGGTTATCGCCGGAGGCGCAGTAGGGCAGGTCATGGAATCGACGGATCCGACCTATCGGGAGGGCGATTTTGTTGCAGGCACCTGGGGCTGGCAGCGCTTTGCCGCCGTACGCACCGGGACGCTGCGCAAGGTCAACCCGGATCTGGCACCCGTCTCGACCGCGCTGGGCGTGTTGGGGATGACCGGTTTGACGGCTTATTTCGGACTCCTGGATATCGGTCAGCCGAAGGAAGGGGAGACGGTGGTTGTATCGGGCGCCGCTGGCGCCGTTGGCATGATTGTCGGGCAGATTGCCAAGATCAAGGGAGCCCGGGTGGTCGGTATTGCCGGTTCTGACGAAAAGACCGGATACCTGACCGGGAAGCTCGGCTTTGACGTTGCGATCAATTACCGGACCGAAGATGTGGCTTCGGCTTTGGCGGAAGCTTGTCCGGGCGGGGTTGACGTCTATTTTGACAATGTCGGCGGCGAGGTGTCGGATGCGGTTCTGCGCCTGATCAACAAAAATGCGCGGATCCCGATTTGCGGCCAAATCGCGCTCTATAACCTGGAGAAGCCGGATACGGGCCCAAGAATCCAGAGCCTGCTGCTGACCAATACGGCACTGATGAAGGGCTTTCTGGTCGGCGATTACGCCAGCAGGTACAATGAGGCGCTGCAGGAGCTGGCCGAATGGCTAAGGGATGGCAAGATTCAGTACACCGAGAATATCGTCGACGGCTTCGACAAGACGATTGAGGCGTTTCTGGGGCTGTTCTCCGGAGAAAATCTCGGGAAACAGCTGGTGAAGGTAAGCGAAGAACAAAGCTGATCCTTTGACATACAAAAAATAAAAGAGTGTCGATTTCACGACTTCGCAAGTCTCCTCGGAGGGAGCTTTGCGGCCGGAAGGGCAATTGCCTCCCGGATGGCGTGATTTTCGGCACTCTTCTTTTTGCGCTTAACTAAGTTTCATGACTGGTTTACGTTGGAACATGTCCGCTATATCGCCGCCTCCGGCGTCATGAACTGCTGATACTGGCGGTACATCGAAATGCGCCAATGGACAATCATGCCGTAAGCCAGCATGAAGAACAGCGCCGCGGTCTGCGGGATGGAAATATGCTGTTCAATATATCCATGGAGCAGGAGCCTGACGGCCAGCAGGCCAAGCAGAATGTACACGAAGCTTTTCGATCTCTGCATGAAGATCTGACCGTCGACCTTCTCGAATTTGGTGCTGCGGATCAGTGGGTACGAGAAGATGAACCAGCCTACCAAAAAGGCGATTCCCGCCCACCATAAGGGGATGCGTACCTGCGGCTCAACGAACATCAGGAATCCGGTGCTCATCGCTACGGGAGGGATGATAATCTTCTTGACGGTTACGGGACGGTTGCTCGCCTTCATTCGAATGAAAATAACGGCCAGCGCCATAACCAGCATCGCGATCGTAGAGCCTATCTGAAGAATTGGGGAATCGAAATTAACCACAATTCAGACCTCTTTCCATAAATAAAATGACATCACAATGTGCTGCCTTATGATTATAGCACATTCTGATGCCAGGCAAAATCAGGCAGGCGCAGGAGGTACGGCCCTTCTAGCGCCGTCCGTCTTGAAGATGGAGCCCGGTGACGAAACTCCGGATCATGAAATCCAGGCTGTCGTCAACACTCAGATCCATGGCGAATTGGCCCGCGCGTTCCAGGGAAGAGAAGCCGTGGCATAGGCTGCGAAGGGTCCGTACGGCATGCAACGCTTCCGCCTCGCTGAGCTGGTAAGGGGCCAGGATTTGAAGCAGCAGCTCGACAATCTGATTCCCTACTCGCTGCGTCTCCTGCTCTTCGGGACGGACCGGCTGCAAGGCGGCTTCGTACAATCCGGGGTGTGTTCGAGCAAAGTCGACATAAGTAAGGCATACAAGGCGCAGGGCATCTTCGCCCGACCGGCCGGCGACAGCCTTCAGCAGTTCGTCATGGAGCGTCTGGAGGCCATGCCGCATCAGGGCGGCATGCAGACCGGAAAGCCCGTCTACGTGGTTATACAGGGAAGGGGAGCGAACCCCCAGCTTGGCTGCAAGCGCAGCCAGGGTCACCGCGTGAAGTCCCTCCCGATCCGCTAATTCGGCAGCGGTTTGAAGCAGTTGAAGCCGATCGATGCCGGGTCTTGGACTCATCGTGCATTCCTCCTCAACGTTGATTCGGCTTCCGCAACGGCCTGCTGCATGGCACCCGCCGGATTTCTCAGCATCCGTCCATGGCCGACAGCCAGAACGGCGGGCTTGAGCGCGGTAAGCATTCCGGCGCTTTCCAAGGCCTGCTCCTTGCTCCAGGTGGCCATGGCAGGGAACGGAAACCATGGTTTCATGACGCCCGATACGGCCAATCCGCCACGCGTCTGCCAAGCATCGCCGGCGATCAGGATGCCGCTGCGCTCATCGAGAAACGCCATATGCCCCGGCGTGTGGCCTGGAGTCGAGATGGCCTTGAGGGAACCAATGGAGTCCCCGTCCTCCAGAAGAACGTCCGGAACGGTGGTCATGTTCTTCGGGATATCCCCGCGTATCGGCGTTTGCGGCTCTCCGGGCTGGAGCTCGGCATTTCCTTTCAGCAGCAGCGCATCGCGCCGCGAGATGCAGACCGAGGCATTCGGAAGCTCCTTCTTTAACCCGTCGAGCGCACCGACATGGTCGCCGTGGGCATGGGTCAACACGATCCGTTTAATGGGTTTTCCGATATCGGCCGCAGCCTGCAGGATTCCCTTTTGGGAAAATGACATCCCCGCATCGATGAGGGTAACCCCATCGCTTTCTTCTACTAGGTAAACGTTGATCGGAAAAAGGCGAGGAAGAAAAGAAATTTGAGTCACCTGTTCAATCGTCGTTTTTAACATAAAGCCGAACCCCTTTCGCTTAAAACTAATGTTATTAGTATAATAACTAATGATATTAGTTTTAGCAAGCCTGATTTTAACATTTTCATGAATAGAGCCTTTGAACCACTAAAATTTTTATATATTTACCAAATTTTGAGTGCAATTTTCGTCGGTTTGCGTTACCATAAAGATAGATATACGGAAAAAAATGTAGGTTGTTTAGATGAAGGATGAGGGGCGGACGATATGGATATGTTCAAACGCATCGTACTTCTGATGGTCATGTATGCCTTCTCCGCAGTTCTGTTATACGTAGCCAGCCAGCACACGCCATATCTGCTTCCTGTCATCTGGATCTCCGCTCTGATGCTGCTGTTATGCGGCATCGGTTATCTGGGATACCATTATTTCTTTAAAGGATGCAGAAGACGAAGTTAATTGGGACTGACATACAAGTCTGCCTTGCCCGGGCGGGCTTTTTTTGTGCATAAAAATAAAAAAACCGTTTGATTGGCTTAGCAGTCTTTATATAGAGTGAAGTAAACAGCGAGGCAGGTCGAACGAGGGGAAGGTATATCGGATGTTGGAAACTAAAGAGCTGGCGGCTGCGGCATGCAGGGGAGACGAGGAAGCGTTCTATGCACTCGTCACGGAGCATCGGAGGCGCCTATACGGAATTGCGTACAGTTATCTGCATAACGAGAGCGACGCTTTGGAGGCATTGCAGGAGACGGTATGCCGGGCGTGGATGAAATGCCGGAAGCTGAAGCATCCGGAGGCGTTCGTCCCTTGGCTCATTCGGATATTGATTAACTGCTGCGTGGATGAACAGAAACGGAAAAAGCGCATGCTTCCCGTAGAAGAAGTGCGCAGCCGGGAGACGGCTGCGGAGATGGTCAGCGACAGCAAGCTGGATCTGGAGCGCGCGCTGAGCCGCATGAAGCCCAAATATCGCCATGTGCTGATCTTGAAATATTACCAGGACATGACGATCAGCGATATCGCGCATATTCTCGATGTACCGGAGGGAACGGTCAAAACCCGGCTGCATCAAGGATTAAAGCTGCTTCGGCAAAAAATCGAGCCAGGAGGTGCCGTATTCCATGTATGAGAAGGAAGAGCGGATGCTGAACGAGATGAATAGGGATGCGGAGATCTACACGGCGGTTGTGTCCGATGAAGCATTGGAAGCGGCTGTTCGAAGCGGAATGCGGAGAGGACGGGGCATGCAGCGGAGCCGGAAGCGAATGGCTGCCTTTTCTTCTGTGATCGCCACTGTAGCTGCCGCACTGCTGTTCGTGGTATGGGGCGGAGATGGAGGCATCGTGGAGCCGAAGGAGCAAATGGCGGCGCAAGGGCCGTACCCGCCATTGACCGGGTTTGATCTCGGAGAAGATATTACGCTGAATACGGCTAACCAACACGGCATGATCCAGCCGGTGAATCAATCGGTGACCCGGGGGGATTATACGATAACGCTGAACGGGATACTTGTCGGCTCCCAGCAGATGGAGGTGTTTTATACGATCCAAAACGATGCGGAGTATCATGCGGACCTAAAGCGGGTCGAGATGAAGCGTAAGGGCTCCAGCCAGTCGCTGCCATACAGCATCGGGTCGTCGGGTGGAACCCAGATTAAGCCCGGCCAAACATTCCGTTCCCGATCGGATATTCATATGGGCGAGAACCAATTCGTGCCCGAAGAAATGACGTTATCTTTTAGCATCGCCCCTTATACAACGAATACGGTGCATCAATCCTCGGCAGAGGGCGAGCAGGTTCTCGATATCGACGTATCCGTTGATATCGAGACCGTCCAAAAGTTTACCCGCACGATTCCGCTCAACAAAATGCTGCAGATTGAGAGTCAAAGGTTCTATTTGAAGGAAGCCGTGTTATCCCCTGCCGGCATCGTCTTGAAAGCGAACATCCCTTCGACCAATACGATGAAGGTATCCGGTTTATGGGACGTGTATTTGGAAACCGTGGTGAACGGCGAGCAGATCCGATTGAACAGCGATTCCGCATTTTTGCCTGGTGCGGGAGGAGGGGACATGACATACTTCTTCGACAGCAATATATTGGAGAATCCGGAATCAATCACGCTGAAAGCGAGCGGATTCCAAGCGGTGGACCCCTCCGAGATGAAACTTGTAGTCGATACGGATAAGAAGGAGATTCTTCGTGCACCGGACGGCGATCTTCGGTTCGGAGCGTACACGGGGCATACGCTGACATTGGAATACGAGGAGCGGGCTGACCGGCATATGGGCAGCGTATCGATTGAGCCGGAGTTCGTGGACGGGGAAGGGAACAAGCATACGATCAACGAGGACGCAGGTGGACTCAGTTCCTCGTCCCGATCCTCTTCGGATACCGGGGAAAGCCTCATCACGCAGTATATCCACCTTAAACCCGGGGATTACCCGCAGCCGCTCACGTTTACGTTAAGCAGCTACCCTGGCGTCATGGAGCAGGCATTCGAGGTGCCGATTCGATGAGATTAGAGATGCTGAAAGCTCATCAGAATGACCAATGCGCCGAATGCCATGGTTACTTTACCCATAAGTTTTAAGTACCATATTCTCAGATCGCTGGGTTCCGTGTCATCTCTCGATCTTCTGAACCACCAAGAGTACGGATTGCGGATGGCATAAATGCCGATTCCGGTGAGCGCAAGACCCATGAACAGCACAGAAATGAAATCGAACATTTGATCAGCCCCTCTCTTAAGAGTTACTACGAATGGTTTTAGCAGTAAGTTCCGTTACATGAAAAATAGGATGGTCCGAAATTTAGGACACGCAGGGTATTTAGGACACGAAAAAGGAACCGCCCCCGACCATGAAGGCCGGAGGACGGTTCCTTTTTTCTCATTTATTTAAATCCTGGATCATGGGTCGATGCCGCTATTCCCTGCGCTCGGTAGGGGAGCTTCCTGCCGGTCCTTTAGCATCCAGCAGCTCGATCAGAGCTTTGGGCACGCCGTTGAGGATCAGCCATTGGCGAAGCGTTTCGATGGCACGGATATGGCCGTTGCCTTCATCCCGCCAGGTCAGCAGCTCGACAACCTTAATGACGAGGAGCATCAGCTCCATTTTGTCATGCTCGGTTTGGTCTGCGCGGACTTTTTGGAATACGGCTTCTTTCTCCCAATCAAGCAATATCTCTTCCCCGATGGTCGGTCGCATGAGTGAATAGCTGTAATCGCACTGCGGGCAGTGAACCGTGGTGAACTGTTCGGATGTGAACGTAACCCCGATTTCCGTTTGACACTGGCGGCAGTGGAATTGGACTTGAATTGCCGAGTTCGTTTCCATGTCTATGTTGCCTCCTTCAAAGAGAAAGGTATCTACTTTTACCCAATAGTCGGTAACTGTGACCCATCTTCCCTTAAGGAGCAGTTTGAAACATGAAAAAGAATCGCCCTCAATAGGCGATTTTTTAAGGAAAAAAGTCAGCGTTTCCTTCTACTCTGCGAGCTCTTCACATGGGTGAACACATTATAGAGGAAAGCGAGAACGCCCAGCGTTACCAGAACGCCTCCCACGGCAATGACCGGCTCTACCGATTCGATGCCGCTCATCAGCAGGGCAAGACCGATCATCATGACGGGCAGACCGATATTGTGCAGCCAGAAATGCACTTTGCCGGCAGTGGACTCCCCGGCAGCCGGGAACAGAACATAAATAACGCCTGCAAGAGCCAGGGACGCCCAGCCCAGAAGGTTGACGTGTGCGTGAACCGAGGCGTAATCGTAGCTGTGGGTGATCGACATGTACATGCCGAGCAGCACCCCGAGCACGAAGTAAACAGCAGCGATTTTGATTAATTTAATCCCCATAAAACCCCTCCTTTATGGATTACTATTATGATATATGTCACCTGGGGCGAAGTAGACCTAGACGGAGGAGGATTTAATTAAAGAAGATGCAAAAAAAGAAACCGCGAATTTCCCTTGCCGGGAATTCACGGTTATTACGTAAGCTTTTCATGATATCCGCAATCTATTCAAGCTCCAGCACGTCATAGATCAGCCATTTGCCTTCGGTTTTCTTGAGCCAGTAGAGCGACGTCGAATAAATCGTTTCGCCGTCCGCATCATCGCTTTCTTCGGCATAAACGACGGCGTCTTCACCTTGGAAGAAGACCGTCCGGAGCTCCTCCGATTTGAGGTTGAAATTCACCTCATCGAAGATGCCTTCCTCAATGCTGGTTTGGAACATCTCGTGGAAGACCGAGTCCGGGTGAATGACGGACATGAGCAGCGGGCCATTCTCCTCATTGAAGCCCTTGTACTGAATGTCGATAGACTCCACGATGGCTTTCTGCTCCGCTTCCGGCACTACGGGACGAGCTTCAAGCAGTTTGTCTCCGAGGAAATATTCTGTCTCGTACAGGTTCAAATCATAGATTTTCCATGCGCCCGACGCATCCTTCTTCAGGAGATTCTCGTAATGGAGCGTAACATCCCATGCAAACGGCCCGCCGATGCGGTCTAGGCTCACACTGGTGTAGGCGTGGATCGACGTTCCGGCTACCGCTACATCCCATACGTCCGCGGATACATGTTTGTCGTTCTTGAATTGATCCTGATAGTTTTGCTTAACCTCCGCAAGAACGGGAGATTCGGGGTGGAATACGCTCATAACTTCGTCCAGTTTCTTGGCGCTTCCAGCCTCTTCAATGATATGGTAAAGCTTCTTCACCTCGTCTTCGGCTTTGGCGGTCGCACCCTCGCGGTCAATCTTGACGGTACGCGCCTTGGAATCCCACTTTACCGGGAGTCCGGTGGCTTCAGCCACAAAACGAAGGGGAACCAGCGTATTGCCGCCTTGAGTGAAAGGAGCGATCTGCAGCGTGGTTTTTGCGCCATTGACATAGGCGGTCTTCTGCCCGATCGTCATCTGCAGCTTCTGATCGAGATATGTACCCGTTACCTGCTTGTTCGCGCCGTTCCAATGGACCTTATAATCCAGGGCTTGGAACAAAGGGCGGAATTGAACGAAAGTGACTCCGTTCTTCATGATCGGCGCCGCCGCAAATTGAATTTCCCGGTTATCGAGATAAACCCTGATTTTCCCTTGATCCTTTGCCGGAGCGGCTTGGGCCGCGCTTGCGATCAAGAACAGGAAAGCGATAGCCAGTAGGCTGATTTTTTTCTTCAATGTGCTGTCATCTCCTTCAACGAATGATAGAATAGAGAGGTAATTGTGGTAATCGTACATGATAAAACCAATGGTAGCAATACATTTCTTTGCGTGCAGTAATTGGTAGAGACAGCGCGGTGACGGCTTGCCGGAACGACTTAAAAAAGGGCGGTAGGCATGGGGCTCCGATGGGTAATACATAGTAAGAATCAGGCCGGGCCACCGGATCATTCATCAGACAAAGGAGTGGATCACATGACAGCAGGACAGGAACTGATATTTTACATAGGAACCTATGGTTCGGAAGAAGAGAATCGCATTCATTGGGGGGCGATGGATCGGGCTACCGGGGAGCTGCGCCTGTTAGGCGGTACGGCAGGCATCGAGAACCCGACCTATCTGGATTTCGATGACTCGATTTCCGTATTGTATGCGGCGAGCGAGAAGGGCGAAAGCGATGTGTCGGCTTATTCGGCCAATCTGGTCACCGGCGAATTGACGCTGCTGAATGTTCAGTCTACCGGCTCGTCCGGCGCGTGTCATGTATCCCGCACAACGGACGGGAAGCATCTGCTTACGACAGGGTACGGCGATGGACAGATTTCGGTGCTGGCATTGGAGCAGGACGGACGGGTCGGCGAGCTGGCCTCCAAGATCAAGCACAGCGGACGCGGCCTTCGCGATGACCGTCAATCTGAGGCGCATCCCCATTCGATATTCCAAGACCCGGTCAACAAGTATATCCTGGTCAGTGACCTGGGGATGGATGACGTGATTGTGTACCGGCTGGAAGACGGAAAGCTGGTGACCCACCGCGAGATCAGCCTGCCGCCAGGATCCGGCCCGAGGCATGTGGCTTTTCATCCGTCTGGCAAGTGGGTATACGGCACGAACGAGCTGAACAGCACGGTAACGGCATACGCGAACGACGCAACGTTCGGGGATCTGAAAATATTGCAGCATATCTCGACCTTGCCGGAGGACGTCGTGATGGATAGCAATACATCGGCCCATCTGCTGGTATCTCCTTGCGGCCGTTACCTGTATGCCTCAAATCGGGGCCATGACAGCATCGTCCAATATGTAATCGACCAGGAAGCCGGTACGCTCCGTGCCGTCAACTGGGTGTCTTCCGGCGGCAAAACGCCGCGCCACTTCAATATACTGCCGGATGGCTTCCTGCTTACGGCGAATCAGGATAACGGATTGATCGCAAGTTTCCGGATCGACCCGGATACGGGGAATCTGGTCTCTACGGGCTATACGTTGGAAGTCACGCGCCCGGTGTGCATTTGTCCCGTGGAGAAGGCCAAAGCAAACAAACGTTAACTTATATGAAAGAAGAAGCAGCTTGAAGACCCGGGAAGGGAATCAAGCTGCTTCTTTTATGCGTCTCTCCTTGCCCGCAGCGACGTACAAGGAACAAGGCGTCGAAAATTCTGTCTTCGTGTGTTTCAGCTAATGAAAGTTTAACTGAATGAATCCTTAATGAGCAAAAATATGATTGCCGATCTGCAGCACTTGCGGCCTGGACCAGATCCAGTCGCTGGTCGCGGTTTTAGGATTGAAATAATACAGGGATTCGTAAGTCGGATCCCAGCCGCGAACGGCATCCAATGCGGCAAGATAGGCGGAACGGTTCGGCGTCAGCCAGTATTGTCCGTCATCCACGGCCGTAAAAGCCCCTTTTTGAAAGACGACGCCCCGAATGTCATTCGGAAATTCGCTGGATTGAATGCGGTTCATGACAACGGCCCCGACCGCAACCTGCCCTTTGTACGGCTCACCGCGGGCTTCGCTGTAAATGACTTTGGCCATGACGTCCATTTCGGATTGATTCAACGTATATTTTTTCAGCTGTCTCCAGGTTTGCGCACCGGTAATTCCATCGGCTGGCACGCCGTATTCTTTTTGAAAACGGCTAACGGCTGCTTTCGTGTTTGCGCCATATTTGCCATCCAGCGGCTGCGTGTAGAAGTCCAGCGTTTTCAGGCGATATTGAAGGTCCCAGACATCCCCGTTTTCACTGCCGGGCTTTAACAGCGGAGCGGCCTCCGTCGTTTGGGCGAATGTCGGCAGGATCAGAAGAACACTAAGGAAAAAAGCAGATATGATTTTCCGTATTGGCTTTCTTATCGTGATCAACTCCTTTGGGGTAGAATTATAAGGTTGGAAACGGGTTCATACAACCATCAGTAAATGGAAATCCGCGCCGTGACTGCGTTTGTTGTACCAAAAATGGTTCTATGGTCCGAATGGTCCTAAACTTGAAATTTTTTGAAAAAAAGGTTTGACAGCAGAAGGGGGACTTATTACAATAGCAACATAACATACTAAACAGGTAGGAATTATAATATATTGTTCTCACCGTATCGACGGAGGAACGCTCGAAGAACAAGGGCAGGCACGGTTGCAAACCGGCTTGACTCTGTTCCGATGAGCCTTCCTCCGTCTTTTTTTGCCATGGGGCCTGTTTAGTAGAGAAGAATAGGGGGAGTGATCCATATGAAAAAGGTGTTGAAGCAAGGGGTTCTCATCGGATTAACAGTCATGCTGACGGCGGCGCTGACGGCTTGCGGCTCACAGAAAACAGAAACGGCCGCAACCGCCGGCGAAGCAACGCCTGCTTCGGGTTCAAGCAAGCCGAGCGTGGAACTGCTTAATGTTTCTTACGATCCGACCCGGGAGTTATACGATCAGTACAACAAGGCATTCGCGGCGCATTGGGAGAAGGAACAAGGCCAGAAGGTGACGTTTAAGCAATCGCACGGAGGTTCGGGAAAGCAAAGCCGTTCGGTTATCGACGGTTTGGAGGCGGATGTGGTGACACTGGCCCTCGGATACGATATCGATGCGATCCGTCAGGCCGGATTGATCAATGAAGGCTGGGAGAGCAAGTTTGAGCATAACAGCGCGCCTTACACCTCGACCATCGTTTTCCTCGTCCGCAAAGGAAACCCGAAAGGCATCCAGGATTGGCCGGATCTGATTAAGGAGGGCGTGGAGGTCATCACGCCGAACCCGCAGACCTCCGGCGGTGCACGGTGGAACTACCTGGCGGCATGGGGTTATGCACTCAAGGTTAACAACAACGACGAAGCGAAAGCACAGGAATTCGTGAAAGAGCTGTTCACCCATGTGCCGGTGCTGGACAGCGGCGCACGGGGAGCGACAACCACCTTTGTGGAACGCGGAATCGGGGACGTGCTGCTGGCTTGGGAGAATGAAGCCTATCTCTCGATTAACGAGCTGGGACCGGATAAATTCGAAATCGTGAACCCGTCCGTCAGCATTTTGGCAGAACCGCCGGTTGCCGTCGTGGATAAGAACGTTGACAAGCGCGGCACCCGGGAGGTGGCCGAAGCCTATCTGGAATACCTGTACAGCGAAGAGGGGCAGACGATTGCGGCGGAGAACTACTACCGTCCGACGCTTGCCAGCGTAGCCGACAAATACAAGGAGAAATTCCCGGCCATCGAATTGTTTACGCTCAAGGACGTGTTTGGAACATGGGAAGAGACGCAAACCAAGCATTTTAATGACGGCGGCATCTTTAATCAGATTTACGTGCCAGGCAGCTGATCGGCATAACCGCCGAAGGCAGGAAAGGATGAGTGGATATGACGGTACTCCCCGTACGGAAGCAAGGCAGAAATCATCGCAGGGTGCTCCCGGGTTTTGGAGTCGGCATGGGACTGACTGTCCTTTATATGAGTTTGGTTGTGCTCGTGCCGCTATCGGCGCTGCTTCTTAATCAAACCGGATTGACCTGGGAGAAGTTCTGGTCGGTTGCAACCGATCAGAGGGTGCTGGCATCCTACAGGGTCAGTCTGACGACGGCGGCGCTGGCCGCATTAGCGGATACGATACTGGGGCTGCTGCTGGCCTGGGTGCTGGTGCGGTATGATTTTCCGGGCAAAAAATGGTGGGATGCCCTGATCGACCTGCCCTTCGCCCTGCCAACGGCCGTGGCGGGGGTGGCATTAACCGCGATCTATTCCGCGAATGGCTGGATCGGATCGCTGCTGGAGCCGCTCGGCATCAAGGCGGCGTTCTCTTCCTTGGGCATCACGCTGGCCCTGATGTTCATCGGCATACCGTTCGTCGTGCGGACGGTACAGCCTGTGCTGGAGGACGCGGAGCGGGACACGGAAGAGGCGGCAGCCACGCTAGGGGCAGGCCGGTGGCGCACGTTTTGCACCATCATTCTGCCGACTCTGATTCCGCCGCTGCTGACCGGGTTTGCGCTCGCTTTTGCCCGGGGGATCGGAGAATACGGCTCCGTCGTCTTCATATCGGGAAATATGCCGATGAAGACGGAGATTGCGCCGCTGTTGATCATGACGAAGCTGGAGCAGTTTGATTATGCCGGCGCTACGGCGGTTGCCTTGATTCTGCTGCTCATCTCTTTCGCGCTGCTGCTCGGAATCAATCTTTTACAACACTGGACGCGGAAAACCGCGCGCTAGGGAGGGGGAACTCTATGGCTGGAACCGTACCCGCTGCCGTCCCGGCAGGGAAACGAGGCACATCGCCCTCTCCGGCTGCAGCGGAGAAAACCTGGGTGAAATGGACCTTCATTAGTTTGGCTGGCCTTGTGCTTCTGTGGCTTATTGTGCTGCCGCTCGTTACGGTGCTGTCCGAAGCGCTGAAGAAGGGATGGGAGGTTTATATCGCGGCCTTGTCCGATCCCGATGCCTTGTCCGCGCTGCGGTTGACCTTACTGGTGGCGGCGATTGCGGTACCGCTGAATTCGATATTCGGCGTCATCGCGGCTTGGACCATAACGAAGTTCCGCTTTAAAGGCAAAAATTTGCTGATTACGCTGCTGGATTTACCGTTCGCGGTATCGCCGGTTATCGGAGGCCTCATCTTCGTGCTTATTTTCGGCCGTCAGGGTTGGTTTGGCCCTTGGCTCGAAAGCCATGATATCAAGATCATATTTGCCGTGCCCGGCATCGTTCTGGCTACGTTATTCGTTACGTTTCCTTTTGTGGCCAAGGAGCTGATCCCGCTGATGGAGGACCAAGGGACGAAGGAAGAGGAGGCGGCTGTAACGCTCAGCGCCAAGGGCTGGCAAATCTTCTGGCGGGTCACCCTGCCCAATATCAAATGGGGACTGCTGTACGGCATCATTCTGTGCAATGCCAGGGCCATGGGCGAGTTTGGGGCCGTGTCCGTCGTATCCGGCCATATCCGCGGAGAGACCAATACGCTGCCCCTTCATGTCGAGATTTTGTACAATGAGTATCAGTTTTCGGCATCGTTCGCGGTGGCCTCCTTATTGCTGTTGTTAGCCGTGATTACGCTGCTGCTTAAAAATTGGTTTACGCGAAAAAATGCCCATTGACAGTCGTTTCCAACCCATGCTAAGGTTAATTCATACTATATTGGTTGGAAAAGAATGAATAATGATCGTTTACATTGTGAATGTGTCTTCGGCTGATGAAGATGAGTGAATAAATGAGGGCTTTGCCCGGTGAGGAGGCGTATCCATGGCTAAACCATTAAAAGTGGATGAAATGTGGCTCGAGCGCATAGCAAGCCTGCTGAACGACATGGAATTCGGTTCGCTGCAAATCGTAGTGCATGAGGGTCAAATCGTTCAGATGGAACGAACGGAGCGCAAGCGTTTCGAGAATACGGCCTCCGGAGCGGTCAAGACGTCAGGATCGTCCCGGGCATCCGGCCAACAGCGAAGAACGAATACAAGATGACCAAGCAAAAGCTACCAGGTACCGTAAAAAGAACTTCCGCCAGATAACGTGAAGTGCAGCCTGTCCAGTCGACATGGGTAAGACACCACGGGTGTTGACCAAGTAGACCAGGGGAACGCGCTTTGGGAATCATGCGGGAGTTCTTTTCTATTAGAGATAGAGTATATGAATAATACAAACAGCCCGGCCGTTGAATCGGCCGGGCTGTTTGTTAATCGTATTCATGTATCAGGCATCTTATCGCGACCGGAGCGGGCTGCTGCCGATCTCCGGCTCGCCTGCGCCTGTTGTTTCGCTTAGAGGATCGTGATCCCCGGCAGGATGAAGGAACTGCTCCATCAGCTCCGGATGGCCGGCATAGGGCCGCTCACGCCGCTTACGGGTGGCCGTTACCCGGAAACCCGCCAGATAGAGCAAGCATTGGGTAGCCAGAACGTAAGGCGAGGCTTCGCCGCCGATCAGATTAAATAAGGCCGAAGCCACAATCAGCAGATGCAGCACGGTATAAATCATGCCATGCGTTTTTCTTCTCGAATCCATCAATAAACGGTAGAAAGAGATCGTGGCAATGATATTGGAGAGCCATAAACACCAAACCTCGGGGCTTGCCCAGGCCGATGTTTGCCTGAGTTCCTCCGCAAGGACCGCCGTCCATAGGAGCGCGGCACCCAGTGAAAGGGCAGGTACGGCAGGTTTTAGGAGCAGCCACAAGCCCATCCCCCAGCCGGGCTTCTCCAGCCGTCCAACCAGCTCGTCGCGCTCCTTCATGAGTCTGTTGATCTCGCGGACCAGCAGCTTGTGAAGCGTCGTCAATCGGGATTCATCGCGATCGCTTAGAAAAATATCCATTTGTTCGTGGAGCTCACGCGTCAACAGGTCAGCGGATTTGCATTCCTGCAGAAGCCGGATCAGCAGATCCTCGGGGACGGCCGTCCGGGTCGGTCGATGGATCAGCGTGCCGAGAAGCCCTGCCAGCCTGGCGTAGACCGTCAAGGTCTGACGAATGCGAGCGAGCGAATCCTTGCGTGCACCGAGCAGCCGGGACGCACTGTATATGTACAGGCCCGCAAATACCGCAGTGGCAAGAAGCGCGGCCACGAGCCCGTCCAGCGAGCCAAAGATATCAACCATCCATTCCGTAAGGGACAAGCGGATCCCTCCTTCAATATTCTACCTTTCACTATTGCACAAGAAGGAAGGGATTTCAAGCCGATTCGGTAACAGGCAGCTATAGAGCGCATGGGGGTTGCGTATAACGTTACGTCATAGCTTATAGTCGCCTTAGGAGGGGATTGAAGTGAAACGAAGAAAAGGATGGATTATCTTGGGTAGCATTCTCATTGCGATCCTAGCTATACTGACGGTAGCAGGCTTTCTATTCAGAGATGACGGGTCGTTAAGCGGTTTTGTTACAGAGGACGGGCAGAAGGAATATGCGGCGGCTTATGAGGAGGCGATGAGTCACTTGCCAGAACCGGTTGAGTCGATCAAGGTTCATACCGATTTTGGCGTGGTGCAGCTCTACAAGTTCCAGGGGAGCGACACGCCGCACAAAACGCCTTTGTTGCTGCTTCCGGGAAAGGGATCTGCTACCCCCATGTGGGAGGACAATCTTAGCGGCTTTTTAGAACACCGGCCTGTATACACCGTTGATTTGATAGGAGAACCGGGTTTAAGCACAGAAACCAGACGGATTGAAACCGCTGCGGACCAAGCAGCATGGTTAGGGCAAGTATTGGATCAGCTGCCGGAATCAGAGATCCACCTATTAGGGCTGTCGTTCGGCGGGTGGAGTGCGGCGAATCTGGCGCTCAAGCATCCGGAGAAGATTCACTCGCTCATATTGCTGGACCCCGTCTATGTGTTCGGCCCCATTCCATTGAAAATGATACTGGCCTCCATTCCGGCGACGGTGCCCATGGTGCCCAAGCCGATCCGGGAGAAAATGCTCAGCTATATATCCGGCGGGGCTGAAGTCGATGACAGCGATCCGACCGCCAAATTAATCGAAACCGGTATGCGGACATTCAAGAGCAAGCTGCCCATGCCGGAAGCCATCCAACCGGAACAATTAGCTGAGCTGACGATACCGGTGCTCGGTATTTTAGCTGGACAATCGACGATGCACCATGCTGAAAAGTCGTATCAAACGGGGATGGATGCCTTGAAAGACCCTAATAGCGAGATGGTTTTATTTGAAGAGGCCTCGCATGCGATTAACGGGGAACACCCTGAAGAGTTACTGGAAACGATAGAAGCCTTTTTAGCGAAAATCGAGTAAGGGACAGGAAGGGATGGGTTCATGGGGAAAAAATATTCCGTAAAAGAAATCAGCCGATTGTCGGGAATAACACCGCGAACCATTCAGTACTACGATAATGAAGGGATTCTTAAAGCGGAGCGAGATGAGCTGGGGCATAGAGTATATTATGATAAACAGCTGTATGTACTTGAGCTGATTATGTTCTATAGAGCCATCGGTTTCTCTTTAAAAAAGATCAAAGAACAATTGATTGTGGGCACCGAGGAGCAGGATATCGAGAACATTCTAGATTACCAGGCATCGGTCCTTTATTCACAGAAAGAGAGCATCCAAGCCAAGCTTGACGGATTGCATGTGGCAAAGGAAATGATGAAAGAAGGGTACAACGTACCCTGGGAGCTGTTAGCCCATCTTATGCGTTCGTTGAATGAGGTCGATATGTCGGCTTGGAAAGAATACGAATTTTCGGAGGAAGACGCGCGGCTGTTTCAAAAAGTATTTGACTCTGAGCAGGCGGTATTGGATTTTTACAATACGTTCAGAAAAATATCGCTGCAAGCTGCAGCTTATAAGGCCTCAAACGTCCCCATCGAGTCCCGTTTAGCCAGGGCCTTAGCCCAAGAATGGCAACAGATGGTTCAACGTGTGACCCATGGCGACGAACGGATTCATGCTGCCTTTTTAGCGGTCGATAACAATCGGGATCAATGGAACGCTGGAGAGCGTCAGCTTGTAATGGAAGCAGAACAATATTTGCAGGACGTCATAGAGCGCTATGCTGATCGTAAATGAGCCGCATGCTGCCCGGGTTCGCTTCCAGTGCAGGAAGCTTGATCGTATGCTACTATTCATGACGGATCGGTTTTTCTCTTGGTAAACAATGTTTCCTCAAGGTAACAAAAGGGGCCGAGCCGCATATAGTATATGAATAAGACATCGAAGAGAGGGAGGGGCCGGGGTGATGGAAGTGCAGGTAAAAAAAGCGCCGCTTCAACGCGCGAAAATGACGGTCGGTTATGTACTGCTTCTCATGTTGACGGTTTGAAGGCGATCAGGCCTTTTACCCGAAGGAGAGGATAAGTTCCTTCATCTAAACATAAAAGATGGCGCCAGAGGACACACCCTCTTGAAACGCCATCTTTTTTTAATGCCATAATGTAAGGATCGCAACGTTATCGATCGGAGTCATGAAGTTCCTTCCAGTACCTGTAGTCGTGAATGGCGAACCCGGAGAAGGAAGGGTGCTTTTCCGCCTTGGTGCATACCTTGCTCAGCTGTTCCTCCATATAGGCCGTGCCTTCCTCGAAAAAGGTAATGTAAGCTCCCTCATTGCTGGACTTGGTCTCCACGGCAATCAGGGCCTCCTTGCCGAGTTCGTCGGCTTCCTTTAGCTCGGTCGCGGCGAGGTTGTATATGTTATCCGCTTGATCGCGATAGGCCATAATGACGATCTGGTCGAACTGCTTGATCATCCAGCGGCTGATCGACATCGACTGATCCGGCAGCCGGTAGGTATGCAGCCAGAAGGTCATGTCGGAGCCGATCGGCAGATTCAGCTTGTGCGCTTCATCGACCAGATAACGGACGCTCGCTTGCCACTGCTTAACGACCGAGGACTGGTTCGTTTTCCATTCGGCCAGCACATGCGGCTCGATATCGACATGGATGCCGGTGAAGCGCTCATTCGGGGCAGCGGAAGCTTGATATTCGGCGGTCCATTGAATAAACGTCTCCAGCCGGTGACGTTCCGATTCCAGCGCCCAGTTCGGCGCCCCGCCGAGGACGTGGACCTCGATCCCTTGCACTCCTGCTTGGCGGATAAAGCTGCGGTAATACTCGGGACGGACATCGCGGTTCATCTGCAGGTAGAGCACGTTCACTCCCTGGCTGCCGGCAAAGCTCAGAATGTCATCGGCGGAGTCTTTGATTTGCGGGGTATCCCAGAACCAGGTTGCCTTCTGGCTGGGTTTCGCTTCCGCGGCATCAGGATGAAGGGACAGACTGCTTAGCAGCAGCAGGCCGCCGGCGAGACAGAGAGCCAGCAAGCGGACGTATTGTTTTTTCATAGGATGGATGTTCTCCTTTTCATTACGATTTAAACATAAGCAATAGGACAATCTTCGACAAGCGTATACCATTAGTATTGCGTTAGAAGTCATTACGCCAAATATATATTTTCATAAATGTGCACTTATGTATTCTATCGGTGAAAACTATATCGCAATTCATAGGTCTAAAGATCTAATGTTTTGAGGAAAAATGAATAAGTGGAGTTTGAAGAGGTCTGCAAGGGGATAAGTAAATAGGAGGTGCGATCGACCAAGTACGGCTATACGCGGCACCGGGTGTTCATACTACTACTTAAGATATAAGAGAACCATTCCCCATCCTGGGTGATGTAGTATAATTTTTAAACGAAGGAGCGATGAACATGAAGGTAGCATTGATTGGAGCAAGCGGGACGATCGGGAAACGCATTACGGAAGAAGCGCTGCGCCGGGGACACGAGGTAACGGCGGTGCTGCGTAATCCGGATCGCCTTGAAGCGGAGCATGAGCGATTACAGAAAGTCAAAGCGGATGTGATGGATCCTTCGTCATTGGAAGAGGCTGTTCAGGGACACGATGCCGTGATCAGCGCTTTCGGTCCGAAGTTCGGCCAAGAAGAGGAGCTTGTAGCAGCCGCGCGGACCATTGTGGAGGGAACGAGACGCGGCGGCATAACCCGCCTGTTGATCGTTGGCGGCGCAGGCAGCCTGATCGCCGACAGCGGGGTACCGCTTATGGAAACCCCGGAATTTCCGGAAGAAATCAGACCGCTTGCCCGTGCGCATGCGGATGCTTACGACCTTTATAAGGAAAGCGATCTGGAATGGACGTATATCAGTCCGGCGGCCATCATCGAGCCGGGGAAACGTACCGGACAATTCCGGATCGGCATGGACCGCCTGGTGACGGATGAGAGCGGAAGCAGCCGGATCTCGGTTGAAGATTTTGCGGTAGCCGTGATTGATGAGCTGGACGATCCGCAGTTCATTCAGTCCCGTTTTACCGTTGCTTATTAATCGACAGGCATCAAGCGAAGTCGTCAGAGCGTTTGGGTAGGATATATCGAAGCAAAGGGGAGAGCTTGGATGTATGTTGTGACGTCCGAACAGATGAGGGCACTCGATAACTACGCGATTCGCCGCATCGGCATTCCGGCCATCGCGCTTATGGAAAATGCGGGTAAAGCGATTGCCGAGGAAGTCCTGAAATTATGCCTGGAGCGTCATGTCGCGAGCCAGTTACCGTCCTCGGCGGCCGCTCGGACATCCGGGAGCCATCAAGCCTACTTGCCGGAGGAAGAGAGGTGCGACCAGCCGAATTCCATATCGGATTATTCGGCAGCGGCAGAGGGCCCTTCCACCGGAAATGAGCGGGTTATCGAGATGAGCCGCCCGTCGCCTGTCATCGACGGAGACGCGCGATGGCCCACCGCGCTGGCGGCGCAGGAGCACTGGCTCATTCTGGTGGGCAAAGGCAATAACGGCGGCGATGGCGTGGTCGCCGCACGGCATTTGCGTGACGCCGGCATAAGCGTCACGCTGCTCTACGCCGCCGAGCCGTCCGCGCTGGCCGACGAGGCGGCAGTGCAGCGGGATGCCGCGGCAGCGCTCGGCATCCCGGCTCTGGTCCACGGCCGTGCCGCCGTGGACTACGGCGCGTACACCGGCATCGTGGACGCGCTGCTCGGGACGGGCGCGACGGGCGCGCCCCGCGGCGCTTACGCCGCGCTGATCCAGGCCGCGAACGACAGCGGCCTGCCGATTGTGTCCGCCGATATTCCGAGCGGACTGGACGCCGATACCGGCGCGCGGCACGAGCCGTGCATTTCGGCCGCGGTGACGGTATGCCTCGCTTTCCTGAAGCGAGGCTTAGTGCAGTACCCCGGCGCCGGGGCCGCGGGCCGGGTGGTGGTCCGCTCCATCGGCATTCCGGCATCGCTGTGCCGGGAGCAGGGCGTCGGCACGCATCTGCTTACCCCGCATGTCCTTCGGACGGAGCTGGGCGCCGACGTGTCGCGCCGCCGCGCGCCGGACGGGCATAAGGGCACCTACGGCCACGTCCTGACCGTAGGAGGCAGCCGCACGATGAGCGGCGCAGGCCTGCTCGCTTCCCGGGCGGCGCTCCGCTCGGGCTGCGGCCTGGTGACCTGGGCGCTCCCTGCCAGCCTGGTGCTGCCGCTGACCGGAGCCGCGCCCGAGGTGATGCTCGCCCCTGCGACAGAGGAGGAGAGCGGCGGCTACTGGAATGAGGCCTCTGCGGAGCAGGTCCTGGCCCTCGCCAAGTCCCGCGATGTGCTGGCCGTAGGTCCGGGGCTTGGCCGCTTCGAAGGAGACGACAGGTGGCTCCGCCGACTGTGGGAAGAGTGGGAAGGGCCGCTGGTGGTGGATGCCGACGCGCTGAATATGCTGTCTGCGGCTGGCGATTTCAGCGCCTGGAAGCCGCGTGCCGCGGCCACGGTGCTGACCCCGCATCCCGGGGAGATGTCCCGGCTGCTGGGCATTCCTACTGCGGAGCTGCAGCGGGACCGGATCGGTGCCGCCACAGGGTTCGCCACCGGGCACGGGGTTACCCTCGTGCTCAAGGGGGCGCATACCGTCGTGGCTTCGCCGGACGGACAAACCTACATCAATACGACCGGCACCTCCGGCATGGCGACCGGAGGCACCGGAGACGTGCTGACCGGCATCATTGCCGGCCTGCTGGCGCAAGGGCATGCCGGTCCGTCTGCAGCCGCGCTTGGCGTGTGGCTGCACGGCCGTGCCGGCGAGCGGGCCGCGCGGCATCGGGGGCATCCCGCCTCGGTCATCGCCGGGGATGTCATCGAAGCGCTTTGAAGCAAAGAGCAAGGGCCCTCATCAGAGGGCCCTTTTTCCATGGGAAGAGGCTATAGCTCTTGAATCATATCACCCAGCACAGCAGGGGAACGGCCAGGGCAAAGAACGGGGTGGCCAGCGAATTGCTGGAGAATGCATGCTTTCCCCACAAGAACAGAAGCAGCGTCAGGGTTCCGGCAGCGGCACGGAGCCAGAGCTGCTCCGGATGACCGCCCGTGAACAAGGCGAAGAACAGAAAACCGACCGCTCCATACACGGCAGCCTGTTTCCCCTTATGCAGCGAAGGCAGGAACGCGAGTATGGCATCGGCCGCGAGAGAGGCCGTCAGCGCGTAACCGTACACCCAGTGTTCTTGCGGCATGTAAAGGCCTAACCACTCCGAGGCCTGATCCGCGCCGGACGGCCACGCCCAATCCAGCAGACTCAGCAGCAGCACGACGATACCGGCGCTGGCCAGCTTGTTTAATGCATAAAACCCCATGTCCATCCGGGCGGACCGTTTGGGAATTCCGGTGTTCATTGTACACATCCTCTGCACGTTATTCGTGGAATCCTCGGATGCCTGCGGCATCCATGCTAGCTGGTTACCATCTGCCCTCCGTTGACGTGAATAGCCTGACCCGTGACATAAGAAGAAGTGATGGACGATGCCAGGTAAACATAAGCGGGTGCCAGCTCATAAGGCTGTGCGGCTCGCTTCATCGGCGAATTCGTTCCGAATACGGCAACCTCATCGGCGGAGAAGCTGGAAGGGATGAGCGGCGTCCAGACGGAGCCTGGCGCGACGGAGTTGACGCGGATGCCCTGATCGACCAGCGAAAGGGCCAGGGATCGGGTAAGGGAAACGATGGCGCCTTTGGTTGAGGAATAGTCGATGAGCTCCTTTAAACCGTCATAGGCCGTAATGGAGGCCGTGTTGATGATCGATGCCCCTGCTTTCATATGGGGCAGCGCAGCCTGGATCATGAAGAAGAACGGAAAGATATTCGTCTGATAGGTGTGATGCAGCTGTTCTTCCGTAATGTCCAGAATGCTGCGCTGCACATACTGGACGGCATGGTTGTTCACGAGAACATCCACTCTGCCGAAGCAGGCGATCGTCTCGTTAACCACGGCTTCGCAGTTTTTTTTGTAGCGCAGATCGATCTTCATTAAGAGGCATCGTCTGCCGAGCGATTCAATCCGCTGCTTCGTCACTTCCGCATCCGAAGTCTCATATAAGTATGGGATGACCAGATCGGCACCTTCCTTGGCGAAGGCAATGGCGGCCGCTTTGCCGATACCGCTGTCCCCCCCGGTCACAATGGCGATTTTGCCATCCAGTTTACCGCTGCCCCGGTAGGCGGGATCTTCGCTGATCGGACGCGGCGACATTAGGCTTTCAAGGCCCGGCTGGCAGTTTTGATGCTGGGGAGGGAAAGCGATGGGCTGTTCCTTGCATTCGGTTTTGGAGCCTACGTATGGAATGGGCTGTTGGGGATTCATTTCATTCCTCCTTTGGTATACGGGATGTTATTCATGGAACGTCGATGCTTTATCTCTATGCATTCGCCCAGTCCAGGGTGCCGGTTGTGAACAGAATAGGTGAAAGGTCGTGCGCAAACGCGCGGGTTACGGATTTTTAACGATGTCCTTTGGGCTATTGTGGTAAAATATTTCCAATTACATCAATACGGCCAAGGGGGAACGGTCACGGATGAAACCCGTCAAGCGTTCAAAATTCCGCCTGTGGGCAGGCAAGCAGTATTTTACGTACCGGCGTTATTGGGCATGGATGAGGAAGAGGGGCGGCATCGCCCGCACGCAAAGTCCTGAGCCGCTGCGATATTCGGTGTTCACACACCAAACCCCGCTGAAACGCCAGCTCAAGGACGTTGATATGTGGTATCAGCATCATAAGGTGATCAACCTGCGTCTGGCCGTGCGCCATCTGGATGGACTGCTGGTTCGTCCGGGAGAGACGCTGTCCTATTGGAGGAGCATTGGACGCCCGACCCGCAGGAAAGGGTATGTCGACGGCATGGTCCTGTTCTATGGAGGCTTTAAGGCCGGCGTGGGCGGAGGGCTGTGCCAGCTGTCCAACCTCATATACTGGATGACGCTGCACACCCCTCTGGAAGTGAAAGAACGGCATCGGCACAGCTATGACGTATTTCCGGATGCGAACCGGACCCAGCCGTTCGGAAGCGGCGCTACGTGCGCCTATAATTATTTGGACCTTCAGATTTATAATCCGACGAACGATACATACCAGCTGTCGGTATATGTATCAGAGGAGGATTTGATCGGGGAATGGCGATCCAGCGCCGCTCCGCTGCATCGCTATGAAGTATATGAGCGGGACCATCGCATTACCCAGGAAGTTTGGGGAGGATATGCGAGGCATAACGTCATTGGCCGCAAAGTGTTCAACAGGGAAGGCGAACGGATTCGGGATGAGTGGATTACCGAGAACCATGCGCTCATGATGTACTCGCCGCTGCTTGCCGAACAAGGAAGTGGGTCGTCCTGATCAAGGGAGGGGCCAGGTGCCGATCTTAAACCGTATTCGCATGGGGAGCCCTGTTCGTGATCGGTTAAATGGAGCGGGCAATGGAGAACATCGGTTTGACGCATTCTGCCGGATTGACAAAAGCGCGGACACATTGATACGATGATACTAATTCTGACAAGTTTGCTCTGATTTATGCCGGTTGATGTCGGATGCAAGAGCGACTGCTGACCGGAAGACTTTGCCGTATCCTGTAAAGTCTTTTTTTTCTGAGATTCAGGCTATGGCGGTCTGACTCTATATCGAGAGGACCTTACATAGCGATCTGATGGTGCGTGGATGAAATGGTGACATTATTAAGATAAGCTGAGGTGAACAATGATTATGGGGAAAGCTGTTATTATTAACGGGAGCCCTACAGCCGGATCCCGATTGAATGCGGTTATGGATTTTGCGGAGCAGGCACTGGCTGCAGCCAATTTCGAGGTGAGCCGGATCGACGTGGCCGGGCTGCCGCCTGAGGATTTGATTCATACGAAGTTTGAGAGCGAGCATATCGTCAAAGCCAACGGGCTTGTGGCCGAGGCCGATGCCGTGATTGTGGCAAGTCCGGTTTATAAAGCTTCGTTTACCGGCGTGCTTAAGACATTTTTGGACCTGATTCCGCAAAAAGGCTTGGCTGGCAAAATCGTGCTTCCGATGTTCATTGGCGGCAGTCTCGCGCATTTGCTGGCGATTGATTATTCGCTCAAGCCCGTGCTGTCCTCGATCGGGGCCCGGCATATTCTGGGCGGCGTGTACGCCGTGGATGCCCAGGTGGCGCGTACCGAGGATGGCGGGTTTGACGTAGCGGAAGTGCTTCAGGAGCGTTTGGCCTCCGCGATGGAGGAATTGATTGAAGAAACCCGTTACCGGACAGAACGCGCATAGGGATAGCGTGAGTGACGGCAGGGGTGTTCTAGCGATATAGATCATATGGAGGGATACCATTTGCAAAAGCTAGTGTTTTTTGTCGGCGTGGCCGGCACAGGCAAGACAACCGTAGCGAAGAAGCTTGCAGTCCGCATACCGGCTGCATTCCTCGACCGTGATACGGTGGGGGGACGGTTTGTCGAGAAGTTCCTGGAGAGCAACGGACTGGATCCGAACGACCGCGATTCTTCCTTCTATAAAGAGAATCTGCGCGATCTGGAATATGATACGACCAAGGATATTTGCATCGAGAACCTGGGTGCCGGGCAAAATGTCTTTATGATCTCGCCGTTCACGGCGGAGCTCAAGAACCGCGAATGGATTGAAGAGGTCATCGCATCCGCGGGATTAACGAAGAACGACGTTGACGTGAAGGTCATCGTGGTTGCGCTCAAGGACATGGATTTGCAGAAGGAGCGGATCATTGACAGACAGACCGAGCGGGATCAGTGGAAGCTGGATCATTGGGACGACTTCAAGAAGCGCGTAGATTTCGTTCCGGAAGTGAACTGGGATATTCCGCAAACGTCCATCAAGGTGTTTGATAACAGCGGCGATCTGACGGAAGAGAAGGTCGAGGAGCTCTATCAATTTATCGTAAGCGAATAGTAAGTATATCGTAACTACAGATTCAATATCGGATGAAAAATTGCGTCATTCCAGGTGCCGGCAAGCCCTGTGATGGCGCATTTTTTTGAATATCGGGGCATCTTCGATTGCTTCAAGGAAGCGGTTTGCCTGCTATCGCAGCAAACAGCGGGCTGCTCGGATTCGTTGTATGTCCAGGAATGCGTTCTATGAGAGTGTGCAGCCTGCATCGGGCGATGATCTGAATTGGAACCGAAGCCGGAATGTTATATAGTAGACTTGTCATGATCGGTTAACGTAGATTTCAAGGAGGGAAAGCGGTTGGATAACTCGGCTATGCTTGCCTATCTTCGAAGCGTTGTGTTAATGAGGGATCGCATCCCGTCATTTAACGAATACCCCTTTAATTTGCCGGCCGTAGCGGCTATGGACGGACTTCGCTTTCATCCGAAGGTCACTTATATCGTGGGCGAGAACGGAATGGGCAAATCCACGCTGCTGGAGGCGATTGCCGCGGCCCTCGGGTTCAATCCGGAAGGAGGGACGCTCAATTTCTCCTTCTCGACGGAGGAGACCCATTCCAGGCTGTATGAATATATTCGAACCGTCCGGGGCGCACGCAAACCGCGGGACGGGTTTTTCTTCCGGGCAGAGAGCTATTATAACGTCGCCAGCGAAGTGGATGCACTGGAGCGGGAGCGTCCTGGACTTTATGATTCCTATGGCGGCAAATCGCTTCACCAGCAGTCGCACGGAGAATCCTTTTTTGCCACCTTTTTGCATCGGTTCTGGGGGAACGGGCTGTACATCATGGACGAGCCGGAAGCGGCCTTGTCGCCATTTCGCCAAATGGCGCTGCTGAGGCGCATCCATGACCTGGTTCATGAAGACTCGCAGTTTATTATTTCCACGCATTCGCCGATTGTCATGGCTTATCCGGATTCGATCATCTACAAGCTGACATCCGAAGGCGTGGAAGAGGCGAGCCTGGAGGAAACGGATCATTACATGATCACGAAGGAATTCGTGAATCGCCGGGAAGCCATGCTTCATGAATTGTTTGCAGATGATGAGGAATAAACGGGAAAGATAAGGGCTCGCGGATCGCTAGATCTTGCGAGTCCTTTTTGCATTTGTCCTACCTATTATTGTACTGAACGTTTTTTGCTAAGGAATGAATGAGAGATTTTTCTCCTTAGATGCTTCTGATTTTAAGAATTAGAATGGTTCAATTTCTCGAAATAAACTTTGAATGATTTAAGTAATTATTCCGTTATCCCTCTAGAATTGGGATGAATTAGAATGAAAATCATGAAAATGGTGTTTACAAGTTAGAATCATTGAACTAAAATAAGAACGAGGTGAAATGCTCTGGAGAACGGAAGAGAAGCAAGCGTGGAGAGACTCATGGACATGTATCGTGAGTTATCGGATAAAATGACGAGGCATCGGGTCGTGTCTTTCTTGAGTCATTTAAGAAAGAACGATTTAACGATGAATCAGTATAAAATCCTAAGTTTGATCGAGCAGCAGGGACCGTGGCTTCCCAACCGGTTGGCTGAGCACATGGAGCTTAAAGCTGCAACGATTACTTATTTGGTGGATGCATTGGAACAACGGGGCTTGGTGATTCGAACGCCGAATCCGAGTGACGGACGCAGCCACTATGTCAATTTTACGGCAGAAGGCCGGCAGCTGGTGCTCGACGCGCGCAGCGAGGGGGATTATGCCGTCATGGAATCCTTCAAGCAGCTGGATGAGGACGAGGCGGATAACCTGTATATTTTGCTGCGATTGCTTGGCCGAAAGCTATTTCCAACAGAGTAAACGATATGAATGCTGAAGTAATCCTGCCTCCAGTTCTGTTATCAGATCCGGGCGGGGTTACTTTGTTTAGGAGGCTTCTTGTGAATACAGACGAAAAATCTTCATTTTGGCTAATTATGAGCGCCGTGTTTTTCGGCAATTTTCTCGCGGTGCTGAGCATTACCACCATCAACGTCGCCTTTCCGGTGGTGATGGAGCAGTTTCATGCCACGCTAAGCACAACCCAATGGCTGATGGCCGGGTATTTGCTGGCAACGGGGATCGTGGCCCCTATCGTAGGCTACATGGGGGACCAGCTAAGCTATAAGAGGCTGTTCGTACTGGCATTGACGGGTTTTACCCTCTCGTCGCTGCTATGCGTTGTCGCCTGGAACATCGAAACATTAATCGCGTTCCGGATCACGCAAGGCGTCTTCGGCGGGATGATCATTCCGATTACTATGACGATCATTTACCAGGTATTCCCGCGTGAGCGGCAGGCCTACGCTATGGGCTTGTGGAGCCTGGCTTCCATGCTGGCACCGGTGATAGGGCCGACCCTGGGCGGATGGCTGGTGCAATACTTTGGGTGGAAATCGATATTCATTCTGAATGTCCCTATCGGCCTGATATCGATCGTCATCGTAAGCAAATTCATTCCTTTTTATCGACTGACCGGGAAGAAGACCTTCGATCTCCTCGGATTCTTGACGGTGGTGGCGGGCAGCTCCTGTTTGCTGCTCTCCTTCAGCCATGGCAACGATTGGGGCTGGGGATCCTGGAAGACGCTCTCCTTGCTCGTCGCCGGTATTTTGCTGCTGCTGTTCTTCATTAAGTGGGAGCTCCGTATTCCGTCCCCGCTATTGCAGCTGAAGGTCTTCAAATTTCCCCGATTCCGGTACAGCTTGATCTTGAACTGCATCGTGACGATTTCCCTCTATACGGGAACCTTGCTGGTGCCGCTCTATTTGCAGACCGTGCTGAAGCTGTCCCCGATGGATACCGGACTGATCATGCTGCCGGGCGCAATCGTCATGGCGGCGGCATCGCCGATTATCGGCAAATTTTATGACCGGATCGGTCCGTTCCGGCTGGTCATCACGGGTGTCCTTATCATTGTGGCCGCTACGCTGGCTTTCAGCGGGATCGGCACGAATACGTCGGTTCTGTACATTTCCATGCTGCAGCTGGTTCGCTGCCTCGGCATAGCGCTGTGCAACATGCCGTTAACGAACGCCGCGATGAGCGCGGTGTCCAGCGAGTACTCAGGCCATGCATCGTCCATTACGAACTGGGCGCGCCAGGGGCTGGCTTCGTTATCCATCGGCATTTTCAGCGCGCTGGTGGTAACCAGAACATCCTATTACATGGGCGCCGGGGCTGTAACTCCGCGTGCGGCAACGACCATGGGCATTGATGACGTGTTCATGATCGGCACGATGGTGGCGGTGGTAGCCGTACCTCTTACATTTTTGTTACGGGTCAAAAAGAAAAAATCGGCTCGCCATGTCGCGCTCTGACCGGGCATGTCCCGGCTGTATGAAGAGGAGGAGCCTTCAGGCTGTTGAGACGGCGCAAGATGCCGGGAACCCGAATATAATCTAGCGATTGAACAAGGTTGAACCAAAGAGCTTGCATGTCGCAGGTGTAACCTTAAGGATCGTCGGATAGCCCGTTAACCGATGAGAGAGCAGCTGCAGGAGCTGCTACTCTTATTTTGTTTGTGCGCTCCATGGCTCGGATGAAATATGACAAAGCTGTTCTTTTATTCAATTCGCGGTCTGTGGTAGGGTGAAGTATACGATTGCAGGCGCTAGGAGGAGCTTATGGAATTTATACGGAAGCTGTGGGTTTTCGGTTATCAGCAGGCTTTGTCCTGCCTATTTCCGGTGATTATCTTCGGCGCGCTGGGACTGACCAAGGTGGTCGAGATTCCGGGTTTGCCGCGGTATGATCTCATTCTTCTCATCTGCGTCTTGGCGCAAATCGGGATGCTGGTGAGCAAGCTGGAGACATGGGATGAACTGAAGGTCATCTGCGTCTTTCACGTCATCGGTTTGATGCTGGAGCTGTATAAAGTGCATATGGGCTCATGGTCTTACCCGGAGGAGGGCTGGAGCAAAATCGGCGGCGTTCCGCTGTACAGCGGCTTCATGTATGCCAGCGTAGCCAGTTACATCTGCCAGGCTTGGCGGCGAATGAATTTGCGCATTACCGGCTGGCCGCTGCCTGTGCTGACCGTGCTGATCAGCGCGGCGATCTATGCCAATTTCTTTACCCATCACTACGTATGGGATGCGCGCTGGCTCCTGACCGCATTGTTGTTCGTGGTGTTTGGCAGAACCATGGTGTATTTCGACGTTGACGGAAAAACCTTGCGCATGCCGCTGGTGCTGTCGTTCCTGTTGATTGGTTTTTTTATTTGGATCGCTGAGAATATTTCCACGTTTCTCGGGGCCTGGACCTATCCGGGACAGGAACGGGCATGGAGTCTCGTGCATATCGGAAAAATCAGCTCGTGGTTCCTGCTGGTGGTCATCAGCGTCATCATTGTGGCCCAGCTGAAGCATATCAAGCAGGGGAGAGGCCCGTCCAAAGGCAATCCGAAGGGAACGGTCATGTGAATGTAGCTTAGCCGATTTGATCCTTCATGCAGAATCATGTATCCTATGGGTAATCGAGACGATGGAATTAGCGAGCCATAAGGCAAGCTACTTGTTATGAACATAGATGGTAGAAATCTTGGCAGGGAGGAGTATTCACATGAAAAAAAGATCATTGGCGTCGTTGTCCAAAGGCATGGGATACTCCACCGCTGTTTTCTTTGATCGGTCCGATGACGGGAGAAGTCTGTCCAAAATCGGATATTCGGCGATCAAGGATCCTTCATGCTATTCACTAAAATGAGGGAGCAGTGGAATTAAAAACACCACAGGTCGCTGGCTTGTGGTTGCATAGATCGGCATGTACACCACAGGTGCGCTGTGGTGTTTTTTGCGTTTCTAATGATACGAGCAAAGGAGAGGTAGACCATGTTCATGCAAGGTAAACAAATCTATGTCAAGTCGGTAGAGGAATCGGATGCGGAAGCGCTATGGAAGCTCGAGGTGGATAACCGGGATTTTTTTCAACGGTTCACGGGCTTAAGGGACGACGAATTCTATACCCTTGAGGGACAACTCGAACGGATTCGAAAGGCACGGGAATCCAGCAAGGCGGATCAGGCGTATCTCTATATGATTGGACTGCGGGATACCGAAACGATCATCGGGGAGATCATGCTGACGGAAGTGGTACGGGGGAATTTGCAGAGCTGCTGGATCGGTTATTTTTTGGACCGGGACCATAACGGTAAGGGGTACATGACCGAGGCCGTTCAAATGGTGGTGAGGTTTGCCTTTCAGGAATTGAAGTTTCACCGGATTGAAGCGGGCGTGATGCCGCACAACCTAGGCTCGATCCGAGTGCTCCTGAAGGCCGGCTTCCATAAAGAAGGCATCGCCAGGAAAAACGTGAAGATTAACGGGAAGTGGGAGGACCATCAGACACTGGCTATGTTGAATGAAGCCGATGAGGAGGCATCGTCCCCGATTCACCGGTACAATCCGTCCGTCATCGCCCCGCCGATCGGCCCGTATACCCATGTAACCAAGGTTGCGAGAGGGGCTGAGCTGTTGGTATTCTCCGGCCAGGTGGGGACCGACAGGGAGGGGAACCTGCCGGACGATAGGAAGGAGCAAGTAGAGAACACCTTGGCGAATATTCAGCGGGTATTGGCCTCGGAAGCCATGTCGGCGGATCATATCGTCAAAATCAACATTTGGGCGGTTCAGGAGATCGACTGGGATCATTTCCAACGGGTATGGGAGAAATTCCACGGGGGAATGGCGCCGTCCATGACGATGGCCTACGTGCCGGCGCTGGCGATGCCGACCCTTCAGGTGGAGATCGAGGTATGGGCAGCGAAGGGTAACGCTTAATGTAGAGGAACGGATTGCAGCCGTCATATAAGGCATAAAAAACCTCCGCGATCCCTGTTCAGGGGACCTCGGAGGTTTTGTGTATATGGAAGGAAACTTTTAGATCGTAAACTTATAGATCGTCAAAGCCGTTGTCGTCGCCCACTTTGCCGTAGTTACGGGATTTGGCTTCGAAGAAGTCGGTTTTCGTTGCGTTGAGGGCTTCGTCGGAGAAAGGCTTGATCCATGGCATGCAGTTGACGTCCACGCCTTCGTAAGCTTTTTCCAGACCCATCATGGTGATGCGACGGTTCGCGATGTACTTGATGTAATCGCTCAACTCGTTCAGATCGATGCCGCGCACATTGCTGAGCGTGTAGTGGGCCCAGTTGGTTTCGAGCTCGACGGCACGGTCAATGGTGCGGTACAGGTAGTCGATGTTCTCTTTGGTGTTCAGCTCAGGGAAATCCTTGAGCAGCTGCTTGAACACTTCGGCGAAGAAGTAGCAGTGCTGGTTCTCGTCACGCTGAATATAGGAGATCATCTGGCTGGTTGCCATCATCTTCTGGTCACGGGCCAGGTTGTAGAAGAAGGCAAACGTGCTGTAGAAGAAAATCCCTTCCAGGATCAGGTCGGCGACCATGGCTTCGAAGAAGGATTGCGGCGACGGATTGTCGCGGAAATTCTGGTAAATGTTCGAGATGAACTGGTTGCGCTCCAGAAGTACCGGATCATGCTTCCAGTATTCGAAGATTTCCTTCTGCTCCTGCTCCGACACGATGGAGGAAAGCACGTAGGAATAGGATTGGTTGTGAACCACCTCTTGCTGACCGATGATGGCCGAGATGGCTTCGAGCGACGAGTCGGTGAAGTAACGCTTGACGTCGCCGACAAACATCGTCTGCATGGAATCGAGCACAGCCAGCAGGGAGATGTTGATTTTGAAGGTGCGCTGCTCTTCAGGGTCCAGGCGCGGGAACTGCTGCGCATCCTTGGACATCGGGATTTCATCCGCGATCCAGTGGTTCAGCAGCAGAACCTTATACAATTTATACATATGAGGCATCCGAATGTCGTTCCAGTTCAGGATACCGGAGCATTCACCTTCAATGACGCGAGTGGAGCGGTTGGGTGCTTCGGTGTTAAATATCTTTTGCATTTGCATGCCGATTTTCTCTCCTTGTATTTCATAATAGGGCGGCGCATAGGCGAAGCCTGAGGGAAACCTCCCAGCATATTCATGGGACGGGTATCCACACCGGGACGGGTATCCATCTCCAGCCGCTGTTGTCCGCCCTTTGCCTTAATGTATTTTAAAGGTTGCAAGGGGCTCCCAAAGGCGGACGTAAACTCTTCCGATTGGATACCCTTACCCTTGTAGTCTTTTATTAGAAAGCTATTCCCGCCTGCTATGCGAGACCCCCCGCACGCAGCCGCTCGATGTTTGTATTGAACCAAGCTTCCAGCGATTCCCGAAGGGAAAGCGCTCCTAGCAGATAGTAACTCAACAAATCGCATGAAGTAACTCAGAAGTCCCGCACCGCATGAGAAGCGATTCCCAAAGGGAGAGCGATCCACGCAGGCAGTAACTCAATAAATCGCGCGAAGTAACTCAAAGGTCCCCGCACCGCATGAGAAGCGATTCCCAAAGGGAGAGCGATCCACGCAGACAGTAACTCAACAAATCGCACGAAGTAACTCAAAGGTCCCCGCACCGCATGAGAAGCGATTCCCAAGGGGAAAGCGATCCCAGCAGGTAGTAACTCAATAAATCGCACGAAGCAGCTCATTCGTCTCCGCGCCGCATGAGAAGCGATTCCCAAAGGGAGAGCGATCCCAGCAGGCAGTAACTCAACAAATCGCACGAAGCAGCTCATTCGTCTCCGCACCGCATGAAAAGCAATTCCCAAGGGGAGAGCGATCTCAGCAGACAGTAACTCAACAAATCGTACGAAGCAGCTCATTCGTCTCCGCGCCGCATGAGAAGCGATTCCCAAGGGGAGAGCGATCTCAGCAGACAGTAACTCAACAAATCGTACGAAGCAGCTCATTCATCTCCGCGCCGCATTCCAGCGTTCCCGCAGGGAGAAAGCGCTCCTAGCCACTAAAGCAACTTAAGAAGCGCCTCATTCACATCCAACCCACCTTGCGGGTGTCCAGAGGGCAGAGCCCTTGGGGCCCTCCCTTGGAAGGGAGGGTTTGGGTGGGTTCGAAAAAGGTTAATCTAAACTCTTAGCTTGCGCACGACTCACACTCTTCAATCGTCAGCGCGCGGCTGCGTACATAGTACGTGGATTTGATGCCGGCTTTCCAGGCATGCAGATGCAGCTCCAGGAATTCCGAAGCCCGGATATCAGGGCGGACGTACAGGTTAAAGCTTTGCGCTTGGTCAACGTGACGCTGACGGGCGGCAGCCATTTTGATGGACCAATGCTGGTCGATCAAGAAAGCCGTTTTATAGTACCAGATCGTTTTCTCGGACAGATCCGGAGCAGGGTTCGCCACTTTATAAGTGGTTTTTTCTTCATAAGACAGAAGTTCGTACAATGGATCGATGCTCGCCGTGGAGCCCGCGATGATCGAGGTGGAGCCGTTCGGCGCGATGGCAAACAGCCATGCGTTACGAACGCCGTTCGCTTGCACTTCCTGCTGCAATTCACGCCACTGTTCGGTGGTCACGAACTTGCCTTCATGCTCGCCGTCGGTATAACCGCGGAACGTGAAGTACTCGCCGCTCTCCCAGTCGGAGCCTTTGAATTTCGGGTAGTGGCCTTTTTCCTTGGCCAACTCCATGCTGGATTTGACGAGCAGGTAGTTGATGTGTTCGTACAGATTGTCATTATAGGCAACGGCTTCGTCGGATTCCCAGCGGATGCCTTCCAGCGCCAGCAAGTGGTGCAGACCGAAGGTGCCGAGACCGACCGCGCGATATTGGCTGTTGGTGTATTGAGCTTGCAGAACTTCAATATTGTTAATGTCGATGACGTTATCCAGCATGCGAACCTGGATCGGAACGAGACGCTCCAGCACACCGGCAGGTACGGCACGGGCCAAGTGGATGGAGTTCAGGTTGCAGACAACGAAATCGCCAGGGATTTTGGAAATTACGATCCGGGTTTGGCCGTCTTTCGTAACCAGCTCCTCTTGCTCAACGACCGTCGGAGATTGGTTCTGCATGATCTCCGTGCACAGGTTGGAAGAGTAGATCATGCCATGAGCCGAGTTCGGGTTTGCACGGTTGACCGTGTCGCGGTAGAACATGTACGGCGTACCCGTTTCAAGCTGGGATTTCATGATGCGCTTCATAATGTCGATGGCTTGTACGGTAATGCGCGGCAGCAGCGGGTTCGCTACGGCTTCCGCGTATTTTTGGCGGAATTCGCCTTCGCCTTGAGTATGGTCATAGAAGTCCTCCAGACCTAGCGGACGGCCGTTCTCGTCTTTCCAGCCCATGATTTTCTTCACTTCATGCGGACAGAACAGGCTCCACTCTTCACGAGCTTCGACAGCCTCCATGAACAGGTCGGGCAGGCATACGCCATGGAACACGTCATGCGCTCTCATGCGCTCGTCGCCGTTGTTCAGCTTCAGATCCAGGAAGGACAGGATGTCTTTGTGGAACACGTCCAAGTACACCGCGATGGCGCCTTTACGGGTTCCCAATTGGTCCACGCTAACAGCGGTGTTGTTCAGCTGGCGAATCCAAGGGATAACGCCGGAGCTGGTGTTCTTGTGTCCGCGGATATCGGAGCCGCGTGCGCGGACTTTGCCGAGGTACACCCCGATGCCGCCGCCCATTTTGCTGAGACGGGCGATGTCCGTATTGGAATCGAAGATTCCTTCCAGGGAGTCGTCCACGGTATCGATGAAGCAGCTGGACAGCTGGCCGGCTACTTTTTTACCTGCATTGGACATGGTCGGCGTAGCCGCCGTCATGTACAGGTTACTCATGGCCCAGTAGGCTTCCTTGACAAGGTCAAGACGCTTGTCGGCAGGCTCGTTATGCATGAGGAACATCGCGATGACCATGTAGCGTTCTTGCGGAAGTTCCATGACGCGACCGTCAAAGTCGTTTGCCAGGTAACGCTCAGCCAGCGTCAACAGACCGATGTAGTCAAACAGCAGATCGCGGCTTGGATCGATGCATTCGCCGAGTTCTTCGATTTGTTCTTTGGTGTAGCTGGTCAGAAGGTCCTCGCGATAGATGCCTTTTTGCACAAGCTCCGTAATGAGCGGGTAGAAGGCACCGTATGGTTCTTCCGGGTATGCTTTGTATCGGCGGTTGGTAGCCGCTTTTTTATATAAAGAGGTCAGAAACGAACGCGCAGCTGCAAACTTCCAATTCGGCTCCTCTTTGGTTACAAGCTCAAGGGCGGACATCGTGAAGGCGCTGCTGATTTCTTCGCCGGTAACCTGCTCACCGCGCAATTTGGCATTGACGCCGCGAAGCAGACGCTCCTTATCGAGCATGTCCAATCCTTTCAGAGTCCGGTCGGCATAGACGGAGAGGCGAATTTCATCAAAGGCGAGCTGACGGTTGTTCGGTTTAACTACGAGCTGGGGCATGAATAAATTCCTCGCTTTCTTCGGGGGAAATATGAAAAAGGACATCAAAAAAACATTTTCTAAAACCCGCGGGCAGGCTTGAAAATGTCCGTGCGCTGTGATTCGGAAATGACGTTTGACATAAGCCCTTGAACGGGCATGATGTTATGTACAGACGCAAGTTTAACGAACACTTACCTAAAGCCCCGTAGGTTGGTGTCTGCTGCATATAGGCAGGTCTCTGACTCGGGCTTCTGCCTCACGACGGTGCCTCCCGAAAACCTTGATCCGATTCTTCGGCGGCTATGCCGTATGAGGATGGCTGAAAAATAATGATGAACAGCGTAAGAGCCCTTACAGTGGCGGGACCGTGATGGATTTACACCATGCTTCCCTATTAAGCCGGACTGCCTTATGGGTTGATCCGGCACCTATATACACTATATTTGGTTGTTGTTAATCTAATTTAACCCAATATATTGTGTTTGTAAACCATATTCTTAAAATTGAACGCAAAAAGAATTATAGCAAACGAGCGGTCATTGTGCCAGTTAAGAAACTGTCAAAAGGCGATAAGATTTCCTGGATTGTGACCAAATGCGACCTTTTCTGCGCAGATACCGCGTATATTCTCGTTTTGACAAAATAGGATATTACCGTATGGATGAGGCGGGAAGGATACACTATATCTTGTGTGAAGCTAAAATTGAAGGGCTTTGATATGGCGGACCGAAATTGGTATGATATCCGTATCCGGAATTGGAATTGGAGAATGGAAGAGCATCGCATGATTGAGATATGACGAGGGAGGTTGTTCAGATGGCAATAGCAGAGGTAACGGTGATTCCGATCGGAACCGCAACCACGAGTTTAAGCGCTTATGTCGCCGAGATGCAGCGAATATTGAAACAGCAGGAAGGGATTTCCTATGAGCTGACATCGATGAGCACGATCATCGAGGGAGAGCTTAACATGATCTGGCGGGCGATTGAGGCTTTGCATGAAGCGCCTTTTCTGTCCGGGGCAAAGCGCGTATCGACTTCCGTTAAAATTGACGACCGCAGGGATCAGGTCTCCTCGAGCAAACAGAAGATTCAATCCGTGCAGGAGAAATTAGGCGGGTAATGCCGCCAAATTCGGTGGATATTCCCGTTAGAATAGGGCTTGCATTTTGCTGCCGAAGTATTATAATAATTTTTGTTGTTTCGTGAGGAATGTCATCGAACCACATGTGCTGGTGTAGCTCAGGGGTAGAGCAACGCACTCGTAATGCGTAGGTCGGGGGTTCAATTCCCTTCACCAGCATCTTCATAAAGTCAATAACGGCGCGGTTTTCCGTCATTCGGGAACCGGGCCGTTATTTGTACGTGTTAGCGAATGCGCAATATTATTCGTTCCCATCAAAATGATAAATTAGTTGCACAACGCCTGAGGAGAACGTTCTTGTATTCACCATTTTTAAATTCAACCTCTGTTTTATATCCACAAACAGCGGTTTTCCTTCTCCCAAAACGACAGGGTGAACGGATAATCGATATTCATCAACAAGTCCCAAATTGATAAAAGTCGTAATAAGACTTGCCCCTCCGTACAGCCAGATGTCTTTCCCAGGCTTATTCTTTAATTTATTTACTTCTTCAAGAATGCGATCATTTATGAATATTGCTTTATGATCAGTCCCCTTTTGCGTCCTGGAAAACACATACTTTTCTTTACTATGGACCAATTCCCAAAACTCTTTTTCAGAATCCGCATGTCCAATTTCCGGAGTGAATTGTCCCCATAAATCATAGCTTTTTCTTCCATACAAAATGGTATCGATTTGATTTAAAAAATGATTAAACCCCATTTCAGAGTCCATAATGCACCAATCAACTTCACCATGTTTTCCTTCAATAAAACCATCCAAAGTAACCGCTAAATCTAAAATTATTCTTCGTGCCATGATTTATTGCTCCTTTCGTTACGTTAATCTACCATCCAGTATAGACCTCAAATACGTCACCTTATGTCATAAAACGCTAACCTCGTTAAAATGATTTTATGTAAATTGAAGTCGTTCCCTCCTGGAGCGGCTTTTTTTATTTCTTCGAAGGAGCGTGATATGATATGAAATAAATTGATGGAATGGTTGGTACAGAAGGTGAATGCAACTTTTTCTTGAGGTGATATTTTGGGCGATAGACCATTTAAAGCTTTGAGATATATATTCACGTGGATAGCCTTTATTTTTGTTATATGCGTTTGGTTCAGTTCTCACAAAACGTTATATTTAGGGTTTGTAACGCTGTCTGTAAGTGCCGGATACCTAATGCACATTGTTGGAGTGAAAAGAGGGGAAAGTGAAGATAGCAAACTGTTCTTATCCATCATTTCGTGTTGTTTATGTTTTTTAGTCTCGTTATATATTTTTTGTATAACACTTTAGCCCGCCAGCATTAAGCTGACGGGCTTCAGTTTTCTAACGGCATATAAATTAGCAAAATCCTAAGAATAACATAATTCTAATCAGCAGACATGGCCTCTGCTTTTGTTTCGTGGACCGTGCCAAATGGATGCTCTGGAGGGGCATATATCACGTATATTTTTAGCGGTACGCTGCCCATATTGGTGACATTGTGCCATTTTCCAGCAGGTATCATGATGGCATAGCCATCATAGGCCATTTGTTGAAAATCTAAATTATGTTTGCTATCGCCCATTTGAACAAGCCCTTGACCTTGTTCAATGTGTATGAATTGGTCGGTTGTTGGGTGAACCTCTAATCCAATGTCATCTCCAACATGAATGCTCATTAGGGTCACTTGTAAGTGCTTCCCTGTCCATAAAGCGGTTCGGTACGTATTGTTTTGTTTCGCAGCTTGATCAATATTCAGTACAAGTGGTCCTCGCCCATAATCCGTTATTTGAATATCTTCATCATCACGATTCCAACGGGCATCATACCAACTGAAATAATGAGGATTCAAGCTATGAAGCCGGTTATAATCGTTCCAGTATTGATATCTCGGATCAAACACTTGATAAGGGTAACATGGATCGCGGTACATGTTCATTCTCCTTTTATCGTTTCATCATTTTCCGATTATCCTATGCTGCTGCCTAATTAAACGATTCGAAAATGGGCTAGGGCCTATAACTTAAGACAAGCGGTAAGCTAAGACATGGATATCGTCTTGGACTGCCGCTTTCAGATTTTAAGTTACCCTTGTTAGCCATAACGATAACGCCACTAACAACGCCTAACAACAAATAAGCCAATATTATGGTTAGGACGCCTTTAATCCCTTTCAGAATAAACCTCTTATAAATGGCGCTATCAATCATAGGTGATAGTATTAGACCTAATATGATAAAAATAAAAAGTTTGGTACGAAATTGAACGCAAAGATGCCGCTATAAGAAGAATAATCAACGTTAGGAACCCTTTCAGAGATGGGTGTGCCTATTCTCCAAGAGCTAAATAGGGTATATGCAATGGCTGATAGCAACGCGGCCCCCCAAAAGCGGTATTTGGCAGTGCCGTGCTGGTCCCGTGATATAATTCGGATAAAAAAGTGGAGCGTGGACAGATGCTTAGACTGGAGAGTGTAGAGAAGAATCAAATAGGCGTTTATGCAGCAGCCTTGATATTAGGTGCAGTAATGGGCTTATTAAGTCCCGCCATAGGCATGTTTGTTGAGCCTGCCATATCATTCATGATTGCCATTCTTCTTTTCAGCATGTTTTGTCAAATTCCATTCCTTAAGCTGAGGGAGGCTTTATCCAACGGGCGTTTTATAGGAGCTTTATTGCTTGTGAATTTTGTTCTGACACCGGTTCTCGTCTTTATTCTAACCTTGGTATTTCCTCAACCGGCTCCCGTTTTACTTGGTGTTTGCTTTGTGCTTCTGACGCCATGCATTGATTATGTTATTGTTTTTACACAGTTAGGGAAAGGGAATGAGCGATTGATTCTTGCGTCCACACCGATCCTTTTTGTAGTACAAATGATTATGCTTCCGTTTTACTTGTGGCTTTTCCTTGGCTTGGTAGCAGCAGAAATGGTCAAGGTGGGCCCATTTGTCGAGGCATTTATCTTCTTGATTATCGTCCCGTTGCTTCTTGCTTTGGCTGCACAGTTCTGGGCCAAGAAAAGTGCCAAGGGTTCAAAATCGTTGCAATTAACCGCATGGCTCCCAGTACCCTTTATGGCAATCGTTCTTTTTGTAGTCATTGCTTCACAAATCGGGAGGGTGTATGAAGATCTTAGCGTTATCATAGCGGTTATTCCCATTTATGTTCTATTCCATATCATGACGCCGTTTATTTCACGGGCGTCTTCGGCGTTTTTTCGAATCGGACCCAAGGATGGGAGAGCGCTTATATTTAGTGCAGGGACACGGAATTCATTAGTCGTTCTTCCTTTAGCACTTACCCTGCCTGAGGAAATGGCTACGATTGCAGCAGCGGTAATCGTCACTCAAACCGTGATAGAGCTAATTGCCGAGCTTGTTTATATACGTATCGTGCCAAATTTGATTTACCGGGATTGAAAATAAGTTACCGCCTGACTGAACAGGAAATATCGTCGCCGAGTGACATTTGGATCGCTGGCAGAGGCTGGCGGGGGTATTTTTTGTCTATGAGCAGTACATGCGCCCTGACACTTCATGAAATTTTGAATACGTTATATCGTATCGTAAGCAAAGGAGGGAATCTCATGGGCGAAGTTGGATACGGCGGGTATAACTCTGTCGGAGCGATTCTTGTTCTCTTCATCTTGTTGGTCATCATTACTGCTTCTTTCTGGGTATAATTTCGTTTCTTTCGCGTAACAAAAAGCCCTGCCGACTCATGTCGGCAGGGCTTTTTAAATCCTAAAGGGATGATCGGTAATGGGGCTCAAAATATAACCATCAGGATACCGAATACGAGTACGATCGATCCCAGAACCACCAGAAGAATCCCGCTGGATTTTATATAGCGAATGTAGTCGGAATCAGGCTCCGACCCATACTTTATGTTCCACATTTTATATAAGGACCCCCATGTGGGTTTGCGCATCCTCATGACACCACGAATGATAAGAGCTGTAGCGAACACGATAAGTACAAATCCAGACATATAACCCGTCTCCGATCGGTTAGAATAGAAGTAACACGGATGAAATCACCGCCTAGCCAAACATGAAGGCAATCTCCGGGAAAGTTCCATTGTATGCATAATATCAGGGATTCCGGATGAAATGAAGCTTGGGCCTGGGGGACAAGAGGTCAGCTCAAAACCGTAACCGGGCCATTCGATATAGGCTCCAGCAAACACCGACCGTACCCCATTGGAGTATCTTATATATTATACTCGTCCTTGCAGTAGGATCTATAGTTGCCTTGCCTAGTAAACGTGGAAGCATGAGCGGAAGGAAGGGACGCGGCCCACTTCGCTGTATTTAGCCACCAGGCTATTCAACAACCTACAAAGGCGGTGAACGATCGTGAAAAAGGTTTGGATTGACGCAGGACATGGCGGAAAGGATGCCGGAGCCACCGGAAACGGGCTGCAGGAAAAGGATATCGTATTAGCGTTGTCCCTAGCCGTGAAAAAACGATTGGAAGCCGAATACGACGGCGTTCAGGTATTCCTCTCCCGATCTTCCGACGTGTTTCTGGAATTGGCGGAACGGACCGATAAGGCAAACGCCGCCGGTGCCGATGTCCTGGTAAGCATCCACTGTAACGCAGGCGGCGGTGCAGGGGGCTTCGAGTCATATCGATATACCTCCGCAAGCCCTGGTTCGGTAAAACTCCAGAATGTTATTCATTCGGAGGTTATGAGCACGATTACATCCTACGGGGCAAGTGATCGAGGACAGAAGGCGGCTAACCTGCATATGGTCCGTGAATCTAAAATGCCTGCGGTGTTGACCGAGAATCTGTTTATCGATGTGGCAGCGGATGCAGCCAAGCTGAAACGGCCGGACGTGCTGGACGCTCTGGCGAGAGGCCATGTCAACGGCATTGCCAAATACCTGGGACTTCAGAAGAAAGAGGGGGCTGCTGCGGTGAGCGATAAGGTCAATGTCATTGTAAACGGTAAGCAGATCGAAGATGGCAAGCTGGAGAATGGCGTGACCTATGTACCGCTCCGGGCCATCGGTGAGGCATTAGGCGCCAAGGTGGGATGGGATAACAAGACCAAGACGGCTACGGTGACGACCGAATAGACTCGAGTCCGGTGGCTTTTAGATGAAGTGCCTTCCTCGCCGTATCTTGATGCAGATGCACAAGGACGCGTTCATGTTGAACAATTTATGTCTCTTTAATCGTAATTTAAGCTTCCCTTAATATTTGGGGCATAAGATAAAAGCACCCCTTTTAAAAAAATATATCAGAAGCCCCTCTAACATCGGTTAGAGGGGCTTCTTTGGTTGTCTTCCCTTATTAGAGGAAAGACCCGGGGTACGGTACTGATGGAATATTTACAATCCCAGCCATTTCGTAATATAAGCGGATACGGCTAATTCCTGAAAATCCTGCCAGCTGCGAAATGGGGTATGCTCAACGATAAACGGGTTAATCGTGCGACCTTGTATGAATTCGTCAAAATCTTCATCGGTGCTTCCCTCGTATCCAGCGGCCTTCAGCAAGTGATCGATGGAAGAAAACTTCGTATGTCTTTGAATAAATGATTCCGAGAACAGTTCTTCCACGGGCACCTCTTGTTTCATGTCCGAGAGCCTTGCGGCATTTTCGCGAATTTCTGATAGCTTCTCTTCGTCCAGTCCGTCTAATCCACTGATCCCAGTATTCATTATGCCCACCTCCAAAAAGTTGCACGTCACTCTATTATACATATACGAGTATGCTGAATTATCGGATTCGCTTTTTTTTGAAGCGGGTATTGACTCGCTAGATTTATATAGGAAGAAAAGACGGAATTGCAGGAAGGAGAATGAATCATTTCTCTAACTGATGCGATTCTTTAGGCACTTTTTAATTCAATTTTATAAAATGGGGAAAAATATCAAAAAGTTAAGAAAATAATAGAAAAATAATATATGGTATGATAATGTGGTATATATTACCTATAGGGGATTGGGAAGTTGTGCTTGACTCGTTTGAGTTTGACCAAAAAGTAAGCGCGGATATGTTTTCGTCAAGCGCTGATGAAGGGAATAAGTTCCTTATACTGAATTACACTGTTACGAATAATGGTAAAGAGGCAAAGGACTTCACTTCAATAATTGGCGGCGTTAGTATGAAAGCCATATTTAAAGAGGAATATGAATATAATTACACGGTAACCATGATCGATGGTGATCTGGGAACCGGCAGCATCAAACCTTTGGCTACAAAATCTGGATTCGTTGTCATAGAAGTACCCGATAGCGTTGCTGACTCTAAAGAAAGCTTGGTAGTCAAGCTTGAAGATAAGGACAAGGCCCAAATCACATTACGGTAACAACGAGATAACGACATTACTCATAATCAGGACTATCAACGAACGCCCGCTCTGTAAATGGATGCAGAAGCTAAGCGTTCGTTTTTTATTTATTATTACTTACAGTGAAAGCATCTTGAGATGAACGAATTCAAAGCTACAGAGTCATAAACGATCATCACATTATAATTATTCTTTACCTAGGAATGATCGGGGTTTTCATGTAGACTGGTAATGATTTACTGCCGGGCATGCCTGTGTTTGGGTGATGACGGTCCGTACATACTTGCTTGCATATGGGGGTGGGCACTGTGCCCAAAAAAGAAAAGGTATCCATGTCATGGCTGCTGCGGTATTTGAAGCCGGTAAAAGGACGGCTGATCCTGCTGCTGGCCATGCTGCTGACGTCGACCGGCTTGCAACTGCTGAATCCGCAGATTGTCAAACGCTTTATCGACACGGCAGCCGGCGGAGGCGTGATAGCCACGCTGATCCAGCTTGCGGGATTATTCCTGGTCGTGGCTGTGTTGAACCAGCTGATTACCGTAGCTGTCAGTTATCTGGGGAATGATATTTCATGGCGCGCGACGAACCGGCTCCGCGGCGATCTTTTGAAGCATTGCTTACGGCTGGATATGCGGTTTCATAATGTGAAAACGCCCGGCGAGATGATTGAGCGGATTGACGGAGACGTGACGAATATCTCGAATTTCTTTGCGATGTTCATCGTGCAGGTGATCGGCAGCTTCGTGCTGCTTGCCGGCATATTGGGATTCATGTTTACGGTCAATTTGCCCATCGCGATCGTGATGACGGTGTTCACGCTGCTGTCCATTCTGTTCATGGTGTTCATCCGGAATATGGGCGTCAATTCCTCCAAGAACGAACGGGAAGCCAGCGCTTCGCTGTTCGGATTGATTGAGGAACGCATCGCCGGCATCGAGGATGTTCAGGCGAACGGCAACGTGCCGTACGTCATGAACCGGTTTCACCGCTTGATGCGCAGCGTGTTCCTGAAGGGGAGAAAAGCCTGGATGCTCCGCGTCGTACCCTGGAACACCACGGTGATCCTGTTTGCCCTAGCGGTTACCGCAGTCCTGTTACTGGGGGTACGCTATTATTTGATCGATGAAATTACGCTGGGAACCCTGTTCCTGATCTATCAATATACGCAGATGTTAAACGATCCGATCGAGATGCTGGGCGACCAAGTGCAGGAGTTCCAGAAAGCGAAATCCGGCATGCTGCGCTCCAGAGAGCTGCTGTCCAACAAGAGCGAGATCGTGGACGGGGAGCAGGAAGAGCTGCCCGAAGGCGCGCTCGGTTTGGAGTTTGAGGGCGTCAACTTCAGTTACAACGCGGATAAACCGGTATTAAAGGACATTAACTTCGAAGTGAAGCCGGGTGAACGCCTGGGGATCATCGGACGTACCGGCAGCGGGAAGTCGAGTCTCAGCCGCATTCTGCTTCGGCTGTATAACATCGACAGCGGGGTCATCCGCGTCGGAGGCACGGATATCACGAAGCTGAAGCTGCCGGCGCTTTACCGCCGGGTGGGGATGGTTACGCAGGATGTGCAGCTGTTCGACGGCTCGCTGCGCGACAACCTGACGCTGTTCGATCACGGCGTGTCGGACGAATTCATCCTGGAAACGACGGAGCGTCTCGGGCTTCGGCAGTGGATCGATGCGCAGCCGGAAGGTCTGGATACGCATCTGACCACAGGCGGGGCCTCGTTGTCCGCCGGGGAAGCGCAGCTGTTTGCGTTAACCCGGGTATTTTTGACGCAGCCGAGCCTGGTGATTCTGGATGAACCCTCTTCCCGCTTGGACGCCGCAACGGAGACCATGCTGCAGGCAGCCGTCGATCAGCTGATGAGCAGTTGTACGGGCATCATCATCGCGCATCGGCTGGCTACCCTGGAGCAGGTGGATAAAATCATGGTGCTGGGTGACGGACGAATTCTGGAATTCGGCGCACGGGAAGCACTTGCTTTAGATCCGGCATCGCATTATGCGAGACTGCTGAGCACAGGCAGAGAGGAGGAGCTGGCGTGACCATCACGGGTTTTATAGGGCGGCTGTTTCGATTTAGACCCTCATTATTTTTAATCAACGGTTTATTGTGGTGCATCTTTCATTCGCTGCCGTTATTGATCGGGCTCGGAATGCAGTGGTTTTTCGACCGGGCCACATCGAATTCCACGGATTATGTATGGCTGGCCGTTCCTTTGATTTTTATTGCCGTTGTAAGGGTCGCGCGGGTGGGGACGTTCTTTGCAGCCTTCTATCAATGGGTAACGTATATTTATCATATCCAGGCTATCTTGCGCACCAACATGCTGGCGGGGATCATGCGCTGGCCGGGACGGAATTTGCCGGCTTCTCCAGGGGAGGCGATGAGTCGCTTCCGCGATGACGTGGATGAAGTGGTGGAATACGTGGAGTCCTGGGTGGATTTTTGGGGACGCCTTGTTTTTGCGCTCGTATCCGTTGTCATCATGGCAAGCATTAACTGGAAAATCATGCTGGTGGCCGTGCTGCCGCTCGTGGTGGTCACGCTCCTGAACAATTTATCCGGCAACCGCGCACGGCGTTACGGCCTGAAGAACCGGGAAGCTACGGGGCGCATCACCAGCTTCATTGCCGAAACCTTCGGCGCGGTTCAAGCCTTGAAGCTCGGGCAGGCCGAAGATCATGTCCATGAACGCTTCACGAAGCTGAATGAGGACCGCCGGCAGGCAGCGCTGAAGGATAATCTGTTCAAACAATGGATGCGGTCCCTGAACCAGCATGTGCTGAGCATTTGTACGGGGCTGATCCTGTTGATGTGCGCAACCGAGATGCAGGCCGGACATTTTACCGTCGGGGATTTTGCGTTGTTTACGACGTACCTGGCCAATATCGGGTTCAGCATTTCCTTGTTCGGATATATGGTGTTCCAGCACAAACGGCTGAAGGTTTCCTTTGACCGTATGCGCTCGCTGTTCCGCCCCGGCGAGGAGGACCGGATTATTGAGGCGAGGGAAACGTATCTGAACGAAGATCCTCCGGAACTGCCTCTCATTCGCAGGGAGCCGGGGGAGAAGCTCAAAGAGCTGGAGGTAAAGAATTTATCCTATCATTATCCGAATTCGGAGAATGGGATATCGAATATCAACTTCCGCTTGGAGCGCGGCAAGTTTCTGGTGGTGACCGGCCGAATCGGGGCCGGGAAATCGACGCTTGTCCGGACCCTGCTGGGGCTGCTGCCCAAGCAGGCGGGCACGATTCGCTGGAACGGGGAAGAAGTCGATCCGGCTACCTTCCTGATGCCCCCTCGGGCGGCTTATACCCCGCAGGTTCCAAGGCTGTTCAGCGATCCTTTGAGAGAGAACATCGTGCAAGGGAAGAAAGAGCGGGCCGAGGAAGCGCTGGAACGGGCCGTCCGGCTGGCCGTCATGGAGAAGGACATCGAGAATCTGGATCAAGGGCTGGAGACGTTTGTCGGCCCGAGAGGCGTCATGCTGTCGGGGGGACAGATCCAGCGCGCGGCCACGGCGCGCATGCTGATGACCGGCGCTGATCTGTACATCTTCGACGATCTGTCCAGCGCGCTGGACGTGGAGACGGAGCAGCTGGTATGGGAGGGAATGTTCAAGGAGCGTGACGTCACCTGCATTGCAGTATCGCACCGCAGGGCGGCTCTGTCCAAGGCCGATCATATCATCGTCATGAAGGATGGACGGATCGAAGCGGAGGGAAGCTTGGCGGAGCTGCTCGCCACGAGCGAAGAGATGCAGCTGTTATGGCAGGGTCAGTCCACGACCGAGACCGAGGCCGCGGTAGCGGATGAAGCCGAGGTTAGCAAGGTATAACATTCAATGTGGTTTGGAATTGGGGATGTTTGAACAGGTTTAAGAGCAAGGCAGCTTCCGTTGGTGAGGAGGCTGCCTTGTTTCGTATAATGATGGGTGGAATATACTGGAATTACTTCGGTCATATAAGGGAGAGTTCTGCATGAAGAATCGCAAGTTCTTGATCACTTTCGGTCATAACCTGGACCATAGCAACATGGATGATCTGGTGTCAGATCGCCTTTCCCGTCATAAGGTTCGGATACAGAAGGATTACTTCGATCCGTTGCTGCGCAAAGGGGCTGCGTTTATTCTAAACTATCAGATCATCGACACGAATGCGGACAGAGTCTCGCAGCGGTATTACTTGGATGACTACCACATAACGGAAGCCCAGTTGCAAGGCTTTCTGTACTCATTGAACAAGCTGAAGGGTACGCATGTGTTGTGCAATCCCAGGAGGCAGGGACATCACTGGACCGTCATCGACGAAATCGAGTACAGCTGTTATGCCTATCAGACATTGGACGGAAGGCATCTTCGTTTTACAGAATACCAAAATGATACCAGGGCGGATGCCGTCATGAAGAAGGGGATACCCCGGATTCCCGAGCATCAGCACTACCTTGCCTTGCCAACGGACTGCAGTCAGGAAGAGAAGGATCGGCGGTTGACCGATTGGATCTGCGGGATCATTGAAGCGGCAGGCAATGACCTTTAGTTTCAACGCCACTTCAAAGAATACCTTCTTGTATTCCCTCCACCCGGAAATACGCGATTGGCGTTTCGTCTGCCCATCCATGAACCTATCATGAATTCCATCGGCAGATTCTATTATTTTGCCTGCGGGAATAAGGATATAAGTACAAGCCGATCGATAGGCTCTAGGAATAGGATGTAGAAAATGAATGGAAAGGGTGGGTTTGTCATGGAATGGAGCGTCATTTTTCAACTGATCGATCCGCGGCTGTTCATGGTCGTTGCCGCTTGTTGGGTGATCGGATACGTGCTGAAGCAAACGCCTAAGGTTCCGAATTGGAGCATCGTATATGTGGTTATGGTCGTATCCATCCTGTTGACAACCGGCTTGATCGGCTGGAGCGTGGAGAATATCATCCAAGGCATCCTTGCGGGAGCGTTCGCCGTATTCGGGCATCAGGCCGTTAAACAAACGGCAGAGGCGATTGCGACCAGAAAGAAGTAAGAACGGCTGCAATGGGCCCCAGGATCATTTTGGTCTAAACCGAACGTTACCTTGTAGCCTGCGTCTCCCGACTGTTATCCTAAAGTGCATGAGATCATGAGAGGGAGCGTGAAAGACTTGCAAAGGAAAACGTTGACCGTTGAGGCGCTGCCTGGGTTTGAGCCGGAGATCGGCCGCTGGATATGGGGACTTGAGGACGTGCGGCGGACGATCTTGAAACGGCTGGCCGGGATCCCATATGAGCATCTGAATCATAAGGCGGCCGGCCGGCAATCCATCGGTTCACTGCTATACCATATTGCCTTAATCGAAGCGGACTGGCTGTACGTCGAGGTGCTTGAATCCGATTGGGACCCGAAAATAAAGGCAGGTTTCCCCTGGGATCACCGTACGGAGGATAACCGTCTTTCCGAAGTGCCGGATCAGCCGCTCGCTGAGCATCTCCACCGTATGCACATGGTTCGTCAGGAACTGGTTGCCCATTTCCGAGGCATGGACCTTTCGGACTGGAGAAGACCCAGACGACTGGAGGCGTACGATGTGACGCCCGAATGGGTCATCTATCATCTGATTGAGCATGAGTCCCATCACAGGGGACAGATATTTCAGCTGTTAAGGGAATTGGAGCAAGCGTGAGCATCGTCCCGACGCTGGGAAGCTTCGGCTTCTTCCCGGAGCCGCGCATCGCGGCATTTTAAGCGAATGTGCCATGATTTTTATAACCACGCAGGGCAGGGAGTATTCCTTGCTCTTTTTGCGCATATCCTGCAACGATTCATTCCGCCATACGTATTAAGCCAGATAGAATGCGGTTCGGAGGGGATACGATGAATAACGAATTTTACGTGGGATGGGGAACGCTGGCGCTGATCAATGCCGGGCTGGCCCAAGGAAAGAACAGAACGGGATTAAACTGGTTTCTGCTGTCACTGTTGTTAGGCCCGCTCGCAACCCTGTTTCTTGTCTTGTCAGCTAAAAGGTGAACTTGGCAAAAAAGGTAAATCGGGCAATAAAAAGAGCCGCCTCCCGGCAAGGGAAGCGGCTCTTATCGTATTTTACATCCGCTGAAACATCGCGGTATCACGGCTGTAGTGCGTCAAATAACCTGTTTCTTCGTTGCGGATGCGGACGACATCCGGCGTGTAGCATTCAATGTAACCTCGCTCGATCTCCACGTATACGCTTGCGGGGTCTTCCTCCCACACGGAAACCAGCGTTTCCGAAAGCGCGGCAGCGAAAAAATGGATGTCTTGCGACAGGTACCGGCTATTGCGGTCTATATTCATTTCATTTCCCCTTGATGATTAGAATCGGATAACATGCGGTCTACTAACTCGTTCATTCCCTTCCAGGAATCCTTCAGAATAAATTCATGCTGAATATGCGCATTCCATGGGCGCGGAATCAGGATGGTCTGTTTTCCGGCTTTTCTCGCAGCAATCGCATTATGGGGACCATCGTCAATCAGAAGGTCAAACTCTACTAAATCCTTGCGCTTGGCCACGAAAAAATTCTCGAACGGAATAAAAGGCATATGCCTCTGCAGCCATCTCCATTTCTCGGGCACCGAGGATGGGCGGGCTGCGGTAACGACAATGACATCATAATCATGTGTCATTCTGTGAACCTCGTCAATCGTATATTCGTCAAATAGTTCGAGCTCTTCATACAAACCGGGCTTTCCGAAGAAAAATTCTTCCGAGCATTCAGGATGCCAGATTTGGTGCAGGTTGTAATCGGTAATCTGATCGAGCGTAAGCTGGGGATCCTTGTACTGCAAATTGTGATAATGGATGGCTTTGGGAATCAGATGGCAGATCGTATCATCCATATCGATGGCGACTATTTTTTTGCTCATATCGTCATTACTCTCCTGTAATCATGAAATCTTCGAAAGATGATGTTCCGTAAATTGTAATGGACAGGATGCATATTGGCAAACCAAAATCAAAAATGGAAGGATGTTGCATTTCTTTCCCCTGACTCATTATAAACTAAGTATAACATTAATAGGCCGGCAACCCTTCTGATATTTTCCCGGCGCGGGTTCGACCGGAATCATAGCAGCTTTCCTTCATTATGACAGTACATGTCATGAATGCCCTTTTATAATAGGAGCACTACAGGGCACAAAGGAGGAACGGCCATGCCGCAAGAATATATCCGCATTCGCGGTGCCAGGGAGAATAATCTAAAGAATGTTTCGCTCCAAATTCCAAAACGAAAAATCACCGTCTTTACCGGCGTATCCGGCTCGGGCAAATCGTCCATCGTGTTTGATACCATCAGTTCCGAGGCCCAGCGATTGCTGAACGAGACGTTCACCGCTTTTGTCCGGAACCGGCTTCCCCGGCATAGCCGCCCGGACGTGGACTCGCTCGAGAATTTGTCGACCGCCATCGTCATCGACCAGAAGCGGCTGGGAGGGAACTCGCGTTCCACGCTCGGCACGATCACCGATCTGTACGCCGTTCTTCGACTGCTGTTTTCGAGGGTGGGGCAGCCATTCGTAGGTTATTCCAATGCGTTTTCTTTTAACGATCCGCAGGGCATGTGTCCGGAATGCCAGGGAATCGGGAAGAAGGTGGAGCTGGATCTGACGAAGCTGCTGGATACGACCAAATCCTTGAATGAGGGAGCGGTTCGGTTTCCGATTTTCTCGGTGGACAGCTGGTATATGAAGAACTACACCATGTCCGGTTTCTTTGATAACGACAAGAAGCTGGCCGATTATTCCGAAGCGGAATGGGATCTCTTCCTGTACGGCAAGGAGGGAAAAGTGACGTTCCCGTCCAAAGGCGGACCGGTGCAGTCCGACTTCGAAGGCCTCGTGCTGAAATTTAACCGGCTGTATATTCAGCGAGACAGCAGCGAATTGTCCGAACGAACCTTCAATCACGTGAAAAATTTCATTACGCACGGCACATGCCCGTTATGCGAGGGGACACGGCTCAGCCAAGCTGCGTTAAGCTGCAGGATCAACGGATTCAACATCGCCGAGTGTGCGGCCATGGAGATCGGGGACCTAAGAGCGTTCATCCTGGATATCAAGGAGCCGATCGCTGCCGGCATGGTAGCCAGCTTAGCGGAGCGGCTGCAGCATTTGATGGATATGGGACTGGATTACCTGACGCTGAACCGGGAGACGACCACGCTCTCCGGAGGCGAGTCGCAGCGGGTCAAGATGGTCCGGCATCTGGGCAGCAGCCTGACGGACATGATGTATGTTTTTGATGAGCCGAGCGTGGGCTTGCATCCGCGGGATGTTCACCGTCTGAACGGCATGCTGAGGAAGCTTCGCGACAAGGGTAACACCGTGCTGGTCGTGGAGCATGACCGTGACGTGATTGAAATTGCCGATCATGTGGTGGATGTGGGGCCGAATGCCGGTACCCGGGGAGGGGAAATCGTCTTCGAAGGGACGGTCGAGCAGCTGTGCGACCAAGCTTCCACCTTAACCGGGCGGTATATGAAGCGGTGGATGCCGATGAAGGAACAGTTTCGCGTACCTACAGGGCATATGCGCATTGCCAATGCGAATCATCATAACCTGAACAATGTGACGGTGGATATCCCGGTAGGCGTATTGACCGTGGTCACGGGCGTAGCGGGATCAGGAAAGAGCTCGCTCATTCACCATGCTTTCCTGTCCCAGCATCCCGAGGCTGTTGTCATCGACCAGTCCGCCGTCAGCGCCTCGATCCGTTCCAACCCTGCCACCTACACGGGGATCATGGATGACATCCGGAGCATGTTCGCCAAGGCGAACGGCCAGAGTCCGTCCCTGTTCAGCTTCAATTCCAAAGGGGCCTGCCCCGACTGCCACGGGCTCGGTTTCATCTATACGGACCTGGCTTTCATGGAAGGCATCAAGTCGCCGTGCGATACCTGTGACGGCAGACGTTTTAAGGATGATGTGCTCCAGTACAAGCTCCATGGAAAAATGATCACCGAGGTGCTGGACATGACGGTGCTGCAGGCGCTGCATTTTTTCGAGAAAAAAGAAATCAAGCGGCGGCTGGAAGCATTGCATGACGTGGGCCTGCACTATCTGACCCTCGGACAGCCGCTGAGCACCCTGTCCGGGGGCGAAAGCCAGCGCATCAAGCTGGCCAGCGAGCTGCACAAGCAGGGGCAGATTTACGTCATGGACGAGCCGACGACGGGGCTGCATATGTCGGATGTCGGGCATCTGCTGGACATGATGAATCGGCTCGTCGATAACGGTAGCTCGGTGATCGTGATCGAGCACAATCTGGACGTAATCCGTCAGGCGGACTGGATCATCGATCTCGGGCCCGAAGGCGGCAGCAGGGGAGGGAGGGTCATATTCGAAGGAACGCCCGCCGAACTGATCGCGGCTGAACACTCCCTGACCGGTAAATACGTGAGAGGATAGACTTAGAATAGCTGTGCCGCATATCCCCGCGGCATGGCCATTCTATGGTTATCAGGCTTATATGATCGTTTAAACGGCAATACTGTATGCTGCCACAGACTGCGGCTTAGGCAGGAGTCGGTTCATAAGAATGTATAAACGACTAATGTCCGTATACCGCGATGGGCAGCATTTTGATTGTAAACGGGGGATCAGGCAATGCGGAAAGCATGGTGGAAAGAAGCCGTTGCGTATGAGATCTATCCGCGCAGTTTCATGGATTCGAATGAAGACGGCATCGGGGATCTGCAAGGGGTGACATCCCGTCTGGATTATTTGAAGGATCTCGGGATTGACGTCATATGGGTATGCCCTATCTATCGATCCTCCAATAACGACAACGGCTATGATATCAGCGATTATCAGGATATTATGACGGAATTCGGCTCGATGGCCGACTTCGACCGGCTGCTGGCCGAAATCCATAAGCGCGGCATGCGCCTTATCATGGATCTGGTGCTTAATCATACCTCGGATGAACATCCGTGGTTTATGGAAGCCCGCTCCTCCCGAACGAATCCGAAGCGGGATTATTACATCTGGCGGGACCCGAGGGACGGGGCCGAGCCGAACAATTGGGAATCGGTGTTCACCGGTTCCGCTTGGGAGTACGACGAATTAACGGGTCAATATTATCTCCATCTCTATTCGAAAAAGCAGCCTGATCTAAATATGGAGAATCCGGCGGTCCGGGAAGAGCTGGTGCGGATGATCCGCTGGTGGCTGGATAAAGGGATCGACGGCTTTCGCGTGGACGCGATCACCCATATTAAGAAGCTGCCGGGTTTGCCCGACATGCCGAATCCAAACAACCTTCGATATGTCGATTCAAATCCCGGTCACCGGAATATCGCGGGAATCCATGAATTTCTTCAGCAATTCAAACGCGAAGCGTTCGCCGATTATGACATTATGACGGTGGGCGAAGCCAGCGGCATTCCGATCGCCGAAGCAGACCGCTGGATCGGGGAGGAGAACGGGGCGCTGAACATGATTTTTCAATTTGAGCACGTCAATCTCGATTTCGGACTTGAAGGGCGCTGGGATTACGCCGTCTGGGACTTGGCCGAATTGAAGCAGATCATGCATAAATGGCAGACGGGCCTGGAAGGGACAGGCTGGAACGCTCTCTATATGGAGAACCATGATCAGCCGCGCTCCGTATCCCGTTTTGGCGATCCGGTCCACTATCATAAGGAATCGGCCAAGATGCTGGCTACTTTTTTTATGCTGATGCAAGGGACGCCGTTCATTTACCAGGGGCAGGAAATCGGGATGACGAATGTCGAGTTTCCGGAGCTGAGCGATTATCGGGACGTGGAGATCTACAATTATTACCGCGAGCGGCTGTTGGACGGAAAAGACGTGTCCGAGACGATGCGCAGAATCGCGTACCGGGCCCGGGACAATGCAAGAACGCCGATGCAGTGGGATGACACGCTTTATGGCGGTTTCTCATCCGTCGTGCCGTGGATTCGGTCCAATCCGAATTATCATGAGATCAACGTGGAGCATCAGCTGGCCGATCCCGATTCCATTCTGAATTACTATAAGGCCTTGATCCGTCTGCGCAAGTCCACCGAGGTGCTGATCTACGGAAAATACGAAGCCGTGCTGGAGGAGCATCCGGAGATCTTCGCTTATTCCAGATCATTAGGGAACGAGGTATATCTGATCGTATTGAACTTTTACGGCAGGACGCCGAAGTTTCAGTTTCCAGCGGAATGGAGCGGCCGTCATCCGGAAGTGGTGCTCACCAATTACGAGCGGTCGGACCGGAGTTTCGGCCAATTCACCTTAAACCCTTATGAAGCGATAGTTTATCGTGTAAACTAAGTGGGTAAGCGATTTCTTAAAATGAGAGGTGAATGCAGCTTGTCGCAGCCTAATTTGATGTCTGCCGCCGTTCTTGATCGTCCTTTATCCATTGGGGTGAAGCAGGTGCCCATTCCGGAGCCGAAGCCGGATGAAGCCTTGATTCAGGTGTATTGCATCGGCATCTGCGGTTCGGACGTGCATTATTATGAGCATGGACGGATCGGAAGGTATGAGGTGAAGGAGCCGTTGATTCTGGGACATGAGCTGGCTGGAGTCGTTGTGAAAACGGGGGAGAAGGTGACAAATGTCTCCGTCGGTGACCGCGTGGCCGTGGAGCCGGGCGTTACGTGCGGGCGATGCGCCTATTGCAAAAGCGGACGCTACAACCTGTGCCCGGACGTGGTGTTCATGGCGACTCCTCCGGTTGACGGTGCCTGGGCCGAATACGTTGCGGTTCGCAGCGACTTCCTGTTCCGGCTGCCGGATGACATGTCCTTCGAGGAGGGCGCATTGCTTGAGCCGCTGTCCGTTGGCCTTCATGCCGTACGCCGCGGGCGTATCCGGCCGGAGGACCGGGTGCTGGTGCTCGGTTTGGGCCCGATCGGCCTGCTTGCCATGGAGGCAGCCAAAATGTTCGGAGCCTCACAGGTATTCGGCAGCGACGTCGTGGATTACCGGCGCCATCTGGCCCTTCAGATGGGGGCCTCCGGCGTGATTAATCCCATGGACGAATCCGTGCCCCAGCGATTGGTCGAACTTACGGGCGGCAAGGGAATCGATCTCATCATCGAAACATCGGGCAATGCCGGGGCCATCGCGGATTCCATCGGTTATGTGAACCGCGGGGGCCGCATCGTGTTTGTAGGCTTGCCTGCAAAGGATGCCATTCCGGTGGATATCGGCGCTTTGGTTGACGCCGAGCTGGATGTATACGGCGTGTTCCGCTATGCGAATACGTATCCGGCCGCTGTTCAGATGCTGCAGAACAAGGGCAGCCGCATACGGGACATCATCACCCACCAGTTTTCTTTGGATCAGATCGAGGAAGCCGTGGAGCTTGCCCGCACGCAAAAGGACACCAGCGTCAAAGTCATGATCTATCCTCATCAAAACGCATAACGTTTCTTTGCGGCGGGAAGAGCTGATTCCGGAGCTGGCGGTACAATCGAACCTGAATAATGTGATCATCAAAAAGCACCGCCCCAACACTTGTCGGAGCGGTGCTTTTTTCATGTGTTACCGGTTAGTCCGGGCGCTCATTGCTCATCCAGCTGTCGATGCGAAGATCATCGCCGTAGGTCTCGCGCGACGAAATTTCGCCGAGCTTCTGCTCGGCAGCCTCGCGGGTATCGAATCCGCCGATGACCGCGATAAAGTCCCCGCCGGCCGCCTTAATGAAGGTCACGTCGTCTTCCAAGTAAATCTCTTCAAGAATGGCCAGGGATTCCCCTTGCGGCATCGTCTCACTGCGGATATAGAAGACTTCGCGCGGAGTTACCGGCTCGCCATGGGAAGTAAGCTTCAGCTCCAAATAGCCGGGATCTTTATATTCCGATACGGAATGCTTCACGCCGTCCTTCAGCTCAACGACAAAACGCATGGCCGAATCGTCCAGAATCACATTTTCATAAACATCCTTCACCAGCGGAAGGGCCAGCATGTCTTTCTTGATGGTATCGTAGTCAAAATTTCGAACCCCGTTAAACGTGAAAATAAGGCGGTTCGGGGCATCTCTATGGTCGACGGTATAGGCAGGCACGCTGGAAACGGACTCGCCTTCATGATCAAAATGAATCTTGAATACATCCTCGGAAGCTTCCGTTCCTACGGTAACGCCGTCGGTCCGCTCGCCGCCGCCCCCGAATTGCAGCACCTGAACGATGCTGCCCACCACGGGTACTTTGGATAAGGCATTGGCTACCGTTGGAATATTGACCACGAAGAGCAGGGCAGCGGCCGCTGCAACAACGGAAGAATACCTCATCATGCGTCTGGATCGTTTACGGGTGGCCGCCTTTTTCTGCGCAGCATCTATGACGCCTGTTAACTGAGCGGGAATTTCAATGTGTTCGTAGCGTTCTTTTCCTGTCATAGGCTATCGACCTCTCCCTCGATTAAATAAGATTTCAATTTTCCGATAATGCGATAAAACCTGGTTTTGACGGTGTTCTCGGACAATGACAGCACATCCGCCATTTCCCTAAAGCGCAGGTCCTCAAAAAACTTCAAAATCATGTAGGTTTTCTCCTCCGGCGGCAGTTTGTCCAGCGCATCGTACAGATCCATTTTCTCCTCCAGCGGGACCCCATGCTCTGCAGCCGCGTAGTCCTGGGCCTGGTCTTCCATATAGGTAAACCGCTTCTTGCGACCGAGATGGTCGATGGCAGCGTTAATGACGATCCGGGTCATCCAAGAATCAAAATACTGCGTCGCGTTCATCCGCTCATAAGCGAGGTATCCCTTATAGGTCGCTTCCGAGACGATGTCCAGTGCTTCCTGCTCGTTTTTGACATAGCAATAGGCCACCCGGTATAACTTGTTCTTGCATTTCTCGATATGTTCGCTGAACTGTTGTTGCTTCGATTCTTTCGCTCTCAGTTCACTCACTCCTAACTACTAGCACTAGTATACATGTCATGGCACGAATTCGTTGATCTGTTCATTCATTGGCCGGATTGATGGGATCAACTCAAGTACTTGAGTGCGCTTGACTGATCATTAGACCGTGGAGAGGGCCAAATAGTTTTAGCCCGGGATAAAAAATAGACGAATGGAGGGATATACCAGGCCGATTACGCCGTCTGTGCGAATCCAAGGCTGAAATGAGGAGGGATTGAAAAATACCGAGCAGCTTAACAGAAGACATGAAGGATGTTACTATATGAGTCATATGAAATGAACGGAGGCCAGAACATGTAGGTTTTTCTACCCAACCCGCACAACTAAATACAGAATTGGGGTAGAAAGATGAAACGGAAATCCTTTCGATATCTCTGGATAGGCCAGGCGCTCGCCAATAGCGGCGATTTATTTTACGTTGTCGGTCTGATGGCTATGATCCATGGGATTACGGGATCCGCCATGTTGATGGCCATGATCCCTTTCGTTACGACGACGGCCCGGTTTATCAGCGGGAGCTTTGCGCCCGTTTTAATGGACAAGTACAGCCTCAAGTCGCTGCTTGTTTCGTCTCAGATCGGAAAAACGGCCGTGCTGTTCCTGTTGATGGTAACCTGCTATGCACTGGGAGAGCAGGAGGCGACGGTTTATGCGATTCTCGGATTCGTATTTCTCATCTCCTTGCTCGATGGCTGGGCTGCACCTGCCAGCCATGCCATGCTGCCGCGTCTGGTGGATGCCGCCGAGTTAACGAAAGCGAACAGCTTTGTTGCCATCGTGGATCAGATGATCCAACTGGGAGGCTGGGCCGTTGGGGGATTGCTGGTCGCAGTCATGGGCGGAAGCAGCGTGATAGGACTGACCTTTGCGCTGTCCCTGGCAGCGGCAGTCTTCATGAAACTTATAGAGGATCGGCATGAAGCCGCCCCGGAACCGAAAGAGAAGACGCGCGTTTCGAAAGGGCGCTCCATTCAAGAAGGCTGGGCACTCATTTGGAAGCAGCCTTCCCTTCGGGCGATTCATGTGATTTATGTATTGGAGACGATGGCAGGCGTGATCTGGATCGCAGCGATCATCTACGTGTACGTGGCTGATGTGCTGCACAGGGAGGAGGCGTGGTGGGGATATATCAACGCAAGCTTTTTCCTGGGACTCATGCTGGGCGGACTGTTCGGAATGAGAGGCGCGGAGCTGATCGACCGCAATATTCGCAAGTTCGTCATCTGCTCTTCCTTCGGCATCAGTCTGATGACGCTCGGTTTTGGATTGACCTCGGTGCCTTGGCTGGCCCTTATGTTCTCGGCAGGCTTCGGCGTTTTTGAACAGCTGAAATCCGTCTCGCTGCAGACCACTCTGCAGCGAAGCGTATCCGTTCATCTGTTGCCGAAGGTGTACGCGGCTCAAAGCGCGATGGTTTCGCTGGTATTTGGCCTATCCACGCTGCTGTTCGGGTTCATCACCGACGAATACGGCGTCCGGACTACGTATATCATTGCAGCTGCGGTGTTGTTCATCTCGGGCTGTTACGCTGCAATCATACGAACGAGGTGGCCGGGGGCAGGGGAAAGCGCAGCACAAGGAGGAGGACGCGCGGTATAATTGGCATATAGGTTCATCCTCCCGCCGGACTTGATGACTGCAAGTTTCATACATGCAGACAATTTCGAAAATAAAAAAGGCGAGCGTTAAGCTCGTCTTTTTTATTTTGAATACTACGGGGACTCGCGTTATGAACAGGCGTTTCATCCATATCCTTATGCAAGGCTTTAATTTCGTAAGTCGTATTTGAAACAATCCACGCCCTTTTCCTTCGGAAACATAGGCTGGTAGAGTATGCGATTCATTAGAATGACGATGGCATGAATAACGTGTAAACGGCTCTCCTATCGCTATAGGAGAGCCGTTTTTGGGCTTGATATTCTGGTTACAGTGAAGGGCCAAGGGCAATCCAGGACACGAAGCCGTAGGAAAGGCTGCAATTCGGCTGGCGGATCACTTCCAGAACTGCTGCATCCTCGCGCTGGGATTTCAGTGAGATCTGGAAGCCAGGATTGTTGCTCATCCCCACGATAACATAGTTAATGCCGGCATAAGGTTCATCGAATAGGACGGTCACCTCGGTCTGAGTGCCGGCCCCTGTCAATACAAAGGGGGTCATTCCAAATTGCTGAAGTTTCGGCTTCCCGCTTGAGCTGCGCACCGGCGTGAAGGCCAGATGCTGTGCAGTGACTGCTGATTCAGCCAATTGCTGGCTGGTTACAGCCCCGTCGGAAATATGAACGCTAGCGACAGCCGACTTGCCTAATTTGTCGCCGTCAATGCTGCCGTCAGCGAGTGTAAAGGTATCAAAAGCGTCCGGTCTAAGATGTCTTCTCTCGATGGTCCCGTCAGCGATTTGGTTTCCGGTAACAGATCCCTCGGCCAAGGTGAAGTTATCAAAAGCATCCGGTCCAAGGTGTTTACTCTCAATGGAACCTTCGGCGATCAGGGAACCGTTCAAAGATCCCTCGGCCACGTTCGCGCCAGTGATAGTCCCTTCAGCGATCTGGCTTCCTGTAACAGAACCGTCAGCTAGGGTGAAGTTATCAAAGGCATCCGGTCCAAGGTGTTTACTCTCGATGGAACCTTCTGCGATCAGGGAACCGTTCAAAGACTCCTTAGCGACGTTCGCGCCGGTGATAGTCCCTTCAGCAATTTGGCTTCCGGTAACAGAGCCGTCAGCCAAGGTGAAGTTATCAAAGGCATCCGGTCCAAGGTGTTTACTCTCGATGGATCCCTCGGCCAAGGTGAAGTTATCAAAGGCATTCGGACCAAGGTGCCGGCTCTCGATGGATCCCTCGGCGATCAGGGAGCCGTTCAAGGAACCCTCAGCGACGTTCGCGCCGGTGATAGTCCCTGCAGCGATTTGGCTTCCTGTAACAGAACCGTCAGCCAGGGTAAAGTTATCAAAGGCATCCGGTCCAAGGTGTTTACTCTCGATGGAACCTTCGGCAATCTGGGAGCCGTTCAAGGATCCCTTAGCTACGTTCGCGCCGGTGATAGTCCCTTCAGCAATTTGGCTTCCTGTTACTGAACCATCGGCCAGGGTGAAGTTGTCAAAGGCATCGGGTGCGAGGTGTTTGCTCTCAATGGACCCCTCGGCCAGGGTGAAGTTATCAAAAGCATCCGGTCCAAGGTGTTTGCTCTCGATGGAGCCTTCGGCAATCTGGGAGCCGTTCAAGGATCCCTCGGCCACGTTCGCGCCGGTGATAGTCCCTGCAGCGATTTGGCTTCCTGTAACAGAACCGTCAGCCAGGGTGAAGTTATCAAAAGCATCCGGTCCAAGGTGTTTACTCTCAATGGAACCTTCGGCGATCAGGGAGCCGTTCAAGGAACCCTCAGCGACGTTCGCGCCGGTGATAGTCCCTTCAGCAATTTGGCTTCCGGTAACAGAGCCGTCAGCCAGGGTGAAGTTATCAAAGGCATCCGGTCCAAGGTGTCGGCTCTCGATGGATCCCTCGGCGATTTGTGAGCCGTTCAAGGACCCGTCGGCCACATTCGCGCCAGTGATAGTACCTTCAGCGATCTGGCTTCCTATAACAGAGCCGTCAGCCAGGGTGAAGTTGTCAAAGGCATCGGGTGCGAGGTGTTTGCTCTCAATGGACCCCTCGGCCAGGGTGAAGTTGTCAAAAGCATCCGGTCCAAGGTGCCGGCTCTCGATGGAGCCCTCTGCAATCTGGGAGCCGTTCAAGGATCCCTCGGCCACGTTCGCGCCGGTGATAGTCCCTTCAGCAATTTGGCTTCCTGTTACTGAACCATCGGCCAGGGTGAAGTTGTCAAAAGCATCCGGTCCAAGGTGTTTACTCTCGATGGATCCATCTGCAATCTGGGAACCGTACAAGGACCCGTCGGCCACGTTCGCGCCGGTGATAGTCCCTGCAGCGATTTGGCTTCCTGTAACAGAACCGTCAGCCAGGGTGAAGTTATCAAAAGCATCCGGTCCAAGGTGTTTACTCTCGATGGATCCCTCGGCGATCAGGGAACCATTCAAGGACCCGTCGGCCACGTTCGCGCCAGTGATAGTGCCTTCAGCGATTTGGCTTCCTGTAACAGAACCGTCAGCTAAGGTGAAGTTATCAAAAGCATCCGGTCCAAGGTGTTTACTCTCGATGGATCCCTCGGCGATCAGGGAACCATTCAAGGACCCGTCGGCCACGTTCGCGCCAGTGATAGTGCCTTCAGCAATTTGGCTTCCTGTTATTGAACTCTCGGCCAGGGTGAAGTTATCAAAGGCATTCGGTGCGAGGTGTTTACTCTCGATGGAACCCTCTGCAATCAGGGAACCGTTCAAAGATCCCTCGGCCACGTTTGCGCCGGTGATGGTCCCTTCAGCGATCTGGCTTCCTATAACAGAGCCGTCAGCCAGAGTAAAGTTATCAAAGGCATCCGGTGCGAGGTGTTTACTCTCAATGGAACCTTCTGCAATCAGGGAACCGTTCAAGGATCCCTCGGCCACGTTCGCGCCGGTGATAGTACCTTCAGCGATCTGGCTTCCTGAAACAGAGCCCTCGGCCAGAGTAAAGTTATCAAAGGCATCCGGTGCGAGGTGTTTGCTCTCAATGGATCCCTCGGCGATCAGGGAACCGTTCAAAGATCCCTCGGCCACGTTCGCGCCGGTGATAGTACCTTCAGCGATCTGGCTTCCTGTAACAGAGCCGTCAGCCAGGGTGAAGTCGTCAAAAGCATCCGGTGCGAGGTGTTTGCTCTCAATGGATCCCTCGGCGATCAGGGAACCGTTCAAAGATCCCTCGGCCACGTTCGCGCCAGTGATAGTACCTTCAGCGATCTGGCTTCCGGTAACAGAGCCGTCAGCCAGGGTGAAGTCGTCAAAAGAATCCGGTGCAAGGTGTTTGCTCTCAATGGATCCTTCGGCGATCAGGGAACCGTTCAAAGATCCCTCGGCCACGTTCGCGCCGGTGATGGTCCCTTCAGCGATTTGATTTCCTGAAACAGAGCCCTCGGCCAGAGTAAAGTTATCAAAGGCATCCGGTGCGAGGTGTTTGCTCTCAATGGATCCCTCGGCGATCAGGGAACCGTTCAAGGATCCCTCGGCCACGTTCGCGCCAGTGATAGTCCCTTCAGCGATCTGGCTTCCTGTTACTGAACCATCGGCCAGGGTGAAGTTGTCAAAGGCATCCGGTGCGAGGTGCTTGCTCTCAATGGATCCCTCGGCAATCTGCTCCCCGTTCAGTGAGCCGTCGGCTACGTTCGCGCCCGTGATGGTTCCCTTAGCGATTTGTCTTCCGGATACAGATCCGCCGGCCAGGGTGAAGTTAGCAAAAGCGTCGGGTCCAAGGTGCTTGCTTTCGATAGAGCCCTCGGCAATCTGCGCCCCGTTCAAGGAGCCGTCGGCTACGTTCGCGCCGGTGATGGTTCCCTCAGCGATTTGATTTCCCGTAACAGAGCCCTCGTCTAAGGTGAAGTTGTCAAAAGCATTCGGTGCAAGGTGCTTGCTTTCGATGGATCCCTCGGCAATCTGCGCCCCGTTCAAGGAACCGTCGGCTACGTTCGCGCCCGTGATGGTCCCCTTAGCGATTTGCCTTCCGGATACAGATCCGCCAGCCAGGGTGAAGTTATCAAAAGCGTCCGGACCGAGGTGGCGGCTTTCAATGGAGCCTTCGGCGATCTTCGAACCTTTCAGGGACCCATCGGCGACGTTCGCGCCCGTGATGGTACCTTCAGCAATTTGACTTCCCGTAACAGAACCCTTTCCTAAGGTGAAGTTGTCGAAAGCATCCGGTGCGAGGTGCCTGCTATCGATGGAGCCTTCGGCAATCTGCGATCCGTCTAAGGAGCCGTCGGCGATGTTCGCGCCGGTGATGGTTCCCCCAGCAATTTGACTTCCTGTTACAGAGTTTTCGGCTAAAGTGAAGTTATCAAAAGCGTCCGGAGCGAGGTGCTTGCTTTCGATAGAGCCCTTGGCAATCTGGGACCCGTTCAAAGCACCAGCCGCAATGTTCGCACCCGTGATGGTTTCCTTGGCGATTTGGCTCCCCGTAACGGAGCCGTTAGCCAGGTTGAAGTTATCAAAGGCGTCCGGACCGAGATGCCGGCTTTCAATAGAGCCCTCGGCTATTTTCGAGCCGTTCAGAGAACCTGCCGCAATGTTTGAGCCGGTGATCGTTCCATGGGCAATTTTTGCTCCCGTAACCCCGTGATCCTGAATAAGCTCCGTTGTAATCGCACCGGCTTCAATATGCTTCGCGTTGATGCTGTGCGTCTGCAAATGATGGGGAAGCACGGCACCTTCTGCCAATTGTCTTGATTTGACGGACCCTGGCTGCAGCTGATCGACTCCCACACTATCCGGTTGCAAGTGGACATGGCCGACAGACTGATCCGCCAGATGGGCCATGTTGACGGAGTAAGGGGCGAGATGGTGACTTTGAATAGAGAATAATTCTATATGCTTGGATGCCACAGCCCCTTCACTGAGATGGTTTCCATGGATCGATTCTCCGGCAATATGCTCGGAAAGAACGGCACCGTTTTCGATGTGCGACGATTCAATGCTTTCGTTCTGGATATGCTTTGCGCTGATCGAGCCTGACGCAATATGCCGATCGGTTACAGCGATATCCTCAATATGCTGTGATTTGACCACTTCCAAACCAAGGTGGTCCGAAAGGACGCTCGCTTCTTGCAGATGCACTGCCGAGATGGAGAGCGGTTTGATTTTTTCTCCGCTAACGGCGTTTGTTTTCAATGCGGTACCCGACACAGATGAAGGGGTGAGGTGGTCTTCCGTAATCGATTGCGATTCAAGCTTCGCTCCTGGAATGCTTCCGTCGGCAAACAGCATATCGGGCGATCGGCTCTCGTCAGCCAAATGGTTTAACGTAATGGACTTCTTTTTCAAGTGGTAGCCGTGGATGGCTTCCTGGGTGATATGTTTGCCCAAAATGGATTCCAGTCCAAGATGCACTCCCTCAACCGCCTGCTGGGCAATTTTGTCTGAGGTAACGGCTCCATTCTGAATGGCTTCCTTGGCGACGGAATGGGTTGACAGGTGGGTGGAACGGATGGCTTGGGATGCTATTTTGTCACCAGTGATGCTGCCTTCGGCAAGTTTGGACGACGTAACGGAAAGATCCACCAGCTTGTCGGTCGACACGCTTTCCGGCGACAGTTTCAGGGACGTTACAGCATGGTCTGCCAGATGCCGAGGTGCAATAACCCCTTCGCCGATAGAGGATTCGATTACGCTGCCTTCGGCAATTTTGTCGCTCGTTACCGCTCCGCGTCCAAGCGCTTCTGTTCCTACGCTCTCGGTCTGTAAATGGCAGCTGGCAACCGAGCCGTTGGTCAAATGCGATGATTGGATCGCCCCGTCTTGTATGGCATGTGCTCCGACGCTGTCCGCAGCCAGATGCTGCTGCAGAATGGATTGGCTTGCGATATTGCTGGAAGTCACGCCACTCTGCCTAATGATGCTGCCGCCAACCGAGCCCAACGCCAGCTTGCTGCCCGTTACACTTTCGGGTGCGAGCTGTTCTTCCCCAACCGATTCTCGCTGAAGATGCTGTCTCGCGATGGAACGGTCCGCCATGTGCTGCTCTCCAATCGTTCTGGAATGGATTGCCGCACCAAGCACGCTTTCAGGAGCAAAGTGCTGTGGCAAGATGCTGCCGATTGCGATATGTTTTGCTTTCACTGCATCTTGAGAGAGATGCCGGGCTTGAACAGCCTCCGAAGCGATTTGGGATGATTCTACCGCTCCTTTAGCCAAATGACGGGTTTGTACAGCTTCATTAGCAATCTTACTCGGGAGAACACTCTGATCGGCAATTTTTGAGGCCGTAACAGCCTGCTCGACCAGTTTGGCTGTATGGACTGACTGATCGGCAAGTTTGGAGCTCGTTATACTGGAATCGCTCAAGTGACGGGTGGACACGGCGCTGATGTCGATCTGCTCGGGACCGATGGAACCAGGCTGAATCTGATCAGGCCCTATTGCACCGTCTTCCAGATGGCGGGCGCCAAGCGTTCCATTCTGAATATGGTCGGCGCCAATGCCTCTAATAGCAATTTGGTCGGGGCCGATGCTTCCCTTGGCAATATGCTCCGATGTCACGGCCCTGCTGACGATATGGTCGCTGTTAATGGATTTCTGCTGTATATGGGAGCCGTCTACGGCGCTATCCGCTATTTTGTTTCCGGTGATGGCGCCATCGCGGATTTTGGATGACGTGACGGCATTGTCGGCAAGCTTGGAAGTGTGAATCGCCTCATTGGATATATGCCGGGTTTCTACGGCGCTTGATGCGATTTTTTCCCCAATGACAGATTGGTCGTCCAGCAGCTCCGTCGATACGAGCAGCTGCTCAAGGTGCCTTGCTGTAATAGCTCCGTCGGCTATTTTCTTCCCTTCAACGGCATGGTCCGCCAGCTTTTGGGTGGTTATGCTGCCATCCTTGATTTTGCTTGCGTTGACCGAGCCGTCCCTGAATTTGCGCGTCGATAAGATTCCATCCATGAGATGCTCGCCCGTGACCGACAATGGAGCAATTTTGCTTGAGGTCACGGCTTCGTCTGCAAGATGAAGGCTGGAAACGCTATAGTCTTGCAGTGCTTCGGGACCGACCGCTCCACGAGCAAGCTTGGAAGCCGTAACCGACTTGGAGGCGATCCGGTTCTCGGTTATGGCATATTCACCTATGTCCTCTGTAAATATAAATGCTCCCTTAATTTCTGGCATTTCCTTTTCAAGAATCAACTGCTCCGGCCCGATTTCCGTGTTAGGCAGAGGATCGGAAGATAGCGTCAAATGGTCAGAAGACAGTGTCATGGAAGAATCTGCAGAAGACAGTGTCACGGAATCCGTAGAAGACAGTGTCACGGAATCCGTAGAAGATAATGCTGTGGAGTCAGTTGCTGCCGCGGCGGAGTCGGAATTTACCGTCACGGCATCAGAAAATGCAGTAACCTCTGTTGATACAGAAATAGCTTCGTCTGATATTACGGGTTTGATGACTTCTTCTCTTTCTTGCTGCCTTAATTCGAAAATGCCGATGAGATCCTCTTCGGGATCCGCGAGGGGTAATGTTGAAAGAATGCGGGCTTCTTTATCTTGTTCTGTTTCTTTTTCTTTTTCTTTCTCAGGACTGCGTCCATTACCCCGCCCCAACAGGTCGAGTTCCCTGGTACTAGGGTCAACTCTGAAGGGTTGGTTAGAAGATGTTGACGAGTTTTTTTTCTTTTTCTTCAAAACTGCACGCTCCTTCCGAATACTGATCGTCTCCGGTATCATATGCAGCCGTTTAGGCGGCTGTCACTGGTCTTTTGGGATTCGAAGAATCGAAATGGCGACGCATCCATGGAAAAAGGACCCGGCAAAGGCCGAGTCCTTCATTATGCGCTTAAGAGCGCTTATAAAATTTAACCCCTGACGCCATTACGGCTGCACAGTCGGTTCCGTATTTGAAGTTTCTTCAAGAATCTTTGCTTCTAAAACGACAAAAGCCCTGCCTCTCTTTCGTCCTTGCGGCTCCGATGACCGCTCCAGTGTGAATCAGAAAACCGTTCCATAAAACTCATACTTTTAGGGTCATAAAATAGGAATTTGCACTTCAACAGAGATGTAAATAACCATGTTTCGAGGAACTTACGGGGTTAAACTTCGTGTAACAATTAATTATTATAGCACAACTGCATGTAATAAGCAAAGATATTCAAACGAATATTAGAATGATATGCAAAAACGCTTGATTTTTTCCTGAAATCCTACGATATTCATATTAACAGTTTTTTCTTGCAAATTCTGCTGCCGAGCTCTTAAACTTGTAGCATCATGTCGAATACGTTCGGATCGCATATGCCTTGCCGATGTTTATTATCCGTTTAATGAAAGTAGGCGTTCCATGCAACTGTATAAGTCTTTTCTTAAACAGCTAATCCGGAACTATATGATCGGGTCCATTGCAGCTGTGCTTGTTGTGGGTGGCGTATTAATGGTAACGACCCTCGAGATTCCCGCCCGGGAAGGCGTGCGTCTAATGCTCATATTGGCCATTTCGTTCATGGTAATGGTCGCATCGGAGCTGACGGTCTTTCTTCGCCATTTACGGCCGATTCACGCGGGATTTGATGAAGGCCATACGGATTTGGAAACGTTGGAAAAAGCGTATTTGAGCATTCACCGTATGCCGCGTTTGGCGGTATATCGCATATTCGGACCGCATCTGCTCGGTTTGTCGCTTCCGGCCATTCTGCTTACCGTTTGGATGATGGAGCAGGGGAAGCTGAATTTCCCGCCGTTCTACATATGGCTGGCTTGCCTGGGGGCGGTCCTGCTGGCCAGCTGTCATGCCATGATCGAATTTTTCCTGACCATAGCCGCCATTCGCCCTTTGATCAAGGAAGTTCGGCGGCAGGCGCTGTCGCGTTATGGCGTGGATTTCTCTCTTGAAGGCCATGTGTTCATGGCGATTCGGACGAAATTTCTGCTGAGTACGATGCTGATCGGCACCTTTCCGCTATTTCTGTTCAGTTTGGCCGTGCAGATCCGGTTGGAGGGGCTTAGTCAGATTGTAGCCCAGCAGTATTGGGGCTGGGCCGGATTTATATTGCTGCTTGGGGTCGGATTTGCTTATATCGGCGCCTGGCTCTTGACCCAGGATTTGCAGCGTCCCATCCGTCAGCTGTACCGGGCGATGAATGAGATCAAGGAGGGCCGTCTGATTCAGACCTCCAATCTCTACTCCGATGAATTTTCCAATTTGATCGCGGGTTTTAATATGATGGTCCGCGGGCTGCAGGTGCGCGAGGAACGGAATCGCAAGCTGCTGGACAGTTATTTTGCCGCTTTGGCGGCGGCGCTGGATGCCAGAGATCCTTACACGGCCGGCCATTCGCTTCGGGTAGCGGAATATTCGGTGTTGATCGGCCGTCTGGCCGGACTAAGCGAAGAGCAGGTTGATCTTTTGCATAAGACGGCATTGCTGCATGATATCGGCAAGATCGGGGTCAGGGACAACATTTTGCTGAAGGAAGGGAAACTGACGGCAGAGGAGTTCGATCAGGTAAAGGCTCATCCGGCGCAAGGGGAGAACATTCTGCTGCAAATCGAGCCTGCCGATGCGATGGCTCCTTACCTGGAGGGGGTGCGCTCCCACCATGAGCGCTATGACGGAGGCGGGTACCCTGACGGGCTGAAGGGAAAGGAAATTCCGCTGTTCGGCAGGATTATTGCGGTGGCCGATGCCTATGATGCCATGACGTCGGATCGGCCGTACCGCAGCGGCATGAAATCCGCGGATGCGTTGAGCATATTGGAAGCTGGTAGGGGAACCCAGTGGGATCCCGATTATGCGGGCATGTTCGTGAAATACATGAAAGCGGAGAAGAAGGTCATTACGATCCGTTAGCGGGGGACCGGCCAAGGAACGCAGCTGCACGGATTCTTTGATGAGCAAGTAAGAGGCCGTACCTGTGCAGGTATACGGCCTCTTTTTTGCGGGTATGTCGTCTACATGCTGCCAAATGCTGCAGTCCAGCACGTTTATCATGCTGATTCCTTACAGGAGCCGACAGGAAAAAACAAGGATATCAGATCATCTGGTGAGCCGTATCGATTTCCGTACCTTCTTCATGCTCTGCATGCTTCCCCTTGCGATGCATCCAGCCTGCCAGCCATGTGCTGATTTCATATAGACCGATGAGCGGGACGGCAACCATTAGGTGCGATACGAGGTCAGGCGGCGAGATCAGCGCCGCAACGATAACCAAAACGACGTAGGCGTAGCGCCTCATGGTATGCAGGATAGCCGGGCTTAATATTCCTATTCGCGTCAGAAACAGGACGATGACAGGCAGCTCGAAGGCAAGAGACAGCGGGATGATGATATTGAACATGAAACCGAAGTACTGGGCGACGCCGTACGTCTCGACGAGGTCCATCTGACTGTTGATTCCCGTCGTAAAAGCGAGGCTCATCGGAAAAACGACAAAGTACGCAAACGCGACCCCTATGAGAAAACATAACGCAGAAAAGGGGATAAACCGAAGGGCCGCTTTCTGCTCGTGGCCGTTCAGTCCCTGATTGACAAACAGCCAGATTTGATGCAGGGCGAACGGCAAGGTAGGAAGCAGAGACAATACGATGCTGATGCTCATATAGATGCGGAGACCGTCCCAGGGCGAGAATACGTTCCAGGTTACCTGAAAGGCCGGCGAATGATGCTTTAACATGGATAACACATGGGGTGCGGCAAACAGGCCTGCCGCCATGCTTAGGAGAAAGACGGCGGCTACCAGAAGGATTCGCTTTCTAAGTTCGGCGATGTGCTCGAGCAGCGTCATGGTATTCTTGAACTCCATAGACTTCGTCACTCCTTTGGTCATCATCGGAAGATCGGCGTGCAGCGCTGTTTTTTCGATTTATTCAATTCCTTCAGTTCAAACGTATTAAATCCCTCCTGCATTTTTTGATGGATTTCCTGAATGCTCTTCACATCCTCAAAAGAATATCTGCGGTTTCCTCCCTTCGTACGCTCCGGAAATATGAGCTTGCGTTCCTCGTAATACCGGATTTGCCTTTCGGTCAATCCGGTCAGTTCGCAAACAACCCCAATACTCATCACCTTACTCTCCATGCTCTTTACCTCCTATGTAAGTATTGTTAACCCTGAGCTTTGTTAATGGCTTGGGATTAAAACCAAAGAAGATAAAACGGTAATAATTTGGGTGAATCCATTCCTTTTTGGAAGGATTTATGACATGATTTTATGAAAAAGAAAGTGAAAAAGCAATCATTTTTCAAAAAATAAAAAACTGTGTGAGGAATTCTAACAAGATTTAAGTCAAACTTTGTTTTCTCTGCTAAGATCGGCTCATGAATCCAATCCAATCCCAAACTAGCGAAGGAGTGAACGAGGGTGGCTACAAAAGAACAACCAAAAGAGATGACCCGGAGACAATTTCTGACGACCGTTGGCAAGGTGGGCGGATCTGTCGCCGTCTTCAGCTTGATGGGTACGATGGGGCTCCTTACGCCGGAAACGTTGAAAGCCGCGGAATATACCCCACCCGGAAAGAATGACCTGCATCTCAGCGGCCGGGGAGGCAAGAAGATCGTTATTCTCGGCGCAGGGATCGCGGGCCTGACGGCAGCGTATGAGCTTGGTCTGGCAGGTTACGACTGCACGATATTGGAGGCAAAGAGCTTTGCCGGCGGGCGTAACTGGACGATCCGCAAAGGAACCTCCGTGTCGGAGATCGGATCCGGCCGTCAGACTTCCCGTTTTGATAACGGACTGTATTTCAATGCAGGCCCGATGCGGATTCCGCAGTTTCACGTCACGCTGGATTATTGCAAGAAGTTTGGCGTAGCCATCGAGCCCTTCAACAACGTGAACGAGAGCGGCTATTACTATAACGAGAACGTGGGGGCTTTATCCGGACAGCGCGTCCCCAAGCGTGCAGCCAAAGCCGACGTACGCGGTTACGTGGCCGAGATGCTGGCCAAAGCCGTGAATCAAAATGCGCTGGATCTGCCGCTGACGGCGGAAGAGAAGCTGAAGCTGGTGGATTATCTGAAGGCCGAAGGCGATCTGAATCCGGACCTGTTCTACAAGGGATCGGAGCGCGGCGGGTATAAGGATGAACCGGGAAGCCGCCTGGATGCCGGCGTTCTCCGCGATCCGTTCGATTTGAAGGCCATCATCAATTCCGGCTTCGGCAAATATTTCAGCAACGAATACGGTTACGACCAGCAGATGATGATGTTTCACCCCATAGGCGGCATGGACGCCATTGTCAAGGCATTTGAGAAACGGGTAGGCAGCCGGATCAAGTACCGGGCCGAGGTAAAGGAAATTCGCCAGTCCTCCTCCGGCGTGCGGATTGTGTATGCGGACGGCCATTCCGGCAGAGACCAGGAAGTACGCGGGGATTACTGCATCTGCACCATACCGCTGACGGTATTGAAGAAGATCCCGGCCGACTTCTCGCCGGAGATGTCCAAAGCCATCGGCAGCGTGGGCTACGCCTCCGCAGGTAAAATCGGTTTGCAGTTCAAGCGCCGTTTCTGGGAAGAAGACGAGTATCTGTACGGCGGCAGCAGCTTGACGAATATGGACATTACGCAAATCTACTATCCGCCGACAGACTATTTCGGGAAGAAGGGGATCCTGCTCGGCTATTATGCGTACGGGGGCATCGCCGATAAACTCGGCAGCATGTCGTATGCCGAGCGCGAGAAACTGGCATTGACGCAGGGGGCCAAGATCCATCCGCAGTATCCGAAGGAGTTCGAGGCCTCCTTCTCGATCGACTGGAAGAAGACCCAATACCAGGAGGGGGGCTGGGTATCCTATTCCGCCAATGATAGGAAAACCTACTACCCGACCCTCTGCAAGCCGGATAACCGCATTTACCTGGCAGGGGAGCATATCAGCTACATTACGGCCTGGCAGGCAGGCGCCATCGAGTCCGCCCGCGAGGTCGTAACCGATATCCATCAACGCGTCATGAAATCATAATGGAGAAGGGAGTCCATAACCCATGAAAAATAAACTGAAGACGTTCCTGGCACTCGCCATGCTGTTCAGTGCCGTAAGCGTAACCGCATATGCCGACGGTGCTTCTGCCCATAAGAAGCCGGCCAAAGCTTTGCCGGCCCCCCAATTTTACGGCAGTCCTACATCCTCGATCTCCAGCGGGGTAGTCGTGCCGGAGGGTTCCTCTTATCTCTATACGAGCGGGACGGTTCCGCCATTGTTGAACAAAGACGGCAAAACGGTTTATGAACGCTATGGCGATACGAAAACCCAGGGGATCGGCATCCTGAAGGAAATCGAGAAGCAGCTGAAGGAGCAGGGATTGACGATGAAGGATGTCGTCTATTTGAGAGTGTACTTGACCCCGGATGCAGCGAAGAACGGGACCTTTGATTATACCGGCTGGTTTGACGCATACGCCCAATTCTTTAATACGAAGGAGAATCCGGTTAAGCCTGCGCGTTCCACCGTGGGGGTAGCCGGTCTTGTGAATACCGATTGGTTGATTGAGATTGAGGCCGTAGCCGTATACCCGAATAAGGATAAGAAAAAGTAAGTTGTCCTCGTTTCGCGAAGCGGCGGATCGAATAGCCGCTGGCTTTCAACATGAACCGTTACCATCACATATTAAAGGAGTTGGGTTCTATGTTCCAAAATGTCGGTTTCGTCGGATTGATGATGATCTTGATTGTCGTGCTCATTCTGTTCGGCCCTTCCAAGCTGCCCGAGCTCGGCCGGGCGGTGGGCCGCACATTGTCCGAATTCAAAGCCTCCGCCAGAGAACTGGTTGGCGAGGATAAAGAGGAGGAGAAGGATAAGGAGAGGGAAAGGGAGGGAGCCGTCATCAAACTGAAAGGCTGATAGGGAAGTTTAATTTCTGCCTTATGCTATGAAAATGGATATCTCTGTACAATCCAAGCTGCTGCCACGGATGGTTGAAGTCCACGGCGGCAGCTTTTTGCATGCGGCACTTTGAGGTATGGTTCGAGAGCGGAAACTCCCCGTTGTCATCGTTTGCCAGGATTCAGAGAAACTCCTGACGGGTATACACAAGTACAGGCAATAATACAATTCATCATCCATTACGCTAAGAGGAGCTGATATTTATGGATAGCAACGTATTTAAAGGGAAATGGAAGCAGATGAAGGGTGAAGCGAAGAAGCAATGGGGCAAATTGACGGATGACGATCTTGATGTGATCGACGGCGAGAAAGATAAATTGGTTGGCAAGCTGCAGGAACGCTACGGGCATACGAAGGACGCGGCGGAGCGCGAATATACGGATTGGAGTGCAAGATACCGCGACTAGTCCACAAGACGATAAGGGAGGCAGTACGAATCATGTTGGAATCCCGTGTTGTGACCGGCAAGGTGATCGATATTCGTGACGGCAAGGTGTTTACCTTACACGGAGACATGGTCAGCACCTATCATTTGGGATACTATGAGATGACGAACGAGGAGATTCTCCCTGTCACGGACAGTCAGCAGGCGGCAGCGCCCGCCGCGGGCTTCATGGCGGAAGAATCTTCCGAGTCCTCCGGCTGGCTCGGCAGGGAATGGAAACCGCTGGCCAGTTTCATAACCGCATGGAGAAAGAGTGCAAATCGAGCCTGATTTGCGCTCTTTTTTTTGACTTTTTAAGCCTGTCTGTCCAGGTAATATGCAATGAGAAATTCATGTGAGTTTTATATTTCAAAAGTCATATTGACTTGGGTCCGATGCGGTGTAGAATGAGGTCAAAAGGAAGTTTGATCAGCCCATTTGAAGACATCGAAGGAGTGTATCAACATCAAGGCTGTCCAGGTTATTCACAAGCCGCGCAAACAGGTTTCGCATCAACGCAAACATTTGATGACGGCCACATGGGAAGGGGTTCCGGCGATCATTTTGCAGACGCTGCTGGGCGGCCCCTTTTTGACAGGGTACTTATTGTACTTAGGCGCGGAATCCAGTGAGGTTGGTTTTGTTCTGGCCGTCACCACGCTGTTCAACGTGCTTCAGATTCTGGTTGCGTACCTGATCCAGCGCTTGCAGTACCGAAAGAAAGCAATGATTGTGTTTACCTTTATGCACCGCATGTTGTGGGGGGCTACGGGCCTGATCCCGTTTATTTTTCCGGAACGATGGTGGGTTCCGGTGTTTATGATCCTTTATATGGGCGCCTTTATTGCCAATACCGTATCCGGCATGCTGTGGACCTCGCTGATTAGCGACATGGTGCCGGCCAAAGTGCGGGGACGTTATTTCGGCATACGCAATACCATCCTGAATGCGCTCGGAGCCCTGACCCTGTTTGTTGGCGGGATCATCCTGGACCGTTATCCCGGCGGCGGGGGCTTCCTGATTCTGTTTATGATTTCTTGGATTGCCATCGCTGCGAACTTATCCATGTTCTTCTTGTATCCTGATCCTCCCTTCGAGCATTCGAGCGAGCGTCAGTTCAGGGCGATGATCCGCAAGCCGCTGTCGGATACCACGTTTATCAAATCTACGCTGTTTCTGGCGGGTTGGCTCTTTCTGCAGACGTTGATTGTTCCGCTCTACTCGTACGCCATGCTGGACGTTCTGCATATTTCGTATTCGATCGTATCCATCATGACCGTTGCGCAGACCGTGATCATGATGATCGGTTTCTATGTATGGGGAAATTTGAATGCGCGTTTCAGCAACAGAACCTTGCTCTATTGGACATTGCCGCTGATTGCGGGGTCGTGCTTGACATGGGGCTTGCTGTCCGTCCTGCCCGTAATTCCGGTGCTGCTGTTATCGCATATGCTGCTTGGTGCCGGCGTAGGCGGCTTTAACCAGCTTGCCTTTAACTTCATGATCGGAGATACGCCGAAAAGCGAACGGCCGATGTTCATTGCCGTATACTCCTCCATCACGGGGTTTGCCTCTTTTCTCGGTCCCATGCTGGGCGGTCTCATTTTCAAAGGGATTGCACATGCGCCCGACTGGGTATCCCGATATGGTTTTCAAACCGCGGTGGGCGTGTTGATGGTACTGATTGCTTTGACGGTGGGGCGGAGAGTGCTTCGTTCCGCTTAGAAGAACGGCAGGCAGCCGATGTCTTTCATGTCATGGATATTTCATATGATGAACGAAAAGGAGGGGTTTCGTTGGGAAAGGTTGCACTCGTAGTCGGGGCCACGGGGCTTGTGGGGCGTTCGGTAACCGACGAGCTGCTGGGCCGCGGGGAGCTTGATGAGGTGCGCGTGCTGGTGCGAAGACTCCCGGAGGTCACGCATCCCAAGCTGCTGCCCATCCTGGTGGAGTGGGACCAGCTGGAAAGATACGGCGACGCTTTTTCCGGCGTCCATAGTGTGTATTGCTGTCTGGGGACCACAATCAGGAAAGCGGGGTCCCAGCAGCAGTTCCGTAAAGTGGATGTGGACTATGTCATCAAGACGGCAGAGCTGGCCAAGCAGAACGGAGTGAGGCAATTTATGGCGGTCAGCTCCGTAGGCGCCAATCCGAAGGTTCGTAATTTCTATCTTCGCACAAAGGGAGAGGTTGAAGAACGGTTGGCCGGAATCGGTTTCCGGGGGCTGCATCTGTTCAGACCGTCGTTATTGCTGGGGGAGAGGCCCGAACGGCGGTTTGGGGAGCGGGCGGCTTCGCTTCTAATGACTTCCCTCGACTTTGCATTCAGGGGTCCGAAGCTTGCCCCATACCGGGCCATTCCGGCGCAGAAGGTCGCCAGGTCCATGGTGAACATCGGTCTAACGGATATGAAAGGCCATCATGTATACACCAATGAAGTGATGCATGTTCTAGGCGAGACCGCTGATTAAATTTGCCAGAGAACCCGCGGCGGATTACAATGTACACATATAGGAATACATAGAAAGGGTGATATATCATGAGTAAACATATCATATCGACCGACAAAGCCCCGGGAGCCATCGGACCATACAGCCAAGCTGTAGAAATCAACGGATTCGTATATACTTCAGGCCAGCTGGGATTGAATCCTGAAACAGGAGAATTCGGTGAAGGGGTCCAGGAACAAGCGAAGCTTTCGCTTAGCAATGTCAAGGCAATCCTTGAAGCTGCCGGGACAAGCCTGGATCAAGTGGTTAAAACCACGGTATTCCTGAAGGATATGAACGATTTCGCGGCGGTGAACGAAGTGTACGGCAGTTTCTTCTCCGAGCCGTATCCTGCGCGCAGTGCCGTGGAGGTTGCTCGTCTGCCGAAGGACGGATTGGTAGAGATCGAGGTTATAGCCGTTAAGAATTAAACGATATGAACGTACAAGGAGCTTTGCCTGCGTCGGCAAAGCTCCTTTTGCTTGTTCCAAATCCTTTCGATGAAAATTCTGAAGAACGAGCCGATGAATCCGGGCTTTAATACCGGGATCGTCTTCGATTGCGCGTGAAGAAGAGCCATATGGCAAATACAAACAAGATAATCGAGAGCACGAAGGCGGTCATTAAAATACTGTCGGTCTCCCGATGCTCGGCGGCGATGGCGATGTAAGCCCAGGTGAAGACCAGCGGTACGATGCCGTCCCGGTATCGCAGTCCGATCAGGATGGCGAGTAAAGCGCCTACGCAGAGCAGGGCGATACCCAAAGCGGATTCGCGCAGCCCGAAGAGGCTCCAGCCATTCTTTTGGAACACGATCCCGACATTGACGATAAAGGCAGGGCACACCCAGCCGATATATAGGCTGAACGGCAGCTTCAGGCAGAATCTCTCGCCGGGCGTCGGATAGTCTATCGCATGCGTGCGCACATATAGAACCCATAGGGTCAGCAGCAGCAATAACATCACAACGACAGACCATTCAATATACAAATAGTGCCATAGTACAAGCCAGGACATATTGAATACGCAGCTGAGAATAAACCATGGACCGATGGATTTGACGGAATCCCGGTTTCCGGAGTCGCGGCGCAGCTGGTAGATGACAAAAAAGAGCAGCAGCACATAGATGACGGACCATATGGAAAAGGCATACCCTGCGGGAGTGATCGCCGTATAATACATATCCGATATCTCCCCGGTCGTTCTGCCGCCCAGCGGCAGCATGCCCGATAACACGTTCACGGTGATAACCCCGAGGAAAAACAGCAGATTCCACCAGCGGTACGGGTTCGTGCGGTACATACAATCTCCTCCTGATATCAGTCTGGACTGACTATATAGAATATACCCAAAAGAATGGATAACGAGCCAGCAGCCAAAAGAAAGGGGGTTATCGTTTCCTTAATTCATATGCTTCTTGCGATATTCGTTCGGCGTGAAACCCTCCATCTTCTTGAACACTTTGCTAAAATATTTCTCGTCCTGGTAACCGACCATCTCCGCGATCTGGGCAATCCGAATTTGGGGATTGAGCAGCAGCGTTTTGGCTTTCTCGATTCGAATCCGACCGAGGAAATCCGATAACGTCACGCCGAATTCCTGCTTGAATTTACGGGAGATGTACTCCCTGCTAAGAAAAAACTTGCCTGCGATCTGCTGCAGCGAAATCTCATCATGATAGTGCTGCTCCAAATATTGGGCTATGTCATGAATGATGTGACTGTCCTTCGAATGGATCTGGGTGAGGACCCGGGATGCCGCGTAAAGCCTTCCGCTGATCTGTTCGCGCCAGCGGTCCCAGCAAATCATGCCATCCTCGCTGTAAGGGAGCGCGGAGGGAAGGTCCTGCGAAATTTCAGCGTCCTCGACGGGCTCCTGCGTGCTTTTCACTTCATTTTCCGTCCAGTGATACTGGATCCAGTCCCATTCCGAATTCCACCTCATCAGATGCTCGGGAGAAACAAGATCCCTCTCGCGAACCTCTTGCAGCCACTCTGCCGTGGCCGCCTCGATGCGCCCCTTGCTCCCGCTGAGCGCGGCCAGCTTGAATTCCTCCTCGTAGGAGGAGAGCCGCAAGGTACGGGAGCCCTCGCTTTCGACGGCGCGCTCACGATGGATGTGGGACTTGCCAGTCAGTAAATTACGGCTGCACAGGGCTTGGACTGCAGTCGAATAAGCCTTGGGCAGATCTTGGGGAAAAGCGCCTGCTTCGGCGGCGCCGAAATGGCTCCGCCTGCGAAGGGTGGAGAAGAACCCGTCATTGATTCGATCCAGCAGGTCGTTAAAGGGAAGACGTGGACTCCAACCGAGCAGGATGATTTCTCCGGGCTTGTCGATATGCCGGAAGGCTACTCCGCGATCCTTCAACAGCTCATTGCAAATGTTGATGAGGGTGAAGGACAGCAGATGCCGCCTATTGCGGAATTTGGACAGCAAAGCTTCGTCAAATTGATCGTCGCGGAGCACGGCAACGTTGCAAGCCATGCCGGTTTCGGGCAGCGTCATCCGGTTCCGCAATTGAGAGACGACGCTTTCCCGGCTGCCGTAACCGTTCACAAGATCCGAGAGCAGGCGGTCCATATAGAATGGGGTCATCTGATTCATTTCAATAGTCTGATTGGTCATATGCAGCCGTTTCTCTTCCTCAAGCCGCCAGGTTTCAACCGCTTTGGCCAGCGCCTCGTTCAAGCTGTCCGGATCCACGGGCTTGAGAATATAATCGATGCCTCCCGAACGGATGGTATGGCGCACATATTCAAAATCATCGTATCCGCTGATGACAAGCACTTTAATATCCGGTTTCGTGGCATGCAGCCAGGTCAGCAGCTCAAGTCCGTTTTTGCGGGGCATCCGCATGTCGGTCAGGACAATCTGCGGTTTCTTCTCCTCGATTAGCCTTACCGCTTCCTCGCCGTCGGCGGCCTGGTCGATCTCCGTTATGCCATGCCGTTCCCAGACTGCCAGAAGCCCTATAGCTTCCCGAACGTGCTGTTCGTCATCTACGATCAATACTCTCATTCTAGTGTTCACTCTCCCGTGGTTTGATATCGAGCGTAACCTTGACGCCGTGGGGCTCTGCATTCTCTATGGTTAATTCAGCATGATTGTTGGAGTACAGGTTCAACCGCATGTATACGTTCAACAGCCCGATAGAATCTTCGCCGGCATCGTTTCGGTCAGGGTGATGAAAGGCCGTCTCAAGTTTGCCGCGGATCGAGGCGAGCTCCACCTCCTCGATGGAAGCCCCGTTATTCTCAATGACAACGATCAAGCGGCCATCCTCCGCGAAGCGGGTGGAGATGGAGATGCGGCCGACGCCGGCGTGCGTGTTCATGCCATGCTTGAAATAATTTTCAACGATCGGCTGCAGGATCATCTTCGGAACCGGTGTCGTGAGGCTCTCCGGATCCACATCCCAGATGATTTCCAGCTGATCGCGGAACCGCTGTTTCTGCAGCTCAAGGTACAGCCGCACATGGTTGATCTCATCCTGAAGCGTCACTTTGCCCTCGCTGTTGCGCATATTGTAGCGCATCATATTCGCCAGCGAAGAGAGCAGGGAATAGATCCTCGGCACGTTGTGCTGCAGGGCCAAGGTGCCGATGGACTGGAGCGTATTGTATAGAAAATGCGGATCGATCTGGGCCTGAAGCGCCTTCAGCTGGTTGGTTTTATTGGCGATTTCCAGCCGGTACTCGCGCAGGATCAGGTTGTTGATGGTATCCATCATCGTTCGGAAGCGTCGGGACAGAATTCCGATCTCATCCGGGCTTGTCACGTCAATATTCACGTCGAGCCGCCCGGTTTTCACCTGATTCATATAGGTTGTGAGCTGTTTAATGGGTTTTGTGATTCGAATCGATATCCATAATGTGCCGAATATGACAATGAATAGCGCTAATATCGCAATAATCGCGTTAATGCTCGTTAATTCCGTCGAATGTTTGTACAGCGTTTGGTGCGGAATTTGCTTGACGAGCGTCCAGGGTGCGTAAGGCAAATCGAGCTTCTCATAGACAATCATCGCATCCTCGCCGTCATAATATCCTCTTTCCGCTTGAGCGATGACGTCCATAAGCTCAGGATCGTCCAGTGCTTGACCTCTCTGCTGCGGATCCGGACCGTATATGATGCTGCCGCTGCTATCAATCAAGTATAGCGCCTCTTCCCCTTTAGCATACAGCTGATCGCATATGGCCAAGATACTGTCGAGTTTCACGTCAATGGCCATGAGGGCATATTGGTCCGGCGCAGGCACGTTGGTGATGGATCGGTAGAAGGTGATCACCTCAAAATCCAGGATGTCCGCGGGCCGCGGAGGGAACCCGTAACTATGCACCTGATGGACGGGCTCGATGGCTGTATTGCCTTCGCCGAACTCTTCTATTTTGCGGTACGGAGCCTGCCGGAATTCCCTTCTTGGCAGATTGCTGGATATCTGGGTGGATTGTCCCGTCAATTGATTGTGCAGATAAATCTGATGAACGTCCTGCGTGCCCGTTTGGATGGCCTGCAAGGTTGCATACAGCTCGGCTACGACCCGGTGGTTATCGGGATCCAGGGCAAGGTTGCGCAAAAAATGGGGATCCGAATAAACGGACAGCGACGCGCGGTCGATGCCGCGCAGATAGTTCATCAGATTGGTCGCTCCTTGATAGATCAGCCGCACATTTTCGTTCACCGTCTGCTCCTTCACGGACTCCCGCGTATGCGTAAACGTGATGATTAACGAGAGCAGGAGCGGGATGGTCGTGACGGCGAGCATGAACGTGATCAGCCGGGTCTGGATGCTGCGATATTTCATGAAGGATCACCTCGGAATTATCGAATGGGCATAAGCGCGTATGGTCAATATTTTACACCTAACGGTTCATGATTCTCCGTGTTTATTGTTTACAGGTTACCGCATAATAGCTGTACATCATACAACAACTTAACGAAAAGGGGAGATCAAGGGATGAATCGAAAAAAATCTTCGGCGCTGCTGCAGCAGTTTCTTTTCGTAGGGCCTTCCACCATATTTTTCATCCTCATCATGATCATTCCGTTCCTCCTGGGTCTTTATTATTCCTTCACGAACTGGAATGGCGTGTCAAGCAAAATCGATTTTGTCGGCTTTGATAATTTTGTTACCATCTTTACCAACGATGATAAATTCCGGGATGCTTTCTGGTTTACGACCCGGTTTACGGTGCTTGGCGTCATCCTTACGAATCTTCTAGGATTTATTCTGGCGTACTTTTTGACAAAGCCTTTGAAGACACGAAACGTGCTGCGGACGATCTTCTTCATGCCAAACGTCATCGGCGGCCTGCTGCTCGGTTTCATCTGGCAGTTTATCTTTGTCAAAGGGTTTGCGGCGATCGGCAATGCCACGAACCTCGGATTCTTTAACCTGCCTTGGCTCGGCACAAAGGGAACTGCCTTTTGGGCAATTGTAATCGTTTTCGTATGGCAGACGGCGGGGTACCTGATGGTCATCTACATCTCCTCGCTTAACAATGTGCCAAAGGATATTCTGGAGGCTGCCGAAATCGACGGGGCGAGCAGGGGGCAGGTACTGCGGTCCATTATCATCCCGCTTGTGATGCCGGCGGTTACGGTATGTTTGTTCCTGGCGATCTCCTGGTCATTCAAAATGTTCGACCTGAACCTATCCCTGACCAAAGGCGGCCCGTTCGGCTCGACCGAGTCGGTGGCCATGAATATTTACAACGAGGCCTATACGAATAACCGTCTCGGACTCGGAACGGCGAAGGCTGTCATATTCTTCATCGTGGTTGCCATCATAACAAGCCTGCAAGTCCGATTCACGAAGAGCAAGGAGGTTGAAGCCTAATGGAGACCACAAGAAAATACCGGCTGAACACCATGGCCACCGAGATCATCATGGTCATCGTGGCATTGCTCTTCCTAGTCCCGTTCTACTTCCTGTTCGTGAACTCCGTCAAAACCTTCGGCGAGCTGTTAACCGATTCGGCGGGGCTTCCGACCACGTTCGAATGGAGCAACTATTCGCGGGCGTGGGACATCACGAACTTCCCGCAGGCGTTCTGGAATTCGCTGGTCGTTACGGTGGCGAGCAACCTGCTGCTGGCGATGTTAAGCGCCATGACAGCTTACCAGATGGTTCGCCGCAACACGCGTTTTAACCAGATCATGTTTGCGCTGTTTGTGGCGGCGATGGTCATTCCGTTCCAATCGATCATGATTCCGCTCGTGAAAGTGACGGCAACGCTCGGCATTAACAACAGCTTGTACGGGCTGATTATCTGTTACCTGGGCTTCGGGGTTCCGCTGAGCGTATTCCTGTTCCATGGCTTCGTGAAATCGATCCCGATGGAGATCGAGGAAGCCGCGACCGTGGATGGCTCCAGCGGGTACGGCGTATTCTTCCGGGTGGTTTTCCCGCTGATGAAGCCGATGTTCGTGACGGTGATCATCCTGAACACCTTGTGGATATGGAATGACTACCTGCTGCCATCCCTGATTCTGCAGTCTGCCGAGCTTCGGACGATTCCAATTGCTACTTTTGCCTTTTTTGGGCAGTATACCAAGCAGTGGGATTTGGCCCTCCCGGCGCTGGTGCTGGGGATCATGCCGGTCATTCTGTTCTTTCTGGCCATGCAGAAGTACATCATTGAGGGAATTACGCAAGGAGCGGTGAAAGGATAACCGCCAAACGGTCAATTCCTTCCCCCTCAAAGATCAATATAATACCTGATTTAACGAAAATAGGTTGATTATACTGAAAAAGTAAACGCTATCAACGAATGTTGGACACGATGTTATAGAAAAAAAAGGGAGGTTTTACAATGAAGAAATACGGTAAGCTGCTCCTGGTCATGATTTTGGCTTTCTCCACGCTGCTTGCAGCCTGCGGCAACAATGAGGACGGCAGCCAAGGCGCTGAAGGCGGTGCCGAGGGCGGAACGAAAACGATTAAGATTTTTCAATTTAAAGTCGAAATCGCCGAGGCTTTGAACAAACTGAAGGCCGAGTACGAAAAAGAGCATCCCGGCATCAAGCTGGATATTCAAACGGTTGGCGGCGGCTCCGATTACGGTGCGGCGCTGAAGGCGAAATTCGCTTCCGGCGATGAGCCCGACATTTTCAACGTCGGCGGATACCGCGATCTGGAGACATGGTTTGAGAATGTCGAAGATCTCTCGGACCAGCCATGGGTGAAGGACGTTGTTGACGTTGCCAAAGTACCGATGACAAAAGACGGTAAACTTTACGGACAACCGATGACCATCGAAGGTTACGGATTCATTTATAACAAAGACTTGTTTGAGCAAGCGGGAATCACCGAACTCCCTAAGACGCTCACGGAGCTTGAGGAAGCTGCCAAAAAGCTGCAAGCGGCTGGGATCACGCCATTCGTGAACGGATACCAGGAAACCTGGATTTTGGCCAACCACTTGCTGAACATTCCGTTCGCCCATCAGGAAGATCCCGATGCATTCGTCAAAGGAATGAATGAAGGCACGGAGAAGCTGGTTGGCAACGCGAAGTTCGATGAATGGATGAGACTGTTCGACCTCACCGTCCAATACGGCCAGAAGAACCCGCTGACGACGGATTACAACACGGAAATCACGACCTTTGCCAGCGGTGAAGCGGCCATGACCCAGAACGGGAATTGGACGCAGGTGCAGATCGACGGGATCAACCCGGACCTGAACATCGGCCTTCTGCCGATGCCGATCAATGACAACGCCGAAGAGAACGACAAGCTTCCGGTCGGCGTGCCGAACAACTGGGTCGTGAACAACAAATCGAAGGTGAAGGACGAAGCCAAGGAATTCCTGAACTGGCTCGTCACTTCCGAGACCGGTAAACGCTACATTACGGAAGAGTTCAAATTCATTCCGGCACTGACCAGCATCGAGGCGAACAGCGAGACGCTTGGCGATCTGGGGAACGATGTCATGAAGTACAGCCAAGAGAACAAAGCGCTCAGCTGGGAATTCAACAAATTCCCGGACGGCGGCATGAATGAATTCGGCAGCCAGATGCAGGGTTATGTGGCTGGCAACGTGGACAAAACCCAATTGTTCGAAGGCATTCAGAAATCATGGGACAGCTTAAAGGCGAAGTAATCGCGAGGTCGGCACGAGTGCCATCCGAATGATTATGGACGTCAAAAAAGACGGTGCAGGACGAACCTGCACCGTCTTTTTGTTGTGGAGGCTAATAATTATTGCGAATCAGCAGGTAAATAATAAGACCTACCACAGGGAAGAACAATAAACCCAGCACAACAAGAATCGCGAACTCGGGACTGCGCCCTTTCCGCCGGGCATCGTTATAACCCCATACGCAGACGGCAATGTGAAGAAGAAAGAAGAACAATCCCAGCAATAAAGCCGCAATCCCGAAAATACCAAAGCCTATAAAACTCATAAATGCAAGACCTCCCGAACTCTTAATGTATGATCTTCATACGCCGGATCAGCGGAAGGGTCGCATAAAAAATGCACGCTTCGAAAATTTGGGCGGCAAGAATCAACGGGAGACTGCATAAGAACAAGGATTTTTCATTACTCTATATAATAGAAGAATTCGCTATGCAATACATAGATCATAACGAAATAGTAAATACATGGTATGATAAAGGTTGACGTTATTTTGGCGATGGCCATAATCCGTATCGTTTTGAAATTAGGATGCTATCGTATAAGATAGTAATAATATCTATAAAGCAGGAAAAGACGGGAGACAACGATGAATCAACCGCTCTATGGCGTATGGTTAGGTGACGTATTCTTTTGTTTTTCCGGTGAGGTTTCGGAGCCCCGAGTGGATGCATGGAGCAGAGTGGTCCGAACCTTTCGCAAACCGGATGGAACCCGTCCCTTCGCTAACGCTTCCCTCCGGCTTGCCGAGCTCAGATATCCGGCCAAAGTCCTCGGATCGAAAAGCGCGCGGCGTCCGGAACGGAAGACGCTTGGCGGACGGACGATGGAAGGGCTTGCGCTGACACCGGGAGACGCATTCTCCATGCTGGTTTCGCTGGATCCCGAGCATACCCAAGCTCAGGGTTTGGCCGTCGGCGAAGAAATGGAATATTGGGTGCAAGCGAGCAGATTCGCATTGGAGCTGTTATTGCAGGGGAGGTTTGCACCAGGGACGGCGGAGGTGCCTTCCGCCGGAAGGCGCAAAACGTCGATGCACACGATAAAAGCAGTATGGAAACCGCAGCTGAATACCGAGGATACGGCCCGTTTTCTGCAGCTGGCGGCGAATATTCCTCCTATTGCCATCGGGACGCCTGCAGCGCTTGCCGGAACCGATCCTTCCACGCGGGAGGAAGCGGGGGCGATCGTGCTGTATTCTTTCCTGTGCGGCGTGATCGACAGTCAAGCCAGGGCTGCCGTTCGCGAATCGGAGGACAAGCTGAGGGCCTATCTGGCGAACTACCGGAGGGGACAATCCCCGCTTACCGAGCTGTGGTGGAACAGTCTGTTGACGGTCAGTCGGGATATTCCCATTCAAGGAACGGCGGAGGAAGTGGGCGAGCTGGAGGAAGCCGTAGAACGGGTCGGGGGGACCGTGTTCCCTTACGCCGGCGGGGAGGATCAGCCTCCTGAGAACGGAACCCTTGCCCTTGGGCTGCGGCTCGAACCGCCGCTGGAAGAGAGCCGGAAGGACTGGAAGGTAACCTTCTGGGCACGAAGCCAGGAGGATGAAGGCTTATTGATGCCGGTCCGGAGCGTATGGGGAAGTCCGGAATCCGATCAGCTGCTGCGCGGACGGATGTATGCTGGGGCCCAGCTGCAGCTGCTCATGAGGCTGGGAGAAGCCGCGGCGCTGGCTCCCGAGCTGGCGGAAGGCTTGTACGGGCGCGCTCCGGAGAGCGTCACCCTGCCGCTGGAGCGGTTGTCGACGTTCATGAAGGAATCGGTTCCGAGATTAACGGCGAGCGGCGTTACGGTTCAAATGCCGTCCCGCTGGAGCAGGGAAGGACGCCGCCGCGTCGGCTTATCCCTCAAAATGATGCCGGATGCAAGATCGTCAGGCGAAGCACAGTCGACGCCGGTGCTCGGAATGGAGCATCTGGTCAGCTTTCAAATATCCGCCGCGATGGGCGGCCATACCCTGACGCGAGAGGAATTGAAATTTTTGGCCGAACAGAATCTGCCTTACGTCCAGTTCCGCGGGGAATGGGTTGAGGTGGATTTGAAGGAGATCAATCAGGTGCTGCGCTTCATGAAACGCCATGAGAAGGGCGAGATGGAGCTTGCCGAATGGATGCACCTGAGCGCCGAAATGGATGGAGAACGCTTGTGGAAGGGGCTCTTCATCGAAGAAGTGGAGACAACGGGCCTGCTGTCCTCCCTGCTGGACGGGGAAACGGTGCGCAAGCTGCCGTCCCGCCCGATCCCTTCCTCGCTTCACGGAGAGTTAAGGCCGTATCAGGAGCGGGGATATCAGTGGCTAAGCGTGATGCGCGATTTGGGTTTTGGCGTTTGCCTTGCCGACGATATGGGGCTTGGAAAAACGGTGCAGGTCATCACTTGCCTGCTGGAGCGCCTCAATACCGAAGCCGCGGGAGACCCGGTGCTGATCATTTGCCCGACCTCGCTTCTGGGTAACTGGCAGCGGGAGATTCAGCGATTTGCGCCGGATCTGACCTTGCATGTGCACCACGGCGTCCGCCGTCTGCGCGGAGACGATTTCCTGCAGGAGGCGGCCGATCATGATATCGTGCTGACGACGTATCACTTGGCCGGAAGAGACGGCGGGGACTTATCCGCGATCCAGTGGTCGAGCGTGGTGCTCGATGAAGCCCAGTATATTAAAAATTATCGTACGAAGCAGGCGCAGAGCGTCATGAAATTATCCGCGCCGCACCGCATTGCGATGACGGGGACGCCGGTGGAGAACCGTCTGGCGGAGCTGTGGTCGATCTTCCATTTTCTCAATCCGGGATATCTCGGATCGTTTAACAGCTTCCGTCAGCGCTATGCGCCGGGCGAAGGGCAGCAGGAGAGATTCCGGGAGCTTCACAAGCTGGTTTCTCCATTCATGCTGCGCAGACTCAAGAGCGATCCGGACATCCGCAAGGATCTGCCGGAGAAGCTGGAACTGAAATCGTATTGTCCGCTGACCGAGGTTCAAGGGGCGATGTATCAAGCCGTCGTCGACGAGATGATGGGACAGATCGAGAGCCGGACGGGCATGGCGCGCAAGGGGCTTGTGCTTTCATCCCTCACCAAGCTGAAGCAGATATGCGATCATCCGCAGCTGCTTCGACGCGACGATGGACGCGCTGTACGTCCCGAGTCCTCCGGCAAGATGGAGCGCATGCTCGAAATTCTGGACAGCATCGCGGACGTGGGAGAATCGGCGCTGATCTTTACCCAGTATGTGGGCATGGGCGAGCTGTTGGTGAGCATGCTTGGACGTAAATACGGAAAACAGCCGTATTTCCTTCATGGAGGGGTGCAAAAACGCGAACGGGATGAGATGGTACGGGCGTTCCAGGCAGGCGAGGGGACGGAGTTCTTTGTCCTGTCGTTGAAAGCCGGTGGCGTAGGCCTGAATTTGACCCGTGCGAACCATGTGCTCCACTATGACCGATGGTGGAACCCGGCGGTCGAGAATCAGGCGACGGACCGCGTATTCCGGATCGGGCAGAACCGCAACGTTCAGGTGCACAAGCTGATTTCCCAAGGAACGCTGGAGGAGAGGATCGACGAGCTGATCGAACAGAAGAAGGCGTTGTCCGAGCAGGTGGTCGGGTCGGGCGAAACCTGGCTGACGGAGATGTCGGACGGCGAGCTCCGCCAACTGATCGAGCTTCAGGAGCAGGATTGGATGTAACCGAAAATGCCGGTCCGCGGATGGCATCATGCCTACCAGGCGGACCGGTAAGCGAATGGAATGTAAGGAGGTGCAGGCTATGGAAACTGCGGGATTAGCCGAAGGGCTCAGACTCGAGATCGAACCGGGATGGTTGAAGGGAAAAGCGGATGGAGACATCGAATCTTCGGAGACTTATGAGGTCAGCGTTCAGGTGGAGAAACTGGATCCTGCCGCCCGCGAGGCGGTTCTGGCTTATCTGGAGGAAGACCCGCAGGCGCTGTACCGCCTGCTTGCAGGTCAGGACGCCCCTTGGCTGGATGAACTGGCGCCATCCCCCCTGCGGGGCGGAGAGCTTGCCGCCGAAGCGCGCTGCACATGCGGCCGAGCGGCTTGCGGGCATGCCGCAGCCTTGCTGGCTGCCGCAGCCCGGCGCCTAGCGGCAGAGCCGCTCCAGCAGCTGACGCTGCTGGGGCTGCCGCGGGAAGCGCTGCTGGCCGGCGTCTTCGACGCCTGGGCCAAAGCAGCCCCGCTGCCGGCAGGCGGCTCTGCCGCGGAGTCGGCCGCCCGCGCGAAGGAGAAGGGACCGTCCGGTCCTTCTCCGGGCGAATGGGTGGCCGAAGCGGCGGCCGAGGGCCGCTTGCACCGGCCCGGCCCGCAGCTTAGCGAGCTGGCGGTGCAGCTGTCGCCGCCGCCTCCGGCGGATCAGCTCGGCCCGGCGGGCGACTGGACAGGCTTGCTGCCGGGCGTTCGCGGCGCGTCCAAAGCGCTTGCCCTGATCGCTCGCGGGGCGGCCAAGCAAGCGGACCAGAAGCGCCGCAGCTTGGAGCAGCCTTCGCCATAGCTTGGACATCCATTGCAGAATGGTATGGAATTCGATAAGAGCGGCGCCGTAAATCGAGGCAAGCTGCCGAATACCTGACGTAAACGGTGTAAATCCGTCATGATTCGTCAGCGGCTCGTTTGTCCTGTTTATTCCGAATAAGGTACAATGGGGGCAGGACAAACTGTGGGAAAGGAAGTAGCAGAGATGAATGCATTTTCGGGAAGAGGAATCCGGTTTACAAGCGTAATGCTGTCATCCCTGCTGTTAGCAGGGGCCATTCTGGCGGGATGCCAATCCGACGATGCCGGCTCCGGCAAGGAACAGGGGCAGGAATTGCAGTCGCCGGCCGAGGGCCAGGAAGGCAGCACGCTTCCTGAAGGCGGATCGGAGAATGGGGAAACGGGGGCTGAGAATCAGCCGGCGGATCCGGTCATGGCAAAGCGCAGCGAGAATGCACTCCAGGCCACCATCCAGGAGAGCGGCGGCAAGCAGGTCGTGACCAATGCGGAGGCCGTGACGGTAGTCGTGAACAAGCAGCGGAGTTTGCCGGACGGCTATGAACCGAGTGATCTTGTGGAGCCGGCCGTTCCGTTTTCTTTTGACGAGCCGCACGAGAAACGGCACCTGAGACAAGAAGCGGCGGATGCGCTCGAGGAATTGTTCGATGCGGCCAAAGCGGACGGCATCGAGCTTCGGGCCGTATCGGGATACCGTTCTTATGCCCGTCAAAAAACCATATATGAGAACAATGTTCGTACCAAGGGGGAAGCCGAGGCTAACCGCGTAAGCGCTGTGCCGGGTACGAGCGAGCATCAAACCGGCCTGACCATCGACGTATCCAGCCCTAGCGCGGGCAATGCGCTGGAGGAAACGTTCGGCCATACGGAGGAAGGGCAGTGGCTGGCGAGCCGCGCGCCGGAATTCGGCTTTATCATTCGTTATCCGGAAGGGGCCGAGGATATTACCGGCTATGTATACGAGCCTTGGCATATCCGTTACGTAGGAAAGGATTTGGCACCGGATATCGCCGACAGCGGCCTGACGCTGGAGGAGTATTTCGACGAAGCGAACATTAAACTGTAAGCTGTGCTAATAGTCGTAGGATAAACGGGACTTTTTATCCTTGTACCGCGGCTTGCGAATCTATAAAGTAGAACAGGACCTGCGCAAGACCGGGCGATGTTCTAGTTATACAAAGGAATCCCGGAGCGGCTCGCTCCGGGATTCCTTTGTTTTTGGACTGAAGCATTCGGATTACTTATTCAGTGGCGAGTCTTCATAACCGGGATCATCGTAGCCGGTATCGTTCAGCTTGCCGATGATGTTCATATCCTCGATGGTTTTGCGGGTGCGTTCATCCCCATGTTCGTGGAGAAAGGTGTAAAGATTAATCGTCCGTTCATCGTATTCCTCGGCGGCATCGTCATGATCTGCCGATTTATATGGGACGAACGTCCGTTTAAAAGCATACCGGTCGCTGCTGCTGACCTCATGGAGCAGCCCCCTCAGCTTCGAGACCTCTTCATCATCCATATATACGACATATTCGTTCGTATCGTTCGGTACATCCTGGATCAGGTTGTGATTGACTGAAACATAATACGTCTTTTTATCGTTTGTCATGATAAATCCCTCCAGACTTCGGCAGCTCAAGGCTGCACGGAATAGGATACGGGGTTTAAACCGGCCGCCGTCCCTTACTATGCATTTTTCTAATCATATACACGTTCGGGGGCCGGATGAATCAGAAGCGAAGTTGGAAGGGGCTTCCTTTTTCACATGGGGCAAGGAATTTGGTATGATAGAATCACCATGACGGCAGTATACTGGACGATGAGGATCATTTCATGACACATGAGCAAATCTGCGAACTGCAAAGAAACATGGGGCAGCCGGTTTATGGCTGGCTATAAATCGTTTATAACCTTGATGAAGAGATATGACAATGTGCCGGCGTACCGCCGGTGAATCGGGATATGAGAAAGAGGAGGATTCATAAATGAAGATTTTACAGAAACTCAAGGATGGAGCTAACCGCGCAACGGAAAAGGCGCAGCACGTGGTCGAAGTGAATAAGCTCAACAGCCAAATTTCCGAAATCGAACAGCAGAAGAACTCGTATTACTTGCAGATGGGTAAAGTATTCTATGAGGGCTACCGTCAGCAGGATATGACGATTGCGGAAAAGGAGATGGTCGAGCTCGCGCAAACCTGCGATGGATTGCAGGAGCAAATCGAAGCGATACGGAACCGCATCGCGGTGCTCAAGAATGAACGGGTCTGCGAATGCGGACGCGTGGTCGCGCTGGACGCGAATTTCTGCCCGTATTGCGGAAACAAGCTTGCCAATTTGATTGACCCTGAGGAGTCAGCGCCGGAAGAGCCGCGGGAGCCCGAGCGCAAGAGCATGTTCGATAAACGCGAATATGCGGCGGCTGAAGAAATCCAGGAGGAACAGGACGATGTCCAGACCTATGATTATCGTCCGAATCCGGATCCGTACGAGCCCGACCTCTACGATCCTGAGCCGGAACGCCAGCGCGAGGAGATCATCGAGCGATCGTCTGAACCGGAGGTTGATCCTGAACGGCTGCGCCTCGAGCAGGAGGAGCAGGAGAGGGAACGCCGCCATTGGGAAGAGCTTGAGCGCGAGCGGGAGAGACAGTTGGAGCTGGACCGACGCATTCGCTTCTGGCAGGAAAATAATCAAAGTCAAGACTACGTCGGAGACGATGAAGCGACCCGCGACATGGTGAAGTGCCAAATTTGCAGCGTCGACCTGCCGAAAGGCTCGAAATGGTGTCCGCGCTGCGGAGCTGAACAGATTTAAGAGATAGGGATTCGGACGATCATGCCCTTGCGCGATGAATAAAGGACAGTGTGAATGATAGAGCAAGCGTTCGAGCATCTATGGGAGGACTAATATTATGGAACAATTGCTGCATCATTTGCGCAATTTGGGATTTACGGAAATTGAGTCGAAGATTATGGTGGACCTTGCCGAGCATGGGCCTGCAGGCGGGTATGAGGTAGCTAAACGTTTGGGCGCTTCGCGTTCCAACGTCTATGCGGCCATGCAGCGTCTGGAGCGGCAGGGAGCGCTTGAGCGAATGGACGGGGAACCTGTCCGTTACCGCTCGCTGAAGCCGGAGGAATTGACGCGGATGATATCCGGGCGCGTGGAGGCATCCCTCGCTTTTGTGGAGAAGAGCCTGCCGCGGAGCAGCGGCACGGCCGCTCCCTTCCTTAGCATGGAGGGGGATCAGGCGGTGCTTGATGTGCTTGTACGGGAACTGAAGCGGGCGAAACGGGAGATCGTCGTTGACGTCTGGCGCGAGGAGGCGTCGCTGCTCCGTGAGCCGCTGGCGGAAGCGGAGGCCAGAGGGGTAAAGGTGCTGTGGGCTTGCGACGGTCCGGATCAGGGACTCTCAAGAACTTTGGCGTGGCCCGGGTGGAGCGACCTTGCGAATCGCAGGGCCGGCGGCCGGAAGTTCTCGTTTGTCGTCGATCGGCAATGGTGCATCTTAGGGATGCGCGGCGGGGACTATGATACGGGAGCGGTCATCACGGAGCATCCGGTCATGGCAGAGCTGCTCTTGCATCATTTTACCCAGGAGATGGTATTGTTCCAGTTGGAACAGGATATGGGCGAGCAGCTGGAAGCGCGTTACGGAGAACACTTTGGCCTGATTCAAAGCGAGTATCTTAATGCGGAGCCGGAGGCTGAAGAGCAGGAAGACCAGGAAGACCAGGAAGACCTGGAAGACCTGGCTGCGTCATCGATAACCAGCCCGCGGGCGGGGCGTGAAGGCGATCCCGAAGAAGAAGTGAACGGGGACTCCAATCGCAATACGGCCTAGGGGCACGTTGTAGATCAATACCTTTCTGGAAGTGACTTTTGTCACAGTTAAGCATCATGTTTCATCGTAGAATGGAATAGACATAATGATTAGGAACGCCGGGATTCATCTTGGCGTTTATTTGCTTAAGACCGGCAACAGGCTTGAATGAAGGCCGAGATGGCAGGAGAACATGAATGAGACGGGTGTGAACCGATAACATAACAACCAAGAAGGGAGATGGATGAGCATGGAATGCATCGTTCATTTTACAGTCGGACATAAAGAAGGCCCCAAGAAGCTGCGGGGATTGATTTTTGTTGATAAGGGAGAAACTCCTACAGGTGAGCAGCTGCTCGATATGTTTCATGAAATGGAGTACCGGGTGGTGCCTGACCCGCATGATGAACTTCTCTTTAAACCGGAGAACGGCGCGGAAAGTTATACGTATATACGCGTGAATGAATTGGATATGGGGCAGGAGCGATATACGGAAGACCGTAATTTGAAGGCGCTGCTGAACGAGCTGCTGCCGAAACAACGCACGGGTTTGTAACGGCTTCTTGATGCTATTTAGAACCATGCGAAGATCATAAGCCCTCCGCCTTCCGCCAACGTCCGCTGGGATTTGTAAAATCCGCTTGCTATAATGGATGTACGGAAGGGGATGGCGATGTTTATTATTGCAGGAATCGTGGCGCTTTTGATATACGGCTTGCTGGTTTATTATATTGGCCGAAGCGTATGGAGCTGGTTGAGGCCGGGGCCGTCCATGGCGCTCAAATGGGTATACATAGTCGTGCTGACCGTGGTATCGACATCGTTTATATCAGGACGGTTTTTCGGTAATCCAACCGTGCTGAATATTATAGGATCGTATTGGATGGCTATTTTTTATGTGCTGATTATCCTTCTCCCGTTGATGCACATCGTGTTATGGCTGCTGAGGATGACGGCATTGCGAAGAGATGGGCTGGAGAAGGCGGCGGTATCCGTCGTGCTGGTGCTGATGGTGATCGCGATCGGTTTCGGCTCCTTTAACGCTTATAGTCCAACCGTACGTGCTTACGATATTCAGGTGGACAAGGATGCGGGTACCATGGAGAAGCTGAATATCGTCATGGCGTCCGATATGCATTTCGGCGTCCTGTCTGGCAAGGCGCACGCTGAGCGCATGGTGAAGGAGATCAACGGCTTGAAGCCGGATCTGGTGCTGTTTCCAGGCGATATTATTGATGATGATCTGGATGCTTATTTAAGCCAGGGGATAGATCGGATTTTGACAGATATCCAGGCGACCTATGGCGTATATGCTTCGCTTGGCAATCATGACCGATTCGAAGGGGAGATTACGGAGCTGATATCGGCTCTCGAGGACAGCGGCATGACCGTGCTGTATGACGAGAAACTGACGGTGGAGGGCTTGACGCTGGTAGGCAGGCGGGATAAGCAGGATCAGGACCGCGCCGATTTGTCCGCGATCATGGAGGGGGCCGATTTATCCAAGCCGGTCTTTCTGCTCGATCATCAGCCGAATGCGCTGGACGAAGCACAGCAGCAGGGCGTTGATCTGATCGTGTCGGGGCATACGCACCGCGGCCAGGTATTCCCGGCGCATTTGATTACGAGGGCCATATTCGAGAACGATTGGGGATATCTGCAAAAAGGCCGGATGCACTCCATCGTGTCCTCGGGCTACGGCTTCTGGGGACCGCCGATTCGGCTGGGCTCCCGTTCCGAGATCGTGCAGATCCACGTTACGTTTCAATAGATGAAATTGTCGGAGAAAGCTACCGTTGAGGTGGCTTTTTTTTGATGTCAGATATATTGGGAAAATTATGTATCCAGATAGGACCGGATTATTGTATGATTTTTGCTAGAAATATCACTTAGGAATAGGGGGGAAGGGTTTGGTTTCGATTAGGTTTAGAAAGATGGGCATGATCGCATTAGCCGCTGTACTTGCGGGGAGTGTATTTGGGGGAGCAAGCGACGCCATGGCAGCATCAATTGCACCTCTTCCAAGCAAAGAGAGGTTCGTCGCCGGCAACGGATTACCTTTAGGTCAATCGACTACGATTGCAGGGGGGCCGGGGCATGCAGCCGGGCTATCCTCGTCACTGGCTTCGGAAGGATTGCGACAACCGGGCAGTGTGGCTTGGCTGCCTGACGGCTCCGTTATCGTATCCGATACGGAGAACCATGTGATTCGCAAAATAAAGGACGGGAAGAGCAGCATTCTCGCAGGTGCCTCCTTGTCCTACAAGCGGGACGGCGGGGGACTTCCGATCGGCGGGCTCCTGGATGGCCAGGGCGAGCTTGCATTTTTTAACCAGCCATCCGGGATTGCCGTAGACGGAAAAGGTCAGGTGTACATAGCCGATTCAGGCAATCATGCGATTCGTAAAATCGATCAAGCGGGCAGGGTAACCACCATAGCGGGCAACGGACGGATTGGGCTGAAGGACGGGAAGGCTCAAGATGCCTTGTTCCACGAGCCGCAGGACGTTACGGTTACCGAGGACGGCATTCTGTTTGTGGCGGATACCCTAAACCACGTCATTAGGCGGATCTCTCCGGATGGGGAAGTAACGACGATTGGCAGCCCATCGACGCGTGCTGTCCAGGTTCGCGCCGGAGTCATCGCTTTGGCAGGGGACTACAAGAACGGATCGCTTGCTGAAGCGCAATTTAACGAGCCGGCAGGTCTTGCGTTTGACGGTAAAGGCAATTTGTATGTCAGCGATTCAGGCAACCACGCGATCCGCTATATCGATTTCGGGAAAGGGACCGTTTCGACGGCCGCCGGCAGCAGTCCGTCATCCGATGGCTACGCCAAGGACGCGTTATACGCAGATCCTGGCTATCTGGACGGAGCTGCGGATGCAGCCCGCTTCAACTCGCCTCGGGGATTGGCATGGAGCGCGGAGGATGGACTTCTCATTGCAGATTCCCATAATCATGCCGTGCGTCAACTGAAAGACGAACGCGTATCCACCATGGCCGGCGGAACCAGAGGTTACGCGGATGGAATTGAAAGCGAGGTCCGATTCAACGCGCCGGCGGATATTGCCGTCGCTTCGGATAGTGGGGAGCTGTTCATCGCGGACCAACGCAATGGGGCCGTCCGGGCATGGTCCGGCTATAAGACGCCCGATGCCTGGCAACCAGGCCAAGGGATCGCCGCAGCTTACGGAGATCAGGCGGCCCAACTGGGCGACTTGGCCGTTATGAAAGAGGGCCAGATCGTGGTGCCTGTCAGAACGTTAGGCACGCTGCTCGGAACCCGTATGAGTTACGATGCCAAGAATAAGGAAATGACATTAACCCTTGGCGAGGATGTTATCACGCTGCAAGCCGGAGATCCCTATATGACCCGGGATCAGGCGGGCAAAGAAGTTTTCCGAGCGGCGACGGAGGTTGAGCCGTATATCGCCAACGGCCAGATGATGGCTCCGCTGCGAGCGGTGGCCGAACTGATGGGCAAGGATGTCCAATGGAACGAAAGCGGCAAGCTGGTTATCATCCGGGATTTGGCTGAACGGGAAACGAAGCCGGGGAATGTTAGCTTCAGCACTTCGAAATTTACGCCGCGACGCATGCAGATCGTGGAAATCACCGGTTCGGCCAAGATCCGTTACGGCGGGTATGCGCAGGTGGATGCCTACAAGGGGATGATGCTGGGCGAAGACGATGAAATTGTTACCGGCTCCGGCACGGGAGGCGCCAAGCTTCGGATCCTGGATACGGAAGATGTCATTACGTTAGGCAACGACACGACGTTGGTGGCCGAGCAGCTTCGCAAGATTGGCATCTCCAACGTAACTCGGCTGAATCTGGAGGCTGGGCAGGCTTATTATGATGTTACCGACCTGGCCCGGTCGACGGATCGATTCGACGTGCGGACCGGTTATGCGGACAATAGCGTACAAGGCACGCATTTTATAATCACCGTCAACCCCTTAACAGGAATGACAAACGTAGTGACGGCTAGCGGGAAAGTCAGCTCTTCGCTGGTGCCGGCAGGCACAGAAGGTTCCTTGCTGCCATCCGGCCCGGTCATGATTAGTCCCGCGCAACAAATATCGCTGGGCGGTTCACAGGAGGAACGCCCCCCTGTACAATTCATCGATATTGAGGATTTGATTGGGAACGCTTCGCCGGGAATCATTGCTCAGATAATTAAGAATAAGAACGACATCGACCGGGAGAACGAGGAATTTCTCGAGAAGACGCGGCAAGAACTACAGTCCGGACAAAGCGGAACCGGCACTCAGGACTTGATTATGAAATCGCCGGACGATTTGGCAAAAGTCGCGAATAATTTGAATAACCTCATCGGAAATATCGCGAAAGAGGCGCTTGATAAGAAAAAAGCCAGCCAAGAAGAATTAAATAAACTGATTAAAGAAGCAAACCCGGATTCGGGGAAGATATTTGATCTTGGCCAAGTGAAAGATTTGGATAAACAAGCCGGCCTCGACCCTGCTCTGGAGCAGGCGCGCTTGGAAGCACTGAAGCGCAAGCAGGAAGAGGTACAGAAGAAGCAAGATCAGCAGCAGAATCAGTTGGATCAGCTGCAGGAGAAACTCGGCGATATGCTGGCAAAGATCGAGCAGCAGAAGAAGCAGCAGGAGGAAGCGAACAGGAAAGCACAGGAGGAAATGAAAAAGAAGGCCGAAGAGCAGCTTCTTCAATCCTTAAGCGCAGAGGAGAAGGCACGCTTTCTCCAGGGCAAGAAAGAGGCGGAGCAGGAGAAAGGCGCTCGGCTGCCGACGCCGGTTAGTCCTGGCGGCGGCTCGGGATCAGGAGGCAGCGTATCGCCGCCTGTAACCGGTCCGCCTGTGACCGAGCCCCCAGTGACTGAGCCTCCGGTAACGGAACCTCCTACAACGGAGCCGCCTGTGACCGACCCTTTCGTGAAGGTTATATATAGCGATGATATGAGCAGTGAACTGTCGGCCCGCCCAGACAATTATTTTGGGTCCATTCATTTCGAGACGAAAGGCTATGCCGATGACATGGAAGTTCAAGTCAGGGTGACGCTGACAAGGGATGGAAGTCCGGTCGTGGGTCTGCCTGTCCGTCATGGCGAGCAGACGGTGGAATCCAACGCAGAGGGAAGCTTTACGCTGCAGTCTGTTGATGGTATCGGCTTTAAGTTAAGCGAGGTCGCTTCGCCGGATATTCCGCTGGAGTTCTACGCCGATCTGCTGGAGCCGGGCAGCTATACGGAGAAGATTGAGCTGCTTGAGATCAAGGAAGGCCAATTGACTGTGCTTGGAGAAGGCGTCCGTTCCATCCAGGTCAGTCCCTTCTCGCAGTTCGAATTCATTGGCGAAGGGCCGTTTCCGGCAGCCCTTGATATGTATTGGGGGTTTTCTTCCAAAGCGTACGGACTGAGCGAGGATACCCGGGTTGGCTATGAATTGACGATTCTCGATGACCATGGTCAGCCGGTAAGTCTGGGCGTAATCGGATTCCGGATGAAGCCGCATGAGCCGGGAACGGTTCCGACGGAGGGGTATGAGATCGCAACTCCGGATCGTGAAGGGGTGTACCGAGTGAATGCAGGGTTAACGGCTGGGGATATGGATCTGGGAGGGAATGGGAGCGATATCCTGTTCCGCTGGCAGCAAGCTCATGTCGGGACTTATACGCTCCGTATCCAGCTGGTTGATATAAACAGCGATATGTCGGTGCCCATCGGTGAGCCCCTGGAATGGATAATCGAAGTGACACCTACAAGTTGATGCAAGGGAAGGCCGTCCCATTAATCGTATGGGGCAGCCTTTTTTTTCTTTAATTGACCAGTAGTTTATTATTTCCGTAAATTTTCACTTTATTTTTTCATAGGGAATGCGTTATACTTCATTCATTCGGAAATATAACATTTATACGTAAGCATTCTAAGGAATTCGGATATCATACATTTTCTCGTATAGGTGCAGGAATCGGCCTGCATGTCTCTACCCGATCACCGGAAATGATTGGACTACGGGTTATAGCAGCAGCGGACAAGCCAGGTCAATTCCGTTTGATCGGACGGCTAACGGTGCGTTTTTGCTGCTTATGCCCACTTGTTTCTTTCCCGGCGATTCGGTGAAGGGAGGAAGTGGGCTTTTTTGCTTGGAATGCGGACAACAAATTTAAGGGGGAGCATCATGCAATTACTGCAGAACAAAGTGAAAGAGGAAGGCATTGTATTAAGCGGACAGGTACTGAAGGTGGATTCGTTCCTGAATCACCAGATGGATCCGGTATTGATGAAAGAGGTGGGAAAGGAATTTACGCGATTGTTCAAGGAAGCGAACGTGACTCGCGTATTGACCATCGAATCCTCCGGCATCGCACCGGGCATCATGACCGCGCTTGAGATGGAAGTGCCTCTCATCTTTGCACGGAAGCAGAAATCGCTGACGCTCCGTGAGGATATATTCGTGGAGAAGGTGTACTCCTTCACGAAGCAGGAGACCAACGAAATTACGGTCGCTAAGAAATTCATCAAGCCAGGCGATAAAGTACTGATCGTGGATGACTTCCTTGCCAACGGCGAGGCGGCATTCGGGCTTGCCCGAATCGTCGAGCAGGCGGGTGCCGAAGTGGTGGGCATCGGGATCGTCATTGAAAAGGCGTTTCAACCGGGAGGACGCCTGCTGGCCGAAGCGGGCTACCGGGTAGAATCGCTCGTACGGATTGCATCACTTGACGACGGCGTTGTGACATTCGCATAGAACGAAAGCTAACAAATTAACGGGGGGAATCAAAAAGCCATGGAACAACAGAAACAAGCGGTGCAAGAACCGATTTTCGATAAAAATCGGAGTCCGGGCAAAACCTTTTCGCTGGGTTTGCAGCATGTATTGGCAATGTACGCAGGGGCAATCATCGTACCGCTTATCGTTGGCGGGCAGCTCGGTTTAACGACGGAGCAGCTGACGTATCTCATCGCCATCGACCTGCTGGCATGCGGGGTCGCTACTTTGCTGCAGGTATTCGGGAACAAGTACTTCGGTATCGGCCTTCCGGTCATGCTCGGCTGCGCGTTCCAGGCCGTAGGTCCGATGATCATTATCGGACAGCAGCATGGCATGTCGGCTATTTATGGAGCGATTATCGCTTCCGGTTTATTTGTCATTCTGTTCTCAGGTTTATTCGGTAAGCTGATTAAGGTATTCCCGCCTGTCGTTACAGGCTCTGTTGTTACGATTATCGGTCTGACGCTGATCCCCGTAGCCTTGAACGACCTTGGGGGCGGCCAAGGCAGCGAGGATTTTGGCAGCGCACTGAACATTTCCCTTGGCTTCGGCGTTCTTGCCTTCATTATTATCATGAACCGTTTTGCCAAAGGCTTCTTGCGTTCGATCTCCGTTCTTTTGGGTCTCATTCTTGGCACCCTGGTTGCCGCGTTATACGGCGGGGTCGATCTCACCCCATTGCGCGAAGCCGGCTGGTTCCGCGCGCCGCAGCCTTTCTTTTTTGGCACGCCGGAGTTTAAAATCGTTCCGATCATGACGATGATTCTGGTAGCGATCGTCAGCGTTGCCGAATCGACGGGCGTATTTATGGCCCTTGGCAAAATTGTGGATCGCGATATCACCTCCAAGGACTTGTCCCGAGGTTACCGTGCGGAGGGTCTTGCGATTGTGGTAGGCGGTATTTTCAACTCGTTCCCGTATACCACGTACTCCCAAAACGTTGGCTTGATTCAGATGAGCCGCGTGAAGACGCGCGACGTCATCGTAGTGGCAGGCGGTTTGCTTGTATTGATCGGATTCGTGCCGAAGATTGCCGCCATGACGCAGCTTGTGCCGACGTCGGTTCTGGGCGGGGCGATGGTTGCCCTGTTCGGCATGGTGGTGTCTTCCGGCATTCGGATGTTAGGGGATCAAGTAGACCTTAACCGTCATGAGAATCTGTTCATTATCGCGTGTTCCGTCGGCATGGGTCTTGGCGTCACAACCGTGCCGGGCCTGTTCGCCAGCCTGCCCGACAACCTGCGCATTCTTGCCGATAACGGCATCGTGGCCGGCAGCTTGACCGCGATTGTGCTGAATCTGATCTTTAACGGCTTGAAATATACGAAGCCGACCCGCACTGAGCGAGGCGAGACGACAGAAGGGCACGCAGCTTAAGATGATCTTCGAAAGCAGCCGGATCCGTTCCGGCTGCTTTTTTGATCCTGATCGGTCTAGGGCTAAAGCCCAAAAAAAACGGCTTCCTCCCAATCATGGGAGGAAGCCGTTTTTGCATGACCTAGCTTAGATGCGCTGCATTTGTTTCTCCGCGAAATTGCCGATCCATGGCAGCTTGAACCATTTTCCTTGAATGGCGTTAAACATAAGCACCAGCCACATCAGCACGCCGACCAGCGCCAGGAGGGCGGAGGCCAGAAGGCCGATGATGGGCACCGCGCTCGACAGCAGGTGGGCGACGGCCAGAAGGCCGAAGGCCAGCAAGGACTGCAGCGCATGGAATATGACATATCGGCTTCTCTTTTCTAATGAAAGAAACAGAATTCCTCCGACCATCGGAAGAAGATAGCACAGCGTCGCGGCCAGATTCTCGGGAAGTCCTGTGGACGATTTGAAAGGGGACATCTCATCAACTCCTTGTCTTAGACCGGTTCTGGGGTAGGGCAAGCTATATACCTTACCTTATGAGCCGATGGGACAAAGTATGATGGATATATCCCGGACTTATTTCATTTTCAATTGGAGCAGGTATTTCACGAGCGCATCCTGCTGCTCCTGCGTGAACCCGCTGCTTTCGTCGACCCAATACTCATGTCCCTGACCGGTGACGTGGGTGTCCCTGAGTCTCGAATCCTTGCGGTTCGCCTCAACGACCCGCAGCCTCAGCTTGCGGTCGATCAGGGCTTTCAGGCTGTTGTAGGGATCCGGGTGAATGCCCTTCATAAGCGTTGCCGGCACTCCGGCTTGCGACAGCTCCGGCCCGACCGCGACGCCCCCGTCGTGCAAATACGGTGCCGACCAGCGGAGGCCGATCAATCCCTTGACCTTATAACCGCCGCCCGATTTATGGCCGAAGCCCAGCTGAATCTGCTCCGGATCTATTCCATCCAGCGGGACTTTAGTCGCCTTGGCGTCCGGAGGAATCGGGACAGGCGTGTCGGGCGGGTAGAACTCCGCCTCGCCAAAAGCGTTCTGCGTAAAATGGAAGGCCTTCGCCCTTGCAGGCTCGGTGCCGATTTCTGCCGCACGCAGAATGCGGTTGTTGGTAAAATAGTCGCCTGCGTGGCAAGTGATGCACTGCGCTTTTTTGAAAACTTCCGCCCCGAGGCTGAGGGTCTTGGCATCGGAGGTTTCAGCCTTATCGGTTTCAGGCGGACGGACGGTATTCTGATAAGCGGACATGGCATTAACCTGCTCCCCGGCCTTAAAACCCGGCGAGCTGATATACAGCCCGTTCGGCGCTATGGCCGAAACCTTGGGGAAGTTCGGAATCTTGATGACCTCATTTACGCCGGGGGTTCCGGGATTCGGGTCCAGGCGGTCGAAGAATTCGGTCGGCTTCAGCCCGCTGCTCGGATCATAGCGAAACTTGCGATGGGCCGCATTTTGCAGGATGGTGCCCACATAAATCTCTTTGTCGATCCCCATTAGCGGCTCGCTGACCTCGGTTTGGCTCAAGGTATCCGTATTTTGGGCGTGAACATTGTTGCTGAAGGTGCTGAGTCCTTTGAAGGGACCCGCGATGGCGAAGCCGCTCCAGC
>NZ_JAVFHO010000004.1:0-689068 GCF_041953985.1 Paenibacillus sp. CR_12 | reverse complement strand
TACGGAGAGGTGTCCGAGTTGGCCGAAGGAGCACGATTGGAAATCGTGTAGGCGCCAAAAGCGTCTCGAGGGTTCGAATCCCTCTCTCTCCGCCAGCAAGGACTTTATATACGGCCCGTTGGTCAAGGGGTTAAGACACCTCCCTTTCACGGAGGTAACAGGGGTTCGAATCCCCTACGGGTCACCACTTTCTTTAATGCATCAGGGGATAAGAATCCCGTCGGTTCGTCGGAGGATAACTTCGTAAGCATAGACTTCAGTCTCGAACGAAGTGAGAGTATCCCCTACGGGTCACCACTTTCTTTAATGAATGTAACAATCCAGATGGAGGCTTAGCTCAGCTGGGAGAGCATCTGCCTTACAAGCAGAGGGTCGGGGGTTCGATCCCCTCAGCCTCCACCATAATTCATCCCCATAAAGTGAAGCTCACGCTTCGCAGGTAATTCCGATTACTTTTCGGGGACCCATATTAGCAACCCTTTTAATGACGCGGGGTGGAGCAGTTCGGTAGCTCGTCGGGCTCATAACCCGAAGGTCGTAGGTTCAAATCCTGCCCCCGCAACCAATTTATGTCGCAATGGCGATAATGCCTCTTGGAACTGTGGTGTAGAGGCCTAACATGCCTGCCTGTCACGCAGGAGATCGCGGGTTCGAATCCCGTCAGTTCCGCCATTCTTATTAGCTTCAGGGATGAGAATCCCTATTGGGTTCGTCGGAGCTTAGCTTCGTTAGTATAGACTTCGCAGTCTCGAACGAAGAGAGCGTATCCCGTCGGTTCCGCCATTCTTTAACTCTTAGTAATAAGAGCCATTAGCTCAGTTGGTAGAGCACCTGACTTTTAATCAGGGTGTCGAAGGTTCGAGTCCTTCATGGCTCACCATCTTTACCAAGAGAGCTGGAAACGGAATACATATCATATTTGCGGACGTGGCTCAGCGGTAGAGCATCGCCTTGCCAAGGCGAGGGTCGCGGGTTCGATTCCCGTCGTCCGCTCCATTTTGCGCCCTTAGCTCAGCTGGATAGAGCGTTTGACTACGAATCAAAAGGTCGGGAGTTCGAATCTCTCAGGGCGTGCCATTTTTACAATCAGATGCTTAACTTATGAAATTTCTTTGTGCCGGTGTGGCGGAATTGGCAGACGCGCGCGACTCAAAATCGTGAGGGAAACCGTGGGGGTTCGAGTCCCTTCACCGGCATTAATTAACGGGATGTAGCTCAGCTTGGTAGAGCACCTGGTTTGGGACCAGGGGGTCGCATGTTCAAATCGTGTCATCCCGATTCAAACCGAAAGATCGCTTTCAGTATATCTGAAGGCGATCTTTCTTTGTTATGGATAGAAATGATGCCAACGGCCAGAGCGGAACTGAATATTTTGACAGCATCCCGGTCACAATATGAAAAACATTGAATAGAAGGGGATAACCTTGAGTGTTTTTCATTTCTTCAAGAAACTGTTCAGAAAACGTTGGAGACGTTGGAGACGCGCGATTTGGTCTTGTTCGATCGTAGTGCTCGTTGGTGTCATGGTATGGTCCGGCCAGAATATAACCGATCAGATGAAGAGGCTGCTCACCGCTACTTTCGATGAAACGCCGCTGGCTGTGGAAACGATGCAATACCTGCAAATCGAGGATGATAAGCAGGAGGAACGCAGGCAGGATCAGAGGGAATTCATGCAGAAGCTGAATACCTCGAAAGGAAAGAAGCATGTTCATGTCCGCATCACGTATGTCTGCGGCATTGAAGAGCAGGATATGGGAAAGCTTACGGCGGACGGCATTTATGAACTGATGAATAAAAATCCTTTATGGCAGGGACGATTGGATAATAAAGGCAATGTTTGGCTCGAGCAAACCGTATCCGACCTTTCGCCCGCCTGCAAGCGGCAAGCCTATATGAGCATCGATGCCAACGGGAACTTAACGTTGTTTGACGGCCCGCCGGAAGAAGAGAAGGTCATGCGCACCTTCTTCCAACTGGATGTCGGCTCGATGGAATCCTCTTTGCCTAAAGACGTGATTCAGCAGCTTGAAGAAGGTATTCGAATTCAAGATATGGAAGAGTACAACAGTGTACTGTCAACCTTTAGCGACTATGCACGGGATATGGCCGAAAATGTCATGAGTCCTAGCCCTTGAAACGTCTATGCTTGTCGCTTCATCACCAAAGCCGCAGCTGCCCGGAATTTTTCCGGGCGGTTTTTTGGTGTTTAGCCGTTCCATCGGCGGTGCCGTCAGGGAAGATATAGAACTCTGGCTTACGGGATCAAAGTTTTTCCTCAATTGAGGCCGAACTTTTGTTATAATGGGAGAACGATACATATGTTCGCTTCATCAGAGGAGAGATTGGTTTGCGCATTTTAGGAATCGACCCGGGGATTGCGATTGTGGGCTTCGGGTTTGTCGATAAGGTTGGAAGCAAAGTCACGCCGGTCCAGTATGGCTGCATCCAGACGGAAGCCCATACACCGGATGAAGAGAGGCTGCATCACGTGTATGAAGGCATGCTGCAGCTTATCGATAAATATGAGCCGGAGGCCGTTGCGTTCGAGAAATTGTTTTTTAACCGCAACGTCACCACCGCGATGTCCGTATCCCAGGCGAGAGGAGTTCTCATACTGGCGGCGGTCCAGCGCGGACTCCCGATTGCAGAATATACGCCTATGCAGGTTAAGCAGGCCATCGTCGGCTATGGCAAGGCGGAGAAGAAGCAGGTACAGGAAATGGTCAGGATGTTCCTGAAGCTTCAGAGCATCCCAAAGCCCGACGATGTGGCGGATGCTCTGGCCGTGGCAATCTGCCACGCCCATTCCTACACACTTAATTCCAAATTAAATGAGGTATTGCGAAAATGATCGATTTTTTACGGGGACAGGTTGTCCACTTAGAGAGTGAATATATTGTGCTGGATGTTCAAGGCGTAGGATACCGGGTGTTTTGTCCGAATCCGTATGCTTTTGCCAAAACGGAAGGAACCGTGACGGTCTTCACCCATCATCACGTTCGTGAGGATGCCATTCTGCTGTTTGGGTTTCCGACGCGGGAGGAGCAGAAGCTGTTCCGTAAGCTGATCGAGGTCTCGGGAATCGGCCCGCGCGTGGCGCTCGGCATACTCGGCGGAGGATCTCCGGATCATGTGGTTTCCGCGATCTATCAAGAGAATATATCCTTCTTGATCAAACTTCCGGGAATCGGCAAGAAAACAGCGCAGCGCATGATTTTGGATCTTAAGGATAAGCTTGAGGGCTTCGGGAATGCGAGCATGATGACCGGTCTTTTTGCCATCCAGGAGCCGGAATCGGATGATGGCGGCTCGGCATGGTCCGAGGCTCGCGAGGGCCTGAAGGCGCTTGGTTATACGGATAGCGAGCTGGATAAAGTCTGGCTGAAGATCAAGGATTCCGGCGCAAGCGGCGAATCCGTCGATGTGCTCATGAAACGGGCACTGCAGCAGCTATTCGCTGGATAGATAGAGAATCGCTGCAAGAGAGGAGTTATATAGATGGATGATCGAATTATTTCCGCCAATCTGATGATGGACGAACAAGCTGTCGAACTTAGTCTGCGTCCGCGTTATTTGGCTGAATATATAGGACAGAATCAAGTAAAGGAAAATTTGAAGGTATATATCGAGGCTGCAAAAATGCGCAACGAGGCGCTTGACCACGTGCTGCTGTACGGTCCTCCTGGACTTGGCAAAACGACGCTGGCCAATATTATCGCCAATGAGCTTGGCGTTAATCTGCGGACGACGTCCGGCCCGGCCATCGAACGGCCTGGCGATCTGGCGGCGCTTTTGACCAATCTGCAGGAAGGAGACGTCCTGTTTATTGACGAGATCCACCGGCTGCACCGGACGGTGGAGGAAGTGATGTATCCGGCCATGGAGGATTTTGCGCTGGATATTATGATCGGGAAAGGGCCAAGCGCACGCTCCGTTCGCCTGGATCTTCCGCCGTTCACCCTAATTGGCGCCACAACCCGGGCTGGCCTGCTCTCAGCGCCGCTGAGGGACCGTTTTGGTGTAGTAAGCCGTCTGGAATTCTATACGGTAGATGAGCTGAGCTACATTGTGTCCCGCAATGCTGATCTTTTGGGGATCGAGATATTGGGAGAGGCTGCAGAAGAGATTGCCCTAAGATCTCGGGGGACACCGCGCATTGCGAACCGCCTCTTGAAGCGGGTACGCGATTATGCGCAGGTTCGGGGCGACGGCATGATCACGCCAAGCATCGCGCAGGAAGCGCTGAAGATGCTCCAAATCGATCCGATGGGCCTGGATTTTATCGATCACAAAATGCTGAACGCCATGATCAAGAGCTTCCGCGGGGGACCTGTGGGACTGGATACCATTGCCGCAACCATCGGGGAAGAAAGCCAAACCATAGAGGATGTTTATGAACCGTATCTTCTACAGATCGGTTATTTGCAGCGTACGCCTCGGGGACGCGTCGTAACGCCTACAGCTTATCAGCATTTAGGCATTCCCTTTCCGGAGGATCGCCGCTAACTGAAGGAATCATGACATTTATGCATATACCATATCCAATTAGTTACAGGAGGAAAGACATACATGGATAGGAACTGGACGAAATCATTATTCGGTTGGACCACCAAAGGACTCTTGTCGCTGGCTGTTGCCGGAAGCTTATGGAGCGCGCCCGCCGTGCAAGCAGCCGCCCCTTCGTTAGATACGATTCGGGTTGCGATGTTCCTGGATCTGGGAAGCCAGTATAAATCGACGACCAATGCCGTGACGCTGAAATCCGCCGAGGCTCTAACCGCATCGCTGCTTGCCTCAGGTATTCATCAGACTCTGATGAGCATCCCTGCGAACCAGCAGGTCCGGATGAGCGTGGATACATACCGCGTTAAGGTGCTTGAGACAACGGATTGGAAAGCCGCTTCGGAAGCAGCGAAAAAGCTGCAGGCGACAAGTGACAAACCGATGCTGTTTGCGGATGGCAAGGTGTACAAGCTGTACGCCGGCATGTACGGTACAGAAAAAGCGGCCGCGGATGCGGCTGCTCGGACAGCGAAGACCGCGGCCGCATATCTGAATGGGCAAACGCCAGCCGTTAAAGGCGCGCTGCATCTGTCTGCCGGATCGTACGGATCGGAGACTGAGGCGGAGACCGTGCGCAAAGCGTATGCCGATGCCGGTCTGGATGCATTCAATGTCATGGTGCCGTCCGGGGAAACTTCGGCTTATGAGGTGTGGGTAGGCGAAGCGGCAAACACGGCCGATCTCGCTGCCGTCAAGAAAGAAGCTGCCAAGGTATCCGGCAGCCTGGTTGAACAGAACGCCAATACGCCGGGTCTTATCATAAGAAGTGACGTAAGCCTGAATCTGGCGGCTCCCCAAGAGGTGACACATTACATGCTGTCAGGTAATCAATCCGTTCTGCGGGTTGATGGGAAGTCAGGAGCGGGAACGAATGTGAAGGAGCGATCCGATCGCTCATATCGGGGCGCTTTGGAGATCGGGCAAAAGAACGGTCAATTATACCTCGTCAACGAATTGCCGTTCCAGCAGTACCTATATTCCGTCGTGGGGGCGGAGGTGCCTTCTTCTTGGGGAACCGAGGCTCTGAAGGCACAGGCCGTGGCAGCGCGCAGCTATGCACTCTTCCAAGGTAATAAATTCGAAGTAGCGCATGTCGTGGACACCACGCTGAGCCAGGCCTATTATGGGACGGCTTATGAGTATCCAAGCATTATTCAGGCAGTGGATGCAACCGATGGCGAAGTCGTCATGAAAGACGGCAAAATCGTGGAAACCGTGTTTTCTTCCAACAGCGGCGGGATGACGGCGGACTCCACCGAGGTCTGGGGCAATCGTAACGATCTGTTTGCCGCGGTGGAAAGCCCTGGCGACTCCTCATCCCAGGCCGCGCTTAAAGCTTGGTATCATGTGCTTCTTCCGAGTGGCGTTACGGGTTACGTGCGTGAGGACAATGTAAAGGAAACCGGCAATGCAACATCGGCAGGTCTTCCTTATATGACTGTTACCGCGAAGGATACCAACGTGCGCCCGCTGCCGCTGATCCAATCGAACGTTGAGCCCGTAAGCAAGATGAATCCGGGAGAAACGGCCGTCGTCCTGGACAAAGTCGCGGAATCCAACAGCTTCGAATGGGTTCGAGGCCCTTATACTTCGGATCAATTGCTGGCCACTTTAAAAGGAAAAACCGCCAATAGCCTGCCGGCCTCCATTACTACGCTGGATGTAACGGAGCGAGGCCCGTCCGGACGGGCCCTCACGGTGAAAGCCAACGGTCAAGTGCTGGACGTAAAATATCCGGATATGTTCCGCTCGGCTTTTAACGGTCTGCCAAGCACATTGTTTGATATTGAATCGACCGGAAGTTATACTGTATTGAGCGCGAATGGTGCGGTATCAACGGTTTCGAGCGGTCAAACGGTATCCGTCATTTCCGGAAGCGGAAACGGAAACGTCAAAGGCTCCGGCACCGTCGTGATGAATGGAACGGGGACAGCACGCGTAATCGAAAGCTCTCCGGGCTTTAAATTTACCGGTAAAGGCTTCGGCCACGGACTGGGCATGTCGCAATGGGGTGCCAAAGGAATGGCTGACGAAGGGTATGATTATAAGCAGATACTCCAACACTATTACCGCAACACGACTATAACGAAGGACTGACCGACATGAATGTGGATTTGTATGATTTTGAATTACCCGAACACTTAATTGCGCAGACGCCGCTGCTGGATCGAAGTTCTTCCAGGCTTCTCACGCTGAACAAAGAGAGCGGACAGATAAGCCACCAGACGTTTGCGGATATCATAGACAGCCTGAATCCGGGCGATACGCTCGTATTAAACGATACGAAGGTAATCCCGGCCCGATTGTTCGGCGAAAAGGAGGATACCGGCGCGAAAGCCGAGGTCCTTCTGCTGAAGAATATGGGAGAAGACCGTTGGGAAGCACTCGTAAAACCCGGCAAGAAGCTGAAAAAGGGAAACGTGATTTCCTTCGGCGAGGGGAAACTAAAGGCGGTCATCGAGGAGGAAGGAGAAATGGGTGCTCGCACCTTGTCCTTCTCGTATAAGGGGATTTTCCAAGAAATCCTGGATGAACTGGGCCAAATGCCGCTCCCGCCTTATATTAAGGAAAAGCTGGATGATCGCGATCGCTATCAGACCGTATACGCGAAGCATGAAGGATCCGCAGCCGCGCCGACGGCAGGCCTTCATTTCACGGAGGCTCTCCTGGAACAAATCCGGGCCAAGGGAGTGGACATCGCCTTCATCACTTTACATGTGGGACTGGGAACATTCCGCCCGATGTCCGTGGATCAGGTCGAGGACCATGTCATGCATGAAGAGTACTATTCCCTATCCCAGGAAACGGCAGACCTGCTGAATGAAACGAAACGGCGCGGCGGCCGGGTTATCGCCGTAGGAACGACCTCCTGCAGAACGCTGGAGACGGTAGGCTCACAGTTAAAGGGCGAGCCTCTGCGCGAGAGCAGCGGCTGGACAAGCATTTTTATTTATCCGGGATACTCTTTTACCGTGGTGGATGCGCTGATTACGAATTTTCATCTGCCGAAATCCACGCTGGTCATGCTGGTCAGCGCGCTGGCCGGACGCGAACACATCATGCATGCGTACAAGGAAGCCGTTGACAAAGAATACCGTTTCTTCAGCTTTGGCGACGCGATGTTTATCTATTAATTTCGGAGGTTGGTTATTACAATGGCAGCAGCTGTTACTTATGAACATATTAAAACGTGCAAACAATCGGGCGCCAGGCTCGGCAGAGTGCACACCCCCCACGGCGTAATCGATACGCCGACATTCATGCCTGTCGGAACGTTGGCAACCGTAAAAACGATGAGCCCGGAAGAGCTTAAAGCGATGGATGCCCACATTATTTTGAGCAACACCTATCACCTCTTCCTGAGACCGGGACATGATATTGTGAAGGAAGCAGGCGGATTGCACAAATTCATGAACTGGGACCGGCCGATATTGACCGATAGCGGCGGTTTCCAGGTATTCAGCCTGGCGGAAATGAGAAAAATATCGGAAGAGGGTGTACATTTCCGTTCGCATTTGAACGGAGATAAACTGTTCATCTCTCCAGAGGTCGCAATGGAGATCCAAAACGCGCTGGGATCTGATATTATGATGGCCTTTGATGAATGCCCGCCTTTTCCTGCGGAGTATGAGTACGTCAAGCAATCCACCGAGCGGACTTCCCGCTGGGCTGAACGCTGCCTGAAGAGTCATGCCAGACCGGAGGACCAAGCCCTGTTCGGCATCGTGCAGGGAGGCATGCATGAGGATCTTCGCCGTCAGAGCGCCCGTGATTTGACTTCCATGGATTTCCCGGGTTATGCTATTGGTGGACTTAGTGTGGGAGAATCGAAGCAGCTTATGTATGAAGTGCTGGATTACACGGTGCCCCTGTTGCCGAACAATAAGCCTCGCTATTTGATGGGAGTCGGATCACCGGATGCGTTGATTGAGGGCTCGATTCGTGGTGTGGATATGTTCGATTGCGTGCTTCCGACGCGGATCGCCCGCAACGGGACAACGATGACAAGTCAAGGCCGTCTTGTCGTTCGAAATGCTCAATATGCCAGGGATTACGGACCGCTGGATCCGGAATGCGACTGCTATACCTGCCGTAACTACTCGCGTGCTTATCTGCGCCATCTGATCAAGAGCGACGAAACGTTCGGACTGCGATTGACGACGTATCATAATCTGCATTTCCTGATCAATTTGATGCGGAGCGTGCGTCAGAGTATTATGGAAGACCGTCTGCTTGATTTCCGCGATGAGTTTTTTGATAAGTACGGCCTACACGATAATGAAAAAGGGTTCTAAAGCAAGATCATGGCCATCATGATAAGTTTGTGAAAGGGGGGAAAGAAATGTTTGGTTCAGTTGAACTCGCAGCAGCGCAAGGTCAGGGTGGAGGCATTTTGGGGTTGATTTTGCCTTTCGTTCTGATGTTCGTCATCTTTTATTTTCTGCTTATCCGTCCACAGCAGAAGAAACAGAAAACAAGAAACGCAATGCTTAGCGCCTTGTCCAAAGGAGATAAAGTGGTAACGATCGGAGGCCTTCACGGGACGATCGTGGAGATTACCGACGACATCGTGGTTTTGAAAGTGAACGACGTAACGAAGTTGACGTTCGACCGCAACTCGGTAAGCCATAGCGTGAATACGGATGCATAATCTCGTTTCACCTACATATGGAAAGTCATCGCTATAAACAAAGGCCGACTCCTTTTAGGAATCGGCCTTTGTTTTTTTATCACTGGGCGTGAAGTGCGCCAAAGTCGTTGCAAGGTTTTATTTTTTTAAGTTAACCCCGAACATTCCCCCGATGGCCCCGGCAGCAAAAACCGTGGCAATCAGCGTCAAATCTCCGAGTGACAAGGAACTATCCAAGGCTAGAAAGCCGATGGCGAGCAGCGTAATCCCATATACCAGCCCGGTCAGGCAGCCATAATACCAGCCTTTGTTACCTGCGCGTTTGCCGCTCACACAGCCCCCAATAAAGGCCGCGACGGCATGTACCAGAAACGTGTAGAACGATAAATCATCCTCGGCCAGTCCGCTGCCCCACAGCAGCAGGGATAGCGCCAATGCGCCAAGAAACATCCAGAAATAAGAATACAAGAGTCCTGAAAGAATCGGATTGGTGATCCTGAAAGTGAATACTCGCCGGATCGGTTCCATGAATCATCCCCCTTAACAAATCTTGATAATTATATTGTATGGCCAAGCCTGTACATATAGTACAAACTGAACATTTTGCATCGGGTTTTGCAGGATTACCATTAATTAATCAATTGTAATCGAATGGGAAGAGCTGCGGCAGGCCAGAATAGCTGTACATGAGAATGTTCGACAAGCTAGGGAGGGATTGTTTATGTCTCATATGACTATTCTGATTCTGCGGACCGTTCTGATGTATGTGGTTATCTTTGTTACCATGAGAATCATGGGCAAACGGGAAATCGGAAAGCTGTCTATCTTCGATTTGGTCATATCCGTCATGATCGCAGAGATCGCCGTTTTTGTCCTCGAAGATGTCCATAAACCGATTTGGGACGGACTAGCTCCTATCGCCGTGTTGGTTGCCATTCAGGTAGGACTTGCCTACATCGGCCTGAAAAATCGAAGCATACGGCTGTTTGCGGACGGAAAACCCAGCATACTGGTATCCCGAGGCAAGCTTCACCGCAAAGAGATGTCAAAGCTTCGCTACAATCTGGATGATCTGATGCAGCAATTAAGGGGAAAGGACATCGACAGTTTGGCAGACGTGGAATTTGCGATTCTCGAAACTTCCGGCCAGCTCACTGTTATTCCAAAAGATGCGGACAACGGTTCGAACCGCTCGAATAGTTCATCAAGTTCTTCCAACGCCTCAAGCTCCACTCATTCTTCAGGTGCTTTATCCAAGGCCAAATCCGAAACAGGAAACCCTACCGTTGTTGATATTCCATACGATAAAATTACGTACGAAGGACTGCCCATTCCGCTTATATTGGATGGAAAGGTGCAGGACGAAAACCTTGAACTGATTGAAAAAACAAGGTTCTGGCTGAAAAACGAGATTCAAAACCACGGAGCCAAGGATTTTAAGGATATCTTCCTATGCTCCATCGACCATAAAGGACGTATTTACATCGACCGCAAAGACAGGGACTAGCGGCGGCTAAACTTGTTGAACCAGGTACCGACGACAGGGACGCGTTCCAGATCCCGGGGCGTTACCAGCTTGGTCATGAAAATCATGATGAAATAGACCAGGATGCCAACCACGATCGAGGTCCAAAACTGCAGCCAGGGGGTCGTTGAGAACGGAAGATGTCTATACCCGTAAAGAACGCAGGCACCCATAATGATCATGACGGCAGCGATTTTGACATAGTCGAGCAGGCGGAAGCGAAAGCCGATCAGCCTGGAGAGACTAAAACCGTGAAGCAATGTAACCGCGATGCTGTTAACGATGATGGCAATGACGGCCCCTATGATGCCGAAGGCGGGGTTGGATGCCAAATATACGATAAGGCTCATCTTGATGATCGCACCGAATAAGGTATTCAACAATGCCCGTCCCGGGCGGTCCAATGCTTGCAAGGCAGCTTGAAGCGGGGACTGCACATACAGAAACAAGGCAAAGGGCGCCATGATTTTGAGCATATCGCTAATCTCGGCGTTGTCGTAGAGCAGCAGGCACAGCGGCTCAGCCAGGACAAACATAATGATGGCAAACGGAGCTCCCGAGACAAGAGCCAGCCGAAGGGATTGATTCATTCGCTTATGGATGGTAGGCCGGTCGTTGCGGGCCGCTGCCTCCGATAGGGAAGGCACCAGGGAGATGGCCAGGGAAACGGTCAACGCACCGGGCAATAGCAGGAGCGGGATAATCATGCCTTGCAGAGCGCCGTATTGGGCGGTGGCCACGGATGTCGCGATACCTGCCATGGCGAGGCTGCGATTGGTCAGTATCGTTTCCAGCAGGTAGGAGAAGGACCCTACCATCTTTCCGCCCGTTACAGGCAATGCAATGCCGAATAACCGCTTCAGGATGCCTTTATTCGAAGAAGAGTCTTCCGGCGCTTTTTTTTCAGATACGGCTTCTTGTGGCTTAGGTAAAAGTTTGTTCGTTCTTCGGCCCTCGCCGGAATATTGCAGCAGCAGCGCAATCATGCCAATCAGCTCGCCCACGGCTGTTCCAAGCATGGCCCCGGCTGCCCCGTAAGCGATGCCTTTGGGCATCAGGAGATGCGCAAACCACAACATGCATATAATTCGGACTATCGTCTCGATAACGGAGGAGCTTGCAGAGGGGATCATATTTTGTTTGCCCTGGAAATATCCCCGGTAGACCGACGAAACGGCAATGATGATCATCATGGGCGTCATGCTGATGAAGGTTTGATATACACGCTCGTCCGGCAAAAGCACGCCGGTTACCCAAGGAGCAAGCAGCAGGCTGAGTCCCGTGAAGAGGGCTCCTGCCGTAATCGTCAGCATCAGGCTGACATGCAGAATTTGCTTGGAAGCATCAGGCTTCCCGGCACCTTCGGCTTCGGCGACCATTTTGGCAATAGCTAGCGGAATACCGCCCGTAATGATGGTCACGAGCACGATAAAGAAGGGGTACCCCAATTGGTAAATTCCGACACCCTCAGGTCCGATGATCCGGGGAAGGGCGATCCGGGGGATAAAACCGAGTAGGCGGTTTAATATGCCGGCTGCAAGTAAAATCAGCGTTCCTTTAATAAACGATTGCTTGTTCACTGTCCATCCCACTCCCTGGTTAAGGCTGAATACGTTGACACGACATGGCTATTCTTATGGATATGCCCTACCTGTCCCATCTGATGACTTTACTTTTTTTTCTGGACATGGTAGGAATAGAAGGAAAGCCATATGTCATGTCGAATGTAACTTAGGGACAACAGGGAGTCAGTGAGGAGGCCATATGCATGGAACTCGAGCAAATGAGCGAGGAAGAATTGATGAGCACCATTGAGATGGTATGCTTGAGCAAGGTTGAGGAAATGCATTTGATTGGGTACGAGTATGTGACGAGCGACGATATTTGGAACTGTGTCAGCAGCAAGTACGAAAAGGAAGGCGTTCCGTCCCTCCACCAATTGGTCAACGACATTCTGTCCTTGAAAGCAACAGCCTTGATGAACTATATGACAATATCAGCATATAAGGGATCTTCTTTCGATTAATCGAAGAGGTCCCTTTTGCCTTGCGGATATAAGGGTTCATCCATAAGCCCGACAAATTTTGATAAATTGACTGGGTTTTATGACATCGCTATAATAGGAATATTGAGTAAAAAGGGGGAACAAGGGACGGCATGAAGAGAATTATCAGTTTCGTCGGAACCGTGCTCGTGATCACTATTTTAATGGCCGTTACAACTCCAGGCTTGCTGAAAGACGTCCGTCTAGGTTTGGATCTAAAGGGTGGATTCGAAATCCTTTATGAAGCAGAACCGTTGATGGAAGGGCAGCAGGTTACCAAAGAAGCGCTGCAGGAAACCGCAAAGAGCTTGCAAAAGCGTGCGGATGCGATGGGAACATCGGAGCCTGAGGTTACGCCGGAAGGGGCGAACCGTATTCGCTTGAAGGTGGCGGGCGTAACGGATGAGGCTGAAGTTCGAAAAACAATGAAAGAACCTGCAAACCTCACATTCCGAAGCAATGACGGCTGTAAAGAAGGCGAGGAGTTCTGTAAAATAGAGCTCCGCGGCGACGATTTCGTCGAGAACGGCGCATCGGTAGCCTATGACCAGCTTAATCAGCCTATGATAGATATTAAAGTGAAGGACAAAGGGAAGTTTGCTGAAATTACAGAACGCCTTCTCGGTCAAGAGCTGGCTATCTTCATGGACGACCAATTGCTGTCAGCTCCAACGGTACGAGCCGTATTAACGGACGGTACCGCGCAAATTACAGGGAACTACTCGCTGGATGAAGCGAAGCAGATCCGGGATACGATCAATCTCGGCGCCCTGCCGCTGAAGCTGGTCGAGAAATATTCGCAGAGCGTAGGGGCTACGCTTGGCATGCAATCTCTTACAAAAACTTTAGAAGCCGGTCTGATCGCTTCCGTCGCGATTTTGCTGTTCATGATTATCCGATATCGCGTACCGGGCTTGCTGGCAAGTTTCGCACTTATTTTGCACACATGGCTGCTGATCCTTATTTTCGTATGGGCTGACTTTACGTTGACGCTTCCAGGCATTGCGGCATTTATATTAGGTATTGGTATGGCGGTGGATGCCAACATTATCACCTATGAACGCATTCGGGAAGAGATCAAGACAGGCAAAAGCGTGCCATCTGCAGTGAAATCAGGCGGTAAATCCTCCCTGCGCGCCATTATGGACTCCAACTTGACGACGATTCTCGTTGCCGCTGTCATGTTCGGATTCGGTACCGGTGCGGTAAAAGGTTTTGCCCTTGTATTGATTTTGGAGATCATCGTTAGTATTGCCACGAACGTTTATTTCTCCCGTTTCCTGCTCAATCTGCTTGTGAATATCGGTTGGGCCCGCAAACCGAGCCATTATGGCGTAAAGGAGCGTGACATTCGTGAGCTTTAAGAACTTCGATTTCGTAGGCAAAAGCAGAATTTTCTACGTACTATCCATTGTAATTACGATTTTGGGCTTAGTTTTTCTCCTGACTCGCGGTCTTAACTACGGAGTTGATTTCCAATCCGGCTCGAACGTGGACATTTCACTCTCCAAACCGTTGACTACGGAGCAAATCAATACCATATTAGAGGATGCTGGAATCGGGGAGGATGCGAGCGTTACTCCGGGTAATGACCGCGTCAACATCCGATTCAGCGAGGTGCTGACCGAGGATCAGGATCAGAAGCTTCGTTCCGGCATCGAGAAGCTGGACGAGAAGGCAACCTTCGAAATTAATACGGTTGATCCCGAGATGGCCAAAGAGCTGGGACGAAACGCAATTTATGCCGTATTGATTTCCTGTATCGGGATTATCATTTATGTCAGCATCCGCTTTGAATGGCGGTTTGCGATTGCAGCGATCGTAGCGCTCCTGCATGATGCCTTCGTTGTCATCAGTATCTTCTCCATCCTTGGATTAGAGGTGGACCTGACATTCATCATCGCCGTCCTGACCATCATTGGTTATTCGATCAACGATACCATCGTTATCTTTGACCGGATCCGGGAAAACCTGCGGTTTGCGAAGATTAAGAGGGTCTCGGATCTCAAGGATCTGGTTAACAAAAGTTTGTCGCAGACGATCGGGCGCTCGATCTATACGGCCTTGTCCGTATTCATCGCTGCATTCTTCATGCTCCTCTTGGGCGGCGAATCGATCCAGATGTTCTCGCTGGCCATTTGTATCGGTTTGGCATTCGGCGCGTACTCTTCGATCTTTATCGCAAGTCCGTTGTGGCTCCTTCTTAAAGGCCGCAACGTGAGCAATAAGCCGAATTCGCCGAAGCCAAGCAAAGATAAAATCGAAATTTAATTAAACCGCTGAAGGGCGTTTGCAGTCCAGATATCAGAAGATCCTATACAAGTGAAAGCCGCGTCGCAGGCGACGCGGCTTTCTAAAGTTAGCAGCAGGCAGCATGACGAGTACAGGATCGACAGTGACATTGAGGGGGGCCTCAAGTGAGCAATGAACGCTTGAATCATACGGAGACTGTCCTATGGACAGGCATTGTAACGGATTTGGCATTAGCCTTGTGCAAAGGGATAGCCGGTTACTTATCCGGCAGCAAGGCTCTCATCGGAGATGCCCTGCATTCTGCGGCGAATGCCGTAACTTTATTGGTGGACCGGTTGCCAAGCCTTGGCATATTCGGCACGAAAAGTCCGATGCGGGACAAACGGAACGTTTCGAGTACGACGGAGCCCGTCATATCGATCTTATTTGCCGTGTTATTGATCATGGGCGGCATTCAAATTGCGGTATCCGCGATCCAGACCATGGCATCGGATAACCTCGAGCCGCCGGCCACATCGGCGCTCCTTGCAATTTTCATATCGATGGCGGTGAACGAAGCGGTATTCCAATATCAAAGCTGGCAGATGAAAAGACTGCATGATCCCCGGTACGAAATGCTGTCGGCTGATCATCGGTTTGCCTTATATTCATCGCTAACGGTATTGATCGGCGTGTCGCTATCCATGGCAGGCTCCTATTTTGAATGGTCGCCTCTATTCTACATGGATTCCATAGCGGCTCTTATCGTGGCTTGTCTCGTGGTCCGGAAAGGATATATACTCATCGTTCATTCCGTTTACGGCACGCTTGCGGAGGAGAAACGCCATGAACACGAAGCCGAGTTCATGGATACGATTCAGCGGGTTCACGGCGTGATCACGATCGAGGAGCTGAAGGTTCAAGAATACGGACAGATTCGCCACGTGAACATCGAAGTGAAAATCACCGTGAATCCGAGAACGTCCGTATTGGAAGCTCAGGAAATTGCCGAGCGAATCCGGAAGCTGTTGACCCATCGATTTATTCAGGTTACGGATGCCAAGGTTCACGTTGTGCCTTATGAACCCGGGTACCCGTATAAATCGAACTATGACTTGATGGACAACGATATGCCGACACTGCCGCAATAAGGGCAGAGCTTTTAAGACAGCAGGAAATAGGCAGGAAAAGGAAGGTGAATCCCTGTGCTGTATTCCAAATATGAATGGAGAATACGAGAGGCAGCGTCAACGATCACCGAACGGCTGGCCCATGATTTGTCGCTGCCACCCATCGTGGCTTCACTCATGGCGTCCCGGGGGATACAATCAGCCGAGGATGGCCGGGAATTTTTATATGGAACGTTTGAGCTGACGCACGACCCTTATCTCATGCAGGGAATGCGGGAGGCCGTGCCGCGCATCCGCAAAGCGCTGGAGGATCGGGAGCATATTCTGATCTACGGCGATTATGACGCGGACGGGGTTTCCAGCACATCATTGATGATTCATCTGATGCGTTATTTGGGAGCATCTTATGATATTTATATCCCTCACCGATCCAATGAAGGTTATGGCTTACATAATCATGCGCTGGATTGGGCCCATCAGCAAGGGGTCAGTCTGGTGATTACCGTAGATACCGGGATTAGTGCGGTCGAGCAAATCGCGTATGCCAACAGCCTTGGCATCGACGTCATCGTCACCGACCATCATGAACCGCCTGAGGTGCTGCCTGAGGCATATGCATTGATCAATCCGAAGATCCCGACATGCCCGTATCCCTTTAAGGGGCTGGCCGGCGTAGGCGTGGCTTACAAATTGGCACAGGCTCTCGTGGGTGACCCGCCGGAGGAATGGCTCCAGATCGTTTCGATCGGAACGATCGCTGACTTGATGCCGCTCACGGGGGAGAATCGGGTGCTTGTGAAGCACGGTATCGAATCGATGCGAAAAACGCGGTATGAAGGCATCCGCAGCTTGCTTGAGGTATCGGGAATTCATGTAGAGCAGGTGACGGCCGTTAACGTGGCCTTCTCCATGGCACCACGGATTAACGCCAGCGGCCGCTTGGACCATGCAGGCCGTGCCGTTACGCTGCTTACAACGGAGCACAGGGAAGAGGCAGAGCGCCTTGCTTGGGAGCTGGACGGACTGAACAAGGATCGGCAGCAAGTGGTCGAAAACATCGTCCAGGAAGCGCTGGGGATGGTTCAAGACCGCTGGAGAGGGCAGGAGATCCCGCCTGTTATCGTACTGGCGGGCGAGGGCTGGAATGTCGGCGTGGTCGGCATCGTGGCTTCCAAAATCCTGGAGCGCTTTTACCGCCCCGTTGTAATTCTCGGGATTGATCCCGAAACGGGAAACTGTAAAGGCTCTGCCCGTTCGATTCCGGGATTCGATATCTATGCGGCTTTGCTTTCTTGCAAAGACGTCATGGACCACTTTGGCGGCCATCCTTCCGCAGCCGGCATGAGCCTCCATCGAGACCGCTTGGCGGCATTCGAACAGGGACTTCATCGATATGCGGAGGATGCGCTCGAAGCAGAGCATCTGATTGCCGTTTGCGAAGCGGACCTTGAAGCCAGTTTGTCGGAGGTATCCGTACCCATTCTGGAACAGATGGAACAGTTAGGCCCGTTCGGCATGGCGAATGCCGTACCGAAGATCGTTTTTCGGGACGTTGTCATCAAGGACGTCCGCAAGATCGGCAAAGAAGGGAAACATCTGAAGCTTCGTTTGCAGCAAAAGCGGGAGGTTATCGATGCGATCTCATTCGGCTGGGGCCATCTTGCCGATATTCTGCCGGTGGGTTCGGTTGTGGATGTGCTTGGCGAGCTTTCCGTCAATGAATGGAACGGGAGCCGTAAAGTGCAGCTCATGATTCAGGATATCTGCGCCCCTTATCAGCAGGTGTTTGATTACCGCGGGATCAAAGAACCGATCCGGGAGATCCAGAGGTGGAGAGCTGAACTGGAGCCGCATCTGCGGTGCCCGGCTGTCCGTTCCGCGGTGGTGTACGCAAAAGATTCACATCCGGAAATAAAAAGTCAATTGTATGATATGTGCCTTTGGGTATATGATAGGAATGCTGGCATCGTGCCGGATAATGAAATCGCCGCGAGCGGCAGTCAAGAAGACATTTCCGTTTTGTTCGTACTGGATGTACCGGAGACGGCTGAGCAGCTCGCTGCATTCATGTCAGCCTTCCATTCCGTTCCCAATATATTTATGTTACATCCGACCCGGAACCTGCGCGAACGGCTGCAAATTCCGGACCGGGAACAGTTTAAGAAGCTGTACGTATCAATCGCTGGACTGACGTCCGCTCCCATGCCGGAAAAAGAGGTCGTAGCACGTCTACAGAAGCAGACTTCGTTGTCATCGCGCATGCTGGTCAAAGTACTGGATGTCTTTGAAGAATTGGCATTCATTCAGCGTGACCAGGGACAAATTACCTTTGTACCGAAGCCGGAGAAAAAACCGCTCGACGCATCCCGTCACTTCCGGGAATTAAGCGACTTGGCGGATATGGAGCAGCATCTGCTGCATGCCGGCACCGAACAGTTAACCCAGTGGATGACGTCCCGTACAAAAGGCGTATCTTAACCGCAACTATACAGGAGGAGATTATTTTGGATTTTAAAGATTATATTCGTGTCATTCCCGATTTTCCGCAAGCGGGGATCAGCTTCAAGGATATTACCACACTGCTGAAGAATGGTGAGGTATATCGCAAAGCCATCGAGGAACTGAAGGTCTTGGTTTCCGATCTCAAAATTGATGTGATAGCTGGTCCCGAAGCCCGTGGATTTGTCGTGGGTGCTCCGCTGGCTTACGCGCTTGGCGTGGGATTCGCGCCCATTCGCAAAAGCGGCAAGCTGCCTTACGAAACGATTGAAGTGGGATATGACCTCGAATACGGTAAAGATCGCTTGGCGATGCATACCGATGCAATCGAGAAAGGGCAAAATGTATTGATTGCGGATGATCTTCTTGCAACAGGCGGTACGATTGCGACTTCGGTTAACCTCATCCGTCAATTGGGCGGGAACGTTGTTGGCGCTGCTTTCATGATCGAGCTGACGGATTTGAACGGCCGTTCGAAGCTGGATGACATCGATGTATTTACGTTGATGCAGTACGAGTAAACGACACTATTCTTCCTGATTTTCCCGGGAAATAATAAAATGCCCTGAGCAATCAGCTCAGGGCATTTTTCTGTTTGCAATGAAGTTGTCGGTTCAATCCGGCGTTTTTTCGACGAGCGGCTCATCATTCTTTTCATTGGAGAGCCCGGTAATTTCGAAGAGTTTGAAGAGGACAGCCATTATGACACCTACGATGGTCGCCAATGCCATACCCTTCAGCTCGACCGTGCCAATCTTCAAGGTTACGCCGCTGATTCCTGTTACCAGTACGATTGTAGCCAAGATCATGTTGCTTGCTTTGGAGAAATCCACCTTCTGCTCCACGAAGATCCGTAGGCCGGAAGCTGCGATTACCCCGAACAGCAAGAGAGACACGCCGCCCATAACCGGTGTTGGAATGTTCGCTACAACGGCGGAAAATGTTCCTGAGAAGGAAAGAATAATGGCAATAATGGCGGCGCCTCCGATGACAAACACGGAGTACACCTTCGTCAAAGCCATAACCCCGATATTTTCACCGTACGTTGTATTCGGCGTGGAACCAACGAATCCGGACAAGATGGTGGAAATACCGTTGCCGAGCAGGGAGCGGTGAAGGCCAGGATCCTTGGAAAGGTCTTTGCCCACGATATTGCTGGTGACCAGCAGGTGGCCGATGTGCTCCACGATAACTACGAGCGAAACCAGAATGATGGTCCAGATAGCCCCGCTGTCAAAAACCGGGGTTGTCAGCTCCGGAGCCGACAGGAACTTCGCGTTTGCGATTTTCTCCGTGTCCACGACCCCAAGCGCGAAGGAAAGCGCATATCCGACAACGATCCCGATCAGGATGTGGATAATTTTGGCGAAGCCGCGGAACAAGATGGAACCCAACACCGTAACTCCGAGGGTAACGAGCGAGATGGTAATGATTTTAGGATCGATGGATTGCCCTTCTTCCGGCAAAAATCCAGCCATGCCTGCGGCAACCGGTACCAGCTCAAGCCCGATCATCGCAATGATGGCACCCATAACCGCAGGCGGGAAGACGAAGTCGATCCATTTGGTTCCCGCATATTTAACGATGAGCGCCACAAGACAGAAAATGATCCCCGTCACGATAAAAGCTCCCAAGGCTTTGCCGTAGTTGGCTTCCGGGTCGCCTGCCAGTACGATCAGCACCGGGGCGATAAAGGCGAAGCTGGAGCCGAGGTAGGCCGGAATCTTTCCTTTACATAAAAAAATGTAGAGCAGCGTGCCGATACCGTTCATCAGCAGGATCATGCCGGGATCCACGCCGAATATGTTCGGTACAAGCACCGTGCTTCCGAACATGGCGAACAAATGCTGCAGGCTCAGAAGGAACCCGGGACCAAACGGAAGCTTCTCATCTACTTGAATTTCACGTTGCAAACCATTTCACTCCTCTATAGGACTTTAAATATAGGACCGTTCGCGTACGATCTTTAATAGATTAAATACAATCGTTCGTTTTTTCAACAATAATTTTTACAGTTCGTCAAAATATTCAATTCATGTCATGTTTTGATGTCCCCGTGCAGGAAAAGGGCATACTATAAGTGACCGAACGCTCCACATGTTGACGTATAACGCCGCAAGCGTCATAATGATAGGAAAACAATCACGAGGGAACCTGCACGTTTTGACAAGGGCGGGTTCCATTTTATATAGAAAGGGAAGAGAAGGACTCCAAAATGGGCATAGAGCGATTACTCGAAAAGGCCAGCGCCTATATAAAAGAACCCGATCTTCTCCGCATCCAGGAAGCTTATGAATTTGCGGAGCAAGCCCACCACGGACAAGTGCGGAAATCGGGAGAACCTTATATTCTTCATCCGCTTGCGGTTGCAGACATCGTGGTGAACATGCAGATGGACACATTGTCCATTATTGCTGCATTGCTTCACGATGTCGTTGAGGATACAACCGTATCGCTCGAGCAGATCCGCGAGCGTTTCGGGGATACCTGCGCAATGCTGGTGGATGGTTTAACAAAGTTGGAACGCATCCAATTCCGATCCAAAGAAGAGCAGCAAAACGAAAATTATCGCAAGATGTTTATCGCCATGGCACGGGATATCCGCGTAATCGTCATCAAGCTGGCGGACCGGCTTCATAATATGCGTACTCTTAAGTACCAATCCGAGGAGAGCCAGCGCCGCATTTCCTATGAAACCTTGGAAATCTTTTGTCCGATAGCCCATCGTCTCGGTATTTCCGCGATCAAGTGGGAGATGGAGGACATTGCGCTTCGTTACTTGAATCCGCAGCAGTATTACCGCATTGCGAATTTGATGCACAAGAAGCGTGCGGAGCGGGAGCAGTACATCGACAACGTCATCGTCTGCATCCGCGAGAAGCTTGACGAGATGGGCATTCAAGCCGATTTGTCGGGCAGACCCAAGCATATCTACAGCGTGTTCAAGAAAATGACGGTGAAGAACAAGCAGTTCAACGAAATTTACGATCTCCTTGCAATCCGCATTATTGTGGACAATATCAAGGATTGTTATGCCACGCTCGGCATCATCCACACCCTGTGGAAGCCGATGCCTGGCCGCTTCAAAGATTATATCGCCATGCCAAAAACGAATATGTACCAGTCCCTCCACACGACGGTGGTAGGGCCTAACGGGGAGCCGACGGAGGTTCAGATCCGCACCTGGGAGATGCATCGAACGGCGGAGTTCGGTATCGCGGCACACTGGGCGTATAAAGAAGGCTCCGCAGGCAACGGGGGCAGCTTCGACAACAAGATGACGTTTTTCCGCGAGATATTGGAGCTGCAGCATGAAACGAAGGATGCGTCGGAATTTGTAGAATCTTTGAAAATGGACTTTTTCTCGGATTTGGTGTTTGTGTTTACGCCAAAAGGCGAGGTGATCGAGCTGCCTTCCGGCTCCGTTCCCCTCGATTTTGCCTACCGAATTCATACCGAAGTAGGAAACCGCACCATTGGTGCCAAGGTCAACGGAAGAATCGTTCCGCTGGATCATCAGCTCAAAACCGGCGATATCGTGGAAATTTTGACGTCGAAGCATTCCTACGGTCCAAGCCAGGACTGGCTGAAGATTGCCCAATCCTCGCATGCCCGAAGTAAAATCAAGCAGTGGTTCAAGAAAGAGAAGCGCGAAGAGAATGTCGAGAAGGGCCGCGAGATGCTGGAGCGCGAAATCAAGCGCCTCGGTCTTGACGTGTCCGAGTGGACGACGGACGATAAATTAATGGAAGCGGCCAAGAAATTCGCTTTTAATGATATCGAGGATATGCTATCGGCGGTCGGCTTCGGCGGTATCACTGCCGCGCAGATCTGTACGAAGGTGACCGAGAAGCTGCGCAAGGAGCAGGAGGAAGCCAACCAGCTTGAATTAACCTCCGAGATGAAGGAAATCAAGCCGGCCGAGAAGCGCAGCCGCCCGACCAACGGCGTCCGCGTCAAAGGGATTGATAACCTGCTCGTGCGTTTCGCAAGATGCTGCAATCCCGTACCCGGCGACGATATTGTAGGCTATGTAACCCGCGGCCGCGGCGTATCGGTCCATCGTTCGGATTGCGCGAATCTGCCGACAACGGATGAGGGCGAGGATGCGGCACGCGTGATTGAGGTGGAATGGGAAACGGCCGTCGAAGCGAATTACAGCGTCGATATTGAAGTGACGGGACACGATCGCAACGGATTGCTGAACGAAGTCCTTCAGGCCGTCTCCGAGAGCAAGACGAACATTTCCGCCGTCACGGGGCGATCCGACAAGAACAAAATGGCCATGATCCACATGACCATCCTGATTCGCAATACGGATCATCTCCAATCCGTAGTGGAACGAATCAAGCGGGTGAAGGATGTGTATACCGTTCATCGGATCATGCAGTGACGGCACGATGCGCTAAGGGAATGGTCCCGGGGTTCATGACGATCCCGGAGGATAATACGAATGCGGTCTGTTATCCTGAGGGAGACAGGCCGTTTTATTTTTTGAAGATGAAGGAGCTGAACCGATGAGAGTGGTCATTCAACGATGCAAGAATGCGCAAGTCGCAGTGGATAATGAAATCGTCGGCAAGATTGAAGCGGGATTGATGGTGCTGGTCGGCGTGACGCATGAGGATGAAGAGAAGGATGCCAAATACCTTGCGGAAAAGGTAGCGGGGCTGCGAATTTTTGAGGATGAGGACGGAAAAATGAATTTCAGCGTCCAGGACGTGGGCGGAGCGATTCTGTCGGTGTCCCAATTTACCCTCTATGGAGACACCCGCAAAGGAAAGCGGCCGAACTTTATGGCTGCCGCAAAACCGGATGAAGCGAATGCATTGTACGAGTCGTTTAACCGCGAGCTTTCGGCGAAGGGATTGCAGGTGGAGACCGGGGTGTTCGGAGCGATGATGGACGTGTCGTTGACCAACTGGGGACCGGTGACGCTAATTATCGACAGTCGATCCTAACCTGCGTGGAAAGGATAGCAGCATGCATCATATCGGAGAGATGGGGCATCCTGAGTGAATAATCGAAGGTTGTTATTCGCAAATAAAGGAGCCGTACGATATGCGTCAATCCCCCAAATTTTCGATATGGAGCAGTTTGCCTGCGACGGTCGGGACCGGAGGCGTCAGGGAAGCAGCCAGCACGGAACGGATGGTTTCGGCGCCGGAAGAATCTGCACAGCTCATCAGCATCAAGGGAAATATGCGGAAGCAGCTGCCCCGATCGTAGATTCAGCACAGCGTCGCGTGTCATAAATGCGGATTTTTATAAGCGGAGCCTGAGATGATCTCAGGCTCTTTTTGGCGTTCGCCGATCATCGCCATACTCAAAGCTTCCTTCAGACAATGCCTGTTGCAGCCAAGCTCCGTTCATGGGCCTTTTCGTGAATTCCGCTGTTATAAAAAAGAGATTCCAGGGTAATAACAAATCGAGGACATTTCAGGAAGGAGACATGCCAGATGAGTAAAGTAGCATTTCTACTAGCCGACCAATTCGAAGATTCCGAGATGAAAACTCCTTACGATGCCGTGAAGGAAGCGGGGCATCAGGCTGATATCATTGGATTGAAACAAGGACAAGAGGTAAAGGGCAAACAGGGCAAGGCTTCCTACACAACCGATAAAGCCATTGCGGACGTCAACATAAACGATTATGATGCGGTGGTTATTCCAGGCGGTTCTTCTCCGGAAAACTTGCGTCTGGATTCCCATATATTGCAGTTTGTTGCAGCAGCGGACAAGGCAGGCAAACCGATTGCCTCGATATGCCACGGGCCGCAAATTTTGGCAAGCGCCGACCTGCTGAAGGGACGCACGATCACTTCTTATCCTCCGCTTCAGGATGATATGGTAAACGCCGGCGCCAACTTTAAGGATGAGGAAGTCGTCGTGGATCGGAATTTCATTACGTCCCGGACTCCGAAAGACGAGCCGGCCTTCGTGCGCGAGCTGTTAAAAGCGCTGTAGGCGCTAAATTAGCTGTATGGTTGTCCATGTAATACCGATCTTTCAAACACGCGGGTTGAAAAAAAGGAGGAATGGACATGTCTAGACAAATTCAAGCTTATTTCAGGACGGAAGACGACGCTGAAGGCGCAAGGACGAGGCTGCTGACGTACAATACGGAACAGCTGGAAGTAGGACAGCTTCAGGATTCGGTCCGAAGCGGAGGGAATATCCTCGTGCCGCTGGTGCCATGGGGCAATGCCGGCACGGGCGGAGCTACCGCAGGGGCTACAACGATGGGGGCTCCCGGCGGCGTAGTCGGAGCTCCCGGGGTGATTGTGGGCGCAAGGGATACCAGCCGCGACATCGCCCAGGATCGGCCGGACAGCGATGATCTGCCCGGCGACGGATGGCGCGAAGCGGACGTGACCGACGGGGATTATGACGATCTCAGATATACCCTGTCCGTTAAGGTAAGGGACGAGGACTATGATCAGATCGTGCATGATTTGCGGGCGAATAACGCTTATGTGGAGCGATTTGATTAATGTCTGATTAGCAAATAGACCGGCAGGCGATGAGTTACTAAGAGGGGGCTTATCCGCCCGAAACGCAAAAAAGGGCTGTTCCTTTGGTGGAGCGGCCCTTTTCAACTCTATGACATAAAAGCGCTTTCTTGCTTGTAATATAACTGTAATGTTTGTTCAATCTTTCTTTAATATTCCCTGTTTATAATAACAGCATGACCCCCTTTTTTATATAATATATGTTTTGGACCTACAACAGTGGTTTGTAGGTCTTTTTCTTTTTTCGGGAAATTTCTACAAAGTTTCTTGACTTTAGTGCGGCGGTTCATTAGAATCTAAAAATATAATGTTTTGGGTATACTATATTTATGAATAACGGATTTCATGACGGGAACAAGTACTCCATCCCCACAAGACCAGAGAAGAATCCCTTGGCTGTAAGGATTCGCTTGATGAGTGGACGAATGACCTCCCCGAGAACAGACGGCGAAGCAAGCACCGGTTAACCGGTGGGATAGACAGTAGCCGAACTGCGCGGCCGGGCGTTATACGGATGAAGCGGATGGTTGAACACATGTTAGGATGTGTCGCCGCCGGAATGTGGGTGGTACCACGGGTGATAAATTAAACATCTCTCGTCCCTGTTGTCTTAGGACAGCGGGACGGGAGATTTTTTGGTTTCACGGCTTGTTGAGAAATGACTCCCTAGGAGTTTTTCCATAGTTAAACAGATCTAGCAAGGGACATGTTCAAAAGGTGAGTATGTCATAGGACGCGGAGGGATGAAGATGGCAAACGAGAAATTCGAGAAGCCGACAGGCACGCAGGATATCCTGCCAGGAGCCGTCGAGAAATGGCAGTTTATCGAGGAAAAGGCACGGGATCTATGCCGGAGGTACAACTACCGCGAAATTCGCACACCGATCTTCGAACAGACCGAATTGTTCGAACGCGGGGTCGGCGAAACGACGGATATCGTAGAGAAGGAAATGTACACGTTCAAGGACAAAGGGGATCGCAGCATGACTCTTCGTCCGGAAGGGACGGCAGGCGTCGTTCGGGCTTACGTGCAAAACAAGCTGTATGGAGAGCCCGATGTCACGAAGCTGTACTATATGGGGCCCATGTTCCGCTATGAGCGGCCGCAGGCGGGCCGATACCGCCAGTTTCACCAGTTCGGCGTTGAGGTGTTCGGCACCGCGGATCCGGCTATCGATGCCGAGGTCATTGCGCTGGGGTACAGCTTCTACAAGGAACTTGGACTGAACGGGGTAAAAGCAGAGATTAACTCCGTGGGAACGCCCGAGGTAAGGGCAGCTTACCGCAGCGCGCTGCTTGCTTTCCTGGAACCGATGAAAGACAGCCTTTGCTCGGACTGCCAGTCGCGCATGGAACGCAACCCGCTTCGCGTGCTGGATTGCAAGAAGGACCAAGGGAAGTTCGGTGATGCGCCTTCGATCCTGGACAGCCTGGACGAGGAGTGCAGCACGCATTTCGAGAAGGTCAAAGGGTACCTGGACGCCATGGGCATCGAGTATGAGATCAATCCAAGACTGGTTCGGGGATTGGACTATTACACGCATACCGCCTTCGAATTCAAGGCCCAGGGCATCGGCGCGATTGATACGGTAGGCGGGGGCGGACGCTTCAACGGTCTCGTCGGCCAGATCGGCGGACCGGATCAGCCGGGCATCGGGTTCGGCATCGGCCTTGAGCGTATCCAATTGATTCTGGAGCATCAAGGCGTCAATCTCTCGGCCTCGAAGCCTTTGGATGTCTATCTGGTGGCGCTGGGTGAAGCCGCCGAGCGGGAATTGGCGAAATTGATCTACGAACTCCGCAGCAATGGCGTGTCCGCGGAACGCGATTATCTCGGCCGGAAAATGAAAGCCCAGATGAAATCGGCCGATCGTCTGCAAGCCCGTTATACCGCCATTCTGGGCGACGACGAGCTGGTGCGGGGCGAAATCGCATTGAAGTCGATGGAGACCGGCGAGCAGCGAACCGTGAGGCTGGATAGCCTGGTACAGGAATTTGTTTAATCGCCGTAAAGCGGCTTAATTATACTAAAGGGGAATGATAACCGATGAAAAGGACGCATCATTGCGGTCACCTGACAACCGCGAACATTGGAGAAACTGTAACACTGAACGGATGGGTACAAACCCGCCGCGACTTGGGCGGCGTGCTGTTCATCGATCTTCGCGATCGCAGCGGCATCATGCAAATCGTATTTAACCCGGATTTCTCCGGCGAGGCTTTGGCCGTTGCCGATAAAGTCCGCAGCGAATTCGTGGTGGCCGTATCCGGGAAAGTCGTAAAGCGCGATCCGGAAACGTTCAACCCGAACCTGCCGACAGGCGAAATCGAAGTACAAGTAACCAGCATCGAAGTGCTGAACGCAGCCAAAACGCCTCCGTTCTTTATCGAAGACGGCGTGGAAGTGGATGAGCAGCTCCGCCTGAAGTATCGTTATCTGGACCTTCGCCGTCCGGAGATGCAAAAAACGCTGATGCTGCGCTCCAAAGCATCGAAAGTATTCCGCGACTTCCTCGATGATGAGGGCTTCGTGGATGTGGAGACGCCAATTCTGACCAAGAGCTCGCCGGAAGGCGCGCGCGACTATCTCGTGCCGAGCCGCGTACACGCAGGCGAATTCTTTGCGCTTCCGCAATCCCCGCAAATCTACAAGCAGCTCCTTATGGTGAGCGGGCTTGAGCGTTACTACCAAATTGCGCGCTGCTTCCGTGACGAAGACTTGCGGGCCGACCGTCAGCCGGAGTTTACCCAGGTCGACATCGAGACATCCTTCATGGATCGGGAAGACCTGCTGAACATGATGGAGCAGCTGATGGTGAAGCTGTTCAAGGAAACCATCGGCGTTGAGCTGGCGACGCCGTTCCAGCGTATCAGTTATGCCGACGCCATGGGCAAATACGGCTCCGATAAGCCGGATCTCCGCTTCGGCATGGAACTGATCGAAATGAACGACATCGTTGCAAGCAGCGGCGTCAAAGTATTCTCTTCCGTCATTGAAAAAGGCGGCGAAGTGAAGTGTTTGAACGCTAAAGGCTGCGGCACCTGGACCCGTAAGGAAATTGACGATCTGGGACCGTATGCAGCCCGTTACGGAGCGAAGGGGCTTGCCTGGATTCAAGTGAAAGAGGGCGAATTCAAAGGGCCAATCGTGAAATTCTTCAGCGAGCAGGAGATTGAAGCGGTAAGAGAACGCACGGGAGCCGAAGACGGAGACCTGCTGCTGTTCTCTGCAGACAACAAAAAAGTGGTTGCCGACGTGCTTGGCGCGCTCCGTTTGAAAATCGGACGCCAGCTTGGCCTGATCAACGACAACGAATACAAGTTTGCTTGGGTGCTGGACTTCCCGCTGTTCAGCTATGACGAAGAGGCGAAGCGCTATGTGGCCGAGCATCATCCGTTCACCCGTCCAAAAGACGAGGATCTGGAATTGATGGATACGGATCCGCTTGCCGTACGCGCCGAGGCTTACGACATCGTTCTGAACGGATACGAAGTAGGCGGCGGTTCCATGCGGATTTACAAACGCGAGATCCAAGAGAAAATGTTTGCGGCTCTTGGCATGTCGCCGGAAGTGGCGCACGACAAATTCGGCTATCTTATGGACGCCTTTGAGTACGGCACGCCTCCGCACGGCGGAATCGCCTTCGGGTTGGACCGTTTGGTCATGCTGCTTGCCGGACGCACCAATCTGCGTGAAACGATTGCGTTCCCGAAAACGGCAAGCGCAACGGATCTGTTGATGGACGCTCCTTCCCAGGTGGACGGAGGACAGCTGGAGCAGCTGCATATCAAACTCGCCAAGAAGCCGGGCGACGAGAAAAAATAAGCCTGTTGTTCTTGATAAAGGAGGTTGCTTGAATTATGCTGCACCAATTTTCCCGAACGGAATTAGCCATCGGTCCCGAAGGCCTTGAAGTGATGAAGAACAGCACCGTGGCGGTGCTCGGTATCGGCGGCGTGGGTTCCATTGCGGTGGAGGCCCTCGCCCGAACCGGAGTCGGCCGCATCATTCTGATCGACAAAGACGTGGTGGACATCACGAACATCAATCGGCAGATCCACGCGTTAACGACGACGGTGGGTCAGAAGAAAGCCGATTTGATGGTCGATCGGGTCAAACTGATCAATCCGGAATGTGAAGCGATCGCCCTGAACATGTTCTACACCGAAGAAACGTATGAAGAGCTGTTTAAGTACGAGCTGGATTATGTGATCGATGCCTCGGATACGATTATTTATAAAGTGCATTTAATCAAGGAGTGCCTGCGTCGCGGCATTCCGATCATCTCCAGCATGGGCGCGGCCAACAAAATGGACCCGACGAAGTTCCAGGTGGCCGACATCTCCAAAACCTCCATGGACCCGATTGCCCGGATCGTGCGCACCAAGCTGCGCAAGGACGGCATTAAGAAAGGGGTCAAGGTCGTGTTCTCTCTGGAAGAGCCGATGAAACCCCGCCAGGACGTGACGGAGAAAATCGTGCCCGAGAATGCTCCGGAAATCCGGAAGGCGAAGCAGCCGCCGGCAAGCAATGCATTCGTGCCGCCTGTGGCGGGACTGATCATGGTCAGCGTGACGGTGAAAGAGCTGCTCGAAAAAGGCGGCGTCTCGTTGTAACGGGGTGTCCGGACACATTTAAACTCGGATCGAGAAAACGATAGACAAAAGGAAGGCAGAAAGGAAGAACAGCCTTTCGGCAAAATTGAGCGTGGTTAACCAAACGCAGTGTCCAGCAATGGACGCTGCGTTTTTTGCTGCCGTGGACAAGCGAATAGGACAGCAAACCCAAACAATACAATTCCTGTGACAGCGCTTTGCTAGTATATCCCGGCGAGTTGTGCTACAATGGAACTCCTTTTTGTGTCACGGCCCTAAAGCCAGACTTCGATACGAAAAAATATGTTCTTAGGAGGTAACTGAAAGTGTCAGAATCTTTTCAAAGTGCCTATCAAGAAGAAGAGTCAAGGCTAAACGAGGTTATCGTTGAAATTGACCGTCAGCTTGAACGGCTGCGCGGTATTCCGGTATACACGGGCCATGATTTTACGGAGCAGGTGCTCGAGGCAGGCCGGGAAGAGAAACGGCAGGCCCTCGCCAAAAGCTTGCCGGAGCCTTATTTCGGAAGGCTGGATTTTCAAGAGAACGGAACGGGGGCGAAGAAACCGCTCTACATCGGGAAGATAGGCTTCGACAAGGCGGACGCTGGTGATCACCCGATGGTGATTGATTGGCGGGCTCCGGTCGCGAGTCTATTCTACTCCTTTACGGGCGGTACCGATCCGGCTTCATTCGAAGCGCCCGAAGGAATCATCGAGGGGCTTGTGTATTTAAAACGAAACGTCGTGATCCGCAAGCAAATTTTGGAGCGGGTATCGGACACGTACAATCGGGAAAGCGGCGGACCTGCCGTATCCGATGAGTTTTTGGTCTACCGTCTCGGTGAGAACAAGGATAACCGGCTGCGGGATATCGTGTCCACGATCCAAGCGGAGCAGGATAAAATCATCCGGGCGGCCAAGAACACCGCCCTCATCATCCAAGGGGTGGCGGGAAGCGGAAAAACGACGGTGGCGCTGCATCGGCTGGCTTATTTGCTCTACCAGTACAAGGAGCAGGTAACGGCCGAGAAAATGATCATATTCGCGCCAAACCTCATGTTCCTGGATTACATATCCGATGTGCTGCCCGAGCTCGGAGTTGGCGATATTCAGCAGCGGACCTTTGGCGATTGGGCGGCGAAGCTGCTTGATATTCAGCTGTCCTCGGAGGATCATGCGCAGACGCTTCATCAGTGGTTCGAGACGGAACCGGGCCAAGGGACGCCGGATATCGACGATAATGTGAGCGGGCGCTATAAAGGCTCCTTAAGGCTGATGGATATCGTGCGGCGGTGCGTGGAGTACATCGAAGCAGAGGCCCTTCCGGACGGGGATTTCTCTCCATGGGATGGAGCCATCCTGAAGCAGGAGACGATTGCGGAATGGTTTTACCAGGAATATAAGCCCTATCCGCTGGCGAAACGAAAGGAACGGCTGCTCGCCAGATTGCATCGCTGGGTCGAGATGGAGCTGAAGAAATCGCCATCGGCGGCCGTGATGAAAGAACGGAAGAAAAAAGCGGCACAACGCGAAAAAGCTTATGCCAATCGCTGGCCGAAATTTGAGCCGATTTCCCTATATAAGCAATTGTTTGGAGCGGTCAAGGCGGCCGGCTCCTGGGTCGAAGAGCTCTCCGCTCTTATTCCGCCGGAGGTACTGGCCGCAACGCGCAAAGATCTGAAGAAGAATGTGGTCCGGGAAGAGGATTTGCCTGCCCTGCTGTATTTTCACTGCTTGCTGAACGATATTTCCTCAGAGCAGCGGTTTGACCACATCGTCATCGATGAAGCCCAGGACTTCTCTCCGTTTCAGGTGGCTGTGCTGGATCTGTTCGTAAGAGGACATTCCTTCACCATACTAGGCGATCTGTCGCAGGGCATTCATGCGTATCGCGGCGTGCACGCATGGGAAGAAATGAGCTCCCTGTTCAAGGAAGAGGAAACGGCTTATTTTGCGCTGACGCGCAGTTACCGTTCCACGATGGAGATCATTGAATTTGCCAATGGGATACTGGAGAAGGGGGTCGCAAGCGACCTGCTCGCCGTGCCCGTATTCCGTAGCGGCGATGCCGTCCGCCTCATTCCTTATGATGCCGCGAACGCCAGAAGGAAGGATTTGGAGCGGGCCATGGGGGCGCTCATTGCCAAGGAATACCGGACGGTAGCCATTCTCACCCGCACCTTGCGGGAAGCGAAAGAGCTGCATGAGGAGTTAAGCCCGTCCTGGCCGATGTTGAATCTGATCGATGGCAGCAAAGGAACGTATCAGGGCGGATATTCCGTGCTCCCCGTGTACTTGTCCAAAGGGCTTGAGTTCGATGCCGTTGTGGTGGCGGATGCGGACCGGGCGCATTACGCGGAGAAAGCTTGGGATGCCAAGCTAATGTATGTAGGCTGTACGCGTGCACTGCATGAGCTGTGGCTGCTGCACGGGGAGCCGCTGCCTTCGTATATCATGGCAGAGAATTCAGAGATCATGGCGAGCGGTTGGCCGGCGGACTAATCGTGCAATTGCGCAGCGGCTGTCGGCTCCCGGAATGTCAATAGAGAGAGTCGGAAGTCCCGCAGGGATTCACATGGCAGCATGTGTTAGCCTCTGCGGGACTTTTTTTGTTGTGCAGGGGCTTGCTAGGGGGTTAACCAAGCATTTGGTAGGAGGAGCCCAGATTTTCGATAAACCGGATCAAAGTCCAGACAGCAAGGATGGAACAGGCAGCGGCCAGAAGGATGAAGAGGGTCATTTTTCGCATAGGCTTTCGTTTCAATTCCATAGTCTCCCTTCGTGGATAGTGGTTAAGCGACACGCTTCATAACAAGACCTCGTCGTCATCCTCACCCCGGATTCCCTGCCTGTACTCGTAAAGCATGATGGCTGAACGTATGAAGACGTACAAGCCGAGCAGGAACTGCAGGATAAGAACGGCATACAGCAGGTTCATCGCCAGTCTCTCATCGTCGAGGTAACCGGGGCCGAATGTTTCTTGCAAAAGATGATAGGTGCTGGCATGAAGGTAGAGCCCCAGTATACTGAACGTCATATGGATCACCGCGTTATACAATTTGCGTACGGATTTTTTGCGAGTCGTCATCACATTCTCCCCAGATCAGGCTTTTCAAACGCTTCCCTATTATATGAAACGCTTCCGGTTCGATAAAAGTTGGATATGATCAAAATAAAATGCAATATCCGAGCCATGGGACGAATGAAGCGTAGGACAGGAAGTTGCCGCAGCGCAGGCACGGCGAATTCGAATATGATATGATAGAGCGTGATGGATTGAATGGAAACGACTTATTTTTGCATCGATATCAGACAAGGAAGTGTAGCCATGGATTTATTCAGTATCGGGCGTGAAGGGGACCGGGACTCCCGGCTGCTGGCCGATCGGATGCGCCCTTCGTCGCTGGATGAATATATAGGACAAGAGCATATTATCGGACCGGGCAAACTGCTCCGGCGGGCCATAGAGGCAGACCAGGTCTCGTCGATTTTATTGTACGGCCCGCCGGGATGCGGCAAAACAACGCTTGCGCATATCATATCCCAGCAAACGAAGGGGCATTTCGTTCGGCTGAACGCGGTGGAAGCCACGGTCAAGGACGTTAGGGAAGTCATTGAACAAGCCCAGAGCAACCGCAGCCTGTACGGGACCAAAACGATCCTGTTTTTGGATGAGGTGCACCGCTTCAACAGCTCAAGACAGGATGCCCTGCTGCCTGCCGTGGAGAACGGCACCATCATATTTATCGGCGCGACGACCGAGAACCCCTTTCATTATGTCAACGGGGCTCTAATGAGCCGGTCCACTTTGTTTCAGCTTCAGCCGCTGACCAAGGACCATTCCATGATCGCGATGCGGCGCGCGCTGATCGATCAGGAAAAGGGTCTTGGGTTCATGGATCTCAAGGCCGATGAGGAAGCGCTGGAGCACATTGCAGCCATGGCGAACGGGGATATCCGGCGTGCACTCAATGCGCTGGAGCTGGCCGCGATGACGACGCCGCCGGACGCAAGCGGTACGGTCCATATCACGCTGGAGGTGGCGGAGGAATCGATTCGCCGGCCTACCGTGCGTGCGGACGAGTCCACGCAGTATGATGTGCTGTCCGCCTTTCACAAGAGCATTCGGGGCTCCAGCGATGCAGCGCTGTTCTGGTTTTTGTATGCAGTCGAAAAGCTCGGCATGGACCCGATGGTGTTCATCCGCCGCCTGATTGCTGCCAGCAGCGAGGATATCGGGCTGGCCAATCCCCAAGCCATGGTGCAGGCGGTAAGCGCATTGGATGCCTACCGGAACAACGGCTGGCCGGAAGCTAAGCTGAATATCGCCCAGGCGATCCTGTTCGCCGTGGAGAGCCCGAAATCCGATGGCGTTGTATCCGCCATATCCCGCGCGATGTCCGCCATGGATGAAGTGAAATCGGCGGAGGTTCCGCTGCATCTGCGCGATGCGCATTACTCGGGGGCGGTTAAGCTGGGACATGTGGGCTACAAGTACCCGCACGATTATCCGGGCCATTACGTGAAGCAGGAGTATTTGCCGAAGGAGCTCTCCCGCCGGGTGTTCTATCAGGCCACGGAGCAGGGGAACGAAGCCAAGATCGCCCACAACCAGCGATTACGACGCGAAGAATAGGGTCGTAAGGCGATAACGGGATTTACGGCCGCTAGCTTAATTAAATGGAGGAAATGAATGATGAAAACAGGGAAACAACGGTTTGTCATCCTGCTGCTGTCCGCCGGCCTTATGCTGAGCGGCTGTTCGGGAAAAAGCGCCCAGGAGCAGGTCGTTGGTGGACAGGCAGCCGAGGCGGCGCATGAGCACGGACATCAGACGCAGCTGTCCAACGGGGATATCCAGGAGGCGACGTCTTCGATCGATGAGCTGCCGACCTTTTTGAAGAGCCAGACCAGCGAGCTCCAAACGATTTATGCTTTGTCCGCGCAGGTGAGTGATGTCCTGAAATACATTCCTTGTTACTGCGGCTGCGGGGAAAGTGCCGGTCATGAGAGCAACCTGAACTGTTTTATCGATGAGATTCAGGAGGACGGCACGGTGGTGTGGGACGATCACGGCACCCGCTGCGGGGTGTGTTTGGACATTGCCGTGGAATCTGCCAAAATGAGCAGCGAGGGTATGAGCTTAACGGATATCCGGACCGCGATCGACGAGAAATACAGCACCGGCTATGCCAAGCCGACGCCAACCCCGATGCCGCCTGTGGAAAGTTAAATTGTTATCGGTCAAACAAGAAGGTACCCGATGGTGATCCAAGGATCGCCCGAGGTGCCTTTTTTTGTAGGGCACTATCCCCTTCGGGGTTACGCGTAAGTGCAGCCCTATTCGATTTTAAAGACCGACCATCGTGACCTATATCACAGCACTAAACTATATATGGATGTAAATTGATAAAATAAAACTATATATAGTGTGTTAACGATATGAAGAAGAGGAGTTGTTCCTATTCATGAAGGTCATGAAGAGAGACGGATGCCTGGTAAAATTTGAGACGATCCGAATCGTGGAGGCGGTGGATAAAGCTTTTATGGCGGTAGAGGGTGTTTCCCGCAAGGATGCTTCGTTGCGGATTGGAGATGAGGTTGCCCATGCCACTGCGGGGATGGACCAGGTTAGCGTGGAGGAGATTCAAGATTTCGTTGTGGAGCATTTGCAAAGCACGGGTTATCCCGAAGTAGCAGCTGCCTATCAACATTACAGGGAGGCCCGCGATCTGGAGCGGATGCGGCGGGGAGAGCTTTATAAGATCAGCAGGGATGTGATCGGGGTAACCGATTTGGACCTGCTGCGGGAGAACGCGAATCTGAACGGGGAATCCTTCAGCGGAAAAATGAGCCGGATCGGCTCCGAATACGCCAAATGGATGGCAAGCAAATTCATCCTGCCGACAGAGCTCACGAGAGCGGTGAGGGATGGGTATGTATACGTTCATGACCTGGACCAGTATGCGCTGGGAACGACGAACTGCATCTTCATCCCGTTCGGCCGGTTGCTGGCCAAGGGCTTCAATACCGGTAACGGATCGGTCAGGCCGCCGCAGAGCATCATGACCGCCATGGCGCTGGTAGCCATCATCTTTCAATCCCAGCAGAACAGCCAATTCGGCGGCGTGTCCGGCAGCAAAATCGATTGGGATCTCGCGCCGTATGTCGGCAAATCGTTTCGTCGGCATTTTCGCAAAGGGCTGGCCTACTTCGGAGAAGCGGGGCTGGGAGCGGATCGGCCGTATGAACGAGCTCTTGAGGATCACGAAATATACATAGACAATGAGCAGCTGAAGGACACATATCCGCGAATATACCATTATGCCTATCATGAAACGGTGAATGAAACAAAGCAGGCCGCGGAATCCTTGATCCATAATTTGAATACGATGAGCAGCCGGGCCGGCGGACAAATTCCTTTCACTTCGTTGAATTACGGCATGTGCACGTCAACCGAAGGAAGGCTGGTGTCCCACGCCCTGCTGGATGCCACGATGAAGGGGCTCGGCGGGGGAGAGACGCCGATATTTCCGCAGCATATTTTCCAGTGCAAGCAGGGGGTCAACCAGGCGGAAGGCGAGCCGAATTACGACCTGTTCCTGAAAGCCGTCGAGTGCTCCAGCCGCAGGCTCTATCCGAATTTCGTCAACGTGGACGCGTCGTTTAATCTCGTCTATTATAACCCGGGCGACCCGGACACGATTATTGCCACCATGGGCTGCAGGACCCGCACGATTTCGGATCGCTTTGGGCGAAACCGCCTAAGCGGCAAGGGCAACCTGTCCTTTAATACGATCAATTTGGTCCGGCTCGGGATTGAACATGGCATCGTTCAAGGAAAGCGGGAAGTGCCGGACCTGAACCGTTTCTATCAACAGCTGGATCATTATATGAGAATTGCGGTGGAGGGCTTGATTCACCGTTACGAGCTGCAGGCCGACCAACCGGCCAAAGCGTCCGATTTCATGATGCGGGAGGGCGTGTGGGAAGGCGGCGAGGCGCTGGCGCCGGAGGATAAGGTGCGCGAACTGATCAAGCACGGCACCCTGGCGCTTGGATTTATCGGGCTGGCCGAATGCCTGAAGGCGTTGACCGGACGGCATCACGGCGAGGATGAGGACAGCCGAGGGCTGGGGATCGAGATCATCCGGCATATGCGCCGGTTTTGCGATGCAGCCGGTGAAAGGTATAACCTGAACATCACGCTGTTTGCCACGCCTGCAGAAGGGTTATCCGGGAAATTCACGAAGCTTGACCGGCAGACCTTCGGGGTGATCGAGGGTGTGACTGACCGCGAATATTACACGAATTCTTTTCATATACCCGTGTACTATCCGATGGCCGCCTACCGCAAAATCCGTTCCGAAGCTCCTTTCCATGAGCCGTGCAACGCCGGAGCGATTTCGTATGTGGAGCTGGACGGCAACGCAAGGCAGAATACGGCTGCTTTCCGGGACATCGTGCAGTTTGCCCTGCAGCAGAACATCGGATATTTCTCCGTTAACCATCCCGTCGACCGGTGCCCGGCATGCAACTACGAAGGCATTATCGGAAGTGCGTGCCCTGGATGCGGCGCTTTGGAGACGGATGGAAACTTCCAGCGGCTGCGGAGGGTAACGGGATATTTAACGGGCAATTATACGGAGCGCTTCAATTCGGCCAAGCAGGCCGAGGTTCGGGATCGGGTGAAGCATTTGTGAATGTGTGCGGATACATCCCCGAGAGCATCAATGAAGGCCCCGGACTTCGTGCGGTTCTATTCGTGAGCGGCTGCCGCCATGCCTGCGCCGGATGTTTTAATACGGATTCCTGGGACTTTGAAGCGGGGGAGCCCTTTACCGAAGAAATGTCAGCGGCGATACTGCAGGATATCCTGGACAATCCTTTGCTGGATGGCGTGACCTTATGCGGTGGAGACCCCTTCTTCTCCCCGGAAGAATGTGCGGCATTCGTACGCAGTCTCAGGACCCTCTGTCCCGCAAAAAACGTATGGGCCTATACGGGGTTCACCTTCGAAGCGCTGCTGAGGCAGCCGAAGCTGCGCGAATTGGCCCTGCTGTGCGACGTCATCGTTGACGGCAAATTCGAGTTGGAGCGCAGGGATGTCTCGCTTCCTTTCAGGGGCAGCTCGAATCAGCGTTTCATCGATGTAGCCGCCAGCATGGAGCAGGGAATTGCCGTGGAGTATATTCTTCGCTAGCACGCAAAAAAAAGAGCACACGCTTTACGGAACTTCCGTATCAAGCGTGTGCTCTTCGCGTATCATTCAGCGGATTAATAAGGAACTTTATCCGCCGTTTCGATCGTTCCCCCGCCAAGGCATTCGTCCCCTTGATAGAAGACGACGGCTTGTCCCGGCGTGATCGCTTTTTGCGGCTTCGCAAACGCGACATGAACGGTTCCGTCTTCGCGCGGGGTTATGGTTACTTCCTGGTCCGGCTGACGGTAGCGGAATTTGGCGGTGCAGGTGTAGGCGTCTTTGGGCATAGCGTCTTGTCCTGCAATCCAATTTATTCCGGAGGCAACGAGTCCGGTCGAATACAAGCTCGGATGATCGCCTTGAACTACGTACAAAATATTGTTGGTCAAATCTTTGTCGGCTACGAACCAAGGCTCCCCGGAGCCGGATCCGCCGATCCCGAGGCCTTGGCGTTGCCCCAGCGTGTAGTACATCAAGCCGTCATGGCGGCCCTTTACTTCACCGGTGACAATGTCCACCATATCGCCGGATTGGGCGGGAAGGTATTGTCCAAGGAACTCCTTGAAATTCCGCTCGCCGATGAAGCAAACGCCGGTGCTGTCTTTTTTCTTGGCAGTATACAGCCCGGCCTCCTCAGCAAGTCGGCGGACTTCCGGTTTCGGCAGATGCCCGATCGGGAACATCGCCTTGGCAAGCTGCTCTTGGCTCAGCGCATTGAGGAAGTAGGTTTGGTCTTTGTTGCTGTCCACACCCCGCAGCAGCCGGTACTGTCCGTCCTCCTCGATGACGCGGGCGTAATGGCCGGTAGCGACGTAGTCGGCTCCCAGGTCCATGGCCTTGTTCAGAAATTCGCCGAATTTGATCTCGCGGTTGCACATGACATCGGGGTTCGGCGTTCTCCCGGCTTTATATTCATCGAGGAAATAGGAAAATACTTTATCGAAGTATTCCTTCTCGAAATTGACGGTATAGTAGGGAATGTCGAGCTGCTCGCACACGCGGCGCACGTCTTCAGCGTCCGCTTCGGCTGTGCAGTAGCCAAGCTCATCGGTATCATCCCAGTTTTTCATAAAGATGCCGATCACTTCATAGCCCTGCTGTTTGAGCAGGAGCGCTGTTACGGAGGAGTCGACTCCTCCCGACATGCCGACAACGATACGAGTGTTATGTTTTTCTTTTGACATCGTTATCACCATTTTCATATTGAATTGTGCCCATGGAGGTATTTTAACATATTGGAACAAGGTTCACACGCTTCATTTTGTCCACTCAGGGTGAACATTTTTCGAGTTTCCAGCTGGAATATTACCCATTGGGGTCCAGGATATGTTACGATAAGCTGAGGGTAATGATCGGAATACGGAGAAAAATACAGGATAAGCTGCTTTACTCATGGATTACGACGTATTTATCGCTCGCCCGCCACCTACAACTCATGTACAGGATGGACATAATATACAAATTACCGAAAGAGGTGTCACCTTTGAAGATATCAACAAAAGGAAGATACGGATTAACGATTATGATGGAGCTGGCCGCCAAGTTCGGCGAAGGGCCGACTTCGCTGAAGAGCATAGCCGAGAAGAACCAGCTCTCGGAACATTATCTTGAGCAGCTGATCGCGCCGCTGCGGAATGCGGGCTTGGTTAAGAGCATCCGCGGTGCATACGGCGGATATATCCTTTCCCGGGACCCGGCATCCATCACGGCAGGGGACGTCATCCGCGTTCTGGAAGGGCCGATATCCCCCGTCGATTTTACGGAAGAGGACGATCCGGCGAAGCGTGACCTCTGGCTCCGGATCCGCGACAGCATCGCTGAAGTGCTGGATTCCACGACGCTGGACTATCTGATCAATTACCATGAACAGTCTGCTGCAGACAACTATATGTTTTACATTTAAGGGTGACGACGGAGATGAAATCAGTATACTTGGATCATGCCGCATCAACCCCGGTTCATCCGGAGGTCGCGGAGCGGATGATGAATGTCATGACGAGCCAATACGGCAATGCTTCGAGCGTCCATGCTTTTGGACGGGAAGCGAAGAAGATCGTGAACGGGGCGCGTGATCGAATAGCGTCTTTGTTGGGATGCCATTCGGACGAGCTGGTGTTTACTGCAGGCGGGACCGAAAGCGATAACCTGGCTGTTCTGGGACTGCTGGAGTCCTTGGGCGTGGAAGGCAGACATGTGATTACGTCAGCGGTGGAGCACCATGCGGTGCTCCACACTTGCCATGAGCTGGAACGGCGGGGCTGCCAGGTTACCTATGTCCCGGTGGACCCTACAGGGCGTGTTTCTGTAGAGGACATTGCGGGCGCGATTCAGGACAACACGGCGCTGGTGACCATCATGTACGGCAACAATGAAGTAGGCACCGTTCAGCCGATCGCCGAAATCGGCGAGTTATGCCGGAGCCGAGGAATCGTATTCCATACCGATGCCGTTCAGGCATTGGGCTCGGAGGCGATCAACTGCCGCGAGCTGCCGGTGGATATGTGGAGCTTTTCCGCCCACAAGATCAACGGGCCGCAGGGCGTAGGCGCTTTGGTCGTCCGCAGGGGACTCAGCGTATCTCCCCGTCTGTTCGGAGGGCTGCAGGAGAAGAAGCGCCGGGCCGGGACAGAGAATATGGCCGGAATCGCCGGTTTTGCTGCGGCAGTGGAATGGACCGTGCAGAATATGGAGACGCGAATCCAGCATTATCGCGAACTGAGATCGACCCTCCTTGACGGGCTTCGTCAGGAGATTGGCGAGAATTCTTTTGTGATCAATGGAAACCCGGAACATCACCTACCTCACATCCTGAATATCAGCTTTCCCGGTGCCAATACGGAGACGATGCTGATGAACCTCGATATGGAAGGAATTGCGGCGGCAAGCGGCTCGGCTTGTACGTCGGGATCCCTGGAAATATCCCATGTACTCCGAGCAATGAAACTTTCTGACCCTGTTTTGCGCTCCGCGATTCGTTTTAGTTTCGGTTTGGGTAATACTACTCAAGAAATGGAGTACACTGCCCAAAAAATTGGAACCATCCTTAATCGGTTACGTAAATAGATGTTAAGGGATTTCTCCTTCTACGGAATAGGGGGTATGCGTTCGTCCATTTCATCCTTGGAAATTGCCCGTCGGTCAGCGTTTTTTGGGAACCGCGGTTGATTTCAAACCATGAAGGATGAGGAGGTGTCCACGGTTATGAAACTTCAAGAAATGATCGGACTGGCTGTATTCGACGTGGAGAACGGTAAGGAAATCGGCAAAATCCACGATTTTATACTAGATGAGAACTGGTTGATTACCGGATTGGAGCTTGAAGGCAAGGCTTTGTTTTCCTCTCATGTGAAAAGCGTCTCATGGGAAGATATCGTAGCCTACGGGGAAGATGCCGTCATGATCCGGAGCCAAGAGGCTGTCCGCAAATTGGGCGCCAACGATATACCGCTTACGTACCTTTTGGGCAAGCGCAAATTGAAAGAGATGCAGGTCCTGACAGAGGATGGTGTCCTGCTCGGTCGTATATCGGATGTTTATTTTGAGCAGGAACAGGGCAATACAATACTAGGGTTGGAAATATCCGATGGATTTGTCTCGGATTTGATCGAAGGTCGCAAATGGCTGCCTTGCACAGCGGAAATGGCTATCGGCGAGAGTGCCGTCATGGTACCCCCGATGAGCGAACAGCGTCTGGAAAAAGCCATTAATTCTGTGAACGGATAGGGTGAGGTAGGATGAAATGTCCAAACTGTAGTTCCAAAGATATCGGAAAAATCGGCTCCCACCAGTTTTATTGCTGGGGTTGCTTTATCGAATTGACGGTTAACGGAGAGAAAATGTCCGTATACCAGGTAGAAGAGGACGGCACGCTCAGCTCGCTGGATGATTTGTTCTTCGGCGATGACATGCAGCCGGATTTTCCTCAGATGCACGCGTCTTCCTGAAGAACGCGTACATAGCGTAAGATCAACGACTCCTTGCTTAAGGCCCGTGCGGCTGAGTAGCAGGAGTCTTTTTCATTTTGGCCGGCGGAAATGTTAGTTTATTTCTGGAAGCTTGTACATATACTACAGGGTAGCTTTCGAAAAAAGGAGGGTGCCTGTGTGGAACAGCTGACCGAGAACAAATGGTTTCGGTTGTTGGTTTGGTTGATGCTTGGACTCATCTCCCTTTATTTTGTCTGGCTGCTGCGCCCGCTGTTTCTGGATGTCTATCGCTTTCTTAAGGCCGTCCTGGCGCCATTTTTGGTTGCCATGATCATATCGTATGTGTTGAATCCGATTGTATGCACGCTCTCTGACCGCAAAGTTCCGCGGAGCATTGCGGTGCTGCTCATTTATGCCGTCTTCCTGACTTCGCTGGCCGTCATTCTGATCAATATGATTCCGATGCTGATCCGGCAGCTGGAGGAGCTCAACGAGCACTTGCCTGAATTATCGATGAACGCCCAAAGCCTGATGACCAATCTGGACAGCAGGCTGCTGCCCCCGGGAGTAAGGACAGGCGTCAACAGCTGGTTCCTGCAGATGGAGTCGAGGCTGGCCGGTGGAATTTCGGATTTCATGGACAATATCGGCAACACCATCAACATCCTGTTTAATGTGTTAATTGTTCCGTTCCTGATCTTCTACATATTAAAAGATTTTGAGGTGTTCCAGCGAACCGCCGTATCCTATCTGCCGCGGAGCCGCCGGAAGTCGATCGTCACGCTGCTGAAAGAGATCGACACGGCCCTCGGGAATTATGTCCGCGGACAATTTCTGGTATGCTTGATCATCGGCGTTCTCGCTTACGTGGGGTACATGATCGTGGGCATGCCGTACGCGCTGCTGCTGGCCAGCATCGTGGCGGTGTTTAACATCATCCCGTATCTAGGCCCCTTTCTCGGGGCAGCTCCTGCGCTTGTGATGGCATCCACGATTTCCTGGAGGATGGTGCTGCTGGTGGCGGTGGTCAATATGGTCTGCCAGACGCTGGAGAGCAATGTCATCTCGCCGCAAGTGGTCGGCAAGAAGCTGCATATGCATCCGCTTCTGATCATATTTGCGCTCCTTGTCGGCGGACAGGTGGCAGGAACCGTGGGTCTGATTCTGGCCGTACCGGTCTTTGCCGTCATCAAAGTGCTGCTGCAGCATGTTTTCGCTTATTATGTCAGGAAGAAATCCGGTTGACCCCTTCGGCCGATAACCAGGCATGTTCATGCATTGACAGATGGATTCCCCCTATATATACTTGAAATGATAAACCTATAACCGTTAAAATCGATGACAAAATCGAGTAGGCTTTGTGCACCTTGCCCAGAGAACAGGTTCCTGCCCGGAGAATTTCCGGCTGGCTGCGAGAACCTGGAAGCGTCCCTAGCCGAATGCTAATTTTCGAGTGTGATTCAAAATTCACCGGGCGGCTCCCGTTATCAAGCTGTTACGAGGCGATCGTCGTATTCGTTATCCAAGGAAGACATGCTGGAGGATGAATGGACGATAACCAGGGTGGTACCGCGAGAACATTCGTCCCTGAATTATATTCAGGGGCGTTTTTTGTGTTCGGATACAGATGATTGTGTCCCTATATTATGACTGAAGGAAGTGTAGAGATGAAAGCTAGTGAGATCCGTTCCAAATGGCTAGAGTTTTTTGCAGAGAAAGGCCACAATATTGAACCGAGTGCATCGCTTGTACCGCATAATGACCCGTCCCTGCTCTGGATTAATGCAGGCATGGCTCCGCTCAAGCCTTACTTCGACGGGCGCGTGAAGCCGGAAAATCCGAGAATTGCCAACTCGCAGAAATGCATTCGTACCAACGATATCGAGAATGTCGGCAAGACCCGCCGGCACCATACATTCTTCGAAATGCTGGGCAACTTCTCCATCGGCGACTATTTTAAAGAAGAAGTGATCACCTGGGCCTGGGAATTCCTGACGGACAAAAAGTGGATCGGCTTCGATCCGGAGAAGCTGTCCGTAACCGTGTATCCGGAGGACGAGGAGGCCTATAAACTGTGGAACGAGAAAATCGGTCTCCCGAAGGAGCGCATCATCAAGCTGCAGGATAACTTCTGGGATATCGGCGAAGGACCATGCGGACCTTGCACCGAGATTTTCTATGACCGCGGCGAAGGATACGACACGGAGGCACCCGAATCCGAAATGTTCCCCGGCGGCGAGAACGAACGCTGGCTTGAAGTATGGAACCTCGTGTTCTCCCAGTTCAACCACAACAAGGACGGCAGCTATACACCGCTTCCGAACAAGAACATCGATACGGGCGCAGGTCTGGAGCGCTTTGCTTCCATTCTGCAAAACGTGGCTTCCAATTTCGATACCGACCTGTTCCAGCCGATCATTCAGAAGACGGCAGAACTTGCCGGCGTAAAATACAACGAGAAGACGGAATACGATATCGCTTTGAAAGTCATTGCAGACCACATCCGTACGGTTGCATTCGCGGTAGGCGATGGCGTGCTGCCTTCCAACGAAGGCCGCGGCTATGTCATCCGTCGTTTGCTCCGCCGCGCGGTTCGTTACGGAAAGGTGCTCGGACTGGACAAACCGTTCATGTATACTTTGACCGGAACCGTAGGCGATATTATGGGAGTATACTACCCAGAGGTCGTTGAGAAGCGCGCCTTTATCGAGAAGGTCATTGCGACGGAAGAAGAACAGTTCCATAAAACGCTCTCGGACGGCTTGAACATCCTGGCTGACGTCAGCGCCGAAGCGAAAAAGCAGGGCAAATCCGTCATCAGCGGCAGCGACGCGTTCAAATTGTACGATACGTACGGCTTCCCGTTTGATTTAACGGAGGATTATGCGTCCGAACACGGATTGACCGTGGACCGCGAGGGCTTTGATGCCGCGATGAAGGAACAGCGTGACCGTGCGCGCGCAGCCCGTCATGAAACGGAAAGCATGAAGGTCCAAGGCGGCGTTCTTTCCGATTATACGGTTAAAAGTGAATTTGTTGGATATAATGACACCGTCAGCGAGGCGAAAGTGCTCGCCATTGTGTCCGGTGACAGCTTTGCGGACAGCGTCAGTGAAGGCGAGACCTGTCAGGTCATTCTGGACGTTACCCCGTTCTATGCGGAAAGCGGCGGCCAGGTCAGCGATCAGGGGATGTTGGAAGGCGGATCCGTGCGTGCCCGAGTGGAAGGCCTCTTCAAGGCTCCGCATGGACAGCATGTGCATTTCGTAACCGTCGAGCTCGGCGAGCTCAAAGTGGGCGATACGGTCAAGGCGCAGGTCGACTCGGCTATGCGCAATGACATCGTCAAGAACCATACAGCGACTCACCTTTTGCATAAAGCGTTGAAGGAAGTGCTTGGCGATCATGTCAATCAGGCAGGTTCCCTTGTCGAACCGCAGCGTCTGCGTTTCGACTTCTCCCACTTCGGCAGCATTACGCAGGAGGAACTGGCCGATATTGAGCGCCGCGTGAATGAACAGGTATGGAAGAGCGTTCCGGTCGTTATCGAGCGCAAGGCCATTGATGAAGCGAAGGCGATGGGCGCCATGGCCTTGTTCGGCGAGAAATACGGCGATATCGTCCGTGTCGTTCAGGTCGGGGATTACAGCATCGAGCTGTGCGGCGGATGCCATGTGGACAACACGTCCCAGATCGGAATCTTCAAGCTGCTTGGCGAGAGCGGCATCGGCTCCGGCGTTCGCCGCATTGAAGCCGTAACGGGACGTTACGCTTATGAGCACCTGGAGGGCCAAATGGACCTGCTCAAGCAGGCTGCCGGCTTGCTGAAGAGCAATCTTGCGGACGTGCCGAAGCGGATCGAAGGCCTGAACCAACAGGTGAAGGATCTTGCCCGGGAGAACGAGTCCCTGCAAGGGAAGCTGGGAGCCATTGAAGCCAGCCAGCTGACCGACAAAGTGAAGCAGGTCGGCAACACGTCGCTGCTGGCAGCCGAAGTACAGGCCGGCAGCATGGACGGACTCCGCGGCATCGCTGACGAATTGAAGGGCAAGCTGCCCGAGACCATTCTTGTGCTCGGCTCCAAAGCAGGCGACAAGGTGAATTTCGTCGTAGCGGTTCCGCAGGAGCTGGTGAAGCAGGGCTATCATGCCGGCAAGCTGGTTAAGGAAGTCGCATCGGTATGCGGCGGGGGCGGCGGAGGCCGTCCGGATATGGCCCAAGCCGGGGGCAAAGATGCTTCCAAGCTTGCCCAGGCGCTGCAGCATGCGGAGGACCTCGTAGCCCGGGGCGTGTAAACATGATTTGTCCAGATTGTGTACGGCAGGCGACCGTAAGCGGGAAGCGGCATTTGCTGTACACAATCCCGAATTTTTTGGAACACTCTCTAAATATTTCGCTTTGGATTTCCGTAGAGACTTAGGATTATGTTATGATATAACTAGATCAAGCTGGTAAATATTTATTCGACGAAGCATGGTAAACATGTTCTTTGAAGAAGCGAGGTGTGTCACACATGGACTCCATGGATAAGACAGTCAAGTTCAATGTAAAAGGTGATGAAAAGGAGGCTTCCGCCCAGGACATTCTACTTTCGGTATACGATTCGCTGGTAGAGAAGGAGTACAATCCGATTAACCAAATCGTAGGGTATCTTTTGTCCGGGGATCCCGCTTATATACCTCGGCACAATAATGCCAGAAGTTTGATCCGGAAAAAAGAGCGAGATGAATTGATTGAAGAACTGGTCCGGTTCTACTTAGCCAGTCACCGTTAGGAGCACACAGGGATGAAGAAGATCATGGGATTAGATTACGGGGACCGCAGAATCGGTGTTGCCATCAGCGACGCGTTCGGATGGACGGCCCAAGGGGTTGAAGTTATCGAACGCCGCCGCGACGAAGGCGAGCTGGACAGAATTGCCGCACTCGTCAAAGACAACGAGGTCGGCGAGATTGTGGTCGGCCTGCCTAAGAATATGAACGGCACGATTGGTCCGCGGGGCGAAATCTGCATGGAATTCGCAAACACGTTGCGAGAGTCCCTATCCTTACCCGTTCACCTTTGGGATGAACGGCTATCAACAGTATCCGCTGAAAGGACATTGCTTGAAGCCGATGTCAGCCGAAAGAAGCGAAAACAGGTTGTAGATAAAATGGCGGCAAGCTTGATTTTGCAAAACTACTTGGATTCTAAAAGGTAAAGGTGAGGGTGATTACAATGGCTAATGAGCATATTGGTATGGAAGAAGAACCGGAAATTATTTATATTCCCGACGATGAAGGCAACGAGGAAGAGTTCGAAGTCATCATGAAATTCGAAGTGGATGGCTCGGATGCCAAATATATGATGGTCGTACCAAGGGAGTCTGCAGAAGAAGAGACCGACGAGGTTTACGCCTTCCGTTATGAGGAAGACGGAGAAGACCTGAAATTGTTTATGATCGAAGACGATGAAGAATGGGCCATTGTTGAAGAAACCTTCAATACGCTCGTGGAAGAGCTGGACGGGAGAGACGAATGATGTCTGATTTTTCGGTTGAGAATATCGTATGGACCCAAGCCCTTAAGGAAGCATTCGGTGAGAGTGTTGAGCTTGAGGACGATAAAGGCCATCTCGAGGTTTATGATATTGCCGCCGAATTTGAAGTGGATGGTCAAGGATATGCCATTCTGGTTCAGCCGGACCGCACCGATGAGGAGTACGAGGTTCTCCGGATCGTGAAGAATGCGGATGGCGGATTGGAGCTGGCCACCATTGATGACGACGAGGAATGGGAGAATGTGTCCGAGCTCTACGATGAGCTGACGTTTCCCGAGGGAGACGAGGACTAAGTTCCCTCCTGCAGGGCACATGCTTAATTTTCAAATGAAAGTTCAGGAAGGGGCGGAGCTGTCCGCCCCTTTTGGTGTGAAGGGATGAGTAGATTGAAGAAACTGGCAATAGCAGCATTGGTTCTGATCCTCATTGCAGGCGGGGCCGTATTCTACGTATGGAATGGTTTGCAACCCGTTCAGAGCTCGGAAACTCCCGTCGAATTCTCCGTGGAGTCCGGCATGAGCACATCCTCTATCGCCGATCTGCTTGAGGAAAAGGGACTGATCAAAAATGCTCTCATACTTAAAGGTTATCTGAAGCTTAGCGGCGAAGGCAGCCGTCTCATGGCGGGCACCTATGAAGCAACGCCGGGCACTCCCTTCCAGGAGCTGTTATCCAAGATGAACAACGGCGAAGTGAAGCCTGAGGAAATGGTCCGTTTCACGATCCCCGAAGGATATACGATCCTTCAGATGGCGGAAACCATCGCTCGCGAGAGCGGCATCGACGAGAAGGAGTTCCTGGAGGTTGTGGATCAGCCATCCGGCTGGAATGTGCCCATAGCGGAAGAGATTCCCGCAGAAGCAAATCTGAGGCATCATCTGGAGGGCTACTTATTCCCGGCGACCTATGAACTGCCGAAGAAGGATCTAACGGCAAAAGGGATCGCAGAGACCATGCTGAAGGAAACCGAGAAGCGTTTGGCTGAAATTCCGGATTGGGAGAGCCAGCTGGAGGCGCGAGGCGTGACGTTCCATGAGCTCATGACCATCGCTTCGCTGGTGGAGCGGGAAGTGGTTGCGGACCAGGAGCGCGCCCTGGTAGCCGGCGTGATTTATAACCGGCTGGACGAGGATATGAGGCTTGAAATCGATGCGACCGTTCAATATCTGTTAGATAAGCCGAAGGAGCGGCTGCTTTACGCCGACCTGGAGGTCGAGAGCCCGTATAACACTTATCGTCAAAAGGGACTTCCGCCGGGGCCTATCTCGAGCCCGAGCCTGGAATCCATTCAGGCAGCCCTGAACCCGGAGAAATCCGATTATTTGTTCTATGTGACGAAGAAGGACGGTACGCAGGAGCATCTCTTTGCCAAAACGTACAAAGAGCATTTAAAAAACATCGAGGCCAGCAAAAAGATGGCACAACAATAATATGACGTGTTCAGCAAGTCCGATTGCGGCAGGCAGGCGACGCCTCAACCCTACGGCATGAAAGAGGCTTGTTGAACAACCTCTAATAGGGAGGAAATCATCATGAGTATCAAACCTGAATTATTGGCGGCAGCCGGCTCCGTGGCCGATGCTGCTGCTTACTTGGAAGCCGGAGCCGATGCGCTGCTTGTCGGCGAAGACCGCTTCGGCATGAGATTGCCCGGCAGTTTGACCCTGGACGAAATTGCGCAAGTCGTGCAGCTTGCTCACGGGCATGGAAGCAAAGTGTACGTAAGTTTGAACAACTTAATGACCAATGATTTGCTGCCGGAGCTTCCCGCTTATGTTAAAGCGATCGGAGACATCGGAGTGGATGCGGTGGAATTCAACGATCCCTCGGTGCTAACCACCGTAAAAGACTTGGCTCCGCAGGTAAAGCTCCACTGGAATGCGGAAATGACCGCCACCAACTATTCAACGGCCAATTACTGGGGAAGCAAAGGCGCCTCCCGGGTTATTCTGGCGCGTGAATTGAATATGGACGAAGTCACGGACATGAAGCCGCAGCTTCAGCTGGAAGCGCAGGTCCAGGTCCACGGCATGACCAACATCTATCACTCCAAGCGGCGCCTGGTGAACAGTTACATGCAGCAGCAGGGCAGACCGGTCAATGACGGCAGCCTGGGCAAAGAGCGAGGCCTGTTTCTCATCGAGGCCGAACGCCAGGACGAGAAATATCCGATCTATGAGGATATCAATGGCACCCATATCATGAGTTCGGAGGATATCTGCATTCTGGAGGATCTGCATCTGCTGATGGCAGCAGGCGTGGACAGCTTTAAGGTGGAGACCCTGCTGAAGCCGCGCCATTACAATGAGGTTGTAATTCGAACGTATCGTAACGCGATCGATCTCTATGCTGCAGACGCTTCAGCTTATGCATTTCAGGAAGAGTGGATGGACGGAATCCGCGCGATTCAGGATCCGGAACGCGAATTGTCGTTTGGATTTTTCTACAAGGAACAAGTTTATTAAGGAGGGGACAGCATGGAAGCAATGGCACAGCCAAAATACAAAGGCAAACGCTATCGCCTGGACAAGCCGGAATTGCTCGCCCCGGCCGGTAATTTGGAAAAACTGAAATTTGCGGTGCATTATGGCGCCGATGCGGTATATATCGGAGGACAGAAATACGGCCTTCGTTCGAATGCGGACAACTTCAGCTTCGAAGAAATGAAAGAAGGCGTGGAATTCGCCAGGAAATACGGCGCGAAGGTGTTTGTGGCCACCAACATTTATGCGCATAACGAGGACATCGAAGGCATCGAATCCTACCTGCGAAGCCTGGAAGAAGCAGGCATTGCAGCGATCATCGCTGCCGATCCGGCGATTATCGAGGTTGCCAAGCGCGCTGCGCCTAAACTTGAAGTGCATCTGAGCACGCAGCAGTCCACGCTCAATTGGCAGGCCGTGAAATTCTGGAAGGACGAAGGATTGCCGCGGGTCGTACTGGGACGGGAGGCAAGCCTGGAGGAAATCGCAGCGATTAAAGAGCATGTTGACATTGAGATCGAAGCCTTTATCCATGGAGCAATGTGCTCCTCGTTCTCCGGCCGCTGCGTATTGTCCAACCATTTTACGGACCGTGATTCCAACCGGGGCGGATGCTGCCAATCCTGCCGTTGGAAATATGATTTGTTCGAGGATGGACGAGAAGAGCAGGGACATTGGGTGTCGGAAGAGCAGCAGCTGATGGAACAGCCTGCCCCTGCTCCATCCCCGTTCAAACCGGGCGTTACCCAGATCCCGCTGTTCCAGCCGGAAGATAATCAGTTTACGATGGGGTCGAAGGATCTCTGCATGTTGGAGCATATTCCGGATCTGATCGAGGTCGGAATCGACAGCTTCAAGATTGAGGGACGGATGAAATCGATCCATTACGTTGCGACCGTGGTCAATGTGTATAGACAGGCGATTGATTCTTACATGGCCGACCCTGACCATTATGTATTGAAGCCGGAATGGATCGAGGAAATTAATAAAGCGGCCAACCGACCGCTGAATACTGGATTTTTCTATGATACGCCGGACCATGAGGATCATATTTATGAACCGGAAGAGAAGGCGGTGCCTTATGATTTCGCGGGATTGGTGATGGAATATGACGAACACTCGGGAACGGCCGTCATCCAGCAGCGGAACCACTTTAAGCCGGGGGATCAAATCGAATTTTTCGGGCCGGAAGGGACCTTCTTTAAGCAGACGGTTGGGCCTATCCAGGATGAGAATGGAAGCGAACTGGATGCAGCTCGCCATCCCCTTCAGCTCATTCGCATGAAGGTGGATCAGCCGGTGCGTCATTTTGATATGATGCGAAAACGCAAATGATAATAAAATACAGTTCTTAAGAACTACACAATTGAGAATCCGGGTCTGTGGATGGACCTTGGATTCTTTTTGTTTACAAAAAAATTAGGATTTAAGAATTATTTTTTTGCGAAAACCCAAAGGAAAACACCCCCAATTGTCGAAATAAAGAGTAACGAATACGTTTCAGGGGATTGGACCGACGTATTAATAATATGATTGTGGTAGGTGAACAGCTAATGTCAGAAGTTGAGCAGCATGATAAGAAACCGAAAAAGGACAAGAAGCCCGGGGGAAACAAAGAGAAAAAGAAAACGCCTTCGGCATCATCAGGGATACATACTGCCAAGTCGTTCGTTTCCAACATGGGAACGGCCATAAGCCGGATGCCGATGAACCCGGCAAAATCCGTCGGAATCCGGTTGTTCCTGATCTTTTTGTCAGCCATTGTATTTTTTGTGATCGTCCTGGGGTATCTGTCTTACAACAAGGCAAAGGACACGATTGAGAAGAATGCTGCGAACGGCAATCAGCAGACGATTATCCAAACCTCCGAGAAAATCGACATCATTCTGGATAAGTACGAGAATGCCGGCAGACAAATCTTCTATGACATTGAATTGCAGAAGTTGTTGTCCGAGTACACGGATAAGAAGTTAAGCGAGTACGATGCGTTTACGGTAGAGCGGACCATCCGCGATAAACTATCCAATCAGATTACGTCGGACTCGGCCATCAGAGCCATTTATTTGATCCCTTCCAAGGGAGAGAAGATCATATCCGCAGGACAATCCTCGGAATCCTCCAAAACCGTCCTTGAGCAAAGCTGGTATGCCGAACTGAAGGAAGGCGACAAGAAGATTATGTGGCTGCCAACGATGCAGAACAGCGGTGCTCCGTATTTCACGATTGCCCGCTCCTTGGGTTCCATGAACGACCTGACGTCTACGTATGTCGTCATGTTTGAACTGAACGCCTCGGTGCTGGATGCCCAGCTGAAGGGAATTAACCTTGGCGAGAACGGTCAACTGCAATTGATCAGTCCGGAAGGCATCGTTGTTTCCTCCAGCGATTCCTCCATCGTGGGTTCGGAAACCGCTTGGACGTTTGCGAAAGAGTTTCCGGCCGACACCAAAACGGATGACGTAAGAACGAAGGATGAGGAAGGAAGAAATGTACTGGCGGTTTACAATACGCTGAGCACGAACGATTGGAAGCTCGTAGGCTCTGTCCAAACCAGCGAGCTCACGAAGGATGCCTCCAGCATACTGGTCATCACGCTGATCGTGGCTGCGATCGACGTTATTTTTGCCATTCTGATCGGTATTTGGATGGTAAGAATGATTGCCCGTCCGATAGGCAAGCTGAACCTGCTGATGAAGGAAGGCGCTAAAGGGAATTTGAATGTTCGTACAGACCATAAGAGCCAGGACGAAATCGGTCAGCTCTCGGCCAGCTTCAACGATATGATGGAGCAGATTACCGGACTCGTGCAGCAAACGAGCAATACCGCCCAGGAAGTGCTTCGAACGGCTGCAGAATTAAGCGATGCCTCGAAGAAGACTGCGATTTCGGCCAAAGAAATTGCCGTGGCTACCGAGGAAATTGCGAACGGAGCCAGCAGTCTGGCAGTTGAAGCAGAGCGCGGCAGCGATCTGACCAACAACATCTCGAAGCAGATGCAAATCGTTGTTACGGCTAACGAAGAGATGGGCAAATCGGCCCGTCACGTAGAAAGCTCCAGTGAGCTGGGAACGAAGCATTTGAGCGACTTGCTGGATAAGACCCATCAGACCGAGGATATGACCCGCTCGATGATGCATAAGGTTGATGGCTTGAAGGAAACGACATCTTCGGTTGCCAAAGTGCTTGATGTGCTTCAGAACATCACCAAGCAAACGAACATCCTCTCCTTGAATGCAACGATCGAAGCGGCCCGTGCCGGAGCAGCCGGTAAAGGCTTCATGGTCGTAGCCGATGAAATCCGCCAGTTGGCAGACCAATCCAGGCAATCCATCGATATGGTCAGCCAAATTACGGACCGCATCATGGCCGAGATGAACGAAACCGTGCAGGTACTGCTCGATGCGAACCCGCTCTTCAAAGGTCAGATGGATGCCGTTAAGGAAACGAACGATATCTTCGTATCCGTTCAACAGCAGATGGTAGAATTTATCGATCGCTTGGATTCCGTCACGCATTCCATTGATGAGCTGAATGAATCTCAAAATGTGCTTTCGGAAGCGATGAGCAATGTGAGCGCGGTAGCCGAAGAATCCTCCGCAACTTCGGAAGAGGTGGCTTCTCTCTCCACAGAGCAGCAAAGCGTCAGCAGTCAGCTGGTCAATCTGTCAACACAGCTTGAGAATGTATCGAATGAGCTGAAAGAGACCTTGTCTCGTTTTAGATTATAGAAAGTTGTTTCATAGGCTGTTCCATCCGTTAAGCGGGTAGGAGCAGCCTTTTTTCTGTTACGGATAAAAATGGATTTCAGAGGGTATCATAACGGAGAATATGGTTGAAGGAGTCGAGGTCACATGAAGACGAAGCAGCCTGGCCAAACGCCTGAATTCCTGTCAACGCACCTAAAGGAAAACCTGGAAACATTAAGTCTGTTGCTCAATGACCCCAGCGACCTCACCACCAAAGTGCTTCAGGTTGGGGGCGTTTCATATACCTCAGCCATTGTCAGCTTGGAAGGATTATCCGATCAGTTGTTGATTAAGGAGCAGATTATCCAGCCGATTCAGCATAACCCGGAGCAATACGCGTCATCCATGAAGGATGTGCGGCATGTTCTCCATGAAATCGAGAATCGGATGATATCCCTGCAGATCACCAACCGAACGAGACGCTGGGATGAAGTCATTCCGGTCATTCTTTCGGGCGATACGATTCTTATGCTGGAGGGTACGGAAGAGGTCCTGCTGATCAAAACCCGCAAATGGCCGGGACGGAGCATTGAGGAACCTCAAACCGAAGCGCTGGTGCGCGGCCCGAGAGTAGGATTTACGGAAAGCATCTACACCAACATCTCCCTGCTGCGAAGACATATTCGCGAGCCCAATCTGACGATCGACCCCCATACCATCGGCAGGCGATCGAACCAGTCGCTTGCGGTCGTCTATATTAAAGGATTGACGAATCCGGAGCTGATCGAAGAAGTCAACCGCCGGCTGAAGTCGCTGGATCTCGACTATGCCCCTGAATCCGGGACGGTGGAGCAATGGATCGAGGACAGCTTTTTATCGCCGTTTCCCCAGATCCTCAATACCGAGCGACCGGATAAAGTCACTTCCGCCCTGCTGCAGGGAAAAGTAGCGATTTTGCTGGACGGTACCCCTTTTGTGCTTCTGCTTCCGTTTACTTTCATTTCCCTGTTACATTCCCCGGAGGATTATTACGAACGATGGAGCATTGGTTCGCTGATACGTTTGCTGCGTCTTGTGGCCATCGGAATTACCTTGTTTCTTCCCGCGCTGTATATTGCCATCCTGTCTTTCCATCCCGGCATGATCCCGTTTAAGCTCGTATTCTCGATTGCTGCTTCACGGGAAGGGGTGCCCTTTCCTGCAGTGATCGAAGCCTTACTGATGGAAGTTACACTGGAATTGCTGCGCGAAGCGGGAATTCGCCTGCCGAAACCGATAGGTCAAACGATCGGTATTGTCGGAGGACTTGTGATCGGGGAGGCTGCGGTTCAGGCGGGGATCGTGAGCCCGATTATGGTCATCATCGTGGCACTGACAGCAATATCCTCCTTTGCCATTCCGTCTTACAGCGCAGGCATTTCTTTTCGAATGCTGCGCTTTGCGATCATGATTGCTGCAAGCTTTTTGGGACTGTATGGGATCGTGCTGACCTTTATCATGATCTGTATCCACTTGATGAGGCTGCATAGTTTCGGAATCCCGTATCTGAGTCCCATTGCCCCCTCTGTTCAGCACGATTGGAAGGATATGTTTATCCGCGTGCCGGTGACTTGGCTTACGCTCAGACCTTTATTTATGAAGCCCCAGGATATCCATCGGGCAAAAAAGCGGTGATTCGTATTGAACCTTAACCAACGAAGCAGTCAAACAATCGGCAGAAAAGAGATTATCTACTCTGTCAGCAATATGATGATTGGATTCGGAATCCTCACGCTCCCCCATACGATTGCGAAGAAGACCCAGTTCTCGGATGGCTGGATGCCGATCATTCTGGGCGGCATGATCGCATTTGTATTTGCTTGGGCCATCGGCGCATTGGCTTCGAGGTTTCCCGGTAAAAACTATCATGCAATGGCCTCGATGATTTTGAGCCGAAAAGCAGCCCATGCGTTGACGCTGTTAATGAGTCTCTACTTTTTGTTATTTGTCAGTTATCAAGTGCGCGGCGTTTCTACGATAACGAGGCTGTATTTATTCGATAACACGCCGGAGGAAATCATCGGACTGGTTTACTTGCTGGTATTAATCTATGCCGTTGCCGGTCCAAGCATCGCTTTGGTGCGCTTGAACCTGATTTTCTTTCCAATCGTCGTCACGATTTTGCTGCTGATCGTCCTCTTGAATCTTGGAAGCTTAAACATGCACTTTCTGCTGCCTGTGTTTAAAACCGATTGGAGAAGAATCGTTGCCTCTTCGAAGGATACGGTATTCTCCTACCTCGGACTGGAGATCATGCTGTTCTACAACATCTATGTCGCTAGGAAAAGCAAGCTTCCAGGCTCTATCTTACGCGGGCTGATGATACCGATCTGCATATACTTTGTTGTTTTTGTGTTTGTCATTGGCGTTTTTGGACCGATGGTGGTTTCCAATACGCTGTATCCGTTAGCCGAATTGGCCAAAGAGGTTGAAGTTCCGGGAGGAATATTCGAACGGTTTGAATTTTTCTTTTTTGTCATCTGGTTGATGACGTTGTTCAGCACGAATGCGATGGCGTTTGACGTGGCTTTATTGGCGTTGGAATCCGTATTCCCTAAACATCGAAGATTTACGATGATCCTTGTTCTTGGACCGGTACTGTTCATCCTCGGTTTATTGCCGAGCTCGCTCCGAGAACTCAACGTATTTGCCGAATGGATCAGTTATATGGGGGTCGGATTCGCATGGGTGCTTCCGGCACTGCTGCTCTTGATCGCTAAAGTTCGGGGGGTGAAGGGGGATGGCTAGAAAACTCCGGATGTTCCTGGCGCTTATGCTGTTATGGCCGACAGCCGGCTGCTGGGACCGCATCGAAATCGAGGAGCGCGGATTTGTAGTCGGCACGGCTCTTGACGCGGCAGAGGAAGGACAAATTAAGCTTACGTTTCAAATTGTCGTGCCTACGCAGATGAAAGGCTCCAGCGGCCAAAAGAGTGAGGGAGGGAGCCCTTTTATCAATCTGTCCTCGACCGCGAGCAGCGTATTCAAAGCCGCCCGGAAGATGTCGAATGAGATCAGCCGCTCTCCTTACCTGGCCCATAATCAAGTGATCATTATCTCCGAAGCGCTAGCCGGAACGGAGCACATAGGCGATGTACTGGATTTGTTTGTCCGGGATCCGGAGAACCGGCGAGCTTCCAATATTATGGTCGCTGAGGGAGAGGCAAGCAAGATCCTGGAGATCCATTCAAAGATTGAAACCCTGCCCGTGCAGTACATTCGTTCGACGCAAGAAAATAAGGACAAAAGCGAATCCATCACGCCTCCAACGAATATGGGGGAACTGCATCATTTCCTGTTGTCCAAGTCGAGTTATGCGCTGCCCCGGGTATCGATCACGCAAGACGACAGAGTATCCACCAGCGGCGCGGCTGTGTTTAACGGCGAGAACTACAGGTTCATGGGATTCCTGGACAACGATGAAACCACGGGCCGGAACATGATGCAGGGAACGGTAAAAACCGCATCCCTGGAACTGGTCGTTCACGGCAAACAGCTCGTTTATGAAGTCAGGGAATTCAACCGGATCATTCGAGTCCATCTGGACGATCGCGGACTTCCCGAGTTTGACGTTGAAATTTCGGTCAGAGGCAATATTGGGGAAGCTGAGATGGAAGAGAGCGAAATCGTTCGCGAACTAAACGGGGAGATCAAACGCAAGACGGAGGAACGGATCAAGGAAATCGCAATGGATGTCATTCGAAAGGCCCAGAACGATTATAAATCGGACTTTTTGGGCTTCTGGAAGAAATGCCAAGAGCAGGAGTACGAAACTTGGAACCGTTACAAGGACGACTGGGACCGAGGTCAAAACATTTTTTCGCAATGCAAGATCCATGTGCACGCAGACGCAAGAGTCCGAACCATTGGAACCATTACCGGGACGGAATAAGGAAGGCAGGTTGATGGAATTCATGGATCTTCGCTACGATATTTTGTTAAATCCGCTTGTCGTGATTGGTATACTGCTGCTCATCCTCGTACCGTTGACCTTATTCCAAACGAACCGGTATCTGCACAAATACGGGGATCCGCCCTGGAAGCAGCCGGAGAAACCGGATGATGGTGCAGAGAGAAGCGAACATGATTGAGTCAGGTTCCATATGGAAATAATGAGGAAACAAAGACTCAATTGGAGGAGCGGAAACATGAGGCTAATCCGCAATAAACGAATTACATACGGATGGCTGATTTTGACGGTACTGATTGCTATTTTGACGATGCGCCTTGCTTGGGTGCAGCTCGTGATGAAGCATCAACGGGTCCCCGGAAGCCGGCATACAATGGTGGAGGCATCGCTTATCCAGCGGGAACGGGGCATCGTGCTGGATTCGGGCCGCGGACATTTTACGGATCGCAACGGAAAACCGCTCACAGGCAATTTGATCTGGACAGCCGTATTGTTTCCGGCCGGCGAGAAGGAGCTGAGGAACGCCCATCATCAGGTTGCCAAGCTGGCCCGCATCCTGGGAACGGACACGAATCAGTTGCTGCAAATCTGGGGCAAGCTAAAGGAGCCGCAGCTGTGGCATGGAGCGGATTCCCGCATTCCGCGTTCCTTGTCCAAGGAGCAGATCGAGCAGATTCGCGAGCTTGAGCTCCCCAAACTCAAGGTTCTTCCTTATGAGCAGCGGTACGGTAATCGCCAATCGGGCATGCAGTGGCTTGGTTTTGTATCCGGCCAGCGTAAGGAAAGCCTGTTCTTTCAGGATTATCCGGAGATTTCGGGAACCAGCGGACTGGAGAAGACGATGGATTCGCTGATCCGGGGTGAAGGACCTACGGTCGTCTATTTTCCGGTAAACAGCACGAATGAAGTGATTCAGGATATGAAGCCGATGGTGAAGGCGCCGGACAATCGGTACTATCCGTTACGGGTATCCACAACGATCGATATCGACATTCAGCGGGGGATCGAGGACATCACGGAAAAAGCGGGCATGAAAGAAGGGGCGGTTGTCGTGCTGGATGCACGCAATGCCGATATCGTGGCGATGGTATCCAGACCGTTTTACAATCCGGAGCAGATACATCCGAAAGACGGTCAGTGGGAGAATCGCGGATTGAAAGCGGCCACGCCAGGCTCCGTGTTCAAGCTTGTCACGGCAGCGGCCATTTTGGAGAATGGTCTCAGCTCGCCAAACGAACATTTTCATTGCGATGGGGAATACGGCAAGTTCGGATTGTCCTGCTGGAAAAAGGGCGGGCATGGAACGATTGATCTGCGCGAGGGCTTTGCGGAATCCTGCAACGTCGTATTTGCCACGCTTGCGGAAAGATTAACCCCACAGCAAATAATCTCAGCGGCATCCGCGCTGGGCTTTGGTCAAAGCGTAGGCTGGCAATCACAGCAGTTTTTAGGGCTTCGCTCATTTGCACCGTTGGATCATGAAGAGAAGGGGACGGTCTTTTCAGGCTCCGCGGATGCCTCCGATGCAGGCGTAAGAGTGCAGACAGGCATAGGCCAAAGAGACGCTGCCGTATCTCCGCTCCAAGCCGCTAATGCGATGGTGACGCTGCTTCATGGCGGGGTGAAGAGCAAGCCGCGTATTGTGAAGCAGATTCGGTACGCGAACGGCCAGTTGCTTCAGGATACGAATCCGCTGTACGAACGCCCAGCAGGAAACGGTATTTCCCGGGAAACCTCTTCGATCCTGCTCGAATGGATGGAGGATGTCGTTCAAGAGGGAACAGGAAGCGCTTTGAATCATCGCAAATGGACCCTTGCAGGCAAATCGGGAACCGCTCAGGTCAAAGTAAAGGGCCGCGCCCGAAACAACCAGTGGTTTGTCGGGTACGGCCCGGTGGAGAAGCCACGTTATGCGGTGGCAGTATTGGTGGAGAATCGGAGCACGAACAGCAGCAATCAGGCAACCGAAATATTCGGTCAGGTCTCCGATTTCTTGGCCTCGGTTGAAGCGGGCTCCGGCTCCGCGTAAGAGCGGGACATATCCCAAGGGGACACATCGAATTCTTCGCTCGGCAGATGGATCCACTGCTTCAGATATCCCTGCGCAAGCAATTCCTTGATGAGAATCAGCAGGATGGGAGCCAGAATCAAACCGGCAACCCCAAATATCGACAGGGAGATCATCATAAAGGACAGCATCAGAAAGGCGGAGGATACGCCGATCGAGTTTCCCGTAATTTTAGGCTCAAGCAGCTGTCTGGAAATGACCACAACGGCAAGCAGAACGATCAAGCCGATTGCAAGCCCGGTGTTGCCTACAATGAACAAATAGGTGATCCACGGAATAAGAATAACGGGAACCCCGAGCAGCGGCAATACATCGAATACGGCGCAGATAAGCGCGACGGACAGGGAATTGCCCGTACCTAATATCAAGAGTCCTATGTATACAATGACAAAGGTGATGCTGACCAGCTTCATCTGGGCTTTAATATAAGAGCCGATTGCCTTGAATACATTGTCCTTCAGGAAAACGAAAGCCGTCTTAAGCGTCTTCGGCGTCTTGTCCTTGGCGATTCTCCGCCAGCTGCCGATTTCCGTGCTCAGGAAGAAAGCGAGGATAATCGCAACCCCGAAATTCGCGATGAACGAGGAGAACGACCCCATGAATCCAACGATGTAACGGAAGAACGACTCGGCAGCGCCCTGGGCAAAGGTGGTAATGTCTTGGAAGTAACCGTTCAGGCGGTCCGTCAGATCCGGCGGCAGCGCGTCGAGCTTCGTCTGCAGGAACATCAGGGTTTCCGAGAAATGCTTCTGGATCGTTTGGGTGTAAGCCGGCAAATTGTCCTGCAGGTTCATGAATTGCGATACGATGAGCGCTCCGGCTCCAAACAGGATGCCAAGGATGACGAGCAGGAAGAGCAGAACGGATATCGCCGCGGCGAAGGGCTTCGGAAGCCCCCTGCGGTGCAGGAATTTGGAGAAAGGCTCAATAATCAGGAAAACGAGGAAAGATAAAAACACCGGAGCCGCAATCTGGTAAAGCTTGCTGAATATGAGCATGATCAAGTAAACCGTAAGCACGATTAAACCTATATCGAAGGCGGTTCTCCAATATTTTTTATACAAGGGAAGCATAGTGGGATATCGGCTCCTTTATACTTTATTGATAGATATCATTGTACACGATTTGCGAAAAAAAAGCCTATTTCTTTAAGTGCTATGATAAAATAATAATAGTGTCTTTCATTAGAAAAAGAAATAAAAAGCGGGGAGTTAGCATGCAAACGTTACTGCTATGGTTGTTTTACCTTTCATCTTTTTATGCATTCATTCCCGGCATCCTGACCCGGATATTCGGTTTTCGAGTATTTCGCAGGGGAACAGGCTTGGAAGACTTCGCCTTAACCTTTGATGATGGTCCTGATCCGTTCTATACGCCAAGACTGCTGGATCTATTGAAGCGGTATAATATGAAAGCGACTTTTTTTCTGGTCGGTTCCCATGCCGAGAAGCATCCGGAGGTCGTCAAACGCATTCATAGCGAGGGTCATCTGATCGGGATTCACAACTATGTTCACAAGAGCAATTGGTTAATGCGACCCGTGACCGTCCGCAAGCAAGTCAAGCGCACGGACGATATCATCTACGCCATAACCGGCGAGCGCTCGAGATATTACAGACCGCCTTGGGGAATCGTGAATCTATTCGATTTTGCCAAGAATACCGGCTGCCGCATCATCTTATGGTCCTCGATGTTTAATGATTGGCGAAGCAAGATCGGCGCTGACAAGCTGACTCAGCGTATGCTGGCCAAGCTGAACGGCGGCGAGGTTATGCTCCTCCATGACTGCGGTACGACGATGGGAGCGAACCCCGATGCGCCGGAGCAAATGCTGATTGCCTTGGAACGCGTACTGAAAGTCGCAGAGCAGAAAGGAATGAGAAGCATCCGAATCGACGACATGATGGCTAAGGAAAGCAAAGCGAAAGCGAAGAAGCTGTCTCCTCTCAAGCGGTTGATCGTCTCATTGTGGCTCTTGTGGGAAAAAGCATTTCATGCGGTGTTCGCGCTCGAAACGGTTAATCCGGAGGATCCGATGCTGCATTTCCGAAAGCGTGCCTTCACCGGCAAAACGGTCGTGATGGAAGACGGCAGCCGGCTTGAGAAGGGAGACCAGGTGCTCGAGCTCCACTTTGACAACAAAAAATTGTTCGAGATCGGCAGCCGCTCCCGCTCGGAAGTGCAGCTTGCCATCAAAATGATTCGTGCCGTGCAGAAGGATTTGCCTTCTCTGGCGAACATGGTGATGGACCGGCCCGAGTTTAAGGATATCAAAGGTTTGTATGCCGTAACCATGATTTCGCGGGGCCCCGAGCAATTCGGATTCCATGTGATGGATTTGCCTCGGGGGCTGTTCGCAAGCTCGTCCAGACTGTATCTGAAACTGCTGCTCAGCGTCATTCACCCGAAAGGGCAGGCCCGCCTGAAGGAGGGCACCCAGATGATGGAGCCGAAAATGCTCATCATGCCGGTGGATGTTCTGATCGGACGTTATGCGGAGAAGAAAACGCAGGTTTTGCCTCCATCGGAGGAACAGCAGGAAGTTCAACAGGAGCATGCGGGTGATCTGGCGGTTGCCAGTGTATCGCAAGGCATGTAGTTCATCGAATCGATGGTTTCCGCTATTATGCATGGATTATCTCTTAGATGGTTTTGGTTATAAAAAAGGGGGTTATCCCCGCAGGCTGCTGCAAATGCCTGCGCGGGATAACCCCTTTGCTTTATTAAGGATTAGATTTTCAATACGCCGCCAGAGCTGGCGTTGGTCACAAGCTTCGAGTAGCGGGCAAGGTAACCGGTTTTCACTTTCGGTTCGAACTCAACCCATTTGCTGCGGCGTACAGCCATTTCCTCTTCGGAAACGTCCAGCAATTGAATCGTCCGTTTATTCAGGTCCAGCTCGATGATATCCCCGTCTTCAACGAAAGCGATAGGTCCGCCTTCAGCCGCTTCCGGCGAGATGTGTCCGATGCTGATGCCGCGGGAAGCGCCGGAGAAGCGTCCGTCAGTGATCAGACCGACTTTGGCTCCAAGCCCCATGCCTGCAATCTGCGAGGTCGGCGCCAGCATTTCCGGCATGCCCGGTCCGCCCTTCGGCCCTTCATATCGAATGACAACCACATGGCCTTCCTTGACCTTGCCGTTGGCAATGCCGCTTAGCGCCTCGTCCTGGGAGTCAAAGCAGATGGCAGGTCCTTTATGGTATCCGCCAACCGACGGATCGACCGCACCGACTTTGATGATGGAGCCTTCAGGAGCCAGATTGCCGTACAGTACCGCGAGTCCGCCGCGCTCGGAATACGGGGAATCGATCGGATGGATGACGTTCTCATCCTGGATTTCACAGCCCTCTACGTTCTCGGCCAGCGTTTTGCCGGTTACGGTAATGCAATCCCCGTGCAGTGCGCCGGGCTTCTTCAGAAGCTCGTGCAGAACCGCGCTTACTCCGCCTGCCAAATGCACATCCTCGATGAAGTAATCCGAAGCCGGAGCCAGCTTGGAGATGTGTGGAACGCGGTCAGCGACTTCGTTGATCCGCTCCAGCGGGTAATCAAGGCCGGCTTCTTGGGCAAGCGCCAATGTATGAAGCACCGTGTTGGTGGAGCCGCCCATCGCCATATCGAGCGCAAACGCATTGTCGATAGCTTCCAGGGTTACGATGTCACGCGGCTTCAGGTCCATTTTGACAAGTTCCATCAATTGTTTGGCCGATTGTTTAACAAACTCTCTGCGCTCTTCGGCGATGGCAAGAATGGTGCCGTTGCCCGGCAGAGCCAGACCCAGCGCTTCGGCGAGGCAGTTCATGGAGTTGGCGGTGAACATGCCGGAGCAGGATCCGCAGGTTGGACATCCGTATTGTTCCAATTCCAGGAGCTCATCGTCATTGATTTTGCCGACCTGGTGAGCGCCGACGCCTTCGAATACGGAAGTCAGGGACAATTTGCGGCCTTTGCTGTCCACGCCGGCCTTCATCGGTCCGCCGCTGACAAACACCGTCGGGATGTTAACGCGCAGGGCGCCCATCAGCATGCCGGGCGTAATTTTGTCGCAGTTCGGGATACACACCATACCGTCGAACCAGTGGGCGGATACAACGGTTTCCAGGGAATCCGCAATGATCTCGCGGCTTGGCAGCGAGTAGCGCATGCCGATATGTCCCATGGCAATTCCGTCATCCACGCCGATGGTGTTGAACTCGAACGGAACGCCGCCGGCTTCACGGATCGCATCCTTCACGATCTTGCCGAATTCCTGAAGATGCACGTGACCCGGAACGATATCGATGTAAGAGTTGCACACGGCGATGAACGGTTTGCCGAAATCCTCTTCCTTAACGCCTGCTGCACGCAGCAAGCTGCGGTGCGGCGCGCGGTCAAAGCCTTTCTTGATCATGTCTGAACGCATTTTTTTGGTTGTCATGATGTCGATTTCCCCCCAGATCTATTTTAAAATTGTTACGCTTTAGCGCGGTCTTCCGGCAAAGCAGCCGGGTACCTGTAAACAGCGAATAGGTTTTAAATGAGTCTATCACAAAAAGGTAGGTTTTTCTACATGATATTAATAGGAAGCGATGGAAGGAAGCCTGTCGTGAAGGCCAAGAAAAAGCCTGTCCCCCTTGGTCGGGAACAGGCTTCCTACTGAAAAGATATGCTATTTCTTGCCGCCTTTGCGGCCAATTTCCTGATAGAATTCGCGATTATGATTCCGCGAGGTGGCTTCGCCGCCCTTTTGACCGATTTCCTGGTAAAACTCGCGGCTATGGTTTTTGGACGTCGCTTTGCCGCCTTTTTTGCCGATTTCCTGATAGAATTCGCGGCTGTGTTTTTTGGCGGTGGCTTCGCCGCCAAGACGTCCGGCTTCTTCGCGGGTCATCTTTCGATTGCTGCTGGTGGCCATGAACAAATCACTCCTTTACCGTCGTATTTGCTATGCGTATATGTTACTTACCACGGTCCATTTGTCATGAATCAAAACATTCGACTAAAGATTGGTAAATTTTCAAGTCGGAGCGATTTCTTGATCCCATGCGCCAATAACGCTTAAATCAGAGTTTATTTCATGGTTTAATAAGAGTATGATCAAGAATAGGATAGGGAGGTTTTGAACCATTGCCGTTTGTTCAACTGAAAGGACGAACCGTTCCCTGCCAAGGGATCTTGTTTGATAAAGACGGTACGCTGCTTCATTTCATGGCGCTGTGGGGAGGATGGGCCGATTATGTGCTCGAGTTCATGGAGGAACGGCTGGAGCTGATGGGATCCGGCTTTACGCTGCCGAAAGAGAAGGTGCTGGGGACCAAGCACGATGCCGGCGGACGCGTATCGGGGTATGATCTGCGGGGTCCGCTCGCCATGGGCACCGTGGAGGAGACGAACGGGCTTCTGGCCTGGCAATTGTACGCAGCCGGGATGCCATGGAACGAGGCGATTGTGCAGGTCCATCAGATTACGAAAAATGCCATGTACGAAGTCCGTCAGCGAAAGCCGGCATTCCCGATGCCCGGACTGGAACATTTTCTGGAAAAATGCAGCTTGGCCTCCGTGAAGATGGCAGTGGTGACTTCGGATCAAACCTCAGGCGCCGTGGAGCAGTTGGAATGGATGGGGCTTCGCTCGTACTTTACGGTCATTATGGGAAGAGATCAGGTTCGAAATGGCAAGCCGCACCCCGAAATGACCGAGGCGGCCTGCCGCCGGCTCGGGATCAAACCGGAGGAAGCGGTCGTCATCGGCGACAGCAACGCGGATATGCAGATGGCGAAGCAAGCAGGCGCTGCGCTGGCCGTAGGTTTAATGACGGATGAAGGGGAGCCGGCGCATCTGACAGATGCCGATGTTGTCATATCCGATTATAATGAATTAGACGTGCACAGGTAGACGTGTTATTTTAAGGGCTGTACGGAGGTGTATAAGAGTGGAGAACAGGGAAAAGATCGAGCAGTTGGCAACATGGATCGAAGCGAGCGACTACATTGTTTTTTTCGGGGGAGCGGGTACCTCCACCGAGAGCGGAATACCAGACTTCCGTTCGGCAGCCGGACTGTACCAGAGCGAGCACCAGTCTCCGTATCCGCCGGAGGTCATGCTCAGCCATACTTTTTTTATGCAGCATCCGGAAGTGTTTTACGACTTTTACCGGAGCAAGATGCTGCACCCGCTTGCGCAGCCGAACGGCTGTCACCGCCTATTGTCGAGACTCGAGCATGACGGGAAGCTAAAGGCGGTCATCACGCAGAATATCGATGGCCTGCATCAGTCGGCGGGATGTTCCGAGGTGCTGGAGCTTCACGGTTCCGTGCACCGCAATTATTGCATGGATTGCTCCCGATTCTACAGCCTTCAGGAGATTCTGGACATTAAGGAAATCGTCCCGCGCTGCAAGGATTGCGGGGGGCTGGTTCGGCCGGACGTCGTGCTGTATGAAGAGGAATTGGACCAGAACGTCATCATGCGCTCGATCCAGGAAATATCGACGGCCGACTTGTTGATTATTGGGGGGACTTCCCTGACGGTACACCCCGCCGCTAGTTTGATCTCCTATTTTCATGGAAGCAAGGTAGCTTTGCTGAATGCAGATCCAACCCCATACGATCATCGGGCAGGCCTCCTGATTGCGGATCGGATCGGTCAAGTCATGACGCAGGTGGATAAACTGATCAGCACGTGAGGGGACAAAAGGCGGCGTATTGCCGTACCTGTCCCTGTAATCGTTTTCTTGTCAAAGGAAGACCAAACGCGATAAGATGGAATTTAGCAATGGACCTATTCACTTAGAGAGGCAGGGATTGCAAGTGACCTATGTGGCTAGCGAAGACCGCTATGAAGGAATGAAGTATAACCGCGTGGGGCGGTCCGGGCTTAAACTTCCCGCGATCTCCCTTGGATTATGGCATAATTTCGGTGGCGTCGACACGTACGAGAACGGGCGGAACATGATTACGCGCTCCTTCGATCTGGGCATCACCCACTTCGATCTGGCGAACAATTACGGACCTCCTGCAGGCTCTGCCGAGGAGACTTTCGGTAAAGTGCTTTCCAGAGACCTTAAGTCATATCGTGACGAAATCGTCGTTTCGTCCAAAGCCGGCTATTATATGTGGCCCGGTCCTTACGGCGATTTCGGATCGCGTAAATATCTGGTATCAAGCCTCGACCAGAGCTTGAAGCGAATGGGCCTGGACTATGTGGATATTTTCTATCATCATCGGATGGATCCGGGAACGCCGCTCGAGGAAACCATGGCAGCGCTGGATCATCTCGTTCGTTCCGGCAAGGCGCTGTATGTCGGAGTCTCCAACTATTCGCCGGAGAAGACCCGGGAAGCGATATCGATCTTGAAAAACCTGGGTACCCCGCTGCTCATCCATCAACCGAGCTACTCCATGCTGGACCGTTGGGTGGAGAACGGATTGCTTGACGTCCTGGAAGAGAACGGGGTCGGAAGCATCGCATTCACGCCGCTTGCTCAAGGGCTCTTGACGAACAAATATTTGAACGGCGTGCCTGTCGATTCCCGTGCCGCAAGCGCATCCGTGTTCCTGAACGAAAGCAATATCACGCCTGAGGTGCTGCGCAAGATCAGAGCCTTGAACCAAATCGCCCAAGCCCGGAACCAGAGTCTGGCTCAATTCGCGCTCGCCTGGGTTCTGCGCGGCGGCCGGGTGACGTCTGCCCTGATCGGAGCTAGCAAAGTAAGCCAGATTGAAGACAACGTGGCTGCCTTGAACAATCTGGAGTTCTCGAAGGAAGAGCTGGATCGGATCGAAGCGATTCTCAAAACGGAGAATGCATCTTCTTCGGAAGGATAGATGCTGGCGAAAACACGGTGGCATTAAAATAGATACATGAAAAGGAGCGCCTTTAGGATGATAACCGACCTGAAGGGCGCTCCTTTTTTTGCTAAGGGATGGCTTGGGCGCACTCTTTAAGTAAGCGCGGATGAAGAGATGATGTCCTTGCGGTACCGCGACGGGGATCGGCCGACGAGCCGCTTGAATTGGCGTGAGAAATAGAGCGGGTCGGTCAGTCCGACCGATGCGGAAACCTGCTCGATGGACAAATCGGGACGTTCGCGCAGCAGCCGTTTGGATTGGTCGATTCTTAATTTAAGCAGATACGTGATCGGAGTCATGCCCGTTTCCTGCTTGAAGATCCGTGACAGGTATGCGCGGTTGTAGCCTAGGCTCGTACACATCTGTTCGATCGAGACGGGATGGGCGTATTGGGAAGCCATGTAACTGATCATCTGCTTCACCGTGCGCTGAACCTGGGGTTCTGACAGCGTCAATCGGGACGGCCGGTCGCTCTGATTCATGATCTCGGCCCAGATTAAATGCAGGTAACCGATGGCGGCCATGTGAGAGCTTTCTTCCCTGGATTGAAAATGGCCCTGGATGAGGGATACATAGCCGGGAATGGGGTTGTTCTCCACGAGGTGGAGGACAGGCTTTTCGGGCGTGAGCCCCAAACGGGATATCTCTTCATCGGCGTGTTCTCCGTCAAAGGCGACCCAGCGGTAACGCCACGGCTGGCTCGCATCGGATACATAGCTGACAATCTGGCCGGGATGAATCAGGAAGCAATCGCCGGGCCCGAGCTGGTATCTGTCGGTTTCGGTCCGAAATACGCCATGGCCCAATTCGATGATGTGCAAGAGGTAATGATCGAATATTTTGGGCCCCAACGCATGCTCCGGAAGGGTCTGGCTCTCGCCGGCGAATCGCACGTGGAGCCAGCCGCCGCCTTGCTGTGCTGGGTTGGAAGCAACAGAATAGGTTGGTTTCATCATTCATTTTCCTTTACAATGAGTTTGGGAAAAAGAGGAACTATAGGGATTTCGTGATCATAAATTTATTGTACCTCCATAAGTCACATAAATCCATATGTATCACACAAGATTTCATTATCGGTAAACGAGATTTCCATTATACTGAAGACAGTAAAACTACCATATGTACAGGATGGAGTGATAGGCAGTGACGACGCAACAGCTTATGGAAAGATTTATGGACAAGCACGGTGAGAGCCAGCATAAGGTTCGCATATTTAATGCGCCAGGGCGCGTGAACCTGATCGGGGAGCATCTGGATTACAACGGGGGTTATGTGCTTCCGGCAGCCCTGGAGTTTGGCACAACCTTGATTATCCGACCGCGTGACGATAACAAGGTGAGCTTTTCATCCACCAATATCCCCTATGAATTAACGATCAGTTTGAACGAGGATTATGGCTACAAAATCGATCAATGGACGGATTACCCGGTCGGCGTCATTACCGAGCTGAATAAAATCGGCTGCGGGCTCAGCAGCGGCTATGACCTGCTGTACCACGGGGATATCCCGAACGGGGCAGGCCTCTCGTCCTCAGCGTCCATCGAAGTGGTCACGGCTTACGCCTTCTTGAAGATGGAGGGCAAGGAGACGGATACGGTGGAGATCGCAAAGCTTTCGCAGCGGGTGGAAAACCTGTTCGTCGGCGTCAACTCCGGCATCATGGATCAATTCGCCGTAGCCAACGGCAAGCAGGATCATGCCATTCTGTTAATGTGCGATACGCTGGAGTATGAGCTGGTGCCTTTCCGGACCGGAGCATACAAAATCGTGATTTCGAATACCAACAAACGGCGCGGGCTCGTCGATTCCAAATATAATGAACGCCGCAGCGAATGCGACCGCGCTTTGGAAATTTTGCAAAAGGAGCTCCCGGCGTTATCGTATCTCGCCCAGCTGAATCCGGATCAATTCGCGACCTTGCGGGACAGCATCCAGGATGAGACCGTCAGAAGACGCGCCCAGCATGTCGTCGAGGAGAACCAGCGCGTGCTTGATTCCGTGAAGGCTCTGAAAGAGGGGAATCTGGAAGTTTTCGGACAGTACATGAATCAGTCCCATGACTCTTTGCGTTATCTGTACGAAGTCACGGGCGACGAGTTGGATGCTCTGGTGGAAGAAGCCCAGCGGATTCCGGGTACGCTCGGTTCCAGAATGACGGGAGCCGGCTTTGGCGGCTGCACGGTATCCCTCGTGCACGAGGACGCGGTGGAACGTTTCATCGCGGAAGTGGGACAGCAATATGAGGCCAGAACGGGACTGAAGGCGGACTTCTACGTATGCGGCGTAGGTCAAGGCGTGCATGAAGTAAAGGAGGGCGAATAATATGGCTATTTTAGTGACCGGCGGAGCAGGTTATATCGGTTCACATACCGTGGCGGAGCTGCTGGAGCAAGGGGAAGACGTTGTAGTCATCGACAGCCTGGAGACGGGTCATCGCGAAGCGCTGCTGGGCGGAAAGCTGTATGTCGGCGATCTGCGCGACAAGGCGCTGCTGAAGCAGCTGTTCTCGGACAACGATATTGATGCCGTTATCCATTTTGCCGCAAATTCACTGGTCGGCGAGAGCATGAAGGATCCGGTGAAATATTACGATAACAACGTGTACGGCACGCTGTGCCTGCTGGAAGCCATGAATGAGGCGGGCGTTCGAAAGATCGTCTTCTCTTCAACGGCCGCGACCTACGGTGAGCCCGAGAAGGTGCCGATCGAGGAAACGGACCGGACCCAGCCGACGAACGTGTACGGGGAAACCAAGCTGATGATGGAACGGATGATGTCCTGGTTCGATACCGTGCTCGGGGTGAAGTATGTCTCCCTTCGTTACTTCAACGCGGCCGGCTCGCATGCCAGCGGCAAGATCGGCGAGGATCACCGGCCGGAGAGCCACTTGATACCGCTCGTTCTGCAAACCGCTTTGAAGCAGCGCGCCAGCATCTCGGTGTTTGGCGACGATTACGCAACTCCCGATGGCACGTGCGTCCGCGATTACATTCACGTCAGCGATCTGGCGAATGCGCATCTGCGCGCGGTTGAATACCTACGTCGCGGCGAGTCCAGCAATGTGTTCAATCTCGGCAACGGACTCGGGTTCTCGGTCAAGGAAGTGATCGAGACATCGAAGCGGGTGACGGGTGCCGACATTCCGGTTGTCATGGAAGCCCGCCGTGCGGGTGACCCTGCGGTATTGGTGGCGTCTTCGGACAAAGCGCGCACGGTTCTCGGATGGACGCCGTCCAGAACGACGTTGGAGGAAATTATCGAGAGCGCATGGATGTGGCACAGCAGTCGTCCGGACGGTTACGGCGACAATTAATCCAAGGGGGACGATGAACATGAATGCTGCAACATCAAGTACTCCCGAATCCAAGCAGGTTCTGCATGCCATTGAAATGCTGGTGCGATTCGCGCTTCATAAAGGCCTGATCCAGGCAGCGGATGCGGATTACAGCCGTAACCTGCTGCTGGAGGATTTCGGGTTCAGCGAGCCGTACGGCGACGAAGTGAACGACCCGATGCCGGATGGGCCCCAGGCTATGCTCGACATCCTGATCGATTACGGTGCGGCGCATGGCATGATCCCGGAGAATACCGATACGTACCGGGATTTGCTGGACGCCAAAATCATGGGCCGCCTCATGGCAAGACCTTCGGAAGTAACCGCTCGGTTCCGGGCGGTAGAGCAGGAGCAGGGGATCATCGAGGCTACACGGCAATTTTACAGCCTGTGCATCGACTCCAACTACATTCGGATGGATCGCGTAGCCAAAAACGAATACTGGCGGCATGCCAGCGCGTACGGCGATATTGAGATTACCATCAATTTATCCAAGCCGGAGAAGAGTCCGAAGGAAATCGCCATGGCCAAACTGCTGCCTCCGCCGATCTATCCGAAATGCCAGCTCTGCCGGGAGAACGTGGGTTATGCAGGCAGGGTCAATCACCCGGCACGGCAAAACCTGCGCATTATCCCGCTGGAGTTGAACGGTGAACCATGGTTCTTCCAATACTCGCCGTATGTTTACTATAACGAGCACTGCATCGTGTTCCACCACGATCACGTGCCGATGAAGCTGACCAAGGAGACGCTTGCCCGCCTCTTGAGTTTTGTTGATGCTTATCCGCATTATTTTCTCGGATCGAACGCGGATCTTCCGATTGTCGGGGGCTCCATTCTCACACATGATCATTTCCAGGGGGGGCGGCATACCTTCCCGATCCAGAAAGCGCCGAAGGTGGCCGGGTTTACGCACGGGGATTATCCGGAGGTATCCGTTGCCATCGTGAAATGGCCGATGTCGGTGATCCGCCTATCCTCAAGCGATCGGGATTCGCTGCTTGAATGCGCGAACGGCATTTACGAGGGCTGGAAAACCTACAGCGACCCTTCGGCAGACATCGAGGCCTTCAGCGAAGCGGACGGCGAACGGGTCCGCCATAATACGGTGACTCCGATTGCCCGCCGTAATGACGAGGGCATCTATGAGATGGATCTGGTTCTGCGGAACAATCGCACCAACGAGCAGCATCCGGAAGGGATCTTTCATCCTCATCGGGAGATGTTCCACATCAAGAAGGAAAACATCGGCTTGATCGAAGTGATGGGGCTGGCGATCCTGCCGGGCAGGCTCAAGGAAGAGCTGGATCAGATCGCCGAGATTCTGGCGGGGAACGAGGCACTGTATGCGGACAGCCAGGCCGCTGACCATCCGCTCGCCGTCCACGGCGACTGGATCGAGGAGCTGCGGGGCCGGGGCATAGCCGCATCCGATAAAGCCGGGGCCACCCAACTGGTACGCCGGGAGGTCGGCAGCAAATTCACGACGATTTTGGAGCATGCCGGGGTATACAAACAGACGGCGGAAGGGCAGCAGGCATTTCAGCGATTCCTGAGCCATATGGGGTACGTCCCTGACAGCAGATAAATATTCTTGGATGACAAATATGAATGTATTGAAGCTAACGATAACTAGGATCATCATTCAAACAGCCGATCTTCCGAAAGAAGGACGGCTGTTTGTTTTGCTTAATGGGAATGGTATAGAATGAAAAAGCACGCATGAATGAATTAGATGCAAACCAGATGCGATGGAGGTAATGTGACATGAGACCTTTTGTCTTTCATAATCCGACTCAGTTGATTTTTGGCAAGGGCAAGCTGAGTGCTTTAAGCGGTGAAGTGGCCAAATACGGCCGGAACGTTTTGCTGGTGTACGGCGGCGGCAGCATCAAGCGCAGCGGCCTTTACGATCAGGTCATCGCCTTGCTGAAAGAAGCGAATGCGGTGGTGACGGAGCTTGCCGGGGTGGAACCGAACCCGCGCCTGTCAACGGTACATAAAGGAGTGGAGTTGTGCCGGGAGCATCACATCGACCTTATTTTGGCCGTTGGCGGCGGAAGCGTCCTCGACTGCTCCAAAGCGATTGCCGTAGGGGCCAAGTATGACGGAGATATGTGGGATTTCGTAGAGCGCAAAGCCGTACCGCAAGCGGGTCTGCCGCTTGGAACGGTGCTTACGATGGCCGCAACGGGATCGGAGATGAACGGCGGCTCCGTCATCACCAATGAAGTGACCCAAGAGAAGATGGGCTGGGGCAGCCCGCATGCTTATCCCGCCTTTTCGATCCTGGACCCTGTGCATACCTTCTCCCTTCCCCGGGATCAAACGGTGTACGGTATCGTGGATATCATGTCCCACGTACTGGAGCACTACTTCCATCAGGATACCAATACGCCGGTGCAGGACGGTTTCTGCGAAACGATTCTTCGAACCGTTATCGATACGGCGCCGAAGCTGGTTGAGGACCTGGAGAACTATGAGCACCGCGAGACGATCATGTACTGCGGTACGATGGCGCTGAACGGCATGATCAACATGGGAATGGCCGGCGACTGGGGAACCCATAACATCGAGCACGCGGTGTCTGCCGTATACGACATTCCGCACGGCGGCGGCCTGGCAATCCTGTTCCCGAACTGGATGAAATATAATCTGAACGCGGATCCTCAGCGCTTCAAGTCGCTTGCCGTGAATGTATTCGGTGTTGATGCTGCCGGGAAAAGCGATGAAGCGGCCGGACTGGAAGGAATCGAGGCGCTCCGCCGCTTCTGGACTTCCATCGGTGCGCCGAGCACGCTGGGAGATTACGATATCGACGACCGCGAGATCGGGTCCATGGCCGATAAAGCGATGCGCTTCGGTCCTTTTGGCAACTTCCGCAAGCTGCAGCGCGAGGACGTCGTTGAAATCTATCGGATGTCGTTATAGGGGTTGTCCTGTCGTTAGCTGACAAGGAATAAAAATGGTTTTAAAGCCTGCCGGTTCAAGCCGTGCAGGCTTTTTTGCTGGGGCGTCGAATATAGATTATGAAGAGATTTTCATACGTTTGAGGCAAATAATTGAAACTTTAGCAAACATTTTGCCGTATTACTTGTTATACACAGTAAGGAATTCCAGAGGGGGCAATCAACATGGAAGCGTTATATTGGGGCTGTCTGATCGGGGGCGTGATCTTCGCCATCGTAACCGTGGTGCTAGGCGACATACTTAGCTCGGCGCTTGACGGATTGTTGGACTTTTTGTCAGTGGATTTTTTCAATCCGGTTGTGATCGCCGGGGGAATCACCGTATTCGGCGGGACCGGAATCATGCTGACGAAATACACGGAATTGGCGGCAGGTGCCCATGTAACGCTATCTGTCTTGGCGGCCATCGTCATTTCGATTCTCGTCTACTTCGGGTACGTGAAACCGATGGAGAACAGCGAGAACTCGACGGGCTTTTCCATCAAGGAGCTTGCGGGCAGGATCGGCGTAGTCACGGTGCCGCTACCTGCTGAAGGATTCGGGGAAGTGATGGTCAAGGTCGGGGCAGGCAACACGATGCACATTGCCTCAAGCTTTGATCGTCAAACGCTTCCGGCAGGTGTCCGCGTGGTGGTTGTCGACATTGTTGATGGCGTCCTGAGGGTGTCCGAACTGGAAGAACGAAAAGGAGAGGATTGATTCAATGCCAGAGTACTTAGTAATTCCGTCGATTGTTGTAGGCGTCATTGTCGTGTTAGGACTTGCGTTCTGGGCCCGCTACAAAACGGTGAGCCCGGATGAAGCGATGATTGTCACCGGTTCTTTTTTGGGAAGCAAAAATTTGTCGGAGGACGAATCCGGCCGCAAAATCAAAATCGTTCGCGGCGGCGGCGCTTTTATACTCCCCGTGTTTCAGCGCTCCGAATTCGTATCGCTCTTATCTCATAAACTGGATGTCATGACGCCTGAAGTGTACACGGAGCAAGGCGTGCCGGTTATGGCGGACGGGGTGGCCATCATTAAAGTGGGAAGCTCGATCGAAGATGTGGCGACCGCAGCCGAGCAATTCATGGGCAAGCCCATTGAAGCGCTGAAGGGTGAAGCCCAGGAGGTGCTGGAAGGCCATCTTCGTGCCATTCTCGGTTCCATGACAGTAGAGGAAGTATATCGTAACCGCGACAAGTTCGCGCAGGAAGTTCAGGGGGTCGCAGCAAGAGACCTGAAGAAGATGGGTCTGCAGATCGTTTCCTTTACCATTAAGGACGTTCGCGATAAACACGGATATCTGGAAGCGCTTGGTAAACCGCGGATCGCTACGGTCAAGCGGGATGCGGAGATTGCCGAAGCCGAAGCGATGCGGGATGCGCGGATTCAGAAGGCACGCGCCGAAGAAGAAGGACAGAAGGCCGAGGTCGTACGCGATACCAATATCGCGGAAGCCGAGAAGGAAAGGGAGCTGAAGGTCGCGTCCTTTAAGAAGGAGCAGGATACGGCAAAGGCCGAAGCGGACCAAGCTTATCATATTCAGGAAGCCCGAGCCAGACAAACGGTGGTTGAGGAGCAGATGAAGGTTGAGCTCGTTCGCAAGGAACGCGAAATCGACCTGCAGGAGAAAGAAATCATGGTTCGCGAGAAGCAGTATGACGCGGACGTGAAGAAAAAAGCCGAAGCGGATCGCTATGCGGTTGAGCAGGCTGCCGAAGCGGATAAGGCCCGGAAGATGCGCGAAGCGGATGCTGTGCAATACTCCATCGAAACGCAGGCCAAAGCGTCTGCCGAGCAGAAGCGCCTAGACGGTATGGCGGTTGCGGATGCCGAGCGCGCGAAAGGTACGGCGGAAGCCGAAGTCATCCGCCTGCGCGGTATTGCCGAAGCCGATGCCAAAGAGAAGCTGGCCGAAGCGTTCCAGAAGTTCGGCGAGGCTGCTGTGCTCGATATCATCGTGAAAATGCTGCCTGAGCTTGCCGGCAAGATTGCTCAGCCGATCTCGTCCATCGACAAGCTGACCGTTGTGGATACTGGGAAGGGCGAAGGAGCGGCTCGCGTGAGCAATTATGTGACCGAGCTGATGTCCACGGCGCCTGAGATGCTGAAGAGTGTGTCCGGGATTGACGTGGAGGATCTCATTAAAGGATTAACAACGAAAAAATCCGCCACGGCTCAAAAGCCGGTGTCCATCGAGCAGGAACTTGTACCGGTCCCTGTAGAGACAAGTGCCGCTAAGGAAGAGTAGATCAAGCCGCAAGCAGGGGCCGGAATACATGGTGGCAGGCAGCGGTACGGCACCTTGAAGACTTTGGCAACCACAAATGATTTTGCCGCGCTCTTATATTTCTGATAAGATATCCGAGTATACGCGTATGAATCAAAAAGAGGTGCGAACGTGAGCAGCTTACAAGTGGCTAAAGTGTTGAACAATAATGTAATCATAGCGAAGCATCCTCAACATGGCGAGGTTGTTGTTATCGGCAAGGGCATCGGCTTTAACCGGAAGAATAAAGACCGTATCCCTGCCGCCGCTGCCGAGAAGATGTTCATTTTGACCAAACCGGAGGAGCAGGAGCAGTATAAGCAGCTGGTGCCTCACATCGACGAGAAGCTGATTGAGGCGATGAATGATATTATTCTGAATGCCGCCAAGTCCAGCGACGCTCCTCTGAATGAGCATATCCACATTGCCTTGACGGATCATATCGCATTTGCCATTAAACGCCATGCCCAAGGTCTTTATATCCACAATCCTTTTTTATACGAAACCAAAGAGATGTACCCTGAAGAGTACGAGATGGCCGAATATGCCGTCCGTACCATTCGGGAGAAGCTCGGGGTTGACTTGGGCCAAGAAGAAATCGGATTCATTGCCCTTCATTTTCACGGTGCCCTTACGAACCAGCATATCTCCGAGGTCCGCAAGCATTCGGAGCTGATCGCCGACTTGGTACATACCGTCGAGCAGCAGCTGGAGTACGCCATCCCGAAGGATACGCTGGATTATTCCCGATTGCTGACGCACCTCCGGTTTGCCTTGGAACGGGTTCGGCGGGGGGAAGCGGTGAACGAGACGAGTTCGCTTGACGGCCTTTTGAAGCGTGAATATCCCGAGACCTATTCCCTGGCATGGAAGCTGACCAAAATGATGGAGCAGCGGCTGAAGAAACCCATCTATCCCGCTGAGGCCGGTTATTTGACCATACATCTGGAACGGTTGGTCCAGCGTAAAGAGCAGGGCGGGCAAATGTGAAGATTTTATTAAGTCCCTTACCATGTGGTTGCAACGATAAATGAACGGTGTTACAATACGAACAGTTATGAACCATAAAACTTCAAATCCAACGTGTAACTGATTCGATCAGGCATGAGTATTGCAGGAATTTGGTTGTTATTACCCATTTTTGGGTAATCTAATCCATGAGATTAGTCATCCATTTACCTGTGGTTGCTCATGCCTTTTTTGATTTGATGGCTTTATGATGATCTACCTACAGCTTGTGATAACAACTAGAGACAGAGGGTGAGAATTTTCATGTTTAAGCGGCTTTTTGGCGTACTGCAAAGGGTCGGTAAAGCTCTGATGCTGCCAGTGGCCATATTGCCGGCGGCCGGACTATTGCTCGGTCTTGGAAATATGCTGGTCAACCCCGATTTCCTGCAATATGCACCTTGGCTGGATGCGGCCTGGGTTCAAGCGGCTGCCACGGTCATGATGAATGCGGGACAAATCGTATTCACGAACCTATCCTTGCTGTTTGCAGTGGGGGTTGCGGTCGGTTTGGCCGGAGGTGAGGGCGTTGCGGGTCTGGCCGCGATCATCGGTTACCTTGTCATGAACGTCACCATGGGCAGCGTGATCGGCGTGACGCCGGCCATGGTCGGCACGAATTACGAATATGCCAGCGTGCTTGGCATTCCGACGTTGGCTACCGGGGTATTCGGCGGAATCATCGTCGGTATATTGGCAGCCAGCATGTACCGACGGTTTTTCAAAATCGAGCTTCCGTCCTATCTGGGCTTTTTTGCAGGAAAACGTTTTGTTCCGATTATGACGGCCGCAACGTCCGTTTTGCTTGGTCTGTTGATGGTGTTTATATGGCCGCCGATCCAGTCGGCGCTTAACACGGCGTCGCATTTCATGCTGGAACAAAACCTGACGCTGTCCGCTTTTGTGTTCGGCGTCGTGGAACGCGGATTGATTCCGTTCGGACTGCACCACATTTTCTATTCCCCGTTCTGGTTTGAATTCGGGGAATACCTGAACCAGGCAGGACAATTGGTTCGAGGGGACCAGAACATATTCATGGCCCAGCTTCGGGACGGCGTCGAGTTTACGGCAGGCACATTCATGACGGGTAAGTATCCGTTCATGATGTTCGGTCTCCCTGCGGCAGCGCTTGCCATCTATCATGAGGCAAGACCGGAGAACAAAAAGTTCGTGGCCGGCATCATGGGGTCTGCGGCGCTGACTTCCTTCTTGACCGGGATCACGGAACCGCTTGAGTTCTCGTTCCTGTTCGTCGCACCGATCCTGTTCGCCGTGCATGCGTTGTTTGCCGGCCTGTCCTTCATGACCATGCATATTTTGGGCACCAAAATCGGCATGACCTTCTCCGGCGGCCTGATCGACTACATGATCTTCGGTGTCATTCCGAACCGGACGCCATGGTGGAATGTTCTCATCGTGGGTGCTATTATGGCTGTAATCTATTACTTCGGCTTCCGGTTTGTCATTCGGAAATTCAATCTGAGGACGCCGGGGCGCGAGGAAGCTTCGACGACAGAGCCGGAATCAGGCTCTGGAGCAGCGGTCGCTGGCAGTAAAAATGATCTGCCGTCTAATATCCTGACTGCACTGGGCGGCCAGCCTAACATCGCGCATCTGGATGCATGCATCACTCGTCTTCGCGTAGAGGTAAAAGACAAGGGACATGTCGATAAGGCAAGGCTGAAGCAGTTGGGTGCGTCAGGCGTGCTGGAGGTGGGGAATAATATCCAGGCGATATTCGGAACCCGTTCCGATACGATCAAATCGCAGATTCAAGACATCATGTCGGGAATCACGCCGACCACTGCGCCTCAAGCAGAGGCCTTGGAGACGATGCCGACGGCTCAAGAGGAACAGCAGGCCGGACAGGACGGGGAAACGCTCGTTAAGGAGGAAATCGTATCCCCGGCCGATGGAGAGCTTATGGATATTTCCCATGTGCCTGACCCCGTGTTTGCCGAACGGATGACAGGGGACGGATTTGCGATCGTGCCTCATAACGGAACGATTGTGTCTCCCGTTAACGGCACCGTGTTCAATGTGTTCCCCAGCAAGCATGCCGTCGGCATTATGTCGGATGGCGGCAAGGAAGTGCTTGTCCATATCGGCGTCAATACCGTTAAGCTGAAAGGGCAAGGATTTGAAGTCCTGGTGCAAGAGGGGGACCTGGTCTCCACCGGTCAACCGATCATGCAAGTGGATCTGGATTATGTGAAGGAGAATGCCAAATCGATCATTTCTCCTATTATCTTCTCGAATCTGCCGGAGGGAGCTTCCGTGAAGCTGAACAAGACCGGTGAAGTAAAAAGCGGCGAGGAAGGGATCATTACCCTATTGAAACCTTAACCTCGCGATGGTTTCCAGGATTCTAAAAATTAAAATATACGAAAGTAGGATGATGAACATGCAACAAACATTCAGAATTATTGACGAAGATGGAATTCACGCACGCCCGGCAACCGCATTGGTGAATACGGCTAACAAATTCCAGGATACCAACTCTTTTGCCGAAGCTAACGGCAAAAAAGTAACGCTGAAGTCGATTCTCGGCGTTCTGTCCCTCGGATTGGAGCAAGGCGACACATTGACACTGATCACGGAAGGCGGCAATGAAAGCGAGGCGCTGACAGCATTGCAAGAAGTGATGGTGAACGAAGGGCTAGGCGAGCTTCATGAATAATTTGAAAGGTATCGCGGCTTCGGCAGGTATTGCGATAGCACGTGCTTTTACGCTGGAGCATCCCGATTATTCCGTCACGGAGAAGCAAGTCACGGACACGGATGCGGAGCTCGCGAAGCTGGATGCGGCGCTGGCCCAGTCACAGGCTGAGCTGGAAGCGATCAAAGCCCGCACGCTTCAGGAACTCGGGGAGAAGAAGGCTGAGATTTTCGAATCTCATCTTCTCATCCTGAATGATCCCGAATTGATTGAACCGGTCAAGGCGAAAATCGCTTCCGAATCGGTTAACGCGGAATATGCGCTGAACGAAACGGCAACCCAGTTCATTCAAATGTTCGAGAACATGAAGAGCGCCTACTTGCAGGAGCGAGCAGCGGATATGCGCGACGTCACCAAACGCATCCTGAAGCATCTGCTCGGCTTGAATTATGTCAGCCCTTCGGAGATCAGCGAAGAAGTGATCGTGGTTGCAGAGGATTTGACTCCGTCGGATACGGCGCAGTTGAACCGGAACTACGTTAAGGGCTTCACGACGAATATCGGCGGACGTACCTCGCACTCCGCCATCATGGCCCGTTCCCTTGAAATTCCGGCTGTCGTCGGGACGAAGAACGTGCTCTCTGCGGTCAAAAACGGGGATATGATCATCGTTGACGGATTGGAAGGGGATGTCATCGTTAATCCTACGGAAGCCATCGTAGAACAATACCGTGCGAAGCAAGACGCCTATGCCAAGCAGGTGGAGGAGTGGAAGAAGCTGCGCTCCGAACCGACGGTTTCCAAGGACGGAATCCATGTGGAGCTGGCTGCCAACATCGGGACGCCGAATGATGTGGCCGGCGTGTTGGAGAACGGCGGAGAAGCCGTAGGATTGTACCGTACGGAATTCCTGTACATGGGCAGAGACAAACTTCCTTCCGAAGAGATCCAGTATGTCGCTTACAAATCGGTTCTGGAGAAAATGGAAGGCAAGCCGGTTGTTGTTCGCACGCTTGATATCGGCGGGGATAAGGAGCTGCCGTATCTGGATCTTCCCAAGGAAATGAATCCGTTCCTCGGATTCCGTGCCGTCAGATTGTGCCTGGACCGCCAGGATATTTTCAGAACACAGCTTCGGGCGCTGCTGCGTGCAAGCGTCCACGGCAACCTGCGTATCATGTTTCCCATGATAGCGACACTGGGCGAGTTCCGCGAAGCCAAAGCGCTTCTGGAGGAAGAAAAGGCTAAGCTTATAAGCGAAGGCATTTCGGTTTCCGAAGAAATCCAGCTGGGCATCATGGTGGAGATTCCATCTACCGCCGTGCTTGCCGATCAATTTGCCAAAGAGGTGGATTTCTTCAGCATCGGAACCAATGACCTGATTCAATACACGATGGCCGCCGACCGCATGAATGAACGGGTGGCGTATCTGTACCAGCCATACAATCCGGCGATTCTGCGACTGGTTAAAATGGTCATCGATGCCGCCCATCGCGAAGGCCGCTGGGTAGGCATGTGCGGCGAAATGGCCGGCGACGCGACTGCTATTCCGATTCTGCTCGGTCTGGGGCTGGATGAGTTCAGCATGAGCGCGACCTCCATTCTGCCGGCTCGCAGCCAGATCGGGAAGCTGTCCCGCAGCGATATGCAGGCACTTGCAGCCAAAGCGCTTGAAATGGGTACCGCAGAGGAAGTAGTGGCTCTGGTGGAATCCATTGAGGCTGCAGCCGAGTAAGAAGGAAGACAACGTCCAACTTGATCGATCCCTGCAGTCGTATTACGTTTGTTTCTGGGGACTCTACCAATCTTTTTCCACGATAGCATCACATTGACAACATCTGTCCATAGCGGACAGATGTTTTTTTTGTCAAAAGAAAGACACCGGGCATATTTGCTAGTATAATAGCCTAAATATATAGTGAATTGGCTTGGAACCCAAACCAATTCAGGGCTTTTGGCATACCATGATATATGAAAGCGTTCTAAATTCATGTGCTAGAGGTCTGTCTTATGATTCAGGCGCCCATACTAGGAAGTAAATCTACTATAAGTGACGGTGACGATGAGTATGGACATGATCAAGAGCTGCACAAGCGTTAAGCTGGGAGCGACCTACCGAAGAGAGGGAACGGCCTTTCAGGTATGGGCTCCGGATGCGGTTAATGTAAAGCTGGCTTTATATGAGGGTCCGGGAGAGTATAACGAGCAGGGTCTTGTGACGGATCACGAGGGCGGTACGCTGTATGCGATGGTCCGGAATGAGGAAGGCGTATGGTCGGCTCAGGTAAACCGTGATCTCCATGGAACTTATTATATGTACCGAATCGAGTCTGCGGAGGGAGGCGTCTGTTATGCCGTTGACCCTTATGCAACCGCTGTGTCCGCGAATGGCTGCCGCGGCGCGGTGGTCGACCTGGCGAAGAGCAATCCGCCGGGGTGGGAGCAGGATGTTAGACCGAACCTGCTAAAGCCTACGGATTCGGTGCTCTATGAGCTGCATGTACGCGATTTCTCGATCCACACGGATTCGGGAATGAAATATAGAGGAAAATACAAGGCATTTACGGAGGGCGGTCTGCGAGACTCCGAAGGAAACGCCCTTGGTCTGGATCATCTTGAGGAATTGGGCGTGACCCATGTGCATCTGCTGCCGGTATTTGATTTCCGGACGGTCAATGAGCTGGACGGATATGCAAGCGGGCGTTTAAACCGCGAGTATAATTGGGGCTACGATCCGCAGAATTACAATGTGCCTGAAGGTTCGTATGCAACAGATCCCATGGATCCGATCGTGCGCATCCGGGAGCTGAAAGAGATGGTTTTGGCCCTTCATGCAAGGGGAATTCGCGTCGTCATGGATGTGGTTTATAACCATACGTATACGGTGGACGACGGCCCGTTCGAACGATTGGCGCCGGGGTACTTCTATCGCAAGGACGGATACGGGAATCTATCGAACGGTTCGGGCGTAGGGAACGAGCTGGCCACGGAGAAGCCGATGGTGCGCAAATACATCAAGGATTCGTTAAAATACTGGGCCCAGGAATATCATATCGACGGATTTCGGTTCGATCTGATGGCTCTGATCGATACAACGACGATGAAAGAGATCGTAAGCGAGCTGCGCCGAGAGGTCGACCGTTCTCTCTTGTTCTATGGTGAGCCATGGACGGGAGGAATGAGCCCGTTAACGGAGCAAACCGTCAAGGGAAGCCAGAAGGGCCAAGGCTTTGCCGTATTTAATGATCATTTCCGGCATGCCATCAAGGGGGACAATGACGGGCGCGGCCGAGGGTTTGCTACGGGCGAGCCATGGTACGAAGGGGCCGTCGTTGAAGGAATGATGGGCTCGATCCATGATTTTGCGCTCCACCCGGAGGAAACGGTGAATTATGTCACCGTGCACGACAATTTGAATCTGTGGGACAAAATTTTAGTGACGCAAGGCATGGAAGAGCAGGCAGGGCTTCTCCGTTTGACGGATGGGAAGCTGGTTAACGAAGGAGATGTATGGCAGGCAACCGCTGCGTCCACACCCTATGCCGGCATACCCGATGAAGATGTGATGTCGGCTGCGGCCGTGAGCCGGAGCTTGCTGGCTAACGGCATCGTGCTGCTCTCCCAGGGGATTCCGCTGCTGCATGCGGGCGATGAGCTGCTACGCACGAAATACGGCGATCATAACAGCTACCGCAGCGGGGACGCCATCAATGCCATTCGCTGGTCCAATAAGCGACGCTTCAAACCGGTGTTTGATTATTACAGAGGTCTTATCGCCCTGCGAAAAGCCCATCCGGCGTTCCGGATGGCATCAAGAGAAGAGATCGAAGGCCATATGGAAGTGCTGCGAAGCAGCGATCGGATCATTGCTTACCGCCTTACGAAGCCAGCCGAACAAGGCAGCTGGGGCCAAATCGTCGTCATCGTTAACGGCAATGAACATGAAATGCCGGTGGATCTGCCGCCTACCCCTTACCGCTGGAACATCGTGGTGAATGATCGTCAGGCGGGGATAGATACGATCCAGACGCTGGATCAAGGGAAGGCAGTCATTCCAGGTCTGTCGCTGATGGTGTTATATGAGGATCTGGCCCATATGAAACAGGGGCTGACGGCCGTCGAGATCGAATATGAGAGACGCGACCAAGCATACGAGGGATGGAACGTATGGGTATGGGGAACGGGCGTGCAGGATGGCAGCATTCCATTCTCCCGCACGGACAGCGGCAGGGCACGGGCAGTCTTCTACGCGGCTTCCGGAACCGATCGGATCGGCTGTATCGTCAGGCTGAATGAATGGGAGGACCGGGAAGGCGAGAACGATTGGTTTATCGATATTCCGCCGGATGAAGCAGAGGTTCGGATAACGCTGCGAAGCGGTCAAAGCGAAGACAGCGACACTAAAGAGCAGCGGGATATCGCCAGTTAGAATAGGATGAAATAACAAGGAGCCCTTTCCATGGTGAAAAGGGCTCCTATTTACATATTTTCAAAAGGGGTACTCTTTATTACCCGCTGCATTGTCATTTAAAACATCGAAATTCCATGATTAGTTAGCAGGTAAATAGGGTAATAATGAGATAGACTTTGTTTTCGATAAAGGAGGATGTCACTCATGTCAAAAGGAAACACAGTTCAACTGAAAGCCAATGTGCGTGATGAATTTACCCGGGCTTCTCGCCGAGAGCTTCGCGAAAGCGGCGGACTTCCCGGTGTTGTATACGGTGCGGGCGAGGAAAGCATCCCCGTAGCTGTTGATTTCAAGGATACGGCGAAGCTGTTCCACACCGGGCGTTCCGAGGTGTTTCAGCTAGATATTCCGGGCTCTGGCAAAGTGCCTGTGTTGATTAAGGATATTCAGAAGAGACGCGGCAACGTATCCCATGTGGACTTCCTGCGCATCTCCATGAACAAGCCGGTCCGTGTCAGCATCCCGGTGGATTATCAGGGCACTGCTGCCGGAACGAAGTCCGGGGGCATCCTGCAAACCCAGGTCACGGAAATCGAAGTGGAGGGTTTGCCGGGCGATCTGCCTACTACCCTGGAAGCGGACGTATCCGCCCTGGAGATTGGGGACAAGCTCACGGTAGCTGATCTTAAGGTGCCGGAGGGTATCACATTACACGCTTCGGAAGAGGAAATTCTCGCTACGGTCATCGTGCCTCGCGCGGTGGAGGCGGCGGAGACCGAGAGTGAAGCGGATGCTGAGGAAGCGAATGCGGAAGAGGCCACAACCGAAGAATCATAATAAGCATGATAAAAAGGCGCTTGCTTTGCTGGTATCCAGCAGGGCAAGCGCTTTTTTTGGCGCAAGGCAGGAATGGCTTTATTTAACCTTGCGGTCATGAATGCCTTTGTAACTGATCGGAGCGTTCCCGAAGTATTTGTTCCATATGGTCAAATACGTTCCGTCCTGCTGCATGGTAGCCAGGGCATTATCCACGGCCGCCACGAGATCCGGATTCCCTTTGACAAAGGCTGCGGAAATCTCGGATACTTGATCGGCGGATTCGGCGGCAGCGACCGGTATATCCGGGAACTGCTGCTTTAGGTTGGTGGCGGATAGCTGGTCCGAAATGACGGCATCCAGGTCTCCATTTGCGAGCATGTTAGCGGCGTCGGATATATATTTAATCGGGACCGCTTCCGCTCCGTACCGCTTGGCCATATCCTTATAGATTCCGGTTGGGTTCAGGCCGACGCGCTTGCCCTTGATATCCGAAAAGGTACGGATCTGAGCTTCGCCCGAGGAATGAACCAGGAGGACGGGGGTAGAGGATAAGTAAGCGACGGAAAAATCATAGAGCGCCCGCCGGTCCGGCCGGTCTTCGATCTGGTTGAAGACGGCGTCGTATTTGCCTTCCGTCAGCCCAGGCAGCAGATTCTCCCACCCGGTCTCAACGAATTCGGCCTTTAGCTCCATATGACGGGCAACCTCTTCAGCGATTTCCACATCGAATCCCGTAAGTATTCCGCCTGTACCATGGTAACTGAAAGGGGGATAATCCCGTTCCGTGGCGATTCGCAGGGTTCCGCGTTCCACGGCATTCCGAAGCAGGAAGCCGGTGTTCACCCGGTATGGATTAACGCCCATGTTCGGGGACGGGACCCGGTCGTTGCTGTTCACCGTACAGCCGCTAAGCACAATGGAACCGAAAAGAGAAAGCAAGCAGGCAAGACTGACATAACGTATCGATTTTGTTCCGCGCATGACTCCAAAAACCATCCTTTCTTTATTCACGGTCCTTCGAGGCCCATTTCGTAAAGTTAGCATGTCCCAAAGGATGGTTCGTATATTCGCGAAATGTCAGTGCCCGGCCATAATAACGTGTACTAATTCAACGTAAGAGTAACGAACAAAAAGAGGCCTTGCCTCCTCCGGCTGCGGCAGCAGCAGAAAGCGCAAGGCCTCTTATCGCTAGAATCGGTTGGAGCTCACTACGGCAAGGCTTAAAGATAACGCCGTTTCTTGGTTAACGGGCCATCCATCCGCCGTCCACGCATAACACATGCCCGTTCATGTAATCCGAAGCGGCGGAAGCGAGGAACACGGCAGGGCCTCCGATATCCTCGGGCTTGCCCCAGCGTCCGGCCGGAATGCGGTCCGTAATGGACGTGCGGCGATCCTCGTCCTGACGGATGGCTGCCGTGTTATCGGTTTCGATGTAACCGGGAGCAATGCCGTTCACCTGGATGCCGCTGGCTGCCCATTCGTTGGCCAAAGCCTTGGTTAAGCCGGCAACGCCATGCTTGCTCGCCGTGTAACCGGGCACATTGATTCCGCCTTGGTAGGACAGCATGGAGCAAATGTTAATGATCTTGCCGCTGCCGCGTTCGATCATATGTCTCCCGGCCAGTTGGGACAGCAAAAAGACGGTGTTCAAATTCAAGTCGATCACGTCAAGCCAATCCTGCACGCCGTGATCCTTGGCCGGGGTCCGGCGGATAATGCCGGCATTGTTTACCAGAATGTCCACATGCCCGGTCAGCTCCAGCGCTTGATCAAAGGTCTGCTGAAGTTTGCTTTGGTCGCTTAAATCGACCCGAATCTCGGAGGCTTTTCTGCCGAATCCCTTGATGGCTTCAATCGTTTCGGCGCTTGTATTCATGGACACGGCAACGATATCCGCGCCGGCCTCGGCCAGCGCTATGGCGATGCCTTGCCCCAGTCCGCGGGCCGAGCCGGTGACGATCGCCGTTTTGCCTGATAAATCAAACCTGTTCATGCTCCGTTAATCCCCTCTCATATGTTCGCTAAATGGATGCAGTACGAAACTAGGCCGTTCGTTATAGAGGTAAGAGTCTCAAGCGGGCGGTTACAGCAGGGTAACGCCGGCTCCCTCGTATTGCTTTACCGTCTCGGGAGACAGTCCCGCATCGGTCATGATGCCGCTGATCTCCTGCAAGGATGAAAAAGTCCGCAAGGCCGTCTGACCGAATTTATGATGATCGACGACGGCATAAACCTCCGCCGAGGTTTCGATTAAGGCCCGTTTGAACGGAATCAAATCCCCGGTATAGATGGACAACCCATGGTCAAGATGGACGCCCGTGGCAGATACGAAGGCTTTTTGAATGTTCAGCTGCGTTACGTACGCTACGCCTTCCGGGCCTGCGAGCATGTTCCGCACCCGGTAGCCCCCCGGAACGACCAGCCGGATATGATTCTTGGTCGCCAGCTCGCTGATGATATAGACATCGTTCGTAATGATTGTTAACGGCATATCCTCCAGCCTGCGGGCGATCTCCAGCGTGGTGCTGCCGCCGTCAAGGGCAATGATGTCGTCCGTGTTGATATGCTTCAGTGCCTTCTGCGCGATTTCGGTCTTCTCATCCGGGTGCTTGGCCAGCGGTTCTTTTGAGGGCAGAATGCCGAATTGGTCGCTGTGCGCCAGCACGGCTCCGCCGTGCACGCGGACGATCAGACCCTGCTCCTCGAGCTTGGTCAAATCCTCACGTATGGTTTTTCCGGTTACCTGAAGCTGCTGGCTCAAATCGGCGACGGTCACTTCTTTATGGGTTAGAAGGTACTCCATTATTTTTTCATAACGTCGTAACGGGTTCATATGGTTCTCAACTCTTCCGTGGGTTAATGGATATTCCCCTCTATTTTAAATCCTTCATGGACACGGGGTCCATATCATCATAACGTTTGTTGTCCCCGGCCATGCCCCAGATAAAGGTATAGTTGCTTGTACCTACTCCGCTGTGGATCGACCAGCTCGGCGAAATCACGGCCTGTTCGTTGCGCATGACGATGTGGCGCGTTTCGCTAGGTTCACCCATCAGATGGATGGCGACCGCATCCTCCGGCAAGTCAAAATACAGATACGCCTCCATGCGTCTTGGATGCGTATGGGCAGGCATCGTGTTCCACATGTTCCCTTCCTTCAGCAGGGTCATGCCCATGACAAGCTGGGCACTCTGAATGCCTTTTTGATGAATGAAGCGATAGATCACGCGATCATTGGAATTTTTGATGTCGCCCAAAGCGCTGGAATCGGCTTCTTCAAGGGTGGCTTTGGCCGTCGGGAACGATTGGTGGGCCGGGGCCGAATTCAAATAGAATTTGGCAGGATTGGCCGGATCGGTGCTTTGGAAAATGACCTCTTCGGTCCCCATGCCAACGTACAGGCATTCTTTGTTGTTCAGCTCATGCTCCGTCCCGTCAACCAGGACGGTACCGTGTCCGCCGATATTGATGATGCCAAGCTCACGGCGCTCAAGGAAAGAGGAAACGCCAAGCTCTTTAAGGTCGGTATCCAGCTTGACCTGCTCCCGTACGGGTGCGGCCCCCCCGATAATCAAACGGTCTTCATGCGTCAGGACCAGCTCCAGCTTGTCGGGCGTAAACAGGACGGGAATATGGAATTCCTTCCGAAGCCGTTCCGTGTCAAATTGTTTCACTTCATTCGGATGTGAGGCATAACGTCTTTCCATTGCATGTCATCTCCTTAAGAGTCATTTTATAATCCATTCATAATGTTCATATAAGTACAAATTACTCCATTTACGTTCATATTACAATAGCCAAAATTCAAAATGAACGAATTGTTGAGTCTTGAAAAGCCGTTTTCCTCCATTTTTACCGACTGAAAAGGGGGAGGAAAGGGAAGAATTAGCTTGAGAAGATATGACAAAGGATGAGCGGACGAACGCTAGTTAGGAAGTTATAAAGCGAACAAAGCAGGACTAGGAGATGGGAAGCCCTATGAAAAGAATGATGGTTATCTTTGCTGCTCTGCTGGCAGTAACCGGTTCCCAAACGGCAGCCGACGTGCCTCATTATCCATTTCATCATGCCAGGGAACGAGAGGCCTGGATCAGGTCCGGGGATGAACGCGACGAGTCCTGGGTCAATATCGCCCATCGGGGGGCGTCGGGTTATGCGCCTGAGAATACGATGGCTGCGTTTGTCAAAGCGTTTGACATGGGAGCGGATATGCTGGAGCTGGATGTTCAGCTGAGCAAGGATGGAGAGGTCGTGGTGATCCATGATTCCACGGTTGAGCGAACCACCGACGGGCAAGGCGAAGTGGGCGGCCTAACCTTGGAGGAACTGCGGCGGCTGGATGCGGGTTCGTGGTACGATTCGTCGTTCAAAGGAGAAATCATTCCGACATTGGCGGAGGTGCTTGAGCACTTCGGTGGCCGGATCGGATTGCTGATCGAATTGAAATCGCCCTCCCGGTACCCGGGCATCGAGCAAAAGGTTGCTGGCGATCTGAGAAGATATGCCGCCCAGACTGAAGGACAAATGTACAAGGACCTGATTATCGTACAGTCTGCCGATACGGACTCGCTGGTTCGGTTCCGCCAGCTGATGCCCGATATCCCGCTTGGCGTAGTTATCACCAATGCGGGCGACTTATCCAAGCAGCGGCTGGATAATATGAAGGCGTACGCGGACTACGTGAGTATATCGATGAGGCTCGTCTCCAAGGGCCTGGTCCAAAAGATCCATCAATCGGGGATGAAAACGATGGTGTGGACCATTCGGGATATGCTGCAAATACCTTATGTGCTTCAAATTAACGTTGACGGTATCATTACGGATTATCCGGACCGGGTGCCGATTACGATTTCGAAGAGGAACATGACCAGATAAATAATGAACGACGGCAGTCTCTTGAGAAATCAAGGGCTGTTTTTTTATTTTACGTCAATAAAAATAACACGTTATAAAGAAAATTCATTCTATCATTATATAATCACAAACTTAATGTTATTTTATATAACACAAAATAGGGGATTCACACGACAATTTTACTAAAAATGAAAAAATGAAATAAAATTATGTAAGAATTATTGACACAGGAAATATAAGGCAACTATAATGTGGAATAACGAACAGAGTAGAGAGGTTATAGACGGAATGTTCGGAAACGGAAAAAGGGAGTGGGGAGCCAATGAAAAAACAAAGCTTAATCGTTAAAGGATGGGCCTCGTTTGTATTATGCGCCATTTTAATGTCAGGCTGCGTGACGGAAAAGGAAACCGCTCCAACCGCCGGAGCGGGTAACGGGAGCCCGCCGGTAGAAGCGGCAGGCGATTCGATCAAGGTCGGCATTCTTCACTCGCTCAGCGGAACGATGGCGATCAGCGAGGTGTCCGTTAAGGATGCCGAGATGCTTGCGATCGAAGAGATCAATGCGGCGGGCGGCGTGCTCGGCAAGCAAATCGAACCCGTGATCGAGGACGGCGCCTCGGATTGGCCGACCTTCGCGGAGAAGGCGGGCAAATTGCTGCAGCAGGATAAGGTTGCCGCCGTATTCGGAGGCTGGACCTCCGCCAGCCGGAAAGCCATGCTCCCTGTTTTCGAACAAAACCACGGTCTTTTATTCTATCCGGTTCAATATGAAGGGCTGGAATCCTCACCTAACATTTTCTATACGGGCGCAACAACCAATCAGCAAATCGTGCCTTCGGTGTCCTGGCTGCTCGAGAACCGCGGCAAAAAAATGTTTCTGCTCGGCTCCGATTATGTGTTCCCAAGAACGGCCAACAAGATCATTAAGGCCCAGCTGACGGCCGAGGGCGGCGAGCTGGCGGGAGAGGAATACACGCCGCTCGGCCACACCGATTTCAGCACGATTATAGCCAAGATCAAAGATGCGAAACCCGATATCGTCTATAACACGCTGAACGGCGATAGTAATGTGGCCTTCTTCAAGCAGCTGAAGGATGCGGGCATTACCTCCAAGGATATGACCACGCTGTCCGTAAGCGTAGCGGAGGAGGAAATCCGCGGCATCGGCGCCGATATCCTGGAGGGCCATCTGGCAGCCTGGAACTACTATCAGTCCACGGATACTCCGGAAAACAAAGCTTTTGTTGATAAATACAAAGCGAAATACGGCGCTGACCGGGTCACGGCCGACCCGATCGAGGCAGGTTATACCGCGGTGTATTTGTGGAAGGCTGCGGTAGAGAAGGCGGGAACCACGGACGTGGATAAGGTGAAGGAAGCGGCCAAAGGCATTGAGTTCGCGGCCCCCGAAGGCAAAGTGACCATCGATGGCGACAATCAGCATATTCATAAAACGGTGCGCATCGGCGAGGTGCAGGCTGACGGACAATTCAAGGAGCTCTGGAACTCGGGCGAACCCGTCAAACCGGACCCCTATCTGAAAACATACGATTGGGCAAAAGGTTTGAGCGGCGAATAAAACTTCATCTCATGCATGAATGGCCTGCGGGCCTTTCGTGAAAGGAGGTTCACCCCGGATGGATATGACGATCCTGCAGGTGTTTAACGGACTGAGCGTCAGCTCGATATTATTATTGATCGCGCTCGGTTTGGCGGTAACGTTCGGCTTAATGAATGTCATTAATATGGCCCATGGCGAGCTGATCATGATCGGCGCTTATTCCACGTACGTTACCCAAGGTTTGTTCTCCGCTTATATGCCGAAATCGTGGTTCGATACCTATTTCATCGCCGCATTGTTAGTATCCTTCATGGTTGCCGCCGCGGTCGGCTGGCTGCTTGAAACGGTGCTTATCCGCCATTTGTACGGCAGACCGCTGGATAGTCTGCTCGCCACATGGGGCGTCGGGATGATGCTGCAGCAGATCGCAAGGTTCATCTTCGGCGCACCGAACGTGGCCGTAACCAGCCCTTCCTGGCTGAACGGCGGGCTTGCGATCACCTCAAGCATCATCCTTCCTTACAAGCGGCTGTTCATTGTCTTGCTCGTGGCCGTCGTGCTGACGGCGATGTATCTCTATATTTACAGAACGGTTCAAGGCCGTAGGATGCGGGCGGTGATGCAGAACCGAAGCATGGCCGGTTGTCTCGGCATTTCGACCCGGCGCGTGGACGGACTGACGTTTGCGATCGGCTCGGGCATCGCCGGTATTGCGGGCTGCGCATTGACGCTGCTCGGCCCGATCGGACCCTCGATCGGAACCTACTATATCGTCGATGCTTTCATGGTGGTGGTGCTGGGCGGCGTCGGAAAGCTGGTCGGCACAGTTGCAGGAGCGCTGGGCATCGGCGTGTTCAACACGCTGTTTGAGACCTATACTTCGGCATCCATCGGCAAAGTGCTGGTGTTCGCCTGCATCGTGGCCTTCCTGCAGTGGAAGCCCCGCGGGCTCGTCGCGCTGCGAACGCGCAGTTTGGATTAGAGAGGAGGGGAATGCATGGTGCTGAAATGGTTGACAGGAAACCCCGGCGGCCGATCGAAACGGATTCTATGGAGCGCGGTGCTGCTCCTGATGTGTTTGGCCCCCTTGTTCACGACGCCTTTTCGCCTCGGATTGCTAACGAAATTTTTGGCTTTGGCGATCCTTGCGGTCGGGCTTGACCTGATCTGGGGATACGGCGGCATTCTGAGCCTTGGACATGGCGTGTTCTTCGGGCTGGGCGCTTATGCCATGGCCATGTACCTGAAGCTGGATGCCAGCGGCTCGGCCCTGCCTGATTTTATGGGATGGAGCGGGGTGGCGTCCCTGCCCTGGTTCTGGGAGCCTTTCCGATCGTTCCCGGCGGCCTTGATACTCGGGATGCTGCTGCCGGCCCTGCTGGCGTTGATACTCGGATTCTTTACGTTCCGCAACCGGATCGTCGGCGTGTATTTTACGATTCTGACGCAGGCTCTCGTCATGATCGTGGTTACGCTGTTTGTCGGCAAGCAGGAGTGGACGGGGGGCACGAACGGGCTTACGGGCTACAGCTCCATTTTGGGATTTAACCTGAACGCGCCCTCCACGAAAATAGGATTGTATTTTATTACGCTGGCCGCTTTGGCAGGAGCCTATATTCTATGCAGAAGAATTGTGAACAGCCGCGTGGGCCAGGTGCTGGAAGCGTCGAGGGATGGGGAGAACCGGGTACGGTTTCTGGGATTTGATCCTTCCCGCTACAAAACCTTTGCGTTTGCCGTATCGGGGGGGCTGGCCGGGCTAGCAGGCATGCTGTTTGTCCTTCAGGTCGGCATTATTTCGCCGTCCATGATGGGCATCGTCCCGTCTATTGAAATGGTGCTCTGGGTCGCGCTTGGCGGCAGGGGAACGCTGATCGGCGCCATAATCGGCGCCGTGCTGCTGAACGCGGCCAAGACCGGGATCAGCGAAGCTTATCCCGAAGGGTGGCTGCTGGTATTGGGCGCTTTGTTTGTCATCGTTGTGGTCTTGATGCCGAAAGGATTGACCGGGTTGTGGAGCAAGGCGGCTTCGTCATTATCCAAAAGAGGAGGGACTGTCCATGCAGCCGTACGCAAAGAGAGCTGATGTTTCGCTAGCCGCACATGGGGAGGTCAGGGGCATCGGCATGTCGCCAACCGTTCTGTCCGCGGAAAATATAACGGTGGCCTTTGGCGGGTTTGTAGCGGTAAACGGCATGAATCTGGCGCTTCGCCAGCATGAGCTGCATTTTCTGATCGGCCCGAACGGGGCAGGGAAGACCACGATGCTGGATGTGATCTGCGGAAAGACTAAGCCTGGGGCGGGGCGGGTGCTGCTCGGCGACGGTCTTGAGATTACGAGGAAGCGGGACTATGAAATCGCGGGTCTCGGCGTGGGCCGGAAATTCCAGGCACCGTCGATATTCCCCAATCTGAGCGTCAAGGAAAACCTGGAGCTGACCGTCGATTCGGACCGAAGCGTGCTCCGGGCGCTGAAGGTCAGGAGAAATCGATGCACTACGTTCGAGATGAAGAAGGTGCTGGAATTGATCGGACTTCCCGATCGGCTTCATGTTCGGGCAGGTTCCCTGTCGCATGGAGAGAAGCAGTGGCTGGAGATCGGCATGCTGCTGCTTCAGAAGCCGCGGCTTCTGCTGCTGGATGAACCGGTAGCGGGAATGACGGACGAGGAAACGATGAAGACCGGCGAGCTCCTTCAAGGCATTGCTAAGGAATGCTCTGTCGTTGTGGTCGAGCACGACATGGAGTTTGTACGTTCTTTTGCCGCCAAGGTTACCGTCATGCATGAAGGGAAACTGCTGAAGGAAGGGTCCATGCAGGAGATTCAGCGCGATCCGCTGGTGGCCGAGGTTTACCTTGGAAAAAGGAGGGAGGCGAATGCTCAAGCTGCAGGGTATTGAATCGGGTTATGGGGAGAGTGCCGTCCTGCGCGGCGTGTCCATGGTCGTGGACCCCGCAAGGATCGTATGCCTGGTTGGGCGTAACGGAGTCGGGAAAACCACACTGATGCGAACGATAACCGGGCAATTGAAAATCCGGCAGGGGCGGATGAGCCTTGGCGAGCAGGAGGTTACCGGCTGGGATTCCGTAAAGAGAGCAAGAGGCGGGATCGGGTATGTCCCGCAAGGGCGCGAGATTTTCCCTCAACTCACTGTAAAAGAGAATCTCCTGCTCGGCCTTGAGCCATGCGTGCCTCGTACGAAGGCATTCCCGGAGGATGTGTTAGCCTTGTTTCCGGTACTGCCGCAAATGTATCACCGCCAAGGCGGTGACCTAAGCGGAGGACAGCAGCAGCAGCTTGCTTTCGCGAGGGCGCTTGCCTCCCGGCCCAAGGTGCTGCTGCTCGACGAGCCGACCGAAGGCATCCAGCCTTCCATCGTGGAGGAAATTCAAGACGTCATCCGCGGGATCAAAGCCAAAGGAGAAACGTCGGTCGTTCTGGTGGAGCAGAGCATCGAATTCGTCCGAAGCGTGGCCGATTATATCTATGTCATGGATAAAGGGACGATCGTAGCCGAAGGGGTGCAGGATGCCATCGATATAGAGCAGTTCGAGCATTATTTGACGGTCTAAAGAGTTTTCATGAAAGCTGGTTCGCATTTGAAGGTAGACCGTCAATGAGATTTGAATGATAGAGGTTGTCTCTATGGGTTCGTTGTTACCTATAGGGCAGCTCTTTTTTTTATTTTGATCTTGCTATTTTGGAGATGCGGGGGTAGAATGTGAGTGATTCAACTTGTACGTACATGTTTTTAATGATCATTTATTTATATATAAAGGTATGTACAAGTTAGTGAGCAATCATTCGTACAGGAGGCGTTATAATCATGAATTTGAAACCGCATTCTTTTTGGTTTGTCACCGGAAGCCAGCACTTGTATGGTCCCGAAACGCTGGAGCAGGTCGCCGAGCACTCCCGGATCGTGGCAACGGAGTTTGACAAAGATCCTGTATTTACGTACCCCATTGTATTCAAGCCGATCGTAACGACACCCGATGAAATATACAACCTGATTCTTGAGGCTAACAACGATGAGTCCTGCGCAGGCATCATGACGTGGATGCACACGTTCTCCCCGGCCAAAATGTGGATCGCGGGCCTATCCCAGTTGCAGAAGCCGCTTCTTCATTTCCATACCCAATTCAACCGGGACATTCCTTGGGAAACGATTGATATGGACTTTATGAACCTGAACCAGTCCGCTCACGGCGACCGCGAGTATGGCCATATCGGTGCTCGTCTGGGCATCGCACGCAAGGTCGTCGTGGGCCACTGGGAAGACGGGGAGGTTCGCGGCAGCATTGCCGGCTGGATGCGGACTGCCGCGGCCTATGCCGAAAGCCGCAGGCTGAAGGTGGCCCGCTTCGGCGACAATATGCGTCAGGTAGCGGTAACCGAAGGGGACAAAGTGGAGGCGCAAATCAAGCTTGGCTGGTCCGTGAACGGTTACGGCATCGGCGACCTTGTGCAGTCCATGAACGAAGTCGGCGATGAAGAGGTCAAGGCGCTCCTGAACGAATACGCGGAGTCGTATTCGATTACCAAGGAAGGGCTTAGCGACGGTCCCGTGCGCGATTCGATCGCGTACCAAGCCCGGATCGAGATTGCGCTTCGCCGTTTCCTCGAGGAAGGCGGCATCGGCGCATTCACGACGACCTTCGAGGATCTGCACGGAATGAAGCAGCTCCCGGGACTCGCCGTGCAGCGCTTGATGGAGTCCGGTTACGGTTTCGGCGGGGAAGGCGATTGGAAAACAGCGGCCCTGACACGCGTGTTGAAGGTGCTTGCAGACAATAAAAGCACATCCTTCATGGAGGACTACACCTATCATTTCGAGCCGGGAAATCATATGATTCTCGGATCGCACATGCTGGAGGTATGCCCGACCATCGCGCTGGATAAACCCACGCTTGAGGTTCATCCGCTCGGGATTGGAGGCAAGGGGGATCCGGCACGACTCGTGTTTAACGGCCAAGACGGCCCTGCCGTCAATGCTTCCCTGATTGATCTCGGGCACCGCTTCAGACTGCTGGTGAATGTGGTGGACGGCGTCAAGGTGGAGCAGCCGATGCCGAAGCTGCCGGTAGCCCGCGTGCTGTGGAAGCCGCAGCCATCCCTTCGCGAATCTGCGGAAGCGTGGATTTTGGCCGGCGGCGCGCATCATACCGTTCTCTCTTATGCCATGACGGCCGAACACTTAAGCGATTGGGCGGAGATGGCCGGCATTGAAGCGGTCATTATCGACAAGGATACAACGATACCGCGCTTCAAGAACGAGCTCCGCTGGAGCGAAGCCGCATACCGTCTGCGGTAACTGGTTCTGTCGGTATTCGCCTAGCCTGTGTTACAATAGCGAGATAGCTTAGGATTGCAGGGGATCCTAATATAATGAGTGCGTGAGGCTAGAGGTGAATGATGAATAATAGACGGATACCCAAATATATTGTATTAAAAAACGAACTGCTCTCGTGGTTTGAATCCGGCCGGCTTCAAGCAGGCAAACAGGTTCCTTCGGAGCATGAAATCGCGGACCAGTTCGGCGTAAGCCGCCAGACGGTCCGCCAAACCTTCGGCGAGCTGGAGCAGGAAGGCTGGCTCGAACGGATTCAAGGCAAAGGAACCTTTGCCCGCAATCCGGAGCGGCGGGAAAGCGAGCAGGTCAAGACGATCGGCATCATGACGACGTACATCTCGGATTATATTTTCCCGCATATCGTCAGGGGAGCGGAGGCGGAGCTGCGCAGCAAGGGATACCGCCTGCTGCTCTCCAGCACCGACAACAACAAGGAGAAGGAGATGGAGAGCCTTCAGCTCATGACCAGCCAGCCGCTGAGCGGGCTGATTATCGAGCCGACCAAGAGCGCGGAGGGCAATCCGAATCTGACATATTTCCTGTCCCTGCAGGAGAAGGGGATTCCGTTTCTGATGATCAACGAGAAGTATCGGGAACTGGAATGCCCTTGCCTTAAGCTGGACGATGAGCTTGGCGGTTACAAGGCTACGCGGCATTTGATCGAGAACGGCCATTCGGCGATTGCCGGATTCTTCAAGCGGGACGACCTTCAGGGCGTAAACCGGCTGAAGGGCTTCTTGCGGGCGCATCGGGAGGCGGGCATTCCCGTTTCGCCGGAGCGGGTGGTTACGTATACAACGGAACAGAAGGGCCGTTTCCCTTATGAACAGGCCGTCCAATTGCTGAAGCAGCCGATCGGGCAGCGGCCGACGGGATTCGTATGTTATAACGACGAGCTGGCCGTGTCTTTGGCGGAGGCGGCAGGGGAATGCGGGCTGCACATTCCGCAGGACGTGTCCATGGTCGGTTTCGATGATTCCACCCTAGCCGTTGCTTCCGGCGTGAAGCTGACGACGATGACCCACCCGAAGACGGAGATGGGGATCATGGCGGCCAGGCAGTTGATCAGCATGATCGAGCATCATACCGTATTTGAGGATACGGTTTATCAACCGGAGCTTGTGGAGAGAGAATCGGTAGACAAACGATAGAGAATAGGGAGTTTAAGGTCCGATATTTCGGACCCTTGCTTGCCGACTTGTACGTACAACTATATTTTCAAGGCTGGAGAGGAGCGGTTGTTCATGTTGGAGGATTTGAAGCAGCAGGTGCTTGAGGCGAATCTGGAGCTTCCGAAGTACGGGCTCGTTACCTTTACATGGGGAAACGTCAGCGGCATCGACCGTGAACGCGGACTGTTTGTCATTAAGCCGAGCGGCGTGCCGTACGAGGATTTAAAAGCGGACGACATGGTCGTGCTGGATTTGAAGGGGAATGTCGTTGAAGGGGATTTGCGCCCTTCCTCCGACACCCCGACTCATCTGGTGCTGTATCAGAACTTTAAGGAGATCGGCGGGATTGTGCACACCCACTCGCCATGGGGAACGAGCTGGGCTCAGGCGGGTCGCGCGCTGCCTGCTTACGGAACGACGCATGCCGACTATTTTTACGGGGAGATTCCGGTTACGCGGCCCATGACCCGGGAAGAAATCGAAGGGGCCTACGAGCTGGAGACGGGCAATGTCATCGTTGAACGATTCGCGGATCTGGATCCGAACATGGTGCCCGGGGTGCTTGTGCATTCCCATGCGCCGTTCGTGTGGGGCAAGGATGCCCATAACGCCGTGCATAATGCGGTGGTGCTGGAGGAGTGCGCCAAGATTGCAGCCCGGATGCAGCAGATCAATCCCGAAACCGAACCGATGGATCAGACGCTGCTGGATCGCCATTTTTTGCGGAAGCATGGAGTTAATGCTTATTACGGTCAAAAGTAACGCATATATTCATCATTCATGATTTCATCGGTAGGAGGAAATGAGATGGGGAATAAATACACCATTGGTGTCGATTACGGAACGCAGTCCGGACGTGCGGTATTGGTAAATCTGGCGAACGGGCAGGAAGTGGCGGATCATGTAACGCCTTATCGGCACCATGTTATTGATGAGTTTCTGCCGGGTTCCGGAAAGCGGCTGGAGCATGACTGGGCGCTTCAGCATCCGGGGGATTATCTGGAGGTTCTGCAGGTATCGGTGCCTGCCGTCATCCAACAATCCGGCATTGATCCGGCGGATGTGATCGGCATCGGCATCGATTTTACGGCTTGCACCATGCTGCCGGTTGACGAGCTTGGCGAGCCGCTCTGCTTCCACCCGGAGCTGGCCGATCAGCCGCACAGCTGGGTTAAGCTGTGGAAGCATCACGCGGCCCAGCCGGAAGCAGACAAGATCAACGCGATCGCCGCTGAGCGCGGAGAAGCTTTTTTGCCCCGTTATGGCGGGAAGATCTCATCCGAATGGATGATAGCCAAAGTCTGGCAGATTCTTGACGAGGCGCCGGCCATCTATGAACGCGCGGATCGGTTCCTGGAGGCCACGGATTGGGTCATCTCCCAAATGACCGGCCATATTGTCCGCAACAGCTGTACGGCTGGTTACAAGGCGATATGGCATAAGCAAGACGGATATCCAAGCAAGGATTACTTTAAAGCGCTGGATCCCAGATTGGAGGATCTGGCTGATACGAAGCTGCGCGGAGAAGTCCGTCCCCTTGGGAGCAGCGCCGGCGGCTTGACCGAGAAGATGGCGGAAATGATGGGCTTAACGCCTGGCATAGCCGTGGCCGTCGGCAACGTTGACGCGCATGCCGCAGTACCGGCGGTCGGCGTCGTAACACCGGGCAAGCTGGTCATGGCCATGGGGACCTCGATCTGCCATATGCTGCTCGGCACGGAAGAGAAGCAGGTCGAAGGGATGTGCGGCGTCGTCGAAGACGGCATCATTCCGGGATTATACGGTTATGAAGCCGGGCAATCGGCGGTGGGCGATATTTTTGAATGGTACGTTGAGGAAGCGCTTCCCGCGTACGTTAAGGAGGCTGCGACCGAGGAAGGAATCGGTGTGCATCAATGGCTGGAACGGGAAGCGGCTGCATACAAACCGGGCCAGAGTGGTCTGCTAGCGCTGGATTGGTGGAACGGCAACCGCTCGGTGCTGGTGGATACGGATCTGACCGGGTTGATGTTAGGGATGACGCTGTTGACGAAGCCGCAGGAAATCTATCGCGCCCTGCTGGAGGCGACGGCTTTCGGCACGCGCAAAATCGTGGACGCCTTTCATGAGAACGGCGTGGCTGTGGATGCTCTCTATGCATGCGGCGGACTGCCGCAAAAGAATCGTCTCCTGATGCAGATTTATGCGGACGTTACCAATCGCGAAATCTATGTGGCTGATTCCAAACAGACGCCGGCGCTTGGTGCCGCGATGTTCGCCGCAGTGGCGGCGGGTCAGGCGAAAGGCGGATATGATTCCATTATCGATGCGGCCGAAAAGATGGCGCGGGTGAAGGAAGAGACCTTCAAGCCGATACCGGAGCATGTGGAAGTGTATGAGCAGCTGTATCAGGAATACAGCAAGCTGCATGATTATTTCGGCCGCGGGGAAAACGACGTCATGAAACGGCTGAAGCGGATTAAGCAGACGGCAGAATAGGCTGGCGGAGCAGCGCAAGACCAGAAGAGGATCGTCCCGCTCTGCATATAGAGGGCGGGACGTCCTTTGAGACAAATATAGACCAGATGCTTGGATCGTCAACATGGGATGGGATGAAAGGGGAGGAGCTGTATGACGGATTATTTGAACGAAGCAAAAGGTTTAATGAGCCGAATGAGGGAAGTCCGGCCGGCGTTCCGCGGACTTGAAACGATGGAGCTGGAGCCCGGCGCTATTTCAGCTGTGCCCGCGTACCTTAAACGGCAGGGCCTCAATTCACCGATCGTGGTGGCCGATGCGAATACGTATGAAGCTGCGGGTCAAACGCTGATGGAGCGGCTGGAAGCGGAAGGTCTGGAACCCCGGCTGTGCTTGATCCAGCCTGATGAGTTAGGCGACGTGGTGGCGGATGAACGCTCGCTGATGCAGCTTTTTATCGAGGTGGAGCCAGAGCGGACAGGATGCCTCATCGCTGCCGGATCCGGTACCCTTCATGACATTACCCGCTTTGTCGCTCATCGGTGCGGGAAGCCGTTCGTCTCTGTACCTACGGCACCTTCGGTAGACGGCTTTACTTCGGCCGGCGCGCCGATCGTGGTTCGGGGGATCAAGCAGACCTATGCTGCAACGGCTCCCATCGCCATATTCGCCGACCCGGATATCCTTGCGAAAGCCCCGCAGCCGCTTATAGCGGCGGGGTTTGGCGATATGCTCGGCAAATATACGTCGCTGCTGGATTGGAGATTCTCCTCGACCACGGCCGGCGAGCCCTATGATGGCCAAGTGGCAGAAATCACGGAGCGGGCACTGGAATCTTGCATCCAGCACGTGGAGGCCATCGGCCAGCGCACGGAGGAAGGCATCCGCATTCTGATGACGGCTTTGATTGAATCCGGGATCGCGATGCTGCTGTTCGGGCAGTCCCATCCTGCCTCAGGGGCAGAGCATCATTTGTCGCATTACTGGGAGATGGAGTACTTGCGCCGCGGCAACCGGGCGCTGCTTCATGGCGCCAAGGTAGGGGTAGCCTGCAGCGAGATATCGAGCCTTTACCATGCTGCGGCTGATCAACGAGTGTATCCTTATGCCGAGCCCAAGCTTTGGGAGACGTATGGGGAGCAGGTTCGGGAGTGGCTTCGGAAGGTTCCTTCGAAGGAGGAGATCGCCGGGCTGCTGCGGCAAGCGGGAGGTCCTTCCAGCCTGGAGGAGCTTGGCATTGATGAGGAGCTGTTTGGGGAGAGCCTGCGGGAGGCGCATAAGCTGCGCGACCGTCATACCATCCTGAGGGCACTGAACGAGGCTGACGGGGCAGGACAACCTGTGACTTCATACAGATAGCACAGCAGAGAGCGGGCCATGTCCGTCCGCCGACCTAAAGAATGGGCTTGCTGATAAGGTTATAGAAGGTATTCCGTTTAGCTAAAAAAGGCCTCTACATGATCGAATGATCATAGAGAGGCCTTTTTTGCGTCGTTCTCTTATCCTTCCTTCACATCATACAGAACGCGGGCCAACAGATCTTGACTGTAGTTTCCGAAATGCTTGCCGTAAATGGTTAAGCCGCGTTTATTCACCGACTGCTCGTTAACGGCAATCCTGAAGGTAAGCTCGCTCTTGTAATCGAGCTGTATTTGGTCCAAACCGACATCCGAAATGCGGCACCCGTCGATAAAGCTGCCTTCTTTATTAATTCGGATGAGCTTCAGCATGCCGTATTGGTTCAAGTGGGGTGGCCACCATTCAGGGTTGAAGGTACCGCGTTTGTCCCCGAAATCCCCCGGACTTGTCCAGCTGCCGATTTCGATCCCGTTGACGTAAAAGAAAATATCCGACGGGTAATTATCGCAATGTCCCGGTGCTTCAGACCCCAGCTCCAAGGAGAATTGGATCTCGCGGAACGATTGGTTGGATTTCAAATAATTCGGGATCCGATATTCCAGGAAACCTTCGGTCAGCCAAATAATCTCCGAATTGATGCGCTCCGGATCGGCGAAATAGCGCGGATCGTCGAAATCCCCGATGATGCTGTCCTTGGTCGCAAGTCCGCAGGTCGGGATGGCTTGGTAGTCGCTGTAATGGCCGACCCGAATTTCCACCTCGTACAGATTATTAATATCCTTGCTTCGCAAATCGACCATCAAGGTGTCTTTATTCAGATAGCAGATCTTCTGGATGCCATGCTTCCCGCCCGTGGTATGGATTTCGATCAAGCCGCTTTCCTCCAGCTTCTTGATATGCATGGTAATGGCGCCATTGCTAAGGTTCAGCCTGTTTGCGAGATCATTCAGGTTCAGGCTTTGATTCTTGGCCAGCAGCTCCAAAATTTGAATGCGGATCTCGGAGCTGAGCGCTTTGAAGATATCAAGTCCGCTCATTAAATCTTTAATGTAGATCATCTTATTTCAAACCTTCTTCCGATTAAGGGATTTATAAGGATGGGATGTTTGCAAACGTTTATTTCAAATAATTATAAATCAATATGAGCGTGAAATAAAGATGTGTTCAAAATCTTAAGAAAACTTGTGCGTGAAACAATAAAATCGATGCTGAAAACGCTTTTATTTGAGGATTATATTAAATTAGGAGTGCGAAAAACAAGTGATTTCGGCTATTTTCGACAGAAAATGCACTGTTTTTTTTGATCATGAAAATTTATTTTTTATTTATATAAATCATTTTACATTTTTATATTTACAGAGACTCCCTCATATGATATTTTAAATTTGAAAACGAATTCATTTAATTATATTTGAATTGTTTTACAATTATATCAAACGGAAGGTGAAGAACTTGGCAGCTGAGAACATGAAAGCACGAATGATCGTGGATAAGTCGTTTCGGATCGCGCAAGTTGATAACCGCATTTATGGTTCATTCATTGAACACCTAGGCCGCGCAGTATATGGCGGGATTTACGAGCCCGGCCATGAAACCGCGGATGCGGACGGTTTTCGGAATGACGTAAAGGAATTGATCAAGGAGCTGGACGTCCCGATTATCAGGTATCCCGGCGGGAATTTCGTTTCGGGGTATAACTGGGAAGATGGCGTGGGGCCTGTTGCCGAACGGCCAAAACGGCTGGAGCTGGCTTGGAGAACGCTGGAGCCGAACGATGTCGGCACGAATGAGTTTATATCCTGGGCCAAGGAAGTAGGCTCGGATGTCATGATGGCCGTGAATCTGGGGACGCGGGGGATCGATGCCGCCAGAAACTTGCTGGAATACACCAACCATCCGGGAGGCACGTATTGGAGCGACCTGCGCCGCCGCCATGGTTTTGAACAGCCGCACAAGATCAAGACCTGGTGCCTCGGCAACGAGATGGACGGACCTTGGCAGATCGGACACAAAACGTCCGAAGAGTACGGCCGGCTTGCGCTCGAAACGGCAAAAGCCATGCGGCTCGTCGACCCGACCATTGAGCTGGTTTCCTGCGGAAGCTCGAGCACGGGCATGCCGACATTCCCTGAATGGGAAGCCGTAACGCTGGATCATACGTATGAGGCGGTCGATTACATATCCCTGCATCAATATTACGGCAACCGTAATAACGATACCGCCAATTACCTGGCACTTACGCTCGATATGGACCACTTTATTCATACGGTGAAATCCACCTGCGATTACATCAAGGCCAAGAAACGCAGCAAAAAGACGATGTATCTGAGTTTCGATGAGTGGAATGTCTGGTATCATTCCAATGACGCCGACAGGCAGATTGATCCATGGAGCATCGCTCCCCCTCAGCTGGAGGATGTGTACAACTTCGAGGATGCGATTCTTGTGGGCAGCATGCTGATCACGTTCCTGCGCCATGCGGACCGGGTCAAGATGGCTTGCCTGGCACAGCTCGTGAACGTGATCGCTCCGATCATGACCGAGAACGGCGGACGATCTTGGAAGCAGACGATCTTTTATCCGTATCTTCATGCATCCAAATTTGGCCGGGGCGTATCCCTGCTGCCGATCGTCGACTCGCCGAAATACGATTCCAAGGACTTTACCGACGTTCCTTATCTGGACAGCGCGGTCGTTCATAACGAAGAGGATGAAGAAATTACGATTTTTGCCGTGAACCGCCATCTGGAGGAAGCCTTGGAGCTCGAATGCGATGTTCGCAGTTTTGAAGGTTACCGGCTGTTGGAGCATATCGTGCTGGAGCATGAGGATCTGAAAGCGGTGAACACCGCATCCGAGGAAAAAGTAAAGCCTCATCATCAGGGGGGCGCGAAACTCGATAACGGTATGGTTAACGCAAGGCTTGCCAAGGCATCATGGAACGTCATCCGCTTGAAAAAAGCCTAATAACAGCAAGGGGGCGGTCCTCGATGTGGGCTGCCCCGTCTCCCAAACACTCATATCAAATTACACACAATATGAAAGCGCTTTATTTCTGAGGAATAGCAGAAGTACCGATGTTCGAAGTGTAGGTTTGTATGAACGAAAATTAAGGGAGGTCCAGTAAGATGATGAAAAGATGGATGATTGTATTCATGGTGTTATGTATGACGCTCTTCCTGTGGGGATGCGGCAAATCGAACAATGCCGGCGGCGAAACCTCGGTCCTGGACGGGGGGGCGGGAGAAAGCGCTACGGAGCTGTCGTATTGGACGTTTGTTGAGCTGCACGGCCAGCACTTCGAGAAAATGCTGGGCAAATGGAACACGGAGAACCCCGATCGCCAGATCAAGCTGAACGTAACGGTCATGCCTTATGACGACATGCATAACAAATTATCCATCGCGGTTCAATCGGGGACGGGTGCCCCCGACATTGCGGATATCGAGCTTGGGAAATTTCCGGATTTCCTTGCCGGCACGCCGCAGCTTGAACCGCTCAACGACGTCATTGATCCATACCGGGATACCATCGTGAAATCCCGTATCGACCTTTACAGCAAGGAGGATGTGAATTACGGCATCCCGACCCATGTCGGAGCTTCCGTCGCCTTCTATAATACCGAGATTTTGGAGGAGGCCGGGGTCAATTATCAGGATATCGTGACTTGGGAGGATTTCAAGCAGGCCGGTATCCAGGTGTATGAAAAAACCGGCAAGTATATGGGGACGGCCGATACAAGCGCAGCTTGGCAAGCTTCCATGCTGCTCGCTCAGCAAGGCGCGGATCTGACGGACGATTCCGGCAATCCGATCGTGAATTCGGAGCCGATGGTGAAGGCCATGACGCTGCTCAAGGATCTGCAGGACAGCAATGTCATCGCGACCATCGCCGGCGGTCAGCCTGACACCGAAGAGGCCTACGGCGAGTTTAATGCAGGAAATTATGCCACGGCTTTCATGCCGTTATGGCAAATGTCCAGATATACCAATTACATGTCCGATTTGTCGGGAAAAATAGCCATCGCGCCGATTCCGGTCATCGAAGAAGGAATGCCCCGGTCGGTTGGCGGCGGCGGAACCGGCACGGTCGTGACCAAGACGGCAAAAGACGTGCAGCTGGCAAAAGATTTTCTGGCCTTCGCCAAACTGTCCCTGGATGCCAATAAAGAAATTTGGAACACGCTTGGATTCGATCCGGTCAATATGGACGTCTGGGATATGAAGGATGTTACGCACAATGCCGAGAATCAGTTCGTGAAATATTTCGTCAATAACCCGTTCGATGTCCTGAATGAGATCCGGGATGAAATCCGTTTAATCAAATCGACCTCCGCATCGCCCACCATCAACAACGTCCTGTGCACAACCACCTTCAACGAGATTTTTGAGGACGGCAAGGACATTACCGAAGCCCTGAATGACGCCCAGAAGCAAATCGAACAGGAATTGAAATAACGTTCGCTTATACGGTACAAAAACGAAGAGCTGCTCATGGATCGTCGGTGAGCGGCTCTCATTCAAAGGAGTCGAATCATGATTAAAAAATTTCTGTACTCTCAAAAGGTTGCTCCTTACGTGTTTGTCCTGCCGTTTATTCTGGTATTCCTCGTATTCTGGGTGTTTCCGCTCGGCAGCTCATTCAGCATGAGCTTTCAGAAAACGCAGCTGGGGCAGGAAGCGGATTGGGTCGGCTTGGCTAATTACGGGAAGCTGATGGGGGACGGCGTCTTTTTGAAGGCAGTCACGAACAGCGCGATTTACATGGTGTTGACGCTCCTGATCCTGATTCCGTTTCCAATGCTGTTCGCGGTGCTGATCAACAACAAGTTCATGTGGGGAAGGGAGTTCTTCAAGTCGTCTTTTTTCTTCCCTGCACTGACGTCGGTCGTTGTGGCAGGCACCATCTTCCGGCTCATGTTCGGCGAGATGGAAGGATCCCTGATCAACAGCATCCTGGGGTGGTTCGGGATCGATCCGGTGAAGTTTCTGAAGGGACAGGTCACCGGCTTTATCGCGCTGGTGGCTCTCGCCACTTGGCGGTGGACGGGGGTCAATATGCTATATTTTTTATCGGGACTCAAGAACATTCCGGGTGAATATTACGAGGCGGCATCCATCGACGGTGCCTCGGCCTTCCAGAAGTTTACCAAAATCACGATGCCTTTGTTGAAGCCGACCACGATTTATGTGTTAACGATCAGCATTTATGCGGGGCTTGCCATGTTTATCGAAAGCATGATGCTCTGGAACGGCAACAATTCTCCGAAGAATATCGGCCTCACGATCGTCGGTTACCTGTACCGTCAAGGCATCGAGAAGAACAATTTGGGTTATGCCGCCGCTGTAGGGATCGTGCTGCTGGCAATCACCATGATCATTAACCTGACGCAGCTGAAGCTCTCCGGCATGTTCAAGAAGGAGGATTGAGGATGAGAAGAGAAACGCTGGTCAAAATAATCCTCTTGATCTTGTTCTCCATACTGTGCTTTCTGATCCTGGTGCCTTTTTATGCCGTCACCATCGCTTCCTTCAAACCCGGCGAGGATTTGATCCGGTATGGCCTGAATTTGAAATTTGATCTGTCGGTGATGAGCTTGGACAATTTCGCTTACCTGTTTACGGGCGATCACTCCTACTTCATGTGGTTTTTTAACTCCTTGCTCCTCACGGTGGTGCAGGTTACGTTAACCCTGCTGGTCAGCGCAACCGTTGCCTATGGGTTTGCAGCCTATGATTTCATCGGCAAGAACTTCTTGTTTATCTGCGTGCTTTTGATTATGATGGTTCCTTTTGAAATTCTTCTTCTTCCGTTATACTCCCTGACGTACAATCTGGGCCTCATGAATACGTACTCGGCGATTGTGCTGCCGGGGATCGCAAGCGCGGCCACGATTTTCTTCTTCAGGCAGTATTTAAGAGGGGTTCCAAAAGAAATGATTGCGGCAGGTCGGGTCGACGGGGCCAGCGAATACGGGATCTATGTTCGGTTGATCCTGCCCGTGATGAAGCCGTCCTTTGCAGCCATGGCGATTCTGAACGGCATGAACAGCTGGAACAATTTCCTATGGCCGTTCATGGTGCTCAGCGATGATCGCAAGTACACGCTTCCGATCGGGTTGAAGACGCTGTTGACTCCTTACGGGAACAACTATGATTTATTGATTGTCGGCTCCTTTTTCTCGATCATCCCGATTTTCATCTTGTTCATGGCCTTCCAGAAATATTTCATTGACGGGATGACGGCGGGGGCGGTGAAAGGCTGATCGTTCGGTCGGTATGACCGGTCCTGCCCTTGCTGTCGGCACCTCAAATCCATTATGATACAAGGAAACCTGCGTATTCTGATGAATGAGGTGACATATCGTGCATCCTGTAACAAAGGCTCTACTATGGATTGGCGGCGCTCTGATCGTGATCGGTCTGCTGTGGCCTGTCATCGGCCGATTCGTCGGCCGGCTGCCGGGCGACATCGTCGTGGATAAACCCAATGTCAAAATTTATTTTCCGATCGTAACCTGCCTCGTCATCAGCGTGGTGGGTTCGTTGATTCTGTTTCTGATCCAGCAGTTTCGCAAGTAGTCGGGATTTCATAAGAAAAACGTCATCGACGTACTTTCTCAGAAGACAGACCGCGGTTAGGGGATGTTTTTCTTGCGATATCAGGAAGGCCTAAGCTTCGGAGTTTATACTTTCTGATATCTAAAAAACAGGCCGGTTAGGGGAAACCCTTAACCGGCCTGTTTACGTGGAACAGCCGTTTTATTTTTGGATGATGGTGATTTCGGCATTCGGATCCAGGCTAAACACGATGGATTTGAACCTGGGCATTTCCAGAATGTGAACCCGGTAGACCAGCTGCTGCGAATGAGCGGCGTCACCGTGGTTCGCGCCTTCACCCTTGGCATGTGCCGATAGGGGATCATACCCCATGATGGCTTTCATGGTGTGCCGGATTTCCGCTTCGCTAATGCTTAGAATCCGTACCTCCCGTTTAAGAGGAAGGCTTGAAGTCGTAACGCGCCCCGTCTCCAGTGCCATCAGGCACGCGATGGCGGAATACATCGCCCGTTCCCAGCCGAGGAGGAGCCCCGCCAAAGTCAGTACCAACAGATTGATCATGATATGGACGTAGGGCAGCTTCAGCCGGGTCAGCAGCTGCGATAGCTGCTGGGGGATCTTCGGCATCTGGAGCGTATCCAGGACGACGCCGTAACGAAGGCCGATGCCGATGCCGAGACCGAGGAAAATGCCGCCGATGCCTGCGCTCCCGATCTTGCTGTCGATGAGAGCGGGGATCGGAAAGAACAGGATCGAGCATACGGAAAACGTAAGCAGCCCGACGGTTGCGATGACGGCTTTTTCCCGGTTCGACCGGCGATAGGCCAGCAGAAGCAAGGGCAGATTTAATGCAAACAAAAACATGCCCGTATGAAGTCCCGTCAGATGCGAAGCGAGCGCAGAGATTCCCGTTACGCCGCCCGCGATGATTCCGCTAGGAACAAGAAATAAATCCAAACCGAACGCTGCGATCAGGCCTCCGATGGCAGCCATGCTCAGTCTTCTTCGTGTACTTGCCTTGCTTGCGGCCTCTTGTGCACCGTTCGTTGTCCGAACCGGGGCTTGAACCATAGGCAATGTACCCTCCTTTATCCGCTGGCACTTTCATCCTTTAGCTTCGGTTTAACCGGTTTCTTCTCCTTATGATCTTTAAATTTAAATATTTTGTTCAAGAAGTTATAGACGTGCTTGGACTCCTTGGTCAGCAGCGGTCCGAGTATGGCGAGTATCAGTACATACAGGGCCGCGAACGGTTGAATGAAGGTTGCAAGCCCGCCGGCTTTCCCCATATTGGCGAGAATGATGGAAAACTCCCCGCGGGATACAATCGTCAGACCGATATTGGAGGATGCTTTCGAAGACAATCCGGCGCTGCGGCCGGCAAGCATGCCTGCAATGAAGTTGCCAAGAAGCGTGATGATCACGGCGATCAGCGATAACCACACAGCTCCGCCAAGCTCGGACGGTACTATCGTTAAACCGAAGCTAAAGAAGAATATGGCTCCAAAGAAATCGCGGAATGGTAATATCAAATGCTCAATGCGTTCACGATGCTCGGTCTCGGCCAGAACAAGCCCGACGAGCAGCGCGCCGATGGCCTCGGCAACATGAATCGTTTCAGCGAATCCTGCGAGCAGGAACAACGCGCCGAATACGACCAAGGCAAACAATTCGTTAGACCGTATATTCAATGCTTTATTCAGAAGCGGTACGGCTTTACGCCCGATAATAATGACTAGCAGCATAAATCCAAGAGCGATCACGGCAGATATCAGGACGCCGCCCAGCGACGAGGAGCCGCTCAATACGAGTCCGGAAAGAATCGAGATATATACAGCGAGGAATACGTCCTCAAACATGATGATCCCGAGGATCATCTCGGTCTCCGGATTCGCCGTTCTTCTCAAGTCGACCAGCACCTTGGCTACGATAGCGCTCGAGGAGATGGTCGTTATGCCTGCGACAATGAGCGTCTCCGCCAAGGGAAATCCGGCAAAGATCCCGATCATCAGTCCAAGCGTAAAGTTAATGGCAATGTAGATGCTGCCACCTACAACGATGGACTTGCCCGATTTGATCAATCGGCCGACCGAGAACTCGAGTCCGAGATAGAACAGAAGGAAGAGTACGCCGATCCGCCCCATAAAGTCGATGAGCGGAGCACTTTCTATAAAACGAAAATCGAAAGATCCAAAATGAAAAGCATGAGGCCCAACCGCCATCCCCACCAGAATATAGAAAGGGACGACGGAAAACCGGAGTTTAGCTGATAGCAACCCCGCCAGGGCGATCAAGGCAATCGCCAATCCTACTTCTAAAACCAAATGATCCATTCATCAACCACGTCCGTTCATCAAGATTTGTTTAAATAGCCGCTGTTGTTGACGTTCACCTACGACGACGAGCGTCGAATCCGGTGTAATGATAACGTCAGGTCCGGGATTGATTTGTTTGCTGTTTTTGTCAACTCTTGCAATGATGGTTGCGCCTGAGGCTTGGCGTACGCCCAGATCGCCAATCGATTTACCTGCCCCGTAATAGTGGGGCTCGATGCGGTACCACTCGATGATCAATTCATCCAGCGCCATGTCGATCGTTTCGAGCGCCTTCGGTTTATACGTGAGACCGCCGACGATGGCCGCAATTTGACGGGCCTCGTCATCGTCCAGGGAAATCATGGAGATGCTTTCGTCCGGATCGTCGTATTCATAATGGTACATTTCACGGCGGCCGTCGTCATGAATGATGATGACCAGTTTATCGCCACCGCGGGTATCAATTACGAATTTCTTACCGATTCCAGGCAAATCTGTTTCGCGAACATGCATAGATTAGAGTCCTCCTAAGAAAATACACTTTTTAGTTGTTTTGCACACCGATCACACGGATATCAAAAATACACGCAGCCAAATAAAACAATCCATTCACGATGAAATTGCACAGTCTTTAATAAACCCTAATGCATAGGTCAATCTGCACAGGCTGTTTATGTTGTTGCATGGGAAAAGAAAAATTGGAAAATTTAAGAAACCGCAGTCAGTTGGAATGCGAAAAAGTGTGGAGGACTAGACGAACTTCGATGTGTATTTAATGGGGAATAATACTAAAAGCCGGAGTCGAAGCGGAATAATCGGCCGATAGGGCAGACGTGTTTTGGGAGCCTGCTGCATCACAATGGCCGACATCAATAAGAACAGCGCTATGGTATTGCCGGCTGCCTTAAGTTTGGAGAGAATTTGAGAGTGTTTCAGAACAGCCGCTTTCAGATGATGGTCATGCTTGTAAACATACCGCTCATCTTGGGTTTCGTTGCTGTAATACTCCTGGACGGGAATGTATAGGGCAAATGCCGTAACCAGAACAAGCACCAGCATCCATGCGATTCTTGCCGTTTTTAAGAAACAGTTCACGGTTACTCCCCCCTTCGTCCCAAGCTTCTATGTTAATCATAACATAAAAATAATCGTTCTCAAAATGAGAACGATAAATTATTTTTGAACACTTTTACAGATCGATTCAATTTTTTACATTATATAGAAGCGATGCTTCTTCTATTTTTTGCGAAGCTTATCATAGTTTTCCGTATCGGGCCCGATATCGGCTTTCGCTTGATCCTTGTCTTCCAAAACGCCGAGGACAAGATCGTCGAGTTTATCGGTTGCGGCCTGATCCGGCCGGTCGGGCTCGGGAATCGGGTCCACGCCGGGAAATTGACCGTCAAATTCAGGTTTCTGTTTGCTCATTGGGCTCTCATTCCTTTCTGGCAATATTGTGGCACAAAAGGATCTTTTATATGTAACGAATAAACGCGGGAGATGAAAGTGAAACAATGCAGGAACGTCGGCCTGGTAACAATTCATAACAATTCACCTTCTATATAATGTAACCCTATATATCAATCAGCTATATAAGAATATGCTAGAATAGTAGAGGAATATTATACCAGGGGGTTATTTAGGCATGAAGAAAAAATGGATAGGCTGCACCCTTGCTTTATTGCTTGTATCCGGCTCTGTCGTATCTGCGCATCCGGGACGAACGGATGCCAACGGAGGGCATACCTGCCGAACCAATTGCGAACGCTGGGGTCTGTCATATGGCGAGTATCATTATCATAACGGCGGTGGGAGCTCTTCCGGAAGCAAGTCGTCCCCATCCGCGCCTAAGTCGAAATCATCGCAAAAGAGCACGGCTAAGCCTGCAGCGCCGAAGCCCGCGGCTCCTGCATATGCTAAGTCCGGCCTTAAAGTTTACGTCAACGGCAGCGTGGTAAAATTTGATAGCGAGCCATTGGTGTACAACAACATCAATCTGGTGCCGCTGCGGGAAATTGCGGAGGGCATGGGGGCTAAGGTCAACTGGAATCGCGATGCGGCCAGCATCGGCGTGCAGAGAGGCAATCATAAAATCACGCTCACGATCGGAAGCAAAACCGTTTATTATAATGGCAAATCGGAAACCGTTGCGGTCGCTCCCAAAGTGATGGACGGCGTGACGTATGTTCCCATTCAGGTGTTTGCACGGGGGCTGGGCGCTGGCGTGAACTATACCGAGCATGATAAAATTCTGAGAATATCGTTTAAGGAATAAAATAAACACGGGTTCCATTTTGCGAACAGAGAGGGGAAGAGTTTGCTTTGAGTTTTTTTGATAAATTTAAAGCCGGTGTATCGGACGCCGGAAACAAAGCGAAAACGCTGGTAGAGATCAATCGCTTAAAGCTGCAGAACAACGGCAAAAAAAGCGATATCGACGAACAGTTCCTGGAAATCGGCAAGGTTGTATTCGCTTCAACCGAAGCAGGGAAGTGGCCGCCTGATCAGGAGAGCATCCAAAGCTACGTGGCCAAGATTCATCAATTGAATTTCGAAATCGAGCAAAATCTGCTCCAGATTGCCAACCTTACGGATGAGAAAATATGCCGGGGGTGCGGGAACAGTTCAGCCATGAACGCCAAATTTTGCGCCCACTGCGGCCGTACGTTCGAAGTGATTCAAGTTCAAACGGAAGAGCAGCGCAAAGAGGTTCCGCTGCTGGAGGATGGCGGCGACCAAGAGGAGCCGAAATAGAAGCTGTTTGCTTCATGAATAGCCGTACCCTGGTTCGGGAATGACCAGGGTCGGCTTTTTCTTTTTGTCCGGGGTGAAGGAAGCAGCGCTTGATTAGGAGAATGATTATTAAGGTGATCTTACTCACGACATCATCGTTATATAGTAATATTAGCTTACTAGCTGGAGGGAGTGAGGACATATGCCGAAGAACAAGGCCTGTAATGATGAATTTAGTCAACATGGGGATCGAGGGGTGTCAAGGCTGCTTAAAGGTAACGTTCTATTGCTTCCCGTATGCGTAATTTTGATGCTCTTTGCTGCCGGGTGCAACGGCCCGGGGTCTTCGGATGAGGAGAATCCGCCGGAGAACCTCCCCAAGGGCGCATCCATCAACATCGTCATTTCCAGTCTGGGGATGACGTTCCCTGCAGGAATGGACGAGAATGACAATCCGTACCTGAATTACATCGAAGAGCGTACGGGGCTCGAGATCGGAGTCAATCTTCCTCCGCCCGAGGTGTACAACGAGAAGCTCGACGTCATTATGTCCTCAGGCAATTTGCCGGATATGCTCCATACGTACGAGCCGGTGTGGTTCGACAATTACGTTAAGCAGAAGGCATTTATGCCGCTGGATGAATTAATCGACGAGTACGGCCCCCACCTGAAAGAAAAAATTCCGCCAGAGGTCTGGGATCGGGTCCGATACGGCGGTAAAATCTATGCGGTTCCGAGCTTGAATGAGGTGACTGGAGCCGAATTGATGTATGTCCGGAAGGATTGGCTCGATCGGCTCGGCTTAGAGCCGCCCGAAACGCTGGAGGAATATTACGAAGTCATTCGTGCCTTCACCCTGGATGATCCTGACGGCAATGGCGTCCAGGATACGATCGGTTTAACCTTGACCTCGAGCCTGGGAAGGTCCTCGCCGTTTTTCGGCGCTTTCGGCACGCAGCGAAATACGTGGTTTGAACGGGACGGGCAGCTGGTGAACGGAAGCATTCTGCCGGAAACGAAGGAAGCCCTCGCCTTTTTTAACAAGCTGTATCAGGAGAATCTGCTCGATCGGGAATTTCCTTTAAACCTGCAAAACAATCTGTTCGAAAAAATAGAAAACGGCACGGTCGGCCTGTTCTCCGCGGCTTGGTACGATACGCGCGGACCGATTGCGGCCAATATGAGCAAGGACCCCGAGGCCGAATGGATGCCGCTTCCGTATCCGACGGGACCGGACGGATTTAAAGGCGTTGAAGGGAAGGACATCATACGAGGTTATAACGTCATACCGGCCGAATCGGAGAAGGCTGCCGAAGTAATCCGGTTTCTGGACTTCATTGCCAGCGACTACAAGACGCTGAAGCTCGGCTTCGAGAACGAAATCTGGCGCTGGGAGGACGGGGCGATCGTTACGGACTTCGCGCTGCACGACAAGCATTTATACCGCGGCATTTACCAATCCCTTGTCGACGTGCCGGATCAATTGCTGTTCAAGGAACGGCTTGACTCGCTCGGGGACTTCAATCTGTACAACAATCTGCAGCTGATCAATCAGCATATTATTCCGAATGCATTCTACGGAGTTCCTACCCCCGGGATGACGAAATACAACACGAAGCTTAAAAATCTGGAGGATGTGTTCACGAAAATCATCATGGGGCTTGAGCCGCTGGACGCATTCGACGACTATGTGAAGACCTGGAAGGAAGAAGGGGGAGATGAAATCACGAAGGAAGTGAATGAATGGTACTCCAAACAATAATGCTGGCGGCCAAGAGCGCGGGGGACCGAGTGATCGACTTGTTTCGCTGGATCCGGGATCGGTTTTCGCAGAACATTCAAACCCGCTTGACCGGTTATTTTCTGCTGATCCTGCTGCCGCTGGTCATTATCAGCCTCTTCGCCGTAGAACGGTCCCGGGATATTCTCTACGAACAGGCGGTGGGGAGGACGGAGATGGCGCTGTCGTCGGCGATGAACCATTTTGATCTGGCGCTGCAAAACGTGGAGGAGATATCGACCCTGATTGCAGGGGATCCAGGAATGAACGAGCTGCTTAACAAAAACAGCACCAACTTCTCCCCTCAATCGATCGTGGATTTCTCGCACATTTTGGAGCAGCTGTCGAATTCCGTATCGGTAAACCGGTTCGTATCCCAAATTACGGTGTATCATCGGGCTTCCAACATGTTCATCTCTACCCATTACGGCGGCAAAAAGCTGACGGGCGAGACGCAGCAGGAATGGCTGGTGGAAGCTGCGCGACGGAACGGAACGGGGATTTCCTACGTCATGTCGGAAGCCCCAGTGGCGGAGGGCATTACGTTTGGCCAGATGACCAATACGGACAGCATCTCCCTGATTCGGGCCATGGACCTGTACAACAGCGAACGGCAGTCGAATCTGCTGGTGGTGTCATTCAATAAAAGCAAACTGCTGAATATCATCAAGACGCTGCTTCCGTCCGAGAACAGCCGTATCGCCCTCCTGAACGAAAGGGGAGAAGTGGTGGTGGAGACCGGAAGAGTGTATGAGGAGGACATTACCGAGAAGGATATGACCGTCACGATTGATTCGGATTACTCCACATGGCGTCTTGAGCTGGTTCAGCCGAAAAGCGAGCTGTACAAAGAGACCGATCAGCTGCGCCTGTTCACGGTTGGGATCATCGGGCTGAGCATCCTGCTGGCCATTATCATTTCATGGGTGGTGTACAGCGGGATTGCCTCGCCTGTGTTGAAATTGTCGCGCGGGATGAAGCGGCTTAGCAGCGGAGAGCTGAACATTCATGTCGACACCAAACGGAAGGACGAATTCGGTTTTCTCATCCAGTCGTTTAACAAAATGGCCGTCGTGCAGAAGCATCTGATCGAGGATCATTACGAGCAGCAGCTTCGATTGACGACAACGGAGCTGAAGTTCCTGCAATCCCAGATCAATCCGCATTTTCTGTATAACACCCTCGATTCGATTTATTGGACGGCCAAAAACTACGATGCGGATGAGATCAGCGAGATGGTGATGAACCTGTCGAAGTTTTTCCGGTTGAGCCTGAACAAGGGCAGGCAGGTGTTTACGATTGAGGAGAGCATTACCCACCTGCACTACTATCTACGAATCCAGCAGCTTCGTTTCATGGACAATTTCACCGTGGATTATCAAATTTCGGAAGAGAGCAAGGGGGTTCCGATTCTCAAGCTCCTGCTTCAGCCTTTGGTGGAAAATGCCATCATTCACGGCATGGAGGGCAAATCCTCCGGAGGGAGCCTGGTCATCTCCAGCCGGATTGAAAAAGGGCATACGGTGGTTATCAGCGTACAGGATAACGGGCCCGGGATCAGCGAAGAGCGGCTGCGCTACATCCAGCATGAGCTGGAGATGATGGGCTCGCGCAGCGTGCCCGCGTCTTCCCAGGATGAAGAGCATGTGAAGGATCTGTTCGGTCTTCGGAACGTGCTTGGCCGAATGAAGCTGTATTATGGCAGAGAAGCGGATCTGACGGTACACAGCGTGGCAGGGGAAGGCACCACCGTCACGATTTCCATCCCGCTGGACCGCTGCAAGGAATTTAACCTGAAGCAGACACTTATATAGAGATGCTCGAAAGGGGAACAAACCGAATGAATCTCATGATCGTGGAAGATGAACCCCGGCTGCGCAACGCACTGGCTTACAATATCCCATGGGACAAGCATGGGATTGAAGTTGTGGGCATGGCGTCCAACGGCATCGAGGCCCTTGAGCTGGTTGGCCGAAAAAAACCCGATATTATGCTGATCGATGTACAGATGCCTGAAATGGACGGGCTGACGCTCCTCGGCGAGCTGCGAAGCCGGCAGGACATCAGCCGTTTGACGAAAATGATTATCCTGAGCGGACATGACAACTTCGAATTTGCGCAGCTGGCGCTGGAATACGGGGTGTCCAAATATTTATTGAAGCCCGCCGGCGAGGAAGACATTCTCGAAGCGGTGCTTGAAGCGAGGCAGCAGCTGCGGGAGGACTTGGAGCAGTGGCAGCGCAAGGCGGCTTTGGAGCAGAAATGGAAGGACAATCTGCCGCATTTGCAAAATCTCTTTTTTATCCAATGGGTCAGCGGCAAATATACGAAACAGGACGTCCTTACCAAGGGCAGGGAATTATATATTTCATTGAAGGAGAACGACCGTTTCGCCGTCGCCGTGGTGGATCTGGACCCCTTGCCGGAGAGCGAGACCCGCTTTCAGCGGGGGGATGTCGAGCTGCTGCAGTTTACGATGCAGTGCCTGGCCAAGGAGCTGTTATCCCATCCATCGCTCTGGATCACGTCGGATTCAGGCAATATGCTCCTGATGGTCCTGATCCTGGAGGAAAGCCAGGATGCCAAGGAAGCCATGCTGCGGCTGAATGCGGACGTATCCAAGCTCCTCTCCCAAACGAGGGAGGTGCTGAAGATAACGGCCAGCGCCGGCATTTGTGCATCCATCGGGACGATCGAGGAGATGAGCCTCTTGTATGCGCAGGCTTGCCGGGCGCTTCAGGAGCGCGTCGTGTATGGACACGACCTCGCGATTCCTTACCGGGAGCAGCTTCAGCGGGATATTCAGGGCGTGATCGTGCAGCAGAACCTGGAGAAGACGCTGGAGATCGCGCTGGAAACGGCGGATGAAACGAAGGCGCTGGAGGCGCTGAAGGGATTATGGGAGGAAGCCTTCTCGAGGTCCGAATCCTCGGACGAATTTCAGGAGGCGGTGCTTTACATGAACAGCTTCTTTACCCGCATGATCCAGAAGCAGGGCTGGACGGTTAAAAGAGTCGTCGGCGACGATATCGAATATTTTCACAACGTCAAGCTGCTGAGCACCAAAATGCAAACCTGGTCGCTCCTGGAGCGAACGGTGAAGCATATCATCACGTTTATGGGCGAACAGCGGAAAACGACAAGCAATCAGGTGGTAAAGGACATTCTGAACCTGCTCGAGGAGGAGATGGACCAGGAAATTACGCTGCACACGGTAGCGGACCGGCTTTACGTGAATTCTTCCTACCTCAGCCGGCTGTTCAAGCAGGAAATGGGGGTCGTCTTCTCCGCATATGTGCTGGAACGCAAAATGGAGCGGGCCAAGTCGCTGCTGCAGGACGGTCTCAAGGTATACGACGCAGCCCGGCTGGTCGGGTACCGTGATGTCAGTTATTTCACCAAGGTGTTTCGGAAGTATTGGGGCGTGAACCCGGGGGAGTTCAAGGGATAAGGATATGGGAGAGGCCGTATGGCACTGCTGCACAGGTCTGAAAGCCCGCTGCGCGGCCGTATCGTTCTTTCAATCGCTGTTGTCGCCAAATTTCCTGGAATGAATGTTGCAGAGGAAGAAATTCAGCTACAGTCAATGCTTTCGATGCGAGTTTTCCGTTGGAAAACTTTCGGGCGCCCGCTTCGCTTTTCGGAATCGATTCGTCCACTCCGCTGGTTCATGTACGGTCTATCGCAAGAACGTCTTCCCCCTTGAGTTTGGGTGAAGGGAGGGAAGTGGAAGCCCGCTGCGCGGCCGTATCGTTCCTCCAATCGTTGTTGTCTCCGAATTTCCTGGAATGATGAAGACAGCGGAAGAAATTCGGCTCCAGTCAATGCTTTCGATGCGAGTTTTCCGTTGGAAAACTTTCGGGCGCCCGCTAACGCTTTTCCGGAATCGATTCGTCCACTCCGCTGGTTCATGTGGGGCAACCCCCTCCATATCCTCTCTCAATTGGTAGGGGAAGGGAGAGAGGTGGAAGCCCGCTGCGCGGCCGTATCGTTCCTCCAATCGCTGTTGTCGCCAAATTTCCTGAATGAATGTTGCAGAGGAAGAAATTCGGCTCCAGTCAATGCTTTCGATGCGAGTTTTCCGTTGGAAAACTTTCGGGTGAGCGCTAACGCTTTTCCGGAATCGATTCGTCCTCTCCGCTGGTCACGTGGGGGTCCCCCATCCTCCCCCAAATGAGGATGGGGGAGGGGGCAAAACGCAGCGCAGCAGAGCGTGCGCAGTTACATAAACCAAGCAAACGAGCCGTTCGGGGCATACATCCCGAACGGCTCGTTTGCGTTTACCCCCAGCCCCGACCATCGGCAGGGCGGAAGTAATCACCCGCGCAGAATGGTTGAGGCTAGGGAGGCCAAGCTCGGCGCAGAGCAGAGGAGGCCTCGCTTGGCGACGAAGCACGGCATTGCCGTATTTCGAATGCCAACGCCATGATTGAAACGGCTTCAACGGAGCAGGCGGAATTGTTCTGGAGAAGCGGCAGCGGTCCCCTTTATCACCGGATTTCTACATTATCTATCCATTCGGAAGAAATCCGGGGGTAACAGGGATCGGAAGAACAATCCGCATGCGGAGTGATGAACAATCCTCTTTTTTTGATGTGGGTTTAAAGGCTCCTAGGGGTTCAAATAGCGTATGCTTTGAATCCAGTTATGAATTTCGTTGCCAACGGTTCGCCGATCGTCACAAGTTAACATCCCATGAAACACCCACCGCAGACCCATGGCAGAATTACTGACGTCCGTGCCCCAACACAACATCATATTACCATAAATAGTAATGATCCTCGCCTACTCAGTCCCTGCGCAGGGAATTACAATTTGTAGTAACCAAGGAGATTGAATCAATAGAAAGGGGGAGACGAGTCGATGAAACCCACGCTAGAACCATCGCCCGCACCGCATAGAGAGATGAAGCCAAAACGAGGGTATTGGGGCCGTTTAGGGTCCGATATATGGAAAGAGTGGGATCTTTATCTGCTGCTCGTGCCGGGCATTTTGTTCATTTTACTGTTCAAGTACACGCCGATGTACGGGATCACGATCGCATTTAAGGATTTCAACATCTTCACCGGATTTGCCGACAGCCCGTGGGTAGGATGGAAGCATTTCGAGAAGCTGTTCACGTCGCCGGATTTTGCTCAGGTATTCAAAAATACGGTCATCATCAGCTTCCTGAAAATCGTGATCTTGTTTCCGCTCCCTATCATTATCGCACTGATGCTCAATGAGCTGAGGCATATGGTATTTAAACGCACGGTGCAAACCGTCATCTATCTTCCGCATTTCCTGTCCTGGGTCATCGTTGGCGGATTGTTTATCGATTTGCTGTCAACGAATGGAGGAATCGTCAACAAATTGCTGGTGTCTCTGGGCATGGAGCAGATTGCGTTCTTCCTGGATAACAGCGTGTTCCGGAGCGTGCTGATCACGTCGGCGGGATGGAAGGAAACGGGCTGGAGCACCATCGTATATTTGGCAGCGTTTACAATGATCGATCCGATGCTGTATGAAGCGGCGAAGATTGACGGCGCCGGACGCTGGAAGCAGTTGTGGCATATCACGCTGCCGGGGATTGCTCCAATCATTGTCCTGATGTTTATCCTGCGGCTGGGGAATGTGCTGGAAGCGGGAACCGAGCAGATTCTGGTCATGTACAACCCGGTGGTGTACCAGGTGTCGGATGTCATTGGTACCTATGTTTACAGGCAAGGCTTAGGGAACCAGGACTACAGCTTCTCGACCGCGGTCGGCTTGTTCGAAGCGGTGATATCGTTCACGTTGGTCATTCTCGGCAATGCCATGAGCAGAAAATACTTACAGCGCGGGATCTGGTAAAGAAAGGGTGGCACAAATGGATCACAAAAAAGCTTTGGAAGGAACAAACACCACCCGAGGTGTCATCAAAACGTCGTTCTCGGAAAAATGCTTCTCGGTATTTAATTATACGTTCTTCATCGTGATGGGTTTAACGACCCTGCTGCCTTTCATGAACCTGATCGCGAAATCCCTGAGCAGCGAGGGAGCCGTCATATCGGGTCAGGTTGGGCTGCTCCCGGTCGGGGTTCAATTCGAAACGTACAAGTACGTGCTGCAGGATTCCATGTTCTTGAATTCGCTCAAGGTGTCCATCTTACTGACGATCGTCGGAACGGCTTGCAGCTTGTTTTTGACCACGCTGACGGCTTATCCGTTGTCCAAATACCGGCTGCGCGGACGGAAAGGCCTTCTGTTGATCTTCGTATTCACGATGCTCTTCAGCGGCGGACTGATTCCGACTTACCTGCTCATGCAGAATTTGAATCTGGTGAACTCCTTCCCGGTGTTATTCCTGCCGGCGATGGTGAATGTGTACAACATGCTGATCATCAAAAACTATTTCGAGGGTCTTCCGGATGAGCTGGAGGAATCCGCCAAGCTGGACGGCGCGGGGAACATCCGCATTTTGGTTTCGGTCATCGTGCCGCTCTCGCTCCCCGTCATGGCAACGATCGGATTGTTCTTTGCGGTTGCTTTCTGGAACGACTATTTTGCAGCGATGATCTACATTACCGATCCGGCGATCAAACCGATGCAGCTGTACCTGAAGGAACTGCTGGTTTCGTCCAGCGGGGATTTCCTGAAGGACAATGTCGACGCCGCGATCAACGCAACGCCGCAGTCCATACAAGCTTCGTCGATCCTGCTGGCAACGATCCCGATTTTGCTGGTGTATCCGTTCCTGCAAAAGTATTTTGTCAAAGGCGTGCTGGTGGGTTCGGTTAAAGGTTAGGGTCATCAGGTTTTCTGAAGATATCAGAAAGTATAAACTTTGGAGGATCTGCAGCCTGGTATCGCAAGAAAAACCACCGCTAAACGCGGTCTGTCTTCTTTGAGAGTACGTCGATAGACGTTTTTCTTAACATTATAGAAGTTATAATTTTCGGGGTCCCCGCAAAGAACCTGAATGGACTTCGGAGCAAAGCCCCACTTTGTGGGGGGATCTTAAAGGTGGTGATGCGCTTCGTATTGCTCAGCTGGCAGAATTCATTGAATTTCTCAATCACAAGGAGGGTTATCCATGATCAAGATTAAAAAATCCGCGGTACTAGCCGGGATTCTCGGATTCACGCTGGCGCTGTCCGGCTGCGGCGGCGGGGGAGGCGGCACGACGAACACGCCGGCGGCTCAGCCATCGGACACACCGGCGAGCACCCCGAAAGACGACGGGAACAAAGACACAACGGCTGAAAAACCAGGGCTGCGCATGATCATGCAATATGGATTGTTTGATCCGAAGACCGAATACGTGGCCAAGTACATCCAGGAAAGAACCGGGTTCAACGTGGAATACGAGCTGCTGCCGGCCGAGAACGCGGACGAGAAGCTGAACCTGCTCGTGTCCAGCAAAGATAACTACGATCTGGTGAAATTGAATGCGGCCCAGTTCTACAATCTGGCCTCTGCGGGTGCGCTCGAGCCGATCGATGAGCTGTTGGAATCCCACGGCAACTATATTAAGCAGTCCATTAAACAAGAATCCTTCGGCAGTGCAACGATCGACGGCAAGATTTTCGGCATTCCTGAAACCGGAGCCGGCGTAAGCATCGGGGAGGAGCTTGTGGTCAGACAGGATTGGATGGATGAGTTAGGGCTGGCCACGCCTACGACCGCCGATGAGCTGTACAATGTGCTCAAAACGATCAAAGAGAAGAAAAAAGTCATTCCGCTCACCATGAGCAAGGACTCCCTGTATGGCGACATCGCAACGACATTCGGCATTTTGACCGATTGGAAAGAGGTTGACGGCAAGCTGGTGCATCGTGCCGAGCAGCCGGAAATGAAAGAATACATCACCTTTATGAACAAACTGTACAAAGAGGGTCTGCTGGACACCGAAACGCCGATCAATACCGCGCAAAAGTCCATCGAGAAATTCTCGGGCGGCAATGCGGCGATGTATAAGCTGGCATGGTGGAACGCAGGCACGACGATTGCCGCACTGGAGAAAAACTTCCCGGATGCCAAAACGTCCATCATTCCTTATCTGAAAGGCAAGGACGGCAAAGCCGTGGTCGGAGCGAAAGCGAACACCACTTGGTATGTAGCCATCCTGAAATCCTCGAAGAACAAGGAAGCCGCCATGGAATTCCTGAACGCAAAGATGGAGCCGGAGACCTTCAAAGGCATCGCGCTGGGTAAAGAAGGCGTCCACTATGAAGTGAAAGACGAAAAATACTATCCGATTCTGCCGATTTTCAATGATGAATTGAGTAATGCAAGCAGCTTCCTGACAGGGGTAGACGAAGAGAAATACCCGATCTACTGGCAGGCACGCGTACGTAAAGATCCGATTCTGCAAGCGCATTTCGAAGCCTTCCAGAAGAATGCCGAAGGCATCATCGTTGTGGATCCGATGTCAACGGCACCGCCGATTGAAGCCGTATCCAAAAACCTTCTGAAATTGACGACCATGCTCGATGACAACGTGCTGCAATTCATTTCCGGAGCGAAGCCGATTGATGCTTACGATCAATTCCTGGCTCAATGGAGAGCCGAAGGTGGAGCCGATATGGTGACCGCAGCAAATGAATGGTTTCAATCCACGAAGTAAATGACCTAAACGAAAAAGCAGTCTGCGCAAGCAGCTGCTTTTTCAAAATTCGTAAAGGGGGTGACTGTTGAATTTATATTCACGTGATCGTTCATTCTGAATAAAAGAAGGGTGGTATTCCTTGATGTATCGTTTATTTCGCAGGCGGATCGCGCTGCTCCTCAGTTTGTCGCTGATCGTATCGCTCATCGTGCCGATTGGTTCTTCCGCGTTCGCGGATAACGAAATTGCCCCGGCTCAAAGCGCGGTTCCCGAGCCGGTTACGCTGGTCTCCCAAGGCGGAAACAGTCTGGAATTCACGGATATCAACGTGGCAGGCGACGCGCTGGAGAGCAAAAATGACTACTTGGCGCTGTACACGAGCGGTGCTTCGGTTACGGGCTCCGTGTACACCGATGAGGTATGGGTTCCCACGCTTCATGTTGCGGTCTCGGTGGATGCCGGCGGTCAAGTGCTGGACATTCTCGGACCGAAAGACGATCCTCCGACTGCCTGGGATCCGGGCACGCTGCTGCCGATTCCGGCCGGCGGTTATGTTGTCGTGGCCGGCGGGACGCTTCCGTGGGAGCAATCCGCTTTTCAAAAGCCTCTCTTTAATCAAAACAAAACAGGAGATTCGGTGAAGCTGATGCGCGCGGGCGTCGAAGTGAAAGCAGCCGATTTCCTGCCGGATCAGCCGGGGCCAGGGCCGGATCCGCTGCCTCCGGAGCTGCATCTGCTTACGCCAAACGATGCGACCGTGGATATCCCGGTCATTGAGATTGCGGGTTTTGTGGCGAACTATGCCGCGGACCTGGATTTAAGCGTGACCGTCAATGGCGATGAAACGGCGCTTACGGCGGATGGCGTGTTCCGCACGAATGTGTATTTGGAACCGGGCCCGAACGCGGCTGAGGTAAAGCTGTTTAAGGGAGACGGCGAATTGGCCGTCCAAACGCTGAACATCGTGTACGAACCGATCGAGAACCAGGATTATATTGAAGTCGAGGCGGCACCGAAGGATATTACGATCGACATCGAAGGTCCGCGCAAGAAGCTGGATTACGTCGATAAGGATGTCACGGGCGTGCCGAACATCGTGGCGGTATTTACGAGAGATTACGGCAGCTCCATCACGATTCCCCAGACTAATGTGGCCGTGCAGGTGGATGCCAACAACCGCGTATTGCTGGTGGTCAATCCTTCGATCAACGGCAAGCCTCCGGTATGGACCGGACCGACCGATCTTGAAATACCCGAAGGCGGTTATGTGCTGATGGCACAGGACAACAGCTATGCAGGCAACAACATCAAGCGGTATTTGGCCGAGAACTTTAAGGTCGGCGACATGATCAAGCTGCGCAAGAACGGGGAAGTGGTTCAGGTACGCGACATCATGAGCGGCAACGGCCTCATTGCACGGCTCACGCTGGATAACCAGACGATGTACACCGTAACGGAAGGCAGCACCGCCATCACGGGGCGCATCGACAACATAGACGATGTTGCGGCGATCAAGCTGCTGGTGAACGGGAACGAGATTCCGTTTGAAGGGGATGGCACCTTCACTCACAATTATACGTTAACGAACGGCACCAACTATATCGAAGTGAAAGTGATGAAGAATGACATCGAGCAGGATGTGCGTCATTTGGCCGTGTTTGCCAGACCTGGTTTTTCTCCGGAAAAAGAAGTCATTCTCTGGGTGGACCAGGCATCCAATGCGAGAAAGTTCAAAACCAGCGAGGATGTTTTGGCATTCCTGCAAAAAGCCAAGGAAACGGGCGTGACTTCGGTCGCGTTTGACGTGAAGGGCGTTGAAGGCTATGTTTCGTACAAAAAGAACGATTTGACGGGCAGACCTTACGTCAGCGAGATCAAAGCACCCGAAAAGGCGGGGGCAAGTCCGGATCTGGACCTGCTGCAGGAGTTCATTGACCATGGTCATGCCCTGGGATTAGAGATCCATGCGGCGATCAACGTGTTTGCCGAAGGATCGATCGCCCATAACGAGTATGCGGTTCTGAACGACCATCTCGACTGGGAAGAACGCGTGTATTTCCCTGAAAACAACGGCGAGATCAAGCGTCTGCGCGAAAGCAAAAAGCAGGGCCTGGTTGCCTTCGTCAATCCGTCCAATGACGAGGTCCGCGATTATCAGCTCAGAACGTTCGAGGAAATCATCAAGAACTACGACGTGGACGGGGTCGTCCATGACCGAAGCCGGTATGACAACGAAGGGGCCGATTTCAGCGACGAAACCCGCGTGAAGTTCGAGCAGTTTTTGCAGGCCCGGGGCAAGCAGCTTGACAATTGGCCAAACGATATCTTCTCCTATGAAAACAATGTAAGGGTATACGGTCCGCTGATTCAGGACTGGTGGGAATTCCGCTCGGGCACGATTCAGAGCTTCTTCGGCGAAGTGAAGGCGCTGGTGGATTCCTATGAAGTCTCAGAAGGCAGAAAGATCGAGGTATCCTCTTATGTAGGATCCTGGTATGAGACGTATTATCTAAACGGCGTCAACTGGGGCAGCAAGAACTTCCGGTTCAATCCCGCACTCGGCATGCCGGACGAATCGGTGTATACGGAGGAATATTACCAAACCGGATACATCGAGTATTTGGATTTTCTGATGATCGGAGCTTATCAGACCACCAGTCAGGAAATCCAGAAATACATTACGCTCGGCAATATCGTAACGAACGGGGAAATTCCGCTGTATGCAGGCATTGCCATGAACAACGTGCAGGCGCCGGCCGTCCAGCGCGAAGTATTCCAGGCGGGGCTGAAGTCCACGAACGGCCTGATGCTGTTTGACGCATCCCAGGTCAACTGGCCGATCGCGGCTGCCGCTCTCCAAGATAAGGAGTGGGTGAAGGACTACCAGCTCGGCATGAGCTTGCCGGGAAGCCCGGATTCGTTCCTTGAAGGCAATTTCTATAATATCAACCGGATCGAGGGCAACGTCAACGTGATGACGGAAGCCTTCGGATACTCCACAGGCACGAACCGCTTCGGGGTTGAAGTGGTTGTGGATAACACGGGTCACGTGACGCGAGTAGTCAACCGGAACCAAGCGATCAACTGGAGCTGGGGAGCCCCGGAAGAGAATAACAGCGTCATACCTGCGGGAGGTTTTGTTATTTCCGCTCTGGATCCGTCAGGCACAAGAACGCTTCGTCAGCTCGTGGCCAATGCTTACAATACGGGCGACCAGGTTCGTTCGGCCGTATTAAGCGGGCTGATGGACGACGAAGGCAAGGAAACGCGCGCCAGCCAGCTTGCGTTGACAGGGCTGGTCGAAGTTCTCGGACCCGGCCAAGCGGCCGTGAAGGTGAACGGTGCCGATGCGACCCTGTCGGCGAAAGGTGAATTTACAGCGAACGTGCCGCTGCAAACGGGCGCCAATTCGATCACCGTAGACGTATTCGTTGACGACTTCAAAACAAACAGCAAGACGTTTGAGGTCATCCGGACTTCTACCGGAGACGGCGGATCCGATCCGGGAAATCCGGGCGGAGGATCCGGTTCACCTGGTGGAGGAACGACGCCGCCCCCTCCAAAACCGACCGAACCCGAGCGCTTGAACATCAAGAAAGAGACGGCACCGGACGGCAGGACGGTCATCATAGCGGATGCAAACGAGAAGTCTTTGCTCGATGATGTGGCACGGCTTAGCAAGCTGCCTGCGGCTTCACGCTTGCTTACGTATTCGGTGACCGACGCTTCGGATTCCGTCATTCTTCACTTGCCGGTTCAAGGGCTGAGCGCCGCCGTGAAAGACCTGCCGGGGGGCTCCATCGTGTTGGAATCCTCCCAAGGGCGATTGGAAATACCGCTCCAGTCGCTGACGGAAGCTCTGCAGCAGCGAGGGACGGCGGAAAGCTTGCAGATCCGCGTCGGGTTTGCTTCGAAAGAAGAAGAGGACCGGATGAAGGCAGCACTGGAGGAGGGAGCCTCCATGCTGGATGCAGCGCTTGCCATAACCTTGGCTTGGAAACAAGGTGACAAGTTGTCGACACTTCCGGCACTGAAAGGGCCTTACGCTAAGTTTACGAAGGTTCTATCCCGTGTCGCCAGTCCATCCCAAACGACGGTGCTGCGGATGGATCCGGCTTCCGGCAAGCTGGTCTTCGTACCGGCGCTCATTCGCACATCGAACGGTACCTCCCAAGCGGAGTTCAAATGGAGGGAGAGCGGTGTTTATTCCGTTGTCTCTCATGCGAAGACATTTGAGGATTTAAGCAGTCATTGGGCCAGCGAGGACGTATCGCTGCTGGCCTCGAAAAAATTGATTGAAGGACTGAGCGATACGCGTTTTGGTCCGAACGAGCCGATCACGAGAGCGCAGTTCACGGCCATGCTCGTCCGTGCGCTCGGGTTGAAGGATCAGGGAGCCGACACGGGCTTCCAGGACGTAAAGGCAAACGATTGGTTTGCGTCCGCTGTCGCTACGGCTGTGGAGAGTGGGCTGATCGAAGGCTTCAGCAATGGCACATTCCGTCCGGACGAGGAGATTACCCGTGAGCAGATGAGTGTCTTGCTGCTCCGGGCGCTGAAGCTTGCCGGCAAGGATCTGGAGACAGGAGACTCCGGCTCCATATTGGAAGGGTTCAAGGATCGTGACCGCATCGCATCCTGGTCCGAAGAGGCCGTGTCGGCCATCGTCCATTCAGGTCTGATGGAGGGACGTTCTTCTGACAAGTTCGTTCCAAAGGCACATTCTACCCGTGCTGAAGGAGCAGTCGTATTAACCAGAATGCTGCAGATGGCAGAATTCATTAATCGTTAAAGCCAAAGACCCGTTCGATCCTATCGAACGGGTCTTTGTTATGTACCAGGGCGTTGCGCATAAGCAACGATCTATTGAATACGGATAGATCATTATCGATCCGTATCGTTAGTGTTATTTTTTATTCTTAAGTAAACCCATCTAACAATCAACAGTATCAGGAAGGAGGTTGTTACGTACCAAGGAGTTGCGTTACCAACGAATCTGCCGAGCAAGAAAACACCGATAAATAGAAGAATGAATATAACAACCTTCAACCGATTCCCTCCTGTCGATCGTGAGACTGTAATAGACTTTCTAAATCTAAGTGGGGTTTTAGTGCATCGCTGCGGCTACTGACCCAACCTTCAGTTGAATAGCTTCATCATCAGTCGCGGGATATATAACACGGTATCAGATATGAGGGTAACGATGTTTGCCCAGTTTTCTATACGGGATCTTCCAAACCTGAACTTTTTCATATTAAGCACCTCGCTTCAGAATGAGATCAGCATCTTAAAGTAAATATTACGCAGGAACCTGTACAAAGTTCCAATAAATAGGAGGTGAGCGGATGTACCGAACCCTGCTTCGGACATGCAGGAGGCATGACATGGAAATTAGACTCATGCACATTCTGATCATCATTGCCGAAATGCCCTGTCTAAGGGCATCCGTTTACATAAACTGTACCATACCATCACACAAGGAGGTTTATATCGATGAGCTACGATAAATGCTGCTACGGCGGCGGATACGGAACTTCGGTAGGCATTGTTCTGGTATTGTTTATTCTGTTGGTTATTGTATTAAGCACCTTTTGGATTTAAGTCATGATGAGCATCCTCGTCAATCATAAAGCCTTTCGGATTCGCTCCAGCATGTCGCCGGCAAACGCGACGAGTCCTTCCGGTGCGGATTCCGCGGGTTTCCCGGCTCCGCCGGTATATTGATGCAGGGCATGCTCGATCATCGGATGATACTGCGAGGGAAGTGCGCGAAGCCCCCATTCGCCTCCTTCTTTTTTGGAGGACACCACGCCTTCCCTCAGATAGTACAGCACCCGGCAAAGGTTCAGCGTGTAATACACAGGAGAGGCGGTAATATCCTGTACCGCACTCTCTACATCCTCGAGGACGGCTTGAACGTAATAGGATCGGTCCACGGGCGGGAAGACCTCGCGAACGGGTTTGCCGTACAGTGCAATGCCCCGATGATAGATCACGGTATAATGGGCGGCCAGGTCCGCATCTTGGAATCCGCCGCATAGGTAATCGTCATCGGCCAGATACCTCTCGCGATGGAAGGCGGAGTAGTGGAATTCGAATGGTGGCGGATAGACGAGCTCCCGAAGACTGGACTCCAGGACCAGGCTCAGTTCCAAACCCTGCTGATTGGCCATTCCATCGTGGAGGGCTATGAGTTTGTTGGCAAGCCGCCTCAATTGATCCCGGGACGGCTGCCTTGCTGCCACGACCAGCAGATCCACGTCGCTTGCTTCCGGGTTGAAACAGCCCATAGCCAAGGAACCATGCAAGTAAACGCCGACCAAATGGCTGCCCAGCTCCTCCGTAAACAAGTCCACCGCTTGATCCAAAACCGATTGCGTGTCCAATCGAACCCCCACCTTCATTTAAACGATAATTTTCTCCATTATGGTAGGGTGGTCTTTCCGTTGTCAATGATCATTCCTTCCCCCGTATATGAGGAAAAGGCAGTAGGAGGGCGGAAAGAAGCAGGGGAACGGTACGTACATATCGAAGTGAACACGGGACAATGTTTAGAGAAAGGGCGGAGTTATGGACACTTTTAATGAGAATCAGCCTAGCGCTGTGGAGGTCTACGCGATCCGGAATTCGGATCATATCCGCGACGAAACGTTTCGGGCCTTGTTCCAGAGGCTGTCCCCTGGTCGACAGGAGTATGTGTCCAAGTTCAGAAGGGCGAGCGATTACCAACGTTCGGTGCTTGGCGATGCCTTGGCCCATCGCATGCTTCGGGATAAGCTGGGACGGGAACGGACGAATATGGAAATCATCAGAAACGCTTACGGCAAACCATTCTTGAAGGATCATGATAACCTGCATTTTAACGTCTCCCATTCCGGGCAGTGGGTCGTGTGCGCCGTCGGCTATGAGCCGGTCGGGATCGACGTCGAGAAAATGGAGAACATCGATATGGATATCGCCAAACGTTATTTCCATAAAACCGAGTTTAACGCGCTGCTTAACTGCCCTCCATCCGAACGGCTTTCCCGCTTCTTTGATTTATGGACGCTAAAAGAAAGCTACATCAAGGCCGTTGGCAAAGGCTTGCATCTGCCGTTAGATTCTTTTGTAATGGAGCGGCAAGGCGTTGAATGGGAGTGGGCACCCGTGGTTGGCGAGAACGGAGGAACCTACTATTTTAAGCAATACGCGCTGGAAGAAGGGTACAAGCTGTCGGTGTGCAGCATGGATCGCCATTTCCCCGAGCAGATTCAATACGTAACGGCTGATGAGTTATAAAATGGAAAAACCAAAACCAGCTCAGGGCGTTGTCCTTGAGCTGGTTTTTGCAGCGGTTCTATAGCGGCGGCGGATCAGACGGGCCGGAGTGCCGGCCATGCCAGCTCGATGCCTTCGCTTACGAGCTTTTGCTGGAAGCTGGCCAGTCTTTCTTCGTCGTTCCGAACATCCGTCGGCAAAATGTCATGATCCAGGCAATGGCTGATGCAGTATCCGGCGGCCTCGCCGATGTTCCATTCTACGGGATGCAGCCGGTAGCAGCCGTTCGTAATGTGGGTGACCCCGATGTTTTTGCTGGCCGCCAGCACATTCTTCACCCGCTTCGGTATTAAGCTGCCCAGCGGAATTTGGAATGGCAGGGAAGAGATATCAATGTAAGGACGCTCACCCGTGCTCGGGTGCAAATCGATCCGGTAACAGCCGATACCGACGGAATCGTGGAACGTTTCGGCAACGCCGTCAGGGCGCGATTCGGTTGCCACATGCTGTTCCAGGACCGTGAACTCGGCCTGAATTCTTCTCGACTCACGGATGTAAGGATACATGGCCATTCCGTCTTCCGTTCCAACCACATCGGGACGCAGACGCAGTCCGGGATAACCCTGTCCGCCATCCGGCCGGGGCACCTCGGTTTGAAGCCAGTACAGCAGGGACAAGCTGAGCTGTTTGGCTTGATCAATATGATGGTCGGCCTCTTCCTTCGGCACATCGATAATGGAACCCAGCCAGTAGTCGTTCTGCGGCCAGTTCACTAGCGACACCGAACTGTCGAACGTACCTTCGGCAAAATGCTTCGGGTCCAGGATTTGACGGTATTGATAAAGCGGGAACTTGCCGTGTCCCGGGAAAATCTCATACTCGACCGGCTCATTCGTCGACGGCTTGACGGCGGTCAGGCTTAACAGCTTATCCGGCCAGAAATCGGGTTTATACTCCCGCCAAAAATCATAAAGCGCGGGCTTCTCAATCGTATGGTCTTCACCCTCCAGATAGTCGACGGCAAAACAATACGTAAAGCCTTGCATGTCCTGCGGCAGCGGATCGCCGTCGACGGCGTGCGGCTCCCCTGTTTGGGATTTGGACTCCGCACCGGTGACATATTCGATGCCTGCCAGCGGAAGCAGATCCCCTAGCTCGGTGGCATCCACGAAGAACGGGGCGCGGAGGACGATTTGATCCTCGGTTTCAAGATGACGCACGGTTACGCTGTCCACGCGATCCCCTGAAACGTCGGCAGACTCCGCCGCATATTGATACAGGATCGTCAGCCGCCCGCTGTGAATGTACGGGGCCAGCATTTGGTGCAGCACGGCGAGCGCCGTGCGGGGCTCATGGCACAGCCGGCTGACGATGCCGCTGCCGGGATTCAACTGCACGTTGGATCTGGCCTCGGGCGTCATGGGAAAATAATCGCGATAGTACTGGCGGACGCCTTCGCGGAACTGCCGGTAGCTGCGCGTGCAGCCAAAGGATTCAATCCACGGATGCTCGTCGGGCGGAACCGCCTGGCTGGTCAGCTGTCCCCCGATCCAAGTCGTTTCCTCGGTCATGATGACGGTTTTTCCTGATTTGGCGGCGGCAAGCGCAGCGGCTGTTCCTCCTGTCCCGCCGCCGAGAATGACGATATCGGCCTGCATTTCTCGTATCATGGCACAGATTCTCCTTTTGGGATGGTTTCGTAAATGATCAACAATCGGCACAAAAAGTGACTATTCTAATTGTAGATGCTCATCCTTAGGAAAAGTACGGGACACAGGTGACCTTTTTTGGTAATCTGATGCCGTTTTACAAGGCTTATGATCCGGTTTTGTATTTGCTGCGGTATTGCCCGGGCGTCATCCCCTCCAGCTTGCGGAAGGACCGGATAAAGTTCTGCGAATTGTTGTAACTCAGCTTCTCCGCAATATCCTTAATGGGCATATCGGTTTCGACAAGCCATTTCTTGGACATCTTGAAGCGGTATTGGGACAGGTATTCGCTGAAGGACATGTTGGTTTCTTTCTTGAACACGCTGCTTAGATAAAAATTGTTGTAATGGAGGCGCGAAGCACATTCCTCAAGCGTAATGTTGCGGTCGAATTCCTTGCGGATCATCTCGATCATCTGCTCGGAGAGGTTCTGGTATTGAGAGTCCTGGCGATCCCTGAACACACTCACCATCGGCCGGATGATCCGGGATTTGAACCAGCTCTCGATATCGGGATTGGTGTAGAGCCGAAGAAGCTCCTCCACGAGGGAGCTGTCCCGGATGTCAAGCTGCTCCAGCATGATCCCGTTCTCCTGCATCACGATCATCAGGTCATTCAACAGCCGGATGAGCGAGATTTGATACTCATGCGGCGTCCGGTCCTTGCGAAACACCTCGTCCAGCCACTGCCTCAGAAGCTCCACGGCCCGTTCCTCGTCAGCCAGCTTGATGGCATCGATCAGCTCGTTCTCCACCTGCATCGGGTAGAAGTAGACCCGGGTATGCTTGCCGGAGTTCAGGCTGAAATAAGGGACGATGACGCCGGTTCCCAGCTTGATGCGGTGTTTCAGGGCTTCAAGCCCTTCCTGGTAAGCGCGCGACGTTTTGGACAGGTTGTCGTAAGGCAGGCTGATGCCGATGCTGACCTCCAGGTCCAGGAAACTTCGCGTCGTCTTCTGGATCTCCTCCGATAGGGTATACACATAATCGTTGAATGCCTCAGGCGTGATGCCGCCTCGTCCGATGAGCGTAACCTGCGTAAGGTCGATAATGACGGAGGGGAGCCGGTGGGAGAAGGGGATCATCTCCTCGATGATATTGTTGACGGCAAACAGCAGCAAATCCCGGTCTTTGCGTTCATAGCGGGTTTCGTCCAGCATGTCGATCTGGAGGGTGAAGACCGCCAGCTGTTCCCATGCGGATACTTGCTCCTTGAAGCCGAACATCTCGATTTGTTCCATCGCTTCGGGCGGATTGATCTTGCCCAGGAACAGTTTATGGAGGAAAAAGGTGCGCACCTGCTGGCTCGTCTGCCGAAGCTCGCTGCGGAGCTTGGTATTCGAATTGAACATATCCCGGATATGTTCGTCGATGACTTGCAGCTCGCTCTTTTTGTTCGCTTGGATTTCCGGGAGACGCTCCACGATATTTTCGAAAATGTGACGGATCGGCGTATACATCTTCCGCGTTCCAAGCCATACAATCAGGACGCTGAAACCGATCATCAGCAGGCAGATATACAGCGTGAACCAGCCGATGGAACGGGACTCCTTCGTGATGGCGGACATTTCGGTGAAGGAGGCATACAGCCAGCCGTTAAAATCGGAACGCACGTACGTAACCGACACTTGCCTGTTGTCGATCTTCGTCTCGAACTGCCCCGATTTGCTGTCAAAATGGTCCAGCTCCGCCTCCGCATACCCGGTATCGGTCAGATATAGTCCCAGTTTCCCTTGCTCCGGATGTACAACGATCCGGTAATTGTGGTCCAGCACCATGACCTCCCGGGATTCGGAAGGGCTGTCCATCATGGCGGCAAGACTGCAGCTGGGAATGGTGGCAAGGGCGACGCCTCGGGCGCTGGAGGAAGAGAGCGGCATTTTCTTCACAAGGGCGATCGTATAGGGGCAGGCATAACTGAGCGTATCGCTGGAGCCGAGGGATTCGGTCTCCAGCATCATCCAATTGGAGTTTCCTTGCAGCTCGAGAAGCTTCAGGAGCGTCCCTTTGGAAGCGTATTCATTAAATTCGTACATGCCCCGGTTATTGATCAGCCAGTTGCTTGTCGCATTCGCAAGAATGACGTCCGTTACTTTGGTTTCGGGAGACTGCAGCAGACTCATCTCTTCTCTCAGTTTGTTATACAGCTGGAAGTCATAATAGGACAGGGGACGATATAAGGCGCTTTGCAGCATGTTGGAATTGATGACGTAATTCAGTGTATAGTCTACGGTCCTCAGCACCTGTTCAAGATTGCTGTTCGTTTGATTCATGATCTGGATGTTGCTGCTGTTGACATGGTTTTGCACGGAGGTGGATGATTTCATGAACGAGAAGAAGCCGAGGGCCACAAGAGGAATGATGCTGATGAAGCAGCCGAACAGGACCATTTTAGAATAAAAGCTACTTTTTGGATGCAATAGGTACACCTTCCTGTTTAACAAAGTGTATAATCATTGTATGGGCAACCCCCGTTACATTCAATAATCATTTCAAAATGAATAATCACTGGATTTGATCATCCTGGTTTGTCATGAAAAAAGATGTACATATGATATGATCGTCTCAGTCACCTGGGATCCGCAAGAAACATGGGGGAACGGAGGTAGAACGGATTGATGACCCGTCTGTCAAACTATGTTATGCTTACGCTCGCTATCCTATTGGTATCGGCTGCTTGCATCACCATGGCCCGCTCATCGGGGGCGGATGGCGGAAATGCGTCTTTTGAACGCAGTACCCGCATTTCGATGATGGCCAACCTGCACACCACCGAGATTCCATCCGATCGGATCGAGAAAGAGATCGAGGAAAAAACGGGCGTTCAGCTGGACATCCAGTGGGTGCCGGACGGCAGTTATGATGAAAAAGTGTTTGCAGCGCTTGCGACAGGGACCTTGCCGCAAGTCCTCTATCTCAAGAATGCCGCATCCTTGTCCTACTTCAGGGATGAAATACGAAGCGGGCTGTTCTGGGAAATCGGCCCGTACCTTGACGGCTATCCGAATTTAAAGCGATTGAAGCCCGAGGTTTTAAGGAATACCGCTATTGACGGGAAGCTGTACAGCCTGTATCAGGAGCGTGCCTTGGCCCGATCGGGCATCATTTACCGGAAGGATTGGGCGGATCGGCTGGGGCTTCCGGCGCCGGAAACGCTTGACGATTTATACGAAATGCTGAAAGGGTTTACATTTAACGATCCGGACAACAACGGCATCGATGATACCATCGGCTTAACGGACCGCAACGACTTGATTTACGGGGCTTTCAAGACGATCAGCTCCTACTACAAAACGCCGAATCGTTGGGGATGGTACAACGATTCGTTGCAGCCGGAATTCGTCTTTCCGCAGTATATGGAAACGATGAGATTCTTTAAGAAGCTGCATAGCGAAGGACTGGTGAATGAAGATTTTCCGATTACCAGCAAGACGGACCAGCAGGAGCTGTTCATTACGGGGAAAGCCGGGGTCTATATCGGCGCGATGGGGGACGTCCTGTCTCTGCAGTCAAGGCTGCTGGCGAATGACCCTGAGGCCGTACTCGATGTTCAGAATCGGGTTCGCGGGCCGGAAGGGTTCGGGATATGGGCATCGCAGGGATACGGAACGGTCATCTTGTTTCCGAAGTCCGCGATCGCCACGGAAGAGGAATTGAAGAATGTGCTCTCCTTCTACGATGCGCTAATGAGTCCAGAGCTTGCGAACCTGATGTATTGGGGAATCGAGGGCACCCACTATACCGTACAGGATGGCAAAGCGGTGGCGGTGGATGCTTTTGAGCTGAGGGAGAAGGACGTGAAGCCTTACCAGGCTTTGATGGCCGGAAGCTTCAGCACCATCCCGGGCATGCTGGAGCCGGTTAACACGAATAAGGTCAAGGATAAAGCCGAGCGGCTGATTTATGATAATGAAAGCTTCCTCATCTATGATCCTACCGCACCGCTCGAATCTCCGCTGTATAACGAGATCGGCGTCCGATTGAATGAACGCATGCGGGACGCCACCTATCAATTCATGCTGGGAATGATCGATGAGAAGGGGTTCGAGGCGGAGATCGACCGTTGGCTTGAAGAAGGGGGGAGCCAGATTATCGAGGAATATGATGCTTCGTATCGAAGCACGGTGGGACCGTATCTGCATGAGAAATACCGCTAGGGGATTGATTTCCCCGGCGGTTTTTTTGTTGTCGCGCCATCATCGGCGATCCCATTGCCTATGTAATCATTAGATTTGATTCCCCCGGCTTCCTATGCCGGGTGCGGCCGAACTCCCCATATCCAATCGAAGGATTATATACGCACCGAGCTTCCGTCATCTAAGCTGTTTCTTGTCAGTCCTTAACCCAATTATAACGGAGGTCAGATGATGAAGAAGAAAAAAGCCAGTACCATCCTGGCAATTGTAACCGCTTTATCCGTGTTGGCGGGCTGTGGCGGCGGCTCCGCCCCTGCAGCAACCGGCAGCAGCACAAATGGAGGTCAGGCGCAAGGCGAGAAACCAAGCGAACCGGTTGCCATCTCGATCATGGCCAACCTTCACACCCCTGAAGTTCCTTCCGACATGATCGAGAAGCTGCTGGAAGAGAAAACGGGCACCAAGCTTGACATTCAGTGGGTGCCGGACGGCACTTACGACGAAAAGGTCAATGCATCCTTCGCAACCGGAACGCTGCCGCAGGTGACGTATCTGAAGAATGCCGCTTCGCTAGTGAATATGCGGGACGCGATCCGCAACGGGCAATTCTGGGAAATCGGGCCGCTGCTGGATCAATACCCGAACCTCAGCAAGCTGAAACCCGATGTGTTAAAAAACACGGCGGTGGACGGCAAAATCTATGCGTTATACCGTGAAGTGCCTTTGTCGCGCCAAGGCATCATTTATCGCAAGGATTGGGCCGACAAGCTTGGGCTCAGCGCTCCGACCAATATTGACGAGTTCTATAATATGCTGAAGCAGTTCAAGGAAAAGGATCCTGACGGCAACGGCCAAGACGACACGATTCCGTTGACGGACCGGAACGATCTGATCTATGGGGCATTCAAAACGATAAGCTCATGGCTCGGGACACCGAATAACTGGGGCGAGAAGGACGGCAAGCTGGCTCCCGAGTTCATGTTCCCCGAATATATGGAGACGATGAAATTCTTTAAGAAACTTCATCAGGAAGGGTTGATCAATCAGGATTTCCCGGTTACCAGCAAAACCGATCAGCAAAATTTGTTCATTACCGGCAAATCGGGCGTTTATATCGGAGCGATGGGGGACGTATCCAGCCTGCATCCCAAGGTCGTCGAAGTGAATCCGGATGCGGAGCTCGATGTTCAGAATAAAATCGAGGGAGGACCGAACGGCTTCGGAATCTGGTCGGTTCCCGGCTACGGCTCGGTGATACTCTTTCCGAAAACAGCCATCAAATCGGAGGAAGAACTGAAAGGAGTGCTTGCCTTCATGGATCAGCTGATGAGCCCTGAGCTCGGCAACCTGATCTATTGGGGAGTGGAAGGACAGCACCACCAGCTGGAGGAAGGCAAGGTCGTTCCTTCGGAGGACACCAAGCTGACCGATCGTGAAGTGAAGCCTTATCAAGCGATGCAGGTGGGCGGGCCGCTAACGATCGAAGGATTCTATGAGCCGAAGCATATGCTTCCTGTTAAAGCGAAGGCGGAGGAGATGATCGTGGAGAACAATGATTATCTCATAGAGGATCCTTCGGCTTCCCTGGACTCCAAGACGTTTAACGAAAAGGGCGTGCAGCTGCAGGAGATGATCAAGGACGGCACGTATCGGTTCATGCTCGGAGATCTGGACGAGGCCGGATTCCAAGCCGTCGTGGACAACTGGCTAAAGAGCGGCGGTCAGCAAATCATCGATGAGTTCAACGTTTCCTACGAATCTTCCAAATAACGAACATGCCAGCATCCCGAACGGCCGGAGACTGCAATGCTGCAGTCTCCGGCAGGCTTCGGGGCAGAAAGGAAGTCTGAGATCATGAGCGAAACCGCAGTGAAGACCGGGATGCGCAAGGACGCCCCCACAATACCGGAGTCCGGTCGAATGAGAAGAATCGTTAAAAACCGGGCGATCTATCTCATGATACTTCCGGGATTTTTATACTTCCTGATCTTTAAATACATCCCGATGTCGGGATTGATCATAGCCTTCCAGGATTATCAGGCTTATCTGGGCGTAACGGGCAGCCCCTGGGTGGGGCTCAAGCACTTTGAGCGGCTGTTTACCGAGCCGATGTTCTTCACGATATTAGGCAACACGCTGCTGCTGTTTTTCTTGAACCTGGCATTTTATTTCCCCGTGCCGATCATTCTTGCCTTAATGCTCAACGAGGTCCGGCGCGAAGCGTTTAAACGTTTTATCCAGACGCTGGTGTACATTCCCCATTTCATGTCGTGGGTCATCATCGTATCCATTTCGTTTGTCATGCTCTCGATGGATCGCGGCATTATCAATGAGCTGCTGGTTATGGCCGGATTCGAAAAAATCAATTTCCTGATGAGCAGCGAGTGGTTCAGGCCGATGTATGTCCTGCAGATCATCTGGCGTGAGGCCGGCTGGGGGACCATCATTTATTTGGCCGCCATGGCCGCGATTGATCCGGGTTTATACGAAGCGTCCCGAATTGACGGAGCCAGCCGCTTTCGGCAAATGTGGCATATCACGCTCCCTTCGATTCGAAGCGTGATCGTCGTTTTATTGATTTTGAAAATCGGCGACGTGCTGGAACTTGGGTTCGAACATATCTATCTCCTCTTAAACTCGATGAACCGGGATGTTGCGGAGATTTTCGATACGTATGTGTACACCGCGGGTCTGAAGCAAGGACAGTTCAGCTTCAGCACGGCGGTCGGGTTCTTTAAATCGCTGATCGGTCTCATTCTGGTGATGCTGGCCAATTGGCTGGCCAAAAAGGCCGGAGAAGAAGGCATCTATTAATTATGAGAAAGGTGGACCGCTATGGTACAAGATAAAACGATATCGAGCCGAATCTTCGATATCGTGAACTACACGCTGCTGTCGATCATCGGCCTCGTTACCATTCTGCCTTTCCTTCACGTCATCGCCGGATCGTTCACGACGGTGACGGAGCTGGCGCAGAAGCAGTTTGTCCTGTTTCCGACCGTATGGTCCCTTGACGCTTACAAATACGTGTTTTCGACCAATACGGTTTTTCGTTCGCTAGGCGTTTCCGTTGGAGTAACCTTCCTGGGCACTTTGTTCAGCATGCTGTTAACCTGCCTGATGGCCTACGGGCTGTCGCGCAGGGATCTGGATGGCCGAAATTTCATCATGTTCATGGTCTTGTTCACGATGCTGTTCAGCGGGGGGATGATACCGACGTTCCTCGTAGTGAAGGAGATGGGGCTCATCGATACGTATGCGGCCTTGATTGTCCCGACGGCGATCAATGCCTTCAACCTCATCATCATGCGAAACTTTTTTCAGAACCTGCCCGAGGGGCTGGAGGAATCCGCAAAAATCGACGGGGCCGGCGATTGGGGCATCCTGTTCCGAATCGTGATTCCGCTGTCGATGCCTGCCATTGCAACGATATCGCTCTTTTATGCGGTTACCTACTGGAATACGTATATGTCGGCGATTCTGTACCTGAATGACGCGGCCAAGTGGCCTGTGCAGGTCATCCTGCGGCAGATCGTCATTCTTGCCAGCGGCTTGACGGCCGATACGTCCGGCATGGACGAATTCGTCCGCCCGCCGGAGCAGACGGTGAAGATGGCGGTCATCGTCATTGCCACGCTGCCGATACTATGCGTGTATCCGTTCCTGCAGAAGCATTTTGCGAAGGGCGCGCTGCTGGGATCCATCAAGGGATAGAGAGGAGCGAAGGAGCGTGTTGGAAAAGAAACGGCATGCGCCGATCATGGCCGGCAATTATGCGGACCCGTCGATCATCCGGGTCGGCGAGGATTATTACATGACGCATTCATCCTACAAGCTGACGCCCGGGCTCGTCATCTGGCATTCGCGTGATTTGCTGAATTGGAGCCGGGTCGGGGCCGCACTGCCCCATTACGAGGGAGATGTGTGGGCGCCGGATTTCGTCGCGCATAACGGGAGGTATTACATCTATTATCCGGCAGGGCGGACGAATTGGGTCGTTACGGCATCCAGTCCGGCGGGACCGTGGAGCAAGCCGATCAATCTGGGGATCAAGGGAATTGATCCGGGGCATACGGCAGGACCGGACGGAAAGCGTTATTTGCATATGTCGGGCGGTGATTTTGTAGAGCTTACGGCAGACGGGCTCGCGGTCGCGGGCGAAGTGAGGCATGTGTATAACGGCTGGCGGTATCCGGAGGAGTGGGTCGTAGAGGCATACAGCCTGGAAGGGCCGAAGATGACCGTTCGCGACGGATATTATTATCTGACGGTAGCTGTCGGGGGGACGGCAGGACCGCCTACAAGCCATATGGCTGTATCGTCAAGATCCCGAACGCCATGGGGGCCGTGGGAGCATTCGCCTTATAACCCGGTCGTTCATACGGAATCCAAGGAGGAGCCCTGGTGGTCCAAGGGACATGCCTCGCTGATCGACAGTCCTGACGGCCAGTGGTGGATGGTCTACCATGCATATGCGGGCGGATTCCATTCGCTCGGTCGGCAGACGTTGCTCGAACCGATCGAATGGACCTCGGACGGGTGGTTTCATGCTGCGGAAGGCCATGAGAGGCTTGACCGGCATGTTGGGTCGCACGACGAAGAAGAAATCGATGCGGTAAATCAAAGCGTTTCATTCAGGGATACCTTTGCCGGATCTGAACTGGGCCTTCATTGGCAGTGCGAAGGCGTGGAGCCTTCCACCCGGTTCCGTCCGGGGAATCATCAGTTGGCAGCCGAAGCAGCACCCGAGGAAGCCAAAGCTTCTCCGCTGCTCTACATGGCGGGCCATAAGCGTTACTCAGCAGAGGTCGAGATTATCGTGGAGGGTCCGGCGGAGGGCCGACTGCTGCTCTATTACAACGATGCGGCATATCTCGGCATGGGAGTCAACGAGCGCGGAGTCCGGCATTTCCGGTCATTCAAGGGATACGGCACGATGCCGAACCATACTCGCAGGGCATTTCTGCGGTTGGTTAACGATGCGCATATCGTTTCGTTCTATTACAGCTTCGAGGGGACGCAGTGGATCCGGTACGACAAGGTCGCGGATGTTTCAGGGTTCCATCATAACACGTTTGGCGGATTTCAGAGTCTCCGCGTCGGATTGGATGCCATCGGCAAAGGCAGGGTGATTTTCCGGAACTTTTCATATAACGTCATAAGCAGCTGAAAGAAGGGGTAGAAATGGCACAGGGATTAGAGGATATTCTGGCAGGCGGCGACAGGCTGTTTGAAGGCTTCTTCGAATGGCTCGAGGGGCAATACGACGCGGCTTCCGGCGGTTTCTATTATGCCCGCAGTTCACGGGATTCCGAGGCGTTCGTTCCGGACATCGAGTCGACCGCGCAGGCATTGGGCATTATCGAGCGATGCGGGCTTCTGCAAAGACTGTCCGATGGCATCAAGGCGGGGCTCGTGCGGTTTTTTCAGTCCAAACAAGACCCCGCGACGGGTTACTTTTATGATGCCGATCCCAATATGAGAACAGACGATGTGATGGTGGGACGAGCGCTTGGGTACAGCGTGGGAGCACTCCGCAAGTTGGGTGCAGCCCCCTTGCACCCGCTGCCGGGCAATCGGCATTTGGCTCCGGCATACTGCCGCTCTCCCGAGGAATATGCGGAGTGGCTGCGCTCGATCAGTCTGGTGAACAGCTGGCGCGGCTGCGATCGTCTGTGTAATTCGGCCCCTTATTTATCCCAAATGCCGCAGGAAGAGAGGGGGCCGTTTTTGCGTAAGGCGCTGTCGTATTTTGCGAGCATGCAAGATCCGGCGACGGGGCTGTGGGGCGAAGGCACGCCATATGTCCGAATATCGGGAACCTTCAAGCTGCTGACGTTCTATAATCGGTTTCAAGCTCCCTTGCCGCGGATATCGGAAATATACCATTCGTTGATGCGTGCGCTGCAAAGCGAGGAGGCCGTTGATATGTGTTATGTCCGGAACCCGATCAGTCTCCTCACATCGATGAAGCTGCGCATCCCGGAGCAGGATGTTCGGATCATCGCGGAAATCACCTTGCAGAATATGGCGCGTCTCAAACGCGCGGACGGCGGATTTTCACGGGAAATCGATCATTCCCCGCCGGCGCCGAATGTGGCCCAGGTAAAGCCGGGAGAGTATTATCCCGACATGCCGGAGGCGGTTCCGCTGGGCAATGGAGAGGTAGAGGGGGATATGAATGCGGGAACCCAGGCGATTCTGATCCGCTATTCGCTGCGGGAGCTGGGCGGGCTGCAGGAGCGAAAGCTGGATGCCGCCGATTCCGCATTCTCCAATCTTCGGGCAGCTGCAGATATATAGTTGCGGGTTTGAAGGCAAGGACCTTCTCATTAAGAAAGATCCATCTTCGTGCGGACATTTCGATTTTTTTGGTGATGGCCATAGGAAAATGCATGACCTTCGCCGAAGAAGTAGAAAGCTCGTTTACGGAAGAATCGATGGCGCGAAAATAAGGCGCTTGGCACAGGAGAGGAGAAAGAGGATGGCGGAGATCGGGGTTTGGGAGCACGCGGAGCCCGGTGTGACGAGGAAGGTATTTAAACCTGGGACCGGTCTGATGATGATGGAGGTTCACTTTGAAGCAGGAGCGGAAGGGGCACTCCACAGTCATCCCCATGAGCAGATGAGTTATTGCCTGAAGGGAGCCATTGAATTCTATATCAACGGCGAGACGACCCTTGTGCGTCAGGGAGACACCATCGTCATTCCCGGCGGAGCGGAGCATGGCGTGAAAGCACTCGAGCCATCCGCTCTTTTGGATGCGTTTACACCGTTGAGGCTTGATTTGCTTGGACCCGAAGAGAGTTGCGGCTGAAAGAAATCGATTCGAAGGACAACGACAATTATGAAGTCGGAAAGGAATGGATAGAATGAAGCTTTGGGAACAGGATACACCAGGATATGCGTCGGTGGAAGAGTCGTTCACGCCTTATATGACACCTTATCTTCTACAAAAAGAAACACCACACGGAGCCGTGATCGTTCTGCCGGGCGGCGGATATGGACGGCGGGCAGATCATGAGGGCGATCCGGTTGCCCTGTGGCTGAATTCGATCGGCTTATCGGCATTCGTCGTTCATTATCGGGTTGCCCCGTACCGGCATCCTTATCCGCTGTATGATGCCCAGCGGGCGATTCGGCTCGTAAGGCATCATGCCAAGGAATGGAACATCGATCCGGAACGCATCGGAATTCTCGGATTCTCTGCCGGCGGACATCTCGCGGCCAGTGCAAGCACCTATTTCGATGAAGGAAATCCGGAGGCCGAAGATCGCGTTGAGAGGCAGGGCTCCCGTCCGAACGCATCCATTCTCTGTTACCCGGTCATTTCATTTAAGGACTACTACCATGAGGGCTCCATGATCAATTTGTTGGGGGAGAATCCGGCGGAAGACTTAAGGAATGCGATGTCCCTCGAATGGGCGGTAAAACCGGGTACCCCGCCTTCCTTTCTGTGGCATACCGCGGATGACGGCGCGGTCCCGGTCGAGAACAGCCTGATGTATGCCGGATCGCTGAGCAAGCAGCAAATTCCGTTCGAACTGCATGTTTTCCCGGAAGGCCGGCATGGCCTTGGCCTTGCGGAAGAAGATGCCAGTGTTTCGCAATGGACGCGCCTGTGCGAGGGTTGGCTGCAGAAGATTGGGTTCCTGTCGCAAGCCGTCGTGCAAGGAAGGTAGAACAAATCATATAACTTGAGAACGCTTGAACGCTCGATAAAAAAACAAGCTCATCTGAAGAATCCTTCAGATGAGCTTGTTCGTATAGCCTGAAGATCAGGACCGGCCTCGAATCTCCTGGCGGAGGAACAGGACGTAGGAGATGGCAAAGCAGATCAGCGTGGCTGCGGCCAGCCCGATAATTTGCGGCCAGACGAGCAGCAGGCTTTGGCCGAACGGCAGCGGACTGGCAATGGCTCCATACACCTGCTCCTGCGTGAGCGGACCGAGATTGCGGATGGATGGCATCAACAGGGTGGTCGTCGCTTCATTGAACAGGGTATACGGCGACAGCCGGCCTAGCCACAGCATCAGATTCTGATAGGTCATGACATCTTGGACCGTCGCCGAGGCAGTACTGGGAGCCAGTCCCCGCGACAGCAGCTGCAGGATCATGTCAAAGAAGAAGCTGAAGAACAGCCAGACGGCGATGCTCGACAAGGCGGAGGTGGCCGGCTGTCGGAACCTTACGGAGAACGTAATGGACAGATTCAGCCAGAAGCCGACGTAACAGATCGTCACGACCAGAAAACTGATGATCCGTAAAAATTCCTCAAAGGTAGGCGGAATGCCGATAATCAGGGTGCCCAGTGCCATGGTCAACAGCCCGAGCGTGATAAACATGATGCTGATGACGATCAGGGAAGCCGCGAATTTCGCATTGAGCAGATCGTCGCGATGAATCGGCTGGGCCATGATTCGGCTGAGCGTGCCTTTGTTCCGTTCACTGTTGATGGCATCAAAACCCATGCCGATTCCGAGCAACGGACCCAGGAAACCGACAAACCCGATGAAGGTCGGAAGGGTGCCGTCCGAGATGGTGAACAGCTTCAGAATGACAAAATCATGGACCCCGTTCTCCGATCCGAGGGCTTCCCGTATGCTGTTCATGGCGGTATACAGCGAGGCTACGCAGGTTAAGGCAATGATGCCTAGCAGCAGGATGAAGCGCCAGCTGCGGATATGGTCCGCTATTTCTTTGCGGACAAGCACGCCGAATGCCGAGGGCATGGAGGGTTGGGCGGATTTTTCGGCTGCCGTTTCTCCGGGGGCCCGGGCGGGCTTGGCAGATCCCTTTTTCCTGCTTTCGAATAAGGCTTGCAGCCGGCGGCCCATGCCGGTCAGCTTAGCCGGTATGCTTGGCGTCGTTCGTTCTGCCATGCTCCTCACCTCCTGCAAAATAACGGTGGTAGATTTCGTCCAGGCCGTGCTGCTGGCGATTCAGCGAGAACAGCCGAACGCCTGCATTTACGACCGTTCGGGCAATCTCCGGGCTGCAATCCCTATCGGCCCGAATCAGAACCTGAATTGGCAGGTCTCTGGTCAGCGTGTCGTTTGATTCAGCCGGACCGCTCTCGGCAGGCGGAACTTCGATCTGGTGAACCCCTGGGATGCTGCCGATGGCATCCCGCAATTCGGGCACAAGCTCATCCAGCTCCGCCGTGATCATAATGGGATCATCCGCAAACAGAGTTCGGGACAGACTCCCGACATCGCCTTCGGCGAGGAGCCGTCCCCGAACGAACAAGCCGACGCGGTCGCAAATCTGCTGAACCTGGTGGAGCTGATGGGACGATAACAGCACGGTCAATCCTTGCTCGCGGCTGAGCTTCCGTATCAACCGCAGCAGCTCTTCCATACCTGTCGGATCGATGCCCAGGGTCGGTTCGTCAAGAATGATGATTTCGGGGGATTTCATTAAGACGTCGGCAAGTCCGAGCCGCTGCCGCATCCCGCGGGAATAAGCCCCCGTCTTCTTGTGGGCAGCATGCGTGAGACCTACCTGCTCCAGCAGCTCCAATGCCCTTTCGCGGGCTTGGTTATCCGGAATTCGATTCAACCGCGCGGTTAGCATCAGGTTTTCCATGCCGGTACGGTCTTCGTAAAAGCCGACGTCATCCGGAAGGTACCCAACCCGCCGCTTCACCGGAATCGGCTCTCTTGTCGGATTGATGCCAAGCACGCTTATCGATCCCGAATCCGGTTCGCTCAGCCCCAGCAGCATCAGGATCGTGGTGGATTTGCCCGCACCGTTCGGACCGAGCAGGCCGAAGATCTCGCCCCGCCTGATTTGAAGGGATAAACGGTCCACCGCTCTCGTGTCGTGGTAACTCTTCGTCAGTTCCTGAATGTCAATGACCGTATCCATCAGGGTCATCTCCTTCCGTATTTGCGAATGAGGACATAGATGCCTCCCAGAATGGCTAATATGACAAGCACGCCGATCCAGCCCCATAGCATGGAACCTTTGACGGCTACTCGGAATTGGGCGTCGGAGCTTGCTTCGGCCGCAGCGGCTTTCAGGCTCGTGACATAATCGCCGGCGATGGCTTTGTCGCTTGAAGTCAGCTTGGCTTCTACCGTTGTGGATTTGCCTGCAGGCAGATTCTCGATCGTTTTCGGATTAAAGCTGACCTCCCAATCCACCGGCGTATCGGCGCTGAGATTAATGTCCGAGAGTGGTGCGGTGCCCGTATTCTTCACCAGCAGCTCTATGGTTTTGCTTCCGCCCGCATTGACATTCGTGCTGAGCAAGCCGCTTGGCGTTGTAAGCTCCAGCCCGTAAGACCCTGTAATGACGGCCTCCAGCGCAAGCTCGGAGGACGTCGATGAATTGGAGGCGCGGATCGGAATGGAGAAGGAGCCTTCCGTCACCTCCGCAGGCGGCTTGACATCGACGGTAATGGATTGGCTTGCGCCTGCTTCGATTTCGACGGAGGATACCTGCTTGCCGCCTGACGTGAACGTAACGTCCCAACCCGCCTGGGCATCGGCGCTCAGGGCATAGTTTTGCTTATTGGCCGTTCGGTTTTGCAGATTCACCGTGAAGGTGAACGTGGAATCGGCGTGGCCCTCCAGATTGGCCTGATCGGTTGTGAGCTCGGTTTGATAGGTTCCTTTTTCCGTGATATCCACGGTTAACTGCAGACTGGCCATCGAGCCCGCGGTTAATTGAAACCGGTAGGAGCCTTTATCTACCTTAAGCGGCACGGTTACCTCCAGGGTCACCGATTCGGATTCGCCGGGCTTCACCGATACCTCCTTCAGCTGCCAGCCTCCACCGTTTAGCTTGGTGCTCCAGCCGCTCGGGAGGCTGTTGATTTGCAGCGGAACCGTAATGACGCTATTCGTATTGTTTTTGACCTCTAACGGGTAATTGATGACTTCTCCAGGCGGAACGGAAATCGACGTATATGGCGTGTATAACGTGATTTCTCCGGCCGCTAACGCGGTGTTCCCCCCGCCGTACAAGCAAGCACCCAGGATGAACAAGAGCATCAGGCTCAGCTGCTTGGCTCGTTGTTTACATGATTTCATGACACTACCCCTCCTAAATTTTTTTGTCACAAAGAGTACGTTGGAACGACCGGGATTGGATTTATCGGAAAGATTAAAATTACCTAAAAAATTCATTAAAGGAACCTGAAAAGCGTCCCGGTTTATTCAAAAGCCAAGGACGGTTTGCTAAAATATTGAATCGAAAATGGCCGTATGCAGGCGAGCCATCCTTAATTATTGGAGAGGAGAACAGGTTGGGGATGAACGATCATTCCGCGTTATGGTTGGAGGAGATTGCCGAGGGCTCCGCCGCAGCATTCAGACGCTTCTATGATGCCTATGCCCGTCTAGTGTACCGGTTGGCTTTACAGATGACGAAGGACCCGGCCGAGGCGGAGGATGTATGCCAGGATATCTTCATGGAGGTGCTGCATAAGGCGGATCAGTACGATCCCGCCCGCGGAAGCGTCGAGGCTTGGCTGGCGGTGAGAACAAGGTGCAGGGCGATGGATCGCCTGCGCAAGCGGCAGCGCATCGCTGCGGCCGAATGGAACGGGGAGGCGCTGCCGGAGACGGTATGGAGCGAAGAGCAGGAGTCGGTTGAGCTGGCCGCCTTGCGACGGGTGGAGCTGGAGCAGGTAAAGGAGGCGCTGCAAGGCATTCCGCCCCTTCAGCGGATGGCGGTTTACGGAAGCTACGTCGAGCAGCGGTCCCACCGGGAAATGGCGGAATTGTTAAACCGGCCGGTCGGCACCGTCAAATCCTTAATCCGGTACGGCATCCTCAATGTCAGGCGGCGGCTGGATGCGATGAACGGGAAGGAAGGGGGAAGCGCACAGCATGAAACTTTCAAAGCATAACCTTGAACACCTTGTCCAAGGTGACATCGGCTGCACGGCCTATCCCGAGGAGAAGCTTGTCGATTACGTCATGAAGCGTTTGCCGTACGCGGAGAGCAGGAATCTGGAGCTCCATCTCAAGGAATGCGAGGCGTGCTCCGGCACGGCGGCGGAATGGGCCGGCCTTATGGGAGCAGAAAATCTCTCAATGCCATTCCATGAATCCGATGTCTTCGGGCAGGAGCTGTTTCGAAGCCGTGAGATGGACGGCGAACAGCTCGGATCGACTCAGCCGGCAGGTACGGAGCCGGCCATACGGGGGGCCGTGCAGGATCAAGCTCCGAATGATGGACCCATGCCTCCCGATCGGCTGCGCCACAGGCTCATGCGAGCGGCTTATATCCGGTCCTTCCGAAGCAAGGTCCGAATCAGGAAGCATGCTGCCTTGCAGGCGATATCCGGAGCGCTGCTCATCCTGTTGATAGCCGGTTTATTCACCTTGAAAGGGAACGACGTCCAGACCCAGGCGGCCTTCGAACATACCGTGAGCCAGCGGATTGCCGATATGCAGAGCGACGATACCGAGCGGTACGTCATACAGCCCGTAGAGCCGTTTTACGGCAGCGGATCGGTATGGCTCAAACGCGGCTCTGGAGAAATGCTGATCGTTGTGAACGGCCTGCATTCCTTGCAGGAAAAAGACTATCAGGTATGGCTGCAGGATGAGGAGCGGCTGTCGAGCGCCGGCTTTATGCTGGTTCAGGGTCCGCAGGGAAAGAGTTATTATTACGGGTTCGGCGCGGAGAACGCGAAGCGGATCGTGGTCAGCATGGAACCCAAAGGGGGGAGCCGGAGTCCGACCGGGCCCGAAGCCGTCCTGGTGAATATGGGGCCTTGATGGCCTGAGGTTTAGGTGCAGGGATATGCGATGATCCAAGGGAGCACCTGGTCTACAATAGTGACTTTATCGAAGGGGGTGAGTTTTCGGATGTGGCGTGCAGATGCTTTTCTGGAATCCATGTATAACGAGGCTGAGAAAAAAACGAAAGACAGTCAGGCTGCCATGAGCGCCGAAGAGCGCAATCGGTATTTGAAGCAAGCGCTTCGGCGATTGATCGGCGAGTTCGAAACCAACGAAAATCACAAGCCTGTCCTGCTCGAACAGGTATCATGCGACGGTTATATTCGCGAAAGGATAGAATTATCAGCCGTACCGGGCGTATCCTTTGCCGCGTATATCCTAATCCCGGAAGATCAGCGGAAGCCGATGCCCGCAGCCGTCGCCGTTCATGGCCATGGCTATGGAAGCCGGGAGATCGTAGGGCTGAGGCAGGACGGATCCAACGACTCGGATCCGCCAGGCATTCATCGGCATTTCGCGGTTCAGTTGGTGCGGCGGGGCATGGTGGTGATCGCTCCGGATGTGGCCGGTTTCGGAGAGCGTCGCCTAGCCGCCGATCTTGCACGGAACCCGGAAGCCGCGAACTCCTGCCACCGGCTGGCCGCCCAGCTGCTGATGCATGGCAAGACGCTCGCCGGTCTCCGCGTAGCCGAGACGCTAAGGGCAGTGGACTATCTGGCCGAGCGCCCCGAAGTCCAGCCTGGCGGAATCGGCATCATGGGTTTTTCGGGAGGCGGCCTGATCTCGTTCCTGTGCGCGGCGCTGGATGAACGGATCCGGGCTGCGGTGCTTGCCGGTTATCCCAACACCTTCAAGGACAGCATTATGGCGATGCAGCACTGTATATGCAATTACATTCCGGGTATCCTGAACCATGCCGAGCTGCCGGAATGGATAGGGCTGATCGCTCCGAGATCCTTGTATCTGGAGTCGGGAGCCGATGATCGGATATTTCCGGCTGCGGGTTTTAACTCGGCGGTTGAACAGCTCAGGGAAACCTATCGGCGTGCCGGCGCGGAGGATAGGCTTCAAGCCGACCTGTTTCCTGGAGCGCACGAAATTAGTGGCCGTCATTCGTACGATTGGTTGTTCGAACGGTTAAGCAGCCCGGAGAATTGAAGATTTTCCCTGCTGGCCGCTGATCAGCACTGAAATAGAGCCCGATCTCGCATTGATTAAGGTCTGAACTTGGAAGAGTGGCGCACGCACAGGAGATAAAAGCCGAAAAAGATGACTCCCGAGTGACCGGGAGTCATCTTTTTTACATGTCATCCAGGGGGGGGCTAAAGCGCCTCCGGTTTACTCCAAGTCATCCTGCCAATCATGGATCAGAAAGTTGGCATCCGTATTCAATACTGCTTTGGCTTGATCGTTGATATTGCGTCCCATAGCCTCTTTATTCAGGTGCTTGGTGAAATTCTGCATATGTTTCACGGCCTGATCGCGTCTTCCCTTATCCAGATGATGCTGGACCTGGTTAAGGGCATTGCTCAGCTGGGGAATGAGTGCACCGCGTACATCGCCTGAATCCGTGAATCGCTCGACTAATTGTTTCATGGAATTCACGCTGGTGATGACCCGGAACCGGAGGTTTTTCCGAAGCTTGTTTCCTGAGCGGTCCTCGGTCGTAATCGTGGCGGTTTTATCGCCCAAGTTGCCGGCCAAATCAATGTCGATAGGATCCATGGTCATCGGATCGAGGGTGTAAGCCTTTCCGTCGATGGTGATTTCGGCAAAACGAATGGAAGAGTCCAGGATATTAAAACGGAGGGGCGTAAAATCCTCCATGGAATCGCCGTTTTGCAAGCTCTTGCCATTCACAGTCAGAGAGAAGGCAGGCGAGTCGGTTACCTCGAGGGTGATCCCCTGCGAAACATTGCCGGATAGATCCTTGGACCGGATGAAAAGCGAATAATCCTTGCCCGCTTCGATTCCTTGTATCACCGCTGTTTGAATTCCGCGATTGACCTCGATGACGTCTCCGACCTGCTGCCCATCGCTCCGCAGCGTAATTTGCACTTTTTGAGCATCGATATCGTAAGGACCGTCCCAATACAGCGTCATACTGCCCTCTCCGCGCTTCACCTGCACGTTCTCTACTTCGCCCGGAGCAACGTCGTCTTCTTCGGGTATGGTAGGAGGGGCAGGCTCCGTGAATACGGCCGGATCGCCAAAGGTGAATTTATCGAAGTTGTATAACCAGTCTCCGCCTTTAAAAGACATGAATACAATGTGTTTTCCCGTTACGGGAGTCGTTACGTCCGCTGAGAAAACCTTGAAATTTTGCCAGCCCCCGGTTCCAGAGACGGTTCCGGTAGCAATAACAGGCCCGTTAAGGCTATCCAATCGGACTTCAATTGTCCCGCCGCTAGTGTCGCTGGCCGCATTGACATGGAACTGGGTTGGGCTTTCGCTGCCGAAATCGATGTAATTGTACATGGCATAAGGATTATTCGGTCCGAACATGCCGGCCAGGTAGGTTTCCCCGCCCCCGGTTTCATTGCCGAAGCCTACTCCGTTCGTATAGTTTTCGGCCTCCAGCTTGCCGTAAGCATCCCTGGCTTTTCCTTTCATGGTGGTAAAGGTGAACCACTCCAGATTAAGGGGATAATCGCTGCCGTTCGCTCCCTTGAAAACCAGGTAAACATCGTGCACCCCTACGGCCAGGGTGTCATCGATATTCGCCATAATATCGACCCAACGATCCCAGCTTCCAAGCGCCGGAATTGGGATTACGCCTGCGGTAGGTCCATCCAGGCCGTCCAACCTGACTTCGATCGTGCCGCCCTGATTGCCGCTCGCCACATGGACGGTCACGCCTGCCGCGCCCGATCCAAAGTCGATTCCTTCATAAGCCGCATAAGCATTGTGATGAATACCGTCTAAGTACCCAAGCTCGGCATGTTTGCTGAGACCTTCGCTGCTGTCGTAATTTCCCGCTTTAAGCTTGGCATAGGCATCGGTTTCGGTGGGATCGGTCGTCGTGAATTTAATCCAGTTCAAATTGAACAAATAATCGTCATTCGTTTTGGTGAAGACAAGGTACACATCATGGACGCCGGTAATGGAGCTTGGCGATCCCTGGTCGTCCTTAAGGAGGGTGACGGCATCGATATAATTATTCCAGCCGCCCGTTCCCTCAACGTTCAAGGTCCCGACCTTAGGGCCGTCTTTGGAGTCGAGCCGGATTTCGATATGGCCTCCGCCCGTTCCGCTGGACGCCCTTGCGATGAAGCCGATCGCCCCTTCTGATCCGAAATCCACATTTTTATATGCGGCATAAGAGCCGTGCTGAATTCCGCCCAGTTGGAGCGAACCTTCAAACGCACCCTCGAGCACGAATCCGGAACCGATATTATAGCGTTCCGCCTCGATTTTATCGAAGGGATTCTTAACGCCATAATGAAGGTCGGCTTCCATCGGCTTGATGACGTTCAGAGCTTGAACGGCAGCAGCCGAGGACCAGGACTCATAGGTTCCGGACAGCAGCTGTCCTGCCCAGTTTCCATCCACGATCTGATTCGGATTGCGGTGGCTCCAGGCCATTTCGGTATTGAAGGCAAGCCATTCGTCGAATTCGGCGCTGAACTCCGGGTGCTGCCCGGTCTCATCCAATGTTTTTTGCAGGTGGGCCAAATTGCGCATCAGGATCGTTTTGCCGCCCTTCAGATCCCCGTTGGGACCTTCATAGTTCAACACGCCGTTTGCATCCACCAGACGGCTCTTGGTAAACTTCGCGGCTTTGACCGCGTCGTCGAGGTAAACCGCATTCCCGGTCGCTTTATACAATCCGACGGCCGCTCCGATGTATGTACCCTGGTTGTAGTGAGTGGCGTCCGGAACCGCGCCGCGTTCGAGCTCGATCCGGTCGAATACTTTTCCGTTTCCGTCCGTCAGCATCGTTTTGCCCCATCTGAATATTTGGGTTGCCGCGTTTAGATAATGCTCATCCTTCGTAATATCGTAAAGATACAATGCCGCTTGTGCGGCCGGGAAATTGATGCACGCGTTCTTGGTGTTATGGTCGCTGTTCAGCCACCAAATGCCGCCGCTCGCGAATTCTTCGTCCCACTGCGTGTCGTACACGAAATCGAAATGATGCCTCGCCGCCTCCAAGTATCTTGGGTTCCCGGTGATTTGATAGGCTCTGGCGCTGCCCATCGCCCACCACATGATGTCGTCATTGAACGGATTATTCGTCCAATCTTCGCCGTACTTGGCTACGGTACCGTCATAAACATCGTCGATCTGTGTTCTGAGCTCAGCCTTGAAAGCAGGATCGGAGGTGTGCTGATACGCATCCATGACCAATTCCCACAGCTCGGCCTCTACCCAGAAGTCCTGATGCTTGTCGCGTTTGGTGTCCTTCCAGAACATCTTGGCGTTCGGGTCCCAGAATGTTTCGTTATAAGCTTTCATCGCCGCATCCCCATCCGATGCGGTATAGGCATAGGCTTTGGAAGAGCCGATCCCCGGCATGGATCCAAGCAAGAATGCGAGGGTCAAAGGCACCGTCAAAAACCTGAACCATTTGCCTGATCTTCGTGACATGAATATTCCTCCTTCATTTTCAATTGGAAGCCGATCCGGGCAGATTCGCGATCGGCTTCATGAGCGCTTGATGCTTCCGGTTATTTGCCGGTAGTGATCACGTTATTGAGTTTTTCAGCCATCACATCCAGTTCGGTGATCGGGGCTTTGCCCATCAGTATGTTTTTCCATGATGCTTCGATGAACGGGTACGCTTTGCCCGCCCACGTCGACAGGAAACGAACCGGCTGCGTATTCGGGGATTTCAGAATATGATCGAGGCCTTCGCCTACTTCGGGATGGCCCGCCGCTTTCAGCGCATCGTAATAAGCTGCGGAAGAAGCCTGGTAGGCTGCAGGAGCGACCGGGGTCGATGGGAGGACCTCTTCATACATTTTGGAATCCAGGTACTTGAGCACTTTCCATACCGCCTCGGGATTTTTGAGCGTTGCCGGGCTGGACCAGCCTACGGCGTCGTAAATCTCGGTCTGGCTGTTCACCACCGGCATCGGCGCGTAGCCCCATTCCAATTCCTTGGGAGCCGTGCGGATCAGATCGTCCGCTACCCACTGTCCTTGCAGGGTCATCGGAACTTTGCCTTGTTTGAACGAGCTCATGGCATTCGTTAAATCAAAGGTAGGGGGATTCATGTAGCCGTTTGCAATCGCGGACTTGTACTTTTCGACGCCTTCCCGGAATTGGTCGCTGATTTCCACCTTCGTCGGGTTGATGATGGCGTCGGCGAAGGGAGCACCGCCCGCGGAAACCGAATAGAGTGAGACGTGGAAGGGATCAAGGGGGGCATAATAACCGAATTGCTGCACGCCGCCTTGATTGCTCGAAAGCTTCTCCATCGCCGCAAAGAATTCGTCATAGGTCCAGCCGATTTTCGGTTCCGGAAGGCCTGCCTCCTGGAAGGACTTTTTATTGTAAAAAATGCCGTACGTGTTCAAGAGACCCGGTAAGCCAACGAGCTTGCCATCATAGTACCAGCTGTCCACCACGCCTTCGTAAAAGCCCTCCATGAACGCTTTGTCCTGGGTGGCAAGCTCCGTCCAGTCGTAGAGTAGTCCCTTGCCGGCATTATCGAGCAGCATGTCGTTGCCGGTCATGAAGATGTCCGGCGCTTTCTTGGCCGTGATCATCCCGTTGATCTTGACGCCGTAATTATCCAATGGTGTAGGGATGAGTTTTACTTTGATGTCGGGGTTTTCCTCTTCGAATTTTTTCATGGATGCCATGATTTTTTCGTTCATGGCCGCCGACTCCCAAGTAATCATCGTGACTTCGACGGGTTTGCCGGATCCCGCGTTATCTTGTCCGGACGGCGCGTTCCCGGAGTCCGCCGAACCGGAGCCTCCGCCGCCGTTCCCGCCGCAAGCGGCCAGCAGACTTGAGAAGAACAATAAAGCGATGATAGCGCTGGCCCACCCTTTTGCACCCTGTCTCATTGAAAGACCTCCCCAAAGGTAAATTTAATGAACTGAACATCACCTTGTTTTCGCTTCAGCCAACCCGGTCTGCATCACCTCCCATCCGTGAGGACGACTTACTTCAAGCCTGCGGAATTCATGGAGCCGAGCCCCTGCATAAAAAATTTCTGGCCAAAGAAAAAGAGCAGCAGCATCGGCAGGATATAAATCAGATCCGCGGCCATGAACAAATTCCAGGCTGTCGCATAGGTGCCCGTATAGGTAGCCATTGCCAGAGACAGCGTCCATTTGCTCGGGTCGATAATATAGAGCAGGGGTTCCAAATATTGATTCCATGCGCCTTGGAACGCAAAGATCACCATGGTCATGATCACCGGCATCGACATGGGCACCAATACCTTAAGCAGCACATACAGGTCCGAAGCCCCGTCGATTTTGGCCGCCTCGTCAAACGAAACGGATATCGTTCTTAAATACTGGACGAACAGGAACGAGAACGTGGCGTTTCCAAAAAAAGCGGGCACGATGATGGGCAGCCACGAATCGTACCATCCGATGCTGGTGTACAGATTAAACATGGGAATCATGCCTACGAATCCGGGAAGCATGAGGCTTCCTATAAATAGCGAGAACCACAGCTTCCGCCCCGGGAACTTCAGCCGTGCGAGCCCGTACCCGACCAGCACCGAGCTGATAATCTGCCCGATCGTGCAGGTGATGGCAATGAACAGGGAGTTTCCGAATGTTTGCCAAAAGTTGATTTCCTTCGTTCCGGTCACGAAATTGGACCAATGAAATTCCCGCGGAAACCATTCGGGCGGAATTTTGAACACGTCATTGTTGCTCTTCAGCGCAATGGTGACCATCCAGAAGAGAGGGAACAGCATCGCTATGGCGCCGATGGCCAAGACCATAAATCGAAAGGCGTCAATCCAATTGAACCTTGCTCTCCGCTTCACGCGAATGTCCGCTGGATTCAGATTTCCTCTTAGTTCCGGCCGTACTTCCGCTTGCATCGCTTCTTACCCCCTTATTTGTCGCTTTCGTAATAAACGAACCGGTTGGAGTACCGGTATGAAATAACGGTAAAAATCATGATGATAACGAACAGAACCCATACCTCCGCGATGGCATATCCAAACATTCTTCCGTTGAAGGCATCGGTATAGATCTTGTAATTCAGCAGGGAAGTGGAAAAATTCGGCCCGCCTCCGGTCAGCACCTGAACCTGGTTAAACGCCTGGAATGCGCCGATGATGCCGAGTATAAGCTGCAGAAACAGGATGGGCGTGATCATCGGAAGCGTAATGTTGATCGACATTCGCCATCTGGAGGCGCCGTCGACTTCGGCGGCTTCATACATGTCCTGCGGAACCGACTGCAGCCCGCTCAGAAAGATGATGACGCTGGAACCGACCTGCCATAAACCGATCAACACGATGGATGGAAGCGCTGTCGTTTCGCTCGTCAGCCATGTGCCCGGCGGCAGCCCGAACTCCCTGAGCAGCGAATTCGCCAGCCCGTATTGCGGCTCATATATGAACTGCCACAACGTGAGCGTAGCGATGGAGGGAACGACCACCGGAAGATAAAAGATGGTACGGAACCATTTGATGCCGGTCAGGTTTTTGTTCAGCATCATCGCCAACAACAAACCTAGGATCAGCGATAACGGAACACTCAGGATCACGAAATAAAACGTCGCGCGGATCGATGGCCAGAAAGCCGGATCCTCCGTGAACAGGTATCTAAAGTTCTCGAAGCCGATAAAACGGGGGGTGTCGTACCCGCTCCATTCCGTCAAGGCATAATACATGGACGAAAGCAGGGGATATCCGACAAAAACACTAAAGCCGATAATGGACGGCAAAATGAACAGATAGCCGATGACCCAGCCGCGTAGCTTTCTATTGGTTCCCATGATGATCCCGATGACCTCCTAGGCGTTCATTCGCTTTGACCCGAATGCCGTTATAGTCCATGATCAGCTCGCAGAACATCATATTTGCCCAAGAAAACCATGGGCGGGTATAACGGGCAGGGTCGTCGACCAGAAATCCCTCATGCATCATGCCGGTGCCAGCATCGGTATCCGCCATTAACCGAAGCAGCCGAAGCTTCTCCTCTTGATCGGTGGTCGTCAAGCCCTGAATGGCCAGCCCGATCGGCCATATATAACGAGTCGGCGTATGGGGGCTCCCGATGCCGGAGGCGGCAGTGCCTTGGTAATAATACGGATTGGCCTGGCTCAGCACGAACCGGCGGGTATTTTGATAGACCGGGTCATCGGCGCTTGCATAACCCAAATAGGGGATGGACAGCAGGCTGGGGACGTTGGCGTCATCCATAAGCAGGTGGTTTCCCATTCCGTCCGTCTCATAAGCGTAAATTCTGCCGTATTCGGGATGGTCGAGTACGCCGTACATTTCGATGCCATGCCGGATTTCATCCGCCAGTTTCGCCGCTTCCGCCGCCATCTGGGGATCGCGAAGGACGTCTCGGCAAATTTCCGCCAGATAACCGAGCACGACGACGGCGAACATATTCGACGGAATCAGGTATCCATAGGCGCAGGCGTCGTCGCTCGGACGGAAGCCGGACCAGGTCATTCCCGTATAAGCCACTTCCGTGCCTTTGCCGCCGCGGGGCAGCGTGTCGCTTGGAGGACAATCAAAGCGTTCGAAATAATACGGCGATTTCGATTCATGATGCTGTTCGGTTCGCCAAAGGGCCAGAATCGCCTTGGCAGCTGAATGGAATGTGTGATCGAGGTGAGAGGTTCTGCCGGTTTCTTTCCACAACAGGTAAGCAAGTTGGAGGGGGTAACACAATGAATCGACCTCATATTTGCGCTCCCAAAGCCAGGGGTTCATGGCGGTGCGATCGTTCTGATGGCCTTGACCGGAAGGCGAATCGTTAAACGCGTTGGCGTAAGGATCCAGCAGGATGAATGCCGACTGCCTCCGTACGAGCCCTTCGATCAGATCGGCCAGTCTGGGGTCTTGGCCTGCCGGAACGAGGAACGGCCGGATTTGCGCCGCCGAATCCCTCAGCCACATGGCCGGAATATCGCCGGTAATGACAAAGGTGGTGCCGTCTGGCTGTCTTCGGATGGTCGATCCCAGCGTGTTGTCCAGCATGCTCCTGAACATATGCCCAAGTTTCGGATCATCCGGGGTGCCTTCGGATATCGTGCGGTGCAAATCGTGCAAAACAGCAAAATAGTCCAACGTAAACATGTTAGCTCTTCTCCCTTCCATAGTTCCGGGTGTCGATCGTTGCTGTCATGCCCATATATAAAACGCTTACATTCAATATAATTACATACCAATTTAATGTCAATATATTATATTTAATAAATTTTATGCTGTTATATTATTTTGTTGTTCTGCGCGAGTTAATGGTGGTTATTTGGATCGTTTACTTTGGTTTGAAGTGATATCTCTTTGTTTTCAAGATGTGGATTCTGCTGATTATTTAACTTATATCATGTTATATTGATATGGGGCGTACCTCTGGATTTTCGATGTTTCGGATCGTTTATGTTTGGCAGCAGGATCCATTAGATCCGCAGAAACTCCATTGGCCCAAGAGAGCGAATGGCGTTTGGAATTTACGGGAAAGCGATAGCGCATTTAACGATTTTGCGCATCAGTTTCCCCCGTACAGGCACTTCTGGGCCGCTGCCTACATACAATGAGAAGACCGAGAAACCGAGCGCGATAAGGGCCGGTTGCATTGTAACTTCGCAGGAGGTGTCCTAAAGTGCCTGGATTGTTTACCGCAATTGCTTTGTTCATTAAAGAGTTGACCCTGCTCGTTTCGTATGTGAAAAACAACGCGTTTCCCCAGCCTCTGACCGAGGAGGAGGAAGCTAAACATCTGCAGCGAATGGCCGAAGGCGATCCTCAGTCGCGGAATAAACTGATTGAGCATAATCTTCGGCTGGTCGCGCACATCGTCAAAAAGTTCGATAACACCGGCGAGGATCTGGAAGATCTCATATCCATCGGCACCATCGGTCTGATCAAAGCCATTGAAAGCTTTCGGCCCAACAAGGGGACGAAGCTGGCGACGTTTGCTGCCCGTTGTATAGAAAACGAAATATTGATGCACTTGCGTTCGCTTAAGAAAACGCGCAAGGACGTATCCCTGCATGATCCGATCGGAACGGACAAAGAGGGGAATGAGATTACTCTTATCGATATCCTCGGGACGGAAGCGGATGACATTGTGGATGCAGTGCAGCTGAAAATCGAAAAGAGCAAAATTTATCGAAATCTGGACATATTGGACGACCGGGAGAAGGAAGTTGTCATAGGACGGTTTGGATTGGAAGCCGGGGGAGAAGAACGGACGCAGCGGGAAATCGCCAAGGAACTGGGAATTTCGCGCAGCTACGTGTCGCGCATTGAGAAGCGGGCGCTGATGAAGCTGTATCATGAGTTTTATAAGCAGAAACGATAAGAAGCGGCTGTTCTCACATCAAAAGGATCGAAGAGGATTGTCAATATAAAGAAAGATAAAGCCACTTCCATATGATGGAAGTGGCTTTATCTTAGTTGTTTCGGGTTAGAAAAAACGATGCTCGGCAAGAGGTTTCGGAAACTAGGCGTGCTCAGTCAAAACCATCATGATGCACGGTGTTATGCAGGGTTCGGCGCGCTCGGCTCGAAGAGTGAGCGCAGATCCAGGCGCGCATGACGCCCGGATTTGAGCTGCTGCCATTGCAGCACGCGGCGGATCGCCATCGGGGCGATGATGCTGCCGATCATGCCGAGCAGATCGGATTGAAGCGCTCTTTGAGCGATGATGTAACCGCAAGAACCGCCGATAAATTCGATGGACATGTAGCGCTTGACGTTGGATAACGAAACGACATAAATCACGAATTCCTTCTCTTCCTTAATGGGCATGGTATACTCCCCCGCTCCCTCATGTCTTTTAACACTGCAGCCAACGGTGTTTCTTCCTCTGGGATCGTGTGTTAGATGCGCGTTTTTTACATGCCATTTTATGTATTTTTATAGGCCGTTATGCATTCGGTGTCGGGTGAATACAAGCCCTGTTACGACAAAAACCAACCGTCTTGTCCAAATAACGACGGTTGGTTATAAACTCCTACTCAGGTTTCTCTTGTCCCGGATCTGCTTGCATGCTCTCGTCTTCGCCGGGATACTCCCGCTCGATGCCCATATGCAGCCGGCGATCCTCATAATCGAACCGATTCGGAGGCCGCTGATCCTTGCGCCAAGGCGTGCTCTTGCCGAGGGAATCGCTGCGAAGATCGGAACCGTAGGGTCCCTCGGGAAATTCCTCTGCCACCAGATCGTTCCGTTGGGACTCAACGGTAGACAAATCCGTGGACTCCGCTCGTTTTTCCTTCTCAAATCCGTTCATGCTAAAGACCTCCCGAAAAGGTACTTAACGTACCCTTTCAGTGTGCCCTGTATTAGAGGAATCATTCCGATATGTGCGCGGCACCGACTGTGCAAACTAAATATTACAGACCTGCAGCGCCGAATACGTTGTTGAAGGCTTGGCGCGATTTGGCAGCCAGCTCCTCTGGAGTACCCGCCGGTGTGGAAGGCGTCAATATTTCTTGCGTTACCGGGCCCTTATAGCCGATATCGTTCAGCGCCTGAAGGAAGCCTGGCAAATCAATCACGCCCTCACCCGGGTAAAGGCGGTCATTATCGAGCACGTCCCGAATTGGAATGTCCTTGGCATCGTTGATGTGGACATGAACAATCTGGTCTGCGCGCAGCTGCCGGATATCGTCGGTTGTCATCTCGTTGGTGTACCAGTGATAGGCATCATACAGCAGCCCGACATTCGGCTCCCCGATGGCATCGATCCAGTCCAACGTCTCTTGTACCGTCCATATGAACGGGTTCTTCCATTGGGTGCGCAGATGGTGCGGACCGACGAACTCCAGGCCCAATCGGATTCCGTATGCTCCCAGAATGCTGGCGCAGGCCCGCAGCCTGGAAGTGGCCAGCGCCATGAAATGGGCTGCAGGCGCGTCCGTGGAAGGAAGAATGTATGTACAGCAGCGGGTGCTGCCAAGCGCCTTGGCGGCGGCCGCGGCGGCCGGCAGCTTCTCGAGTCCGCTTAGGAACTGCTCGTTCGACCCTCTCCATTCCACCGGGAGACCGATCGCCCCGATTTCCAGTTGGCGGGATTGCAGCATTTCGGCAGCCGCTTCCGCGCCAAGCCGGTCCACAAGACCTTTGGCATCGATATCGACGCTTTGGAATTCATATTTGGCCGCAAGCTCGATAAACTGTAAATCGCTTTCAAGTTTTCCGAGCCCTGCGCTTGTTAAACCTTGCAGCATATTCATCGTCTCCATTCGCTATATGATGTCGTATTGCTAGAGGCGGGTGCTTGTTTATATCAACCCGTTTGGCATTTCATAGTTTCTATTATGATATGTTCAACTCTATAAATCTATGATCGCTTTTTAATTTTTTGAAGAAAGATAACGATGGTGGCTGCGGCCGATTCGTTATTTTGAGAGGATTTTGTAATAAACCGGCATGAATTCCAATCGTTTCGAAGGGGATAAAGGACGTTATGCCGAAATAACCATGTCATATGAACTTTCACTTAACACGCGAAAAGGAGATTTAACACAGAATGAATACCATTGAGCAGCGTAAGAAAGAGCTTGGCAACTTGCGTCCGGAACCAACGATCGACGAGCAGGTTTTGAATGTTTTTTGGGAGGGAGTGCTGAAGTCGCATGGGGACAGACCGCTTCGCATGGTTAGTAGACCGGAAGCTACGCCTTATCCCCATATGGAGGTATCTCGGGTAACCTATCATGGATATGATGATACTCCTATCAATGCTTGGCATATAGCGCCGGCTAATCATTCATCGAAAGCAGAGGCCAGGCCGTGTATCGTAACCTTCCCGGGTTATACCGGAGACCGCGGATTTCCTGAACGGTATGCTCATTGGCTGATGTTGGGGTATACGGTGTTTGCCGTCGACGTCAGGGGTCAGGGCGGGGAGACGGGGAATTTGCTGCCGCTGGACAGCGGCGTGGTTAAAGGCTGGGTGTCGCAGGGGATTACGGATATCCATCGCTCCTATTACATGGCCATTGCCATGGATGCCGTGAGAGCCGTGGATGCGGCATCACGGCAGCCGGGAGTAGACCCTGCAAAAATCGCCGTGGTGGGCGGGAGCCAGGGTGGTGGCCTGTCGATGCTGGCAGGGGCGCTGAACCCCAAGGTTGCGGCCATCGTAGCCGACATTCCCAACATGTGCAGGATGGATTACGGCATTTTGTATTCGGTCAGCTCGTTGAACGAAATCGCCCAATACATAAAGCGGTACCCGGAGCAGCTGGATCAGATTTTGGCGCATCTCGCGCATTTTGACATGCTGAATCTCGCACCGCGAATCCAGGCGCCGATCATGGTGTCCGTCGGATGGAAGGATACGGTTTGCATGCCCGAGACCATCTATGCGGCTTACAACCGGATCGAGGCGGCAAAAGAAATCAGGGATTATCCGTTCTCCGGCCATGAAGTCAGTGAGTATCAGAAGCGGGAAGGCGTTTTGTTCCTGGAACGGGTATTTAATCAGAGATAGACAAATGAACGGAACGGGAAAATAGGGCTTTGTCCCGTTCTAAGGATGTGTAAAAAATGTGAAAAGAGATCACGCACGAACGGTATATCGCAAGTCAATGTGTTATATGTATGTAATATAAAATAACATAAAATTAAATGTTGTTAACTTTTTTGACGTTAATGTATTGACAATCCTCTGTGTTTGCCTATAATTAAACCCAAGGACACAACGAACTCGATAAACACCCTATACCTACCCCGGTCAATGTAATAATAATTTACACAAAGGGATGTTGAACCATGATGACAGCAGGCGAACTCAAACAGGATCTTTTGAGGGTTTACAACGCGATAAATAAGAAAATATTTAACGTGGGTGTAAAGCAGCAAAAAGTCGATTTCGTTGGCAACAAAATCATCATTGTATCGAGGAATAGTAGAGTCCCCGTCCTAAAACTGCTGGATGAGAATTACCCCCTCTCTACCCGGCAGTTGGACCACCTTTTATTCCAGGTGTTCAAGCAGGAGATTAAAACCAGCCTGGAAGAGAAGTTTCCGTTTAAAATCATCTCCATTCTTAAAGACTATGATGCAGAGACCGAGTTTTCCGGTACCATCGTATTCTTGGAGAAGGAGATAGAAACATATCTGAACGACATGCCGGAACTCGGGTAGAGAGCGGGCCGATCGTCAGTTTGGTACCAAGGTACACGTTGGTGTGCGGCTTGGGGCTGGACTGGCGATTTTTTGTTACATCCGCTTTTGAAAATAAATGTGTGTTGTTACTGAAAAAACATGAAAAACAAAGAAGAGGAGGAAGGGCCATGACTCACAAAATCGAAATTTCGGGCGTCAGCAAATGGTTTCGCAGAAACGGGGAAGAGATTCCGGCCATGCGGGAGACGAGTCTGGCGATCGAGGAGGGGCGTTTTGTCAGCATAATCGGTCCCAGCGGTTGCGGCAAATCCACCCTGTTCAACATTATCGCCGGCCTGATGCCTCCTTCCACGGGCAAAGTGATGGCCGACGGAAAGGATATCGTCGGTACGACCGGTTATGTGGGTTATATGCTGCAAAAGGACATGCTTCTGCCATGGCGCACCATTCTCGATAACATCATTCTGGGCATGGAGGTTCGGGGCGTTCCCTACAAGGAAGCCGTGGAGAGGGCGCTGCCCTTGATGGAAAAATACGGTCTGAAGGGCTTTGACAAGCATTATCCGAAGGAACTCTCGGGAGGGATGAAACAGCGTGCCGCGCTGCTGCGGACGCTGCTCTACGACAGGGACATCATTTTGCTGGACGAGCCGTTCGGTGCGCTTGATGCACAGACCCGGTTGACCATGCAGAACTGGCTGCTGCAGATCTGGGAGGACTTTGGCAAAACGGTGCTGTTTGTCACCCACGACATCGATGAAGCGATTTACCTGTCGGATGACATCTACGTTTTCTCGTCCAGGCCCGGGCGGATCAAGTCCAAAATCACCGTGACGATGGAGCGTCCGCGCAAAACGGAAGACATGACGTCGCCGGCATTCATGGAGCTGAAGCATCATCTCATGGACCTGCTGTCGGCTGGGCATGAGGAAGAGCAAATATCGTAAAGCGAGAAGAACGAAAGGAGAGGGAGCCTGATGGAAACTGCACGCAAAGAGGCTTTTATCGTACATGCCGTGACACCCGCGGAGTCTGCCGCGGGTTCGTCCAAGCGGCCGGAGGTCGTGCCGTACATATTGGATGAAGAGGGACTGGAGCGCCGCAGGAGCCGGCGGATCGTTTGGGGAAGGGTCGCTGTAGCCGTGCTTGTTTTTCTGGTATGGGAAGTGTTCACCCGAATCGGCCTGCTGGACTCCTATTATTGGAGCAGCCCCAGCGCGATCCTTCGCACAACCTGGACCCAGATCACCGAGGGGACCTTGTTAAGGGATATTACGTACACGTCCGGTTCAACCATACTCGGGTTTGTGTTCGGCACCTTCCTCGGTGCACTGCTCGGGCTATCATTCTGGTGGTCGAAATCGTATGCAGGGATCAGCGAGCCGTACCTAATCATACTGAATGCGATGCCCAAGCTCGCCTTAGCGCCCGTACTCGTCATTCTGCTTGGAATCGGATTCTTCTCGAAGGTGGCTCTGGCTTTCTCCATGACGGTTGTCGTGTCGGCCCTGTCGGCATACAGCGGCGTGAAGAGCGTGGACCCGGATATGGAAAAGCTGATGTACTCCCTGGGCGCCAAGCGGCATCAGGTCTTTACCAAGGTCGTTGTACCGTGGTCCATGCCCTGGATCATCAGCAGTTTACGGATCAATATTGCCCTTGCGCTGGCAGGTGCCATCGTGGGCGAGTTCATTGCCTCAAGCCAGGGCGTCGGCCGGATGATTATGTATGCAGGAACGATACTGGATATCAACCTCGTGTGGGTGGGCGTCGTCGTCCTGTCCCTGCTGTCCATGGTGATGTACTGGGGCGTGGTCGTACTGGAGAAGTGGTTATCCAAGGGCTTGACCAAGCAATAGCACTGGACACATCCACCAAAAACGAACTATTTCTATTAAAAAGGGGAATTCATATGAACAAAAAAACGAGGAAACGTTCACTGCTGTTCGCACTGGTCATGGTCACCGCCCTGCTTGGCGCCTGCGGCAACGAGAAAAGCGACGGCAGCACCGTCTCCGCTTCCGGCGACGGGAAGCTCAAGAAAATCGTGATCGCCGAGCCGCTCCACTCCACGGGCTATCTTCCCCTGTACGTCGCACAGCGCGAAGGCTACTTCGAGAAAAGAGGGCTGGACGTCGAGATTATCCAAGCGGCAGGGGGAGCGCACGTAACCGCCGTGGTCAGCGGTGATGCCTGGGGCGTTATCGGCGGGACGGAGTCCAATGCCTTGGCCAACAACAACAATTCCGACCCGATCATCTCGGTCGTCAATGTCGTCAATCGGGCGAACGTGTATTTAATGGCTAAGAAGGGCACCGCGCCTGCGAGCGATTCCCCCGAGGACCTGAAGGCATTTTTGCAAGGAAAAAAGATTAACGCCGGCCGCCATGGAGGGACACCGAATCTCTTGACCCGCTATCTGCTGATTCAGCTGGGGCTCGATCCGGAGAAGGATGTGCAGCTGCTGGAGCCGGCCGACGGCTCCACGGTGGTGACGATGGTTCAACAGGGCGCAGCCGATATCGCCAATGGAGCCGAACCGCAAATCAGCGACGGAATTTCGAAGAACGTGTGGGAGGAGCCGTTTTACAAATTTCATGATCTCGGGGATTTCTCGTATTCGGTGCTAAGTGTGAAGAAGTCTACCATCGAGAAGGATCCGGAAGCCGTTCAAAGCTTTACCGATGCCATCATCGAAGCGCTTGAAGTCGTCCAGTCGGATAAGGAACTGGCCAAGAAGAATCTGAAAGCCGAATTCCCCACATTATCCGAGGATGCGATACAAGCTGCGCTGGACCGTGCCTATGCGGACAATCTGTGGAGCTTGGACGGGATGATTTCGGAAGAAGCGTTGAAGCATGATATGGATGTCATGATAGAGACCGGAATTTTTAAAGGGGATTATACCTATGATGCCCTGGTGGATATGCAGTTTGTGAAACAATCCAAGAAGTAAACGTAAGAAGATTCCGAATATACGGGCCTGAAGGGGAGAGTTACGATGAAATCTTTGAATCAACTGATGCTGGGAAGCAAAGCGGCGGTGATCGTGGTGGATGTGCAAAACGATTATTGCCATCCGGAGGGGGCATTGCCTAGAGCGGGCTGCGATGTTAGCGGGGTGGCAGAGATGATGCCGCAGCTGCATAAGCTGCTTCATTCCGCCAGGGAGCTGAATGTGCCGATTATCTTCATCCAAACGCTGCATGAAAGGGCGACGGATTCCGAGGCCTGGACGACCAGGTCCTCCGGACGCTCGGCTCATGTGTGCCGAAGGGGAAGCTGGGGAGCGGAATTTTACGAGATCACGCCCGAGGCGGACGATATCATTGTCAATAAACACCGGTACAGCGCATTTGTGAATACTAGGCTGGATTCGGTATTAAAGACGCTGAAGATCGAGACCTTGATCATGACGGGGGTCAGCACCAATGTGTGCGTGGAATCGACGGCCCGGGACGGCTTCATGCTGGATTATCATATCGTGCTTGCGTCGGATGCCTGCGCATCGTATTCGCAAACGGCCCATGACATGACGCTCGAGAATATCGAGGGTTATTTCGGGAAAGTTAGTGAGGTGGCGCGGCTTATCGATATTTGGATGGATAAAAAAGCCGAGGAACCGGCGCGGCCGAAATCGGCGGCGCAGCCGGCCATCGGTTAGCTTGCACGGTACGCAGGTTCAAGCAGAGTGGAGCTCTCCGCATGGGGGGCTTTTTCTCTGAGCGGCACCGAAATTCATGAATAAAGCGGGTGAGTCCTGCATGAACAGCACATCAAGGATGATCGTTCAATACACCATATGTTTAGGGGCATTTCTGTCCAATCTGTCGGCCGGCATGTTCAACATCGCGCTTGTAGATATCGCAAGAACATTCGATTCCGGTATCCCCGCGGCACAGTGGATCGTGACCGCATATTTGCTCGTCATCTCCATCCTGCTCCCGGTCATGGGTAAGCTGGGGGACATGCTGGGCAGGCGGAAGATCCACAATATCGGCTATTTCGTGTTTATGGCCGGTGCGCTATGCTGCGCATTGTCTCCTTCATTAAACGGTCTGATATCTTCCCGGATTCTTCAAGGCATCGGAGCGGCCATGTATCAAGCCACGAATATGGCGCTCATCATCTCCGTGTTTCCGAAGGAACAGCGCGGTAAAGCGCTGGGATTAATCAGCACGTTCGTGGCTGCGGGCTCCATGATCGGTCCGAGCCTTGGCGGAATCTTGATTCAATGGTTTTCGTGGCGGAGCAATTTTTGGCTGCTTACGGCGATCTCGCTGGTTGCATGGATATTCGCGCAGCGTTTCATTCCGAAGGACGAGCCGGATCAAGGCGTGAGCCGGCTGGACGTGCCGGGGGCTGCCTTTTTTGCGATATCCTTGACCGGACTGGTCACGGCCGTGAATTTGGGGGCTCAGTGGGGATGGGGTTCCTGGCAGGTTACGCTGCTGTTCATGATGTTCGGGGCAGGAGCTGCCGCATTCATCGGGTGGTGCCTGTCTTCCCGCTGGGAGCGAAAAGGGAAGGGCCATCTTCCGTTTATGAAGCTGGATCTGTTTCGGGATGCAGGCGTTAGCGTCGGAATCCTCATTACCATCATCACCTATATGGCCGCTTTCTCCGCGCAGCTTGTGCTGCCGGTGTTTTTGCTCAGCGAGCTGGGCATCGAACCTGCGACGGCAGGGCTGATCATGATGGGGTACCCGTTGTCGTTGATCATATTCTCCCCCTTAAGCGGAAGCTTGTCGGACAAGCTGGGGACATTTCCGTTATTGTCTGCCGGCTTGCTGGCCATGACGGCGGCGCTAATCGTGCTGGGCTTTGTATCGCCTGCGTATCCGATCTTCTTCCTGATTCTGCTTATCGTCCTGCTCGGCGGTTCCATGGGCTTGATCACGCCGCCGAACAATTCCCTGGTGATGGGCAGGACGTCCAAAACGGACCTCGGACTGATCAGCAGCATTTTGGCGCTGTCGCGAAATCTGGGGATGATGTTTGGCACGGCGGCGGGAGGCGCCATGCTGGCGCTTCCGGGTCAGGCGGCAGGGGGGCTTATCGGATTTCGGATGATATTTGTGCTGAATACGGCGCTGGTTGCCATCGTTTATGTCACGATGCTCATATCGTTTCGCTTCGCCAGGCATAAGGAGACGTTATCTTCGTAAAGGCAGAAAGAAAAAAAGGGTATCCCGCAGTCTGTTCAAGACCTGCAGGATACCCTTTTCCATTTCCGCTTGGCTTACGCACGGTCCAGGATCGTCTGGAGCGTCGTTCGGTCCAAGCCCTTGACGAGCTTGATCAGAAGCTCTTTGGCTGCCTCGTAGTCGTCCGTGTGGATGATGGACGAAGAGGTGTGTATATACCGGGAGCAAATGCCGATGATGGTGGACGGAACGCCGATGCCGCTTAAATGCACTTGGCCAGCGTCCGTGCCGCCCGGCGACACAAAGTATTGGTATTTGATTTTGTTTGTCTCCGCCGTATCCTGAACGTACTCGACCATGCCCCGATGGGTCAGCATCGTCGGATCGAAGATGCGAAGCAGCGCGCCTTGACCCAATTGGCCGAACTGGCTCTTGTCGCCCATCATGTCGTTCGCTGCGCTGGCGTCCAGACCGAAGAAAATATCCGGCTGGATCAGGTTTGCCGAAGTGCGGGCTCCGCGAAGGCCCAGCTCTTCCTGCACGGTCGCACCGGCGTATACCGTGTTGGGCAGCTTCTCGCCATGGAGCGCCTGGACCAGCTCGATGGCAAGGCCTACGCCGTAGCGGTTATCCCATGCCTTGGCCATGATTTTTTTCGGATTGGCCAGCGGCGTGAATTCGCAGATCGGAACGACTTGCAGGCCGGGACGAATGCCGAACGACTCCGCTTCGGCCTTGTTGTCGGCGCCGATATCGATATACATCGTTTTGATGTCGACCGGTTTGCTGCGCTGCGCTTCATCCAGCAGATGCGTAGGAATGGAGCCGACAACCCCGACGACCGGGCCGTTGTCCGTGATGATCTGCAGACGCTGGGCAAGCACGGCTTGGCTCCACCAGCCGCCGAGCGGCTGGAAACGAACCATGCCCGCTTCGGTAATGCCGGTTACCATGAAGCCGACTTCATCCATGTGTCCGGCCACCATGACTTTCGGACCTTCATCGTTACCGCGAAGGACCGCGAACAAACTGCCCAGCCGATCCTGCACGAACTCATCTGTATATGGAGAGAGGGCATCCTTCACCCAAGAACGGAGTTCCCTCTCAAAGCCCGGTGCAGCAGGGAATTCCGTTAATGTACGGAATAATTCCAGTGTTGATTCATTCATGACGAAATCGCTCCTTTAGAAAAGGTATGTAAGAGTTTTTCCTTTTCTAGTATGCCCCTATACATCCGAAAAGTCTACAAAGCCGGCTTCGTCAGGCTGCGTTATATAAATGTAACTGGAACAAGCACCCCCTATCCTGGACGGGAATAGGATATAGAAAAACATGTGGATGTTTGTTGTCAGCGGGAAGGGGCAGAATATGAACCGCCATGGGATTGATGGATACGACTATCATGCCGAAGTCCGAGAACTTCTGCTCATTATGGTCTTGTTCATCCTACTCGTCATTTTATTGAAATACATTCTTATATAACGGCCGGCTCCAAACGAATCAAGTCAGCGAGTTTGAATTTCAGCTTTCAGGATGCTCCTGGAAGCTGATTTTCGCGTTGGCGTCAATATGGCCGGACAAGCCATGATGCGTCGGCGAGAAGGATGATTTTCCAAACATAAAGGGAGATCATTCAAAGCATAATGATATGTGAGTGATATCCATAGCGGCTTTTCAGCGTTTGTTCAAAAGGATTCCATACTTAACCAATTGCGGAGGTGTATTGAAATGTCAGGCTCCAACCAAAAGCCTAAGTCTGATATCACCACGATGAGCTCGGCGGAATATCAGACGATTGCCAAAAAGCATGAGCCTCCCCGCGCCGTGCTTAAAAATTGCTTGCGCGCTTTTTTGGTGGGAGGCCTCATCTGTCTGATCGGCCAATGCATTCAGCGTTTTTTTATGTCCGTATTCGATATGAGCACCACCGAAGCGAGCAATCCCACGGTCGCCGTATTGATCATCCTCTCCGTCATTCTGACGAGCTTCGGCGTATATGACAAAATCGCGCAATGGGCCGGAGCGGGCAGCGCCGTGCCGGTCACGGGGTTTGCGAACTCCATGTGTTCCGCTGCGCTTGAACATCGTGCAGAGGGATTGGTTCTCGGGGTCGGAGCCAGCATGTTCAAGCTGGCGGGCTCCGTGATCGTATTTGGTACCGTGGCTGCGTTCATTATCGGTATCATTTACGCTATTTTCGGCATCGAGGGGAGGTAACGCGATCATGAAGGTGATCGGTCAAACATGGCAGTTCGAGAACAAACCCGTCATTATCAGCACGGGGACGATCGTTGGCCCTGAAGAAGGGGAAGGCCCGCTGGCCAACGATTTCGACTTTGTCTACGACAATATTGAGATCAACGAAAAAACATGGGAAAAGGCGGAACGGAAGCTGCTGGAGGACGCGTCGAGAAAAGCCGTCGAAAAGGCGGGCATCAAGGAAGACCAGCTGCAGTTTTTCGTGGGCGGGGACTTGATGAACCAGATCATCAGCAGTTCGTTTGCCGCCAGACAGATGGGCGTGCCGTATATCGGCGTGTTCGGTGCTTGCTCCACATCGATGGAGAGCCTTGCGGTCGCCTCCATGCTTGTCGATTCGGGCGGAGCCCAGTATGTCATGGCTGGTACGGCCAGCCATAACTGTACCGTCGAGAAGCAGTTCCGGTATCCGACGGAATACGGATCGCAGAAACCGCCTTATGCGCAATATACGATCACGGGAGCAGGCTGCTCCGTCGTTTCGGACAAGGGAGACGGACCTGCCGTGACGTATGCCACCATCGGCAAGGTGGTCGATCTGGGCATCAAAGATCCGTTCAACATGGGGGCGGCGATGGCTCCGGCGGCGGCCGACACGATCACGAAGCACTTTAAGGACACGGGCCGGCAGGCGAAGGATTATGATCTGATCGTGACGGGCGATCTGGCCTCGGTCGGACTTCCCATTGCGAAAGACCTCCTGCAGCAGAACGATGTCATCATGGACGGCACGGTATTTGCCGATTGCGGCTTAATGATCTACGACATGGAAAAACAGAAATACGTCAACGCAGGGGGCAGCGGCTGCGGCTGCTCGGCGGTTGTCACCTACGGCCATATTTTGAAACGGATGCGCAAAGGCGAATTGAAAAAGGTGCTGGTCGTTGCTACCGGTGCCTTGCTGTCGCCCCTTTCTTACCAGCAGGGTGAGAGCATTCCGTGTATCGCTCACGCCGTAGCCTTAGAGATGGGAGGATAACAAGATGCAGTTTTTATGGGCGTTTATTATTGGCGGATTGATTTGCGTCATTGGGCAAATTATGATGGACGTTATTAAACTGACGCCGGCGCATACGATGAGTACGCTGGTGGTTGCAGGGGCCATCGCGGACGGCTTCGGATTGTACGAACCGCTGGTGAAATTCGCGGGAGCGGGAGCCTCCGTGCCGATCACGAGTTTTGGCAACTCGCTTGTGCACGGCGCGTTGACGGAGCTGGGGAGGGACGGCTGGATCGGGGTCGTGACGGGGATATTCGAAGTAACCAGCGCGGGGATATCCTCGGCGATCATTTTCTCCTTCCTGGCAGCGCTGTTCGTTCGTCCGAAGGGATAACATCGTGAACATCCAGAAGCAAAAGATCTCGGCTTTATGCCGGGGTCTTTTTTTTCTGCCTAATGGGCCTGTAAGAAGGAGAACAACCAAAATATCTCTACGAATGTACTCCGGGACTTCGATCATGTACAATAGTACTAAATTAAGTATTTATTCCCTTACAGGAGGTTAGTCATACATGCCCGTAAGCCAAGAATCCATGAAAATCATTACCTCGGTACGAACCAATCTGGAGTCGTGCCTGCTAGGCAAAGAATTTGAGATCCAATTGCTCCTTACGGCGCTGCTCGCTGGCGGACATGTACTGATCGAAGATGTGCCCGGCACGGGAAAGACCCAACTGATCAAAGCACTAGCGAAATCCATGCAGGGGGATTACCGCCGCATTCAATGCAACCCGGATATCCTCCCGAGTGATATAACAGGCGTTTCCGTTTTCCACCCTCGAGACGAGATGTTTTACTTCCGACCAGGTCCGGTCATGACCAATATTTTGCTGGCGGACGAAATCAACCGGGCCACAACCAAAACGCAGTCGGCCCTGCTTGAAGTGATGGAGGAGCGCAGCGTAACGGTGGACGGGGCTACCCACGAACTCCCGCATCCTTTCATGCTGTGCGCGACCCAGAACCCGATTGATTTTGAAGGCACCTATATGCTTCCGGAAGCGCAGCTGGACCGGTTCATGCTGAAGCTGAGCCTGGGTTACCCTGATGCCGCCACGGAGAAGCAGCTGATGTACCGTTCGCGCGACGGGCAACTGTCGGACAAGCTTCAGCCTGTGACGCATATGGATAAGATTTCATCCATTCAGCGCGAGATTCGCGAGGTATTCATCGGCGAGCCCGTTGCCGATTACCTGCTGAATATCACCCGTTCGACCCGTGAGCACCCTTCCGTTATGCTGGGCGCAAGTCCACGGGCCACCCTGTCCTTCATGAATGCGGTTAAAGCCTATGCCTTCCTGCAAGAGCGGGATTACGTTCTGCCAGATGACGTGAAGACGCTTGCTCCCTACGTACTTTCGCACCGGATCATGCTGCGTCCGGAAGCCAGGCTCGACAATGCGAGTCCGGAGTCGGTGCTTGAGTTTATACTCCGTCAGGTTAAAGTGCCTGTTCAGATGGGGAGATAGGCATGCGCCGCGCGGTTTCGTTATTTTTGAATGGCATGCACCCGTCCAGACTGGCAGCGGTATTGGCGGTATGGTGCCTATGTCTTTTGTATGTTTTATTCCAGGGAGGGAAAACCTCGCTCATGCTCTTCTCCATGGTCAGCCTTCTGACGGTCTATCTGATCGGCGCTGGTTTTGGCGGGGTCAATCGCGTCAAAGCGCACCGGGTCGTCCTTGGGGGAACGGAGCGCGGTGGAGAACAGCTTCATGCCGGCGAGCAAGTGCGCGTTAAGCTCGAGGTCCATGTCCCGGGGCTGCTGCCGATGCCCTATATGATCGTGCGCGAAGTGCTGCAGAGGCATAACGGAGACTCCTGGTCCTTTGAAGACAGCGTCATTCCGAACCTCCGGGGGGCAGGCAAGCTTGTATTCCAGACGCCTCCGCTCGAACGCGGGCGATATGTTTTTTCCAAGACGGAATGCATAAGCGAAGATATCTTCGGATTGATGGAGCATAAGGGACGCATCGAGGTTCAAACGGATTTCCGCGTTCTGCCGAGAACCATTTATATTCCAAAGTGGCAGCGGAACATTAGGAACTCCAGATTGGGCGGGACGCAAACTACGGTGTCGGCTTCAAGACGGGAAACCACGCAAATTAACGGCGTCCGCGATTATGTATATGGCGACCGGATCTCCCGGATTCACTGGAATGCAACGGCGAAGACCGGCTCGTGGAAATCGAAGGAATTCGAGCATGAGTCCTTCCCCAGAACGATGATCGTTCTGGATTGCGCCGCCGACGGATACGACAATGCCCAGCAATTCGAGCTTGCCGTATCGGCAGCCGCTTCGCTGATCGAATACGGGGCCAAGGAGCATGCGGGGACGGGGCTGTTCACGGCTGCCCAGGAAACCCAAATGTTCGCTCCGGCCGATCACGCCGGGGAACGGATGCGCATGATTCAGCATTTGGTTGACGTGGATTATAACCGGAAGAGCAAGCTGATTGCGTCCCTTGAGAAATCCTATCGCCATTTTCCCAAAGGAGCCTTGTTCCTGCTGATCAGCCCGATGAGCGGCAAAGAGGCTTCTGAGATCATGCGCTGGGTGGAGACCAGAGGGATGAACCCGTGCTTCTTGCAAATCGCTCCTTCCAAAGAAACAACAAAACGCGATGAATCGATTTCGCTCCTGCAATCCCGGGGGATCTCAAGTTATTCGGTTGCTTCCCTCGATGAGCTTCCGGCTGCGCTTGGAGGTGGTGCATGATGAAGTTATGGCTGGACAAACTATCGACGACCTTCTTCAGCACGTTAACGATGCTGTGGATCTGGATCATGGGGATGCAGTGGGTATCCTTCACGGAAACGATATGGCTGTCGGAAACGACCGCCATCGTTATCGCGGCTCTAACGATTACGGCGGTTACCGAAGCGCTGCTGCCGATCAAGCAGGGTTACCGAGTGGTTCTCCAGTTTCTATTGATCCTGTATTGCGTATACAGTTTGCTGAAAACTTCCGGCAATCCGGTTCCTGTCTTCGGAGCGGAAAGTTTCCTGACCGAAGAACTCCTGTATCTCTTTCCTTATTTATGGTTTGCTATCGCTGCTTGGGCCATGTTCCTCTTTCTTGCCCGCTGGGCCAAAACCAAGGGACGCGTCCTTCTTGTAGTCGGGATCCACGTCATTAGTTTTGCCATTTTGGATTCCTTCACGAAAATCGTGCTGTGGGACGAGATTGCTTGGGTCGTCGGGGCCGGAATGGGCTGGCTCGTATCCAGCCACTTCAACCGGTTCCGCAGACGCTTTCCTCAAGGATGGGTCAATCTGTCGAAGTATCCGTTTAAGATTATCGCCAATATTCTGGTCATTTTCTCATTGATTATCGTGGCCGGCGTGAACATGCCCCACGTGAAGCCGACACTGACCGATCCTTATACGGCATGGAGAGAGTGGAACGGGGTACCGTTATCCGGCGTCGGCACATCGGGGACCGGAACCCTTATCGAGTCGGCGTCCGAAAGCATGTCCGGTTACGGAAGAGAGGATAACGATCTTGGCGGCGGTTTTAATTTTGATTATTCGCCGGTGATGTCGATCACCTCGGAAGAACGCAGCTATTGGCGCGGCGAAACCAGAGCCGTGTACTCGGGCACGGGCTGGGCTGACGGAGCCAGCAGCGGTCGATCCGGGACGGGAGTCGACATCGGCGACTCCTTGCCGGGAGAAGCCGGCACATCCGTACCTACCAAAAAGCTGGAACAATCGGTAACGATGCTGAGCGACACGGTGTATCCGGTCTTGTTCGGGGCCTACAGCGTTCGTCAGCTGGAAAGCCTGGATGAGGACATCGATCCGGACCGGCTCAGCTGGGTGACCGAAGGCGCGGAGATGCATTTGGACGACGTTCGCGATGCGGACTATCCGAAGAGTTATACCTTAACGTCGGAAGTTCCCGTCATCCCGATCGATGAGCTGAGCGCCAGAACTTATGATGAGCTGTATTCCGGCTCGTTCGACGAAGCCTACGTCCAAATGCCAAGAAATTTCCCGGACCGCGTATCGGATCTGGCCGAAGAAATTACGTCGGACGGAGACACGCCGTATGAGAAGGTTATGCTTTTGCAACAATATTTAACGAGCAACTATACCTATACCAACACCCCCGACCTTTCGCTCAAAAAGAGCGACGATTTCGTAGATGCCTTTTTGTTCGAAATCATGGAAGGGTATTGCGATTACTTCTCCACGTCCATGGTGATGATGACTCGGTCGCTGGATATCCCTGCTCGCTGGGTCAAGGGCTACGCCCCCGGCAGGATGACGGCTACGGAATACGTTCCGGTCGACGGTCAAACCTCGATCGAGCCTGATAACTATACCGTTACGAACGCTGACGCCCATTCCTGGGTTGAAGTATACTTCGGCGAGTACGGCTGGGTTCCGATCGAAGCGACTCCGGGATTCAGCATGCCGATTCTGACGGCAGACACCGAGGCTGAGCCCGTCATCGAGGAGGAAGTCGAAGAGGAAGAGAAGGCCGAGGACGAGGCAGCTCCTGCCCCGACTTCTGATAATCCATCATCCGGATGGGTTAAAGTCATAGTAACGGCAGCGGTGGTTGTCATCGTGCTGTGGATTCTGTATATCATGTGGAGAATGCGTATCAGCCTGCGCTTCGCCGGGGCACGGATTCGGGCAGGCAAGCCGCTGACGGCAGCGGATAAGGTGATTGCCGAGACGGAACGCTGGATCCGTTCCGTGCAGCGCAAGGGGTTGGTAAGGCAAGAACATGAAACGCTCCGTGAATCGGTTCGCCGCTGGGCATTTGCGCATCCTGAACTGGAAGCAGAGCTGAGACCGCTGCTGCAGCAGTTCGAGGCTGCCCGTTACAGCCCTGCGGAAGTGAAGGAAGAGCAGTGGCGCTCGGTCCAACAGGATGCCGAGAAGCTGAAGAAGTCCATCAAGAAGGTCCGCATTGTGCCGGACAAACGTCTATCAACGTAATCCAAGAAGACAGACCGCGTCACAAGTGGTTGTTCTTGCGATATCAGGATAGCTTGATATGAATACGTTCTGATATCGGTCATTTCAAGACCGCCCGGTCCGCTTCGACGGCTGCCGGGTGGTCTTTTGCTGGTAAAGATTGCAATCCGGAAAGAAGGAAGGCGCCGGCCGTGATTATTTTTACTAAGGAACCGGAATATGGTATAGTTTTTCGTATGAAATTGAGGTGACGAATTTGTTTGAAATGTTAATCCCCAAGCTCCGTGTCAACACGGTTTTTGATATTAACCTGGAGGAATTATATGAGCAGGGGTATCGTGGAATCATTACCGATTTGGACAATACCCTTGTTGGGGCCAAGGCGCCGCTTGCCACGCCGGAATTGGTCGTTTGGTTCAAAAGAGTGAAGGAGATCGGTTTCCAGCTCATCATCGTCTCGAATAATCAGCTCGAGCGCGTATCTAAATTCGCGACGCCGCTGGACATCCAGTATGTGCATGAAGCCCGCAAGCCAAGCAATACTCCGTTTCGCAAAGCGATGAACATGATGGAGCTCACTCCGGAGAAAACGGTTGTTGTCGGCGACCAGATGCTGACCGACGTATACGGCGGGAATCGGCTCGGCTTGTATACGGTTCTGGTTATGCCCATCGCCATCAACGATGAAGGATGGTTTACCCGCCTCGTCAATCGTCGGGTGGAACGCATCGCCTTGACCCGTTTGCGCAAAAAAGGATTATGGATGGAGGAGGAACCGAAATCATGACGTTGCCTACAGGCGGAGATGACATCAAGAAGTGCAGCGGCTGCGGCATACAGCTTCAGAGCGCTGCACAGGACAAGCCGGGCTATTTGCCGGAGAAGGCTTGGGACCGCGACCCGGTGATTTGCCAGCGCTGTTTCCGTATCAAGAATTACAACGAGGCTTCTTCGGTCGCCGTAGACCAGGATGAATTTTTACGGCTGCTCGGACAGATCGGCGGCAAGAATGCGCTGGTCATTCACATCGTGGATCTTTTCGATTTTGAAGGAAGCCTGATTTCAGGGCTGCAGCGGTTTGTCGGCAACAATCCGGTGATTCTGGCGGTTAACAAAACCGATCTTCTGCCGAAGGTGACCAATTGGAACAAGGTTCTGAATTGGGTGCAGAAGCAGTGCAAGGAGCATGGTCTGAGAACGGAAGACATCGTGCTCTGCAGCGCGAAGAAGAACCAAGGCTTTGAGCGGCTGCTGGAGACGGTTGCGCATTACAGGGGCGACCGGGATGTCTATGTAGTCGGCGCCACGAACGTGGGGAAATCCAGCTTGATCAATCGCCTGATCCGCGACTACAGCGATCTGGACCAGGAGCTGACCGTTTCCCGTTATCCCGGAACGACGCTCGATATGGTCAATATTCCGCTGGATGACGGCCGGTATATTATTGATACGCCCGGCATTGTGTACCCATGGCGCTACAGCGAGCTCGTGAGCCGTGAGGATCTGGGGACGGTCATGCCGGAGAATCCGCTGAAGCCGATGGTATATCAGCTGAACGAAGGGCAGACCCTCTTCTTCGGAGGTTTCGGCCGCTTTGATTTTCTGCAAGGGGAGCATCAATCCTTTACTTGCTTCATCAGCGGCCGGCTCGGCATTCATCGGACCAAGCTGGAACGGGCGGATTCGCTATTTGCGGAGCATGCCGGGGAGCTGCTGTCCCCGCCGACTAAGGAACGGCTTGAAGAGCTTCCGGAATGGACGAGACACGAAATTCGTATTCCTAAGGGTGCGCGCCAAGACGTGTTTATCTCGGGACTCGGCTGGATCAAGATCAACGGTGAGCAGGGAGCGCTTGTAGCGGTTCATGTACCTAAAGGTATCAAAGTCTTGTCGCGTCCATCCCTGATATAAGTGATATATCCCAATGGTAACCGTCCGGCTATCATGGGAGAGGCAGAGGAGAAATGAAAGTGAATCCAATGAACGAGCGTGATTATTTGCTCCTTGGCGTAATGGGGGATCCGATCGGCCACTCGAAATCGCCGGCCATGCATGATGCGGCGATCAATGCCCTAGGTTTGTCAGGAGCGTACGTCCCCCTTCATATTCGTCCGCATGGCCTGGGCGACGCCATCCAGGCCGTCAAAGCACTGGGATTTCGAGGGGTGAACGTAACGATCCCGCACAAGGTGGAAGTCATGAAGTATTTGGACGTCGTCGATGAAGGGGCGCAGCGCATCGGTGCCGTGAACACCATCGTCAATGACAACGGCAAATTGACGGGTTACAATACGGACGGCATCGGATATGTTCGTTCATTAAAGGATGAAGCCTGTCCCGACCTGAAGGGAAAGCGCATCGTTGTCATTGGTGCGGGCGGAGCCGCAAGAGGCATCATCTATGCCCTCATCGGCGAAGGGCCCGAGAAGATATCCATTGTAAATCGGACGTCCGCCAAAGCATTGGCGCTTGCCGAGGAGTGGGGCTCGCTTGCGGACTTGAGAGGGTACGGAGAGGAACAGGCCGGAGAGGCGTTGTCGGATGCCGATGTCATCATTAACACGACCTCGGTGGGCATGTTTCCCCGGGTTTCGGAGCTTCCCATTCCGTCGGAGTCCATACGTGAAGGGACCGTTGTCAGCGATTTGATCTACAATCCGTTGAAGACCGAGCTGCTGCGGCAAGGGGAGCTTCGGCGATGCACCATACACGGCGGGCTTGGAATGTTCATTAATCAAGGTGCCTATGCATTCGAATATTGGACGGGTCTGACGGCACCCGTGCAGGCCATGAAGGAAGCCGTTCTGACCAGCTTCCAATCCGAGTCTTAATATCTTTGTTTATTGATTAATGCTTATGCAAAAGCTACAATATAGCTTTCGACAAGCGCCAGGTTTTAATAATTGAATGTTTAAGGAGTAATGACCAAGCATGTTAACAGGAAAGCAAAAACGACATTTACGCTCGCTCGCCCATCATCTGGATCCGATGTTCCAGGTAGGCAAGGGAGGCAGCAACGAGCATCTGATCCGTCACATTTCCGAGGCGATCGAGAAGCGGGAACTCATGAAGGTATCCGTGCTCAACAACTGTCTTGAAGACCCGCGCGAAATCGCCCAGGAGCTTGCTGAAGGAGCCGGAGCCGAGCTGGTGCAGGTGATCGGCAAGACGATCGTGCTTTATAAAGAATCGAAAGACCACAAAACCATCGAACTGCCGTAGGGGGGCCGGACGGCTCCAGCTTAGCGGATATTAATAACTCTCTAATTAGGGGAGGTGAACCCGGATGAAGGTGGGGATAATGGGCGGAACCTTCGATCCCATTCACATCGGGCATATGCTCGCAGCCGAATGCGCGCGGGACGCTTACGATCTGGAAGAGGTGTGGTTTATGCCAAGCCACATCCCGCCGCATAAGGAAGATGCCGGCGTAACGGGCCTGATGAGGCTGGAGATGACCGCTGAAGCCATAGCCGGTCATCCGTCGTTTCGCACGTTGGATTGGGAAGTGAAACGCGGCGGCGTCTCCTACACGGTAGATACGGTCAGAGAGCTGCGCGATGCGTACCCCGAGCATGACTTCTACTTCATTATCGGTGCGGATATGGTTGCGTATCTTCCCAAGTGGAACCGGATCGGCGAACTGGCGGAAATGCTGACTTTTATCGGGCTTAACCGTCCCGGAACCGAACTATCGGTGGATGATCTGCCCGATTTTCTGCAAAAGGCGGTTGTCACGGCCGAGATGCCGCTGATCGAAATCTCCTCCACCATCATTCGGAGCCGGGCGGCATCAGGTTCGTCCATCCGTTATATGGTGCCGGACCGAGTATACGATTATATTGTTAGGAGCGGTATTTATGGACTACAGCCGTGATGAGCTCATAGAAGCCGTATCCTCCCAGATGCCGGCCAAGCGCTGGGAGCATACCAAAGGCGTCATGGAAACCGCGGTCATCCTTGCCGGCAGGTTCGGAGCCGACCCGGTTAAGGCGGACTTGGCCGCCATCCTGCATGACGTGGCTAAATACTGGCCCGTGCAGAAGCTTCATCAGATGATGGTGGAGCATAAGCTCTCCGACGAGCTGCTCCATTACGACAAACAGCTTTGGCATGCTGAAGTCGGGGCATTCGTAGCGGAACACGAATATGGCGTAACGGATGCCGAAGTGCTTGACGCCATTCGGTACCATACGTCGGGGCGCATCGGCATGACGCTCCTTGACAAGGTGGTCTGCCTGGCGGATTATATGGAACCGGGGCGGGATTTCCCCGGCGTGAATAATATTCGCGAACTGGCCAACCATAGCCTTGAAGAGGCGCTTGCAGCCGGTTTTGATTCGACGATTGGATATCTGCTCTCGCGCAGACAAATCATTTTTCCGTTGACGGTGCTTGCCCGCAACGATCTAATTAAGCAATTGGAGGCGAATTCATGACGTTGAAACCGAATGAATTGTTAAATGTGGCAGTAGCTGCCGCTGAAGATAAAAAAGCGATGGATATCGTGGTCCTGGATCTCAGAGGGATTTCCCTGATCGCCGACTATTTTGTCATTTGCCACGGTAACTCGGATACCCAGGTTCAAGCGATCGCAACCGAGGTCCGCAAACGGGCTCACGACGAGGGCGTGGCATTGCGCGGACTGGAAGGAATGGATGCTGCCCGTTGGGTGCTGATGGACCTTGGAGACGTGATCGTTCATATTTTTCACCGCGATGAGCGGGAATACTACAACATCGAGCGTTTGTGGTCGGACGCCAAAGTGGTGGAGAACGTATGAGTCTGATTGCCGGCACATTAACGAAACTCGTTGTATCCAGGGAAGTGTCCCCTTACGGTTATTTTCTGGATGGCGGAGATCGGGATGTGCTTCTTCACTATTCGGAGCTTACGGGTAAAATCGAGCCGGGGGATACGATAGAGGTCTTTATATTCTTCGATACGGAAGACCGCCTAGCCGCAACGATGAAGAAGCCGTTCCTAACGCTGGGCGAAACGGCGAAGCTTGAAGTGGCCGACGTCCATCCGCGCCTCGGCTGTTTCCTTGAGATGGGACTTGGCAGGCAGCTGCTGCTTCCGATCCGGGAATTGCCGGAGCTGCGGGAGCTTCACCCGCAAGTGGGAGACCACGTGTTTGTGATCATGGAGCATGATAAGCAAGGCCGGCTGCGAGCGAAACTCGCCGGGGAACAAGAGCTAGCTCCGCTTGCGTTCCATGCGCCGGATTCGTGGAAAGGCCAATGGTTTACTGCCCTGGTGTATAAACCGCTCCAGATGGGCACGTTTGTCATCATCGACGGCGGCGTGGTCGGCTTCGGCGCGATCGGCATGATCCATTCCTCGGAACGGACGCGGATGCTGCGTCTTGGCGAAGAGGTAAAGGTTCGGGTCAGCCATATCCGGGAGGATGGCAGGGTCAATCTGTCCATGGTTCCGCAAAAAGAGATCGGACGGACCGACGATGCAGACCGGCTGCTTGCTTTTCTGAAGGAGCGTCCCGGCCATGCGATGCCGTATTCGGATGAAACGCCGCCCGACATCATCAAGCAGCGTTTCGGCATCAGCAAATCCGCCTTTAAACGCGCCCTTGGCAAGCTGATGAAGGAAGGCCAGGTTACGCAGAAGGACAGCTGGACGTATATGGTCAAAAAAGAGGAGAACTCCGGTTCAAACGAATAACCCGGCAACGCAGGGGAAGCTTCTAAGAAAGTGGTGTCATCATGTTGTCTTACCGCAAGTTTGCTTACGTATATGATCAACTCATGGAAGACATGCCGTACCCGGACTGGATCCGCTTTGCGAGAACCGCCTGGGAGAAGCACGGAATGCCAAAAAGCGTCGTCGAGCTCGGATGCGGGACAGGCAGCATCACCATACCGCTCGTCAACTCCGGTTTTGAAGTAACGGGGATTGACCTGTCAGCGGATATGCTGTCGGTTGCCAGGCGCAAGCTGGAGGGCACGCCTCAGGGACATCGCTTGTTCCGGGAAGGGAGCGTCCGCTGGGTGCAGCAGGACATGCGTTCCTGGGAGCTGCCCGAGCAGGTGGATTCCGTCATTTCATTTTGTGATTGTGTGAACTACCTGCTGGAGGAGAAGGACATCCGCTCCGCTTTTGCAAGGACCTACAACGGTCTCAAGGAAGGCGGCACGTTCCTGTTTGACGTGCATCACCCCAATACGCTGCTGCGATACGACGAAGAGCAGCCATTTGTTCTGGATGAACGGGAAGTGTCCTATATATGGACATGCGACCTGGACGAACGCAGGATGGAGATTGAACACCATCTCTCCATTTTTGCACGGGATGACCAAGACCGAACGATCTACCGCCGCTTTGAAGAAACGCATGTCCAGCGGGGATACGACCCGGAATGGATGAAGGTTGAGCTGATTAAGGCCGGATTCCGGGACGTGAAATGCTATGCCGATTTTGAGTGGACGGAAGCGGGTCAGGATGCATCCAGGCTGTTCTACGTTGCCGTAAAATAAACGAATACCCTATGAGAAGGCACGCTTCTTCGTCTATTCAGGACGGAGGAGGTGCCTTTTTTGGTTATATAAGAGTGCCTAAACTTCGAGTCCGGGCCTCTTCGAAAATCGCTATGGATGCGACGGCTCATCGCGGTCTGTTCTCAAGGGAAACACGTCGATGGACACTGTGCTTGTATCAACGGGAGCTGCATTATATTCAAAGACATTTCTTTTCGGCTTTATTTGACTGTGGTTAAGGTTCATGGGAAGGGATATGGGTTTGCTTTCGGTACTGTGCTACGATGGGGGATAGATAGGATCATCAGATATGAGAGCGCTATCTTTCGGGAGGCTTTTAACCATCCGGAACGCACTGAATGACATCATATGAGTTCAACGTTGGTCAAATGATGCATAAGCTAATAAATTTGGTCGAGAGAGGATGAATGATTATGAAACTGTCCGTATTTACGGTCGCCACCCCTGATTTACTGCCGGAGGAATTGGCCCAAGCGGCGGCGGATGCCGGTATCGAAGGGATCGAGTGGCGCTTCAAGGAGATTCCGGAAGAGGCTGCCGGAGAGAAGCCTTCCTTCTGGCGGCATAACCGCTGCTCCATTGATCCAAACGGCACGCAGGAAGATTGGCTCAGATTTAAGCAAGCAGCCGACAAGCATGGCCGGCGCAGTCTTGCGGTCGTTCCTTATCTGACCTGCGGCGACGTGGAAGCAACGGAGAAGGTCATGCAAGCGGCCAAGCTGATCGGAGCCTCTTTCATTCGCGTTGGGATTCCGGGATATGACCGAACGCGCAATTACAACGAGCTGTACGACCAGGCGGTCCGTTACCTCCATGAGGTGCAGGATCTCGCTGCCGCTTACGGGGTTAAAGCCGTGGTGGAAACCCATCATCTTACGATCACTCCGAGCGCCGGACTGACGCACCGGCTCGTATCCCACTTCAATCCGCAGCATATCGGCGTGCTGTATGATCCGGGCAACATGGTCCATGAAGGTTATGAGAACTACCGGATGGGCTTGGAGCTTCTCGGTCCCTACCTGGCTCATGTCCATGTGAAGAACGGGGGATATCGAAAAACGCCTTCGAAGGATGGAAGCTCGGCATCCTGGTCCGGAGAATGGGTCTCGCTTGACCAAGGGGCCGTCCCATGGAAGCAGGTCATACAGGATTTGCAGTCGGTCGGCTATGAAGGTTACTACGGAATCGAGGATTTTAGCGGGACGTTTGAATCCAGGGAGATGCTGCTTCGTTTTGCCGAGCAGATGAACATGTGGGCAGACCATAAACAAAGCGTATAGGACACTTATGAAGGAGGCGATAGATATGGAACAGGTAAGAGTAGGGGTTATCGGACTGGGGATGGGTTTTTCGCATGCCAAATCGCTTGCCGCGGGGCGGATTGCGGGGGCGCGGCTTAGCGCCATATGCGACCTCAACCCGGCCAAGCAGGAAGAAGCGAGGGCTACGCTCCCTTCGGACGTGAAAATTTGGAGTGACACGGACGCTATGATCTCTTCGGGAGAGATCGATGCGGTGATTATCGCAACGCCCCATTATGCCCATCCTCAAGTGGCCATCGCGTGCCTGAACCAAGGACTCCACGTCCTGATTGAGAAGCCGGCGGGCGTGTATACGAAGCAGGTGCGGGAAATGAACCGCGCGGCCGAAGCCAGCGGCAAAGTGTTCTCGATCATGTACAATCAGCGCTGCAATCCGCTGTATAAAAAGCTTAGAGAGCTCATCGCGGCCGGCGAGCTCGGCGAAGTGCGGCGAATGAATTGGATCGTCACGAATTGGTACCGCTCACAGAGTTATTACGATTCAGGCGGATGGCGCGCGACTTGGGCGGGAGAAGGCGGAGGCGTCCTGATTAACCAATCTCCGCACCAGCTGGATCTGTGGCAGTGGACAACCGGCATGATGCCGAAAAGAATCCGCGCATTTTGTTCGTTCGGCAAGTACCGGAACATTGAAGTGGAAGACGACGTGACGGCTTATGCGGAATACGAGAACGGCGCCACGGCCGTCTTCATTACGACAACGGGGGAAGCGCCGGGCACGAATCGGTATGAAGTGACGGGAGACCGCGGTAAAATCGTCATCGAGGACGGCAAGCTTACCTTCTGGCGTCTCCGGGTGCCTGAACCGGAGTTCAATCAGCAGTATACCGGGGGCTTCGGCGAACCGGAATGCTGGAAATGCGAGGTGCCGATTTCGGGGGACAATCCGCAGCATAACGGCATCATCCAGAACTTTGCGGACGCCATTTTGCACGGAACGCCATTGATTGCGCCGGGCGAAGAGGGAATCCACGGATTGACCCTGTCCAATGCCATGCATTTGTCCACCTGGACCGACAATTGGGTCGACCTGCCGTTGGACGAAGATCTGTATTACGAGATGCTGCAAGAACGGATAGCGAATTCGTCCACCCGGAAAACGGTCAAGGAGATCGGGCCGGTGGATATGAGCAAGACGTTTGGCGCTTATTAAATTACAATCGGGGAGGCTCTTGGTATGGACCGCAGCAATGGAATGCTCTATGCGCCGGTGGGCAAGGCCCAGCCGGTGTGCAAGCCCGGAGAATTTATTTTTGCAGCCATGTCGCTGGAGCATGGCCATATATACGGCATGTGCAACGGCTTGATTGAGGCCGGGGCGACGCTGAAGTGGGTGTATGACTCAGACCCCGCCAAGGTTGCTGCTTTTTGCAAGGCATACCCGGAGGTTGCCGTGGCTTCCTCCGAGGCCCAGGTGCTGGAAGATACCGAAGTTCATCTGGTGGCGGCTGCCGCCATTCCTTCGGAGAGATGCGAGCTTGGCCTGAAGGTCATGTCGCACGGCAAGGATTATTTCACGGATAAAACGCCGTTCACCACGCTGGAGCAGGTGAACGCTGCACGCGCGAAAGCCGCGGAGACGGGCAAGAAATACATGGTCTATTACAGTGAACGGCTGCATGTGGAGAGTGCCGTCCATGCCGGGAAGCTGATTCAGGACGGGGCGATCGGGCGAGTGGTGCAAGTGATGGGAACCGGACCGCACCGTTTGAATGCGTCCTCCCGCCCGGACTGGTTTTTCCGTCATCAACAGTACGGGGGCATCCTGTGTGACATCGGCTCCCACCAGATCGAACAATTTTTGTTTTATGCGGGATGCCGCGATGCCAAGGTGCTCAGCAGCAAGGTGGGCAATTATGCGAATCCGGAATACCCCGAGCTGGAGGATTTCGGAGATGCAACGCTGGTGGGAGACAATGGAGCCACCAATTATTTCCGCGTCGATTGGCTGACGCCCGGAGGACTTGGCACTTGGGGAGATGGCAGAACCTTTATTCTGGGAACGGAAGGATACATCGAGCTTCGCAAATACATCGATATCGCAAGGCATCCGCAGGGGGATCATCTGTACTTGGTTAACGGTGAAGGAGAGTTTCATATGGAACTCCAGGGGAAAGTGGGCTATCCGTTTTTCGGGGAGCTTATCCTGGACTGCCTGGAACGCACGGAACATGCCATGTCCCAGGAGCATGCCTTCAAGGCCGGAGAGTTGTGCGTGATTGCCCAAAATGAAGCCGTGCGCATTCCCTAAAATCATTTATAATAGAGAAAACCCCGTTACGTTGAGGGTTGGGGGTTAGACGACTCCAAAATCGCTAAAGGGGCGATTCTCTAAATGACCTCATCTGTCGATATGATGCCAGGCTTTGACCGCATGCAGCTTCAAGCGCCGTTCGATCTGACCTACTACAATGAACAGCCGCTGTCGGGAGGGCGGTTTCACTCGCATGCTTTTTATGAAATTTATTATTTCCATGAGGGACGCTGCACGTATTTGATCGGCGATTCCGTGTTCACCCTGAAACCGGGGGATCTGCTCCTGATGAACGGGCTTACGCTGCACTGTCCGAACGTTGAACCCGATTCCAGATATGTCAGGAGCATTTTGCATTTTGATCCGGCCTGGGTCTGCAGGGGGCTTTCGGAGACGGCCAAATCGATATTGCTGGACCCCTTCGAAACGCTGCGGAATCATCGCATGACGCTGACGGGGGAGAACCGGGAAGAATTCGAAGGGATGCTGGCCGATATACACCGCCTGTCGTCCTCCACGGCCGGCTTTCGCCAGGAGCGGATGACCCTTCGAATCCAGGAGATGATGTACGTCATCGCCGATTGGTGCCAGGCCGCCGTGCAGGATCACGACTCGATCTCGGAGAAGGAGCGGCATGTCCAGCATGTCGTCTCGTTTGTCGAGGAAAATTATATGCTGGATTTGACGCTGGAGGGAATCGCCCGCGACATGCATATCACGAAACACTACTTATCCTCCTTATTCAAGGAAGTGACCGGAACGACGGTGTTCAAATATGTGTATCACCGGCGGATCAACCAGGCCAAAATCATGCTTAGGCTCCACCCCCATCTGAGCATAACGGAGATCAGCCAGGCGTCCGGTTTCAAGCATTTGGCCCATTTCAGCCGGATGTTCAAGGCCATGGTCGGGACCACGCCGGAACATTACCGCAGAAGCGGAGAAGAGCTTTCGTTGACTTGACCGCGCTTTTTGGGTATAATAGCCACATTAAAACGGTAATATGAACGCGATGATGAGGATCAATCGTTCCAATTTCGATCATGCAGAGAGCCGGTGTCTGGTGAAAACCGGTTGACGATAGGGATGAACTCGCCTCGGAGCAATGGTGTTAACCCGGCCGTCGGAGGGCTGTATTCCGGCAGAATCGGCCGACGAAGCATCGTCGTCTTATCCGCGATAAGGATGCAAAGGGAGCGAAAGGCAAAGCATGCCTTTGGCTAACTAGGGTGGTACCACGGGAATCAAACCTCTCGTCCCTAGCGATCAACGCTATGGATGATGAGGTTTTTTTGTTTTTTTGGGCAATGGCGCAGGCCTTGCCTCTCGACTGTGAAGGAGGAGCAATGAAGTATGACGGACAATCAACCAACCGGCCACGGCTACCAGCCGCAGGCCATCGAACCGAAGTGGCAGCAATACTGGGATGAGAACAAAACCTTTAAAACGGAAGATTCCTCGTCCAAACCGAAATTTTACGCGCTGGATATGTTTCCGTACCCATCGGGCGCAGGCCTGCACGTAGGTCACCCGGAGGGATACACGGCAACGGACATCGTGTCCCGCTACAAGCGGATGCGCGGATACAACGTGCTTCATCCGATGGGATGGGACGCCTTCGGCCTGCCGGCAGAGCAGTATGCGATGGACACGGGCAAACATCCTCGGGAGTTCACCGTGCAGAATATCGATACGTTCCGCCGCCAGATCAAATCCCTCGGGTTCTCGTATGACTGGGACCGCGAGATCAGCACCACCGATCCGGAATATTACAAATGGACGCAGTGGATCTTTATCCAGCTCTACAAACGCGGCTTGGCCTATGTGGCCGAGGTTCCGGTGAACTGGTGCGAAGCGCTCGGCACCGTGCTGGCGAACGAGGAGGTCATCGACGGCAAGAGCGAACGCGGAGGCCATCCGGTCGTACGCAAGCCGATGCGCCAATGGATCCTGCGCATTACCGAATATGCGGATCGCCTGCTGGAGGATCTGGACGAGCTGGACTGGAGCGAAAGCTTGAAGGATATGCAGCGCAACTGGATCGGCAAATCCACGGGCGCCGAGGTCCGTTTTGACATCGAAGGGTATGATGGTCATCTGGAGGTGTTCACCACTCGTCCGGATACGCTGTTCGGGGCAAGCTACTGCGTCCTGGCACCGGAGCATGACCTCGTGGACAAAATTGCGACAGCCGATCAGCGCGAAGCGGTGAAGGCTTATCAGGATCAGGCAGCACGTAAAAGCGACCTGGAGCGGACGGATCTGGCCAAGGATAAAACCGGCGTATTCACGGGCGCGTATGCCGTCAATCCGGTAAACGGCGCCAAGGTACCGATCTGGATCGCGGATTACGTGCTTGCCGGCTACGGCACCGGTGCCATTATGGCGGTTCCGGGACATGACAGCCGGGACTGGGAGTTTGCGAAGCAATTCGGTCTTCCGATCATTGAAGTCGTTCAAGGCGGAAACGTCGAGGAGGAAGCATATACCGGCACCGGCGCGCACGTGAATTCCGGCTTCCTGAACGGGCTGGATAATGAAGAGGCTATTCAGGCGATGAATGAATGGCTGGAGAAAGAGGGCAAGGGCAAGAAGAAGGTAACCTACCGTCTGCGCGACTGGCTGTTCAGCCGTCAACGCTATTGGGGCGAGCCGATTCCGATTCTGCATCTGGAAGACGGAACGATGAAGACCGTGCCGGAAGATCAGCTTCCATTGCTTCTGCCGGATGTAGACCAGATTAAACCGTCCGGAACCGGCGAATCGCCGCTGGCCAACGTGACGGAGTGGGTGGAGACGGTTGATCCCGAAACGGGCATGAAAGCCCGCCGCGAAACCAATACGATGCCGCAATGGGCCGGCAGCTGCTGGTACTACCTGCGTTACATCGATCCGGATAACCATAACGAACTGTGCTCCAAGGAGAAACAGAAGGAATGGCTGCCGGTTGACCTGTACATCGGCGGCGTGGAGCATGCTGTGCTGCACTTGCTGTATGCGCGCTTCTGGCACAAAGTATTGTATGACCTGGGCGTCGTCGATACGAAGGAGCCTTTCCAGAAGCTGGTCAATCAGGGCATGATCCTGGGGAACAACAATGAGAAAATGAGTAAATCCCGCGGCAACGTCATCAATCCGGACGATATCGTGAACGAGTATGGCGCTGACACGCTGCGCGTATACGAAATGTTCATGGGGCCGCTGGAAGCGACGAAGCCATGGAACACCAACGGCGTTGAAGGAACGCACCGCTTCCTTTCCCGCGTATGGCGTCTGTTCATCGGAGACGACGGTCAATTGAATCCTAAAATCGTGGATGGCGAGGGTACGGACGAATTCAAACGCACGCTGCACAAAACGATTAAGAAAGTGACCGACGACTTTGAGCATCTGCGCTTTAACACAGCGATCAGCCAGTTGATGATATTCATCAACGAGGGGTACAAGAGCGAAGTGCTTCCTCGCAAGGCGATGGAGAACTTCGTCCAACTGCTTTCCCCGCTTGCCCCTCACCTGGCTGAAGAGCTGTGGAGCCGTTTAGGCTACACGGAGAGCGTAACTTACGTGCCATGGCCTGAGTTTGACGAGGCTTGGACCGTAGAGGCAGAAGTCGAGATCGTGGTGCAAGTCAACGGCAAAATCGTGGAACGCGCCAAAATCGCGAAAGACATGGACCAAGAAGCCATGCAACAACATAGCCTCTCCCTTCCAAATGTCAAGCAGGCGCTGGAAGGCAAGAGTATTCGCAAAATCATTGCCGTACCGGGTAAACTGGTCAATATCGTGGCCGGTTAATCGTAAAACCGAAGGCAGCATCCAGTTTGGCCAAATCCTCCTCATACTTGTCGTGTGTGGTTTGGATCAATTGGTAGAACAACCCGTTCAGGTTCGATTCCAGCAGTGCCAGAGCCTGGGCCGTGATGCCTCCGGGAACCGCCACCCGCTTTTGCAGCTCTTCGGGGGAGAAGCCCTCCTCCGTTAGCAGCTTGCCGGTGCCAAGCAGCATTTCGCCGGCTAGTGCATTGAGGGACCTGCGGTCGATTCCGGTCATTTCAACGGCAGCGTCGATCCATTTTTCCATGAATAAACTTAAAAAAGCAGGCCCGCAGCTGGAGAAATCGGAAGTGATTCGCGTGTGCGATTCCAGTATATTGAGCGGCCTGCTGATATAAGACAGGAGGCTTTCTATAAGCTGCCTGTCTTCTTCTTTTATTCGGGAACCATACATGCATAACGATGCTCCGCCTCCGGTGATGTTAGTGATGCTCGGTATGATTTTCGCTACCTTGCAGGGCAGCGATGATTCCAGATGGATCAGTTGGACCGGACTTGTGATGGATATGGCGATTTGCCGGGTTTCGAGCCGATCCTTGATTTCGCCGATGACCGCTTTGAATTCCAACGGCTTGATACATAAAAATAGCAGGTCGCTTTGAGAAGCCGTCTCCGTGTTACTGCTGCATACCGTCAGACCGGGATGACGTTTTGCCAGCTGCAGCGGCTTTTCTGGGCTTCGGTTGCTGACCCGAATCTGCTCAGGCAGGAGTGCGCCCGATTGAATGAAGGCATCGATCAACAGACTACCCATGCTGCCCGTACCGATAAAACCGACCTTCATGTGTATGTTCCCTCCTTTCGCGCTTTACGGCAGAAATGTACCGTCCTTACGTCTAATGTATGCGGGGAAGATGCCGATTCATGACGGTTTTTCATGCGATTCCGGTGGGGAAGCCGAAGATTATTCCAGAGTTTGTACGAATTGAACTTTGAAGTTAAGGAGAGGTCTTGGATGAAACGGATATCTTTAGGTTGGAGTCTTGCCGCAACGCTTGCGGGCTGCGGACTCATCTTGTTTGCCGGCGGTACGGAACAGGGAATCGAGGGCTGGCAGCCGTTAAACGAACAGCTGGAGCAAGTCATGACCATGGAGGAGAGCGCCGGTGCGAAGGCGCTTGCTTCCGATTCCCGGGATAAGGATGCGGGAGGGGCTGCAGCCCCTGCTGACGCTCGAAGGGATTCTGCTGATGCTGCAAAGACCGCTCAGGGTGGACAAGGCGAGCCCGCCACGAACGCGAAGGAACCGGTGCCAAGTCTGGACTCGGCCGCTGCGGCCGGGAACGGCCAAGGAGCGGAAGCCTCACCATCTTCAGCTTCTGATCAGGCAGCCGTTTCGCCGGCTTCATCCCCGCCGGAGGCTGTCGGTCAACCGATCTCTGCCAATGAACCTCCAGCGCTGCCGCCGTCCATTCCGGATCCGTCCGGATTGATCAACGTGAATACGGCGGATGCAGCCACGCTGATGGAGCTGCCCGGCATTGGCGAGGCCAAGGCCAAGGCGATTATCGATTACCGGAATCAGTTCGGCCCATTTCGAACTCAGGCCGACTTGATGAACGTAAAGGGCATCGGGCCCAAAATGCTGGAGAAGATGAAGCCTTACGTAGGACTTTAGCTATGTGCTACAATAAAGGAGATATTGACAAGGAACAGGTGACAGATGATGAGTGCAGATCAACGTAAAGATTGGGATACTTATTTCATGGATATTGCCTTTATGGTATCTACCCGTTCTCAATGCCCTCGGCGTCATGTGGGAGCGGTGCTGGTGCAGGGCAAGAAGCTGCTCGGGACGGCTTATAACGGCGCGCCGATGGGGGTGCCGGATTGCTCGGAAGCAGGTTGTATGATCGCGGAGGATTATGAATTGGTCGTGCAGGACGGCGAGGAAAGCATGGTGAAGAAGCAGCGCTGCATCCGCACGATTCATGCCGAGCAGAATCTGCTGCTGTTCACGGACCGGATCGACAGGGAGGGCAGTACGGTGTACGTGACAGACGAGCCTTGCTGGACCTGTGCGAACATGCTTGCCAACAGCGGCATTGTCGAGGTTGTGTTCCATCGTCCTTATCCCAAGGACTCCGGCAAGGTGTCCCGCATGATGGAACAGAAGGGGATTTCGTTTCGGCAGCTTGAAGCATACGAGCCGCCGCGCGAAACCTTGATGACGGTAGCGGAATAGATCATGCATTGACGATGCGAATGATAGGAATAGGAAGTTATGGAGGAAGAACCTTTGACTGCGATTTGCAGGCAAGGGTTCTTTTTTTTATTTCGTCAAGAAGGGGATAGATTCAATGATGAAACGAAGGCCATTACTTGTGTTTACCGTGTTATGGGTGATCGGCAGCGGTGCTGCATGCCTGTATGACGGATGGAAGCTCGCCGTGATTGCGGTCGGGCTAATTCTTCTATTATTAGCTGTATGCCAGTGGGTGGGCGCAGGGCGCCTGTTTACGATCTGCATGCTGTTCTCATTGTGCGCATCGGGCTCGTACTGGGAATGGCATGATGCGGCGAATGTAAGTGATTTCGAGTCGGTCCTTGCAGCGGAAGAGTCGACTGAACCCATTCCTGTTACTGCGTTCGGGGTGATTTCTTCTCCTGTCGAGGTGGATGGCGACCGGGCTGATTTCCAGGTAACCTTGCAGCGGGCTGATCTGATTCAATCCAATCACCCGGTTGTGCAAAAACAAGCCGATCCGAATGACAGCATGATGCTGAATACAGACGATATCGTTATGGTCCAAGTAAAACTGCTGAATAAAACGGAGCTGGAGATTGTGAACCAATGGCAGCGCGGGGACCGCATACAGCTGAGCGGGGAAATGCAGAGGCCTGGAGTGGCCCGCAATTTTGGCGGGTTTGATTACCTTCAGTATTTGCGTACTCAGAAGATTCATTGGATCGTCAAAGTGAAGGGCTCGGACCAAGGGGTGATCGAACCACCAGACAGCTGGAAATTAAGCCATGTTCTCAGATGGAATGATGCCCTTCGCGACAAGCTTGGAAGCAAGCTGGATCAATTGTACGGCGGCATCCATGCGGGGTATATGAAGGGACTCATCATTGGCAATCAGGATGACTTGGATCCCGATACATTCATGGAGTTCTCGCGTTTGGGATTGACTCATATTCTTGCGATATCGGGCATGCATGTGGCCGTGGTTGTAGGATGCCTGCTATTCGTATGCACAACCCTTCGAATGACGAGGGAGGCCTCGCTGACTGTGGTGATGTGGCTGATTCCCGTATATGTCCTGCTGACCGGGGCGAGTCCTTCCATCGTGCGCGCGGGCATCATGGGAATGATCGGTTTGTATGCAGCGCGGCGGCGGCTTTTGAAGGATGGGCTGCATATCCTCAGCGTGGCCGCGCTTGCCATGCTGGTGTGGAATCCGTATTTTCTCGTGAACGTCAGCTTTCAGCTGTCCTTCATCGTGACGGCGGGTTTGATGATATTCGTGCCCAAGCTGATGCCGCTGCTGGCATTCTTGCCCCGCTGGCTGGGGGGAACCGTCGGCATAACGGTCGTGGCGCAGCTGATTTCCTTTCCGCTCACCATCTATTACTTCAACCAGGTCTCGCTTATTTCCGTTTTCGCCAATCTGATCCTCGTTCCGGTCATTAGCCTGGTCGTTCTGCCTTTAGGCATGGTGTCTCTGTTGATGGGATGGGTATGGATGCGCGGGGCTGGCTGGCTGGCCGCCGTGACCGAATGGTTAAACCATATCACGTTCCGGATCGTTGAATGGATGAATGGTTCCTCGGTTTTTATGACATTGTGGCCGTCCCCGTCGTTAGCCTGGATACTGTGTTATTTCGTTGTCCTGTACGCTTTGCTCTCCATCCTGAACAAGAGATTCAAGAATCCCGAGGGCGGGCAGAACGGGTCGAATGATACGGAGCCATTGGACGGACGCCCGCCATGGGGCGGTAGAGCAGACTTGTCCGGCGTGGACACGCTGCCGATCGTGGGTCGATTGGCCGGTGCTTTGCGATGGAGAGGCTTCCTTCGTGCCAGTCATCATATCGAACGGTATGCCCCGGGAGCTGCGATAGCCCTGCTGACCGGGATTTTGATTGTTCTGCTGTACAGCGGCTATCAGTCGCCGTCTACGCAAGGGGCGGGACTGGTGCAATTCCTGGATGTGGGACAGGGAGATTCGATATTGGTCACAACGCCTTCGGGCAAGCATGTTCTCATTGACGGTGGCGGGACGGTGAATTTTCGCAAGGAGAAGGATGCCTGGAAGGAAAGGAAAGCTCCGTACGAGGTAGGAGCGAAAGTGGTGGTGCCTTTGTTGAAAAAACGGGGCGTGCACCAGCTTGAAGCCGTCATCATGACCCACGGGGATCAGGACCACATAGGGGGACTCCTGGCTGTTTTGCAGGAAATCCCCGTGAAATCCGTCGTGTTTAACGGGACCTTGACCGAATCCGCTTCCTTCCGGAAGCTGATGTTATCCGCGGTTGAACAGCGCATTCCCGTATATCGGGCAGGAGCCGAATCCGAATGGAAACTTGACGGTCACACGGAGATCCGATTTTTATCCCCTCTTTTCCCAGAAAGTGGAGAAGTCATCAAAGCATTACCGTTGATTAAGGAGCAAAATCATGCTTCACTAGTATTTGTCCTTCAGATGAACGGCAGCCGGGTTTTATTTACGGGGGATACGGATCAAGCAGCCGAACGGAAAATACTGCAGTACCTGGAGGGGCAATCCCAAGATGACCCAGCTGTCGAAGACCGGATCGACGTCATGAAGGTGGCCCATCACGGAAGCAAGACATCCACATCCGCGCCATGGCTGAATGCATGGAAGCCGACGGCTGCGGTAATTTCTGCCGGCGTCAACAATATGTACGGTCACCCTCATCCGGACGTGGTCGGCCGGTTGGAACGTTTTCAATCCATCATCTATCAAACCAATCTTCATGGCGAAATCCAGATGAGGATCAAGAACGGGCATATTGAGACGCGAACGAAGATTCCATGAAGACGCCCGCTGTTCCTGGGACCGGGTTTCGTAGTATGATCTTTATAGGAAAATGCAGCGGATGACTATAATCTTTATATTTGGTATAGTTAGATGAAGTTTCCTGAAAAAATTAATAGGTTACATACTGCAACATTTTTTAATTCTATCCGTCTGTATGTATGCAGGGAGAGGGGGATCCACTGTGGTGGAGCAGGGACTCATAAGAGCCGCTCAATCGGGCGATCGCGACGCTCTAATCACCCTATTGCGAGAAATTGAGCAACATGTTTACCGAACTGCTTATTACATTTTAAACAATGAACAGGATGCCATGGATGCAGCCCAGGAAGCACTGATACGCGTATATACGAAGATCAACTCCTATGAGGAGAAAGCCCAGTTCAAGACTTGGGTCCAGCGGATCGTTACCAACATATGCATCGATAAATTCCGCAGAACGAAGCCGACGGTTTCCATCGATGAGCATGACATGGTGTTTCGGGATCATCTCGACGTGGAAAGGGAAGTGATGTCGGGCTATCTGGCCCAGGATATCCAGGAGGCCATTAACCAACTGCCGGATCATCATCGCACGGTCATTGTCTTAAGGTATTTGCAGGACCTGTCCTACAACGAAATCGCTGATTGTCTGAACCTTCCGCTCAATACGGTGAAATCCTATTTGTTCAGGGCCAGGCAGCAGCTGCAGAATATGCTCCAAGAGCATCAGAAAGGTGGTGTATCAGGATGAATTGCCAAGAGGTGGTGGAACGCATGCACCGCTATTTGGACCGGGACCTTACTTCCGATGAGACGGCCCAAATGTATCAGCATATTGCCTTGTGTCCCGAGTGTGCGGAGACCTTTAACATATTAAAGTCATTAAACAGAGAGCTTGAAGATCTTCCGGCCGTTACCCCGCCTGTCAGTCTGGTAGACGCTATCATGCCTAAACTGGATGCCATCGACCGTGATCGCGAGAGCCTTGTCGCACCTCCGGCCGTGAAAAGCCAGGAGCCTGCCGAAATGATGCCGGACATTCGGCGTCCGCGGCGTGCGGGCAGCTGGTGGAGCACGGTTGGCGGAAGAACGGCGATCGGGGCTGCCGCCGCTGTACTTATTCTCGGCGTCGCTATTTTTAATTATGAACCGAAGATGTTATCCGATGCGGAGATTCCGTACGAAGAGGCGAGCACGACCAGCGCGGGAGCGAATGAGGATTCGGCCGAGTCGGAGATTCAGGATATGGTTCAGCCGTTTGCCGCCGATGGCGGCGCGGAGACTGGCGGTACGGCGAACGAGGGGAGCGATCCTTCCGCAGGTTTGCGGAGTTCGCCGCCGGAATCGTCGGAATCCGATCCGAATCCGGGCCCGAACGACGAATCCAAGGAGAAGACAGAGCCATCGGATGGGGCTAAAGACACCAGGGAAGATGCAGCAGTCCCCGATGCTCCGGTTCAGAAGAACAATGATGGGCAGCCTCAAGCGCCAGACCAACCTGCAACAAGCAGCAATGAGGTACCCAAAAAAAATGACGCAAGCCCTTCGAACCCTCCGGCCGACGAGCCTGGCCAGAACTCGGAGAGCATGAGCATCCAGACTTCGCCTAATGAAGCAATGGACGTCCAAACCGAGATGGTGCCGCCGATCAGCGACCCTGCCGGCGATGCAGGCGCTGGAAGCACGGAATCTTCCGACCGTTCCACCGGATCGTACCAAGGGCTGGCGATGGTGCCGGAACAATGGCCGTCCCCGGATGGTCTGTACAGAGCCTCCCTGGAGGCCGAATATCTGGTGATCTATCGCCTGCCGTCGGGAGACCAGACTTCAGCTGAAGCGGTCGAAACGGTCGAGAGGATTCCGCTTGGCGGAAGCTGGGTATCCGGTCAATGGTCCGAGGACGGCTTAACGTTCAAGTACAAGGTACAGACGAACAAAGAGCTGGTTGAATCCGTCTACTCCATAGAGAAGGCTCAGCCGCCGGCGTCTGCGGGGCAGAAGCAGCCTAAACCATAGAATTATACAGATATAAATACATTCGGCGCACCAATGCCGGGAGATATGAATACAATATATTAGAGAGAGCATTATACCAACTACCGTCGTATGACCGGCGGCGAGGTGTTTCTAGAGCATGCTTGCCGGCGTTTATATAGATGTGTTGGGACGAAGGGACCTTGCCGCTGCCTACAGCCGAGGTCTCTTTGTTTTCGCGTGGGCGATTTCGTTTTTTATGTTGGACGTCTATCGCATTCGGGCACTGTTTTTTGGTATAGTGTACAGAGTAGAAAGGGGGGACGCCGATGGATGCCAAAGCGGCGGCCAAGGCGGTCAAGCAGGGAGACGTGTCTTCCGTCTATTTGCTGTACGGCAGCGAGAAATTCCAGATGAAGGAGTTCGCCGAATTTCTGGAAGCCCAGCTGATCCCGAAAGAAGACCGGGATTTTGCGCTGGTTCACATGGATTTAGGGGAAGTTCCGATACAAACCGTGGTAGAGGAAGCCGAGACGGTTCCTTTTATGGTTCAGAAAAAACTGATATTCGTCCGGGATACGGCTTTTTTTACGGCTGCAAAAGATAACGGGAAAGTGGATCATCGTCCAGAGGCTTTGCTGGATTATTTGACCAATCCCGCAGACTATAGCGTGATTGTCTTTATGGTGGGGCAGGAAAAGCTGGATGAGCGCAAGAAGGTAGTCAAGGCGGTCAAGAAGTCGGGGGTTGCCCTCTCCTTCATGCCTTTGGGCGGGGACGAACTTCTTCGCTGGGTGGACCAGCAGGTGAAGAAAGGCGGCTGCACGCTGCGCGCAGGCGCGGCGGAAGCGCTTGTTCGGAATGCGGGAACCAGTCTCCAGGCTTTATCGGGTGAAATCGAGAAGCTGTGTTTGTATGCGGGAGCCGACGGAGCCATTGATGTTGCAACCGTGGATATGCTGGTGGCGCGCAGCACGGAACAGAATGTGTTTGCGCTCGTGGAGGATATCGCCAATCTCCGATTGGACAAGGCGCTCGGGATCTATTATGAGCTGCTGAAGCAGCGTGAGGAGCCCATCAAGATTGCGGCCCTGATTACCAGACAGTTCCGAATCATTCTTCAAGTGAAGACGCTATCCACCCAGAGCTACTCGCAGCAGCAGATTGCTTCCCAAATCGGGGTGCATCCTTATGCGGTGAAGATTGCTGGCGAGCAGGCCCGCAAGTTTCAGACGGCACGTCTTGAAGGCATACTGAACCATCTCGCCAATCTGGATTACCAGATGAAGACCGGGGCCGTGGATAAGGTGCTCGGAATCGAGTTGTTTCTGCTGCGGCTTGGCGCGTAAGCGAACCGAAATAAGTCAAGAGCGTACGGGGACGCGCGAGCGGCCGTACGCTCTTTTTCATCTAGAGATCAGAAAGTATGACCTGCAGAGCTAAACCAAGTTGACCCCGCATGAAAAACATCCGCTATAAGCGGTCAATCCTCGGAAGAGTGTGCATCGATAAACGTTTTTCTAATCACAAAAAGCCCTGAGCAGCGTGAACTGTTCAGGGCTTTTTCCATGTCGTATTCAACAAACGTTTCTTACGCTTGGGACGTAAGAGCGTTTAGTCTTTTCGCCAGACGGGATTTCTTGCGGGCAGCTGCGTTCTTATGGATCAGGCCCTTCGTTACGGCTTTATCAAGCTTCTTGGAAGCAGCTTGGAAAGCTACTTTAGCAGCTTCGATTTCTGTACCGTTCAACGCTACGTCAGCAGTTTTAACAGCTGTGCGAAGCGCGGATTTTTGAGAAATGTTAAGCGCGTGGCGTTTGTCATTTGTCTTTACACGTTTAATCGCGGATTTGATGTTTGGCATTACATTCACCTCCTGTAAGGCATTTCAATAGAGCGAAATGATTCACAACTTAAAATATTTTAGCATGGGGGTGGACAAAAAGCAATACTCATTCGGACTTCTGCATAATCTCTCCCTTACTCTCGCACACTACTAACAATATGAGGAGGAGTGTGAATTTAGATGGATCTGGATCTGCAAAAATACTCGGTCCGAACGGATCTGGCCGTGGAATCAAGAGAACTGGCTGGAGGCACAGGAAGCGCGCCCATTCCCGGGGTAATGGAGGACGTGGTGCAGGAGGACGGAATCAAGATTACAAGGCTGGATGTGGAGAACGATGCTGCCTCTCAGCAAATCGGAAGGGTGAAGGGGCATTACGTCACGTTGGAGGTTCCCGATCTTCGCAAGGGCGATACGGGGCTTCAGGATCAGGTATCCGTTGTCTTCGCCCGCGAGTTTGAAGCTTTCATGTCCCGGATCGGGATTGGACCCAAGGCAAGCGTGCTCATTGTCGGGCTCGGCAACTGGAACGTGACGCCGGATTCGCTGGGACCGCTCGTGGTGGAGAACGTGATGGTGACCCGCCAGTATTTCGAGCTCATGCCGGATCGGGTGGCCCCGGGCTATCGCCAGGTAAGCGCCGTTGCGCCGGGCGTTCTCGGCCTGACGGGGATTGAGTCGAGCGAAACGGTTCAAGGCATCGTGGAACAAACGCGCCCCGAGTTGATCATCGCCATCGACGCACTGGCTTCGCGTTCGCTGGAGCGGGTGAACACGACCATCCAGATTGCGGATATCGGCATCCATCCCGGCTCCGGCGTCGGCAACAAGCGCAAGGGATTGACCCAAGAAATTCTCGGGGTGCCGTGCATTGCGATCGGCGTTCCGACCGTCTGCTACGCTTCCACCATCGTCAATAATGCGATTGAGCTGATGAAATCCCACTTCGGGGAAGGCACGCCGGAGACGGGCAAGATTATGGGAATGCTGCACGATATCCCCGAAGGCGAGCGCCTCGCCCTGGTGAAGGAGGTTCTGGAGCCGCTGGGCCATGACCTTATCGTAACGCCTAAGGAGATTGACGAATTTATAGAAGATATCGCCAACATCGTGGCGACCGGCCTGAACGCGGCGCTCCATGAAGCCGTGGATCCCGGCAATGTAGGCGCGTATACCCACTGACCCATAGTAAAAGCTCCGAATCTATCGGAGCTTTTATATTTTTCCAGGATCTAGTTCTATCGAATCTCCCCGGTTCATAGATTTGAAGTATAAGAGATTACAGAGTCGCGGGAACGGCTGGATGAGGTCGGCATCTCCCGGCGAACCGAGGAGGACATCGCTATGAACAATCGCAAGTTCCGCATCTGGAATATTGCCAGAATGAAACGGAAGGTCATGGAAGGTCTGAGCATGGGGCGTACGTTAATTATACTGATGCTAGGCTCTCTTATATTTTTTATTTTGCTAGGGCTCGGGGGAATGGCGGAACAGCGGATGAATTCCTCGCCCGTGTCGTCGATGAAAGGATTGGCCGCTTCGTTATCAAGCCATTTTTTCATCGATATGATCGGCATGGAGATGCCGCATATGACGGCTTCCAAAGAGACCTCGAGCTTCTCCGGCGAAAAAATGTCCACGTTCGTCTTTGAGCTCCTGACGAGCGTAAACCCGAAGGATCCGAAGAGCCTCCTTGCGGGAGAGCTTCCCGGCATGAAGGCTAATCAACCGGTTCAGCTGTCGCACGGCTCCGGTAACGAGGATGGCGAGGCACCGGCCGATTACCGGCCGGATCCGGCGGAAGAGCAGGCGGAGGGAGAGCCCGCCGAGACCGGGGAAGAGCCGACGCAAGGCGAACAAGGGAACAGCGGCAATGAAGGAAAGGGCGAGGATGCTCCGGATCAGGGCGGGAAGGACGATCCCGGCAGCAAGAATGAACCCGGAAGCACCTCCAAGGACGGAAAGACAACGAACGGGAAGAAATCCGTGCTCATCTATCATTCCCACCCGCAGGAAGCGTATAACCCGCTGCTCTCGCATCCATCCGATAATCCGGGGGCGGTATCCCCGACCAAGAACGTCATGCTGGTGGGCAGCTTCCTGAGCAAAAGGCTTGAAGCCAACGGAATCGGCACCCTGCACGACAAGAGCGATTATCAATCTACCGTGGAAGGATATAACTATAACTATTCTTATAAATACTCGCGCCAGATGGCCATGGAGGCCATGTCCCAGAACGACGGCATCAACTATCTGATCGATATCCACCGGGATTCGCAGCGATACAACAAAACGACGGCTACCGTAAACGGCGTCAATTACGCCAAGGTGTACTTCATCATCGGACATGCGAACGAGAACTGGAGACAGAACGAGGCGTTTGCAAGCAAAATCAATGCCAAGCTGGAGAAGTCCTATCCCGGCGTTTCCCGGGGCGTGTGGGGCAAATCGGCGGACCAAGGGAACGGAGAGTACAACCAATCCTTGTCCCCGAACAGCATCCTGATCGAAATCGGCGGCATCGACAATACGAAGGAAGAATTGCAGCGAACGGCCGAAGCGCTGGCCGACATCATCGCCGACGTGTACTGGCAGGAACAAGAAGCCGAGAAGGCCAGTGTGAAAAAAGAGAGTGATCCAGCGAAGAGCAAGTCGGCTTCAGCAGCCAAGGACGGTAGAGATAAAGGTGCCGAGGATAAAGCATCCAAAGCAGGTTGAAGGTAAGGGGTCATTAACGGAGCAGGAATGAAGGGGTAAATCAAGGAGGGGCTTATGATGTCGAGATTGGGAAAACGGTTTGTGGCGCTAATCATATGGACAGGTATCGGCATATTGGTCGGCATGCAGCTTGGAGGGGCCAAAGGGCCAGTGCCGGCCGACGGTACCGGGGGAACGCAGACCGTGGTGCAAGGCCATGTTCAGGATCCGCAAGGCGGTACGGCCCAGGGAAATGGTTGGGGAGGGACGCGGAAGCATCCTCCCGCCCCTGAATCCGTCGACCAGGAACCGGACGCCCGTAAGACGGCAGTGCCCGAATACGAGCCGTCGCCCAGCGACATTCTGCTCCCCGAACGCTCCCAACCGCCTGCCGATGTGCTTGCCGACAAAACGGCCGGACTGCTTCAGCAGCTCTCTGACCAAAGCATCCGCTGGGTCGTGTCGATGTTCGGATCGATTACGGAATAAATTTCGCCTTTATTCTCAGCATTGCTGTGCATCCCCTCAACTGGTATAATAAGTTGATTCAAACATCTGGTGGTTGTTGGGGGTTAGGCATGACAGACGTACAAGTAAGACAACAAAAAATTCGTAATTTCTGTATCATTGCACATATAGACCATGGGAAATCGACGCTTGCCGACCGTATTTTGGAATTTACGGGCGCATTAACTTCGCGTGAAATGCAGGAGCAGGTACTGGATCAGATGGATCTGGAGCGAGAGCGCGGAATTACCATCAAGCTGCAGGCGGTTCGCCTGAACTACAAAGCCGATGACGGCGAGGAGTATATATTGAACCTGATCGATACTCCGGGACACGTCGACTTCACGTATGAGGTATCCCGAAGCCTGGCCGCTTGCGAAGGCGCGCTGCTCGTTGTCGATGCCGCGCAGGGAATCGAAGCGCAGACATTGGCCAACGTATATCTGGCCTTGGACAACAATCTTGAAATTTTGCCTGTCATTAACAAAATCGACCTGCCGAGCGCTGATCCCGAACGGGTGAAGCAGGAGGTCGAGGATGTGATCGGGCTCGATGCCAGCGATGCCGTTTTGGCTTCCGCGAAAGCGGGCATCGGAATCAAGGAAATCCTGGAGCAGGTGGTTCAGAAAGTGCCTGCGCCAACGGGTAGTTCCGAAGAACCGCTGAAAGCGCTGATTTTCGACTCCCATTATGATCCTTACAAAGGCGTCATCGTATATGTTCGCGTCATTGACGGCAGCATCAAGGCCGGCTCCAAGATCAAGATGATGGCCACCGGCAAAACCTTCGAGGTGATCGAGGTGGGTGCCTTTAAGCCGCGCATGTCCATCGTGGACGAGCTTAACGTCGGCGATGTCGGTTTCATCGTTGCGGGCATCAAGAGCGTGGGCGATACGCAGGTCGGGGATACGGTAACGGATGCCAAGCGTCCGACGGCCGAGCCGCTCCCGGGTTACCGTAAAATCAATCCGATGGTGTTCTGCGGATTGTATCCAATCGAAACATCGGACTACAACGATCTGCGCGAGGCGCTCGAGAAGCTGCAGCTGAACGATGCATCGCTCAGCTTTGAGCCGGAGACGTCCAGCGCGCTCGGATTCGGCTTCCGCTGCGGATTCCTGGGCCTCCTTCATATGGACGTCATTCAGGAGCGGATCGAACGCGAGTTTAACATACCGCTGATTACGACCGCGCCGAGCGTGATTTACCGCATTACGCTGACGAACGGAGAGCAGATTCAAATCGATAACCCTTCCCATTATCCTGAGGTCGGCAAGGTCGATTATGTCGAAGAGCCTTATGTTAAAGCAGCCATTATCGTGCCGAATGATTATGTCGGAGCGATCATGGAGCTTTGCCAAAACAAACGCGGCGAATTCGTCAACATGGAATACCTGGACACGACGCGCGTCACCATTACCTATGAAATTCCGTTGTCGGAAATCGTGTACGATTTCTTCGATCAGTTGAAATCGAGCACCAAAGGATATGCTTCATTCGATTATGAGCTGTCCGGATACCGCCGGTCCAATTTGGTCAAAATGGACATTCTGCTTAATGCCGAGCAGGTGGATGCCCTGTCCTTTATCGTGCACAAGGACCGCGCCTACCACCGAGGACGGGCGATTTGCGAGAAGCTGCGCGAGCTGATTCCTCGCCAAATGTTCGAGGTGCCGATTCAGGCATCGGTCGGTACCAAGGTCGTGGCCCGCGAAACGGTTAAAGCGATGCGCAAGAACGTGCTTGCCAAATGTTACGGCGGCGACATCTCCCGTAAGCGGAAACTTCTGGAGAAGCAGAAGGAAGGTAAGAAGCGGATGAAGCAGGTGGGCAGCGTCGAAGTGCCGCAGGAAGCCTTCATGGCCGTTCTGAAAATCGACGACAAGTAATTAGGAAGCCAATGGCAGGGGAAGGCCTTTGAGTTAAAGAGCTGCTCCTTGCCTGTATAGCCTTCTCGATGTAAATGATGGGAAAGCCGATTCTCGGCTTTCCTTTCTTTCATTCCAAGAGGCATAGCGTTATAGTAGAGAAGGAACTTTCAAGAAGTTACTTAAAGTAAGTCATGCCAGAGCGGTATATGAGGGGGCAAGAAAAGAATGACGGCAAACGATCAACGGACGGAAGCGGTGTACATCCATATTCCGTTCTGTACCAATAAATGTTTTTACTGCGACTTCAATTCCTACGTGTTAAAGGATCAGCCGGTAATGGATTATTTGCGAGCGCTGGATAAGGAAATGGAGCTGACCGTTCAGGCTAATCCGCCGGGACGAATCAAAAGCATCTTTGTAGGCGGCGGGACGCCAACCGTGCTGAAGCCGAACGAAATGGAATACTTCTTGCAGAGCGTGAAGCGCCATTTTCCGGAATGGTCCGATAGCATCGAATTTTCAATGGAGGCGAATCCCGGCACCACGGATCTGGAGAAGCTGTCCGTCATGCGCCAAGGCGGGGTGAACCGGATCAGCTTCGGGGTGCAGGCCTTCCAGAACACATTGCTGACCGGCATCGGCAGAATTCATGATACGGATGACGTATACCGAAGTCTCGATAACGCCAGAAGAGCAGGCTTTGACAACATGTCCATCGATCTGATGTTCGGTCTCCCGAATCAAACCTTGGACATGCTTGCGGAAAGCGTGGATAAGGCATTGGAGCTCGAACTCCCGCATTATTCAATCTACAGCCTGAAGGTCGAAGAGAATACGCTGTTCCATACGATGTACCAGCGAAACCAGCTTCCGCTTCCGGATGAGGAGGACGAGCTGAATATGTACCTTCTTTTAATGGAACGGATGAAGGCTGCCGGATATAAGCAGTACGAAATCAGCAATTTTGCGAAACCCGGCTTCGAGAGCCGGCATAATATGACGTATTGGCGCAACGAAGACTATTACGGCCTAGGCGCGGGGGCGCACGGATATGTCGGCCGTCAGCGCCATGTGAACATCAAAGGGGTCAATCCCTATAATGAAGCAGCCAATAAAGGCCTTCCAAGATTGGAGAGCTTTGAGATATCTAAGGAAGAAGCGATGGAGGATTTCCTGATGGTCGGGTTGCGCGTGCTGGACGGCGTCTCGCGCAGCCGGTTCCGGGAGCAGTTCGGGATCTCCATGGAGGATGTTTTTGCCGGTCCGCTGAATAAAATGGTAGGCGCGGGCCTCCTCGATGCCACCGAAGACGGGTATAAGCTGAGCAGCAAAGGCATTTTGTTTGGCAACGATGTGTTTGGCGAATTCATAGGAAGCCTGACGACAAATTAATCTATTGAACTTATATGCGCTCTGTTGTATATTTATTCATAACATGACGGAGCGTGTAAAGGGGAGACGGACAACATGTCGGCGGTATGCAGAAAAGCAAAGTTAGAGGATGTCGAGCCGCTGTATCAGATGATTCAGGGTTATGCCGAGAAGGGGATTATGCTCCCCCGGTCCAAAAAAGTGCTGGAGAAACAAATCGGAGAATTCGTTGTAGCTGAATCCGAAGGGCACGTCATTGGCTGCGGTTCATTGTGCCAGCTGGGAAGCGATTTGGTCGAGATTCGTTCGCTCGGCATCTCGGAAGGATATAAAGGGCAAGGCATCGGCTCCATGCTGGTGGACACCCTTCTGGAAGAAGCGAAACGCCGCGAGCTTCCGAAAGTAATGGCCTTGACGTATGAGGTATCCTTTTTCATCAAAAACGGCTTTGCCGTCGTAGAGAAGGAGATTTTTCCGGAGAAGGTGTGGACCGACTGCATCCACTGCAAGAAGCAGCATGCTTGTGACGAAATAGCTGTTCTTAAAGTACTGAACTGACTTGACAATCCTCAGGTCGGTTTGGTATTTTTGTTATATCGGTTAGCACTCGATGGCGATGAGTGCTAACGAAAGCGAAAATGAGCAGTCAGCAAGGAGGGAAGCGACATGTTAACAGATCGTCAGCGCATGATTTTGAATGCCATTGTGGATGACTATATCCGTTCTGCCGAGCCGGTTGGTTCAAGAAGCATTTCCAAGCGAGGGGACGTCGGCTACAGCCCGGCAACCATTCGCAACGAGATGGCTGATCTGGAGGAGCTCGGGTTTCTGGAGCAGCCCCATACTTCAGCTGGACGAATACCGTCGCATAAAGGATATCGATATTATGTTGATCATCTCACGTCGTCGTTTTCCTTGAACCCTGCGGAACTGCATATGATGAAATCATTTTTTGCAGAAAAGCTGAACGTGATGGAGCAGATGATACAGCATACAGCCGGCATTCTGTCTCAAATGACTAATTACACTTCCATCCTGCTGGGACCGGAAGTTTTTCATACGTCTTTGCGCCATTTCCAGCTTCTTCCTCTCCATGAGGATCAAGCGGTGGCCATCATCGTTACCAGCACAGGGCAAGTCGAGAACAAGGTTGTTTCGATTCCGCAGGGCGTGTCCGTATCGGAACTGGAGCAAGTGGTAAATCTTCTGAACAAGAAGCTGGTCAATGTGCCTCTATATAAACTCAAGACTCGTTTGTATTCGGAAATTGCCGAGGAAATGCAGCGGCATATTTCACATTATGAGGATCTGATGAGTATGCTGGATATCGCTCTCAACAACGAACCGGATCACCGGGGGGTCTATCTGAGCGGCACGACCCACATGCTGAACCAGCCGGAGTTCAAGGATGTTGATAAGGTTAGGGAAATATTCGAGCTTCTGGAGCAGACTCCCGCACTGATGAAGCTCATGGCACCTGCTCCCGGGGAGCACGGTGTCCAAGTGAAGATCGGCACGGAGAATACGCATGAGGCCATTTCGAACTGCAGTTTGATCACTGCGACGTATTCGATCGACGGCAAAGCGCTTGGTTCGATCGGCATTCTCGGTCCTACAAGAATGGAATATGCACGGGTGATCGGCATCTTGAATGTGTTATCCCATGACCTGACGAAGCTGCTGTCACACTGGTACAAATAAAGGAGTGAGACAGATGAGCCAAGGACAACATAGCCAAGTGGACGGAGACGAGCGTTATTCCACGCTGCTGAACAACAGCAATGCCGTCCGCGCAGTTACGTCCGCCGTAGAAGGCACGCTTGGCCCCAAGGGGCTCGACGTCATGCTGGTTGGCCCGCGCGGCGAAGTGGTCATCACCAATGACGGAGTGACGATTCTGGACAAAATGGATGTCACCCATCCCGCCGCGCGCCTTCTGATTCAGGTGGCTCGGGCGCAGCAGGAGAAAATCGGCGACGGTACCACAACGGCAACCGTGCTTGCGGGCGCCCTCGTGCAGGAAGGGGTATCCCGCATCACGCGCGGGGTGCCCGCTTCCAAGGTGGTTGAGGGCCTGCGCCAGGGAGTCGAGAAATCGATGCAGCTCTTGTCGAAGCGTATCCGGCTGATCGGCGGATTGGATGATCCGCTGCTGGAACGGACGGTGCATGTCGCCGGGCGTGAACGGAAGGACATCGTGGAGCTGGTTATGCAAGCCGCGCGCAAAGCCGGAATCGACCGTCTGCAGGATCCTTCCTACTCGCTCGCAGACAGTATAATTGCGCTGGAGAATGCCGAGAATGAAGTGTTCGAGGGGGTTCTGCTCCGGCAGCGGCCGATCTTCGCCAGGGAGTCCAAGTCCTACGACGATGCCAGAGTGCTGGTGCTGTATGATTCCCTGGAGCCCGACGACATCGACGAAGAGGCGCTTACAACCGAAGCCGGATTCGCGCAGTATATGGATCTGCGAAAAGTGTTCGCGTCGGATTTGGACAGATTGTCCGAACTATCCGTAAAACTCATCCTCCTCGAAAAGGGCATTCATCCGGATGCGGAGCAGTTTTGCCTGGATCACGGGATGATGGTGGTGCCGCGCGTATCGCGTGCGGATCTCCGCAAGGTAAGCGACATGACGGGAGCTACACCGATACGCCGCAAGGCGTTACATAAAGACTCGAAAGAGCTTGCGGCCCTTCTGGGTCATACCCCGCGCGTCGCTTATGATGAAGGCATCGAAAAAATCCGCCTGTCCTGCGGCAGCAAGGACCGCATTGTGACGGTGATCGTCGGGGCAAGCACTTCGGAAGTGGTAGGGGAGGCCGCCAGGATTGCGGGCGATGCCGCTTCGGCACTGCAGGCTGCCGTATCCGGCGGGGTGCTTCCAGGCGGCGGGACAAGCGAACTGGCCGTGTCTTATGAACTGGAACGGATCCGGGAAGCCCAGAAAGGCATGGAAGCCTTCGGCATGGAGGCAGTTTCCGCCGCGCTGCGAAAGCCGATGTCGCAGATTCTTCTGAACGCCGGTTATAATCCGCTTGAGAAGATGGAGGAGGTCCGAGCCGCACAAATCCGAGCCGACTCCGACTGCATGGGGATTGACTGCGACAGTGGGCGGGTTGTCGACTATGAAGAGCTGGGCGTGCTGGATCCGGCCCCGGTCAAACTTCACGGCCTGCGGGCAGCCGGCGAGGTTGCGGCTGCCGTGCTGCGGATTCATCATGTGATCAAGATGAAGGAAATAGGCGAATAACGCTAAGATAGATGAGCTATAGACCGTCTGGTTTAGAATATGAAGGAGGTGAAGGCGTCTTGAATAATGAGCACAAGGATGCCGTTCAAGATACAGTTACAGAAGAAACGATCGAAGAAACTTTGGAAAACACGCCAAACACGGGTGAGAGCGGGTCTCCGGAGGAGGCCGTGAATCCCGAGCAGGAGATTCCCGTAACGGAATCGGCTGATGAAGCCGCTGGTTCGGCCGAGCTTGAGAAGCTTCAGGCCGAGCTGCGGGAGCAGCAGCAGCGTACCCTGCGGGTACAGGCGGATTTCGATAATTTCCGCCGCCGCACGCAGAAAGAGAAAGAGGATCTGGGCAAATATGCTTCCTCCAAACTGATTACGGAGCTTCTGCCCGTCATCGACAACTTTGAGCGTGCCCTCCAGGCATCCGAGGAGAACCCGGAATTTGAATCCTTCTCCAAGGGCGTCAGCATGATCTTCCGTCAATTGGAATCCGTTCTTGCTACCGAAGGCTTGAGCGCAATGAAGAGTGTGGGCGAGCCGTTCAATCCGGAGTACCACCAAGCGATCATGCAGGTGGAGAGCGATGAGTACGAGGAAGGCATCGTGGTTGAGGAAGTGCAGAAAGGGTACATGTTAAAAGATAAAGTATTGAGACCTGCCATGGTTAAAGTGAGCATGTAAACGACTTTCGATAGTCGTTTATCATATAAAAATGATGAATGTCATGCGGGGATTCGCATGAATGAATAAGGAGGAAAATTTTACATGAGCAAAGTTATTGGTATCGACTTAGGAACAACCAACTCCTGCGTAGCCGTCATGGAGGGTGGGGAAGCGGTAGTTATCCCGAATCCGGAGGGTGCCCGCACAACCCCGTCGGTTGTCGGATTTAAGAAAGACGGCGAGCGCATCGTCGGGGATACAGCCAAACGCCAAGCGATCACCAACCCGGATCGCACCATCATTTCCATTAAGCGCCATATGGGCACGAATCACAAAGAATCCATCGACGGCAAAGACTACACGCCGCAGGAAATCTCCGCCATCATTCTGCAGAAGCTGAAATCCGATGCGGAAGCATACCTGGGCCAGCCTGTAACCCAAGCGGTTATTACGGTTCCCGCATATTTTAATGACAGCCAGCGTCAGGCTACCAAGGATGCCGGCAAAATCGCGGGCCTTGAAGTTCTGCGTATCGTCAACGAGCCGACGGCTGCGGCATTGGCTTACGGCATGGAGAAATCCGAAGACCAAACCATCCTGGTATACGACCTTGGCGGCGGTACATTCGACGTTTCCATTCTGGAACTGGGCGACGGCTTCTTCGAAGTAAAAGCAACCAGCGGGGACAACCAACTGGGCGGCGACGACTTCGACCAAGTGATCATCGACTATCTGGTAGCCGAATTCAAGAAAGAGCAAGGCATCGATCTGAGCAAAGACAAAGCAGCCGTTCAACGTCTGAAAGACGCAGCGGAAAAAGCGAAAAAGGAATTGTCCGGCGTACTGACAACAACGATCTCGCTGCCGTTCATCACGGTTGCAGACGGCGTTCCTCAGCACCTTGAGATCAACCTGACCCGCGCCAAATTCGAAGAATTGTCCGCTTCCCTTGTAGAGCGTACGCTTGGACCGACTCGTCAAGCGCTCAGCGATGCAGGTTTGACAGCGAACGATATTCATAAAATCGTCCTGGTCGGCGGTTCCACTCGTATTCCTGCCGTGCAGGAAGCGATCAAAAAATTGACGGGCAAAGAGCCTCATAAAGGCGTAAACCCGGACGAAGTGGTTGCGCTTGGAGCAGCGGTTCAAGCCGGCGTATTGACCGGTGACGTTAAAGACGTCGTATTGCTCGACGTGACCCCGCTGTCCCTCGGTATCGAAACCGCAGGCGGCGTATTCACCAAAATGATCGACCGCAACACGACGATTCCTACAAGCAAATCCCAAGTGTTCTCCACTTATGCGGATAACCAGCCGAGCGTGGAAATTCACGTACTGCAAGGCGAGCGCGAAATGGCAGCCGGCAACAAAACGCTGGGACGCTTCATGCTCGGAGACATTCCTCCTGCACCGCGCGGCGTTCCGCAAATCGAGGTTACCTTCGATATCGATGCCAACGGGATCGTAAACGTGTCGGCAACGGATAAAGGTACCGGCAAGAGCCAGAAGATCACCATCACGTCCTCCAGCGGCCTGAGCGACGCTGAAGTTGAACAAATGATGAAAGACGCTGAGCTTCATGCCGAAGAAGACCGTAAACGCAAAGAGCTGGTGGAGGCTCGCAACAATGCCGACCAGCTCGTGTACACGACCGAGAAAACACTCAAGGACCTGGGCGACAAAGTCGATGCTTCCGAAGTGGAAAAAGCAAACGAAGCGAAAGACAAAGTGAAGAAGGCGCTTGAATCCGATAACCTGGAAGAGATTAACGCTTCGGTAGAGGAGCTTACTCAAATCGTACAGCAGCTGTCCGTGAAGCTGTATGAGCAAGCGGCACAAGAACAACAAGGTGCTGAAGGTGCCGATTCCGGCGCTCCTAAGAAAGACAACGTCGTGGATGCAGATTACGAGGTTGTTGACGAAGATAAAAACAAAGGTTAATCTGAATAGATTGTATGGGAAGGTCAAAGCTGCGCATCTTCGCACTTTGGCTTTCCTTATGTAAAGAGTAATAAAGAGATTGGGGTGAAACCGTGGCTGATAAGCGTGATTATTATGAGGTGCTCGGTGTCGGCAAGGATGCATCGGACGATGAGATCAAGAAGGCGTACCGCAAAATGGCCCGCCAGTATCATCCGGACGTGAACAAAGCGGCGGACGCGGAAGCCAAATTCAAGGAAGTGAAAGAGGCTTACGATGTATTGAGCGATGGTCAGAAGCGTGCGCGTTATGACCAGTACGGTCATATAGATCCGAACCAAGGCATGGGCGGAGGCGGTTTCTCCGGTGATTTCGGCGGTTTTGGAGATATATTCGATATGTTCTTTGGCGGCAATGGACGCCGTGATCCGAACGCGCCTCAGCGGGGGAACGATCTGCAATACACGATGACGGTTGAATTCAAGGAAGCCGTATTCGGCAAGGAAACGGACATTACCATTCCGAGAACGGAGACATGCGATACATGTCACGGCTCGGGAGCGAAGCCGGGCACGCAGCCGCATACCTGCTCGGTGTGTAACGGAAGCGGGCAGCAGGAGGTCGTGCAAAATACGCCGTTTGGACGTATGGTGAACCGCCGCGCCTGCTCGAACTGTAACGGAACAGGGAAGATCATCAAAGACCGCTGCTCGACTTGTAACGGCAACGGCAAGGTGAAGAAACAGCGCAAGATTCACGTTCGTGTACCTGCAGGCGTGGATGACGGAGCTCAGCTGCGCATGACGGGCGAAGGCGAAGGCGGATTCCGCGGCGGTCCGGCCGGCGACCTGTATATCGTAATCCGCGTGAAGCCGCATGACTTCTTTGAACGCGAAGGGGACGACATTTATTGCGAAGTGCCGCTTACCTTTGCCCAAGCCGCGCTTGGCGACGAGATCGAGATTCCGACGCTAACCGAGAAAGTGAAGCTGAAGATACCGGCCGGCACGCAGACGGGAACTTTCTTCCGCTTGAAAGGCAAAGGGGTGCCACGGCTGCGCGGTATGGGACAGGGTGACCAGCATGTCAAGGTTGTGGTCATTACGCCTAGCAAGCTCAGCGATGAACAGAAAGAGCTGCTTCGTCAATTCGCTTCGCTTGATGGCGAACAGACCCATGAACAGGAACAGTCCTTTTTTGACCGTGTAAAAAAAGCTTTCCGCGGTGATTAATCCACGATAGGGGTAATTCCCTCATAGCATAGCAAAATAGCAAAAAGCAGCAGGCTCTAAAGGTTTCCCTACCTTTGGCCTGCTGCTTTTTGGTTTGTGGCAGAAGAAGCAGCAGGGATATCCCGCTGCTTTACAGGTTCGTATCGCTCAAGAATAAAAGGTTTGACAATGAAGCAACCTAGGATGGTTCCATCTCGGAAGATGCAATCTTGAATAGGAAATGCAGGTGAATGAAGTGGCAGAGAAAAACATTTTGGCCTATTTCAAAAGTCCGGAAGAAGCCCGGCATGCCGCCCGCAAATTGCAGTCGCTGCGCGTTGCCGATATGTCCATCGACCGGTTTAGCGCCGATCCCGGCGGGGAGCTCAACAATCGGATGAATCCGTTGACAGGCAACATCGCAAGCTTAACAACGATGACCTTAAATGCGGATATTTCGGGGCCGGGAGCCGGAATTCTCGGAGCTGCGGACCCAGCGGCCAGCGGGATGAGCACCGGCGGTGAAGATGGAACCGAAGGCCGGGATATTTTGCTGACGGTTGTACTGGACGAAAGCGTCTTCCCGCAAGCCATGCGGTTAATCGAAGAATCCGGCGGCATGATTTAAGGTTCCAGGCACCGCTCTGAGTGTTGATATCGGAAAGGAGAATGACACCCATGATGAGACGCGTAAAAAAAGGGAAGATCTCGAGCAAAACCGAGAAGATGATTGCGCTGCAGTCCGCCAAGGCGGAGGATGTTGAGTTTTCGGCTATGGAAGCCGATCACGATGATGTGGAAGCGCTGCGCCGAAGCGAGGCAGCGGATGAACGCCAATTGAAGAAAATTTTGGATGAAACCAGCAAAAATGTAGATTAATCGCTACCGATGTGGAATGTGGAAAAGCCCGCCTGCCTTCTTTTAATGGAGGTTGCAGCAGGGCTTTTTTGAATTTGATGAATGACTTTGAAAAGTTATCATGGTATTTTAGTGCAAACTTTGTATCCGGGGTCCTCAATATAGTACAATGATACTTACGTATGAAAGAGGAGGAACAATTGCACATGTTATGGCGTGAATTAACGATACATACCACGGAGGAAGCCGTGGAGATGATTACGAATTTCCTGCATGAAGCGGGAGCCGGAGGCGTTTCGATCGAGGAGTCCGGTACTACGAACAAAAAGCGGGACACCTCTCTGGGACAGTGGTTTGACGAGATCGTTCCGTTTAACGATATTCCTGAAGGCCAGGCCGTCATCAAAGGTTACTTCGACGAGACGGTGACGCTGGAAGCGATCCGCGATGAAATAACGCCGCGCGTCAATGAGCTGAAGGAATTCGGTATCGAAACGGGCGAAGTGCGGTATGAGATGAAGACGGTGGACGAGAATGATTGGGCTACGGCCTGGAAGCAGTATTTCAAACCGATCCGCGTCTCCGACAGGCTGACCATCAAACCGACGTGGGAAGAGTACACCCCGGAATCAGAGCACGAGTCCATCATCGAGCTGGACCCGGGCATGGCCTTCGGCACAGGAACGCATCCGACGACTTCGTTATGCTTGCGTACATTGGAGATGGTGATCAAGGGCGGAGAGGAAGTCATCGATGTCGGGACAGGCTCAGGCATCCTCTCCATCGGCGCAGCGCATCTGGGCGCTTCACGAATTTTGGCTCTCGACCTGGATCCGGTCGCGGTATCCAGCGCGACGGAGAACACCCGCCTGAACGGCCTGGAAGACCGGATTACGGTGAAGGAAAGCGATCTGCTCTCCGTACTCACGGATTCGTCCGATGACTCGGATCTGGGCGTGACGCTGCCGGTACAAATCGTGGTGGCAAACATTTTGGCCGAGGTTATTCTGCTGTTCGTGGACGACGTATACCAGGCTCTTCAACCGGGAGGCGCTTATATCGCTTCGGGCATTTACAAGAACAAGGAAGAGAGCGTGGAGAAGGCTTTGATTGCTTCCGGTTTCGAAATTGCGGATATTTGCCGCGAGGATGATTGGGTTGCATTCGTGGCGAGGAAGAACTGATTATGGATTTTTTGGACCAACTGCTATTTTACCCGTTGGAGCAGCTTCCTTTTTACCTGATTGCTTTGATCATCGCATTTACCGTGCATGAGTTCTCGCATGCCTATTTTGCCAATAAATTCGGAGACCCGACGGCCAAGCTGCTGGGCAGGGTCACGCTGAATCCGGCGGTGCATTTCGATTTTCTGGGAATTCTTCTCCTGCTGATTGCAGGTTTCGGCTGGGCACGGCCGGTGCCGGTCAATCGGGAGAACTTCAGCAACCCGCGCCGCATGAGCATCATCGTGGCTGCAGTCGGTCCGCTGAGCAACCTTCTCTTGGGAATACTGGGGGCTCTCATTTATGCCGTTTTGTATCAAACAGGGATGATTCCTCCTGTCGGATTAACCAAGACGGATCAAGCGGTGCATTTGTTCTTTAATATCTTTATATTGCTCAATTTCTTTCTATGCCTGTTCAATCTGGTTCCATTGCCTCCGCTGGACGGCTACCGGATTCTGGAGAATGCGCTGCCGCCGCGTCTTAGCGCGAGGATTCAGAAGTTTGAGCAATGGTCGATCCTTTTCTTCCTGTTGATCATACTGTTGCCTGTGTTCCAGGATTATACGATCAAACCCCTGTACGATGCGGCACATGCACTGTCTTCCAAATTTTTGGACATGTTCATTATGATGACCGGCGGTTACCGGCTCTGATTTACTCTGGTCAGTTTGCGCGAAAAGTTGTATGATGGGGTTTGGCGATTTTTGAGTTAGGTGAGGATAGAGATGCAGCGATATTTTGTGACTCCCGCGCAATTCGAGGGAGAACGTGTTGAGATTACGGGCGACGATGCCCGTCATATTGCCAAGGTCATGCGAGGCAGGCTTGGCGATAAATTGATCGTGAGCGACGGGGTATCCCGCGAGGCCTTGATGGAGATTGAGCGCATCGATGCAGGCAGCGTGTTTGCCGTCGTGATTGAACCCATGGAGATGTCGCAGGAACCGCGTCTGCAAGTGAGCATTGCTCAGAGTTTGCCGAAAGGCGACAAGATGGAGACCGTCATCCAAAAGTGCACCGAGATCGGCGCGGTGTCCTTTGTTCCCTTCCTGTCGGAAAGAACGATCGTTCAGTACGATGCCAAAAAGGAAGGGAAGCGGCTGGAGCGCTGGCGCAAAATCGCGAAGGAGGCGGCTGAACAGGCGCATCGCAACCGGATTCCGTCTGTTGAACAGCCTCTGACGTGGAAAAATCTGCTTGCAGCGTTTTCCGGCTATGATGCCGTATATTTTTGTTATGAAAAAGAGCAGGGTTCCCAGCTGAGGGACGTGCTGAAGCCTTTTGCAGAGCAGGCGCTGCGTGAATCGGCCAAGCCTGCCAGCTTGCTGCTGGTCGTTGGACCCGAGGGCGGCTTTACGGAAGAGGAATGCCGAGCGGCCGAAGCTGCGGGAGCCGTAGCCGTTGGACTCGGAAGGCGGATCCTTCGCTGCGAGACCGCCGGCATGACGGCGCTGGCCTGCGCACTATACGAATCTGGAGAAATGGGGGGCGTTTGAACATGCCATCCGTAGCGTTTTATACGTTGGGTTGCAAAGTCAATTTTTACGATACCGAGGCCATCTGGCAATACTTCAAGAATGAAGGCTACGACCAGGTGGACTTCGAACAAACCGCAGATGTTTATTTGATTAACACCTGCCACGTTACCAACACAGGGGATAAGAAGAGCCGCCAGATGATCCGGCGCGCGGTTCGCCGAAATCCCGAGGCGATCGTGGCCGTAACGGGCTGTTATGCCCAAACCTCGCCGGCGGAAATTCTGGATATCCCGGGCGTGGATCTCGTCATCGGGAACCAGGATCGCGAGAAAATCATGGATTTCATCCATGACATCGAAAAGACGCGCCAGCCGATTAACGCCGTGCGCAATATCATGAAGACCCGGGTATTCGAGGAAATGGACGTACCGGATTTCGCGGAACGTACTCGCGCATTTCTAAAAATTCAGGACGGATGCAACAACTTCTGCACGTTCTGCATCATCCCTTGGTCCCGCGGTTTGTCGCGAAGCCGTGATCCGAAGAGCATCATCAAGCAGGCGCATCAGCTGGTCGGAGCGGGTTATAAGGAAATCGTGCTGACCGGTATCCACACCGGCGGATATGGGGATGATCTCGAGGATTACAGATTGTCCGATTTGCTGTGGGACCTTGACCGGGTTGACGGTTTGGAACGGATCCGCATCAGCTCCATTGAAGCAAGCCAGATCGATGAGAAGATGCTGGACGTGCTGAACCGCTCCAGTAAAATGTGCCGCCATCTTCACATTCCGCTCCAAGCGGGGGATGATACGGTACTGAAACGGATGCGCCGTAAATATACGACGGAAGAATTCTATAACAAGATGGGCCTGATTCGTCAAGCGATGCCGGATGTGGGCATTACGACGGACGTCATCGTCGGCTTCCCTGGCGAAACGGATGAGATGTTCCGGAACGGATATGACCTGATGAAGGCGATTCAATTCTCGGAAATGCATGTATTCCCGTATTCGAAGCGTACCGGCACGCCGGCGGCACGAATGGAGGATCAGGTGGACGAGGAAGTGAAGAATGCGCGGGTGCACGATCTGATCGACTTGTCGGAGCAGCTTCAGCTGGCTTATGCCGAGCGTTTCGTGGGCCAGATTCTGAACGTGATACCGGAGCGCGAATACAAGGGTGCTCCCAAAGGCGGAAAAATGCAGGGTTACAGCGACAACTACCTGCAGCTTGTATTCAACGGATCGCCTGATCTCGAAGGCAAGCTGTGCCGCGTAAAAGTAACCAAAGCCGGTGTAAATGAATGCGAGGGCGAACTCCTCAGCGTCATGGATCATGGATTAAAGGCAGCTGCCCAGTAATATTCCATAGCGGCCATACCAGACAAGGATTTCATTTCCTGGCTACCGGAAGTGGAGTCCTTGTTGTACATGAAGGAGGAACAGGACATGGCATATACACAAATTTCCGCGGGCGGCGTTGTATACCGTTATCATGAAGGGGCGCTTCAGATCCAGCTCATCTTGGACCGTTATGGAAAAACCTCGCTTCCCAAAGGCAAGATGGAAGCCGGTGAAACCGTCGAGCAGACGGCTCTCCGAGAAATACGCGAGGAGACAGGTATAGTCGGATCCATCACTTCTCCAGTGGACATTATTGCATATAAATACCATCATCCCGAATTCGGCCTGGTCGACAAGGAAGTTCACTACTACCTCGTTAAGGCGGAAGGAGGCATCCTAAAACCCCAAATCGAGGAAATCAACGGGGTGGACTGGTTCGAGCCTCTTGCCGCATGGAGGAAGCAGCGTAGCAACGGGTACAATAACAACGATATCATCCTGCGTAAAGCGCTGATGCTGCTTGAAGTCGCTATTCCGGCGGATGAAGATATGAAATTCTAGGACGGCAACCGCTTGTTCCAGAAGGGCAGATAGCATAGAGGAAGCGCGATCAGCGAGCATGCGATATTAAACAGGGTTTGCGCATGGGCGATTTGTCCGGCCGGATCTGCGGCTAACCATCCGGATACGGCGGTTAATCCCGCTGTGAACGGAATGAAGAGCAGGACTCCGCCGATATTAAGCCCCAAATGGGACCAAGCCACGAATCGTCCGGCGCGGCTGCTGCCAATCGCCGCGATGAGCGCCGTCACGCAGGTGCCGACATTGGAGCCCAGCACGATCGCGACGCCGATCTCGGGAGGCAGCGCTCCGCTGGCGGCGAGCCCCATAGCCATGGCGATGACGGCGGCGCTGCTGTGCATCAAAGCCGTCAGGATCGCACCGGCTGCAATGCCCCAGAGGACGCTTTGCGAGGCGTAGTCAAGGAACCATTGGAACAAACCGAGGCTTTGAAGGGTCGGCCCAATGGATTGCATGATTTGTATCGCGAGCAGCACCAGCGAAAATCCGGCGACAGCGAGGCATAAAAATTGGCTGCGGATCAACTGGTTTTTTAACTTGTCGTGACTCGCAGGTACGCGCTCGCTGACAAGAACGGCTCCGACCCACAGCATCAGCGAGAGGACAAGCAGAGGCATGGCGGCTTGTCCGATCTGCAGGCTGATGAGTTCGGTGGTTACCGTCGTGCCGATGTTCGTGCCGAGAATAACGCCCAAGGTACCGGACAGGCTTAACAATCCGGCATTGGCAAAGCCTATCGCCAGCACGGTTACGGCGGTGCTGCTCTGCAGCAGGGCCGTGACCGCCGTGCTGGCAACCATGCCTTTCAGGGGCGTGGATGTCGCTTTGTGGAGCCACTTATGCAAGAGCGGTCCGGCCCAGCGCTGGAGGGCGACCTCCATGACCTTCATGCCGAACAGAAACAGGACAAGACCATAACAGACGGGAAACCAGAGCGTGGATAGCATGATGTTCTCCTTTTTGTAAAATAAGGTGGGAGCGCAGTTTCCAGCAAAGCCGAAAGTCATCGGTCATCGCAAGAAAACGATCTCTTCACGCGGTCGGGTAACTGTGAGAGCACGTCGGTCGACGTTTTTCTTAATTACGTATATGACCCTTGGCGGACATGCATGCCTATTGCAATAAACCAGGGGATAACTTTAAGGAGTGAAATACAGTGCCATCGGTTATTTTGGAGCGCAGTCGAAAAAAGAGACTGGAGCAGGGGCACCCTTGGGTGTATAAAAGCGAGATTGCTTCTGTCGAGGGCGAGCCCGAGCCGGGCGATATCGTATCGGTGTTCAATCACCAAGGCCGTTTTCTTGCCTCCGGGTATTACAATCCGTTATCACAAATCACCGTGCGCACCGTTTCGTATGAACCGGTCGAGGCGATGGACAAGGCTTTTTTCGCAGCCAGATTCCAGGAATGCCTGAAACACCGGGAGCGGTTTATCGGAGACGAGAATGCTTACCGGCTGGTATACGGCGAGGCTGATTTCCTGCCGGGGCTGATCGTGGACCGTTTTGCCGACGTGCTGGTCGTGCAGCTACTGACGCTGGGCATGGACCGATGCCGTGCGGACATCGTGGACGCGCTTGTCGAAGTGGTACAGCCGAAAGGAATTTACGAGCGCAGCGACGTTTCCATCCGGGAACTGGAAGGGCTGGAACAGCGCAAGGGAACTCTTTACGGGGAGTGTCCCCGTCACGTCGTCGTGACGGAGAACGGCTTGAAGATCAAAGTGGATATCGAAGAGGGTCAGAAAACCGGATATTTCTTTGATCAGCGGGAGAACCGGGCATCCATCAAACCGTTAATGACCGGTTGGGGAAGCCGCAGCGGGATTACGCTTCAGGCCGTGGAGCAGGAAGGTGAGACGAAGACCCTGCCGGTGAACAAAAGCGGAAAAGAAGTTACGTTCCCGTATTGGGACGGCGCAACGGTGCTGGAATGCTTTTCGCATACGGGCAGCTTCACGCTGCATGCATGCAAGTACGGCGCCAAGAAAGTCACCTGCCTCGACATATCGGAGCATGCCATCGAAAGTGCCAAAGAGAACGCGGAATTGAACGGATTCCAGGATCGCGTGGAATTTGTGGTGGATGACGCCTTCCAATATTTGCGCAGCCAGGTAAAGGGTTTGGAAGAGCGCGAGCTGCGCGCCCAAGGGGATCAGAAAGTGGATACCTCGAAACCGTTGACCGCGGGCGGGGGGCGATCCTGGGACGTGGTCATTCTGGACCCGCCGGCGTTTGCCAAAACCAGGTCGGCCGTCAAGGGGGCTTGCCGCGGGTACAAGGACATCAACCTTCACGGCATGAAGCTGGTCAACGAGGGCGGATATCTGGTTACGGCAAGCTGCTCGTACCATATGCGGCCGGATTTGTTCCTGGAGACGATCCAGGATGCGGCGAAGGATGCCGGCAAAATTCTGAGATTGGTGGAATGGCGTGCGGCCGGCAAGGACCATCCGCAAATTCTTGGGGTCGACGAGGGACATTATTTGAAATTCGCCGTCTTTGAAGTGCGCAGCAAATCAAAACTGTAAACACCCCAGCTTGGCGGTTCATGTAGAGGATCTTGCAATGGTGGATAACCACGATGGCAGGGTCCTTTTTCATATGTCCGAAATCGTTGGGAATGGGAATGAAATCCAAACGTATGTTCCACCAATCAGGACTTATGTTATACTAGTAACCAGCATCTTTTTTTGATAGAGCCGAACCATCACGCAAGATTTGACATACATTTTTGATCTTGAACTACTAGATTCAAAGGGCATGATTTCACCGGATCAGCAGCTGGTTTTGAAGGTGAATGAGTCTCTTTCTGCAAGATGTAAAGGAGGCATAGCATGAGCGTTCAATTTGTTATCGGCAGGTCGGGCAGCGGCAAGAGCACGTCGATCCGCCAAGAGATGATCGAACGGTTGGAGCATAATCCCAAGGGGGATCCGATGATCCTGATCGTTCCGGAGCAAGGGTCCTATGAAGCGGAGCACGCGCTCGTCAATGCGGGAGGCATTCGCGGCATGATGCGCGCGCAGGTGCTTAGCTTCCGCCGTCTGGCTTACCGCGTCATGCAGGAAACCGGCGGAGCCGCGAAAGTGGCGATCAGCGAGGAAGGCAAGCGGATGCTGCTGTATAAAATTCTGCGGAGGCGCAAGGAAGAGCTCCACATGTTCGGCGCCTCGGGAGAGCAGCATGGCTTTGTCGGCAAGCTGAGCGAGCTGTACACGGAAATGAAGCGCTATTGCATTGACGCCTCATGCGTGGAGGAGCAGCTGGGACAGATGGTATCGGGCTCCGGGAATTCACCGATGCTGCGGCGGAAGCTGGAGGACATCGTAACGGTCTTTCGCGATTTCGAGCTTGAAATTTCACGGTTTTACATGGATGAGGAAGACACGCTGGCCTCATTGGCTGAGGGTGTGGCCGAATCGGAATATATCAAGCGTGCCGACATCTGGATCGACGGCTTCCACGGCTTTACGCCGCAGGAGTACCGGGTGCTGCGGGAGATCATCGCACACGCCAAGCGAGTGACGATCGCGCTGACGCTGGACAAGCCTTACAGGAACGGGACGGTTCCGCATGAGCTGGATCTCTTTCATCCTACTGCGGTGACGTACATAAAGCTCAAAGGGATTATCGATGAGATCGGGCTGGAGGCGGAGCACCGCATTCTTCATCCCGATGTTCTGCCGCGGTTTCAGGAATCTCCCATGCTTGCCCATCTTGAGCGCGGTTATGATCGGAAGAGACGCTGGGCGGAACCGGATGAAGGCCCGGACACAGCGAGCAGTCCAAACCGCGGGAGGAAAGGTCTGCTTTTACACGCTGCCAGCCATCGCCGGGCCGAAATCGAAGGAGCTCTGCGCGAAATGCTGCGGCTGGCACAGGAGGAAGGGGCAAGATACCGCGAAATGGCTGTTTTTGTCCGGAATATGGGGGACTATGAGCATCTGATGGGTCCTTTGTTCAGGGAATACGGCGTTCCTTATTTTCTCGATCAGAAGCGGAGCGAGCTTCACCATCCGCTGGTCGAGTTCATTCGCTCTGCGCTTGATGTCATCGGTCGCCGGTGGCGTTATGAGGACGTATTCCGCTGCGTGAAGACGGATCTGCTGCTGCCGCTGGACGGTTCGCTTACCCGTGAGGACATGGACCGTCTGGAGAACCATGCGCTGGCCTCCGGAATCCAGGGCACGCGCTGGACGGACGGCCGTCCCTGGAAGGGAGTTCCAAGCCTTTCTTTAGAAGAGGGGGAAAGCGAGATCCGCAATCAGGACGGCATGGCGGCGATCGAGTACGCCAGGAAGGTGATAACGGAACCGCTGCATGCGTTCGAGAAGCGGATGAAAAAGGCTGCGAGCGCGATGGATCAGAGCACCGCGGTCTATCGGCTGCTGGAGGAGTGCGCTGTGCCCGAGAAGCTGGAGCTGTTAAGCCGGGCCGCACTGGATGCCGGGCGTCCTGAGGAAGCCCGGGAACATCGCCAGGTATGGGGAGCCGTGCTCGGCCTGCTCGACCAAATCGTCGAGATGATGGGCGCGGAGAAGCTAAGCACCGAATTGTTTACCGGCGTGCTGGATACGGGACTTACGGAAATGAAAATGGCTCTTGTGCCTCCGTCTCTGGACCAGGTGCTCATCGGCAGCATGGACCGGACGCGGACGGGCGGGGTGAAATATGCTTTCCTTCTCGGCATTAACGACGGCGTGCTCCCGGCCCAGTTCCAGGATGACGGCATCCTGACGGAGCCGGAACGGGTTCATCTTGAAGACCGCGGGCTGGAGCTTGCCCCGAGCATATCCCGAAGACTGCTGGATGAACGGTTTCTGATCTATAATGCGCTGACTTCGGCCAGCAAACAGCTGTGGGTCAGCTACCCTGCAGCGGATGATGAAGGCAAGCCGTTACTGCCATCCGAGGTGGTGCGGCATCTGAAGCTGATGTTCCAGCTGGAAGAGGAGCCTTTGTTTCCAAGGCCGCATGCCGGGCAATCGGCCCTTGAGCAGGAGGGTTATGCGGTCCGTCCAGACAAGACGCTTGCTTATTTAGCGGGCCGGCTTCGCGACTGGAGGAATGGGGAGGAGATCCCGGATTTGTGGTGGCATGTTTACAACTGGTATGCGGAGCAGCCGGGTTTGCGGCCCCGCCTTACGACCATGCTCTCCTCCTTGTCTTACCGGAATGAAGCCCGGCCTCTCAAGCTGGAAACCAGCAGACAGTTGTACGGAACGAAGCTGCGGACAAGCGTATCCCGGATGGAGCGCTTTGTTGCCTGCCCGTTCTCCCATTTTGCCTCCCATGGGTTGAAGCTGAGAGAGCGGCAGCTGTACAGGCTTCAGGCTCCCGACATCGGACAGCTGTTCCATGCTGCCTTGAGCAGCATGGCCGTCAAGTTCCAATCGCAGCATCGAAGCTGGGGAGACCTGACCGCCGAGGAATGCCTGCGCGAAGCGGAAGCGACCGTGGATCGGCTCGCGCCCATGCTGCAGGGTGAAATCCTGCTCAGCTCCAAGCGGTACGGCTATATTTCGCGAAAGCTTAAAAACATCGTGGGCAGAGCATCGGTCATATTGGGAGAGCAGGCGAGGCGCGGCAAATTCGAGCCGATCGGCCTTGAACTTGATTTCGGTCCCGGAAAGCCGCTGCCACCCCTGGCGTTTGAATTGCCGAACGGGACCAAGATGGAGATTGTCGGGCGCATAGACCGGGTCGACATGGCTCGAGGCGAGCATGGCATCATGCTTCGAGTCATCGATTATAAATCGAGCCAGAAGGATCTGCGGCTGCATGAGGTCTATTACGGCCTATCCCTGCAGATGCTGACCTATCTGGACGTGCTGCTGACGTTTGCGGAGGAATGGCTGGGCGAGCAGGCCCTGCCTGCGGGAACCTTGTACTTCCACGTGCATGATCCGGTATTGCAGTCCGCCAACGGCATGACGCCGGAGCAGGCGGCGGAGGAGCTGCTCAAGCGCTACAAAATGAAAGGCCTGCTCCTGGCAGACCGCGAAGCGGTGTCCCTCATGGATTCGTTCCTTGAAAAAGGGCACTCTGCCATCCTGCCCGTCGCCGTCAAAACGGACGGCAGCTTCTACAGCAGCGCGGCCGTGGCAACGCCTGACCAGTGGGAGACCTTGTTGTCCGCCGTGCGGGAGAACATGCTGAACATCGGCTCCCGCATCACAGGCGGCGATGTCGCGATTAAACCGTACCGGATACAGCAGGAGACCGCCTGCACGTTCTGTTCTTTCCGGCCCGTATGTCAGTTCGACGACGCGATTGAGGGCAGCGAATACCAGCTGCTGGGCAAACCGGGCAAAGATCAGGTGTGGGATATGCTTGGACATCCGAAGGGAGGAGAGAGCCGGTGAGAGAGATGATAGCAAAACCCGAGGGAAGCATGTGGAGCGACGACCAGTGGAAAGCCATTGCGCTGTCGGGCGACGATATGCTGGTTGCAGCTGCGGCAGGTTCGGGGAAAACCGCCGTGCTGGTTGAACGGATCATTCGCAAAATCCTGGACGATGCCGCAGGGTTCAGCGTAGATCGGCTGCTTGTGGCTACCTTTACGAAAGCCGCCGCTGCCGAAATGCGGGGACGGATCCGGGAAGCGCTGGACCGTGAGCTGGACCGGGATCCGGACAATGAGCATATCCGGCGTCAGCTCGCTTTGCTTGGCAGAGCGTCGATTACAACGCTGCACTCCTTCTGCATGGAAGTCATTCGGCGATATTATCAGTTAATACCGCTGGATCCGGGATTCCGCATCCTGAACGAACATGAGGCGGATTTAATGCGGCAGGATATGCTGGAGGAGTTGTTCGAAGAGAAATACGGAGAGGCGGAGGGGGACCGGGAAAGCCGGTTTCTGCGCTTGGCGGACTGGTTCAGCGGCGAGCGAACGGACGATGCGCTGTACCGTCTCGTGCAGCGTCTATACGATTTCTCCCGCAGCCATTCATGGCCGTCACACTGGCTTAGGGAGACAGCCGCCGGCTTTCAGGTGGCCGATACGGAAGCCCTTGGTAACACGCCATGGGTCCAGAGCATCTTGGCTGATGCACGCCTGGCTCTGAACGGAGCGGCAGGGCTGCTGCAGCAAGCCAAGGCCATTGCCATGCAGCCGGGAGGGCCAACACCGTATGCGGACAATCTCGATGAGGACTTGCGGCTGGTGGCTTCCCTGCTGGAGGCCATCGATACTTCGCCGTGGGAATCGTTGTACGGCATTTTCCGCGAGGCGTCTTTCGGCAAGCTCAAATCCGTTCGTAAGGATGAGGTGCTGCCGGAGCTGCAGGAGCAGGTCAAGGAACTGCGCGACAACGTGAAGAAAATCGTAAATGAGCTGAAAAATGCATTGTTCGGCCGTCCGGCATCGGAGTTTTTGCGGGAGCTTCACACGGCAGCGCCGCTGATGATGGAGCTGGCCGAGACGGTGATCGCGTTTGGCGAGCGATACCGGGAGGCCAAGGCGGCCAAAGGCATGGTCGACTTTAACGACCTTGAGCATTACTGCCTCCATATACTTCGCCATCCCGATTCCGTGCCGGGACATATGATGCCTTCCGATGCGGCGATGGAATACCGCGAGCAGTTTGATGAAGTGCTGCTGGACGAATATCAAGATACGAACAGCGTGCAGGAAGACATCGTACGATTGATTTCCCGGGAGATGCCGGGCAACCGGTTTATGGTCGGCGACGTGAAGCAGAGTATTTATCGGTTCCGTCTGGCGGAACCGGGACTGTTTCTCGATAAGTACAAGACGTTTTCTTCTGAGACAGGCACGTCCCAAACGGGCATCCGTATTGATCTGGCCCGTAATTTCCGCAGCCGGATGGAAGTGGTGGACGCCGTCAATTTGCTGTTCCGGCAGATCATGAACGAATCGGTAGCCGAGATTGCCTATGATGAACGGGCCGAGCTTGTATGCGGAGCTTCCTTTCCGGAACAGGAAACGAACGGAGGCGCGAATCCCTACATGCCCGAAATGCTGCTGATCGACCGTGCCGGAAAAGGTCCGGAGGAGCAGTTCGATGAATCGGCTTCCGAAGAGGAGGGGATTCAGCTTGAGGCTGAGGCGCTCGAAATGGAAACCGCCCAGCTGGAAGCCCGCGCCATCGCACGCAAAATCCGCGAAATGACAGGCGAAAGCGGAAAGCCGCTCATGGTTTACGATAAAGGGGTGAAAACGATGCGGCCCGCCGGGTATGGGGACATGGTCATTTTGCTGCGCTCCGCCATGGTTTGGGCACCGTTAATTATTGAGGAGTTAAGGCAGGAGGGAATACCGGCATTCGGCGAGCAGAACAAGGGATACTTTCAGGCTACGGAAGTGGAGATCATCTTATCGCTGCTGCAGGTGATCGATAATCCGCGGCAGGACATTCCTTTGGCTTCGGTATTGCGCTCGCCCATTCTTGGATTATCCGAGGAAGAGATGGCACAGGTTCGCCTGTGCGCGAAAGGGTCTTATTACGATGCGCTGAAGGCGGCGGTCTCGTTAAGCGTCGCGCCGCCGGTCATGGATCCGGCACGCCCTATGGGCTTCGTCGACGGAAAATGGACGCCGGGCGCAGGACTGGAAGGCCTGGCCGAAGCCGCCGCCGGTCATGAGCTCGTAGCAGGCAGCCATCTTTCGGATGTCCCGCTATCGGCGGAGGGCCATGCTATCGAAATATCGGCGGAGCTTGGCGCCAAACTTGGATTGTTTATGGATCGGCTGCAGCGCTGGCGGCAGGAAGCGCGTCAGGGAAGCCTGAGCGATCTGATCTGGGGGATTTACAGCGAAACCGGATATTTGGATTGGGTTGGCGGCTTGCCCGGCGGCAAGCAGCGTCAGGGCAATCTGACCGCCTTATATGACCGGGCCGTGAAGTATGAACAGGACACAGCCTCGAGAGGGCTCTTCCGTTTTCTGACCTTTATCTCGCGTCTCCGCGAGCGCGGCGGGGATCTTGGCACGGCCGGAGGCACGGAAAGCCAGGGCAACGCGGTGCGCCTGATGACCATTCACAAGAGCAAGGGCCTGGAGTTTCCGGTCGTGTTCGTGGCGGGATTGTCCAAAAATTTCAACCAGCAGGATTTGAACGCCCCCTTCCTGATGCATAAGGAGCTTGGCTTCGGACCGAAGTTCGTGGATGAAGGCATGCGCGTAAGCTACCCGACGCTGCCAAACCTGGCGATTCGGCGCAGATCGCAGCTGGAGCTGCTGGCCGAGGAGATGCGGGTGCTCTACGTTGCGCTTACAAGGCCGAAAGAGAAGATGATCCTGGTCGGCACGGTGAAGGATTTGCCGAAAAAGGTGTCCGCTTGGGCACAGGCCGATTTTAACCCGGAGCAGCTTCTGCCGGATTACGTCCTTGCCCGGGGACGGAGCTACCTGGATTGGATCGGTCCGGCCGTGATACGGCATCCGTCTGCGGGTCCGCTCCGCGGACAGGCGGGATTGGAAGAGACGAGCTCGCGCGCGTTAGCGGCAGACCGATCGCAATGGATATTCTCGATTGAAACGCCGGAATCCCTGGCGCAGGGCATGACCGGCATGAGCGATGACGTTCAGGCGGACAGCGAAAATCGGATGACGAAGCTGAATGCCCTACGCAGGCTCGAGCCTGTCCCGGAATCTGCGATTGCCGAAGCGGAAGAGGAGGGGACGGATGTTCAGCGGGCTTCCATCGATCAGCGGTTGTCGTGGAATTATCGTTATGAAGCGGTCAGTCAAATATCGGCCAAAACGTCCGTAACGGAGATGAAAAAGCTGCTTGCCCTACAGGACAGCCCCTCCTTGGATTTGCTGGAGGAACGGGCCGTGAAACGCCGGAGCAGGGAACGTATAGACGCAAGCACTTCCTTCACGCTGAGCCTGCGGCGGCCGAAATTTATGGAGTCCACGAAGCTGACGCCCGCCGAGCGGGGAACCGTCTATCATACCATCATGCAGCATCTGCCGCTTCAACGGCTGGAAGACGCTGCAGAACCGACAGCGGAGATCGAAGAAACCATCCGTTACCTGGTGGAAAAGGAGATCATCACCGGTGAGCAGGCTTCCGCGGTGGAAGCAACGGAGATTAGCAGCCTTTTTGCTTGCGACCTTGGAAAGCGGGTGCTGTCAGCAGAGGATGTCTGGCGCGAGATGCCGTTTTCCTATGCGCTCCCAGCGGCAGAAGCTTATCAGGGTCTGGCTTTTCTGGACCCGATTTCGGAACACACGGCCCAGGGCTTGCCCGCGATGGAGCTGCTTCGGGACGAAACGGTGCTGATCCAAGGGGTTGTGGACTGCATGTTCAGGCATAACGGCCATCTTGTGCTGCTTGATTATAAGACCGACCGGGTGCTGGAGCATCGCGGCGGCCTGGCGGCCTTGGCTGACCAGTATCGTTTTCAGCTGGACCTGTATGCAATGGCTTTGGAGGATATTTTAGGCGAGCCTGTGCATGAGAAATGGCTGTACTTTTTTGATGGGGGACATGCCGTACAGGCATAACCTTTCGGTAAGTTATGTTTTGTTAGACGTTTGAAGCGGGAGAGGAGATTATCGATGCGTATTTTGCATACCGGGGACTGGCATCTGGGGCGCACGCTCGAAGGCCGAAGCCGGCTGGCCGAGCAGGAGCGTTTTCTGGATGAGCTGGTTAAGCTGGCGGACGATCAGCAGGCGGACCTGATCCTCATGGCGGGGGATGTTTATGATTCCGTCAATCCGCCTGCGTCAGCCGAGCAGTTGTTCTACGAAGCGGCCGCCAGACTTACGGAGGGAGGCCGCCCCATGGTGGTCATTGCAGGCAACCATGATCAGCCGGAACGGGTTGCATCGGTTACGCCGCTTGTTGCAGCCAGAGGCATCTCGCTGATAGGGACACCTATCGCCGATGCGGTAACGGTTGCCGCAGCCCGTACCGGAGAAACGGCCAAGATCGCAGCTCTGCCCTACCCGTCAGAGGCCAGGCTCAACGAGCTGTTATCGGTCGACGGGGATGAGGATCAGCTTCGCCGCGCCTACAGCGAGAGAGTCGGAAAACTGATGAGGATGATGGCAAGGGAATTTTCTCCGCAGACGGTCAATCTGGCGATGAGCCATATCTATGTCCTTGGCGGCGTCGAGAGCGATTCCGAGCGTCCGATTCAAGTCGGGGGAGCGTACACGGTTGATCCGTCGGCACTCGCTGTCGGCGCTGCCTATACGGCGCTGGGTCACCTGCATCGTTCCCAGGCTGTGAAAGGGGAGGGGATGATCCGCTACAGCGGATCCCCGCTGGCCTACAGCTTCTCGGAAGCGGGACAGGCGAAATCGGTGACCATGGTTGACGTATCGCCGGGAGGAGCTCCCGTGATTGAGGAGCTGTTTCTCAGCAGCGGCCGCCCGCTCGTCCGATGGAAGGCCAAAGGCGGCTTGGATGAAGTCTACCGCTGGCTGGATGAGGGGCGCGATCCCCAGGCTTTCATTGATCTGGAGGTATCCTTAACGGAGGCCATGGGGCTTGCCGATATTCAGCGGCTGCGCAAGAGCAGGGACGGCATCGTCCACATTCGTCCGGTATACCCGGAGATGGAAGCGTTGGAGCTGGAGAGCGAGCGCTCAAGGCTGCCGCTGCCGGACCTGTTCCGAAAGTTCTACCAACGGCAAACCGGGGGAGCTGAGCCTGAGGATCACCTGGTCGATTTGTTTCTGGAGCTGGTTGAGGAAGAGGAGTCTGAGTCTGACGGCACGGAGGTGAAGTCTTAGAATGAAGCCGATTTTGTTGAAGTTATCCGGACTGCAGAGCTACCGAAGCACGCAGGAGATTGATTTCGAAACGTTGTGCGAAACCGGGCTCTTCGGTATTTTCGGACCGACGGGCAGCGGGAAATCCACGCTGCTGGATGCGATTACCTTAGCCATGTACGGAAAAGTGGAGCGCGCGGTTAACGGAACCCAGGGCATCATGAACCACTCGGAGGACGGTCTGTCCGTCTCCTTTACGTTTGAGTTGTCTTCCGCGGCCGGGCTGGAGCGATACCGGGTAGAGCGCAGGTTCAAACGGGTAAACGAGCTTTCCATCAGCAATACGGTGAGCCGTTTCATTCGCGTTACCCCCGAAGGGGATCAGGTGGTGGCGGATAAATTGGCCGAGGTCACCCGCTGCGTCGAAGAGAAAATCGGGCTCAAAATGGACGATTTTACCCGGGCGGTCGTGCTTCCACAGGGAAAGTTCGCCGAATTCCTTTCCCTGAAGGGGAGCGAACGCCGGCAGATGCTGCAGCGGCTGTTCCATTTGGAACGGTACGGGGATCAGCTTGCGATCAAGCTCAGCCGCCGTGTTAAGGATACGGAGGGTTCTCTGAAATCGGTCGAAGCGGAACAGCAGGGTCTTGGAAGTGCAGGCAAGGAAGCTTTGGCGGAAGCGACTGCGGTGCTGGAACATGCCAAGAAACACGCGGCGTTATCCCGCAATCAACTCCAAGCCGCCATGGAAGCCCATGAAGCTATGGGAAAAATTCGCGAGCTGGATATGGAAAAGCGGCGGCTGCAGGGGAAGCTGGACGAGCTTGCCCAGCATGAGGAAGAGATGCAGCGGTTGGAACGCCGCCTTGAGCTGACAGGGGCTGCGGCCGCCGTTCTCCCCGCGCTCGAGGCATGGCGCGAATCCGGCAAGGCATGGGATCAGCGGCGGCGGATTGCCGAAGGGCTCCTGGCGCAAGCCGCGTCCGCCCAGCAGGCGGCCGAGCAGGCGGTGAAGGCGGATGAAGCCGCCCAGGATGCGCTTCGGGCCGAGGAACCGAAGCTGGTGCTTCGGGAGCAGCAGCTGGAGCAGGCCGTTATATTGCAGCGGGAACGCGATGCATTACGGGAAGAACTGGCCAAGCTGGATGCGCAGCGAACGAAAGCGCGCCAAGAGCGCGAAGGGGTAACGGCACTGCTGCATAAGGAGCAGGAGCTGCTCGAACGAGGCCGCAGGCGGCAGGAGGAGCTGCAGGGCAAGCTGAAAGGGCTGGAGACTCGCTCAGGGGAACGCCAGGCGCTTCATTTGGCGATGCAGAAGGTTCAAGCGCTTGAGGCTGTCCGAAGGCAAAAGCACAAGTCCGAGCTCGAACTGAAATCGCAGGAGGGCAAGCTGAAGGAGCTCGAGGCCAGATTGGGTACCATGCAGAAGCAGGAGCAGGAGCTGCAGCGCGACTACATACAGCTCTCCATGCAGGCTGACAGCTTGCAGCGTGACGCAGCCGAAGCATCGGCAATTGCCGATCGGATCGCCGCCGCCGCAGTCGAGGTAAGCCAGGCGATGAGCCGATCGCTTCGGGACAGACAGCTTCATGCGCTGTCCCTTTCGCTGGCCGCCGAGCTCCGGGCAGGCGAGCCTTGTCCCGTGTGCGGAAGTCAGCATCATCCGCAACCGGCCGTTTCGGCAGGACAGCCTGAAGAGACTTTGGATGAGGGCATGGACCGGCTGACGCGGATCACGCATCAAATCCAGGAAGCCAGACTGACCCTGCGGGGGCAGCATAACGAAGCGGAGTCGCTGGCAAGTCAATCGCGTTCGCAGATCGGCACTTTCGCAGACGGCGAATTGATTGACGCGATTTCCTTCAGGCAGAGCGGATCGATGGAAGCCGCGGTATCCGCCATGCCTGTCGCTGAAGGGCCGTACGACACGGAAAAGCTTGCTTCGGATACAGCCTGGCTCATAGAAGCGGCTGATGCTCAAGCTGCTGCCATCGGACAATGCCGAACGGAAGTTTCCAAGGTGCAGCAGAGTCTCCTGGCATGTCGGCAGGAGCTGATGAAACAGAGCGCCGCGCTGGAGAATGGACAAGCGGCAGAGCACCAGATGCGGGATCAGTTAGCCGGGTTGGAAACCGAAGCTGCGGACATTTTGGCTTCCTGGCAGGAAAGCAAGCCGGAATTTCCTTTGGAAGAGGCAGCTGCCCGTTTTCAGCTCATGCAGGAGAAGGACGCGGAATCCGAATCGATTAAGGAAGGGCTCGAGCGCAGCGTTCCATTCATCGAAGAGAAAAAGGAGGCCGTCCTCCGCTTGGAGCAGCAGCTGCTTGAGCTCGAAAAGCTGCAGATTCAATGGGATGCGCAGCGGGAAGGAAAGGCGGATGGCCTGAAGGATAAAGAAGAGCGGCTTCAGGCATGGATCGGAGACCGGTCGGCCGAGGAAATGCTGGGCGAGTGCAGGACCAGGATGAAGCTGCTGAAGGAGTCCGCGGAACAAGCCAGGAGCGAATGCAGGAAGGCAGAGGAGGCGGCTCGGCATGCAGCCAAGGAAGCGGCGCTTGCGGAACAGGCGGAAAGAGCCGCGCAGGAGCAGCACGTGGCTGCCAAGCTTGCCTGGGAGAACCAGCTGGCCGCCTCTCCGTTCGCTACGGAGCATGCCGTCATGGAAGCCTGCTTGACCCCGGAAGAAAGCGAACGATGTGCCCAGCTCGTAAAAGCGCATCGGGACGGGCAGCGGGAATGGACGCTGAGGCTTCGCGACGTCGAGCTGAAGCTTGGCACCCGCCCGTTCCAAGAAGAGGACTGGGAACGGTGCACAGCCGAGCTTCAGGCGGCCCGTGCAACCGACGAGGAAGCGCTGCAGGCGAGAGCCCGGGCGGAGCGGGATTTGGAAGACCTGAACCAGCGTCACGTCCGGTTCATGGAATTGGAAGAGCGGCGCCTAAACCTCCAGCGAGAGAGCGAACGCTTGTCCAAATTGCAGTCCTGCTTGCGCGGCAACGCGTTTGTTGAATATATTGCGGAAGAACAGCTGATGCAGGTGAGCCAGTCGGCTTCCCAGCGTCTTCGCTATTTGACCAAGCAGCGCTACTCGCTTGAGGTGGATTCCGGCGGAGGCTTTGTCATTCGGGACGATGCCAACGGCGGCGTCCGGCGTCCGGTATCCACTTTATCCGGCGGCGAGACGTTCCTGACCTCATTGGCCTTGGCTTTGGCGCTCTCCGCCCAAATCCAGCTGCGCGGGCAATATCCGCTGCAATTCTTTTTCCTCGACGAAGGGTTCGGCACGCTGGATCCGGAGCTGCTGGAGACGGTCATCACCGCGCTTGAGCGCCTCCATACCGATAAGCTAACCGTCGGCATCATCAGCCATGTGCCCGAGCTTCGGGCACGCCTGCCGCGCAAGCTGGTGGTACAGCCGGCGGAACAGGCGGGAGCGGGATCCCGGATTGCAATCGAATCGATGTAGCCGCAAAACATAAGGCGGTGTGATTTAAATCACGGAAACAGCAACAAGGCGCTGTTATAGTACAGATAAGCCGACATATAGAAGAAGCACCGGGCTGGCGCTTGATCATGAGAGATTCCTTTCTTTTCCCTTGCTCTCGTGATGAAGCGCCTCCTTACTGGACAGCTGCGTTCCAGGGGTGCTTCTCTTTTTTTTATATGGATCATCTTCCATTGATTGGACGCACTGCCCGTTTTCTTATATGATAAAAGCATGTAAACGTATGAAAGGGGTAACCGCGAATGGATTGTGTTTTTTGTAAAATCGTAGAAGGTGAGCTTCCTTCCACGAAGATACTCGAGAATGATAAGGTGCTCGTATTTCAAAACATCAACCCGGAAGCGCCGGTTCATGTCTTGATCATTCCGAAGAAGCATATCGCTTCCATGAACGATATTGGGGATGAGGACCTGCTGCTGATTGGCGAGATGCACAAAGCGGCTAAAGAGGCCGCGGCCAAGCTGGGCATTGCGGAGAGCGGTTATCGGTTAATCAACAACTGTGGTCGCGATGGGGAACAAACGGTGTTCCACGTGCACTATCACCTGATGGGCGGCCGCCGCTTAGGCGCATTAACCGGCATTTCCCCCGCTCATACATAATTTCTTGCATAGGAAGAAATATATCAGCCTCGCAGCGCATGGCCGCCGCGGGGGTGTTTCCATTGCACGGACTATCGTAAATTAAACGCCCAAGGTTGACACCCTATTTCGGTTTGCCCTATAATGAAGTTTGATGAACCGTGTTAATGCTCTTGGACGGTCTGGTCGGAGGGAGGGAAAACTGGTGTCTGAAACTAAAGTTCGCAAAAACGAGACAATTGATGCTGCACTTCGTCGCTTCAAGCGTTCCATTGCTAAAGATGGCGTATTGGCTGAAGTGAAGAAACGCAAGCATTATGAAAAGCCAAGCGTAAAGCGCAAGAAAAAGTCCGAGGCTGCTCGTAAGAGAAAGTTTTAGGAGGATCTGAACTAGCATGAATCTTAGCGAACGATTGAACGAAGATATGAAGCAAGCGATGAAGAGTAAGGACAAGTTCAAACTCTCAACGATTCGAATGGTTCGTTCGACGATAAAAAATCTTGAAATAGATTTGAAACGAAGTTTGGATGACAACGAAGTGCTTGATATTTTTAGTCGTGAAATCAAACAGCGCAAAGATGCCCTCCAAGAATTTGAAAAAGCGGGACGCGACGATCTTGCCGCCGATGCAAAAGCAGAAATTGAGCTCCTTAGCGCCTACCTCCCGGAACAGCTTACTGAAGAAGAAATTAAAGTCATTGTACAGCAGACCATCCAGGAAACCGGTGCTTCTTCAAAAGCCGAGATGGGTAAAGTAATGAGCGCTCTCATGCCGAAAGTTAAAGGGCGTGCAGACGGAAAGCTTGTCAATCAAGTTGTTCAACAATTTCTGTAACAACATAAGTGAAACACCCCTTGTTTTCTCAAGGGGTGTTTTTTCTTTGTCGTGAAGGAGCAGGGCTTGGAGAAGCCGAGCGCCTTGATCGATGGTTTTTTCCATGGATGGGCATACTTTTTGAAACGAAACCGTTTCTGATTCGTAATAACTACCATATGGGTGCAAGTAGATACATATGCTTATGCAAGAGGCAGGCCGCTGAACCTGTTTTGTCGAAATGAAGGTAGAGGTGGCCGAATTAAGTCGAAAAGGAGGGGAAAAGATGAGTAGAAAGTTGTGGATGCGCAGATTCCTGACATTAACGGCAGCGGTCGTGATGATGCTGATATCGATCGGAATGTATGCAGCACCGATGAAATCCGCGATGGCGGCTAACATCGGGTCGGTGTACGTCATTCCGGTGAAGCAGCCGATCGAACGCGGCTTAACCAGCTTTATGGAACGCGGATTTAAGGAAGCCAAAGAGATGGCGGCAGGACTGATCGTCCTGGAAATCGATACGCCGGGCGGTCTTGTCGACCAAGCGGGTGAAATTGCTACCTTGATGAAGGGCAGCGAGATTCCGATCGTGGCTTACATTACGGGCGATGCGGCATCGGCCGGCAGTTACATCGCACTCAATGCAGACAAGATTGCCATGTCCGAGGGCAGCATGATCGGCGCGGCTTATATGGTGGATGCCAGAGGCAATCGGATCGAAGATGCCAAGCTGGTTTCCTGGTGGAAGAGCAAGATGGCAGGAGCTGCGGAAGCGGGTGGTAGAAACAAAGAAATCGCGATGGGCATGGCAGATATCAATCTGAAGGTCGATATGCCTGAAATCGGATTGACGAAACAACCTGGCGAGGGTCTATCCTTGATGCATGATGAAGCGCTGAAGACAGGTTACGCAGACACGATTGCGAACAGCACCGAAGAGGTCATCACATGGATGGACTACTCCACGCAGGACGTATTCCGGATGGAGCCGACGTTCTCGGAGAAGCTGGCTACATTTCTTACGCATCCCGGGGTCATGACGCTGCTGTTGTTCATCGGTATCGCCGGCGTGATTATCGAAGTCATTGTTCCAGGCTTCGGCGTGCCGGGGATTCTTGGCGTGGTTGCATTCGTGCTCTATTTCTTCGGCAACCAGGTGGCCGGATTTGCCGGTTGGGAGACCTGGCTGCTGTTTGTGATCGGTATCGTGATGCTGGCGATGGAGCTGTTTGTGCCAAGCTTCGGGATACTGGGCATCATAGGCTCTGCCAGCTTGATTGCCGGCGTCGTCATGGCGGCCTATAGCACCTCTCATGTTGCTCTGTCCCTTGGGGTTGCAGCGGCATCGGCCCTGGTGGCCATCATTGTGGTTGCCCTCGTATTCAAGGAACGGGGAGTATGGCGAAAGTTCATACTCAGCGACAGCTTATCGAAGGAACAAGGGTATATTCCGAATGAAGACCGGGATGTACTGATCGGCCTGGTCGGAACTTCGATTACGCCGCTTCGGCCGGCTGGGACGATGGAACTTGAGGGACGGCGCCTTGATGTGGTTACCCTCGGCGGATTCATCGATTCCGGCCGACCGGTCCGCGTCATCAAGACGGACGGTACCCGAATTGTGGTAGAGGAAGAAAAAGGGTGAACCTCTGCGCGGAATTGTGTAGTATTAAAAGAGCCCGTGTTTAAACGTTCTGCGTGATGAAGGCAAATAATCAATATTGGAGGGTAAACGAATATGGAATTGGATGGTTCTTTGGTACCGATTCTTCTAATCGGGGTTGTCGCGATTATCCTGCTTAGCGTGTTTTTCAGTTTCTTCCCGTTAATGCTCTGGATCTCGGCGCTCGCTTCCGGCGTGCGCATCGGGATTATTACATTGGTGGCCATGCGCCTGCGGCGCGTAACGCCAAGCCGGATCGTGAATCCGCTCATCAAGGCTACAAAGGCAGGACTTGGTCTTAATATCAACCAGCTGGAGAGTCACTATCTCGCCGGAGGTAACGTAGACCGGGTGGTCAACGCCTTAATTGCAGCCCAGCGCGCGAACATACCGCTTGAGTTTGAAAGAGCTGCGGCGATTGATCTTGCTGGGCGCGATGTTCTGCAGGCGGTTCAAATGAGCGTTAACCCGCGCGTGATCGAGACGCCGGTCGTGGCAGCCGTGGCGAGAGACGGTATTGAAGTGAAGGTTAAAGCCCGCGTGACCGTGCGCGCCAACATCGACCGTTTGGTCGGGGGCGCAGGGGAAGAAACGATCATCGCCCGTGTCGGCGAAGGTATCGTAACCACGGTCGGTTCAAGTAATTCCCATAAAGACGTGCTGGAGAATCCGGATTCGATCTCAAGAACCGTGCTTTCCAAAGGTTTGGATGCAGGGACTGCGTTTGAAATCCTGTCCATCGATATCGCGGACGTCGACGTAGGCAAAAACATCGGTGCTTACCTGCAGACCGAACAGGCGGAAGCCGACAAGCGCATTGCCCAAGCGAAGGCGGAAGAGCGCCGTGCCATGGCGGTAGCGCAAGAGCAGGAGATGAAGGCCCGCGTCGTGGAAATGAGAGCGCGCGTGGTGGAATCGGAATCCCAAGTTCCGCTGGCGATGGCCGAAGCGCTTCGCAGCGGCCAGCTGGGCGTGATGGATTATATGAACCTGAAGAATATCGAAGCCGATACGCAAATGAGAGGTTCCTTCGGTAAGATGGGTGAGAATAATGACAACTCCGGAGACAACAAAACCAAGTAACCACGATGAGGTGAGCCTATAGTGAGCTGGTTAATCGAAAATTTTTACATTGTAGCTGTTATAGGCTTCTTCATCATCTCCGCCCTCGGAAAGCGCGGCAAGAACGCTGAGGACGGGAAAAACCCCCGTATGCCATCCTTCGGCGGCGAAGGGGACCGTCCTGCAAGACCGGGACAGCAGCGGCCACAGCGGCCTGAAGCAAGACGGGTACAGACCGCTCCGCAAGTCTCCCGTCCGGCACCTGTTCAGGAAAGCCCCCGGATCGACAGGATCGATGAGGAAGAAGCGGATACCGGAAACGGATATTCTCTTGAGCATCAAGAGATTGACCGAATGAAACGAAGGCTTGAAATGAGTTCGAGCCACGACAGTATGGATCATCGAATCGAGATGATGCAGAGGGATCTGGACCGGATCCACTCCCATCTGAATCGGATGACACTCGATATACCGGAAACCGTTGTCGAAATTCACGACGAGGATCAGGAACAGGGCAAGAATGGCCGTTCGGTTCTTGCTGAACAGGCTCGAAACGGCATTGTGTGGGCTGAGATATTGGGTCCCCCGCGCGCCAAACGCTCCATGAATCCTCGCCGGTAAACGGCGGCGCGTCTGAGGTGTTCAGTGCCATAGGTTAGGGTAAGTTTTAAGAAATTAGCTGCGATTCATAGATTCTTAGATTCATAGAAGCGGGAGACCGCCTCGTCAGATTTTTGACGGGGCGGTCTTTTTACTTTTCATCTCATAAAACGGCTACCTGGGGCATAAGGTGTACAGTACAGGAAGGGGGAAAGTCTCCATATGTCCCGCATCAGCCGCAAGCTGCAGAAATGGACCCAAGAAATGCTTGATTTGCCACAGGACCTGTTATTTGATTTACCGCGGTTGACCCTGATTGGCAATAAAGAGCTGCATATCGAAAACCATCGCGGAGTCCGGCATTTTTCCGAGGAACGACTTGTGTTGTCATTAACGCAGGGTTCTTTGGAGATTTCCGGGACCGGGCTTGCGATTCAGGCCATTCAAAGCCATGAAGTGACCATCATAGGCACCATTCATAATATTCAATACATAGGATTGGGGGAGAAACCGTGAAGATTCCGACGATGATCCATCTTCGAGGATATTTGAAGCTCGCCGTTCGCGGTGAGCATGTGGAAGCATTCATCAATTCATTGGCGGAGGCCGGGACCCCGGTTTGGGATGTAACACCGACAGGGGCGCATTCAGCAGAGTTTAAGCTGCTGCTGAAAGATTTCAAAGGGCTCCGTCCGCTGTTAAAACGGACAGGCTGCCGTACGCGCATCAAGGAGCGTTTTGGTTATCCTTTTCAAGCACGACGTTTGTTGAAACGCAAAGCGTTTGTTATCGGCGTCGTTGCGTTTTTTATGATCCTGCTGACGCTTTCGTCCATGGTATGGAACGTGGAGGTCGAGGGGAATGAAACGATTGCGTCGGAAGATGTGCTGGATGCGGCCAAACAGGAGGGCATTTATCCGTTTCAATGGATATTTAAGCTGCAATCGATGGACAAGCTGTCCGGGAATTTGACCGTCCGTCTTCCGGGAACCTCTTGGGTAGGGGTGGAACGCAACGGGACGCGCATACGCATTCAGATCGTCGAGGCAGCCGTGCCGGAGAAACCGCCTCTCCAGAGCCCAAGGCATCTGATCAGTACCCAGGACGCGGTAATTACTCACATGTACGCAGAGAAGGGGGTTCCTAAAGTAGGGATCAACAGCCGGGTGAAGAAGGGCGACATTCTGATCTCCGGGGTTCTTGGGGATGAGGAGAACTCGGAAAGAGTCGTAGCCAAGGGGGAAGTGAGAGGCCTGGTATGGCATGAATACGATATCGAAATTCCGTTGGTAAAAACGCATAAGGTCTATACGGGCGAAGGAAAGAAGCGCTCCTATATCGTGTTCGGGGATCGTGCCGTTCAGTTGTGGGGCTACGGGGAAATCTCGTATTCGCAGCAGGAGACCCTGACCTTCTATGATCCGCTGACTTGGAGGACGCGCGTGCTGCCGCTCGGCTGGATGACGGAAAAAATCATGGAGGTCACCGAGGTCCAGCGGACCATTACCGAGGATGAAGCCAAAAAAGAGGGAATCGAGGGGGCACGCCGCGATATTTTGGCGAAATATGGGACCGATTCAAGATTCGTAAGCCAAAAAATTTTGCATGATAAGAAAGAGAATGGTAAAGTTTATATGAAAGTGCTTTTTGAGGTGGAAGAGACCATCGCGAAAGAACTTCCCATAGTATACGATCAAGGAGAATGAGGCTATTTGTCACAGCAAACGACCAGCATTCAAATTTTACTTCAAAGCGCGTCAGAAGGTCTGTCCTTATTCGGACCACAAGATACATTTCTAAAATTAATCGAAAAAGAGATTCCTGCAACGATCGATTCACGGGAAGCCGTCATCACGATTCGGGGACAACATCGAAATGTGGAGAGTCTTCAGCAGCTGTTTGAAGTGCTGCTCCAGCTTGTGCGCAACGGCTACATTTTGACCGAGCGTGATATTCTTTATGCTGTAGAACTTGCCAAGGATCTGAGAGCCGATCAGCTGCTGGATCTGTACAAGGGCGAGATTACGACAACTTTCAAAGGTAAGCCTATTCGAGTAAAAACCATCGGTCAGAAGCACTATGTGACCACCATCAAGAAGCGGGACATCGTATTCGGCATCGGTCCTGCCGGAACAGGGAAGACCTATTTGGCCGTCGTTCTGGCCGTAGCCGCGCTCAAGGAAGGATCCGTCAAAAGAATCATTCTGACAAGACCCGCGGTGGAGGCCGGAGAGAGCCTGGGCTTCTTGCCCGGAGACCTGCAAGAGAAGGTTGACCCTTATCTGAGACCTTTGTACGATGCCTTATACGACGTCATGGGCCCGGATCAAACGGCCAAGGCGCTGGAGCGCGGGTTGATCGAAATCGCGCCGCTCGCGTACATGCGCGGACGGACGCTGGACGACTCGTTTATTATTTTGGATGAAGCACAGAACACCACGCCGGAACAGATGAAGATGTTTCTGACACGGCTCGGATTCGGTTCGAAGATGGTCATTACAGGGGACGTGACCCAGATTGACCTGCCGCGGGGGAAAAAATCAGGACTTATCGAAGCTAAAACGATATTAAGCGGAATTGAGGAAGTCGGATTCGTCTATTTCGCCGAACAGGATGTTGTACGTCATTCCTTAGTACAAAAAATCATCGTCGCTTATGATAAAGCAGCAGAAAACCAAGATTAAAGGGGATTGTCGCAATGGCCTCCAAAGAACCATCGACGGACAAGTCCATATGGAGTAAAAACAGCGGATGGAAATATAGCGTGGCAACACGCTATATTCTGTTTCTGCTGCTTGCTTTGCTCTTTTATATCAGTCTAGCATCCAAGCTTTTGCCGGAACGCTATGACATCCAGGTCAATACGAAAAGCGAAAAGAATATCGTGGCGCCCGTTCAAATCGAGGACAGCAAGGCGACGCTGAAGGCACAGGAGGCGGCGGCGGAGAACGTCCAGCCGATTTACCCTCTCGTCCCGCTGCGGAACGACGTTCTGGTTACGCAGATCCTTGACCGTATTGAACGTTTGAACCAGGACGTGGATATCAGCTCCGCCGAAAAGGTGGAGATTTATCGCAAAGAAATTCCGCGGATGGCCAGAGAATTCGTGCAAAATTTCGTGTCGGCCAACAGCACGAATGAAGCCTACTCCAAAGAGCTGCTTCAGGAAATGCAGCGGGTCATCGAAGAACAAACCTATCGGATTCCCGAGGAAACGTTCATTAAGATACCGCGGTTGAATTCGGAAGATATTATCCAGATGAAGCCCGTAGCCCGCGAGATCGTCTCCAGGCTGATGCTGAACGAGATCGTGGATGCCGACACGGCCCGCACCCGCGTGGCGGAACGAGTGAACACCAGCTCGTTGAATGATCGGACCGCCAGGGAAGTCGTTCAGGAACTGGCGAGTTTAACGATTACGGCCAACAAGTTCTATGACGAGGTCGCCACGAAGAATGCGAAGGTTGAAGCTCGCGAGAATACCCCGCCCGTCTTTATCAAACAAGGGGACATCCTTGTGGCAAAGGGTCAGCTCATCACGCCGGAGCTGTACGAGCTGCTCGGCAAGAACGGGCTGCTGAAGGACGACATCAACTATTGGCCGGAGCTTGGCGTTTTGCTCCTGTCCGTTTTGCTGTCCCTCGGCATACTGATGTTCATCCGGCAGTCGGAGCCGGGCAAATTCAAATACAACAACTCGCAGCTGCTGATGTTGGTCCTGGTGTACGTCATTACGCTGATCACCATGCATTTGACCGCATTTCTGCAGAGCGATTCCCAGATGTACGTGGGGTATTTGGCGCCTGTCGCGATCGGCGCGATTCTGGTTACCCTGCTGCTGGAGACCTCGCTTGCCTATTTCAGCGTCATTATCTTCAGCATCATGGCAAGCGTCATATTGAACGTTCAAGGGGAACTGTTCGACTTCAAGTTCGGGTTATTCGCAGCCGTGACTTCCTGCGTGGCGATCTTCTCGATCCACCGCGCGAGCCAGCGGTCGACGATGCTGAAGGGCGGCATCATGGCTTCTCTCTTCGGCGCCTTGATCGTGTTCATTATGCTGCTGCTCAATAACGACACGTGGACTACGACGGAAACGCTGTATTCGATCGGCTTTGCCATCGCGGGCGGACTGTTAACGGCGATCCTGGTTATCGGGCTCATGCCGTTCTTTGAAGTCACCTTCGGCATCCTCTCGGCGTTGAAGCTGGTTGAATTGTCGAATCCGAACCATCCGCTGCTTCGCAAACTGCTGACAGAGACGCCGGGCACATACCATCACAGCGTCATGGTCGGTAACTTATCCGAGGCAGCTGCGGAAGCGATTGGCGCCAACGGACTGCTGTGCCGCGTCGGTTCTTATTATCACGATATCGGAAAAACCAAGCGCCCGATCTATTTCATCGAGAATCAGAACAATATGGAGAATCCGCATGATTCCATAGAACCGAAGCTGAGCAAATCCATTATCGTAGCGCATGCAAGGGATGGCGTGGAGATGCTCAAGGAGTACAAGCTGCCCAAGCCGATAAGGGATATTGCGGAGCAGCATCATGGCACCACGTTTTTACACTATTTCTATCATAAGGCGGTTCGCCAGGCGGAAGAGCAGGGCGTCGAGCCGGATTTCACGGAGGATGATTTCCGCTATCCGGGGCCGAAGGCCCAATCCAAGGAGTCTGCGATTGTCGGCATCGCCGACAGCGTGGAAGCGGCCGTCCGATCATTGCGTAAACCAACGGTCGAACAGGTCGAATCGATGATCGAGAAGATTATCAAGGGGCGTCTGGATGACCATCAGTTTAATGATTGCGATTTAACGATGAAGGAACTGGACATCATCGCCAAGACGTTAAAGGAGACGGTGATGGGGATTTTCCATTCCCGGATCGAATATCCGGAGGATGTGAAGCGTCCCAAACTGTCCGCGCCGAACGGCGAAGCCTCGACCGCAGCGGAGACGTCCGCAACGAGTGAGGAACAGAGAAGGAGCGTATAAGAATGAGCCTGCAGCTGGCATGGAATAATGAACAAGAGGATTTTCAGATTGGCGAGGAATTGATCGCCCTGCTTGAAGCGATTCTGCAGAAGGCCGGAGAGGCTGAAGGCGTAACCGATGGCGAGGTTGATCTGACCTTTGTCGATGATGAAGGGATCCATGAATTGAACCGGGAGTACCGGGGAATCGATCGCCCGACCGACGTGCTCTCCTTTGCAATGAATGAAATAACGAACGATGAGCTCGAGATCATTTATGAGCTGGAAGAGGGAGAAGAGCTGGAGAGCGTGCCGGATGTACTGGGCGATATCATTATTTCGGTCCCCCGGGCGAAGCTGCAAAGCGAAGAATACGGTCACTCCCTGGAGCGTGAGCTGGGTTTTCTGTTTGTTCACGGATTTCTTCACTTGCTCGGATATGACCATCAGGATGAGGCAAGCGAAGCCGAAATGATGGGCAAACAGGAAGCGGTACTTGCCGAAGTAGGATTGACAAGATAGTGAAGCCGCACAGACAATCGTTATACCGGGCTTTTAGGTGCGCTATACGAGGCATCTTGACGGCTGTACAAACGGAACGCAATATGAAAATCCACATTGCTGCTGCCTTGATCGTGTTCATCGCAGCAGCTTTGCTGCAATTGGATCGAATCCGCTGGTTATTTTTGCTATTGGCGGTTTCCGTTGTATTCATCGCGGAGCTGGTCAATACTGCGGTGGAGGCCATCATCGATTTGATCTCGCCAGATGAACATGAGTTAGCCCGGGTGGCTAAGGATACGGCAGCAGGTGCAGCGTTCGTTGCAGCGGCGTTTGCCGTCGTGATCGGCATTCTGGTCTTCTATGAACCGGTATGGGAATGGATACATTCTTTAACAAACTGAACGATATAGGAGGAACTAGATATGGATGCAGGTTTGTTGATGCAAGAAGCGATTAAAGCGCGAACGCGGGCGTACATACCTTATTCGAAATTCGGCGTGGGAGCGGCCCTGCTGGATTCTCGCGGACAGGTGCATTTGGGCTGCAACGTGGAGAATGCCGCCTACGGACCGACCAACTGCGCGGAGCGCACGGCATTGTTCCGGGCGATTGCCGACGGTCATGAAGCGGGGAGCTTCCAAGCGATCGCCATCGTTGCGGATACGGACGGCCCGTGCACGCCGTGCGGCGTATGCCGGCAAGTGCTGGTGGAGCTGTGCAAGCCGGATATGAAGGTCATTATGGGTAACATGAAGGGCGACATCAAGGAGACGACCGTCAGCGAACTGCTGCCGGGGGCGTTCGGTCCATGGGATTTAAACAAGCAATAAGACTCCAAATCATATAGTATGGAATCATGTAGTACACAACACGTAGATACGGAACCGTAACGGAGGCATGGTATGCAAAAAAAACAATTTAAATCCGGTTTTGTGGCAATTATCGGCAGACCGAACGTAGGCAAATCGACGCTAATGAACCAAGTGATCGGCCAGAAAATCGCCATCATGTCGGACAAGCCGCAAACGACAAGAAACAAAATCCATGGCGTTTATACGACCAACGAATCTCAAGTGGTTTTTTTGGATACGCCGGGCATCCATAAGCGTCAGTCCAAGCTCGGAGATTATATGAACCAGACCGCTTTGAGCACGCTGGGTGAGGTTGAAGCGGCATTGTTCCTGGTTGACGCGTCCGAGGGCATCGGCGGGGGAGACCGGTATATCGCCGAGCAGCTGCAGAAGATCAAGACGCCGATCATCCTGGTGATGAACAAAATCGACAAGATTGAGCCGCCCGCTCTGCTGCCTCTGATCGAGCAATATCGGAAGCTGCATGATTTTGCAGAGATCGTCCCGATTTCCGCGAAGCTCGGCAGCAATGTGAACACGCTTCTTGAGCAAATCCAGAAGTATTTGCCGCCTGGCCCGCAGTACTATCCTGAGGACCAAGTGACGGACCATCCGGAGCAATTCGTATGCGCCGAGCTGATTCGCGAGAAAATTTTGCACATGACCAGGGAGGAAGTGCCTCATTCCATCGCAGTCACCATCGAGGACATGCGGGTCGAAGAGAACGGAACCGTCTATATTTCCGCCGTTATTTTCGTAGAGCGCGATTCCCAGAAGGGCATCATTATCGGCAAGCAGGGGGCGCTGCTTAAAGAAGTGGGCAGACAGGCCCGCCAGGATATTCAAAGGCTGCTGGGGTCCAAGATTTTCTTGGAGCTCTGGGTTAAAGTAAAAAAAGATTGGCGCAATCAAGAACGCGTTCTTCGCGATCTCGGATTTCACCGCGGGGAATAATGAAGCCGGCTCAAATTCGAGGGAAATCATACGCGGCTGCCGCCTGCCAACAATTGCATTTCATAAATCTGCTCTAGAGGCACATCCTAATTTTCGTAGATGATGCAGACGTCATTTCCGAAGAGAGGATGAATACGAATGCGAGATTTTTCGTGGAAGTATTTTGCGATGACTGGAGATGTCGATGCGTATTTGCTGTATAAGGAAGCCGAGGGTGAATCGGTCCTTGCAGCTGCATCCGTTGAAGACGAGGCGGCCCCGAATGAAGAAGACGAGTAATCATTGGTTGTTCCAGGAATGGTTGGGGGAAAGCGCATGCTATATCGGGCGGAAGGGATTGTCATCCGCAGCATGGACTACGGTGAAGGGAACAAAATCATTACACTTTGCACCAAAGAATCGGGCAAGGTAGGCGTGCTGGTCAGAGGAGCAAAGAAGGTGAAAAGCCGTCATGCTGCTCTGACGCAGCTGTTTACTTATGGAGAATATGTGTTCTTCCGCAATGGTACCGGGCTTGGCAACTTGAACGCCGGCGAGATTATGGAATCTCACCACGGGCTCAGGGAGGACCTTGTAAAAGCCGCCTATGCTTCTTATGCCTGCGAGCTCTTGGATCGGGTGCTGCAGGATGAGGAGACGGGCGCTTTTTGGTTTCATCAGCTCAAGGCCTGCCTGGAAGCCCTTCAGGAGGATAAGGATCCCCAAATTATCATCAATCTGTATGAGATGAAAATTTTGCAGGCGGCAGGGTACGGGCCGGAGCTGGATGTTTGCATTTCATGCAATCAATCCAGAAAAGACGAAGATATGCTGGTGAGCCCCCGCCTTGGCGGCGTGCTGTGCCGTTACTGCAAACATCTGGATCCGCCGGCGATGGCCATCTCGACCAGAACGCTGAAGCTGCTGCGCCTGTTTGGACGCCTGGACCTGAGGCGGCTGGGCAATGTAGACGTAAAGGACGAAACGAAGGCCGAGCTCAAAAAAGTTATGCGAGCGTTGATGGATATGCAGCTGGGGCTGCGTTTGAAATCGCAAAACTTTTTGGATCAAATGGACAAGTACAACATTTGACGTAAGGTATGGAATGAGGTATTATATTTATCAGTTTATTAGTTTTTTGAATACTGGCATGCATTGAACGGGAAAGTAGTGAATAATCGATCCAATGATAGCGAGCCGGGGGTGGTGGAAGCCTGGCGGGAGATATTCATGAACAGGGCACCCGGGAGCATGGTGAAACGATAAAGTGGGTTTTGCTTATCGCTGGAGATCGTCAGATCACTCGGCGGCATAAGCAAGGCCAAGTAGGGTGGAACCGCGGGAAGCTACAGCTCTCGTCCCTATGTCTGTACAACAGGCGTAGGACGAGAGCTTTTTGTTGTACAGAGAAATGTAAGCATGATGGATTGGATTCGAAAAAGAAAACAAAGGAGCTAAAATCATGAATTTCCAGCAGATGATTTTGACGCTGCAGCAATTTTGGGCGGAACAGAATTGCATCATCGTGCAGCCGTACGACACGGAAAAAGGCGCCGGTACCATGAACCCGATGACGTATTTGCGTTCGATCGGACCTGAGCCGTGGAACGTGGCTTATGTTGAGCCTTCCCGTCGCCCGGCCGACGGCCGCTATGGGGAGAACCCGAACCGTTTGTATCAGCATCACCAATTCCAGGTCATTCTCAAACCTTCGCCTGACAATATCCAGGAGCTGTATTTGGAGAGCCTGAAGCGTCTTGGCATCAATCCGCTTGATCATGACATCCGTTTTGTCGAGGACAACTGGGAAGCGCCAACGCTCGGTGCATGGGGCTTGGGCTGGGAAGTATGGCTCGATGGTATGGAGATCACGCAGTTTACGTATTTCCAGCAGGTTGGCGGCATTGACGCCAATCCGGTGGCTGTGGAGATTACCTACGGCATGGAGCGCCTTGCATCCTACATCCAGGATAAAGAGAACGTGTTCGATCTGGAGTGGGTAGACGGCATTACCTACGGAGACGTGTTCCATCAGCCGGAATTCGAGCATTCGAAGTATACCTTTGAGGTGTCCGACGTGAAGATGCTGTTTACGCTGTTTAACATGTACGAGGAAGAAGCGAATAAAGCGATGAACCAGCATCTGGTGTTCCCCGCTTATGATTATGTGCTGAAATGCTCGCATACGTTCAACCTTCTGGATGCCAGAGGCGCGATCAGCGTAACGGAGAGAACGGGATACATCATGCGCGTGCGCAACCTGGCTCGTCAGGTAGCTGCCACGTATTTGGAGGAGCGCGAGAAGCTGGGCTTCCCGCTGATTAAGAAAGGGGGCGCAGAGCATGTCTAAGGATTTATTGTTTGAAATCGGCCTGGAAGAAGTGCCGGCGAGATTTCTGCGCGCCGCGATGGAGCAGCTTCAGGACAAGTTGGTCAAATGGCTGGATGCTTCCAGAATCGCGCATGGCGAAGTCACGGCATTTGCCACCCCGCGCCGCTTGGCGGTATGGGTTCAGAACGTTGCGGATAAGCAAGAGGACGTCAGCGAGGAAGTGAAAGGGCCTTCCCGCAAGATCGCTCTCGATGACAGCGGGCAGTGGAGTAAGGCGGCTCTTGGTTTTGCCAAAAGCCAGGGCGTTGATCCCGAGAGCTTTACGTTTAAGGAGCTCGGCGGAGTCGAGTATATTTACGTGACGAAGAATAGCGTCGGCGTGGATACGAAGTCCATCCTGTCCGAAGGACTGCTTGGAATACTGACTTCGATGACATTTCCGAAAAACATGCGCTGGGGAGCGCACGAATTCAAATTTGTCCGTCCGATTAAGTGGATGGTCGCGATGCTGGGCAGCGAGACGGTAGATCTGGAAATTACGGGCGTGAAGGCCGGTAACGTAACTCGCGGGCATCGTTTCCTTGGCGGAGAAGCCGTAATTCCGGAAGCATCTGCTTACCGGGACGTGCTTCGCGAACAGCATGTTATCGTCGATGTGAATGAGCGCCAGGAGATGATCGTTTCGCAGATCCAGGCGCTGGCCCAGGAGAAGGACTGGAATATCGCGATCAAGGATGACCTGCTTGAGGAGGTATTGTTCCTGGTTGAGACTCCAACCGTGCTGTACGGATCGTTCGACTCCTCATTCCTTCATATTCCGCAGGAAGTATTGATTACGTCCATGCGTGAGCATCAGCGGTATTTCCCGGTGCTGGATAAGCAGGGACAATTGCTTCCGTATTTCGTAACGGTTCGCAGCGGGGACAGCCGCTCCCTCGACGTGATTGCGAGAGGAAACGAGAAGGTGCTGCGGGCTCGTTTATCGGACGCGAAATTCTTCTATGAGGAAGACCAGAAGCTTCAGATCAAGGATGCCCTGTCGAAGCTGGAGAGCATCGTTTTCCATGAAGAGCTGGGGACGATCGGCGATAAAGTCCGCAGAATACGCCGGATATCGGACCAACTGTCCGCGAAGCTTAACGTTTCTGCTGACGCAGCCGATTCCGTGAGCCGTGCGGCCGATATTTGCAAATTCGATCTGGTGACGCAGATGGTCTATGAGTTCCCTGAATTGCAGGGGGTCATGGGAGAGGATTACGCAAGAAAAGCCGGTGAGAAGGAGCATGTGGCCAAAGCGGTGTTTGAGCATTACCAGCCTCGCTTTGCCGGCGATTCGGTGCCTTCCACGATGGTGGGTTCCATCGTGAGCATCGCCGATAAAATCGACACCATCGTGGGATGCTTCTCCATCGGCATTATTCCGACTGGCTCCCAGGATCCTTACGCACTCCGGCGTCAGGCTGCGGGCATCGTTCAGATCATCTTGGAGCACAAACTTCCGGTGACTTTATCCGACGTGTTCGGCGTAGCGCTCGAGGTTCACGAGAACATTCGCGTATTGAAGCGATCGACGGACGAAATCCGCAAAGACCTTAAGGAGTTCTTCGGGCTTCGCGTGAAGAAGCTGTTGTCCGAAGACCAGCGTTATGATGTGGTGGATGCGGTCATTACGGCCGGATTCGATCATGTGGTGTCCGTCGTATCCCGCGGCCATGCGCTGATGAATGCCGTGGAGAGCGTCCAGGATTTCAAAACGACGGTAGAGTCCTTCAACCGGGTCAGCAATTTGGCTGCCAAGGCGGGCAAGGCCGCCGTCAACGCCGAACTGTTCACGGAATCGGAAGAAAACAAGCTTTATGAAGCTTGGAACGCGATTCGCGCAGATTACCATGCCGCGCTGCAGGCAGCGGACGGCGAACGTTCATTGTCCTTGCTGAGTGGACTGAGGGAGCCGATTACCGGGTTCTTTGATTCGGTCATGGTGATGGCTGAAGACGAAGCGGTTCGGGCCAATCGCCTTGCGCTGCTCTCCGGCATCGACGGTGACTTGAAGCGGTATGCCGATTTCACGAAATTGGTGTGGTAGTAGTGACAGCATGATTTTGCAAATGGTATAATGTATTGTTCAGTGAAAGCGACAGCCCGCGGTTCAGCGCGGGATGGCGCTTTCGCTATGAACGGACGGATTCAAGCAAGGGCAAGGTCATTGTTTATTTGGGCAGCAGGATTTTAATCGGCCAAAGACGTATATAATAATATACAGCATAATAAGGACCCAAGATTAAGATAAGAGCCGGTGATGCGTATGAACGAAAGCTCCATTTCGATCGTGGTTGACGGGGATGCTTGTCCAGTTAAGAAGGAAATCGCAGAGACTGCTCGTACATTCCGTGTGCCGGTGCTGCTTGTTTCTTCCTACGATCATCTGCTGCAAGCCGAAGAAGGGGTTACGACGATCCAGGTGGACCGGAGTGATCAAAGTGCCGACCTCTACATCGCTAACCACATATCCAGGGGGGATATCGTGGTGACGCAGGATTATGGACTGGCTGCGCTTGCGCTTGCCAAATCATGCCACGTGATCTCCTTTCGCGGCCGTATTTTCCATAATACGGATATCGATTTCATGCTGGATTCCCGTCACCATCAGGCGAAGGCGAGGAAACAAGGAAGGTATGGCAAAGGGCCCAAGAAACTGCTTGACGAAGACCGGAGGTTTTTTCAACATAAACTGACAAAACTTTTGCGTGAATTGCAGGAGAATGTCCACCCGTAGCGAATACTATTTACGTGCCAAAAGAGATGAAGGTGGTTTGGATGAGTACCGGACAAGGCAATATTCCGGATGATGTCATTGAGGAAGTACTGGCCAAAAGCGATATTGTGGATACGGTCAGCAAATACGTGCATCTTACCAAACAGGGGAAATACCTGAAGGGCTTGTGCCCGTTTCACTCAGAGAAGACTCCTTCCTTTACGGTTACACCGGAACGCCAAATCTTTTACTGCTATGGCTGCGGTAAGGGCGGAAACGCCATTAAGTTTAGAATGGAAATCGAAGGATTTTCTTTTCCCGAAGCCGTCAAGACAATGGCAGAAGAGAATGATATCTCGTTGCCGGAAGGTCAAGGAGTTCCCGTAATTCCTCGTAATCCGGAAAAAGAACGTTTGATTGAAGCGTATGAGCTTAGCGCCAAGCTGTACCATTTCCTGCTGAAGAATACGGAACATGGTACGGAAGCCATGAAGTATTTAAGAGCCCGCGGAATGAACGACAAGATGATTGATCAGTTTCAAATCGGTTATGCGCCAGATCGTTGGGACACGCTGGTTCAATTCCTGACCAAACGCTCCTTTGACTTGAAAGAGATGGAAAGAGGCGGTTTATTATCCGCAAGACATGAACAAGAAGGCTATCTCGACCGTTTTCGCGGACGAATCATGTTTCCGATACATGACCGCAGCGGCAAGGTCATCGCGTTTGCTGGCAGAATACTGGGGGACGGTCAACCGAAGTACCTGAATTCCCCGGAGACACTTCTATTTAATAAGAGCCGCACATTGTACAACCTGCACCAGGCCAAAACATCCATACGCAAATTGCGTCAAATTCTGTTATTCGAAGGATACGGCGATGTCATTTCGTCATGGGAAGCAGGACTGCACAACGGTGTGGCAACGATGGGAACCTCTCTAACGGAAAACCAAGTGGCAATCATGAAATCGGTGGCTGAAGAAGTTGTTGTTGTCTATGATGGCGATAAAGCCGGCATGGCCGCTGCGTCAAAAGTCATTCCAATGCTGGAAGGCGTTGGTCTCAAGGTACGAATCGCTTTGGTGAACGAAGGAATGGACCCGGATGATTATATCCGCAAGTTCGGTCCCGAGCGTTTCAGGCATGTGGTAGAAACAGCCGTTTCAACAACAAAATTTAAACTTATATATCTGAAGAAAAACCATATACTGCTAGAAGAAGATGGTAAAATTGCGTACGCCAAAGAGGCACTGCCCATTATCGCCGTACTGGATTCCTCAACCGAACGGGAGGTTTATTTGAGGGAATTATCCTCCGAGCTTCATCTTTCCTACGAAAGTCTTAAGCAGGATTGCAATCTGCTTCGGCAATCGATGCAAAAAAAGATGGGTGATGGGGATAATAAGGAAAAAAGGTGGAATAATGGTAGGCATAAAAAAGGGCGCCAGCCCGCCCCGGCACTTCTGCCTGCTTACCATGCTGCAGAACGGCGGCTGCTGTCGCTGATGCTGCAGGATGCGGAGGCCGCGCGATACGTTGGCGATCGCCTGGGAGAAGCGTTTAATATTGAAGATCATGCGGCAATCGCTGCTTATCTATATGCTTTTTACGCACAGGGCAAATCCCCGGATATCAGCCGTTTCATGTCATCGCTCCAAGACGATCGTTTGGAAATGACGGTCAGCTCGATCATGATGATGGAAGCACCCGCCGAGTGGAACGTTCAAGTGCTCGATGATTGCATACGCGAGGTGCTGAAATTTCCGCAGCAGAGAGAGATCGACCAGAAAAAAGAAGAAATGATAAAAGCGGAGCGCTCAGGTGATTTTTTGCGAGCCGCGCAAATTGCAAGTGAGATTATCGCCCTAGAAAGACAATGAAGCCCCGCGCATTGCTGTTTCTAGGGAGGAGGGAGTCGAATGATGGCGAATGATCAGCATACTGAACTAGAAACGGAATTTACGCTGGATCAAGTCAAGGATCAGTTGATTGAACAGGGTAAAAAGAGATCCGTATTAAGCTATAAAGATATTATGGAGAAATTGTCGCCATTTGATCAGGACACGGAGCAGATGGAAGAGTTCTATGAGCAGCTGGCCGACCTGGGCATCGATGTGGTAAATGAAAATGACGAAGAGGGCCCACACCGGCAATCGGGAGATTCCGAATCCCATGATAATGAGGATTTTGGATTTGACGACGATCTTTCACTGCCTCCGGGGATCAAGATTAACGACCCGGTTCGGATGTACCTGAAGGAAATTGGACGGGTTCCGCTGTTGTCCGCGGATGATGAGATTGAGCTTGCCAACCGGATTGAACAGGGAGATGAAGAAGCCAAGCGCCGTCTGGCCGAAGCCAACCTGCGTCTCGTCGTAAGTATTGCGAAGCGTTATGTGGGTCGTGGAATGCTGTTCCTGGATTTGATTCAGGAGGGCAACATGGGTTTGATCAAAGCCGTGGAGAAATTCGATTACAAAAAAGGCTTCAAATTCAGTACGTATGCGACTTGGTGGATTCGCCAAGCGATCACGCGCGCGATCGCGGACCAGGCCCGTACCATCCGTATTCCCGTGCATATGGTAGAGACCATCAACAAGCTGATTCGTGTATCCAGACAGCTTCTGCAGGAGCTTGGACGTGAGCCTTCGCCGGAGGAAATTGCTGCAGAGATGGAACTCAGCGTTGAGAAAGTCCGGGAGATCATGAAGATTGCCCAAGAACCGGTTTCGCTGGAAACGCCGATCGGCGAAGAGGACGATTCCCATCTTGGGGATTTCATCGAGGATCAGGAAGCACTCGCTCCTGCTGACGCGGCTGCGTACGAGCTTCTGAAGGAACAGCTCGAGGATGTGCTGGATACGCTGACAGAGCGCGAGGAGAATGTCCTTCGCCTTCGTTTCGGACTCGATGACGGCCGCACAAGAACGCTGGAAGAGGTCGGCAAAGTATTCGGCGTTACGCGTGAACGGATACGGCAGATCGAAGCCAAAGCGCTCCGTAAGCTTCGTCACCCGAGCCGCAGCAAACGGTTAAAGGATTTTCTCGAATAGCTTAATCCACGGACCTTCTGCAGTAACGCAGCAGGTCCTTTTTTTCGAATGCAAGCAGGGTGAATGAGGTTTCTTGGTTCTGGAATTTCTTCCTGCATTTGTTGTATTGGTCTTTATTTTAGCTCTTTTCCAGACCCATTGCAAATGACTTGCACCCGGTTGGTTTGCCGGATTTGCGGGTTTGCAGTTTGGTATCGTGTCTGTTAGGGTAATGAATAGATCGTGGATTGAACGAAAATATGGAATGTAAGGGTGTCAGCATTGAAATTATCAAGAAGATTAACGAAAATTCTGGAGAAGATTCCTCGCGGCAGCAAACTTGCAGATATCGGTTCGGATCATGCCTTGCTGCCCGTGGCTGCCGTGGAGTGCGGAGCTGCGGTTCAAGCTGTCGCCGGTGAGGTAAACCCAGGCCCATACGATGCTGCCGTCAAGCAGGTCATCGAATCAGGGATGACCGATGTCATCAGCGTGCGAAAAGGGGACGGATTGAATGTGCTCTCGGCCGGTGAGGCGGACGTGATTACCATTGCCGGCATGGGCGGCAGCCTGATTGCAGCGATTCTGGATCGCGGGATCGAGAAGCTGGCCGGCGTTCGCAGGCTTGTTTTACAGCCGAACGTGGGAGAGGACATTTTGCGCAGATGGTTGCATTCCCATGGCTGGGTGCTGATCGAGGAATGGATCCTGGAGGAAGACGGAAAAATTTACGAGGTGCTGGTCGCCGAGCCTTCGGATACAACCGACCTGACGAATGAACAGGTATACAAGGAAAGGGCGATCGGAGACGGTGTCCGGCTTTCTGCGGACTGGCTGTTCCGTATGGGGCCTTGGTTGACGCAATCCCCGAATCCGGTTTTCCACGATAAATGGACGTCGGAGATGGAGAAGATGGGGTATATACTTCAGTCGCTATCGCGTTCGGATCTGCCCACGGCAGCCGATAAGGCGAGCGAGATTCGATCGGATATCGAGTTTATTCAGGAGGTGCTGGCATGCTTGCCAAAGGACAAACCGTAATTCAATTCATGGAACAACTGGCCCCGAAGCACGTGGCCGAACCCGAGGACCGGATTGGGCTCCAGCTCGGAACTTTGCAAAAGGACATCCGCACGGTTCTGATTGCACTGGACGTGAATGACGAAGTGGTGGATGAAGCCATAGAGCTTGGGGCTGACCTGATTATCGCGCATCATGCGATTATCTACCGTCCGCTGAAGCAGCTGCAGACGGATACGCCGATGGGCAAGGTATACGAGAAGCTGATCAAACACGACATCGCGGTCTATGTAAGCCATACCAATCTGGACGTAACCGATGGCGGCATGAACGATTGGATGGCGGAGGCGCTGGGCATCGAGGATACGTCGCCCATCCATGACATGCATAACGAGCAGCTGTCCAAGCTGGTGGTGTTTGTTCCGAAGAGCCACCATCAAGAGGTGCTGGATGCCGTGCTCGGAGCCGGCGCAGGCTGGATCGGAAATTACAGCCACTGCAGCTTCAATATCGAGGGCTTCGGCACCTTCGTTCCAAGAGAAGGCAGCACCCCTTTTCAAGGCAAGGAAGGAAAGATGGAACGGGCAGACGAGGTCCGGATCGAAACGATTGTTCCCCACACCATTAAGAACAAGGTCATCCAGGCTATGCTGAAGGAGCATCCTTATGAAGAGGTTGCCTACGATCTGTATAACATGGACCTGAAGGGAAGATCCCTCGGTCTTGGACGGGTCGGGAAGCTGAAGGAGCCCCTGACGCTGGCTGAGTTGGTCGACGTCGTAAAAGAGAAGCTGGAGGTCCCTCATGTTCGCGTAGTAGGAGAACTCGACCGTACCATACGCAAGGCAGCCGTTATAGGCGGCTCCGGAGGACGCTACATGATGAAGGCGCTGTTTCGGGGAGCAGACGTGCTGGTAACGGGGGATGTGGATTATCATACGGCACAGGACGCGCTGGCCGCAGGACTTACAATCATTGATCCGGGCCACAATGCCGAGAAGATCATGAAAGTCAAAGTTGCCGAGTGGATGGAGCAGAAGCTGCAGGAGCATAAGTACGAAACTCGGGTCGTGGCTTCCCGCATCAACACGGAGCCGTTCCAGTTTGTTTGATTTCGGAATGGGAAAATAATCAGCTGTTGTTAATGTTTAATGGTTGTGTACCGCATGGAATCACGATATAATATGTAATGTTGTCCGGAAAGTTTGACAGACAATCGCTGGCGGCCTCAAAGCCGCGAGAGGAAAGTCCGGGCTCCATAGGGCAGGGTGCTGGATAACGTCCAGTCAGCGCGAGTTGAAGGATAGTGCCACAGAAATGGACCGCCGATGGCCGCCTAAGGGCGGCACAGGCAAGGATGGAACCGAGGTGTAAGAGACCCCGAGGAACGCTGGTGACTTCGTTCCTGGTAAACCCCACCTGGAGCAAGACCTAATGGGACGCAGTCTCCTTCGAGGAGACAGCCTTAGCCCGAGGCGCGTCCGGGTTGGTCGCTTGAGCCGATTAGTAATGATCGGCCTAGATAGATGATTGTCGCTTATGGTGGCAGGGTAGTTCCCGCTATGACCACGAAGAGCACAGAACCCGGCTTACGGAAAACTTTCCCAACTGCACAACGATTTTATGAATATGCTATAGTACAAACGCGTATTTTCTTTTCACTCCTTGCGGGGGTGTACAGGAAATGCGCGTTTTTTCAAGTATCAGAAAGTATAAACTTCGAAGCTTGGGTCTTCCTGATATCGCAAGAAACTTCCTCTAACCGTGGTCTGTGTTCTGAGAAAGTACGTCGATAGACGTTTTTCTTCTGAATTTGTGAAAATATTGGGAGATCATGTGCCCTGTACGGATAATCGTCCATACCAAATAGCCCTTGGGATAATAAGCTATAATCATCAACGGAAAGGAGATGCAAACACATGTCTTGTCATAACGATTATCCATGTCCTCCGGTGTCCCCGATTGTGTGCGATCCGATTGTAGTCGTGAGAGACCACTATGTACCGCAAATCGTACCGGTTATTCATCCTATAAAAGTGGTGGATAAGATTCACTGCGTGCCGGTAGAAAAACATCTGTACACGTACAGCGAAGAAGAAGTCGTAACCGAAAATGGAGGCTATGGCGGCGTTACGGTATCCGGCAAGCGTTCCAAGAAAGCTACAGTGCGTACCAGCCGTACCCGCCGGAAGAAATAAACGTGACGGCATTGTCTCGGATCATGAATAAAGCAGCCAACGCGAGAGGGCGGAAGCTGCTTTATTCTTTATCTTTTATCGTTTGAGCCGTTTAGTTTGCGGAGCTCTTGCTCCAGATTGCGAAGGGTATGGCCGGGCCACATTTGAAGAGGCACTTCAGGGGCGCCAACCGACTTCAAGGACTGGAAGATGTCGATCTGACCATGACCGTAATATTTATCCCTTCCCTTGTCGCCAAGATCCACCGCTTGATTGATCATGACATCCATGACCTCTTGATTGGTCAGGTCAGGATTAAGGGAACGGATGAGCCCTGCCATGGCGGCTGCATGGGGACTGGCCATGGAGGTCCCGGACAGAGCGGCATATTGATTTCCAGGGAAGGTGCTTGCGATATTGGTCCCTGGAGCGGCCACATCGATGTAATCGCCGTAGTTGGAATATTCCGCCCGCTTCTGATTGGAATCCGTTGCGGCGACAGCCAACACCTCCGGATAGGCGGCAGGATAGCCGGGGCGCTCCGTGTTGTCGTTGCCTGATGCGGCAACAAGCACAACGTCGCGATCATAGGCGTATTTAACGGCATCATGCAGGAACTGGGAGTCGGCATAGTTGCCAAGACTCATATTGATTACCTTGGCTCCGTGATCCGTGGCCCAAATAATGCCTTCCGCGACAGCATAGGTTGTTCCCGATCCGGATCCGTCGAGCGCTTTGACCGGCATGATTTTGTTGTACCAGCTAACGCCCGCAACGCCTTCGCCGTTGTTGACCAGGGCACCGATGATCCCGGCTACGTGCGTCCCGTGCCCCACATCATCCAGCGGCTGTTTGTCTTTCTCGACAATGTTGTATCCTTCCACCAGTTGTCCGTCCAAATCGGAATGCTGAAGATCCACCCCTGTGTCAATTACGGCGATGATGACATCTTCGCTGCCTTTGGACAGATCCCAGCCCCGGTTTGTCTCGATGACGGGCAGATTCCATTGATATTCCGAAAACAGTAGATCATTCGGAATATTGACTTGGGCATTCGCCCCATCCGGGAAATCCGAGTTAACCCGGGATTGAGGGCTGCGATCATTGGTTAAATAAATGTAGTGAGGCTCCGTGTATTTGATTTTCCACTTCTGCTGGAAATAGGAGCGAAGCTTCTGGTAATCCATATCTTTGGAACGGAAAACATAGGCATAACCCAGTTTCCTTGGCGTTTCGCATGATATTTCCTTGGAGATATCCAACAGCTGCTGCTTTGACGGTTCATTTTGAAAGGACACCACGATTTCATTTTCGTAAAAATGACTGGCCTTTTCATTATCATGGCCGGTTTTGACGGTGATGTCGGAGAGGGTATCCGCATGGATGGACTCGACCCGGAATTTTCCTTCCTTCGGATACGGAATTAAGCGGAGATTCCGCTTCTGGTGATTGCTTACCTCTTGGAGCACGGCTTGATTGACCAGGGCGGCAGCGCCATATCTGCCATCCTTGGACGGTTCGGCCACAACAAAATAAGGCTGCCCCGCCGCGTTGAATTTGGGGGAATCATAAGGTTCCCCGCGTTTCAATTTCTGCTGCGCCAGTTGAAAATGATGGGCGATCCGATTTTTGTCGGTTTTGCTCATTTTGGGAAGCTGGCCTTGAATGTCCGCCATCTTGTTTTCCTTGAGGTTATACCAGCGTACTTGCTGAAAATGCTTGTGCATCTTTTGCTCTTTCTGCGTATACGCCTTGACTTGCCCCGCGCTGCGCAAAGAATCATTGTTCAGCATTTTGCGGAGGTGTCCCCTGGCATCGAGACGGTTTAATTGATCCGTTGCCTGGATATCGCCCAGCATGGTAAAATGCTTGGCCTTGTTCTCCTGCTGGGGTTTTAAGGGCCGTGACGGTTCAGCCGTTGGAGCCGGCTGTTTCGAGCCGGGGATGAACAGCAAGATCAAAAGCGCGCCAATAACTGACGCTGCCCCTATAATGCTCCAAAAGGTACGAGATTTCACATATTTTCCTCCTCGCCGCATTTCAGGATGTAAGTAATCTTAGCGTGGGAAGAGTGCATCCTTTTTATGCGTGCAAGAAATCTTTAGTCAATAAGAGTGAATACGCCAAAAAAATGTACTAAAAATAACCTTGTAAGTGTATTCATGATAGGGATTTCGTTATCCCAAAATTTGTGTTAGGATAGTACATATTAGCATGACCGTCAGGCCGTTTTGGCCTGCAGGTCACGACCATTTAAGGGGGATCTATCGTAATGCCAGCAGACAATCTTCAGAAATTATGCTCAGAATCCAGAGAAAAGTTGAAATCTGCTATTTCGATTATGGAAACGTTTTTGAATGAACATGCTTTATCTCAATTGGTAACGGAACAGGACGAGGAAACCGTTCACTTTTACAAAGGATTCTTGTCGGATGTTCGCCATTTGCTCGTATTTTCTGAAGTTTCCTATGAGAAGCTAGGCGTTGTACAGCGTCGCCCTAATTTTGATATCGATTTTGCCGAGAAGGCTTTGTATAATTTGTATCATCGCTGCGTGAACAGCTTCTTCTATCCAAAAAATGAAAGTTATTCCGAAGATGGCCGTTACGCCTACACCGGACAGGATGCCATCCGTTTCCGGAAGAAGCCGGTACGTCCCGCACGTGACGTCATCATGAACATTACCAAGATTTATGAAGAGCTTCGCGACGATCTTGCTTATTACGAGAGCGATTATTTGACGGAGCGCCGGATGCAATCCGAGAGAAGCCACGCTTAGTATAATTATGGAAGACTCAAGAGATGCCAGCCGTTGGCATCTCTTTTTTGCGTTCCGCGCCTAAGGCACCAACTGACAATCGTTATCGTGCATACCGGCCCTAAACATAGGAAAAAATGTTGACGAGGTGATGCTAAAATGGCCAACGAAGCCAAACCATTAGTGAAGTGCAGTGTCAGCAATTGCCATTACTGGGGAGAACAAAATTTATGTCATGCCGAGATGATTATGATCGAGATTGACCGTCATGCGAATGTGAAACTTAACGAAGAGTATGGGGCAGAGCCTTACGTAGACGATCATCAGGATGTTGCTGACAAGTCTTCCGAGACCTGCTGTCTGACCTTCAAGCCGAAGGGCTGACGGGCACAAGCTCCGGATAAAGTCCGGGTACCGGGCACTTTAGGATGATGGAAATGGAGGAAGCGAGCTATGGATAAAAAACATCGCAAAAATAAAATGAAGGTTGTTCAAGGCAAGCGAAACCGGGTAGACTTCCCGCGGAAGGATCACCGCGAGGAATATGCTGCCGAGGTGGCTCCGCCGATGGAAACCTCGGTACGGCATGCAGACGAGGATAAGACGGATCTCTCCACCGGCCGGGCGGTCGGATACGTAGGCCTGGTATTAGGGATTGCCTCCTTGTTCATGTGGTCGGTCATTCTCGGACCTATCGCGGCTGTCGTGGGTTATTACGCATACAGCAAAGGCAGCAGAACGACAGGTGCTTGGTCCATAGGACTCGGCATTCTGGCGACGCTCAGTTATTTTATCTTGATTCCTTTCAGCAGATAATGATTGATTTATTTATCATCGTTTAATATGGGCGGGTCAACCGGGAAGGGTTGGTCCGCCTATTTTTTTGTCGAATAGGTATAGCAGATTGTTCCAGTTCCGTGATAAAATAAAGGACAAGTTTGAAATTTAACTGGAGAAAGTGAGTTAAACGATGCAAATAGATCCGATATCATGGAAGCAAATGACGGATGTATCACAGATGAATACGAATTCCACCGAATCGTCAGCCGGATTTGTCAATGTGCTGAGCAGCCTGCTTAACGAAGAATCCACTTCCAAACCGGTTGAACGTTCCATGACACAGCTGGCGCCCGGCGTCACCTTTAAGGACGGGCTGTTGTGGCAGCAGTTAGGCGTTGTGAATGAATCCGTTTCGTCGAGCACCTCGATAGAAGCAGAGATCAACGACACCGGGGCAACAAAGCCTACGACTTTTGAGGATTTAATCACGGCGGCAGGGGAACGCTATGGCGTGCCGGTATCGTTGATCAAAGCGGTCATCGACGCGGAATCCTCGTTTAATCCGCATGCGGTCTCGTCTGCAGGTGCCAAGGGACTGATGCAGCTCATGGACGGTACGGCGAGAGGACTCGGGGTAAGCAACCCTTTTGATCCGGCTCAGAACATCGAGGGCGGCACCAAATATTTGTCCAATCTGATCCAACGGTTTGGCGGAGAGATAGCCATGGTGCTTGCTGCCTATAATGCAGGACCGACACGCGTCGCGGGTTTGGGTGTATCCAGCGATGAAGAGCTGATGTCCGTGGCTCATGAATTGCCCAAGGAAACCCAGGCATACATTAGCAAAGTCATGAATGCCCAGTCGAAATACGCATTGTAGTCCGATCGGGGCGAATAGTAATCTGATAGAGGATCAAACGATAAGCGCCGCTTTGTCCAAGGCAAGATGGAGTGCGGCTTTACCGTTTGGTCTTTTTGTGTAAATATAAAGGTCTGGAATCATAAGCTATGCAATCTGCGATGCGTAAGATGGAAAGGGGAAATTACCTTGATATATTGGGATCACGCTGCAACGACCCCTCCTTTTGATGAAGTGGTGGACACGATGGCGGAAGTCATGAAGCTTCATTATGCCAACCCGTCAGCCCTTCACCGTTCAGGCGAAGCGGCCGCCAAATTGCAGAAAAGGGCAAGAGAGGTGTGCGCAGCCGCGCTGGACGTTAAGCCGGATGAGATCGTATTTACGTCCGGGGCAACCGAGGGCAATAACATGGCGATAAAAGGGGCTGCGATGCAGTACAGCAGCCGGGGCAAGCATATCATCACGACGGGAACCGAGCATCCGTCCGTATATGAATGCTGCAGACAGCTGGAAACGCTGGGCTGGGAAGTGACGTACCTTCCCGTGGATGCCGAAGGCATGGTGGATCTGGCTGCCTTGAGCGAAGCAGTCCGTAAAGATACGGTGCTGGTCAGCATCATGCATGTGAATAATGAAACGGGGGCCGTACAGCCGCTGGCGGAAGTGGGGCGTATCGTGAAGGAGCGGAACCCACGCACGCTGCTGCATGTCGATGGCGTACAGGGATTCGGCAAGCTCCCGGTCTCGCTATCCGGGTGGCAGGCCGATTTGTACAGCTTGTCCGCACATAAGTTCAACGGTCCAAGGGGAATGGGGGTGCTGTACATCAGGCAAGGCGTGCAGCTCTTTCCCCTGATATCCGGCGGATCCCAGGAGAGCGGGCATCGGGCGGGCACGGAGAATGTTGCCGGAGCGGTAGCGATGTCGAAGGCCATGCGATTGTCCAGGGAAAATCAGCCTGAGCTTTATGCCAGGATGACGGAGATCAGGGAGCTGCTGTTTCAGGGCATCCGCAAAATTCCGGGCTTGGTGTTAAACAGCAGCGAGCAGAGCGCACCGCACATCATTCATTTTTCGTATCCGGGATTAAAACCCGAGGTGATGGTCCATGCTCTGGAAGAGATGGGCATGCTCGTATCGACCAAATCGGCTTGTTCGTCCAAATTCAGCGAACCCAGCCGGGTGCTGTTGGCGATGGGAAAAGACAGGGAGGCAGCTTCCTCCGGAATTCGTATCAGTCTTGGCAAGGAGCATCAGCTGGGCGATGCAGCGCGGCTGGTCGAGGTATTGGCGAAAGTTTGCGGGAACCTGCGTCCCGTCATAGAAAGAGAGGGTAATCGGAGATGACTTACGATAAACTGCTGCTTCGCTTTGGCGAGTTTACCCTGAAAGGCAAAAACCGCAACCGGTTCGAGAGATCGGTGCTGAATCATATTCGAAGCGTGCTCAGACCGTATCCGGGCGCGAAAATCATCAAGGAATACGGCCGCCTGTACGTCGAGCTTAACGGAGAGTCTCCCGAGGCGCTGATTCAAGTGCTGAAGAAGGTATTTGGCCTGGTTTCCATCAGTCCGGTTCGCGTTTGTTCTTCGGAGCCTGAACGCATTATCGAAACAGCGGTTGAATTTGTGGGGCAGAAGGAACTGGAAGGCACGGTAACCTTCAAGGTCAATGCCAGAAGAGTATGGAAGCAATTCCCTCATTCCTCGCAAGAGATGAATCATTTGGTCGGATCGCCATTGCTGCGGACCTATCCCCAGCTTAAAGTGAAAGTGAAGCAGCCCGATATGGAGCTGCGCGTGGAAATTCGGGAGAACGAGACGTATTTGTACTATGAAGTGATTCCCGGCGCCGGCGGTTACCCCCTTGGTACGAACGGGAAGGCGATGCTGCTCCTCTCCGGAGGAATTGACAGTCCTGTAGCGGGCTGGTCAGCGATGCGCAGGGGACTTGAAATTGAGTGCGTCCACTTCTACAGCTTCCCCTACACCAGCCAGCTTGCGAAGGAAAAGGTCATGGAGTTAACGAGGCTGTTATCGGGCTATACAGGAAAAATCAAGCTTCACCTGGTGCCGTTTACCGATGTGCAGACCTCCTTTGTCGGCATCGGCCAGGATAATCTGATCATTACTTTTATGCGCAGAGCCATGTTACGGATTGCTTCCTCGCTTGCTGAGCGGGAAGGGGCACTGGCGATCGTGACCGGGGATAGCCTGGGACAAGTGGCCAGCCAAACGCTGCCGAGCATGAATGTGATCGGAAGAGCTACCGAGCTGCCGCTGCTCCGGCCGCTCGTCATGATGGATAAGAACGACATCATCAACATTGCGATGGACATCGGCACATTTGACACGTCGATTCTGCCGTATGAGGATTGCTGCACGTTGTTTGTTCCTAAATCGCCGACCACCAATCCGAATCTGAAGATTATCGAGAAGGTGGAGGCTTCGCTTACCGAGCTGCCTGCCTTGATTCAAGCGGCGGTTGAAGGCACGGAGACCGTGATCATCACGCCGGACAGTAAGATCGGCGAGCTTGGCGAGAAGCGTGAGGAGCCCGTAGTCAACGAAGACTGGTTCTAAATCGGGTATGAAGCTGCGGCCGCCATGGCGCCGCCGACAGAGCGTCTTATGCTATTCGATAAGATAAAAACCATAAAAACGCCCCGAGGCTTACGATAAGCCTCGGGGCGTTTTTATGGTATGTTGAGACCGTTAGGACAGGGTGGACGACTGACGGCGAGCGGCTGATTTTTTTTTTAGATGTCCTGCCGTCAGCACGCCGACGATGATGGCGGCAATGAACAGATACTTTATAATCTGGTGCCCTTCAAAGTACCCCATAAAATGCTTCTCCTCGGTAATCATGGAGGATGCCGTATATGCAAGCACCGCTGAACCTACATAGATAATCCATGGGAAGCGGTTGATCAGCTTGATGAACAGGGTGCTGCCCCATACCACGATGGGAACGCTGATGAGCAGGCCCAGGGTTACAAGGATCATGTTATGTTTGGCCGCGCCGGCAACGGCAATGACGTTGTCCAGGCCCATGGCGGCATCGGCTACGATGATGGTGCGGATGGCCGCGCCCAGGTTGCTGCCAGCCTTGATATTGCCGTGATCATTATTGTCGTCGGTCAACAGCTTGTAAGCAATGCCGATCAGGAGCACGCCTCCCACAAGCAGCAGCCAAGGGATGTTGAGCAGCCAGACGACAAGGATGGTGGCTATGATGCGGAGGATTACAGCACCTGCCGTACCGTAGATAATGGCTTTTTTCTGGGTTTCCTTCGGAAGATTGCGTGCCGCCAGGCCGATCACGATGGCGTTGTCCCCGGCCAATATCAAATCCAAAAACACAATGTTGATTAATGCAAGAAAAAATTCAGCGGCTGTGGTTTCCATGAATGTCACTCCTCTTAGAATACGTTCCACCATTAAACAAAGTGGATTTATTATAGGCCTATTTTTCCCGATGTGCAAGCATAGCCTGGACAAAAACCACATATGTGTAGAGTGGGGGTGTTGTTCTGGTGGAGACGATTTTTTTGTTGGGACAAATATTAGTGATCAATCTTGTACTCAGCGGCGACAATGCCTTGGTCATTGCTATGGCCAGCAAGGATCTTCCGGAAATACACCGCAAACGGGCCGTTTGGATCGGGACGGCGGGGGCCGTACTTTTGCGCTGCATTCTGACTTTTGTGGCCGTTCTGCTGTTGAAAATTCCGTTTCTGCAGGCTGGCGGCGCATTGCTGCTCATCTGGATCGCGGTCAAACTGATGATGCAAAAGGAACATGATCCTGCGAGCATGGCCAGGGCTTCCACGATATGGGGCGCGGTCAATACGATTCTGATCGCCGATTTTGTCATGAGCCTGGACAATGTCTTGGCAATCGCGGGGCTTGCCAATGGCGATCTCTCCCTGATTGTCATCGGGATTATATTAAGCATTCCAATTGTTGTATGGGGAAGCGGGATGATCTCCAGGCTGCTTCAAAAGTTTCCCGTACTGCTCTATATAGGTGCCGGTATTTTAGCTTTTACAGCAGGCGAAATGCTCATACAGGATTCTCGCGTCGGCCTGCTGCTGGCTTATTGGATGCCCTATGCGCACAGCTTGCTGCCGATTATCGTGGCGGGTTTCGTTGTTCTCATCGGCGGATTGCAGACGGTAAGACGGACCGGCGCGTAAACGGGGACATTACTGCAGGCTGCGGTGTTGGACATACTCATGCGGAAGCCGTAAACCGGATAAATGGACGACTGTCTCTCGCAGTCGTCCATTTCTTGTGATGCTAGGCCGATGCTCGTGGGCCGGGCGGGGTAATTTTTAAGCGGAACAAGCTCGGGATATGGTTTTTTTTGTCGGTTTGGGCTAAAATTAACGTAACTGCTTCTGTTAGAAACCGCTGTTTATGGTGATACATATATTGAAGAGAGGGTGATCAAATGTCCTCCAGAAAAGATTTGGCATTGGGTATTTTCATCGTTGTCGCTGGAGTCGTTATTTTGCTCGGCAAGCTTGGCGTGTTCGGATTTCTGGGCAGAACGTTATGGCCGCTCGTCCTGCTGCTGCCGGGTATTTTTTTGCATATCCTGTTTTTTGGTCGCCGGGCTTCTGCCGCCGTACTGATACCGGGCGGTATTCTGACGGTATACGGGCTTCTGTTCCTCATATGCAATATCGGCGGCTGGGGACTAATGGCCTCATTATGGCCTGTTCTCATTCTCGGTGTGGCCGTAGGCCTGTTTGAGTATTATCTGTACGAGAGCCCGCGTCCCGGCGCTGCACTGCCGATTGCGCTTGGTCTGACGGCGCTTTCCGTTGTGATATTCATCTTCACCTGGCTTCAGACAGGAGCGTTCTACATTATTGCGCTGATCTTGATCGCGGCGGGCGCTTGGATGATCTTCGGCCGCAATCGTTCGAGACGCAATAATAAATGGAGCCGAGGCTGGTAATCGGGAAGAGGTAAAAGTTGCTGGAAGTTTTCTGAAAAGACTTGATTTTCCCGCTCGTTTACCTATATTATAGGATGTATGTTGAAGCGTCGGCATGTCGTCCGGCGCTTTCTTTGTGGCTCATTCGAATAGAAGGGATTTGAGATATATTTATGCAATCAAGAGATCAGATTCGCAACATTGCCATTATTGCTCACGTTGACCATGGCAAAACAACACTTGTAGACCAACTGCTGCAGCAGTCCGGTATTTTCCGGGAGCATGAGACGCTGCAGGAGCGCGCGATGGACTCCAATGATTTGGAGCGCGAACGCGGTATTACCATCCTAGCCAAAAATACGGCTATTACGTATAAAGATTTCTTGATCAACATCGTGGATACGCCTGGACACGCCGATTTCGGCGGTGAAGTCGAACGTATCATGAAAATGGTCGACGGCGTTCTGCTCGTTGTTGACGCATACGAAGGCTGCATGCCTCAGACCAAGTTCGTTCTGGGCAAAGCGCTTGCCCATAACTTGACGCCGATCGTCGTTGTAAACAAGATTGACCGTCCGGCTGCTCGCCCAGCTGAAGTGATCGATGAAGTGCTTGACCTGTTCATTGAGCTTGGAGCGAACGACGACCAGTTGGATTTCCCCGTAGTATATGCATCTGCCCTAAACGGTACTTCTAGCATGGATCCGGAGAAGCAAGACGATAACATGCTTGCTCTTTACGAAACCATTATCGACCATATCCCTTCCCCTACCGAGAAAGTGGACGAGCCTCTGCAGTTCCTCGTTACCTTGATGGATTACAATGAATATCTGGGCCGTATCGCCGTCGGCCGCGTGAATCGCGGTGTCATTAAGCAAGGCCAACCGGTTGCCGTTATGCTTAGAGACGGTTCCACCAAGAATGCCCGTATCGAGAAGCTGTTCGGTTTCCAGGGACTGAAGCGGATCGAGGTTGCCGAAGCAGGCGCTGGCGACATCGTGGCGATCGCAGGCATCAAAGACATCAACATCGGAGAAACCATTGCGGATCCGCAGCATCCGGAAGCCCTCCCGGTTCTCAAAATTGACGAGCCTACCCTGCAAATGACGTTCCTGGTGAACAACAGTCCTTTTGCCGGACGCGAAGGCAAATGGGTGACATCCCGCAAGCTTCGTGACCGTCTCTTCAAAGAACTGGAAACGGACGTCAGCTTGCGAGTGGATGAGACGGACAGCCCGGATGCCTATATCGTTTCGGGACGCGGCGAGCTTCACCTCAGTATCCTGATTGAGAATATGCGTCGTGAAGGCTATGAGCTTCAAGTATCCAAGCCTGAAGTTATCGTAAGGGAAATCGATGGCGTCAAAATGGAACCGATCGAACGCCTCCTCATTGACGTGCCGGAAGAGAGCATGGGCGCTGTTATGGAAAGCCTTGGAACACGCAAGGCCGAAATGGTGAACATGGTGAACAACGGAAACGGTCAAGTCCGTCTGGAATTCCTGATTCCGGCTCGCGGGCTTATCGGCTACCGCACCCATTTCTTGACGCTGACTCGCGGCTACGGCATTATGAACCACGCGTTCGACAGCTATGGCCCGCTGGTTGGCGGCCAAGTGGGCGGACGCCATCAAGGCGTGCTGGTTTCCACGGAAAACGGATCTTCGACGTTCTACGGCATGATGTCGGTTGAAGACCGCGGAACCCTGTTCCTGGAACCGGGGACCGAGATTTATGAAGGCATGATCGTCGGGGAGCATACCCGCGACAACGATATCGTCGTCAATATTTGTAAAGAGAAGCAATTGACCAACGTTCGTTCGGCAACGAAGGACGATACGGTGAAATTGAAAACACCGGTCATCTTCTCGCTTGAGCAAGCTCTGGAATACTTGAACGACGACGAGTATTGCGAGATTACGCCGAAATCCGTTCGTCTCCGCAAGAAGATTTTGAACAAGAGTGAGCGCGAACGCGCAGAAAAACATCGTAAAATGGCGCAAGCAAATCTATAATAGATAGAGATCTACTTGCCCAAAAGGAGTGAACCTATCATGCAGGAATGGTTTGCCGCGCACCCGCTCGTTTCGTATATCGTCATATTTGTGCTGATCACCTACGTTTACAACAAGGTATTCCGAGTGAAGCAGAAGCTTCCTCTGTTGAAGGAGATTCTCCTGTATATCTTGATGGCCCTGGGTTCGGCGATACTGCTTGTGTTTCAGATCGATAAGCTGCCGATTATCCAATGCTTGTTGGTCGCCGTGGCGTTGATGCTGATGGTGCGTATTCGATACTTTGTTGAAGATCGTCAGAAGAAGAAGGCTCAAGCCGAGCCGAAGTCATAAGGTTTGTAGAAATTTAGCATTTCAGGCAACAACCATACGGCAACTTTTTGTCAGTCCCCATCGTTTATAAGAGAGAGAAGTCAACCATGGTCCGGTAAATGCTTCGCAATTTGAAGCGTTTATCGGACATTCATCTAATTTGAATGAAATCAGGTGTTATGATATGAATCCTACTCATACCAGTCTCCCTCCAAGAGCCAAAAGTGGGGGGAAGGGCAAGAAACAGCCAGTTCCTAAAAAGAAAAAAAGCCCATGGAAATCATTTTTCAAATTTATTCTGATCGTACTGCTAATCGCGGTTTTGGCTGCAGCAGGTTATGCCGGATATCTCTTCTTCAAGGGAAATCAGGTCATCGAGAAAAGCGGGATCGACAAGCCGGTAGCTCCGGGCCATTCCGCGAAAGAAAAACCGATTACCGTGCTGCTCTTGGGAACCGATCATCGTCCGGAAACAGGGACGTACCTGACGGACGTGGTGATGGTCGCCTCCATGCATCCGGAAACCAATACGTCGACGCTGGTATCCCTGCCGCGGGATACGCTGATTGAACTTGAAGGATACAAGGCGACGAAGCTGAACGCCTACTACCCAAGATTTAAAGCAGCTTATAAAGCAGCCGAGAAAAAGGAGCCGGGCAGCGGCATTCCGGCAGAAGAAGAAATGAAAGTCATGATGAGCAAGTATCTTGGCGTTAATATCGATTATGTAACGGTCATCGATTTTCAGGGTTTCCGCGACGTCGTGGATACCTTCGGCGGGGTGGATGTTAACGTACAATACAACATGTGCCACCGGGATTCCGTGGATGGAACCGACATCAACCTGACGGTGGGTCCGCAAAAGCTGGACGGCAAGAAGGCGCTAGACTATGTGCGTTACCGTAAATCAATGAACTGTAATCCTAAGACCAAGGAGTCCAACGACTTTGATCGCAATGCCCGCCAAAGCGAAGTGTTGCATTCCTTGCTCGACAAGATGAAATCGTTCGGCGGCGTTACGAAAGTCGGCAATGCGCTGGATGCCGTCAGCGACAACATGACCACCGATTTCGAGCAGGAGCAAATCCGGAACTTGCTCGCGACTTATTATGATATTGGCAAAGAAGACGTTAAATTTATGCCGATTACCGGTGAGTGGAGAAGTCCTAACGTTTACATTAACGCAAATGAACTCAATGCAGCCAAACAAGCGCTGCAAGACGAACTTGCCGGCAAGCACAACGCCGGCGATCAAGGAACAGAAGCGGATTCTGCAACGGCTCCGTGACAATTGAAGGCAAGTTTTATCGTATGTTATAATACAATGTATCAGATGGAGATCATTGTACAGGAGGCCGAAGGAATGTCCTACCTCATGATGCATACGACACACCCATTGATCCATAGTCGGCAGACGGTTTGCCCTGCCCCTGCATTGGTGCGGGCGGATTCCATTAGGGAACGGGGATCCTTCGGATGTCGTCCTTCTGATTCCATGTCGCTCATGACGGGTTCTTTCGACATGGGTGTCCATGTTGCACCGAATAAGCAGTCATACTCCAAATATGTTAACGGTCATGTCCCTAGCGAAGCAGTTATGCCTGCTAGTGGCGTTGTTATGACCTTAAAAAAAGCCCAGTGAGCATCACTGGGCTTTTTTTGTATGAAATTTGGAGACTTGTGACGGACAAACTCGGGTCATGACGGGATATGTCCGCGCGTAAGACCGAATTCATCCTCAAGTTTATTTCCCGTTTTGTGGATGGGCCGGTGCATGACCGCGATGATTTGGTTTTACCGTTTTAGCACCGTTTTGCTGCACATTTCCGTTTTGCTGCCCATTCCCGTTTCGCTGTGCATTCCCGTCTCGCGGCGTTACGTCTTTCGGCAATTGAGGGATGATACGGCCAACGATGTCTGCAAGTTCACTGGCAAGTCCGGAAACAGGATGTCCCTCCTGAATGTGCCGACCAAGCTCGGCAATCCGGTTGGCTACGTCCAAATCGGCGGTAACCAGCGCATTGGCGCCTGCCGGATCGGTTTGAAGGGCTTCCGCGACCGTGTATTTAATGGTTCCAACTTCTGCACGATCTAAATTTCCATCTACATTCAGCCCGACGACAGCCGTATTGCCCATGACAACACAGTTCGCGTTTTTAACGCCAGGCACGCTCTCAGCCAGCGATTTCAGGTGATTTGCGGTTGTAGCGTCAACTCGTCCGTTGTTATCATTTACGTTACCGACATGCCCCGTATTGGGGTTATCCGGTGTCCAACCGTCTACATTGTTGGTGGTATAACCTCTGTTCCCGTTCATGTTGCGAACACTGTTAGCAGTGGTTCCATCGGTTTGATTACGAGGAGAGGGTGATGCATTGTTATTGGCGGTCCCGCAGCCTGCGAGCAACAACACCGCCAGCATGATGGATAGAGCAGCTCTCATGGATTGATCTGTCCTTTCGTAATAGAATTCGCTAAATTACTCCAGTCGCTACGCTTATTATGTCCGGGACGGAAAGGTTTATGTGTGTACCTGATGAAGAAGCAGTGGAGGGATAAGATGAAAAAAATATTTGTACTGGATACGAACGTACTGCTGCATGATCCTCAATCGATTTATGCATTCGAGGAGCATGAAGTCATCATTCCTGCGGTGGTTCTTGAAGAGATTGATTCCAAGAAGCGAAATGCCGATGAAATCGGCCGCAATGCCCGTATGGTCTCCCGATTGCTTGATGGGCTTAGAGAACAAGGGCATCTTCACGACGGAGTTCTTCTGGAGAACGGCGGGACGTTGAAGGTTGAGCTAAATCATCGCAGCTTCGTCAAGGTACAGGAGTTATTTAGCGAAGCATCGAACGACAATCGTATTTTGGCTGTCGCGTTAAATTATAAATTGGAGGAGGAGCCGAAGGAGGACGGAAGACCCGTTGTTCTTGTCAGCAAGGATGTCCTCGTTCGAATAAAAGCGGATGTGCTTGGGCTAACGACACAGGATTATCTATCTGACCGCACGGCGGATCCAAGCGAATTATATCCGGGATTCTCAACGATCAAGGTGCATCCTTCCGTGATCGATGAATTCTACAGCTATCGTTATTTGCCGATTAAACCACTTCAACTCTCTTATCCGCTTTATCCGCACGAATTCGTTATTCTGAAGGACGAGATGGGATCCGGCAAGTCTGCCCTTCTTCATGTGAATGAAGATGCAACCCGACTAGAGCCGCTTCATCTAAGCAACGAGCCCGTATGGGGCATCAGTGCCCGGAATGCTCAACAGCGCATGGCGATTGAGCTTCTCCTGAATGACGACATTCCGCTGGTTACCATTACGGGAAAAGCCGGAACGGGAAAAACCTTGCTGGCATTGGCAGCAGGACTATCCAAGGTGGAGGATGAGCACAAATACAAAAAACTGCTCATTGCGCGTCCGGTCGTTCCGATGGGGAAAGATATCGGATATTTGCCGGGAGAAAAGGAAGAGAAGCTGAGACCGTGGATGCAGCCGATCTATGACAACCTGGAGTATTTGTTCGACACCAAGAAATCCGGCGATATCGATAAAATATTGATGGGTCTGGGAAGCATCCAGGTAGAAGCTCTGACTTACATCCGCGGTCGCTCCATTCCAGGTCAGTTCATCATCGTTGATGAGGCTCAGAACTTATCCCGCCATGAGGTCAAGACGATTGTTTCCCGGGCGGGAGAAGGGAGCAAGGTGATACTGATGGGGGACCCGGAACAGATTGACCATCCCTACCTGGATGCCGTTAGCAATGGGCTGACCTATGTGGTAGAACGATTTAAGCAGGAAGGTTTAAGCGGACATATTACGCTGACTAAAGGGGAGCGTTCCAAGCTGGCACAGCTGGCGGCCGATTTGCTGTAGCGTGATATTTCCCGAGAAATGATCTCACAAAGTAACTTGTACGAGAAGGACTGTCCGGAATTCATAGGACAGTCCTTTTAGCGATCGGGTCCTATTAGTAAAATATGGACTGGTAAATTATAAAAAAAGATAGGACAAGAGCACTATAAGTTTGGTAAAATAAGGGCATGCGACTATGGGAGGAGTGAAGAGGGGATATGAAGCGGAAGAAATATTGGTTCTTATTCGCCATTTTATTATTATCCTTATCCAGTTTATCTCCCAGCTTTGACTTCACTCATCATACGAGACGGGAACCGCCCGGGGATGAACCGATTCCTCCGCAGCAGAGGCCGGAGGTGCCAGAGAGCGACCTGGGCCCCATCAAGGTCGGCGTCCAATTGAATCCGGACGAGCTGAGGCACCTGAAAGCGCTCAACGAACGCTTTATGGAAGAGACCGGAGCCGAGATCGAAATCACGCCTCTGGAAACAGCCGGTACGGAGAAAGAATCGTTTTTGCTTCATATGTCCCTTGGCGAGGGACCGGACATTATATTAACGGATTCCCATTACATTAAAGCGCTTGCAATGACGGGATATCTTCTGCCCGTCGATGCATCACAGACAACGGTGACCGGCGAGGATACCCTGAATGGTCTTCTGCCGCAGCTGCAATGGAACGGGTATCAATGGGGAATGCCTTTTGATATAGATCCCTATATCGTGACCTGGCAGACCGAAGGGAAGGACGGCGCCTCATTTAACATGCCGGAGAGCCGTCAGGCTTGGAAGGAATATATGGAGCTTCATAAGACGAGCCCTGTCCTCTCATTTGATCCGAAGGATCCTTACGCATTCGGCGCGGCGGTGCATTTGCTTGAAGGCGATCCTTCCAAGCCGGATCAAGAGGTGCTTGAAATGTTAATCCGCAATCACCTTCGAACGCTGGAATCGTCCCACGGCGCAGCAGCTACGATAGAAACGGGGCAGGAACCTTCCTCTGGCATAGAGGAGGCTTCCGTGGCCGTTGAGCCGTATTCGAGCTTCGCGGACCGAGAGGTAAGCGGATTGTCTTCCGCATTGGCCATGGGAAAGAGTCATTTGAATACGCCGGTTGTGCGAGCGAGAAGTTTTGCGGTAGCCGCACAGACGGAGTCGTCTGCGCTTGCCATGAAATGGATTACGTATATGACAAGCAAAGAGATGCAGCAGGAATGGAGCAAAACGTCAGGAACACTCCCCGTTGTATCCGAAATGTATGTCACGGGCACGAACCTGAGGGATCGGGGCATTTGGCAAAAAGCAGCGGTTCCCGCCCAGGTGCTGCTCTCTCGGAATGAGCCGGCCGCTTTGGATTTTGGCGATTCGGAAGGTTTCCAGACTTATAGCGAATCGGCATATCGATTGCTGCATGGCGAAATAACGGTTGAAGAATATATGAAATTGTACACGCCTGCTCAACCATAACAAGAAAAAAGCTGCCCTCGCGGGCAGCTTTTTCTATAGATCCAGCTCCATTTTGACCACTAATCGTTGATCGTCGCTTGCGACCTCCGTCGCTTTCAAGAAAGAAACCAGCTGCTTGGGATAAAAGTTCATGTCGAATTCTTCCTGCAGCGCTCTGCGCGTTGTGTCGGGCAATTCCAGCCTGTTGAACACAAGTTTGTCGACTTCAAACATAATGGCATTCTCCGGTTCGTTAATGACGGTGTATTTCCCTTCAATCAGCAGCGACAAATTTCCGCTTTCGCCGGAAGCTATTACTTTTCCATCGTCAAAATGAAACGCAAAGCTATTAAAGATTTCGTCTTCGGATCTTAAAAACGTGTTGAGATCATCTTCATGGATGTCGATGGTGTATACCTTGCCGTTGGTCTTCAGTATGTTCTTGCTGCCTTGGACGAACGACGGCAGATTTTCCATGGCGCTAGCCAGGGCCTGGAAATGACGCTTCACCTCGTACAGCCCTACATTCTCCCAATAGAGGGTAAACTCCTCGATCAGCCTCTTCATGGCATCCGGATTGCCGCTGGCTGTGAGTGCTCCATCTACCTGCTGCTCAAGCGCAAGCACCCGTTCGCGCTGCTTCACCAGGCTGTCCTTTACTTCGGCGAGCTGGGACGCATTCCGTGCTGCTTCAGCCTGAGCGGAAGCAAGGGAGCGGTACTGATTGTTATACACGGTAAGCGTATCCCGGTCGTTCTGAATAATAATATCGTAAAAGTCCATGACGCGGAAAAAGCCGGCTAAGTCTTTTGCAGACAGCAGCATGAAAAATAAGTTATCCCGCTCACCCATATAATATGACCGAAGGACGGCGGCCGCCCGAGCTCGCCGGTCTTCAATGCGCAAGCCCATATCCTGGATTTGGGTTTGCAGCTCATTCTGAAGAGTCTGCAATTCCTCCATGCGTTTGGTTATCCGTTCGATTTCATGATCGATTTCCACGATGGAGAGGCTGTCCTCCAGAAGCTTGCGCGCCTCTTCCGAGTCAGGCATGACGGGGCTGACATCCTGCTGGGAATAAACCGCAGCGGGAGCGCCGATGAAGCAGAAGAACAGGGTTAAACACAGCAAGACCGGGAGGAGTGGGTATTTTACTCGTACTTTCAAACGGGAGTCCTCCTTGCATGGTTGTTAGTCGAAAGGATACCAACCATGGTCTGTCCCTTCATTTTAACCAATATATGACGCGTACGACTCAATTATCAACCTTTAGGCACTAAAAAAGCGATCCGGCAGCTAAAGCACCTGATCGCTCTTTTAAGTACTTGTTCTCTAATCGCAAGGAAAATCCACCAGCGCAGCCTCAGGTTGTCCAGGTTGACCGCCGGCGGATCTCGTTTATCGCTTGCATGGTTTACATATTAGAGTGGTTTGCCCATAATGAAGACCGTCCAGTAGCTAAAGCCTGTGAAGGTCACGATCATATAAGCCCAGAAGAGAAGAATATAGGTTCTCTCCGTGAATTTCAAATATCCCAGGATCACGAAAAATGCGGTCTGCAGGAAGAAAAGCAGTGCCATTTCAATATGATCTCCGGCAAAGGCCATCAACCCGATGGTCAGGGTGAAAAAGCCAAGGACTCGAAACATCCGTGCCACGATTATATCCTCCTCTCGTATGTACGCACATAATGCTGCTATGAACATTATAGCGTTATGGGAAAAACGTGTAAACGCCTAACTCAAGAAAACCCTTTATTTTTTATTATTAACCAGAAGCAGGACATTGAATTCGGGAACAATTTAGGTGAAACGCCCCTTTTCCCTCCGTAAGAGTATGATCTGTAATCAAAATGGAAATACATTTTAGTATCAAATAGATTCTATGAACTCTATGAGAGGCATAGAAATGAACTAAGCAGTTTTTATACCCTATTCAGCAGCCGATTTACGGTATTGAAGACGGTTATTTTAGGATGTCGTTAGGAGGGTTTTATGGTATGTCAGCAGTGAGACAGGATGCATGGAGCGCAGAGGACGACCTAATACTGGCGGAGGTAACCCTGCGTCATATTCGTGAGGGCAGCACCCAATTGGCTGCCTTTGAGGAAGTCGGAGAAAGAATAGGCCGGACATCGGCGGCTTGCGGATTTCGTTGGAATAGCTGTGTTCGCAAGAAATATGAGGATGCTATCAGCTTGGCGAAATCTCAGCGTCAAAAGAGAAGTTATTATAAAAAACAGCCTTCCGCCAGCGGACCTCAAGTTGCAGGATTGGCAGCTCCGGAAATGGAGCACGATGTTTATAAAAATGATGGCGCAAGCGAAGAGACGCTATCCATCGATGCGGTGATCCGTTTCCTTCGTCAGTGGAAGGGCGGGCTGCAGGAAAGTTCACGCCAGTACAAACTGCTTGAGAAGAATTTGCGTGAAAAAGAGGATGAGCTTGCAAGGCTCCGCAGCGAGAATCAACGGTTGTTGAAGGAAGTAAGCGAAGTGAAAACCGATTACCATGTGGTCAATGACGATTATAAGGCACTGATTCAGATTATGGATCGGGCACGGAGGCTGGCTTTTTTGAATGAAGAGGACGAGGAACTGAAGACCCGCTTCAAAATGGATGCCAACGGTAATCTGGAACGAATCGAATAGGTAAAGGTTATCCTGATCCGCCGTAACCCGCACTAGTGCATTTCATGCGCTTTGGCGGGTTATTTGTGCGTATTGAAGATTATTCTGATATATACTAAGACTAGCACATCATGTTTAAAGACAGTAATGGGGGATGATTATGAATATACATATCATCGGGGCCGGCTCTTTGGGCCTGTTGTATGCCGGCAAACTTGCGGCTTCAGGCTGCGGCGTCACGGTATGGTGCCGCAGCGAGGAGCAGGCGAGCAAACTCCGGGCATCCGGCATCACGATCGAGGAAATGGAGGGGAAGCCTCAGACCGTTGCCCCCCATGCTTTTTCGGTCCGTGCATGGGATGCCTTTGCCGAGTCGGGAGCGGCAGCGGATGCGGATTATCTCTTTCTCATGTTGAAGCAGCAAGGGATCGAAGAGATGGCTAGGGAAGTGCTGGCACCATTCGGACACCATCGCCGCAATCTCATATGTTTTCAGAACGGTACAGGCCATTTGGAACGACTTCGGGAGCTGCTGCCCATGTGGAAGCTCTATACGGCGATTACCACGGAAGGGGCCAAGCGTACAAGCAGTTCTTCGGTTCTGCACGCCGGCCACGGAACGACGACAATCGGCAAAATGATGCCTGTTGCGAGCTTTATAGGGGCAACATCCCGCGAAGATCATGAAATTGAGCTGGTTAAAGAGCTGAATAGAGCAGGATTTGAAGCTTTATTGTCGAATGAGATGGATGAGATGATCTATCGTAAACTGCTGATGAATGCGGTCATTAACCCTTTGACTGCATTGTGGCGGATTCCGAACGGAGCGCTGTTATCCTCCCCTGAACGGGTCGGGCTTATGAAGCAGCTGTATCATGAAGGAATCCTTGTATATGAAGCTGCCGGAATTCCGTATGGAAACAAGCTGTGGGAATGGATTGTAAGCGTCTGCCAATCCACTTCGGGTAACACGTCCTCCATGCTAAAGGACGTGATGGACGGCCGAACGACGGAAGTTGCCTGGATTAACGGAAGCATTGTCCAGCTTGGACACAAATATGGCGTTTCAGTGCCAAAACACGAGCTGATCACGCAGCTCATCGAGGGGATGAATCTATAGGGGGTCTAAGTATGGGGGTTTTACAGGGGCTGTTTAACACATTGAGTCTTTTTCCGTTCATTCCGTTTCTGATCGTGTATATCATAGTGCTCCAAAGAAATAAGAATCGAAAACAAGCGCTGGAGCTGGCCATGGATATCACCACCTTTTTTATGCTGTTCTCGGTTTCCGCCTTGTTTAATACTACGTTCCAGACCAAATTCGGATTTTATCTGATACTCCTGATGCTGCTGATCGCGGCGGGGCTGATCGGGAGTGCGCAAAACCGCTGGAAAGGCAAGGTAAACGGTAAAAGGCTGCTGCGGGCCGTGTGGAGGCTCGGCTTTGTGACAATGAGTTTTGGTTACATAGTTTTTACATTTTTTGGTCTACTCTCCTACATAATTAAGATGATGTAAGTACAATCTAATAACTAGTATTATATGAGAAATCTGTTTGATCATTGGATCAGGCAGATTTTTCAATTTATTGATTTCTGGATTTTTTTGACCACTGGTTGTATAATCGATAAGCATATACCTAAAATCTATGAGGGGGATACCGCAAGATGAAGAAACACAAGAAACTCCTGCTTCTCATGACGCTGATTCTTGCCTTCAGTTCAGTGTTGGCAGCATGCGGAGCTGACAAGAATGATCAAAGTGCCAACAACGGGGAAGCGGGCAACAAGCCGAAAGAACAAGTCTTTCGTATGAACCTTGCTTCTGACCCTCCAACATTGGATCCGGGATTGTCTCAGGACAATACATCGAATACGGTAATCAATGCTGTGTTTGAAGGTCTGGTTCGTAAAGGTGCAGACGGTACCGAAGAGCCAGGCGTAGCCAAAGAATGGAAAATTTCTGAAGATGGCCTCAAATATGTCTTCACGCTTCGCGAGGATGCCAAATGGAGCAACGGCGATTCTGTAACGGCTAAAGATTTCGAATATGCATGGAAACGCGTACTTGATCCGAACTTTACGCCGGCATCGCCTTATGCATATCAGCTGTATTACGTGAAAAACGCTGAAGCGTACAACCTTGGCGAAATTAAAGACGCAAATGAAGTTGGCGTAAAAGCAACTGATGATTACACGCTGGAAGTAACGCTGGAGAACCCGACGCCATACTTCCTCAGTTTGATGTCATTCCAAACCTACTTCCCGGTTCACAGCTCCGTTGAAGGTAATGCTTCTTGGGCAACGAAACCGGATACGTTGATCGGCAATGGTCCGTTCAAAGTTTCACAAATGACGAAGGGTCAAAAGATCGAGCTTGTTAAGAACGACCAATATTGGGACAAGGCTTCCATCAAACTTGAAAAAGTTCAAATGAGCATCGTCAACAGCTCTGCGACTGAGCTTTCAAGCTATCGTAACGATGAATTGGATTATGCAGGACATCCAACGGGCAACATCCCGACCGATCAACTTACGGCGATCAAGAAGGAACTGGGCGATGAATTGATGATCAAAGGCATTTCATCGACTTATTTCTATATCTTTAACACAACGGAAGAACCATTTGACAATGTAAACATCCGTAAAGCCTTCTCGATGGCGATTGACCGTCAGGCAATCGTAGAGAAAATTACGCAGGGCGGACAACTTCCTGCACACGGGTTTGTTCCTCCGGGTATCAAAGGTGAGTCCGATGAGTACCGTAAAGAGGTGCCGGATACTTACTTCGAAGAAAATCTTGAAGAAGCTAAGAAACTGCTCGAGCAAGGTATGAAGGAAAAAGGCTATACCACGTTGCCTGAAGTTACTCTGATCCATAACTCCGATGACAACCACAAGAAAATTGCGCTTGCCATCGCGGATATGTGGAAGAACAACCTCGGCGTTACTGTTAAGGTTCAAAACCAAGAGTGGGGCGTATTCCTGAAGAACCGTACGGACCTCAACTATCAAGTTGCACGTTCCGGCTGGGGAGCAGACTATAACGACCCGATGACTTATATCGACATGTGGACATCCAATGGCGGAAACAACGACACTGGATTCAAGAACGAAGAATATGACAAACTTGTGAAGGATGCCTATGCGACTAGCGATAACGCCAAGCGTATGGAGCTGATGTCCCAAGCAGAGAAAATTCTTGTTCAGGACAATCAAGTTGTGATGCCGATCTACTACTATTCCAGTGTATCCCTGGTTAAACCATGGGTGAAGAACCTTCATCTGGATTATAAAGGTGATATCGATTTCACACGTGCATATATCGAGTAGTCTTTTATAAGCATTTATGAAAGGTTGCGGTTCGGGATATATATGTGGGGCATTTTTAAACCTCATATATATCCCGATTTTTTTGTATGAACGCAAGGTTTCCAAATCTTGTGTCCGTTGGTGAAAGTTAAGGGATGCTCAATCCGCCCTGGAATTATACAATTATAGGGACGGCTTGGTTTAGAACAACTGATCAGGAGGCTAGCGAAATGCTGAGGTATGTGGCGAGTAAGTTTTTTTATATGCTTGTATCGTTGTTCATACTGATCTCAGCCACTTTTTTTCTTATGAAAGCCATACCGGGCGATCCGTTTATGGGAGAGAAAAAGCCATCGCCTGAAATTCTGGCGAGGCTGATGGAGCAGTATGATTTGGATAAACCGGTATTTCAGCAGTATACGAAATACTTGGGCAATATCATCCAGGGTGACTTTGGCTTGTCCATGAAGAAACAGGGACAATCCGTAACAGATATTATTGTTGACACGTTCGGCCCGTCACTGCGTCTGGGTCTTATCGCGATTGTGGTATCCGTCATCGTGGGCGTCCTGCTGGGGATGCTTGCGGCTTTGTATCACCGCAAGCTGATTGACAACATCGCCATGATTATCTCGGTTCTGGGCATCGCGGTACCGAGTTTTGTACTCGCGTCCTTGTTGCAATTCGTTCTCGCGGAGAAAGCAGGCATATTCAACGTCATGGGCTTTGAGGGACCGCTGGACTACGTGCTTCCGGTCATGGCGCTGTCTGCACAACCGATTGCATTTATCGCTCGTTTGACAAGATCCAGCATGCTGGAAGTTTTGCATTCGGATTATATCAAGACGGCGAAGGCCAAAGGCCTTAACTGGTTCGCGATTATGTTCCGTCATGTGATCCGTAACGGTATTCTGCCGGTCGTGACTTATGTCGGTCCAATGACAGCGAATATTATCACGGGTTCGGTCGTCATTGAACAGATTTTCGGTATCGGCGGCATAGGCAAGCAGTTTGTTGAAAGTATCACGAACCGTGATTATACCGTCATCATGGGAATTACGATTTTCTACGGCATCCTGCTGATGCTGGCTCGTTTTGTCACGGACATCGTGTATGTATTTGTGGATCCACGCATTAAATTGACCGGCGGGAAGGAGAGGTAGACATGGAGAAAGAACAGCGTATGCCTCATCCTGCGGCACTAAACTTGAAGCCTGAAGATTTTCAGAAGATTGGTCCTGATGAGAAGCAATCCGAGGTAATACAGCGTGAAAGCTTATCTTCCTGGAGAGATTCCTGGGAGAGATTGCGCAAGAACAAGCTGGCAATGACAGGCTTGATTATTATGATCCTGATTGTCATCATGGCCATCATCGGCCCGATGATCTCTAAATATGATTATGAAACGAATGATTTGATGAATACGAATATGCCGCCTTCATCAGAACATTGGTTTGGAACCGACGATCTGGGCCGCGACGTCTTTGTTCGTACCTGGATGGGAGCTCGGATATCCTTGACCGTTGGTCTTGCAGCAGCTGCGATTGACTTGATGATTGGCGTAATATATGGCGGCATCATGGGTTATTTCGGTGGCCGCGTCGATGAGTTCATGAATAAGTTTGCGGAAATTTTGTATTCCATTCCGTACCTGCTCGTTACGATCTTGCTGTTGGTTGTATTCGAGCCAAGTTTAGGCACGATCATACTCGCCTTAACCATCACGGGGTGGATTAACATGTCCTGGATCGTGCGGGGCGAGATCATGCAGCTGAAGAGCAGAGAGTATGTGCTCGCTTCACGCTCGATGGGTGCGGGAACTGCGCGCCTGCTGTTCCGGCATTTGATTCCGAATGCGATGGGCCCGATCATCGTTACCTTGACCTTGTCGGTTCCAAGCGCAATCTTTGCCGAGGCTTTCCTGAGTTTCCTTGGTCTTGGCGTTCAAGCACCGGTTGCATCATGGGGCTCCATGATTAATGATGCCTTGTCCGGATGGATGTATTATCCATGGCGGATGTTGTTCCCTGCTCTATTTATCAGCTTGACGATGTTGGCATTTAACATTTTCGGTGATGGATTGCGTGACGCGCTGGATCCGAAATTGAAAAAATAGGAGGTGGGAAGGTATGGAACCGATCTTGCAGGTGAAGGACCTCAACGTATCGTTTCGTGTTCGCGGCGGTGAAGTAAAGGCAGTCCGCGGCATGAATTTTGAAGTCGGCAAGGGGGAGACGGTTGCCATCGTCGGTGAGTCCGGAAGCGGTAAAAGTGTTACCGCCCAGACCATTATGCGATTGATTCCGTCCCCGCCCTCGGAAATAAAAAAAGGAGAGGTCATTTTCCAAGGACAAGACCTTCTCAAAAAAACGAACAAACAGATGGAAGCGATTCGCGGCAAGGATATCGGGATGATCTTCCAGGATCCGATGACTTCGCTCAATCCAACCATTAAAATAGGAAAACAAATCACGGAAGTGCTGGTCAAGCACCAAGGGATGTCATTCTCGGAAGCCAAAAAACATGCCATCGAAATGCTGAAGCTGGTGGGCATCAAAAACGCGGAAGAGCGCTTCAACCAGTACCCGCATGAATTCTCCGGCGGTATGCGCCAGCGCGCGATGATCGCGATCGCCCTTGCATGTAAGCCGACCCTGCTGATCGCGGATGAACCGACGACTGCCCTTGACGTTACCATTCAGGCGCAGATTATGGACGTGATGAAGGAGATGCAGGAGCGTTTGGGCACATCCATCATTCTGATCACCCATGATCTCGGCGTTGTTGCCGGCATGTGCGACCGCGTGATCGTCATGTATGCGGGCGAAGTGGTGGAAACGGGAACGAAATGGGAGATTTTCAAAAATCCGCAGCATCCTTATACCAAAGGCTTGCTTCGTTCCATGCCGCGCCTGGATCAGAAGAAGGACGAGCCGCTGATTCCGATCATCGGTACGCCTCCCGATCTCATTAAGCCGCCGGTGGGCTGCCCGTTTGCCGCTCGCTGTGATGAGGCTATGCGAATTTGCGAACGGGTCGACCCGGGCGCAACGGAATTCAGCGACACGCACATCGCGCGCTGCTGGAATCTGCACCCGATGGCTAAGGAGGCGCAGGGCTCATGAAGGATAACCATTTGATTGAGGTAAAAGGCCTGAAGAAGTATTTCAACGTTGGCAAAGGTCAAGTGCTTAAGGCGGTTGACGACCTGAATTTTTTCATTCGCGAAGGCGAAACGCTTGGTATGGTGGGTGAGTCCGGCTGCGGCAAGTCAACCGCAGGACGGACGATTCTTCGCCTCTATGAACCTACGGCCGGGAGCGTTAATTTTAACGGAACGGACATTTACAAGCTGTCCCCTGGCAAGATGAAAGCGATGCGCCGCGATATGCAGATGATTTTCCAGGATCCGTATGCCTCGCTGAATCCAAGATTCACGGTGTCGGACATTATCGGCGAAGCCTTGGATATTCACGGAATGGCAGGCAGCCGCGCCGAACGCAAGAAGCGGATTGAGGAGCTGCTGGATATGGTCGGCTTGAACAGCGACCACGCGACGCGTTACCCTCACGAATTCTCGGGCGGTCAGCGTCAACGGATCGGGATTGCCCGCGCCCTTGCGGTAAACCCTAAATTCATCATTTGTGACGAGCCGATCTCGGCGCTTGACGTTTCGATTCAGGCGCAGGTTGTCAATTTGTTGAAAGATCTGCAGGATCGGCTTGGTTTGACTTATCTCTTCATCGCGCATGACCTGTCCATGGTTAAGCATATCAGCGACCGGGTAGCGGTGATGTATTTGGGCAAAATGGTGGAGCTGGCAGACAGCGAGGAACTGTATGCGAACCCGATCCATCCGTACACGAAAACCCTGCTGTCCGCGATTCCGATTCCGGATCCTGAAATTGAGGCAAACAAAAAGCGCCTCAAGCTGGAAGACGATTCGCAGGGGCCGATTTCGGCAGCCAAAGGCGAAGACGGAACGGTTCAGTTGGACGTGAAGGATTCGGAGCTGGTCGAAGTGTCCAAAGGACACTGGGTTGCCAAAGCCTACGCTTAAGTCATCCATACCTGCTAATAGGAAGCTGCTTCAAGAATAGCCGCTGGCATCGTGCCGGCGGCTATTCTTTTCCTTTGACGCACAATGCCAACATTCGGTACAATCAAGAAAGGCAAAAAATAAAGAAACAAATTTACCTGCATGCACAATCTAGATTTGGTTGCGACGTAGAATAGGAGGCATACCTCATGAATATCGTTCCGGAACCATTATCCCTCGCTTCGCGTCTCGCCCATGATTATATTCACCATTTCGACCGGGTAAGCGGGTTCTACGGTGAAGATCACCGCGGCGAGCACGGCTATGCCGAGCGGGTACAATGGCTGGATCTTTCGGAAGACAAACGAATTCAGCGCAAGTCGCTGGCAGCATGTCTTCGGACGTATAACCAGAAACACAATGATCACCCCGCCGTACATAAATCACTTCAACTGCTGGAACAGCCCGGAACTGTTACCATGGTTGGTGGACAGCAAAGCGGTTTGTTTACCGGCCCCCTGCTTGTCATATATAAAGCCATCACCGTGATTCAGGCTGCCCGCGAAGCGGAGGAACGCTTGAATCGTCCCGTTGTGCCTGTATTTTGGATCGCCGGAGAGGACCATGACTGGGATGAGGTCAATCACACGTATTTCCTGACTCCGGATCAGCAGCTGTCCAAAATCAAGCTGGATGCCAAGGACGGGCTCAGGACATCGGTGAGTTATACCGATGTTCCTGAAGAGGACTGGTCGATGATGCTGGCAGAGCTTCAGACGCAGCTGGCGGACAGCGAATACAAGGCAGACCTGCTGAAGCTTGCGTCTCAATCGTTTGACGGCTCGGCCGGATTAAGCGAGGCATTCGCTAAACTCATCGGCTGCATGTTCGGCAAATATGGACTGATCCTCCTGGATTCCGCAGACCCGGGACTTCGGGCGCTGGAAGTGCCCATATTCGAATCGCTGATTACCCGCAACGAGACACTGGGACTTTCGTACCAGCAGGCTGCAAGGGATATCGACGGACTGGGCTACGAGGTCCAGGCCGACGTATCCGAGAACGGGGCCAATCTGTTCTACTTGCATGAAGGCAGACGCCTGCTGCTGTACCGGGAAGGAGGCGTGTTCTCCGACCGCAAGGGCATCGTTTCTCTCACGAAGGAAGAATTGCTTCGGGATTTGCATCAGTTTCCTGAGCGCTTCAGCAATAACGTGCTGACCCGGCCGATCATGCAGGACTCGCTGCTCCCCGTGCTGGGGACGATACTCGGTCCCGGCGAAATCTCTTACTGGGCGATTACGCGCTATGCATTTGCCGATATGGGCTTGCAGATGCCGCTAATCATCCCGAGAATGTCTTTCTCCATTGTGGACGGCGCCGTCCACAAGCTGATGGAGAAATACGGATTGTCCTTCGAGGATGTTCAGCTTCGCTTGTCCGAGAAGCGCGAGGCTTGGCTGGCAAGCAAGGACGAACTGAATCTGGAGGAACGCTTCAGCGAAACCCGGAAACAATTCGAAGCATTATATCAACCTTTAATAGAAGATCTTGGCAAAATGCAGAGCGGACTGTTAAAATTAGGTCTAACCAATAAGGATAAAATTTTGGAGCAAATGGATTACCTGTTAAGTAAATCCCGGAATGCCCTGGAACAGCAGCATGAGGCCGCCTTGGCGCAGTGGAAGCGCATCGAGCAGACGCTGCTCCCGGATGGGAAGCCTCAGGAGCGGGTATACAACATACTGGAATACATGAATCGTTACGGATTGAATCTGGTGGATCGCCTGATGGAAATCCCATACGATGCTTCGGGCATGCACCGCGTCGTTTACGTATAATGATCAGGAATTCAAACATCAGATCCTAGGAGGCTGTTAAATGAGCTCATCATCAATACAAACCAGCAATATTGCCGACCTGAAACTGGCGCCGGAAGGTCATCTCAAAATTGATTGGGTGCAGGCGCACATGCCGGTACTGAACCGGGTACGCGAACAATTCGAGAAAGAACAACCGTTCAAAGGCTTGAAAGTGGCCATCTCGCTGCATCTGGAAGCGAAGACCGCGTATCTGGCGAAGGTCATCCAAGCCGGCGGAGCCGAAGTGACGATTACCGGCAGCAATCCGCTGTCTACGCAGGATGATGTATGCGCGGCGTTGGTGGAAGACGGAATTACGGTGTTTGCCAAGTACAACCCGGATCCGGAGGAATACAAGCAGCACCTCATCTCGACGCTGGAAACGAGACCGGATCTGATCATCGATGATGGCGGAGATCTCGTAACGATCCTTCACTCCGAGCGCACGGATCTGCTAGAAGGAGTGCGAGGCGGCGCCGAAGAGACAACGACGGGCATTCTGCGCCTGAAATCGCTGGAGAAAGAGGGCGCTCTGAAATTCCCGATGGTTGCCGTGAATGACGCGTACTGCAAATACTTATTCGATAACCGTTACGGTACGGGGCAATCGGTCTGGGACGGAATTAACCGAACGACCAACCTGGTGGTTGCAGGCAAAACGGTCGTTGTCGTCGGCTATGGCTGGTGCGGCAAAGGCGTGGCGATGCGCGCCAAGGGTCTCGGCGCCAACGTCATCGTGACCGAGATTGATCCGATCAAGGCGGTTGAGGCTTACATGGACGGCTTCCACGTTATGCCGATGCGCGAAGCGGCTAAACGGGGAGACTTTTTCGTAACCGTCACGGGCAACCGCGACGTCATTAGCGGAGAAGACTTTGATGTCATGAAGGATGGCGCCATTTTGTCCAATGCCGGGCACTTCGATGTGGAAGTCAACAAACCGGATCTGTCGGAGCGATCCCAATCGGTTCGGACGGTTCGCCGCAATATCGAAGAATACCATTTGAAGGACGGCCGTAAGATCTATTTGCTTGCAGAAGGCCGTTTGGTGAATCTGGCGGCAGGGGACGGACATCCGGCAGAAATCATGGATATGACGTTTGCGCTTCAGGCCTTGTCGCTCAAACACGTGAATGATCAGTACAAGAGCATCGGCAACCGCGTCGTGAATGTTCCGTACGAGCTGGATCAACAGGTTGCATTATATAAACTGGAAAGTCTAGGTATCCATATCGACAGCCTGAGCGCTGAGCAGAAATCCTACTTGGACAGCTGGGCCCAGCATTAAACCGCAGCAGCTTCAGATCATTTGCAGACCTCCTTTCCATCCCCCGACGGGATGAAAGGAGGTTTTTTGCGCGGTTGTTCTGAGAGAAAGTTCCAAAAAAACAAATGCAGCTCAGAAGGGATTTGATTCTTGACGCCGAATCTATTATCCTAAAGTGGTGGAAAGTGGTGCAAAGTGGGGAATCGGGGTTAAGGAGTGGAATGCCTGATGTTTATGGGGGAGTTTCAGCATAGCATCGACGATAAGGGGAGAATCATCATCCCCGCTAAATTTCGCGACCTCCTGGGCACCTCGTTTATCGTAACCCGCGGATTGGACAATTGCCTCTTTGTATACCCCAAAGATGAATGGGCCATCATGGAGCAGAAGCTCAAATCCCTACCGCTCATGAAGTCGGATGCACGCGCATTCACCCGGTTTTTTTTCTCCGGAGCGACGGAATGTGAATGGGATAAACAGGGAAGGGTAAATTTGCCGGGCAATTTGCGCGAGTTCGCCAAGCTCGAGAAGGAATGCGTCGTCATCGGCGTATCGAGCCGCGTGGAGATCTGGAGCAAGGAGCAATGGCAAAATTACTATCAGCAGTCGGAGGAAGCGTTCAACGACATTGCTGAGAAGCTGGTAGACTTTGATTTTGACTTATGACCAGCTAGGAAATCCCGTAATCGAAATGGACAAGTTACACTAAAAATCAGGAATGAGACACAATGGAGGGCTGCAGCTTTGTTCCATCACATCACAGTGCTTAAGCAAGAAGCGACAGAAGGGCTGCGCATCAAACCAGACGGTATATATGTTGACTGTACGCTCGGGGGGGCGGGGCACAGCTCGCTCATTGCTTCCCAACTAAGTTCGGAAGGCCGGTTGATCGCTTTGGATCAGGACGACTGGGCATTGAATAACGCCCGGGAGGCCATGAAGCCTTATGCGGACCGGATCACCCTCGTTAAGACCAATTTTCGCGATTTGGAGGAGGTGCTCCGACGCGAAGTGGGGGCTGGCGAGAACGGGCAGCCGCAAGTTGACGGTATACTGTTCGATTTGGGCGTATCTTCTCCGCAATTTGATGAAGGGGAGAGAGGGTTTAGCTACAATCATGATGCCCCGCTGGATATGCGGATGGATCAATCCGCCGAGCTTACAGCAGCCAAGATTGTAAACGAATGGCCGGAACAGGAAATCGCGCGGATATTGTACCAATACGGCGAAGAGAAGTTTTCAAGGCGGATTGCCAAGGTCATCGTTGAAAGAAGGGCACAGAGTCCTATTCAGACAACCGGAGAGCTTGTCGAAATGATTAAGGAAGGGATACCGGCCGCGGCTCGAAGAACGGGCGGCCACCCGGCGAAGCGAAGCTTTCAAGCATTTCGCATCGCGGTAAACGATGAGCTGGGCGCTTTCGAGGATGCGCTTCATCAAGCCGTAAGATGTCTAGCACCGGGAGGAAGGGTCTCGGTGATTACCTTCCACTCGCTCGAAGACCGGATATGCAAGCAGATTTTTAACAGTTACATTCCCAAGTGCACGTGCCCTCCAGACTTTCCGATGTGCGTATGCGGAGGCGGCCAAGGCGATCTGAAGCTGGTAAACCGTAAACCGCTTATCCCGTCGGCGGAAGAAATTGAGAGTAATCCAAGGGCGCGTTCGGCGAAGCTGCGGATTGCGGAGAAACTGTAGAAACATCAAATCCCTGAAGAAGGAGAATCAGCCATGGCTTACACGCGCGGCAATTTAGCCGTACAGGAGAGACAGAAGGAAACGCAGCAGTCCGCTTATCTCGAGAAGACCAAAGTCGTTAAACGTCGTTCCCAGCTTCCGCAAAAAGAAAAGCTGCTGTATTTGTTGTCCGTGGTGTTCGTGGTTGCCGTCATGGGCGTCATCGGCATGAGTCATGTTCATTCCTATGACTTGAACCGGCAGATCCAGGCGACGGAGAATGAGATACTTAAAGCTAAACGAAACATCAGTCAACTTCAGGTAGAGAAGCAGACGCTGGAGATGCAGGTATTGGACAAGGCGAAAGAGCTCGGTTATGTGCCGATTGAGGACGATAACATGATCCATCTATCACCTGTCTCGGGAGCAACCGGGACACAGGATTCAGACTCGGGACAAAATGATTGAAGTGTGAGGTTTTGACCGATGATTAAAAAAATCAAACTGCGTACCGTGCTAATAGGGGGATGTATAACCCTCTTTTTTGCTTTATTGATTGGTCGGGTATTTTGGCTGCAGGTGATCGATAACGACTTCTGGAAGGAACAAGCCTTAGCGAAATGGTCCAGAACCCAGGACTTGCCGGCATCCCGCGGTACGATCATGGACCGGGACGGCGACATCCTGGCCATGGACGCCCCCGCCTTCACGGTCATAGTAAACCCTGCGGTCATCCAGGCTAACGGCCTGGAGGATGAGGTCGTTAAAGGGCTGCACGAAACCCTCGGCAAGGATGAGGATAAGCTTCGCGAAATGGTTCAAGCCAAAGGCAAGGACGGGGAATACCTCAAGGGCGTGGAAGTCCGCAACGAAGGATGGAAGATCAGCCAAGAGAAGATGGAAGAGGTTAAAGCGTTCAGCCAAAGCTTGAATGATAAATTGAAGGCCGCAGGCAAAGTCCCCGATTCGGGCATCGGCTTTCAACGCGAGCAGAAACGCTTCTATCCCAAAGAGACATTGGCCGCGCATATGCTGGGTTACACCGATCGTCAAGGACAGGGGATCGGAGGCATTGAGCAGTTTTATGACGAGATGCTGAAGGGGACCGACGGATTCGCTTCTTACAAGAGCGACAAGAAGGGAGTCAAGCTGCCCAGCGAGGATGATTTATACCAGCCTGCAATAAATGGGAAAAATTTAGTACTGACGACCGACGATACAATCCAGTATTATATCGAGGAAGCGATGCGCGACACGTATAACCAATATAAACCAATCAGCATGACGGTGATCGCGGCGGATCCGAACACGATGGAAATACTGGGGATGGCCAACATGCCGACTTTTGATCCCAATACATATTCGAAGTGGAATCAAAAGAATTTTATCAACCATGCCGTGCGGTCCATCTATGAGCCGGGATCGACCTTCAAAATTGTAACCCTGGCCAGCGCAGTGCAGGAAAAGCTGTTTAACCCGGGTGATATCTATCAATCCGGATCCATCAGGGCGGGGGGAAGAACCCACCGGGACATTAACAGCGTAGGGTGGGGCCCGATCACCTACCTGGACGGCGTGAAAAAGTCGAGTAACGTTGCTTTTGTTAAACTCGGATACGAGATGCTCGGCAAGGAGCGGTTTACCAATTATATTCGGGAATTCGGTTTTACCGAGAAAACGAATATTGACCTGCCGGGGGAAATTCTCGGTACCTTGAACATGACCTATGATTCCGATATTTCAACCATGACCTACGGTTACGCCGTATCCGTAACGCCTATACAACAGATTGCGGCCATTTCCGCCGTTGCCAACGGCGGCAAGCTCATGGAGCCGCATATGGTGAAGGAGATCGAGGACCCCAACACGGGCGAGGTTCAGAAAATCGAGCCGAAAGTCGTGCGCCAGGTCATATCTCCCGAAGCCGCAAGAGAAACAGGGACTTACCTTGAGCAGGTCGTAGCCGACCAATTAAACGGCACAGGCAAGCTTGCGTATATCGACGGATACCGCGTTGCGGGCAAAACCGGTACCGCCATTAAATCCGGCGGCGGATATAAAGACCGTTCGAAACAGGTGGTTTCGTTCATCGGGTACGCACCCGTCGAAAACCCGAAGATTGCCGTGCTGGTTATTATCGACGAACCTAACGTGGAGAAGGGCGGCGGAACGCTGGCGGCACCGATTTTCAAAGAAATCGTCTCCAAGACATTGAATTATTGGGGCGTTCCCAAATCGACTGAAACTCAGGACAAAGAAAAATCGAATACGGGAACGGCGCCGAAGGATTCCCTTAAAGCACCGGACTTTACGGGAATGAAGCTCAGCGAAGTAAAGGCCAAGCTGTTGAAGGACGGAGTTGCGTTTGAGACATTGGGTAATGGAAGCACCGTGAAGGAGCAGTATCCGCCCGCAAATGCGACCATCAGCGTTGGACAGCGAATCTATCTTCTTACAGAGGACAGCCCATCGATGAAAATCCCGAATTTAGAAGGAGAATCGCTTAGGGACGCCATGGAGGTGCTCACCTTGATGAAAGTAAAGGTGAACGTTCAGGGCGAGGGTTTCGTTGCATCGCAATTGGAAGCCAAAGAGAATGGCCAGCGGATCGTGCAATTAACGCTGAAATCGGCTCAAGAGCTGATAACGGGGAGCAGCAGTACCGATGAAACCTCCTCCGATGGCAACGAAAATGCGAACGGGGAAGAAACCGGCGACAAAGAGACGGAAGGAACCCCCGATAACGAAGCCGAAGCAAACGACCCAGGACAAGGCGATACAGAAGGGGAATAGCTTGTTCTAACCCGGGTTTGTCCCGAATACTCATGTGAAGAACGCATATCATGAGCTTTCGGGTTCAAACAGGGAGGGAAGCTTAGGTGAAAGTATCCAAGGTATCGCAGCGGAGAAGGCTGCTCTGGAGCCTGCTGCTGCTGCTCCTGCTGTTCTCTGCGCTGATCGTCAGACTGGCCTATGTGCAGATCGGGAAAGGCGCGGAGCTGTCGGCGAAGGCGGAGGACCTCTGGCGCCGCGACATTCCGTTCGCGGCACAACGTGGCGAAATTCTGGACCGTAACGGAACCGCATTGGTTACGAATATAACGACACCGACCATTTGGGCGATTCCTGTACAAATCAAAGATCCGGACCATACAGCCGAGACGTTGGCCGGGCTGATCAGCATGGACAAGGCCGATATCAAGAAGATCATTACGAAACGTTCGAGGTTGGAACGGATAAATCCCGGTGGACGAAAAATTACGATGGAGCTGGCTCAGGAAATTCGTGATTTGAAGCTGCCGGGTATCGTTGTTGCTGAGGATAACAAACGGTATTATCCCTACGGCGATCTCGCGGCCCATATTTTGGGGTTTACGGGAGCCTACAGCCAGGGACTCACCGGCCTGGAAGCCATGCATGACGACAAGCTGAAGGGCTTCGAAGGCGGAATATCCTATTTGTCCGATGCCGGCGGAAGAATCATGCCGGGCTCCTCGGAGAAATACGTAGAGCCCCGCGACGGTCTGAATCTGGAGCTGACGATCGATAAATCGATCCAGTCCATCATGGAGAGGGAGCTTGACCAGGCCATGGTGAAGTACCAGGCGAATGGAGCATGGTCGATTGCCATGAATCCGAAGACGGGCGAGATTTTGGCGATGGCCAGCAGGCCGGGGTACTCCCCTGCCAACTATCAGGAATTTTCAGCGGAGACATACAATCGCAACTTGCCGATCTGGATGACCTATGAGCCGGGCTCGACGTTCAAGATTATTACGCTTGCCGCTGCCCTCGAAGAGGACAAGGTCGATCTGAAGAACGACCATTTCTTCGACAGCGGGGCGGTAGAGGTCGGCGGAGCCAGGCTGCGCTGCTGGAAGAAAGGCGGCCATGGCAGTCAAACCTTCATGGAGGTTGTGCAGAACTCCTGCAACCCGGGCTTTGTGGCATTGGGCCAGAAGCTGGGCAAGGAAAGCCTGTTCCAGTATATCCGGGATTTCGGCTTTGGAGCGAAGACGGGCATCGATTTGAACGGGGAAGAGAACGGCATTCTGTTCAAGCTCGATAACGTTGGCCCTGTGGAGCTGGCCACAACGGCGTTTGGCCAAGGCGTATCGGTTACGCCGATCCAGCAGGTTGCGGCCGTGTCCGCCGCCATTAACGGCGGTAAGCTGTTCAAGCCGCACGTCGCCAAGGCTTGGGTCAATCCGGAGACGGGCGAGACGGTTGAGGAGATCAAACCGGAGCTCGTCAGACAAGTAATCTCGGAGGAAACCTCCAAGCAAGTGCGCGAGGCACTCGAAAGCGTCGTCGCCAAAGGAACCGGACGTCCGGCCTTCATCGACGGTTATCGTGTGGGAGGGAAGACCGGTACCGCCCAGAAGGTGATTAACGGCCGCTACTCGTCAACCGAGCATATCGTCTCCTTCATCGGATTCGCGCCAGCCGATGATCCGGAAATCGTGGTGTACACGGCGGTGGATAACCCGAAAGGCATACAGTTCGGCGGCGTCGTGGCAGCCCCGATCGTGCAGAATATCCTGGAGGATGCGCTGCACTATATGAACGTTCCGCCGCGCAAAGACCAGCTTGCCCGCGAATACAAGTACGGCGAGACGCCGACCGTGACCGTACCGAACCTGGTCGGTGCAACCGTTCAGGATCTGTATGAGGACTTGAATATGAACTTCATGCTGGCCAAGTCCGGAACCGGCAATACGGTGATTTCCCAGGCGCCGAAGCCGGGAAGCCGGGTGGAGCGAGGGTCCACCATTCGGATTTACATGGGTGAAGACCCGGGGGAATCCAAGCACGAACACTAAGGCATCATCCGGTCGGCAAGCGAAGGGCGGATGATGCAGATATATAGAGAGAGGGATAACAATGAACTTAAAGCAATTATCATCCGTATTGGCCGCTGCTGTTATCGAGGGATCCGGAGATGTTGAAATTACGGGGATAGAAACAGACTCCAGACAAGTAAAACCGGGGGATTTGTTCATTTGCCTGCCGGGCCATACGGTGGATGGACACCAGTTTGCAGCCCAGGCCGCCGACAAAGGCGCCGCGGCGCTGGTCGTTGAACGCAAGCTGGAGGTTGACCTCCCGCAGGTCATCGTGAAAGACAGCCGCTTCGCGATGGCGGGTTTGGCGAATGCCTTTTATCATCAGCCGAGCTCCCGCATGAAGATGATCGGCGTAACCGGTACGAACGGCAAGACAACGACAACGTATTTGATCGAGACGATCATGAACGATTTCGGGTTGAAAACCGGATTGATCGGCACGATTCAGATGAAATACGGCGGCCAGTCCTTCCCGATGCCGAGAACGACGCCCGAGGCGCTGGAGCTTCAGCGTTACTTGAACGATATGGCCAATGCAGGCACCGAGTGCTGCGTGATGGAGGTATCCTCGCATGCGCTCGAACAGGGGCGCGTGAAGGGAACGGATTTCCGGACAGCCATCTTCACGAATCTGACCCAGGACCATTTGGACTATCATCACACGATGGAAGAATACCGCGGCGCAAAAGGGTTATTTTTCTCCCGGCTGGGCAACGCTTTTGCCAAGGATGAATCCGCGCGCAAATATGCCGTCCTGAATGCGGATGACGATGCTTCGGCATATTTCGCCAAGCAGACCGCGGCGGAAGTGATTACCTACGGTTTGGGTGAAGATGCGGATGTGCGGGCGAGCAATATATCGATCACCGCGCAAGGCACCTCGTTCCATGTGGATACGTTCCGCGGCAGTGCGGACATTTCGATTCGAATGGTAGGGAAATTCAACGTGTATAACGCCATGGCTGCGATCGCGGCAGCGCTCCTGGAAGGTGTGCCGCTCGAAGATATCAAGAACAGCCTGGAGTCCGTGCCCGGAGTCGATGGCCGCGTAGAGGTCGTGGATGAAGGCCAGCCGTATGCCGTGATCGTGGATTATGCCCATACGCCGGACGGACTTGAAAATGTGCTCCGCACCGTCAATGAATTCGCGGAAGGCCGGGTGCTCACCGTTTTCGGCTGCGGGGGCGACCGGGACCGGACCAAACGGCCGATCATGGGTAAAATCGCTGCGAAATACAGCGATGTTGTATTGGTAACTTCCGATAATCCCCGTACCGAGGATCCGGAGTTGATATTGAAGGATATCGAGGCCGGATTGGTTGAGGACGGTGTGGCAACCGAAAGCTACAAGCTCATCGTCGATCGCCGGAAAGCGATCGAAAAGGCTATTGAAATGGCAAGCCCGGGCGATGTAGTATTGATTGCGGGGAAAGGTCATGAGACCTATCAGCTGATTGCGGGCGAAGTGCTTGATTTTGACGACCGCATCGTAGCCAAAGACGCGATAAGGGGCAGACAATAGTGATCCATAAATCATTAAAGAGCATCGCCGACATGTGCGGCGGAACGCTCTCACGTAACCAAGATGACAACATCATCATTCAAGGAGTCGGTACCGACTCCCGAACCATACAGCCGGGCAACCTGTTTGTTCCGATTGTCGGCGAGAAGTTTGACGGGCATGAATTCGTGGAGAGCGTGCTCGCCGGCGGAGCCGGCGCGGCATTCTGGCAGAGGGATCATCAGCCGGTTCCCGCCGACCTTCCGCTCATTTTCGTGGAGGATACATTAAAGGCGCTCCAGTCGCTTGCGGCGGCCTATTTGTCCGAGAGCAGAGCCAAGGTGGTGGGCATAACCGGCAGCAACGGCAAAACCACCGTGAAGGACATGGTGTCGGCACTGCTTGAAACCACGTATAACGTTCACAAAACGCAAGGCAATTATAATAATCATATCGGGCTTCCGTTAACCGTACTGGCAATGAAGGAAGGCACCGACATTATCGTGCTTGAGATGGGTATGAGCGGACGACATGAGATCGAGCTGCTCTCGAATATAGCCCGCCCGGATTTAACCGTGATCACCAATGTCGGGGAAGCGCATTTGCTGCAGCTCGGTTCCCGGGAAGAAATCGCACGGGCCAAGCTTGAAATTATCAGCGGCATGAAGCCCGGCGGTTTGCTGATCTATCATGGGGACGAACCGCTGATCCGTCAGGTGCTTGCTGAAGAGGGAACGGTGAAGCCGGAGGGGCTGCGTACGTTTACGTTCGGAAATCAAGATACCAATGACGATTATCCGACGGGACTCATGTTCCATGCCAGAGGAATCATTTTTACTTCGAGCCGGCATGCAGGCGAAGGCTTCAGCCTGCCGCTCCTCGGCCGCCACAATGTGGTAAACGCCCTGGCAGCCATGGCCGTGGCGACCCATCTGGGCATCGGCGATGAAGCCATTCGCAGCGGGTTCGCCCGTCTGAAGCTGTCGAGCATGCGGATCGAAGCCGTAGAGACCGCGTTCGGGGTAACCGTGCTGAACGATGCCTACAATTCCAGCCCGACGGCGGTGAAGGCGGCTGTAGACGTGCTTGGCGATATGAAGGGTTACCGCCGCCGGATCGCCGTGCTCGGGGACATGCTGGAACTTGGTCAGCGGGAAGAGTCATTCCATGCCGAAATCGGAGAGTATTTATCTCCGGACAATGCGGATCTGGTATTCACCTACGGTCCGTTGTCTCTTCATACGGCGAATAAAGCGAAAGCTCGCTTCCCGGAAGGGGCCGTGCTTTCTTTTTCGGATAAAGAAAAGCTGATCGAAGCCCTGCTGGAGCAGGTTACGGAGAAGGATATCGTATTGGTGAAAGCCTCGCGCGGCATGAGGCTGGAGCACGTGGTTGATGCCTTGAAGGCACTGCCGGGCAGCAACAACGGAGTGAGGGGGTGAGCTGATGGACTTTCAATTGCTGTTATTGACAATCGGTGTAGCGTTTGTGCTTGCGGTGATATCGGCTCCGCTGCTCATTCCGCTGCTGCGGCGTATGAAGTTCGGCCAGCAGGTCAGGAACGACGGTCCGCAGAGCCACTTGAAAAAAGCCGGGACGCCAACGATGGGCGGCGTCGTCATTCTTTTAGCTTTTACGCTGACTTATATTAAATTTTCGCCTGTCGATACCGATTTCTACGTGCTGATCGTAGCCACGCTCGGTTTCGGTTTGATCGGCTTTCTTGACGATTACATCAAGATCGTGTTTCGCAGATCATTAGGACTTACGGCCCGGCAGAAGCTGTTTGGACAGCTTCTGTTTTCCGGTATTATGTGCTGGCTGTTGATTTCCAACGGCCACAGCACGGCAATCAGCGTACCCGGCATGGATTGGTCCTTTGATTGGGGCCCATGGTTCTATTATCCGTTCATCGTGGTCATGATGCTTGCAATCAGCAACGCGGTCAATTTCACCGACGGATTGGACGGCCTGCTGTCCGGCGTCAGCGCGATTGCCTTTGGCGCCTATGCCATCGTCGCCATCCAGTCCACCTCGTTCGCGGCGGCGTTCTGCGCGGCTGCCATGATCGGCGCGGTGCTCGGGTTTCTGGTATTTAACGCTCATCCCGCGAAGGTGTTCATGGGTGATACGGGTTCTTTAGGCATCGGCGGTGCCATCGGCGCCATTGCCATCGTAACCAAGAGCGAGCTGCTGTTCCTGATCATTGGAGGGGTCTTCGTCATCGAGATGCTATCTGTTGTGCTTCAGGTGATCTCCTTCAAAACCCGGGGCAAACGAATATTCAAAATGAGCCCGATCCACCACCATTACGAATTGTCCGGGTGGTCGGAGTGGCGCGTTGTTTTTACATTTTGGGCCGTGGGACTGGTACTTGCGGGACTCGGACTCTATATCAACAAGGGGTTGTAACATATGAAGCAGCTAGATGTTTATCGGGATAAGCATATCGTCGTGTTGGGTCTTGCCAAAAGCGGAGTGCAGGTGGCCAAGGTGCTGCATCAAGCCGGCGCCTCCGTCATCGTGAATGATCGAAAGGAAAGAGAACAGTGTCCTGAAGCCTCGGAGCTCGAGGCTTTGGGTATTTCTGTTATTTGCGGCGGGCATCCCGATGACCTCATTCATCCCGGCGTGGCGCTCCTTGTCAAAAACCCGGGAATTCCGTATTCGGTTCCTCCTGTCCAAAAGGCGATCGAGCTTGAAATTCCGATCGTGACCGAAGTCGAAATCGCCTATCACCTCTGTGAAGCTCCCATAATCGGCATCACGGGCTCGAACGGCAAAACAACCACGACGACTTGGGTGGGCCAGCTGCTGGAAAACGCCGGCCTTTCTCCGATCGTTGCCGGCAATATCGGCACGCCCCTATCCGAGGCTGCAGCGACAGCCACCGAACATGACTGGATGGTCGTGGAGCTGAGCAGTTTTCAGCTAAAAGGAACGGAGGCGTTCCGGCCGCGCATTGCCTGTCTCCTCAACGTGACGGAAACGCATCTGGATTACCATGGCGGAATGGATGATTATGTGGCATCCAAAGCCAAGCTGTTTGCCAACCAGACTTCGGAGGATACCGCTGTGCTCAATTGGGATGATCCCGTGTGCAGAAACCTTGTCCCGTATATCAAGGCGCACATCGTGCCTTTTTCGATGAGCGAGAGCCTTCGTGAAGGGGTTCACATCACGCCGCCATATGCTCCCGGTGCCCAGGATTCGGACGACGACGATCAGGGGCGCAGAATCATTTATACAGACGGCGAAGGGTTTACCCATGAGATCATCCGTGTGGAGAACATCGGACTGCCGGGAAGATTCAATGTGGGGAACGCAATGGCGGCCTGTGCCATCGCCATAGCGGCGGGCGTTGCCCCCGATAAGCTGGAGGAAGCTTTGTCCAGCTTCCGCGGCGTTGAGCACCGCCTGGAATTTGTGGCGGAGCTTCAAGGCGTATCCTATTACAACAATTCCAAGGCAACCAACTCCAAGGCGACGCACATGGCTTTGACCTCGTTCAAGGAACCTGTCGTTTTGATCGCGGGGGGGCTTGACCGGGGATCGGATTACGAGGAGCTGATTCCATCCATGCAAGGGCGGGTGAAAGCGGTCGTGCTTCTTGGCGAAACCAGGGAGAAAATCGCGAACGCTGCCGCCAAGGCCGGATTAAAGGACATCATCCTCGTCGATAATGGGGAGGACGCCGCTTCGACATTGACCTCGGCTGTCCGGAAGGCTGCCGGGCTGGCGGAGAGCGGAGACATCGTTCTCCTGTCCCCCGCGTGCGCGAGCTGGGACATGTTTCCTTCCTATGAGACGCGAGGACGCATTTTTAAAGAGGCGGTGCATAACCTTTAAGTAGGGGGGTGGAAAAGCCCCTACTAAGGATGTACGAGGTGGCCTTTCCATGAACAAGAACCGCCAGGCGCCCGATCTGTGGCTGCTTATCTGTATTTTGGCCCTGCTGGCCATCGGAATCGTCATGGTATACAGTGCAGGCTCCGTCCTCGCTTTTCATGACTATGGCGATAAGTTTTATTTTGTGAAGCGTCAGCTGTTTTTTGCCTGTCTGGGGCTTGCTGCCATGTACTTCACATCGAGGATCGATTTTCGGGTTTGGAAGAAATACAGCAAGATTGCGCTGCTGGTCTGCTTTTTTTTACTGATTATCGTACTAATTCCAGGCATCGGCGTTGTTCGCGGCGGAGCCAGAAGCTGGCTCGGCATCAGCTCGTTCGGCATTCAGCCCTCCGAGTTCATGAAGCTGGGCATGATTCTGTTTCTATCGCGCTGGCTTAGCAAGCAAGACTATGATATTACATCATTTACCAGAGGGCTGATGCCGCCGCTAGGTTTGATCGGACTGGCATTCGGGCTGATCATGCTCCAGCCTGATTTGGGTACGGGGGCCGTTATGCTCGGTGCTGCGATGATGATCGTATTTACGGCAGGAGCACGGATGAAGCATCTGGGCTTTCTCGCTTTAGGGGGGATAGCCGGATTCATAGGCTTGATTCTGACAGCGCCTTACCGGCTGAAGCGGATAACCGGCTTTCTCGATCCATGGTCCGATCCGCTCGGCGCAGGCTACCAGATCATCCAATCCCTCTATGCGATAGGGCCGGGCGGACTCGGCGGACTCGGACTAGGCATGAGCCGTCAGAAGTACGCTTATGTGCCCGAACCGCAGACTGATTTTATTTTTTCGATCCTGGCCGAAGAGCTGGGGTTCATCGGCGGCTTGATTGTACTGCTCTTGTTCGCCGCCTTGGTGTGGCGGGGCATGAGGGTGGCCATGACGGTCACCGACGGCTTTGGCAGTCTGCTGGCCGTAGGGATCGTAGGCATGGTCGCCATCCAGGTCGTCATCAATATCGGCGTCGTTATCGGTTTGATGCCGGTGACAGGGATTACGCTGCCGCTCATCAGTTACGGAGGCAGCTCGCTGACGCTGATGCTGACGGCGCTCGGCATTCTATTAAATATTTCCCGTTATGCGAGGTGAAGGGTATGCGTGTCGTTTTGACCGGCGGCGGAACGGGGGGGCATATTTACCCCGCCGTTGCCATAGCAAGACAATGTGAGAAGGAAGATCCGAAGACGGAATTTTTATATATCGGAGGCGAGCGAGGCCTCGAAAGCAAGCTGGTGCCCCAAGAGAAGCTGCCGTTCGAGAGCATCGATATCACGGGGTTCCGGCGCAAGCTGTCGATGGACAACGTGAAAACGATCATGCGTTTTTTTAAAGGCGTGAAGCGATCGAAGGCCCTTCTGAAGGAGTTTAAGCCCGATGTCGTGATCGGGACGGGCGGATATGTGTGCGGCCCTGTCGTTTACGCCGCCGCCAAGCTGGGAATACCGACCATGATTCATGAGCAGAACGCGATTCCGGGCCTGACCAACCAATTCCTCAGCCGATATGCGGATACGGTTGCGGTCAGTTTTGAAGGAACGGAGTCTTCTTTTCCTAAAGCCAAAAGAACGGTATATACAGGAAATCCACGTGCGACAACGGTTTTATCCGCCAATCGTGAACGTGGATTTGCTACGCTCGGCATTCCGGTGGACAGCCAGGTCGTTCTGATCGTCGGCGGAAGCCGGGGAGCCAAGGCGATCAATAACGCGATGATCGGGATGGCGCCGTTCATTCACAAGCTGCCGAATGTCCATTTTGTTTTTGTTACGGGCGAAACGTATTTCGAGAATACGCGGGAATCCATTCGGTCCCAGCTCGGCACCATGCCGAATCATCTTCATATTTTGCCCTATATTCATAATATGCCGGAAGTGCTTGCGGCTACTTCGCTGATCGTAAACCGTGCGGGAGCCTCATTCCTGGCGGAAATTACATCGCTTGGCATCCCATCCGTCCTTATACCATCACCTAACGTCACCAATAACCACCAGGAGGCGAATGCGAGGCAATTGGAGGAAGCGGGGGCATCCAGCATGATTTTGGAAAAGGACTTGACGGCTGAATCGCTGTTCCGAAAGCTTGAGGAGATCATGACCAACCGCTCTGCAAGAGAGTTGATGTCTGCGGCTTCGAAAGAGCTCGGCAAACCGGACTCGGCGGCCGTCATAACCCAAGAAATCCGCCGGTTAACCGGCAAACGCTAAAACGGCTGGGCGATTGTCACACACCTATGGAGCCTGACATAAGATACTCTATAATCGTGACACACCCATGAGGCCGGCATTACTGACAGCGGCCATCTCTTCATCCAGTTGAAGGAATGGCCTTTTGGTTTTGAAAGTCAAGGGAGGTTTATTTAAAATGCAGCAGTGGAAATCGCTACTATCAGAGGCCAATGTCGGAGCAGTGTTATGGAATGAACCGCTGGCAAAATATACGACATGGAAAATAGGCGGACCAGCCGATTGCCTGATTGTTCCTGAGAACAAGGAACAGCTCAAGGAACTGGTCACTCTTCTCCATGCCCATCACATACCTTGGACACAGCTGGGCCGCGGTTCAAACATGCTGGTTGCCGATAAAGGAATTCGGGGAGCGGTCATCAAGCTGGGCCAGGGTTTTGAGGAGCTTCGTTTTGACGGAGAGACGGTAACTGCAGGCGGCAGTCTGTCTTTTGTCAAACTTAGTGTTCTGGCCGGAAAACAAGGATTATCCGGGCTCGAATTTGCCGGAGGCATTCCTGGATCGGTCGGAGGGGCCGTCTACATGAATGCGGGTGCCCATGGGTCTGATGTGTCACGCATATTCAAGTCCGCTGACATTGTACTGGAAACAGGGGAATTGGTTACGTATGCTGCGAAAGATATGGCGTTTGATTACCGACACTCCATTCTGCATGAACGAAAAGGGATTGTGACTGAAGCGGTATTTGAGCTCCGTCAAGGAGACCGCAAGGAGATTACAGCCGTTATGGCCTCCTATAAGGACCGTCGCCGGCGTACGCAGCCACTCCAATCCGCAACGGCAGGCAGCGTATTTCGAAACCCGCCCGGCGACCATGCGGCGAGGTTGATCGAGGCTGCCGGTCTCAAGGGCCTGCGGATCGGAGGCGCGGAAGTTTCTTTACAGCATGCCAATTTCATCGAGAACACCGGTCAAGCGACAGCAGAGGACGTGCTCGCTTTGATGGAACGCATCAAGGAAACCATATCGGAGAAGAACGGAATTCAAATGGTGCCTGAGGTGTACGTTCTGGGCGAGCGGTAAACTCGGAGGTGATACATTGGACAAATTGGTGATTGAGGGCGGAAGGCCCCTATCAGGAACCATACGTATCCATGGAGCAAAAAATGCAGCTTTACCTATTCTAGCAGCAAGTCTTCTTGCAGAAGGGACTGTAAGATTAAGCAATGTCCCGCATCTGCTGGATATTGAAGTGATGCTCAGCATTCTCGGCCGTCTCGGCTCCAAATGCAAGCATGAGCTGGAGACGGTGACCGTGGATACCTCGTCGGCCAATTCGTTTCATGTCCCGGAAGATTTAATGAAGCAGATGCGATCCTCCATCTTTTTGATGGGACCTCTGCTGGCCCGTTTTGGCGAAGTGACGATCTACCAGCCCGGAGGCTGCGCGATCGGAGAACGCAAGATCGACCTCCATCTTAAAGGATTGCAGGCGCTTGGTGCGGAAATCGAGGAGAGCAACGATAAGATCCATTGCAGGGCCAGCCGTTTGATCGGAACCGATATTCATCTGGATTTTGCCAGCGTAGGGGCGACGGAGAATATCATGATGGCAGCTGCAACGGCGCTTGGCACGACGGTGCTCACCAATGCCGCGAGAGAGCCTGAAATTCAGGACCTTCAGCATTTCCTGAACAAAATGGGAGCGAACATTATCGGGGCAGGAACGGATACCATAACGATCCATGGCGTGGAGCGCCTGGAGCCTTGCGAGTATGAGATCATTCCGGACCGGATCGTAGCCGGAACTGTCATGATCGCAGCAGCGGTTACCCGCGGCAGCGTAACGCTTACAAAGACCAATCCGTCCCATTTAACTTCCCTTATACATGTGCTGAAGCGCGCCGGTGTTCAAACCAGTATATGCAATGATATAATAAATATAAGCTGCATGAGCCGTCCTAAAGCTGTGGAACGAATCGTGACTTCGCCGTATCCTTCTTTCCCGACTGATTTGCAATCCCAGGTTATGGTTTTGCTGTCCTTGGCGGACGGGTTTAGCGTGATGAAAGAGACGGTATTCGAAGGACGGTTCAAGCATGTGGAGGAACTCTCCCGCATGGGGGCGGACATTTCCACGGATCTGAACTATGCGTTCATACGCGGCGTTCAGAGAATTTACGGAGCCACCGTGGAAGCAACCGATCTTCGGGCTGGAGCGGCGCTCGTCATTGCCGGTTTGGCCGCGCAGGGAACGACCGTGGTGGAACAAGTTCACCATATTGATCGCGGTTATGATCGTATTGAAAACATGTTCCAAGGTTTAGGCGCACGGATCTATCGTCAGTCCCCGGTGCCAAAGCCGCTTGATTTAGCCAATTGAGGTCCTGAGCATCCCCTCCAGGAGGAGGGGATAACAGGTCTTTATGGAGAGAGTGGATATGTCCAAGACACATATGCCTGTCCTGAAGCAGGACAAGCCCAAACCGAAAACGGCCAAAAAAATCATATGGATTCTTTTGCTGCTGTTTGCAGCTCTGCTGACGATCCTGTTTTTCCGGTCGTCGGTCAGCCAAGTTACCGAGATTCATTTTACAGGTAATACGTTTAATACAAATGAGCAGCTTACCAAGCAAAGCGGACTCCACATCGGAGACCAGTACTTTGGCGTCGACCCCGCACTCGTGCAGGAGCGCCTGATGAAGCTGGGCACGATTAAGACGGCCGAAGTGGTCAAGAGCTTTCCCGGCGAAGTCAGTATTGTGGTGACGGAACATCCTACGGTTGCCTTTGAGCTGTCCGACAGCGGCGAGCTCCAAGCGATTCTGTCGAGCGGTACCTCGGTTCCCGTCACGGCAAGCGGCATTGCCGTGGAGAAGCCGATTCTGACCAATTGGGATGCAAACGACCCCAACAAGGCCAAGCTCAGCAAAGTACTTGCCGAGATTCCGGGCAGCCTGACTTCGGACATTTCGGAGATTATGCCATCGCCAACGTTATCTTTTCCGGATCGGATCAAGATGTATACGCGTTCCAAATTCGAGGTCATTACTTCGGTTTCCTTGCTCCGTGACAAGGTAGAGTACTTGAATCAGGTTACCGAAATAGAGCGGCCGGGCGTGATTACGATGCTGGAAGCCGATTCTTACGTGCCGTTTGAAGAAGAAGTTGGAGAAGACGCCGAGGAAGGGCAATAAACCCCTACTCAGGCATAGGAATAAATGGTACAATTGAAAGTATTGACAACTTGTTTCGGCTCTTCTTTTTTGAATGACTTTTACGGCCTGTTATAGCAAATGTTGGCAGTAAAAAAAATGTTGAAAAAAGAGGGAAAGACCCGCGAGTGTTGAATAAGTAGAAATGTATTCTTTATAATCAAAATTAATTTGCTAAAAACAGGAGGTGCCAGGGCTTGAGCAACAATGACATCATTGTTAGTTTGGACATCGGTACATCCAAAGTTCGTGCTATTATTGGGGAAGTTAATAATGGAACCTTTAATATTATTGGAGTTGGATCTGCCGACTCGGAGGGAATTCGCAAAGGTGCAATTGTAGATATCGACCAGACCGTACAATCCATTCGCAGCGCTGTTGATCATGCGGAGCGTATGGTCGGTATTCAAATATCCGAAGTTTATGTCGGCATATCTGGAAATCATATCGGACTTCAATCCAGCCACGGCGTTGTGGCAGTATCGAACGAGGATCGCGAAATTGGTGAAGAGGACATTGACCGCGTGCTGAAGGCAGCGGAAGTCGTTGCGCTTCCTCCCGATCGTGAAATTATCGATGTGGTTGCTAAACAGTTTGTAGTTGACGGTTTGGAAGGAATCTCTGATCCGCGAGGAATGATCGGCGTAAGGCTGGAAGTGGAAGCGACGATTATAACTGGCGCCAAAACGGCAATACATAACCTGTTACGCTGCGTGGAGAAATCAGGTCTGAAAGTGAAGGATCTGGTGTTGATTCCGCTTGGTGCGGGACAGCTGGCCTTGTCCAAGGACGAGAAAACGATGGGGTCCGTGCTGGTCGACGTCGGAGCGGGCTCAACCACGCTGGCTGTGTTCGAGGGAGGCAGCATTGCCGCAACCTCCACGCTTCCGGTAGGCGGGGATTTCGTGACGAATGATATCGCATACGGCCTGCGAACGCTGACGGATCAAGCAGAGAAGGTTAAACTGAAGTACGGGTGCGCGCTGATCGAGAGTGCCGCACACGAAGTAACGTTCAAGGTAACGAGAATTGGAAGCAATGTGGACAAGGAGTTCACTCAAGAGGATCTGGCAGCTATCATAGAACCTCGCGTTCAGGAAATATTCCAATTAGTGCGCCAAGAAATCAAGCGCTTGGGTTACAGTGAGCTTCCTGGTGGTTATATACTTACTGGGGGCACTATGTCCATGCCTGGTGTGCTGCAGGTGGCACAAAATGAGCTGGCGACTTCCGTACGGATTGCGGTTCCCGATTTTATCGGTGTTCGTGATCCGGGATACTGCAGCGGAGTCGGCATCCTCCATAATGCAATCCGGAACGTACGCGTACGGAATACAGGAGGAAGCAACAACAGCAGCGGAAATAGCAAGAAACCGGTGAACCGCGCTAAGCAGCAAAATCCTGTCGCAGCAACTCAGGAGACCAGCCAGAAGCCGGGATTTATTGAACGCCTGAAAAAGATGTTCAGCGAGTTTATATAGCGGATTCATTCGACTGTGGACGTGCCATCCACGCACATTGAGGGGGAGATGGATTAAATGTTGGAATTTGATTTTGAAATGGAGAGCTTAGCTCAAATAAAAGTAATCGGAGTAGGCGGCGGCGGAAGCAACGCCGTTAACCGAATGATTGAAAATGGTGTGCAGGGCGTTGAATTCATTACGGTCAATACGGATGCTCAGGCACTCCACCTTGCAAAATCCGAACATAAACTGCAAATCGGGGACAAGCTCACTCGCGGTCTTGGTGCCGGCGCCAATCCTGACGTAGGCAAGAAGGCTGCGGAAGAATCCCGTGATTTGATCATGAACACCCTGAAGGGTGCCGATATGGTATTCGTTACAGCCGGTATGGGTGGCGGTACAGGTACTGGAGCTGCGCCTGTCATCGCTGAAATTGCTAAGGAGTGCGGGGCATTAACGGTTGGGGTTGTCACTCGTCCGTTTACGTTCGAAGGACGCAAGCGTGCTTCCCAAGCGGAGCTTGGCATCGAAGCATTGAAAGAGAAAGTGGACACACTCATCGTCATTCCGAATGATCGCTTGCTGGAGATCGTGGATAAGAAGACACCGATGCTGGAAGCGTTCCGAGAAGCAGATAACGTATTGCGTCAAGCCGTTCAGGGCATTTCTGATCTGATCCAAGTGCCGGGTCTGATCAACCTTGACTTTGCCGACGTGAAAACGATCATGACAGAACGCGGCTCGGCTCTGATGGGTATTGGATTGGCTACTGGTGAAAACCGTGCCTCCGAGGCTGCCCGCAAGGCGATCATGAGCCCGCTGCTTGAAACCTCAATCGAAGGTGCCCGCGGTGTGATCATGAATATTACGGGAGGAACCAATCTTTCCTTGTATGAAGTGAATGAAGCGGCCGAGATTGTAACATCTGCTTCCGATCCGGAAGTAAACATGATCTTCGGTGCGATCATTGAGGAAAGCATGAAGGATGAAATCAAGGTCACGGTTATCGCTACCGGCTTTGAGAGCAAGCCTTCTCCAATCCCGCCGGGACGTCGTCCTGCAATGCCGCAAGGGGAACAACAGCAACAACAGCAGCCGGAAACGGACAAGAGTAATGTGAATCTGAAGCCGTTTGGCAATCAGAGCAATGATCAGCTTGATATTCCTACTTTTCTTCGCAATCGTACCCGTAATAATGATTAATAACGGTAAGCCTGTGCTTCGTCATCATGATGAAGACAGGCTTATTTTTATATCCAAGCCTCGTCATCTTCCTTTTATTTCATTTACAAGGCCAACAGCTGATGCTGTCACACTTTCACGAATGAAAGCCCAATCAGCAATTACTGGGGAAATTACGGATATTCCCCGAGCCTTCCCGCCAAGATAGAGATCGCCGATAACGCTAAGAGGCTGCTCTTGGTACAGGTCTCTAAAAACTGCCCTTCATCGACAAAAAAAGTCCGAAATCCGCCCACAGGTTTAGACAGACTTTGAATTCTATTCTTCTTATACTAGTAACATCTCCCTTAGCCCAGAATTCAACAGAAGGATAACGGTAGAGGATTCTTCGACTAGGCAGGTGAACAACCTGGTTGTTTATATTGATCTCATATTTTTGGCAAACCTCGTCATTGACGCCGTTTTGCTGGCTTTGACCGCCTGGATGCGGAGAGTGAAGCCAACATGGTGGAGGCTTGCATTATCCTCTGTGATCGGCGCTCTGTATGTCGTCATGATGTTTGTCCCGCAATTGTCGTTTTTGTTTACCTTTCTCATCAAGTTTGGACTATCGTTGATCATGCTGTGGGTGGCTTTCGGCTTTGTGAGCTTGCAGAGTTATCTTCGGAATTTGGGAGCTTTTTACATGGTGAATTTTGCAGCTGCCGGAGGCATTATCGGTTTTCATTACTTGGTCCAAAATTCGGGAGAGTTGTTCAGCGGGATATGGTATACGACATCGGGCGGGCTATCCTTTGAATTGAAGGTGGGATTCTGGTTTGCGTGCATTACCTTTTTTGTAGTTGTATTCGCGTTTAAAGCCGTTCAGACCACGAAACGAAAAACCGAGAACCGGGAAGCCTTGTTGGGAGAAGTGTCCGTATGGATCGGCAGCGCCAAAATAGGCTGCGTGGGTCTGCTTGATACTGGTAACCAATTGAGCGATCCCTTGACGCGCACGCCGGTTATGGTGATGGAAGCAGAACTATGGGAAGCCTACCTGCCCCAGGGATGGAGCAAACAGCTGATGGAGGGGGAACCGGACAAATTAATCATGGGGCTGGCGGCAGAGGAATTCGAATGGCAGGACCGCCTGCGGCTTGTTCCGTATCGCGGCGTCAACCGGGGGGCTGCATTTATGCTTGCGCTGAAGCCTGACATGGTGCGAGTCGAGCTGGGGGGATTTGAATACGCGGCATCCAAGGTGCTGATTGGTCTTGACGGCGGGACGCTTTCGGGAGACAGGGCATACAGGGCCATCATCCATCCGGCGTTGACGGAAGGTGAGGGGACGCCGAAGAATGCACAACCTGCCATAACGGGCGATTCTCAGAATCATGAGGCGACCGGTCTGAAATCAGGCGAAGCCAAGACTGCAGGATAATGACAGGTGAAGCCATTTTCATAGTGTTCGAGTCTGTGACCCAACGTTCGAGCGATGGATAAGTCTTTGAAAATCTTCATGAAAATCCATCCTTTCCGGATTAGGAGCCTAAAGATGATCTTTATGAAGTCAGTTAAACCTTCGGGAAAACGCATTAGGAGGATAAGAGATGCCCGTTAAATGGAGATTAGCATTGCAGCTGCAGTATTACCGCGTACTTTTTATGCTGGGTTTGAAGAGTCAGGAAATCTACTATATCGGAGGAAGCGAGGCGCTTCCGCCTCCGCTAACGAAAGAGGAAGAGGAGTTCTTGCTCAAAAAGCTGCCTACCGGCGATGCGGCCACCCGGGCCATGCTGATCGAACGTAATCTGCGTCTGGTCGTTTATATCGCCCGCAAATTCGAGAACACCGGCATTAACATCGAAGATTTGGTATCGATCGGTGCCATCGGTTTGATTAAGGCGGTGAATACGTTTGACCCCGAGAAAAAAATCAAGCTGGCCACGTATGCCTCGCGCTGCATTGAAAACGAAATTTTGATGTACCTGCGCCGGAATAACAAAACGCGAAGCGAGGTCTCGTTCGACGAGCCGCTGAATATCGATTGGGACGGCAATGAATTGCTCCTGTCCGACGTATTGGGCACCGAGAACGACACCATCTACCGCAACATCGAGGAGCAGGTCGACCGGAAGCTGCTGCAAAAAGCACTCGATAAATTGAGCGACCGGGAACGCATGATTATGGAGCTTCGTTTCGGCCTGCAGGACGGGGAAGAAAAGACGCAAAAAGACGTGGCAGACCTGCTTGGAATCTCGCAATCCTACATTTCCCGATTGGAGAAGAGAATCATTAAACGGCTCCGCAAAGAATTCAACAAGATGGTGTAACTGGAAATCGCAAGGAATAAAATAACCCCCCTCGGAGATAATGTACAGTAATGTTTCTCCTTGGGAGGTTAGTCATCATGACGCGAAACAAAGTTGAAATTTGTGGTGTGGATACGTCAAAACTGCCTGTTCTGACGAACGTGGAAATGAGGGAGCTGTTTCATAATCTGCAGCAGAACAATGAACGGTCGGCCCGAGAAAAATTGGTGAACGGCAACCTGAGACTGGTGCTCAGCGTCATCCAAAGGTTTAACAATCGGGGAGAGTTCGTTGATGATCTGTTTCAGGTAGGCTGCATCGGATTGATGAAGGCCATCGACAATTTTGATTTATCGCAAAATGTTAAATTTTCCACTTATGCCGTACCGATGATTATCGGAGAAATACGTCGATATTTAAGGGACAATAACCCGATTCGCGTCTCCCGATCACTGCGCGATATTGCCTACAAGGCACTTCAGGTCCGGGATCAGCTGACCAATGCGAATTCGCGCGAACCAACGATTTTTGAAATTTCCGAAGCGCTGAATGTGCCCAAGGAAGACGTTGTTTTTGCACTCGATGCCATTCAAGATCCCGTTTCGCTGTTTGAGCCGATTTATCATGACGGTGGCGATCCGATATATGTGATGGATCAAATCAGTGATGACAAGAACAAGGATGTGTCCTGGATTGAGGAAATCGCTCTCCGGGAAGCGATGCACAAGCTCGGGCAGCGCGAAAAAATGATTCTGTCCATGCGGTTTTACGAAGGCAAAACCCAGATGGAAGTTGCCGATGAAATCGGTATCTCCCAAGCCCAAGTGTCGCGCCTGGAGAAGTCGGCGATCAAGCAGATGCAAAAGCACGTCAAAACTTAAGAAGCCCAGCAATCAAACGAACAGACAACGATCCCGTTTATGGGGTCGTTTTTTTCGTTTTAAATAAGCTATTTTACCCAAGCGGATCATATATTGAACAGAGGGATGCGGATTGAACAGGGATGGACGGATAATCTTCAAATACATCTAAGGTGTGATGCTCATGATACCTGATAATCAAATGGTGGGGAAAAAGATGAAAATTTCCGATTTTCAAACAAAGGATGTTATTAATATCATCGACGGCAAGCGGCTCGGGCAAATCAGCGATTTGGAGCTGGATTTGCGGCAGGGCCGGATTGAAGCGATCGTGGTGCCGAGCTACGGCAAATTCATGGGGCTGTTCGGCGGCGGAAGCGATCTGATCATACCGTGGCGGAATATCGTCAAGATCGGCTCGGACGTGGTCCTTGTCAAAATGGAGGAACTGCGGAGAACGCCGGATGATCAGGAACCGGTGGAGTATCTGGATCGTCCTGACCGTCGATCCTTCTAACCAAACGGCGGGTTCATATGTCTCCGGCGTATGTTTTCTGTTACACTGGTCATAGAGGTGAATGTTCATGGAACCGTTTGTTAGTCAAGATCGGCAGACACCGAGTCTGTTTGTGCTCGAAAAATGGGAAGGGAAGTCAGCGGCCGCACTCACGGCCGGGTTCACGGGCCGGCATGGCGGCGTGAGCCGGATACCCTATGACAGTTTGAATTTGGCCTTTCATGTCGGAGACGAGCCGGGCGACATTGTCGAGAACCGGAAGCGGGTCGCCGCGGCGCTTGGCTTTTCTCTCGAGGACTGGACGTGCGGCGAGCAGGTGCACGGCATCCGGATTGGCGTCGTTCATGATAAGGACAGGGGCAGAGGGAGCTTGGACCGGGCCTCGGCCTATCAAGATACGGACGGGCTTGTAACCGATGTTCCCGGCGTGTTGCTGACTTCCTTCTACGCCGACTGCGTGCCGCTGTATTTCTGGGACCCGGTCACGGGCGCCGTCGGTCTGGCCCACGCTGGCTGGAAGGGAACCGTGGGTGCCATAGCCGAACAAATGGTGGTCAGGATGTCTGCGGAATACGGAAGCTTGCCTCGGAACCTCCATGCAGCCATCGGTCCGTCGATCGGCGAATGCTGTTACGAGGTGGATGATCGGGTCATGGAGCGTGTCCGCGAACTCGGAATCGAAGGATTCTCAGGCGATAAAGTTACAAATTCAGCTTTTTATATCGACAAGGGACACGGGAAATACATGCTGAACTTGAAAGAAATAAACAGACACATTATGATTAAAGCAGGAATATTGGCGGAACATATCGAATGTACATCATGGTGTACAAGCTGCAATCACGATCGGTTCTTCTCCTATCGCAAAGATGGAGGGACTACGGGTCGGATGGCGAGTTGGATCGGGATGAGAAAGAGGTGAGTCGTCCCTTGAGTTTGAAGGAACGTATCGATCAAGTGGAACAGCGAATAACGGAGGCTTGCGCAAGAAGCGGCAGGGACCGGAATGATGTGAATATGATTGCGGTCACGAAATATGTCTCCTTGGATATGACGGCTTCGGTACTGGATCACGGACTTTTGCATATCGGCGAGAACCGCTGGCAGGATGCCCAGGCGAAGTGGAATGCACTCGGCAACCGCGGCACATGGCATTTCATCGGCCATCTTCAGACCAATAAGGTCCGGGATGTCATTGATAAATTTCAATATATTCATTCGCTCGACCGCTTGTCTTTGGCCCATGAGCTGGAGAAGCGGGCGGCTGCGCTGAATCTGCAGGTATCCGCCTTGATGCAGGTCAATATCTCGGGTGAGGAATCCAAGTACGGCTTGCCTCCCGAGCAAGCAGCCGAGTTTTTGAAGGAAATCAACAGTCTTTCGCACGTAAAGGTAACCGGACTCATGACCATGGCTCCATACGAATCGTCGGCGGAGCAGACGCGTCCTGTATTTCGTGGTTTAAGACAACTAAGAGATGAGCTGAACGAGCAGGCGCTTACGGCGGAGCCATTGACCGAATTGTCCATGGGCATGTCCAATGACTTTGAAGTTGCCATAGAGGAAGGGGCGACCTGGGTGCGTCTCGGCTCAATTTTAGTAGGGAAAGAGGAGGATTGACGATGGGCGTGATGAACCGGTTTATGAATTTCTTGGGACTGCAAGAGGAAGAAGAAGTTGTGGAACGCGAGGTTCTGGCCTCGCAGGAAGAGCCGGTGGAGGCAACGCCGTTTGATCATCGGAAAAACCAAAAGAGCGGCAATATCGTTAGCATTCATTCGCAGAAGAACGTTAAGGTTGTATTAGTCGAGCCTCGTTCATATGATGAAGCACAGGAGATTGCAGATCATCTGCGGTCATTTCGAACGGTTGTGGTCAACCTTCAGCGCGTGAGGAATGATCAGGCGCTGCGCATTATCGATTTTCTTAGCGGAACCGTTTATGCGCTTAGCGGCGGAATCTCGAAGGTGGGCGGGAACATCTTCCTATGCACGCCGGATACCGTTGAGATCCAAGGTTCGATCTCGGAGATTCTAGCAGACGAGCATGAATATAACAGAATGAGGTGATTTAGGCTTTGACCTACGAAATTTACAGTATCGTTGGAACGCTGTTCCAAATTTATTTTTACATGATCTTGGTCTACGTCTTAATGTCATGGCTTCCGAATGTGAGGGAAAGCTTTGTCGGAGAGCTGCTTGGCAAGCTGGTAGAGCCATACTTGGCGCCTTTCCGCCGGTTCATTCCGCCGATTATGGGCATGATCGATATTTCCCCGATTATCGCGCTGTTCGTGCTGCAGCTGGCACAGCGCGGCGTATACGCCATTCTCGGATATTTCCTCTAGCAGGTGAATGAATGATGAAACTGGACATCTACGATCATTTTCACAAGGACGAACGGGAATTTGTGGACCGGGCTTGGGAATGGGTGGTCAATGCCGGACAATATCATGAAACCAAGCTGACGGATTTCCTGGATCCCAGGCAGCGGTTCATTCTGGAATCGCTCGTGAATCGTCTTCCGGACGTGCATGCCGTGTTTGATGGCGGACATGCTGATGCCGAACGCGTGCGGGCGATGATTGCTCCGGATTACCGGGCGCTTGAAGGCGAGGATCTGAAGATGAAGGTGCTCAGCATCTCTTCCGGAGATCAGAAGTTTCTGGAGCTGGAGCATGGCGATTATATGGGTTCGATACTGGGTCTGGGCATTAAGAGATCCAAGATCGGTGATATCCATGTACTTGCGGACGGCTGCCATGCGGTCGTTGCCGACGATATCAGCGCCTTCCTGCATCTGAATCTCAGCCAGGTCCACCGGGTGCATGTCATGACGGATCTGCTGCCGCTGGACAAGCTTCAGGTGGCCCGCACGAATTTCGAGGCGATGGACATTACGGTATCTTCCATGAGACTGGACGGAATCGCCAGCGATGCCTACCGAATCAGCCGCACAAAAATCGTCGTGCCGATCAAGGCCGGCCGGTGCCGCGTCAACTGGAAAGTGGAAGAGGATCCCTCCACGAATTTAAAAGAAGGCGATGTCGTCTCCATCCAAGGATTTGGACGTTTTAAAGTACTGGAGACGGGCGGCCTGACGAAAAAAGGGCGGTACCGTATCAAGGTTGGGAAATATGCTTGACCTTTGAAGGAATTGCCGTTTTTTTGTCGAAACCATACAGGGAACATTCAAAATGACAATGGATTTGCCGATAAATCGTAAATGACCGCTATTGTCTTCACGGACGGGTGGTTTGGCTAACACAGCGGACGGACCGTCCTGTAAGGCCCATATATTTAGGAGGTGCACACCATGCCATTGACACCGCTTGATATACATAACAAGGAATTCGCCCGTCGAATTCGCGGTTATGATGAGGACGAGGTCAACGAGTTTTTGGATCAGATTATTAAGGATTATGAAAGTGTGATCCGGGAGAATAAAGAATTAGGCAACCAGCTGATGGCGATGCAAGAAAGACTGGATCATTTTTCGAATATTGAGGAAACCTTATCGAAGACCATCATTGTCGCCCAGGAGGCGGCGGATGAGCTGAAGAACAACGCGAAGAAGGAAGCTCAGCTGATCATTAAGGAATCCGAGAAGAATGCGGACCGGATCATTAACGATGCGCTCGGGAAATCCCGCAAAATCGCGCTGGAGGTTGAAGAGCTGAAGAAGCAGGCCTCCATCTACCGCACCCGTTTCCGCTCCTTGGTAGAGGCTCAGCTGGAGCTTCTGAAGCAGGAAGGCTGGGAGACGCTGGAGAACCGCGAACCGAGTCTGGAGCCGAAAGAGGTATACTAGGCGGGTATCCGGTTGACTTTTTCCGCGAAGTCGTCTATAACTAATAACATATTGTTGATTCATACCGTAATTCGTTGATGGGAATAGTACGCGAAGGATCTGTCCCCCAGAGAGCCGGCAGTTGCTGAAAGCCCGGCGTTCAGGCCTAGCAGAAGATCATCCCGGAGAAGTGAAGCTGAAGCGCTGTGACCGCGTGCGTAAGCTAAGCCGTCTGCCGAACGTTATATCGGACCTTGCCTTACGAACAGGCATGGACATTGAGGTGTCGTTTGAGCAGGCTTCCATTAGAAGTCGGCCGGGCGAAATTAGGGTGGTAACGCGAGAACAGGTTCTCGTCCCTTGGGGGACGGGGCCTTTTTTATGTTCACAGAACATTTACGAAAAAGGGCGAGTTCAAAAAGATCGGTTTTCAGCACCGAAGCCTATGCTTTGCTGTGCGTTTTTTCAAAACGCTTCAGTAGGATGAAGCTAGGGAGTGAGGAGCGGAGCGTACGTAGTTTGTACGTGAGCACCTGAAATGTTTCCGCAGGAAACATACTTCGAAAGCATCTGCTTAGGCCCGGCTGAATTCAAGATTCGATGCCGAATTGCTTCTTGATTCACTTCGTGTTAGATATAGAATTTATGAGTTATCAGTGGAATTGATGAAATTCTATATCGCAAGAAAACTTACCTATGCATCGCGGTCGCTCATCTTTGAAGTGGCCTCGATAGAGGTTTTCTTATCAAAATCGGACTTTTTGAACAACCTCGAAAAAGGGCGAAAGGAAGATCTGCATGAACAGAGTAGACGTCAAGGAGAAGGCGCGGGCAAGAGAGCTGCGCATCTTGAACAAATGGAACGAGGAGAACACGTTCAAGAAATCAATCGAGCTGCGGGCCGGCAAGCCGAATTATGTATTTTACGAAGGTCCGCCGACCGCGAACGGCGCGCCTCATATCGGTCACGTGCTCGGCCGCGTCATCAAGGATTTTGTAGGCCGCTACCAGACGATGAAGGGCTATCATGTCGTTCGTAAAGCGGGCTGGGATACGCACGGGCTTCCGGTTGAGCTGGGCGTAGAGAAGCAGCTGGGCATCTCCGGCAAGCAGGAAATCGAGAATTATGGCGTGGAGGCTTTTATCAAAAAGTGTAAAGCCAGCGTATTTGAATATGAGCATAAATGGCGCGAGCTGACCGAAGCGATTGCGTATTGGACCGATCTGGATCATCCGTACATCACGCTCGAGAACAACTACATCGAGAGCGTATGGAACATTTTGGCGACGATTCATGACAAGGGCCTTCTGTACCGCGGCCACCGCGTAAGCCCGTACTGCCCTTGCTGTCAGACGACACTGAGCTCCCACGAAGTGGCACAGGGGTATGAGGATGTTAAAGACCTGAGCGCAACGGCGAAGTTTAAGCTGCATGACAGCGGAGAGTATGTGCTGGCATGGACGACGACGCCTTGGACGCTGCCATCCCACGTGGCACTGGCTGTTAATCCGGATATGAATTACGCCCGCGTCGAGCAGGAGGACGGCATCTATATCGTGGCTAAAAATCTGGTAGAGGATGTCATGAAAGGCGAGTTTACCGTTCTATCGACGCTGAAAGGCTCTGAGCTGGTCGGCAAGACTTACGACCCTCCGTTCCCGTATGTAAAAGCGGAAAAAGCGAACCTCATCGTCGGCGCATCCTTTGTTACCGATGCAAGCGGTACGGGGATTGTGCACATGGCTCCTGCGCACGGCGAAGACGACTACCGCGTATGCCGCGAGAATGGCATCAGCTTCGTGAGCGTCGTGAACGGCCACGGCCGTTATACCGATGAAGTGACGGATTTTGCCGGACGCTTCGTCAAGGATTGCGATCTGGACATCGTGAAGGCATTGTCCGAAAAAGGACTTCTGTACAGCAAGGAGAAATACGAGCACAGTTACCCATTCTGCTGGCGCTGTAAATCCCCGCTGCTCTATTATGCGATGGAGAGCTGGTTTATCGAAACGACGGCGGTTAAGGATCAGCTGATCGCCAACAACAACGAGGTGACCTGGTATCCGGGCCATGTACGCGAGGGACGCTTCGGCAAATTCCTTGAAGACCTGGTCGACTGGAATATCAGCCGGAACCGTTACTGGGGAACGCCGCTTAACGTATGGGTCTGCGATTCTTGCGAAGGGCAGTTCTCGCCGCACAGCATTGCGGAGCTTCGGGCCAACGCCGTAGGCGAGGTAGCGGAGGATCTGGAGCTGCACAAGCCTTATGTGGATGAAGTGAAAGTGAAATGCCCGCATTGTGAAGGCGGCGTAATGGAGCGAACCTCGGAAGTTATCGACGTATGGTTTGACAGCGGGTCGATGCCGTATGCGCAATACCATTATCCATTCGAGGACAAGGAGAAGTTCGAACAGCAGTATCCTGCCGATATGATCTGCGAAGGGATCGACCAGACGCGGGGATGGTTCTACAGCTTGCTGGCCGTATCGACCCTCTTCACCGGTAAAGCGCCTTATAAAGCGGTCATGGCCACGGGCCATATTCTCGATGAGAACGGACAGAAGATGTCCAAATCCAAGGGCAACGTCATCGATCCTTGGGAAATCATCGAGGAGTACGGCACGGATGCGTTCCGTTGGGCCCTGCTGGCCGACAGTGCGCCATGGAACAGCAAACGTTTCTCGAAAGGAATCGTCGGCGAAGCCAAATCCAAGGTTGTGGACACGCTGGTGAACACCCATGCATTCCTGACACTGTATGCCGGCATTGACGGCTATGATCCGAAGGAGCATGACTTCAAGGGATCGGACCACAAGCTGGACCGCTGGATTCTCTCCCGCTTGAACAGCTTGATTCAAGTGGTTGACAAGGGATTGGCCGTCAATGATTTCCTTAACGCGGCCAAGGCGATCGAAGCTTATGTGGATGAGCTGAGCAACTGGTATATCCGTCGTTCGCGCGATCGTTTCTGGGGCAGCGGACTCGGTGAAGATAAGCTGGCCGCTTACGGGACGCTTACGCACGTGCTGTTGACGCTATCCAAGCTGATGGCACCATTCACGCCGATGCTGTCCGAAGATATCTTCGTCAACCTGGGCGGCGGCGAGAGCGTGCATCTGGCCGACTTCCCGCAAGCCGACGAAGCGTTGATCGACAAAGCGCTCGAGCAGGACATGGAGACGGCAAGACAGATCGTAGAGCTTGCGCGGAACGTCCGCAACGAGACAGGAATCAAGACGCGTCAGCCGCTGTCCAACCTCATCGTATCCATGGATCGCGAGTTCGATCTCGCGGGGTATGAAGACATCATCAAGGACGAGATCAACGTCAAAGCGATTGAGGTGGAGACCAGCGACAGCGGATTCGTTGATTTCACGCTGAAAATGAACCTGAAGGTCGCAGGCAAGAAATACGGTAAAAATATCGGCTTCCTGCAAGGTTTCCTAAAGGGAATGAGCAGTGACGAGACCCGCAAGGTGGTCCAATCGGGCGGCGTGAACGTAACTTCACCGGAAGGCGAAGAATTGCAGATCACGTCCGAAGAGCTTCTGGTAGAGAAGAAGGCGAAGGAAGGCTTTGCATCCGCTTCGGGTTACGGGTTAACCGTTGCGCTCAATACGGATATCACGCCGGAGCTGGAGCAGGAAGGCTGGGTTCGCGAAGTGGTGCGTGCCGTGCAGGATACGCGTAAGAAGCTGGACCTCCCGATCGAGAAGCGGGTGAACTTGACTCTCGATACGGATGATGAGCTTCAAGCTGCGATCACGGCATTTGAAGATGTGCTGCGAGAAAACGTACTGGTTAACGATTTGCAATACGGACAAAGCGAAGGCATGGAGCGGGTTGAGCTTGGCGGCAAAACCATTGGCATCCATATCGCCTGAGAATCGTTGATATTATTAAACCACCGCCATGAAATGGCGGTGGTTTTTTGCTGTCCCCAATAAGCACCGGCTTTGTTCGGAGGACTCCGTGCGAATGAGATGCTTCCAACAGATGCATAATAATCAGCGAATTCTCATGCATGTTATGTATGGTTTCAAGCAGGAAGAAAGCGGATCCTGATCTGTTTTTTCCAGAGTCTGCCTAGTATAGTGGCAAGGGGGCGGTGAATATGGCAGAGAAGCCGGAAAATGCGTTATCAACCGAAAAGAATAAATCGCTTGTGGAAGCAGAGCGGGACCAATTGGGCGCCATACACCGCATGACCACGGACATCGCGCAGCAGCTGGAGAAGGCCCGGATCGCGGAATACACCCAGCTGTTGAACCGCCCCTGGAAATTGATATGGACCAATCTGCTGGCCGGGTCGGCACGCGGCGTGGGAATCGCGATCGGGTTTACTTTTTTTGCGGCAACCATCATATATGCCCTTCAGGCCCTTGGCGCGCTGAATTTGCCTATTATCGGCGATTACATCGCGGATATTGTCCGGATTGTCCAGCGGCAGCTTGAACTGACGTAATGGATTATGTAATGCCCGGCAGCCGCTGCAAGTCATATGCTGCCGGGTAAGACGCTTAATCAGCTGAATGATTCATCATCCGGGTCGCCATTGGGGTCAAGGAGATAACTTCCTTCGCCCCGGTTTAGGTAATCGACATATTGGGGACTGCGTACGATAAACACTTCCGAGCCATCGATATTGGTGGCAACGAAGTTTTCGTACACCTCCACGAACCCGCCTTGATCGTCGCCATTCTCGATATCCATTTCGTTATAGCTGTCCATTTCGTTTCCTTCCGCCAAAGCCGGGGAATTGGAGTTCCCCCAGCTCTCAACGATCTGCCAGGCGTCCTCGCCGTCAAATGCAGCATATTCGTGCTCATCCATACTGGATTTTCCGAAAGCGGGAGCTAGAACGTCCTCCTCGACCGGACGGTCCCGGGACACGCGCTCCCGAGGCGTATGTTCTACGCAATATTGCGTATCCGGGATAACCTCCAACCGCTCGTACGGAATGGGCTGGCCGCAGGTAAGGCACACGCCGTAACGGCCATGATGAATGGCTTCCAGCGAAAAAATAACCCGCTGCAGCTCCTGATCCACCCTGTCCTGAAGCGCGAGGTCTTTTCCTCTTTCAAACACTTCGGTTCCCACATCGCCAGGGTGATTATCAATATGGGACAGCTCGCCGGTCATATCTCGCTCCGATTCTCCCAGCCCGTGTTGGTCGTTATTGACCATGCGCCGTTCAAGTTCAACCTTTCGATCCATCAGCTTTTGTTGCAAATTATGAAGTTGCTCCTGAGTGAGATGCGACATGTCAGGCTCCTTTCATGGTCCCGAAGTTGACCTTCTTGGTTCATAGGTATAGAGTGCACCCATCGATAAGGTTTTACTGACGGAAAATGTTCTCGCCGCTGGACAGGAATGGACGGTTTCTGAGCCGCTGTGCTACAATAAGACGAGTTACGGACCGATCAGCGAAGATGTTCGCCTGATTGGAGAAGACAAGAACGGAGTGACATAAACAAGTGGTATATTATTTGATTGCATTTGTTTTATTTCTTATCGATCAGGGAACCAAGTACTTGATTGCTACCAAGCTCGAGCTTTATGAACAGATACCGGTCATCGGGGATTTCTTCCTGATCACGTCCAGTCGGAACCGGGGAGCCGCGTTCGGCATACTCCAGGACCAGTTATGGTTCTTCATCATTGTGACACTAATCGTTGTGGGCGGAATCGTCTGGTACCTGCGGAAGGTATCAAAAGAAGGACGCAAGCTTCTGCCGACCGCGCTTGCGCTTGTACTTGGAGGGGCACTCGGAAACTTCATCGATCGATTGATAATGGGCGAGGTCGTCGATTTCCTGCAGTTTAATTTTGGCAGCTACACCTTCCCGATCTTCAATATTGCCGATTCTTGCATCGTGATCGGCGTGGGATTGATCATATTGGACACGCTTCTGGAAGGAAGACGCGAGAAGATGCAGACAACAAGTGAAGTTTCAGGCACAGAAGGGACTGAATGATGGTGCAAGACGGTAAGGATACAGATACGGATTGGACAGATGAGAACGGTCAGGAAACGGAAGCCATCGAATGGACGGTGGATGCCGACGCTGCCAAAACCCGTATCGATAAATACATAACGGAAAATCTTGGGGAAGATGTGTCGCGTTCCCAAGTGCAGTTATGGATTGCGGACGGACATGTGAGCGTGAACAATGGCCCGATCAAGTCCAATTACAAAGTGAGTCAGGGTGACCGCATCGTGCTGAAGGTTCCCGAGCCATCGGCCGTCGAGATCATTCCCGAGGACATCCCGCTTGAGATCGCGTTTGAAGACGGGGACGTGATTGTCGTAAACAAGCCGAGAGGAATGGTCGTCCATCCGGCTCCGGGACATTCGTCCGGCACGCTAGTGAATGCATTGATGTTTCACTGCAAGGATTTATCGGGAATCAATGGAGAGCTTCGCCCCGGCATCGTCCATCGGATCGATAAGGATACTACGGGCCTGATCATGGCCGCGAAGAATGATAAAGCCCATGCTTCGCTGGCCGCCCAGTTGAAGGAGCACAGCGTGAACCGCCGTTATTTGGCGTTGGTGCACGGCAATATCAGCCATGATCAGGGAACCATTGACGCACCGATCGGCCGGGACGCCCAGGATCGCAAACTGTATACCGTCACGGACCGGAACAGCAAACATGCGGTGACGCATTTTACCGTGGTGGAACGGTTCGGAGATTACAGTCTCCTCGAGCTGAAGCTGGAGACGGGTCGTACCCATCAAATTCGCGTGCACATGAAATATATCGGGCATCCTCTCGTAGGGGATCCCGTTTACGGCAAGAGCAAGGGGATCAAATTGAACGGACAAGCGCTTCATGCGGCCGTATTGGGTTTTGTCCATCCTTCGACCGGGGATTATAAGGAGTTTTCGGCACCGATGCCGAGCGATATGAATGAGCTGTTGACGATTTTAAGGGGCCGCTAGCGGTCCCTTTTCGCATGTATAAGCATGGGTCCCACAAAGGTTTAGAGTAAGCATCAAAGCATGGGCTCCACTTTGCTGGGCTATTTGTCTTGCCTTCCAAACCATGGATATGGTATAGTGACGATAACTTTGATGAAGGAGGTGAGCAGGATGAATATCGAGATGGTCAACAACCGTATTAGCCAGCTGCCTATCGCTATGGCTGGCATTGTTCATGCATTTCCCTACAACGGGAGAGGTCTGTCCAATTTTAATGATACGAGTTGTACCATCGCGAGAAGTCACCTGCCTGCCTGCACGGATTAAGCCGATTTAAGGCTTACGATTCTTAAGGGTCCGCGGAGCTTGCTCTGTGGACCCTTTTTGCGTTGCAGTCCGGTTCTTCTCCCTAATTCATGCGCTCGAACAGAGTTTTGGTATTGTTCGCAGCATACAGGAGGAACCAAGAATGAATATGATCAATGTACAGAAACTGACGCAATACCACGGGGCCCAGCTGGTATTGGACGGGATATCGTTTGAAATACAGGAAGGCGAGAAGGTAGCGCTTATCGGCAGAAACGGAAGCGGCAAGTCCACGCTGATGCGCCTGCTTGCCGGATTGGATCAGCCGAACGAAGGGCAGCTGGCCATCAAGAAGGGGGCAAAAATCGGATATTTGGAGCAGATTCCGACCCATATGGATACCTGGACAGTGCTGGATGTACTGGCACAGGGGTTGCGTCACTTGAAGGATCACCGGGCGGAAATGACGGAGCTTGAAGAAAAAATGAGTGACCCGGACATCGCCGGAAATGCAGAGCTGCTCGATCGAGTGCTGCGGAAATATGCAGCGCTCCAGGAACGGTTTGAAACAGAGGGCGGCTATGAGCTGGAAGCGAGCATCGACAAAATCGCTACCGGGCTGCAAATACCCAAAAGTGAATACGGACTGGCTTTTGGTTCGTTGTCGGGCGGAGAAAAGACCCGCGTCGTGCTGGCATCGCAGCTGATCGTACAGCCGGATCTGCTCCTGCTTGATGAACCGACCAACCATCTGGATTTGGCACGCACGGAATGGTTGGAGGAATTCTTACGCGAGTATCCGGGTACCTGCGTCATTATCTCCCACGACCGATATTTTCTGGACCGGGTCGTGTCCAAAACGATTGAGCTTGAAGATGGCGAAGCTTTCACTGCCTATGGTGGCTACACTGCGTTCATGAAAGATAAGGAAGAGCGTTTGCTGCAGCAGTTCGCCGATTACCAGGAGCAGCAGAAAGTGATCAAGAAGATGAAGGAATCCATCAAGCAGCTGGAGGAATTCGGCCGGATCGGCGGCAACGAAAAATTTTTTAGGCGGGCGGCTTCCATGCGGCGAGCGCTGGAACGGATGGAGAAGGTCAAGCGACCCGTGCTGGATCGAAGACAGGCCGATTTCGAGCTTCATCCTCAGGATCGTTCCGGCCGCCGCGTGGCATACTTTGAACAAGTTGAGGTTCGCTATGGGAATCAGGCGGTGCTGGGAGGGGCTTCCGGTCTTATCGAATTCGGCGAAAAAATTGCGCTGATGGGTCCGAACGGCAGCGGAAAAACGACGCTGTTCAAAGTGCTGGTGGGCGAGCTTATGCCCGACTCCGGATCCCTTGAATGGGGCGCGCGAGTCGACGTGGGATATCTGGCCCAGCAGGAGGAGCCGAAAAATCCGAAGGAAACGGTGCTCCAATATTTTCGGGAGAACGCCGGGGTTGAAGAGGGAGAGGCCCGGGGGATTTTGGCAAGATATCTGTTCTATGGCGCGGCCGTGTTCCGATCGGTGGGCCAACTGTCAGGCGGTGAATGGACACGATTGAGGCTGGCGCTCCTTATCCATCAAAAGCCGAACCTGCTGCTCCTGGATGAACCTACGAACCATCTGGATATTGCCTCCCGGGAGGCCTTGGAGGATGCGCTGCAGGGGTATCAGGGGACCGTTCTTGCCATTTCCCACGACCGTTATTTCGTAAACCAAGTGTCAGGCAAGGTGTGGGATTTGAACCAAGGGACGCTGACCGTCTTTCATGGAAATTATGATGATTTCCGGGCCAAGAAAGACCAGCTTGAAGCCGCATTGCAGTCAAGAGAACTCTCAGCTGGTACGAATGCCGTTTCTTTACCAAGGGGGACGCCGCCGTCCAAAGCCAACGAAAAGCCCGGCCAGAAATTCGAACGCAACCATCCTGATCGCTCTGCCGCGGAAAGATCCAAATGGCTGGAAGAGGAGATCGCCCGTTTGGAGACCCGCATCCGGCAGCTGGACGGCTGGCTTGAAACGGAAGGCTCGATAAGCGGCAATTCGGACATGTCGCTGCTCGAAGAGCGTTGGAACGAGCGGGAGTCCCTGGCAGCAAGCCGCGACGAGCTCCTAGCAGAATGGCTGGAGCTGTCTTAACCGACTTCGTGCAGGGAGGCCATGGTGTGTATCAGCTCCGACTCAACCTAAAAAGTACAAATCATCTGATATATAATGCATGGCTCCAGTCGTGATTTTCCTGCATATTTAGGATGTGTAACAAAGCTAGAGTAGGAGATGAATACAAATCATGAGCATGGATAAATATCAGGAAACGTACATTCAACAGAGCTTTGCCGATCGGATTGGCGGTGCTAATTACGGTAAAGATACGGCCATTTATAAATTTGAGAAGATCAAGAGAGCAAAGGCGGCTGCGAAGCAGGAGCATCCTGATACCGAATTGATCGATATGGGAGTTGGCGAGCCGGATGAGATGGCGGATGCAGGCATCGTGGCAAAGCTGGCGGAAGAGGCGGCGAAGCGGGAAAACCGCGGATATGCGGATAACGGGATTCCGGAGTTCAAGGAAGCGGCTGTTCGCTATTTGAGCAATGTATTCGGCGTCGAAGGCATCGATGCGTCCACGGAAGTGCTGCACTCCATCGGCTCCAAGCCGGCGCTGGCCATGCTGCCGTCCTGCTTCATCAACCCGGGCGACATCACGATCATGACGGTTCCCGGATATCCTGTGCTCGGAACGCATACCAAGTATTTAGGCGGCGAAGTCTACAATGTGGAGCTGAAAAAAGAGAATGCATTTCTGCCGGATCTCGGCTCGATCCCCGAGGACATTGCCCGCCGTGCCAAACTGCTCTACCTGAACTATCCGAACAACCCGACGGGGGCCAGCGCAACGGCCGAATTTTTCGCGGAGGTTGTCGAGTGGGCCCGCAAATATGGCGTGGTGGTTGTTCATGACGCACCTTATGCTGCGCTCACTTACGATGGTTTGAAGCCGCTGAGCTTCCTGTCCGTTCCTGGAGCGAAGGATGTCGGCGTGGAGCTTCACTCCCTGTCCAAATCCTACAACATGACGGGGTGGCGCATTGGCTTCATCGCCGGCAACCCGCTGGTGGTTAAAGCGTTTGGCGACGTGAAGGACAACAACGATTCCGGACAATTCATCGCCATCCAAAAGGCTGCCGCTTACGGTCTGGATCATCCGGAAATTACGGAGAAGATCGCCGAGAAGTATTCCCGCCGCCACAACATGCTGGTCGACGTGCTGAACGGACTCGGTTTTACGGCGGAGAAGCCCAAAGGCTCCTTCTTCCTGTATGTGGAGGCTCCGAAAGGCGTCAAAGGCGGACGCCGTTTTGAATCCGGGGAAGACTTCTCCCAGTACCTGATTCGCGAGAAATTGATCTCCACCGTTCCTTGGGATGATGCAGGACACTTCGTTCGTTTCTCCGTTACCTTCATTGCCGACGGCGAGGAGGAAGAGAAACGCGTCATTTCCGAAATTCGCAGAAGACTCAGCGATGTGGAATTCGAGTTTTAATTCAAGGCTATGAACATGCTTGGAACGCGACAACGTTCGACATGATTGCTGTTGACATCTCTTGTAGGGTCTGTCATAATGGGATCAATCGAATAGCACCTTTAAATCAGTCCCGTGAGGCTGGCAAGGTAACGTGAACCGAGGTTCATTAACAGGAGGCATGGCTCTGTCTGCGGATAGATGCTGCGCTTTCCACACCATCTCTATGAGATCAACTCCTTGTCCAGCCGGGCAAGGAGTTTTTTTGTGTGGAATGAATCCACGGATCGTCAGGAACGATAAAGGGCTAATCAAACGTTTAGAAGGAGGACAAGAGGATGAGCAACGAACAGCATGTGATTATGGACGAGACGGCCATCCGCCGCGCGCTAACGAGAATTGCCCATGAAATATTGGAAAAAAATAAAGGGATCGAGGATTGCGTATTGGTCGGGATCCGCACGCGCGGCGTGTTTCTGGCCCAGAGAATCGCGGAGCGAATGAACGAGATCGAAGGTACTCCGATTCCTTGGGGAGAGATCGACGTGACCTCTTACCGCGATGACCGGGACAGCAATGGAGCCGCTGCGGAACGGGGTGAGGGAGCGAAGCACAGCCTAGCGCACCTGAACATCCATGACAAGAAGGTTATTTTGTTTGATGACGTGCTGTACACCGGCCGGACGATTCGGGCAGCAATGGACGCCCTAATGGACTGCGGACGGCCTAGAATGATACAGCTTGCGGTTTTGGCAGACCGGGGGCATCGCGAGCTGCCGATCCGGCCGGATTATATCGGAAAGAACGTTCCTACCTCCAAACAAGAGGAAATTACGGTGGCATTAACCGAAATCGACGGCAAGGACGAAGTGACCATTAGCCAAAGAGAGGAACGATAATCATGACAACAGCCATTTCATTGAAAGAACGCAGCCTCTTAGGTTTGAAGGATATTAGCAGAGACGAAATCGGATCCATCCTGAATCGGGCAGCATATTGGGAAGCGCAATCCGAGAAAGTGGTGCCGGTACTTCAATCGAAATTTGCGGTTAATATGTTCTTCGAGAACAGCACCAGAACGAGATTCTCGTTTGAAATGGCTGAGAAAAGACTCGGTGCCGAGGTCATGAACTTTGCGGCGGCAGCATCCAGCGTCGAGAAAGGCGAGTCGATCTACGATACCGTCAGAACGCTGGAATCCATGGGAATCGACGCGGGCGTCATCCGGCTGAAGCCAGCCGGCGTGCTGCAGGAGCTGGCGGAGCGGATCTCGATTCCGCTGGTCAATGCGGGCGACGGCAACAATGAGCATCCCACGCAGGCGCTGCTTGATCTATACACGATGAAGAAAAGCTTCGGCGAGCTTAAGGGATTAACGGTGTCCATCATCGGGGACATCAAGCACAGCCGGGTTGCTCGTTCGGATCTGTGGGCCCTGCAGAAGTTCGGAGCCCATGTGCAGTTCTGCGCGCCGGAAACGATGCAGGCTCCGGAGCTGGCTCAGTATGCGCCTTACGTATCGATGGAAAAGGCGCTCAAGGCCGATGTGGTGATGATGCTGAGAGTACAGCTGGAACGCCATAACGAAGGGGTGTTCAAATCCAGCGCGGAGTACCGGGAGCAGTACGGCTTGACGGAAGAGCGGGCGGCCAAGCTGTCGGGGCACACCATGATTATGCATCCGGCACCGGTGAACCGCAACGTTGAAATCGACGACGCGGTCGTGGAAAGCCCGAGATCGATGATATTCAAGCAGATGGCGAACGGAGTGCCCATTCGCATGGCGGTCATGGAACGGGCGATGGTCTGATTCGAACATGCGGAATACGGTTTACAGAATGAATAAATATTAATAATTATACACAAACATGAATTTTTATTATACAATATACAAAGAAGCGAACGGTGCTTCTGCTGCGGAGGGGAACCAAGATGCAAATGCAAGTGATAAAGAATGCCAAAGTGATCAATGAACAAGGACAGCTCGAAGATAAACATATCGTCATTGCAGACGGATTGATTCAGTCGGTTGCGAGCGATATCGCAGCCTTGCCGGAACCGGGCGATCACGTTCAGATCATCGATGCCGAGGGCAAGCTGGTCACGCCGGGATTCATCGATATGCATGTGCACTTGAGAGAGCCGGGTTATGAGCACAAGGAAACCATCGAGAGCGGCAGCCGCTCGGCAGTCAAAGGCGGTTTCACCACCATCGCCTGCATGCCGAACACAAGACCGGTGACCGATACGCCGGAAACGGTGAAGCTCGTGCTGGATAAGGCCAGCGAGGCGAATCTTGCGAAGGTGCTGCCATATGCAGCCATTACGAAGAACGAGCTGGGCCGCGAACTGACGGACTTTGAGTCCTTGAAGGCCGCGGGTGCGATCGGATTTACGGACGACGGCGTCGGTGTGCAGAACGCACAGATGATGAAAGATGCCATGAATAAAGCGAAAGCGCTGGGCATGCCGGTCATTGCGCACTGCGAGGATGACTCGCTGGTAAAAGGAGCTTGCGTGACCGAGGGCAAATTCGCTCAGCAGCACGGCCTGAAAGGAATACCGAACGAGTCGGAAGCGATCCATGTCGGGCGCGACATTCTGCTGACCGAAGCCACCGGCGTGCATTACCATGTATGCCATGTGAGCACGGAGCAGTCCGTAAGATTGATCCGCCAGGCAAAAGCGATCGGCATCTCGGTAACGGCCGAGGTATGCCCGCATCATCTGGTTCTCTCCGACGAAGACATTCCCGGCCTTGATGCAAACTGGAAGATGAACCCGCCGCTGCGCACACCGCGTGATGTGGAGGCTTGTATAGAAGGTCTGCTGGATGGAACGCTTGATATGATCGTAACGGATCATGCACCGCATAGCGCGGAAGAGAAAGCAAAAGGCATGGAGCTGGCTCCCTTCGGCATCGTGGGATTCGAAACGGCGTTCCCGCTGCTCTACACCAAGTTTGTCGCCACGGGAAAATGGGATCTCGCCCTGCTCGTAAAACGGATGACAAGCGATCCGGCAAGAGTATTCGGTCTTGCAACGGGAGTGCTGGAAGCCGGTAAAGCAGCGGACCTGACCATGATCGATCTCGAAGCGGAGAAAGAAGTGAATCCGGAAGAGTTCGCAACAAAAGGCCGGAACACGCCATTTACAGGCTGGAAGCTCAAAGGCTGGCCCGTGATGACTTGGGTGGACGGCGAAGTGAAATGGTCCGAACAAAACGGATTCTAAGTAACAAATAGGCAAAAGACTTATAAAATAAATTACACATAGATGACAGGAGTGATCGGGATGCAGGCAAGATTGTTACTGGAGGACGGAACGCTGTTCAGCGGAAAATCCTTCGGCGCGGATGCTGAAATGACCGGAGAGGTTGTTTTCAATACAGGGATTACAGGATATCAAGAGGTGCTGAGCGACCCGTCCTACTGCGGACAGATCGTAACCATGACGTACCCTTTGATCGGCAACTACGGCATCACGCGGGATGACTTTGAATCCATTCGGCCGTTCGTTCACGGATTCGTCGTTCGTCGTCATGAGCCTGTTCCCAGCAACTGGCGCGCAGAATACAGCGTTGACAGCCTGTTGAAGGAATACGGAATTCCGGGGATCAGCGAGATCGATACGCGGATGTTAACCCGTATCATCCGTCATTACGGTACGATGAAGGGCATTCTGACCACTTCCAACAAACCGGTGGAAGAGCTTAAGGAGATGCTCGGCGATACGACGATCGCTGAACTCCGCAACCAGGTGGCAAAAACCTCAACGCCGCAAATGTTTACGAGTCCAGGGTCAAAGGAACGGATCGTTCTGGTCGACTTCGGTGCAAAAAGCGGGATTCTGCGCGAATTGACGTCCCGCGGGTGTGACGTCATGGTCGTTCCGCATGACACGACGGCCGATGAAATCCGCAGACTTCATCCGGACGGCATTCAGTTGTCCAACGGCCCTGGGGACCCGAAAGACGTGCCTTACGCCGTCAACATGGTCAAAGAACTGCTCGGCGAATATCCGATCTTCGGCATCTGCCTTGGCCACCAATTGTTTGCGCTGGCTGCGGGCGCGGACACCGAAAAGCTGAAATTCGGACACCGCGGCGGAAACCATCCGGTAAAAGAGCTTGCCAGCGGACGCTGCTACATCACTTCCCAAAACCACGGATACACCGTAAACGAAGAATCCGTCAAAGGGACGGATCTGGAAGTTACGCATATCAACAACAACGATAAAACGATCGAAGGCTTGAAGCACTCGAAATTCCCGGCCTTCTCGGTGCAATACCATCCTGAAGCTGCCCCTGGTCCGCACGACAGCAGCTATCTGTTCGATCAATTCCTTGAAATGATAAGAGACCATAAACAGAATGAAATCCGGAAACCGCGCCAGGCGGTTCTGGCCGCAGCCGTGAAAGGAGCTCAATAATATGCCTAAACATGATACATTGAAAAAAATTCTCGTCATCGGCTCCGGTCCGATCGTCATCGGGCAAGCAGCGGAATTCGACTACGCTGGAACCCAAGCCTGCCAGGCACTGAAAGAAGAAGGCATGGAGGTCGTGCTGATCAACAGTAACCCGGCGACCATCATGACCGACACCAACATGGCGGATAAAGTATATATCGAGCCGATCACGCTGGATTTCGTTACCCAGATCATCCGTCAAGAGCGTCCGGACGGACTGCTCCCGACGCTTGGAGGACAAACGGGACTGAACATGGCGGTTGAGCTTGCCCGTGCCGGAATTCTGGAGCAGGAAAACGTCAAACTGCTCGGAACGCAGCTGGAATCGATCGAAAAAGCCGAAGACCGCGACTTGTTCCGCGAGCTGATGCGCGAATTGGATCAGCCCGTGCCGGAGAGCACGATCGTAACGACCCTGGAAGAGGCGCTTGAGTTCGCGAATGAGATCGGTTATCCGGTGATCGTGCGTCCGGCCTACACCCTTGGCGGCACCGGCGGCGGCATTTGCGCAACCGAAGAGGAGCTGCGCGAAACGGTCAGCTCCGGACTTCGCTACAGCCCGATCACGCAGTGCCTGATCGAGAAGAGCATTGCGGGAATGAAAGAAGTCGAGTACGAGGTTATGCGCGACGCCAACGATAACTGCATCGTGGTATGTAACATGGAGAACTTCGATCCGGTCGGCGTTCATACCGGCGACAGCATCGTCGTGGCGCCAAGCCAAACGCTGTCTGACCGCGAATATCAAATGCTCAGATCCGCATCGCTGAAAATCATCCGCGCCCTGAACATCGAAGGCGGATGCAACGTGCAGTTCGCGCTGGATCCGAACAGCTATCAATATTACGTCATCGAGGTAAACCCACGGGTCAGCCGCTCATCCGCGCTGGCTTCCAAAGCAACGGGCTACCCGATCGCGAAGATGGCAGCAAAAATCGCGATGGGTTACACCCTGGACGAGATCGTTAACCCGGTAACGGGCCAGACGTATGCTTGCTTCGAGCCTACGCTGGATTACATCGTCAGCAAAATTCCGCGCTGGCCGTTCGACAAGTTCATCCATGCCAACCGGAAGCTGGGCACCCAGATGAAGGCAACCGGCGAAGTGATGGCAATCGGCCGCACCTTCGAAGAATCGATCCATAAAGCGGTTCGCTCCCTGGAAATCGGCGTGCACCGTCTATACCTGAAAGGCGCGAACGAGCTGAGCGATGAAGTGCTCCAGCAGCGCCTGATCAAAGCGGACGATGAGCGGATGTTCCTGATCGCGGAAGCGTTCCGCCGGGGCTATGATCTGCAGCAGATTCAGGACCTGACGAAGATCGACTGGTGGTTCCTGGACAAAATCGAACGCCTGATCAAGTATGAAGACCATATTCGCAGCGAAGCGTCGCTGACTTACGAAACGCTGTACGAAGCGAAGCGTCTCGGCTTTACGGATCGTGCCATCGCCGAGCTCCGCGCAGAAGGCAAGGCCAGCACGCACACGACCGAGGAGTCGATCGGATTCCTCCGCCGCGAGCACGGATTGCGTCCGGTTTACAAAATGGTGGATACCTGCGCAGCGGAGTTTGAAGCAACGACGCCGTACTACTACTCCACCTACGAAACGGAGAATGAAGTCATCGAATCCGCGAAGGAGAAAGTCATCGTGCTCGGCTCCGGTCCGATCCGGATCGGTCAAGGGATCGAATTCGACTACTCCACGGTGCATGCCGTATGGGCCATCCAGAAGGCGGGATATGAAGCTGTTATCATCAACAACAACCCGGAGACCGTATCCACCGACTTTAATACGTCGGACCGTCTCTACTTCGAACCTCTTTTCTTCGAAGATGTCATGAATGTCATCGAGCAGGAGAAGCCGATCGGCGTCATCGTGCAGTTCGGCGGGCAGACGGCGATCAACCTCGCGGAGCCGCTCAGCAAAGCGGGCGTGAAGATTCTGGGCACAAGCCTGGAGAGCATTGACGAAGCCGAGGACCGCAAGAAATTCGAAGCGCTTCTGTCCCGATTGGAGATCGCCCAGCCGAAAGGTAAAACCGTAACGTCGGTCGATGATGCCGTAGAAACGGCACAATCGCTGGGCTACCCCGTGCTCGTAAGACCTTCGTATGTACTGGGTGGACGCGCCATGGAGATTGTATACTCCGACAGCGAGCTTCTGAGCTACATGAAAGAGGCGGTTAAGATCAACCCGGATCACCCGGTTCTGATCGACCGTTACATGCTGGGCAAAGAAGTGGAGGTTGACGCGATCTGCGATGGCGAGACCGTGCTGATTCCGGGCATTATGGAGCATGTAGAGCGCGCAGGGGTTCACTCCGGCGACTCGATTGCGGTATATCCGCCACAATACTTGTCCCAGGACTTGAAGGACAAGATTGTCGAAATTACGATCAAGATTGCCAAAGAGCTCAATACACGCGGACTTGTCAACATCCAGTTCGTCATCTATAAAAACGAAGTGTACGTAATCGAAGTGAATCCGCGTTCTTCCCGGACGGTGCCGTTCCTGAGCAAGGTGACGGGCATTCCGATGGCGAACCTGGCTACGCAGGCCATTATGGGCGGCAAGCTGAAGGATCTCGGATACGAGGAAGGCATGTGGCCGGAAAGCGAGCATGTATCGGTTAAAGTGCCGGTCTTCTCCTTCGCGAAGCTTCGCCGCGTGGAGCCGACCCTCGGACCTGAAATGAAATCGACCGGCGAGGTTATGGGCCGCGACGTGAAGTATGCCAAGGCACTGTACAAAGGCCTCATCGGTGCAGGCATGAAGATTCCTTCAACGGGCGCGATCATCGCCACCATAGCGGATAAAGACAAAGCCGAAGCGGCTGCGCTGCTGAAGGGCTTCCATAAGCTGGGGTATAAAATCATCGCAACCGGCGGTACGGCGGCAGCGCTCAAAGAAGCGGGTCTTGACGTGACGACCATCAACAAGCTGTCCGAAGGCACGCCGAACATTCTCGATATGATCCGCACAGGCGAAGCGAACTTTGTCTTCAACACATTGACCAAAGGCAAAACGCCGCAGCGCGACGGATTCCGAATCCGCCGTGAAGCGGTAGAGAATGGCGTTGTATGCATGACCTCGCTCGATACGGTTCGCGAGCTTCTGACGATGCTGGAGACCATCAACTTCTCCTCTGAAGCGATGCCGGTTTAAAATCGGGAAGGAGGGGTACAGATGAACGCCAGCTACAATGAAATGGCGGGCCGCCTGATGGTGGCCCTGGATTACCCGGATGCCGAGCGTGCACAAGCATTGGTACGTCAGCTGGAGGGCATCCCGTGTTATATGAAGGTCGGCATGCAGCTGTTCTATGCGGCCGGTCCTGACTTTGTGAAAGAATTGAAAGCGAAAGGCTATTCCGTGTTCTTGGATGTAAAGATGCATGATATTCCGAATACGGTCAAAGGCGGCTCGCACAGCGTAACGCGGCTGGGCGTGGACATGTTTAATGTCCATGCCGGCGGCGGCGCGCTCATGATGCAGGCGGCAAAAGCCGGGGCGGAAGCCGCAGTGGCGGACACCCCGGGTCTTGCCATGCCTACGATCATTGCGGTAACGCAGTTGACCAGCACGAATCAGGATGTCATGAATAACGAAATCGGCATTCCCGGCCAGGTGGAGGATACCGTCGTGCGTTATGCTGAGTTGGCCCGGCAGTCGGGACTTCACGGCGTCGTGGCATCCTCCCTGGAAGTGGAGGCCATTCGATCCGCCTGCGGCAAGGATTTCAAAACCGTCATTCCGGGTATCCGCCCTGCCGGTGCGGATATCGGTGACCAAGCGCGGGTGCTTACACCTGGGGAAGCGATCCGCAAGGGAAGTCATTACCTGGTTGTCGGCCGCCCGATCACCGAGTCCCATAACCCGAGACAAGCTGCAGAACAGATTATTGAGGAGATGATTCAAGCATGAGTACCATCGCGAATATTCCGCATCAGATCGCATCTTATTTGCTTAAGATCGAGGCCGTTTCCCTAAGACCTCATCAGCCGTTTACATGGACGTCGGGCATCAAGTCACCGATCTACTGCGACAATCGCCTGACCATGTCCTATCCCGACATTCGCGATTACATTGCTGAATCGTTCGCGGCCGTCATTCGGGAGCAGTATCCGGAAGCCGAGGCCATTGCCGGAACGGCCACCGCAGGGATCCCGCACGCGGCCTTCGTATCCCAGAAGATGAACCTGCCGATGTCCTATATTCGGGACAAAGCCAAAGGCCACGGCAAGGAAAACCTGATCGAAGGTTTGATCAAGCCAGGCCAGAAGGTCGTTGTCATCGAGGATCTGATCTCCACGGGCGGCAGCTCCCTGAAGGCGGCGCAAGCGGTCAAGGACGCAGGAGCAGAGCCGCTCGCGGTGCTCGCCATATTCAGCTATCAGTTGGATAAAGCGGTACAAGCCTTCGCCGAAGCGGGAATTCCGCTGCAGAGCCTGTCCAATTACGGTGCACTCATTGATGTAGCGTTATCGGAGAACCGGATTCAAGCAGAGGACGTGGAGCTCCTACAATCCTGGAGATCGAATCCAACCTCCTTTGGCGTATAGATATTCTTCATCCTCAGGCCGCCGTCTCTGTGAACTGACACAGAGGCGGCTTTTTTTGGTTTCCTGAAACAAGATAACGTAATATCGGCCGCGGGTTGACAGTCGAAGGACGGATCGTTACATTAGGACTGTAAGCGGCTGATTTAGCCATAAACATCCTGAAGCCGAATAGAAGGGATCTAATCTACCGATGAACGCAAAAAAAGAAGCGGTGCTTGAGGCCGGAAAGAGGTTGTTTCTGGAGCATGGGATTGTGAAAACCAGCATGGAGCAGATTGCCGAAGCTGTCCCCGTTTCCAAGATGACGATTTATAACTATTATCAGAGCAAAGAGGGCTTACTGGATCATGTGGTGGATCGCATGGTCGAGGAGATGATGGCGATCTATCGCGGGATCATGGAGCAGGCCAAAGATCCGCTGGATGCCTTAACCGTGTTCTACAGGGATCAGGAGAAGTTTTCGGCGCTCGTCTCGCAGCAATTTGTGTCGGATCTGGCCAAGTTTCCGGAACAGATGGACAAGCTGCTTCAGTTCAATCAGAAATACGTTGTCCCGGAATTCGAAATGCTGATTTTTAAAGGCCAGCAGCTGGGACAGATCCGCAAAGACATATCCCCGCAGGTACTGGTCGCGTTTTTGACTTTTATCAATGAATTTACGGCGCGAACGGAATGGTACCGTGGTCTGGGCAGCCTGAATGCGGTCAGCGAACAACTGATGACGATTCTATATCACGGCATTATCCGGAAGGATGAGCCGCTTAATCCAACATAACCGCTCAAACATTCCAGAGGTGATTGCCAAAGCCCGGGAATGTTTTTTTATATTTTGCCGCTTGGTGGTTTGGGAGCCGTCTGATTTGGGTATATGTTCCTATAAATTTAGGGCCAGGATTTGGTAGAGGGGAAGGATACGTCTCACCTATAATAGTAATGATAACTTCGAAAACAAACACAAAATAGGCGGGACTGACCGTAAGGAGGAGAGATCTTTGGAAATTCCGTCCAGGATCCAACTGACCGGCAAGCAATTCTTTGTATTAACCGGCATTGTCGGTGCGCGGGCCGTCATCGGGTTGGAGGACCCTTTTCGCGGAACGCTCACGGAAGAGATGCCTGTCGAAGTAGCCAAGATTGAGCAGGAACTGCTGGAGAAGGGTTTGATTCAAACGGCCGATAACGAGCCGGTTCTTGTGCAGGAGCTCCTGGAATACATAGAAGTATGCAGCCGGACCTTGTTAACGATTCATATGAGGGTGGCAGGTTCGGAGGAAACGTCGAAGGAGTGCTTCATTTATTACAGTTCCGGCCTTGTCGTGAAGGCGGATATCGAAATCGGGCCAGGCGGTGAAAGGCTTTATGTGCTGGAAGAGCTCGGAACCCCTTCGGAGGCTTGGCTGAAGATCATCGGTTACCTGCAGCTGGAGGACCGAAAAAATCGCGATACAGGCTCACTGGCCTTGCCTAAGGGCTGGTTCCAGCAATGGATGAACGCCGAGCAAGGGGGGCAGGAGCCTCGGAAGCACCTGCTTGCTCAAGGCTATCCGGAATCGGTCGTTAATGACTTGGCTGATTGCGTCAGCCATCCGGAGAGATATGCCACCTTCACGGCGTATTATTGTCCGGATCTGAACTGCCGGATTCAGGGAATCGAGCTGTTACGGGGAGCGCAATCCAATTGGCTGATTCGCAACGAAGGCGAACAGGACCAAATATGGGGCGCTACGGTAACCGAGATCATCCGGGAACTCGGCGCGGTCATCGAGCGTATTAAGTGAGAGACGTTGCATCCTGATCCCGCATACTGTAATTTTTGCCTTCTCGATCAATGACATGGAGGATTGTTAGCTATGACCAAAATACGTGTGGTACCTGAAATGCTGAACCAGCAGGGCGCAGCGGTATCTGATATTGCACGGGAAGTCCAAGCGCTTCAGGAGCGGATGCAGCAGCGCATCCAGAGCATGTCCTGGGAATCGCGCCATCGCGCCCAGGTAGAGCAGCGCCTTGCGCAATGCCGGGCCGCGTGCCAGTCGGTCGTAGGCCGTCTGGAGCAGAATCGCGGCCAGCTCGTGAAGAAAGCGGGGGATTTTTCGCAGACCGACCAATCGCTCGGGAGCAATCTGAATTTCGGCAAACAATCGGTCGCCCAGGTGAGTCCGCATCTGCTGCTTCAGGCAAGTATGGCACAGAACGGAAATAAGAAGACGGATCCGCCCGTGACGGCGGCGGGCGTCGAATTCAATGCGCTCGCGCCATTCGGCGGCACGGCGGATCAATGGAAGGGCAATCCGCTTGCGGCCGCAGGGGTATTGTTCGGAACGGCAACCGCATCGGGCACGATGTACAAATACTGGGATATGTACCGGAACGGCTTCGGCGTATGGCTTGAAAAAGACAAGCGCGGCAACATGCGTGCCAATGTGACGAACGGCATGCTTGCCAATATCCGCAAGAAATCCTATGCCGAGTACAATTGGCGGAATCACCCCCGAATTCCGAAATACGTCCTGCCCGGCGCAGCCGTGAAGGACTCGCTCAGCTGGAAGGGCGGCAAGCTTGGTTATGCCGGCATCGCCATGCAAACGGTGGGAAATCTGGTCACGAATATCAATGAAAACAAGAGCGGGGCGAAAATAGCCGGAGACGCCGTCGTCGACGTGGGTGTCGGCGTGGGAACCGTGGTCGCTTCCGCGGCGGCTGGCGCTAAAGCCGGCGCGCTGATCGGGACGGCAGTGGGCGGTCCGATCGGCACCCTGGCGGGTGCGGCCATCGGCTTCGGCGTGTCGGTCGGCGCTTCCTACGTCATGGACGGCATCAAGTTCGCGGATTTTGACGGGGACGGGAAGAAAGATACCGTAACCGAAGGATTGAAAATGGGGGCGGAGAAGATAGGTTCTACGATAGCCGGATGGTTCAAATAAAGGGAGTGTCATAGATGAGCACGAAGATTTCAGAGGAAGAACAGTTTCATTTCCGGTTAATCCCCGCCGAGCAAATTCGGGGCGGCATCGTATGCTTTTTATTCATTATGCTCATCCCCGTGCTGGTCACGCTGGCGGCGCCGATGATGTCGGTATATTTTTATGCGGCGGCGGCGGTGTGGGCGGCCATGCTGCTGTGGGGAATTGGCCTGAGCGTAAATCCATACAGGTCTGAGGTCGGTTTTGTGCTGTACTTGGGGATTTACGGATTGGCGTTGGCGGTCACTTGCCAGCTGGCTATCTTGAAAATGATGTATGACATGGCCGGTGTCGAATCGATCGGATATGGACTTAGCTCGATCGCGGTGATGCTCCTGCTGCTCGTTGCGTTTTATGTTCTGCATGCAAGAGCGCTGCGGCAAGGGACGTACCAGTCCATGGAACGCAAAGGCGGCATCGGCAAAGCAGGCAAAGCGGCCTTGCTGTTGGCTGGCATCGGTTACACAGGGTATTACGTCGTGGTTGCCGTTACCGGGGACCTTGGCGGATTCGTCATGGGCATGGCGGCTTTTTCCGTCCTGTTGATTCTCGGCCTGTACCTGGCCGTTGTGTTCATCCCTCGATATCGGTTCATCCAGAACAATATGGAAAAGCTGAGGGCTCATTATCCCGTATTGGGATTGCCGAAGGAGCAGCGGAATGCCGCGTTTCTGAACAAAATGAATCAGGGCCGCACGCCGGCGGCACCGCATCGTCAGAGTAAGAAAAGGAGAGGATCGTAATGACGCAACAACAGCAGCTGCTGCCCAACGGATCGATCGTCATTTTGAAGGAAGGCGAGAAAAAGCTGGTGATCTATGGACGCAAGCAAATTTTGGCGCTTGAGCAGCCGCAATTGTTCGACTATCTGGCTTGTCCGTATCCGGAAGGGTATGTCAGCCCGGAGTTTGCTTACGTGTTTAACCATGAGGATATCCAAGAGATTATTTTTACGGGTTACCAGGACGAAGAGGAAGAACAATTTCAGGCCGTACTGGCTGAGACGAAGGCTACTTAGCTTGCCAGGGATTAAGGGAGGAGCGTGAGGCGGATCTATGTCAGGACGTATAGAGGTATCGCCCGAGGAGCTGCGCCGCGCGGCGGCAGACATTCGCAGCGGGAGTGACTACGGCGGGGAATTGGTCGCGAGGCTGTCCCAGGTCATTGAAACGCTGAATGCCGAATGGGAAGGCGTTTCCCAGCAGCGTTTTCGCACAGAGGCCGAGGAGACGAAGGCGCAGCTGATGAATTTCATCCAGATGATGCATTCGATGGAGCAGGAGCTGATGAGCATCGCTGCCCGGTTTGCAGAGGCCGACGGCCAATAAGCGAATGGGTTATAACCCAAGACAACAATCAGCATATACGTATCCCGGCACGGTATACGGCATGGCTGATTGTTTTTATTATGGGGAGGGATGGAGAACTTCGGAGGACGGCGTTTTTTTTGTGGAAGTTTGGACATAATATGACAGCATTACATTATCATTTCGGTAAGGAGCCGCATAGGATGAACTGGGTATATTACGGAAAGCTCTATACAACCAAATTTCAGGCTGGGTGCTTCGCTAAACGTCTGGAGCAGGACGGCTGGCTGTTCGGGTATCATGATCCGCGGATGGTAGAGGTTTATCGTTCCAAGAAGGGGCGTTATGGCGTGCGATTCCTGCCTTGAGGAAATTCCATTAAAACAGCACTTGACTTGATGCAGGGGAATGGTGTATATTTATTCTTGTCGCTGTTTGATACAGCATTGACGCGGGGTGGAGCAGTTCGGTAGCTCGTCGGGCTCATAACCCGAAGGCCGCAGGTTCAAATCCTGCCCCCGCAACCAATTTTTAAACGATGTATGTATGACGTCCTTATGTTTATGTGTACATGTATGTTCAGGGCCCTTAGCTCAGTTGGTTAGAGCGGTCGGCTCATAACCGACTGGTCGGGGGTTCGAGTCCCTCAGGGCCCACTTTATGAAAACCCTTGCGATGCAAGGGTTTTTTGCTGTTTATAGGACGGTTTAGACCGAACGATATGAGATTTTACGATAAGGTGGGATTGCTGCTGAAGGCATCTAAGCTTATCGGTTTATTTTTAGAAAAATTGCCCATACATAAGATATACGGTAGAAAGGAGTGTATGGGTCTTCATGCTAGAGCACATGATTATTTTACTTCGTAGTATATCAGCATTCGTTATTTTGTTGATTATTACGCGGTTTTTGGGCAAACAAACGTTGTCTAACATGAATTTTCATGAATTTGTTACGGCCGTGTGTTGCGCAAAAGGATATATTTGACATCTCGGAAGTGGAGTACGGCGTATTAGAGATCAATGGAAAGATATCTGTAATGAAGAAAAAGGAATACCAGAATGTAACTTTAAAAGATATGTAAAAGGGCTTGAAAGGGAATCAGCAGTTTCCGATTGAGCTTATCATGGATGGACAACTATTAGAAAATAATCTAAAAATCAATGATCTATCCCCAGAGTGGATTAAAGAAAAATTAAAAGTCCGGAACAAAGAAATTGCAGATGTTTTTTATGCAGTGAAAGGAACCGACGGTCAGCTGTACATCGATCTTTATCGGGATAAAATACAGCATCCCGTTGATGTAGAGTAACGACGCATCACATACAGCCGGAATCTATATAATAGGAGAAGCTAAAACCCTTGCGATGCAAGGGTTTTTTGCTGTTTACAGAACGGTTTGGCAGACGCCTGAAGACACTGAAAGTATGGGTAATATCCTTAACATTAGCACAATCTGATCATGATTGCCGAAATGTCCAGACTAAGACCGTCTATCTACATAAACTGTACCATTCCACAAAGCAAGGAGGTTAAATCGGTGAGCTGCGAAAAAGGTGGTTACAACGGTTACGGTAATCCAGTAGGAACTGTTCTGGTTTTATTTATTCTCTTGGTTATTATCTTGGGAACGTTTTGGATTTAATGAAGCTCCTTAATGAAGCATTCATTCATTGATTTAATTTAATTCATCAAATTACGATACTGCACCCATGTGGTATCCCCAATTACGATAAACGGGGACGGCAACTTTTCCGTCCCCGTTTTTAGCATTTTCATTGTACTTAAACTGAACATTAAACAACGACACCGCAGAGATCAGTATGGTCGTCTTAGGAACTGAAAAAAAATGTGACAAAGGCCAACAGGTCATAAACGGTATGAGATTATGGTTCATTCATACGCTGGGTTATAAGTGCTATAAGCCGGAGGATATTTTCATTTGAGAAAATTGAGTGATTTTGACTAATCTATTGTCCATATCCATTAATTCAATGGACTCATATATATGTTAAGGATTTCGTTGATAAAAAGGAGGAAGCACAAATGCACAAAAGCACAGTATCAGGAAAGGCAAAAAATACGGTCAAACAACTGCAAACGCCTAGAAGACATAGCGGAATATGGGCGGGTAGCGTTGCAAAGGCAATGAGAACGGTGATTGCCGCACAGAGATCATTGAACGCACAAAATCCGGTTGTTATTAGTCAACGAACCAGAAGAATAAGTACGAATCGAAATTGGGTAAATGCACTAGAAATCGAGCGAAATCCGGCGTGGGTGGCGCCGCAAGCCGGTGAATCGTACGTTTGGGGAAGAAATGACCCTAACGGTCCTGCTGCTGTGGTCGCCAGAAGATTTACGATTAGAGACGATATTGAGAGAGCTAGCTTATTCCTGTCCGTGGATAACTTTGCCATCGTTTTAATCAATGGACGGTCGGTCGTTATCGACAACCCGCAGGGCAACGTTTCATTCTTTAATCCGGGAAGAACTTTTAATATCAGACGCTTCCTTCGGAGAGGTACAAACGATATCGTGATCGCCGCTTTTAACTTCCCGTCAAATGCAAACAGAAGCGGAGATAATCCAGCTGGTGTCCTTGCCCGTATCGAGATTGAACTAGAAGATTAGTCCGGTAGTAGCTCAAAGTATCCACCGGCTGAGTAGCGGCCCGTCGAGTGCGGCATTGAGCTGCTTTCGCGATATTAGCATTCCATCATAACGGAAGCGAGGGGAAGTTTTCATTCTTCCCCCGATTCCGGATGTGGTCGTTGCTTTTTTTTGCGTTTACTTAATTGCTTTGCGATGGTGTAGCCGATAAGATATGCAGCAGAAGAGGTGTTTCCGTCGACTGTATATGGAACTAAGGACGCATCTGCGACGATCAAATCTTGAACCCCGTGTACCTTTCCTTTACGGTTAACGACTCCTCCTGCGGATAAAGGAGCCATCCGCAGAAATCCTTGCTGATGGTGATTGTGATCGAAATTTTCCTTAATAAATTCTTCAAGCCTGTCATCGTCATCGATAATATCAAATGTAGGGGATAAGAGACGATATGAAGAATCAATCTGTTCCAACTCTATGGCAATATCTTTGATATACGTTCTATAAATTCTTTTTACCGCCTCCATGTCGTCTGGATTTGAGAGAAATCCCTCATCTGCCAATACGATATTCAGCGGATCTTTGCTTTGTATGCGGATCGTCCCATTGCTCTTGGGTCGCAAGTACAGAATCGCTAGGGTCAATTCTTCATCGGATCCAATACCAACGAGTTGAACAGCCCGCTCATCCGGATCGATGCCAGATGGATCTGGCAAGAAAGCTCCTCCCGTATACAGTGTGTTGGGGTCTAAGGGAGGGAGGGGACGATCTTGTGAATTGGTAGCAAATACTGCGAAATTTAACGTATGGTTTTTTAACCTTTGCCCTACGTTTGGATTGTCGAAGATGACAGGGATTTCAGCCTTTTTCAGCATTTTGGCGGGTCCGATTCCTGACAACATCAACAACTGAGGGCTGTTGATCCCCGCCGAAATAATAACCTTTTTGCGGGAATACGCATAGCAGCACTTGCCATCCTTCAAATATTCAACGCCAATGGCCCGCTTACCGGAGAAAAGAATACGGAGAACCGTTGTTCGAAACTTCACAGTTAGTTTTCTGTTATTCACTCCCCGACCTGTGGCCGTCATAATATCGCGAGACAGGAAGGCTGTGGAGGAGCTCTCCCTACGGCCATCAGGCTGTTGGTATAATTGCCAACGGGTGAACGGTCCCATGGGAGTATTCGGATCATTATAGTCAAGAATGGTCGGATAACCTGTTGCCCGCTCGATCGCAGTTGTCAGCTTGTGAGCCATCGGCGTTGGAGTTTCGGGTGCTTGCCGGACGTTGATTCTTCCTCGATACCCGTGTGCATTGATATCTGTGGTTTCTCCGTTATAATTCTCCAATGATTTGAAACGTCGAATCGCTTTCTCGGGTGACCAGAGAGGTCCAAGCAGCCGTTCCCACTTTCGGAGCACGGCGGATGTCGGTCTTACATATTGTTCTCCGTTGATTGAAGAACCGCCTCCCGAGAGTCGACCTGTTGTCCATTCGAATGCGCGTTCATCAAGTTCCTCTTGGGGGATGCCTTCTCCCTGCCAAAAGTAATTCGGAAAGAAGCTTTCTTCCAATTCAAGTGCAAAGGTTGAATCCTTAATCGGTTTGTCTTTGTCATGGTTTCCGCCCGATTCTAAAACAAGCACGGAGGTTCGCATGTCGTCAGTAAGTGTCTTCGCAATCACGGCCCCGGCCGGGCCTGTGCCTACAACGATGTAATCATAAGTTGATTTTTTCTCCATTAAAGCACTCCTTTTGGAAATGAACTAATTCAGAATATTAATTTGCTCTGACAACTGTGCTTAACTCTGCAGTATGATCATGATTCAAGTGATGCTCAAATCCAGAGGAGCCTAAAAGATCCATCAGAAGACCCGATCAGCGAGATTTGTAATCGGGAACAACTTACGGTACATTTTAATGGAGTCGTTAGGGACATGTACTTCCAAACGCCGAGGCTGGCGGGATGCAGCTCATTTTCGTACATAGGATGGGGGATCAAGGTGTCAGAGTGGGTATTGAATCAGTCCTGGGGACTGCCCGTGTTGCTTGCCTTCTTAGTGATCGTATTCGTATTCGAGTCAAGGAAGGCTTTTAAGGCATATCAGGAAAAAAGACGTTTTGAACTGGGATGGGCCCTATTGTTTGCGCTTGTGGCTTTATTGGCGATTATTGTCCTGGTGGCTTATTAATACATAACAACGAAAACTAAAGACCCTGCCGGAAGTTTCCGGCAGGGTCTTGTTCTGTCATTGTCTAAGACGTGAGAGTATGTTGTTTTCAGCGTATGATTACCGCTCATTCGTGACAGCTTCCGTAGCAGCCCAGGCTCTGCCGGCACGCATGGCCAAGAAAAAGCAGAGGATGAGGACGATCGATGCAGAGATGTATGGGAAGTTGATGTCCAAATCAAACAGATAACCTGCGACAAGGGGCCCCGCGATGTTCCCCAGACTGGTATAAGCCGAGTTCAGGCCGGCGACGTAGCCTTGCTGATCCTTTGCCAGCTTGGACATTTGCGTGCCGATGGCAGGACGCAGGATGTCGATCGACAGGAAGACAAGGAACGTCACAAGGAAGATTAGCCAATATTTATGCACAAACAGCGTTAACAGAATGCAGATTCCCGCTGTGAGCAAGCTGAGCGTAATGACCCTTTTCTCGCCGAACCGGTTCAGGATCCAGCCGAATATCGTTGCCTGCACGACAGCGCCCGCAATGGAGCCAAACGTAATGATCATGGCGATATCTTTAGGGGTGAATCCGAATTTATGATCCACGAACAGGCCGAACACCGTTTCATAATTGGCAAGACCGAACGACAGAACAAATACGATGATCAGACTAAGGAAATACGGCTCCCTGAACGAACGGACCAGCTGGACTGCCAGGCTCTCCTGTTTCCGTCCCAGCACGGTAGGGGCTTCTTGCTTGGCGGATGATTCCGGAAGCAGCAGCAGCGTCACCAGAGCGGCAATGCCCCCGGCTACGGCTGCGGCGTAGAAAGGAACACGAATGCCAAACTCGGCGATGAAACCCCCGATGCCGGGTCCGATAATGAAGCCTGTCGTAATCGCTGCATTAATGAATCCCATCCCCCGGGCACGTTCCTCATTGGAAGTGACGTCTGCCGTATAGGCCATGACGGCGGGCATGATGAGGGCGGCGCCGATGCCGCCCAGCATTCTTGCCGCGAACAGCAGCGTCGGCGTGCTGGCCGCTCCGAATAACCATTCCGATATGGCGAATACAATCATGCCGGAGATGATGATTTTTTTGCGGCCCATGATATCGGACAATCTTCCCGCAAGCGGCGAGAATAGCAGCTGCGTTAATGAAAAGGCGGCAACCAGCATGCCCACGGTGCTTCCGCTGATATGCAGCTCCGTCATATAGGTAGGCATAATGGGGATGACAAGCCCGATGCCGGTGAAAACTAAGAATATATTGAACATGAGGAGCAGAATGGCTCCATTGTTTCGCAATAGTAATGACATGATGATTCCTCCAAAGATCAAAAACGATTAATGATGCTGTACGGTTTTCTTTATATACTGAACGTTCGGTTTATAATAGAGCATAAAAAAGAGAACGGGTCGTTTACGATTTCTTTTCGATGCCGTGCAGAAATACTTGAATGGCCGTATGATAAAGGGCAAGCGGATTTTTTACCTTCGTGATGCGGGACATCTGGCTTAAGCCTACGATGAGGCTTTCAAAAATGAGGGAGAGCTGCTCCACGTTATGATTCTCAAACTCCCCTTGATCAATCCCTTGCTGCAGCAACTTCTGATTGAATTCCAGGTGGCTTCGGATAATCCGGACGATTCGCTGCTCTACTTCCTCGGATACGTCTCCATTGTTGTTCATGAATTCGTCCAGAGCTTTGGAGAAGGGGTGGTTCAGATCATCAAACACCAGTTGGTCGGCAATTCCGTACAATTTCTCAACGGTTGTGGTGTATTGCTGCTCCTTGCTGCTCCATTTCTGTTCCCACTCGAGGTCCCATTCCTCGATCAAATACAGAAACAGCCCTTCCTTGCTTTTAAAGTGATAATAGATATTCCCTTTGCTGCTGCCGGTGGCTTCGACGATTTCCTCGATCGACGTTGATTTGTATCCCTTCTGCATAAATAGCGCCTTGGCGGCTTCGGCAATGCGTCGCTTGGTATCTTCGGTTTGCTGTTGTTTTTTGTTCACGCATGCACCCCCTTATCCCCTAGGCTATCGTCAAAATTGTATATACTGAACGTTCGTTCTGTATCTTAACAAATGGGTTTAAAATATTCAAGAGAAAATTCTATCCGGCGCTCCGGGATCGAAGCCTGTCCTAAAAAAATAACCGTTACCTCCAAAAGGCAGCGGTCATTGTCTTACATGCGAACGGCTTATTAATGGTTGACTTCGATGAACTTGCGTGATTTCTCATGGTAGGACATCAGCTCGGATACGGTAACAAATGAATAACCTCTTTTTTGCAGCTCCGGCAAAATCACCTTGAGGGCTTCAACCGTCTGCGTACTGCTGGGTACAAAATCGTGCATAAGTACGATGTCGCCGTTACGGGCGTTATCCAGAACCTTTCGGACGATGCGGTTGACGCCGGGCTTTCGCCAGTCGAGGGTATCCTGGTGCCATGACCACAATACGGTCAGCATGCCCAAATCCTTGCTCGTACTCACAATGGCTTCATTATAGCTGCCCCCGGGCGGGCGGAACAGTACGGTCTTTATGCCGGTGGCTTGATAGACTGCATCCTGCGTTTGATTCAGTTCACTTGATAACTTCGTGACGTTAATATTGTGAAAGGGCGGATGCGTATAGGAGTGGTTGCCGATTTCATGTCCTTCCTGCAGTTCCCGCGCGACGATGTCGGGGTGTTTCTCCACCCGGCTGCCTACAACGAAGAAGGTGGCTTTAGCGTCATACCGCTTTAACAGATCCAGAATTTGAACGGTATTATGCTCGTCCGGGCCGTCGTCAAAAGTGAGGGCGATCACCTTGTTCTGCGTGGGCACTTCCCACACGATCTCGCCGCGCTCCTCATAATAATCTCTGCCTTTGGAGGCGGAAGGCACGTGCTCCGCATGCACATGGCCGGGATAACCAAGAATCAGCGCAAGGGCAAGCAATGAGAAGGCTGAGCATGTTCGTTTTTTCATGTCGATGGGTTTCCTTTTCTTCTGTTGTTCTAGTCTCCGCATGTAAGCACGCGAGCTTCATTTAGGATGCACGGTAACCGAGAAATTATTCTGTAGGAAGCTCCAGCGGGGAATGCAAGCGCGCCGATTGCGAAGGAGGCCTTTGATTTGCTGTCGGTACCTACAAGCAGAGCGATGGCGCTAGTTCATCGAGATGAATGCTTGGCCCGGGGTGATGCGAAAAATTATGAGTTTCATATATTGACATCATATGGTTGTACATGGTATTATCGATTTTGTCGCTAAGACGAAATGTGCACACCTAGATTTCGGGATGATCTCGCAAAATATTGCGAATTCCACGCGTACCTTCGGGCTTTTCAAGTGAACGTGAACGACGCTAGGAACATGCGCGGATACAATATGCCGGGGTGGCGGAATTGGCAGACGCACAGGACTTAAAATCCTGCGGTAGGTGACTACCGTACGGGTTCGACCCCCGTCCTCGGCATTATAACAGCGTCTGGTATGATGCAAAATAAGTCGGCCCCCGTATGGGTGCCGGCTTATTTTTTAAATCGACGCAAATTCATCAGCGGGCGTTGTTCCTGCGGACCGAAGCGGAAGATGCCGCGTCCCGATTAAAGTGATCGCATTTCTTTTTTGATTCCATGCTGACCTGCGTGAGGAGGAGGGAGAGGAGACATGCGGATGTTTAACAATGATTGGGACCTTATCCTGCAGGGAGAAGTGGATAAGCCTTATTTTCAAGCTTTGATGGAACGGGTGGATGAAGAGTACCGGCGCAGTACGGTGTATCCTCCCAAGGAAGATATATTTCGGGCTCTGCAGCAAACATCGTACCAATCGACGAAGGTCGTTATTTTGGGACAAGACCCTTATCACGGTCGCCGGCAGGCGCAGGGACTGAGTTTCTCCGTCTCGCCCGGGGTTGCGATTCCTCCGTCTTTACGCAATATACATAAGGAGCTTTCATCGGATCTGGGGATTTCCGCTCCGAATCATGGGTCCTTGCAATCATGGGCGGACCAGGGAGTTCTGCTGCTCAATGCCGTGCTGACGGTTCGCGAGGGCGAGCCGAACTCGCATAAAGGCATCGGGTGGGAGACCTTCACCGATAAGGTCATCGCGAAACTGAATGAACGTGAAAGGCCCATGGTGTTTATATTATGGGGCAGTTATGCACAGAAGAAAGGTTCCTTCATAGACCGAAGCCGTCACAAGGTGCTTGAGTCCAGTCATCCGAGCCCGTTTGCAGCGCACAAAGGATTCTTCGGCAGCCGTCCATTTTCAGCATCGAATGCTTTTTTAATGCAAGAGGGTATGGATCCGGTGAATTGGGACATCCCGAACACGCCGGACGATGGAGATGAATAATCCGCGAGAGGTGACCTTCATGAAGCATTGGATCGGTCGTCATGTTGTCATTCAGCGTCTAGACGGGGCGAAAAGCACGGTTGAAGGTGTGCTGAAAGGGTGGGATCCCGTTCAGGAGAAAGTGATTCTAGGCCCGGGCGAGCTTATCATTCCGTTTCGAGCCATTCATAGAATTATGCCGAGGAACTCCTACCCGGCCCTGAACTCCATCGGTTATGTCGTGAGTCATACCATTCAATTCGATAATGCCGTTTATTTTGGATCCTGCGTCATGGTATGGAGGGGCAACCAGCTGGTGTCTTCCCAGGCCATCCTGACATCTCACGATGAGGATACCGTCACACTGTCGAATGGCACGATATTGCGTAAGGACGAGCATGATTTCGTGGTTCGATCCCTGCGCGGCAATGCGTGATTCTTTTAAAATAAAGGATGTCCCACCAGCCAGCGCAAAGTTGGCGGGGACATCCTTTTTTGCTGTGAGGCGCCATCATGCGTCCTCTACTTTTTCGGCGAGGAACAGCTCGTAAATTCGCACCGCGATAATTTTGATGATCATGTAGGCCGGAATGGCCAGCAGGATGCCGAGCAGTCCGAAGAAGTCGCCGCCTACAAGAATAAGGACAACCGTGGTCAGCGGGTGAATATCCAGCTGTTTCCCGTAGATGACGGGCGTCAGGATATTATCTTGAATCTGCTGGGCGATGACAATGACCACGACGGACCATATCGCGATGGAGGGCGATTCGATAAATCCGATGATGACGACAGGAACGGTCGCCAGCAGCGCACCGATGTACGGGATGAAATTCAAGAAGAAGGAGATCACCGTCAAGAGCAGGGAATAGGGCAGTCCGATAATCAAAAATCCGATATAGATCATGACGCTAAGTATAAGATTCAGGATCACTTTGCCGATAATAAAATTGCTGAGTGCCGTATCGATCTCGCCCAGCACCTCCTGGCCGTCGCGGCGGTATCGTCTGGGCAGGACGCTGAGCAGTCTTGGCGGGAGCTTGCTGCCTTCCTTCAGCATGTAATACAAAATGATTGGAATCGTAGCGATAATGACAACGACGCCGGATACAACGGAAATCAGGTTATTGATGGAATTGCTGATCCAGGTGATGATCCGGTTCATGTATTCCGTTAGGGAGGTAGACAATTCGGATTCCGTTGGTACATAGCGGGACCAGAATTGATTCTGTTGAAGCTGGTCGATCTGCTCCTCCACGCCCTCAACCAGGAAGGGGGCGTTGCTGATGAAGTTTTCGATCTGTTCACGGAGCGTCGGCCATACGACGATGCCAAAGATCGCGCAGAGACCGGCAAACACGAAATACAGCATCAGGACGCCGATGGATCGTTTGATTTTGCGTCGCTCCAGGTAGTCCACGATCGGCCTAAGCAGATAATAGAAGAAGCCGGCCATGGCCACCGGAACGATCAGCATGTTGAACATGGAGACGATGGGGCGAAACAAAAAGCTGATTTCGGCTCCTAGGTAGATGATTAAGAGCAGTGCGATTATGCCAAAGCATGTCCTGAAATATTTGCTCTGCATCATGGGCAATCCCTCCATAACTACGAATAGGTAAAATACACGGGTACCATGTAACATTTGTATTTAACCAATTTGGAGGGAGTTGAAATCACCAGTTTATGTTATTAGTTTCGTATGGTGACCCTGGTATGGATGGGCACGAGGGAAGCAAGCTCCACCACGTCCTCGTTATACATCCGAATGCAGCCATGGGAAACGGAGCGGCCGATGGATGAAGGGTCATTCGTGCCATGGATGCCGTAGTGGGGTTTGGACAACCCTAACCAGTAAGCCCCGAAAGGACCGCCGGGATTCGGTTGTTTGTTGACGATGGTATAATTGCCGGGCGGCGATTGCGTAGCCATTTTGCCGATGGCAACCGGGAACGTGCGTACCACGATGTTGCCGTCGAGCAGGTGCAGCTGAAAGTCGGACAAATCGACAATAATGCGGTATTGAGGCATGATCATCCATCTCCTTCAAGATTCATGCTATGAAACAGGGGGGAGATCGGCCCCAAAATGGTCTAAAATAGGCAAATTACACCTTCATAACTTGGTAGAAATTTCATCCGTTGAGGACGGTTGGCCGATGTTATATTTAATATGTTAAGCAGTTACAACGTTTACACCAGGAAGGGGAAGCCGATGTCTCCCGCAAGGCTATATCTAAAATATATTAAAAATAATATGTTTACCAAAATGCTGCTGTTAATCGCCCTGATTGCGGTAGTTACCATCGTCACCTTATCGTTTCTTATGTATTACTTCTTGTTTCAATCGGCCGTCCGCAGCGAGCTGGACATCCAGCGGAGCGCGGTGGAGCGGGTGGAACGGCACCTGAATCAAAAATACGAGAATGCCCAGTCCTATGTGAACGACTTATACCGCAACAGTTCTTTGGGCATTGACACCTCCTATTTCCTCATGAACTCGTTCAACGAGTATATGGCCAAGCGAATGAATCGGATCGCGGGCGGGGGGCAGTCCAATTCGGACAGCGTAGTCGCTTATTTCAAACAGAGGCTTGACGATGATCCGGATATAGAGAACATCATGCTGTACAGCGCGGAGAAGCAGTATGTCTACGTGTACAAGCAGGGCAGCATGACAAGGCTGTATCAGGCGAATGCCACGCATTCCTACATTCCCGACGTGATGGCGCTCGAAAGCCAGAGCGTCACATTGCCGAATCTATGGATACGCAAGCTGGCCGGAGACGTGACATTGCCGTTGTTCTCGATCCGAAGCCCGATTAATGATATGACCACTTACAAAAATCTGGGACAGCTGCTTATTTTGTATCGAGCGGAAGCGCTGGATGCCGTGCTGAACAACAGCGACGATTCCCTGAAGGGCTCCGTTCTGGTGTTGTCGGGCGACGGCCGCGTGATGTTTGACTCCTCCGGCAAATATTACGGCGAGAAGTATCCGTATGCCGACCAGCTGCTGAATTCCAAGGAAACCGTGACCCTCGATGAGGAATCCTATATTACAACGGCAGCCCATAATCAGGCAGGCTATACGGTGGTGGGCATCACGCCCAAGCGAGAAATCGCGGAATCGTTCCATGGCTTGCAGAGCACCATTATCATTGCGGCCCTGCTATGCATCGTGATTGCGGTGTCCATCCCTTCCCTGATGATCGTCAATTACTCCAGACGGACCGATAACATTATTCGGTTTATGCGCAAGGTCGAGAAGGGAGAGTTCGTGGCCCGGATGCAGGATACCAAGGACGATCAGCTGGGGCAAATCGCAGGCAGCTTCAATGAAATGCTGGATGAGCTTTCCCGTTACATCGATAAGGTGTATAAAGCGGAGATTAACCAGAAGAATGCGGAGCTGTCTGCGCTGCAGGCTAGAATCAACCCGCATTTTTTATACAACACGCTCGAAGTGATTCGAATGAGGGCTCTCTCGCAGGGGGCGCAGGACGTCGGCGATATGATCTACAGCTTGTCGATGCTCTTCAAGAATATCGTTCAGCATAAGTCCCACTACACGCTGAAGGATGAGCTGGAGGCGTGCAGGCTTTATCTGGAGCTGTTTCGCATTCGCTATAAGGACAAGTATATTTACAAAATGCACTGCGACGATCAAATCAAGCATGTGCCGATGATCAAAATGTCGCTGCAGCCGCTGATTGAGAATTATATCGTTCATGGCCTTCGCAGCGATCAGGACGATAACTGGCTGACCGTCAACGCGACGCAGGAGGATGACGAGGTCCATATCGAGATCAAGGACAACGGAAAAGGGATCCCGCCGCAGCGGCTCGAGGAAATCAAATCCCGGCTGGATGTGGCCGAGTCGAGCGGAGAATCGTTTGGTCTGCGTAGCGTGAATGAGCGATTAAAGCTGACATATGGAAGTTCGTACGGAATGGACATCCAGAGCGAGCCGGGTAACGGAACGACGGTGACAGTGAAATTTCCGGTGACAGAGAGGAAGCTGAATAACGATGTATAAGGTATTTATCGTGGACGATGAGCCGTTCATTATAGAGGGATTGGTTGATGTCGTGGATTGGTCGAAGTATGGCATCGAGGTGGTCGGTCATGCGGAGAACGGCCGTCAGGCACTGGAGAAGATGGCGGTCGTTCCGGTCGACATTCTTATAACGGATATATCGATGCCCGTGATGACGGGGCTTGAACTGATCGAGGGCGCACGCAAATTAAACCGTAATCTGAAGGTGATTATCCTAAGCGGTTTCGACGACTTTGCCTATTTGAAGGAAGGCATGCGGCTCGGGATCGAGAATTATCTGCTCAAGCCGATCAACCTCAAGGAACTGGAAGAAACGATTGCAAGCACAACGGATAAAATGAACAAATCCAGAAGGGAAATGAGACTGGACGAGTATGACATCAATATTTTGCGGAGCAACATCCTGTATCGCTGGATCACCGACCGGATCGAGCCGGAGGAGCTGGAGGAGCGGGCGACCCTTCTGGGGTTGAATCTCAATTTGCCCTATGTTATGGCATCTATCCTGAGAGCGGACTTCACGCCGCTGGAGAACTGCCTGTATCAATTAATGGACCAGGAGCCGGGCGTTCTGTATTTCCGGGACAACGACGGCGATCATGTGGTCATCTTCATGATGAAAGACCCGGATACGGAAAAAGCGAGGGCAATCCGCCTGCTGCAGCAGGTGCGGGAGCAGTGCTATGAAGAAGAGCTGAGCATTTCGCTCGGCAGCGTGGAGAGCCTCGGGGGGAATTACAAGGACAGTTATCTCCATGCCAAGGAAGCCCAGGAATACTATCTGGTTCTGGAGCAGCCCTCCTACGTGGATTATGTGGATGTTCAGGCCAAAAAGGGAGAAGCGGCGGAATCCTATTCGGTACAGTGGCCCGATTATGCCAAAGGCATCGCCGGAAGGGACAAGCAGGTGCTGTTCGATCTGATCGACAGCGATTTTGACCGGCTTCGCCACACCCAGGGAATGAACCCGACGACCTTGAAGAGCATCGCGGTCGAAATGGTCATTCGCCTGAAACTGGAGCTGAACGATATCCAGTATACGGCCGCCCCTGATTTCGTGAAAAACACCATTACCGATATTATGGATTCCGTATCGATCGACGATCTCATCAAAGCGGTGAAGGATGGGGTCGGCGGGCTGGTCGATTCGCTCAACAATGACGTGAAGAGCCCTGTCATCCAACAGATTCTGAATCATATCCAGCACCATTACAACGAGGATTTGTCGCTGAAGGTGCTGGGAGCTAACTATCATATCCATCCGGTCTATCTGGGTCATCTATTCCATAAAGAGACGGGAGAAAACTTCACGGAGTACATTAACCGGTACCGGATTGAGCGGGCCAAGGAGCTGCTTCGGAACTCTTCGACAAAAGTGCAGGATATCGCAAAAAATGTCGGTTATTGGGAAACCGGTTATTTCTATAAACAGTTCAAAAAATTCGTCGGCGTATCGCCGAGGGATTTTAGAGGAATGCTCTGATTGATAGAATCAGAGTTTTTTTCTTTATTTTCACCATAATACCTTTAATTTTTCGCCTATGTGAAACTGCTTTCATGGGATAACCTTATATGTGTAGAGACACAAGGATTCAAAAGGGAGGATAAACATGAGTAAATCGAAAAAGAAATGGCTCCTGCCGCTAACGCTTTTATTGTCCGCGTCCATGCTGTTGTCTGCATGCGGAGGCAATAAAGAAGAGAGTGCAGGAAACGGCGGGGGAACTGCCGAGAAACCGGTTGAGCTGATCTGGTACACCATCGGAACACCTCAAAAGGATGTTGACAAGGTTGAGGCAGAAATCAATAAATACACTGCTGAGAAGATTGGTGTAACCGTTGACATGAAAATGATCGACTTCGGGGATTACAACCAGAAGATGCAGGTTATGGCAGCTTCCGGCGAACCGATGGATATCCTGTTCACGAGCTCATGGGCGTTCGATTATGTGCAGAACGCACGTAAAGGCGCATTCATGGAATTGGACGAGCTGATCGAAAGCCATGGAAAAGGCATTAAAGAAGCAATCGATCCGGCGTTCCTGGAAGGTTCCAAGGTTGACGGACACAACTATGCGATTCCGGCCAACAAAGAACTTCCTGCTCAAGAAGCATGGCGCTTTAACAAAACATTGCTCGATAAATACAATCTCGATATTTCGAACGTAAAATCGATGGAAAGCTTGGAGCCGCTGCTTAAAACGATCAAGGAAAACGAACCGAACGTCGTTCCTTTGGCCATCAGCAAAGACTTCGGACCATTGCTTCCATTTGACTACATCATCGAAAAAATGCCAATGGCCGTATACCTGGACGACAAGGAAGAACTGAAAGTCGTGAACTTCCTCGAAATGCCGGAAACGATGGACATGCTTAAGTTGATGAACAAGTACTACAAAGCGGGATACATCTCCCCAGAAGCTGCAACAACAACTTCGACGCAAGATCTGATGACATCCGGCAACTGGTTCACGGACCGTGCGGCTACACAGCCATTCGCGGACAACCTGTGGAGCCAAAGCTACGGCTATCCTGTCGTATCTACTCCTGCCGGTGATGCAAACATCTTTAACTGGTCGGTTATGGGTTCGATGCAAGCGATTTCCGCAAACTCGAAATACCCTGAGAAAGCAATGGAGTTCCTGAACCTGCTGAACACCGACGTATATCTTCGTAACTTGGTTGACTCCGGTATCGAAGGCGTGCACTACAAGAAGCTTAGCGAGAACGTAATGGAAAACTTGCCAGAATCGAAAAACTACGACATGCCTACTTTTGCGCTTGGCAATGTCATGCTGACTTACTTGAATCCTGAAGATCCTGAGAACAAATGGGAAGAGTTCAAGAAGTTTAACGAGTCCGGCCAGCCTGCTCCGCTTCTCGGTTTCAACTTCGATCCAACCAAAGTATCCACAGAACTCGCTGCTGTCAACAACGTAAAAGAAGAGTTCTGGGCGCCGCTGATGACAGGTACCGTCAATCCTGAAGAGTTCCTGCCAAAAGCGAATGAAAAGCTGAAAGCTGCTGGTCTGGATAAGATCATCGCTGAAGCACAAAGCCAAATTGATGCTTGGAAAGCAAGCAAGTAATAACAATGCATGAAGCGGCCTGCCTGCCTTAAGGGGCAGCAGATGCCGCTGCAGCATGAACAAGGACGGGGCGGCGGATGTTCACCGCCCTTCTTTTGTTCATTTCATGCACATCACGAGGAGGGGTAAGCGTGAGAGCAATCGGACAGTTTTTCAAAAATATTATGACGAATAAGGCCATGCTGTTCATGGTTTTGCCGGGGACCCTGTGGTTTCTCTTATTCTCATATTTGCCCATGTTCGGGACCATTATTGCATTTAAGGAATACCGCTTTAGCCGAGACGGGTTCTGGGCAAGTATCGTTAATAGTGAATGGGTAGGATTCCAGAACTTTAAATTCCTGTTCAGTACCAACGATGCTTACATCATTACGCGCAACACCGTTCTTTATAATTTCGTGTTCATCATATTAGGTCTCATTCTATCCGTAGCGCTGGCTATCGTATTGTCTGAAATCGTGAACAAGAAATTGGCGAAAGTCTATCAAACCGGCATGTTTCTGCCGTACTTCCTGTCCTGGGTTATCGTAGGTTACTTCGCATTCAGTTTCCTGAGCATGGACAAAGGGATGCTGAATCAGATTCTGGGCTGGTTCGGCATGGAGCCGGTTCAGTGGTATTCCGAAGCCAAGTATTGGCCGATATTCCTGACGTTGATCAGTTTGTGGAAATCCGTAGGTTATAACAGCGTCGTCTACCTGGCGGCGATCATGGGGATCGACAAATCCTTGTACGAGGCGGCGATGATTGACGGAGCGAACAAATGGCAGCAGATTAAAGCCATCACGCTTCCGATGCTGAAACCGCTGATGACCATTTTGACTCTTCTTGCGATCGGTAAAATCTTCTACGCTGACTTTGGTCTCTTCTATCAAGTGCCAAGGGATTCGGGAACCTTGTATTCCGTAACGAACGTCATTGATACCTATGTATATCGCGGTCTGAAAACAACGGGCGAGATCGGCATGAGTACTGCTGCGGGTCTGTACCAGTCGGTTGTCGGATTTATCCTGGTTATGGTATCCAACTATATCGTTCGTAAATACGACAAGGATAACGCATTGTTCTAATCGATCAATCATCAAGAAGGGGGTATGTGATGTGTTCAAATCGAAAAGCAAGATGAAAGATTTCCATCAGCTTTCATCCGGGTGGAATGTCGTATTCAACCTGATTGCCGGTATTTTCTCGTTCCTGTGTGTATTTCCGTTCCTGTTCGTTATGATCATCTCATTTACAGACGAAGGCTCACTGGCCCGAAACGGATACCAAATCTGGCCGGAGAAATGGAGTCTTGAAGCTTACAAGTACGTATTCCAGACAGGCGACACGCTTCTTCGTTCTTACGGCGTAACGATCTTCGTCACGGTCGTAGGTACGCTGCTCAGTCTGTTTATCATTTCGCTTTATGCTTATGCCATCTCCCGCAAAGGGTTCAGATACCGGAACTTCTTCTCGTTCTTCGCATTTTTCACGATGCTGTTCAACGGGGGCCTGGTGCCGACTTATATCGTAGCAACGCAATTGCTAGGCCTGAAAGATTCCATCTGGGCTTTGATTCTGCCTTTGGCGCTCAATGCCTTCTATATCATGATTCTGCGTACGTTCTACAGCACCAGCGTGCCGGACGCCATCATCGAATCCGGTAAAATCGACGGTGCGAGCGAGTTTAAGATTTTCTACAAGCTGGTATTGCCGCTATCCCTGCCGGGTCTGGCTACCATCGGTTTATTCAGCACACTTGGGTATTGGAACGATTGGTTCAACGCATTGCTCTACATCGACGATCCGAACCTGGTTCCGCTGCAATCCATGCTCATGCGGATCGAAACCAGCATGCAGTTCATCCTGCAGAACTCGCAGAACTCATCCCTTAGCATGGCCGCTCTTCAGAGCATGCCGCAGGATACTTCGCGGATGGCGATGGTCGTTCTGGCAACCGGACCGATTATTCTGGCATATCCGTTCTTCCAGCGCTACTTCATTCAAGGTCTGACCATCGGCGCGGTTAAAGAATAAATTCTTCAAGTACCGGAGGGTATAAGATGACTTATAAAGATCCCCGTAAACCCATTGCGGAAAGAGTGGAACATCTGCTTGGCCTGATGAACCTGGAGGAAAAGGTGGGGCAGTTGATCCAGCCGTTCGGCTGGAAGACCTATGAGGTGAATGAAGGTCAGATTACATTAACGGATTCATTTAAAGAGCAAGTTAAAAATGGCGGCGTCGGATCCCTTTACGGGACCCTTCGCGCCGATCCATGGACCGGTGTAACACTTGAGACCGGTCTTTCTCCGCGTGAAGGAGCGGAAGCCGTCAATCACATCCAGCGGTACGCCGTTGAGCAGTCTCGACTTGGCATTCCGATCCTGATCGGGGAAGAATGCTCGCATGGTCACATGGCCATCGGCGGCACGGTCTTTCCGGTGCCGTTGTCCATCGGGAGCACGTGGAACGTGGATTTATACCGCGACATGTGCCGAGCCGTCGCGCTGGAAACACGCAGCCAGGGCGGCGCGGTCACCTATTCGCCGGTGCTCGACGTCGTGCGCGATCCAAGATGGGGGCGTACCGAGGAATGCTTCGGTGAAGACCCGTACCTGATCAGCGAATATGCGGTCGCATCGGTGGAAGGCCTTCAGGGCGAGTCTCTGGACAGCCCGAGCAGCGTTGCGGCGACCTTGAAGCATTTCGTTGGCTATGGCAGCTCGGAAGGCGGGAGAAATGCCGGACCCGTGCACATGGGCACGCGTGAGCTGATGGAAGTGGACATGCTGCCGTTCAAGAAGGCCGTGGAAGCGGGAGCGGCCTCCATTATGCCCGCCTATAACGAGATTGACGGCGTGCCATGCACCGTCAATACGGAGCTGCTTGACGGCATTCTCCGCAAGGAGTGGGGTTTTGACGGCATGGTAATCACCGACTGCGGCGCCATCGATATGCTGGCCAGCGGCCATGATACCGCCGAAGACGGAATGGATGCCGCTGTGCAGGCCATCCGCGCCGGCATCGATATGGAGATGTCTGGCGAGATGTTCGGCAAGCATCTGCAGAAGGCTGTCGAGTCGAACAAGCTGGAGGTCTCCGTATTGGACGAGGCCGTACGCCGTGTATTGACGTTGAAATTCAAGCTCGGATTGTTCGAGAATCCTTACGTGGATCCCCAGACAGCCGAGAACGTGATCGGCAGCGAGCAGCATGTCGGACTTGCCAGGCAGCTTGCGGCCGAAGGCATCGTTCTCCTTAAGAACGAAGCAAAGGCTCTGCCGTTATCCAAGGAAGGCGGCGTGATTGCCGTCATTGGACCTAATGCCGATCAGGGATACAATCAGCTTGGAGACTACACCTCTCCTCAGCCGCCGGCAGCCGTGACCACCGTGCTTGGCGGAATCCGCGCGAAACTGGGAGAAGATGCGCAGCGCGTATTGTACGCTCCGGGATGCCGCATTAAGGACGACTCCAGGGAGGGCTTTGAATTCGCATTGACTTGTGCGAAACAGGCCGATACCGTGGTTATGGTGCTTGGCGGTTCCAGCGCCCGCGATTTTGGCGAAGGCACGATTGATTTGCGCACAGGGGCCTCGAAGGTCACGGACGATGCTTTAAGCGACATGGATTGCGGCGAAGGCATTGACCGGATGACGCTGCAGCTATCCGGCGTTCAATTGGAATTGGCGCAGGAGATCCATAAGCTTGGCAAGCGGATGATCGTGGTGTACATCAACGGCCGTCCGATCGCGGAGCCGTGGATCGACGAGCATGCCGATGCGATTCTGGAAGCATGGTATCCTGGACAGGAAGGCGGACATGCGGTAGCGGACATTTTGTTCGGGGACGTGAATCCGTCCGGCAAGCTGACCATGTCGATACCGAAGCATGTCGGGCAGCTGCCGGTTTACTATAACGGCAAGCGGTCGCGCGGTAAGCGTTACCTTGAAGAGGATTCCCAGCCGCGTTATCCGTTCGGATACGGGCTTAGCTATACCGAATTCAGTTATTCGGATATTCAAATGACTCCGGAAGTGATCGGAACGGACGGTACGGCGGTTGTTTCCGTGAACGTTACAAATAGCGGTGACTGTGAAGGGTCCGAGGTTGTACAATTATACGTAAGCGATGCCGCCAGCAAATATACGAGACCCGCCCGTGAACTGAAGGGCTTCCAGAAAATTTCCCTGCAGCCCGGAGAGCGGCGCAAGGTGGAATTCACTATCGGTCCGGAACAGCTTCAATATATCGGTCAAGATTACCGGCAGGTGGTTGAACCCGGGCTGTTCCGTGTTATGCTAGGCAGGCATGTGAACGATACGCTTAGTGCAGATCTGACCGTACAGGAGGATTAATCAATGGAACGTATTCGACGCTTTATACGCGAACTGTCGGAGCGGCAGTGGCTCGAATCGACGGAGCTTCGAGATTGGGACATTACCCGGTCCGCTTACATGGTTCCGGGCGTGTACGAAGAGACGGCCCCTTATCCGGAGGGGCAGAACTTCAACAGGTTTCCGAGCACGCAGGGGACAACCTATTTCTTTCGGAGGAATCTTGAGTTACCCCCGCAATGGGCAGATGGAGCGATCGGGCTCGTGTTTCAATCCGGGGGCGAGGGGCTGCTGCGCATTAATGGCGCGTCTTATCAGGGATTGGACCGGAATCATACTTTCGTTACGCTGGATCCGAAGCGGATCGGAATGAACATGGAGTTGGAGATCGAATTGTTCGATCCGATTCCGGAGCCGGTCGACCCGCTGAATCAGCAGGCTGTCATTCAGCCACCGATTACCCGCGTACAAAGTTTGCTTGTCCTCGTAAACGTGCCTGTCCAGAGCCTGATGTACACCGCTACCGTGATCCGGGATTCGCTTATCCTGCTGCCGGATACGGATATGCGGCGCATCCGCATGATGGAGGCGCTGTATCAGGCCATGGATCGCTTCGTAGGCTTGAATGACGCTGCCATTCGGGATGGTGCCGAGGTAACCGCGATTGAGCATGATCTGAAACAGTCGGTCGCAGCCATAGGCGGCCATGCCGAAGGCACCGAGCATATGGTGGGCCAGTCCCATATCGACATCGCCTGGCTGTGGCCCGTTCGGGAAACCGTACGAAAAACAAGCCGCACCTTCTCCACGATGGATGCGCTGATGAACGAATATCCCGAATTCAAGTACGCGCAGAGTCAGCCGCTGCTGTACCAATTCCTGAAGGATCACGATCCCGAGCTGTACGAGAGAGTGAAAGCCAGAATCAAGGAAGGGCGCTGGGAGCTGGTCGGCGGGATGTGGGTCGAACCGGACCTGAACATTCCGAGCGGGGAATCCCTCATGCGTCAAATGCTGTACGGGCAGCGCTTCTATCAAGAAGAGTTCGGCCTGACATCGCAAATCGAATGGCTGCCGGATACGTTCGGATACTGTGCATCCCTGCCTCAAATCTTGAAGCATGGCGGCATTCGTTATTTCATGACAACCAAGCTTGGCTGGAACGATACGAATGTGTTCCCATACGATCTATTCCATTGGGTCGGGATCGATGGAACGCCGATGCTCTCCTATCTGAACCATGGCGTGAACGAGAACACGCTGCCGAAGGACGTTCACGAGCATTGGCAGTCGTACCGTCAAAAGGCCGTTCATCCGGAGCAGATGCTGCTGTATGGACACGGCGACGGCGGCGGAGGCGTAACTCGCGAGATGCTGGAATACATCAACCGGGCCGAGCTGATGGTCGGTCAGCCTGCCAGCAAGTACAGCACGGCTGCCGAGTTTTTTGACGGGATCGACGCGGCTCAGCCGAAACTGCCGAAATGGCGCGGGGATTTATACCTGGAGCTTCATCGCGGCACCTATACGACGCATGCACGAAACAAGCGCCATAACCGGAAAGCGGAAATCCTGTTCCGCGAGGCGGAGCTATGGAACTCGGTGGCTTTCCCGTCGATGGACAACGAGAAGAAGCAGGGCATCGTCAGCGAGCTGCATGACGGCTGGAAGCTGATTTTGCTGAATCAATTCCACGATATTATTCCGGGTTCTGCGATAACGGAATCTTACGTGACCTCCGAGAAGGAATACGCAGAGGTATTCCAAAAAGGAAATCGTAGCCTTGATCTCGGGCTTCAGGTATTGGCGGACCAGGCCGATACAGAAGGGGAAGGCGTTCCGTATGTTATCTTCAACGGACTTGGATGGAGAAGGGACGCCGTCATCTCGCTAGAAGTAGAGCATGGTCTTGCGCCGTACGATTCGGATGGCGCGCCGCTGCCATTCGATGCCTTATCCGGAGAGAACGGCGAAACCTCGCAGCGCTTGAACGTTCATGTTCAAGGCATCCCGGCTTTGGGATACACGACCATCTGGTTGAAGCCTTCGGTAGGAAAAGGAAAGGCAGCGGAGAAGTCTACTACAGTGTTCGCAGATTCTTGGGAAACGGATTTCTATAAGGTCAGCTTTAACGAGCGCGGCGAAATCACGAGCCTGTGGGATAAAGAAGCACATCGGGAAGTAATCAAGCCGGGCGAAGCCGCGAATCGTTTCCACTTCTTCCATGACCGTCCGACGCTGTGGGATGCGTGGGATATCGATACCCGCTACGAGGAGCAATCCGCCGGCGATGCCGAGCTGATCGAGAAGAAGCTGGTGTCTGCGGGCGAAGTCCAGGATGTGCTGCGTTTCCGCTGGCGCATTCATCAGTCGGAGATCACGCAGGATATGATTTTTTATCATCATGACCGACGGATCGACTTCAAGACGTTTGTCAGCTGGAACGAATCGCATAAATTGTTGAAAGTCGGTTTCCCGATCGGCGTCGTTGCCGAGAAGGCCACCTACGAGATTCCGTTCGGAACCATTGAGAGACCGACCCATCGCAATACGAGCTGGGAGCAGGCGCAGTATGAAGTCTGCGGACACCGCTTCGCGGATGTGTCTGAGCATGGATACGGCGTCAGCCTGATCAACGACTGCAAATATGGATATGACGTTCAGGACAGCACGATCCGGCTGTCGCTGCTGCGCGCGCCGAAATGGCCGGATGTCACGGCGGATTTGGGAGAGCATGAGTTCACGTATTCCCTCTATCCGCATAACGGAGACTGGAGAAGCGCCGGAATCGTCCGCAAAGCAGCCGAGCTTAATCATGATCTGCCATGGGTGAGAACAGGTTCGAAGAAGGGTTCGCAGCCTGCCGTGCATTCGTTTATTCCGTTCGAGAGTGATCACGTTATCCTGGATACCGTTAAGCCGGCAGAAGACGGCACGGGGTACGTCCTTCGGATGTATGAGTCCGCGGGCGGCCGGGATGCGGCAACTGTGAGCTGGCCTTATCCTTGCGAAAGGGTCCATCTATCCAACGCCTTGGAAGAAGAACTCGAACAACTGGATATCGCGGAAGGAAGGTTAACCCTTCAATTCCTGCCGTACGAGATCAAAACCATCAAATTGACCACACAACATACTTAGTCAAAGGAGCCAGAACAAATCATGGAACAATTCAGACTCCCCAAAATACCAATGCCGGAGCTAGAGCTGCCGCAATCCATTCAGGCGGTTTTGCAAGAGGCCGAAGAAAAGCTGGCGCACCGTCCCAAGCTGCTTCAGCTGTTCAAGAACACGTTCCCGAACACGCTGGAAACGACTACCAAATTGATGGAGGATGGCACGACGTTTGTGATCACCGGCGATATTCCGGCCATGTGGCTGCGCGATTCGGTAGAGCAAGTGATCCATTACATTCCGTTTGCCAAGAACGATCCGCAGCTTCAGCGGATTTTAAGCGGATTGATCAAACGCCATTTTCAATATATTCATATCGATCCTTATGCCAATGCCTTCAATGAATCGGCCAACGACTGGCACTGGAACACGACCGACGAAACGGACATGTCGCCATGGGTATGGGAGCGCAAATTCGAAATCGATTCGCTGTGCTTCTCCGTTCGCCTAGCCTACCTGTACTGGAAGGAAACCGGCCTGACGGATGTGTTCGACGCCAACTTTAAGTCGGCTATGATCAAAATCATCGAGCTGTTTAAAACCGAACAGCACCATTTCGAGAAATCGCCTTACCGTTTCACGCGGGATAACGGAATTCCAACCGACTCCCTGCGCAACAACGGTCTCGGCATGCCTGTGAATTATACGGGCATGATCTGGTCGGGCTTCCGTTCAAGCGACGATGCCTGTGATTTCCACTACAACATTCCGGGGAACATGTTTGCCGTTGTGGCCCTTCGTCAAATGCAGGAATTCGCGGAATGGGTGTTCCGTGACATGAAGCTGCTGGATGAACTGAAACGACTTGAAGCCGACGTGGATCACGGAATTCAGCTGTACGGCATCTATCGTCATCCGGAGTTCGGTCCGATCTACGCCTATGAAACGGACGGTTACGGAAATTACTGCCTGATGGATGATGCGGGCACTCCAGGATTGATGTCCATTCCTTATCTGGGATATTGCTCAGCAGACGATCCTATCTACCAGAACACCAGACGGTTCGCGCTCAGCAAAGAAAATCCTTTCTACTACGAGGGGACCGTTGCCAAAGGCATCGGCAGTCCGCACACGCCGCCGGATTATATCTGGCATATGGCCTTGTCGATGCAGGGGATTACGGCGCAGACGGCAGAAGAGAAGCTGGAGATGATTGCGCTGCTGGAAGCGACCGATGCCGATACCGGCTTCATGCATGAAGGGTTCCATGCCGACGATCCGAAAGTCTTCACCAGATCGTGGTTTGCCTGGTCCAACAGCCTGTTCTCGCAATTGGTGTATCAGGCGATGAAAGCAGGGATTCTATGAGCGGGCGCTTGATTGTATTCTATGATCCGTCCTTTCCGGCAGCAGAAGCTGCCGGTTTGCCGGCTAGCGCCGCGGCTCTGAATGCATTCGATGCGGTGTGCGGCGCCGAGGACCTCGCTGAAGCGCTGGCATCGTCAGGCGGACAAGGTGCAAGCTTTGTCAATTTGCACGCGCCTTATTTTCCGAAATCCGCCTGGAGAGCGATTCTGGACTTTCTGAGAAACGGCGGCGGCTTGGTCAGCGTTGGCGGCGCACCCTTCAAGCGTCCTGTCCGCAAAGAGGACGGCGCTTGGGTGGTGGAGCACGAACAGACGGCGTATCACCAGCAGCTTCATATTCATGAGGTGCTGCCTGTGGACAGCGGGCGTGTCGATCATTTGATTGCAAGCGACGTTATACCGCTGATGGAGGGCAGCCGGGAACGGTTAACCGTCAGCGATACGTGGAATTTGGTTCCGCATGTCACCAAGAGCAGTGATCTGCCTCATCAAATGGGATCGGCCGGGCCGATGGATACCCGGATTTACCCGCTCCTTAAGGGAAGCACGGCGAACGGGAGAGAGGTCGCCGCTCCGGTTGTTTTATGGGAAAATGTCGGCGGACCTTTCTTGGGCGGACGCTGGCTGTTTGTGAATCAGCCACTCACCGCTTCCTTCTGGGAACAGGATGGAGGAGCAGAGGTGCGCCGCTGGGCGGCATTCTGCGCGAAGGGGATTACCGAGCTGTGGATCAAGCCGAATTATGCGACCTACGAGTCCGGCGAGCGCGCGATTCTGACCCTGCAGGCCCAAAGGCTTGGCCGGAACCTGCCGGTCCATGAGCTGCAGAGCTGGACGTTCCGCATCTCTGTCAAGCGCGACGGGGATGAATCTTCCGAATGGAATCATACCGTTACCGTCGACGTGACCGGGCAATTTCATGTACAGCGCATCCCGGTTGCGCTCGATATCAAGCCGGGAGCTTATCGCGTGGTGTGCGAAGCCGAAGCGCCGGACGGAGAAATCCGCAGGCTGAGACAAGGCTTCTGGGGAGCCGATCCGCAGCTGCTGCAGGCAGGCTCGCCCGTAACCTGCAACCGGGATTACTTCATCAAGGACGGCCGTCCCATGCCGGTTGTCGGCATGACGTACATGACGTCCGATGTCGCGCGTAAATTCCTGTTCCTTCCGAATACGGATGTATGGGATCGTGATATGGCGCAAATGCGGGGTGCCGGCATCAACTGGATCCGCACCGGCATTTGGACCGCTTATCGCAATATTATGCAGGTGGACGGGCATGCATCCGAGGAGGTTATGCGTTCGATTGACGCCTTCCTGTTAACGGCGAAGAAGCATGATCTGCAGGTAACGTTTACCTTCTTCTCCTTCACGCCGGAGACATGGGAAGGCCAGAATCCTTACCTCGATCCGCGAAGCGTGGAAGCGCAGAAGCGGTTCATACGTTCCATCGTGACAAGGCACAAAGACACGAAAAATGTGGACTGGGACCTGATCAATGAGCCTTCCATGTTCGATCCGCCGCAAATTTTCTCGGACGGTCCGCGTTCGGCGAAGGATTCGTTCGAGCGGCAGGCTTATGTCGATTGGCTGAAAAAGCGTCACGGCTCGATTGAGCGTTTACAGGAACGCTGGAACATGACGGCCGATCAGCTGCCGGGTTTTGACTCCGTGGTACCTCCGGAGCCTCAAGCCATAAATTTTGACGTTCAAGACATGCACCAGGGGAAAAAGGGCGGGCAATGGCTCGATTATGTATTGTTCTCCATGGATATGCATAACCGCTGGGCCAAGGAATTATATGAAGATATCAAAGCGGTGTGCCCGGATCATATGGTGACCGTCGGACAAGACGAGGCGCTTGGCGCACAGCGTCCATCCCCGTTCTTTTATGCCGAAGCCGTGGACTATACGACGGTTCACTCCTGGTGGTTCAACGACTATTTGATCTGGGACGGCATCTTTGCCAAAACCCCGGATAAACCGAACCTGATTCAGGAAACGGGCATTATGTACGTGGAAACACCGGACGGCCGGGCGAAGCGGAGCGAAGCCGAGCTTCGGAACCTGCTGGAGCGCAAGTATGCTTACGCTTTCTCTACCGGTGGCGCAGGAGCCATTCATTGGATCTGGAACACGAACTTCTACATGGATAATGCCAATGAATCGCATATCGGAGCTGTCCGCGCCGATGGCACGGAGAAACCGGAAGCGGACGTATCCTATGATTTCGGCGCCTTCATGGAAGGCATCCGGGATTTGTTTGCAGGCCGGAAGCTTGAAGAGACCGCGGTCATCTTCCCTTATTCCAACGATTTCTCCAACCGGAAGCTTGCGTTTGAAGCGACGACGAAGGCGACGCGCGCGCTTGCTTACGAGCTGAACGTGCCGTTCCGTGCCGTTGGGGAGTATGATTTAAGCTCGCTGCGCAGCAATCCGGCGAAATTCATCATTCTGCCGAGCGCCCACAATGTGGATGACCAGGCGTTTGCCGAATTGATAACGATCGTGGAGGAAACGGGAGCCACGCTGCTCCTGACCGGTCCGATCGGTCTGGATGCTTACTGGCATCCGGTTGATCGCATGACCGCAGAGCTGGGCGAGCGCAAGCTGGCAAATGTGCGCCGGGAAGAAAGCTTGCGCCTAGGGGATCGTGCATGGCCCGTTTCATATGGGCACCGCAAGATTGCCGAGCTGAGCAAGGAAATTCCGGCAGGCAGCGTGGCTAAACCGGCAGACGCAGCCGGCGACTCGATCGTGGACGTGAAGCTTGGGGCAGGACGTCTGCTCTGGAGCCCGCTTCCGGTAGAACTGAACGACCGGATCGACGCCATTTCGGCTTTGTACCGGCATGCATTGGAGCTTTCCGCAGCCGACACGGGGCTGATCTGGAATCAAGGCGGAGAACATTCGGGCGTATACGGACGCAAAGTAACGTTTGAAGAAGGAGCGCTCTTCGTCTTCGGCTCAGAGCAATCGTGGGATGCGAACGTCGAGGTGAAGGATCCTTCAACCGGCCTTACCTATTCATTCGTGCTTGAGGCGGATCGCTCGGTCTTGTTCGCAGTGGATGCGAGCGGCGACCTGTTATCGGTGTACCGTCCGGATGAAGTCGAAATCACCGTATCGAAAGGCTAACATAAGGGGGACTAAGTAGAGATGGACCAATCCAGAAAGGCACATATCATTTCTCATACTCACTGGGACCGCGAGTGGTATTTGCCGTACGAAAAGCACCATGTGCGGTTAATCGAGCTGATGGACAGCTTGCTTGAGACGATGGAAAAGGACTCGGAATACCGCAGCTTTTTCCTTGATGGCCAGACGATTATTATCGAAGATTATTTACAGGTAAGACCTGAGAAAAAAGAACAGCTGGAGAAGCTGATCACGGACGGCCGCATCATCATCGGTCCTTGGTACATCCTGCAGGATGCTTACCTGACGAGCAGCGAGGCCAACGTGAGAAATATGCAGATCGGGCACCAGGATGCGAAGCGGTACGGCACGGTTGCCAAAATCGGTTATTTCCCGGATACGTTTGGACTTACGGGCCAAATCCCGCAGCTGATGCTCCAGTCCGGCATCGATAACGCCTTCTTCGGGCGGGGCGTGAAGCCGACGGGCTTTAACAATACCGTCTCCGACAGCGGCTATGAATCTTCGTTCTCCGAGCTGATGTGGGAAGGTCCGGACGGCTCCAAGGTGCTGGGCATCCTGTTTGCCAACTGGTACAGCAACGGCAACGAAGTTCCCGTGGATGAAGCCGAGGCGAAGGCGTTCTGGGACCGCAAGCTGGCGGATGCCGAGAAGTACGCTTCCACGCCTGAGCTGCTGTACATGAACGGTTGCGACCATCAGCCGATTCAGACTGATCTTCCGGAAGGCATTCGTACAGCGACGAAGCTGTATCCGGATACGGAGTTTATCCACTCCAATTTCGACGATTACTTGAAAGCCGTCCGCGAGAAGCTGCCGCAGGATCTTTCCTCCGTCAAAGGAGAGCTCCGCAGCCAGCGCACCGATGGATGGGGAACGCTCGTGAACACCGCTTCGGCGCGCGTATACCTGAAGCAGATGAACCAGCGCGGCCAGACTCTGCTGGAAAAAGTGGCCGAGCCGCTGGCATCCTACGCCAGCCTGCTTGGCAAGGAGTATCCGCATCATCTGTTCACCTATGCGTGGAAGACGCTGATGCAGAATCATCCGCATGACAGCATCTGCGGCTGCAGCGTGGACGAAGTTCACCGCGAGATGGTCACCCGCTTCGAGAAAAGCGCCCACGTGGCGGAAAATATCGTGGACGACAGCGTGCGCGTCATCGCGGATGCGGTGGACACGAGCGGATTCGAGCAATGGGGCACCGATCCGCTGCCGCTGGTCGTATTCAATACGAGCGGATGGGAACGCAGCGGTACGGTCAGCATCGAGCTGGACGCGAAACGCCTCTATTTCCGGGAAGGCTATTCGCTTGAGGAAACCAGCCGCCGGATGAAGGAAGTCGACTTGTCCGGCCGCGTGCTGGTTAACGCTGAAGGTCAGGCCGTGCATTGCACCGTAGAGGACCTCGGACTTCAGTTCGGGTACGATCTGCCGGACGACCGTTTCCGCCAGCCGTATATGTGCCGCCGCGTGAAACTGACTTTCGAGGCAAGCGACATTCCTGCCATGGGCTTGACTGCCTATGCATGGGTGAAGAGCGAAGTGAAGCCTGCCGAGACGGGATCCCTGATCAGCCAGTCGAGCGTGTTGGAAAATGACCTGATCAAGGTCGAAATCCAAGCGGACGGTTCCTTCTCCCTGACGGATAAAAAGAACGGACAAGTATACCGCGATCTGGGCGTTTATGAAAATACCGGAGACATCGGTAACGAATATATGTACAAACAGCCGGACGGCGAAGTTCCATTGACAACCAAAGGACTGACCGCCGAAATTACGGTTCTGGAAGACACGCCTTACCGGGCATCCGTTGAAATCGTTCATAACTGGTCCATACCGGCTATGGCGGACAGCAAGCTGGATGAAGAGCAGCATGAGCTTGTGTATTATCCGAACCGCAAAGCGCAAAGATCAAGCGAGATGGTGCCGATGCGCATACGTACCGTGGTCAGCTTGAACCGCAGCGGCAAAGGCGTGGAGATCGAAGCCACGTTGGATAATCAGGCGAAGGATCATCGGGTGCGTGCTTTGTTCCCGACCGATTTGGAGGCATCTTCCCATTACGTGGATTCCATGTTCGAAGTGGCGAAACGGGACAATGAACCGGCTGCCGAATGGGAGAACCCGAGCTACACGGCTCATCAACAGGCTTTCGTGGACGTTACGGCGGCTGCGGCAGGACTGACGGTGGCCAACCAGGGCTTAAACGAGTACGAAGTCCTGCGGGACGGTCGGAATACGATTGCCGTTACGCTGCTTCGCTCCGTAGGCGAGCTCGGCGATTGGGGTTACTTCCCGACGCCTGAAGCCCAGTGCATCGGCGTTCATACGGTACGTATGGAGGTCATTCCGCATCAGGGCAACGGCATCGCTTCCGGCGCTTATGCTGAGGCTTACCAGTTCCAGATTCCATGGACGGCTGCCCAGACCGGCGTTCATAACGGGCAGGTGGCTTCCACCTCTCAGCCGCTGGCATGGACCCGCGATGAGCTCGCATTCTCTTCCCTGAAAGTGAATCCGAACACAGGGGACTTGATGCTGCGCTGGTTCAATATGGCAGGCACAGATGCTGAGCTTGCGTTGACATCTTCCTTGCCGTCCCAGGGCGTGTATAAGAGCAATATTCTGGAGGAAGAGGGAGCGGTTCAAAGCTTTGACAATCACGGAAGCTTTACGCTGCCGGTGAAACCTTATGAGATCTTGACGCTGGGCGTTAAAGTTTCAGCCGAGTAAGTTTCGATCAAATATACGCCGGGCATGGTGATCCATCCCGGCTAGCAAAAGCCCGATTCCGAAATGACAGGGATCGGGCTTTGCTGTCTTGCAATGTGATAGGCATCATCTCAAAAACAGAATGGAGGTATGGAGATGAAGATTTATTTTGATAACCTGCCGGAGAAGCTGCTTGAAGGGGTTGGCGAGCTCTCGGACATATTGGATATCCGCATTACGGAGGGAGAGGGCCTAAAGATTCGAGTCATTCAGGCTCCAGGACCGATCCAGGCGTCATTAAAGGATGGGCAGGGGATGATCCGATACCAGGAGAAGATTCATTTTTTTCGTGCTTTAGGGGTGTTTCTGGAGCAGGCGAGGGAGCGTGACCGGTTCGAGCTGACCGAGGAGCCCAGGTTTGGCTTCAACGGCACGATGCTTGACGTTTCGCGCAATGGCGTGCTTAAGGTTCAGGTGATCAAGCAGTTTATCCGCTATATGGCTTTGATGGGGCTGAACGGGCTGATGATGTATACCGAGGATACGTACGAGATGAAAGAGCAGCCGTATTTCGGTTATATGCGCGGCCGGTACACGGCTTCGGAAATGAAGGAATGCGACGATTACGCGGACCTGTTCGGCATCGAGATGATCCCCTGCATCCAGACTTTGGGGCATCTGCAGCAAGCGCTGAAATGGGGCTATGCCGCAGATTTGAAGGATCATGCGGATATTTTGCTTGCAGGCGAGCCGAAGACGTATGCTTTCATCGAACAGATGATCACCGCCGCATCCGGGATGTTCCGTTCCAAGCGGATTCACATCGGGATGGACGAGGCGTTTCAGGTCGGCCTTGGCAAGTATTTAAAATTGAACGGCGTCCAGGACCGGTTTCAGATTATGAATGACCATGTCAGCCGGGTGCTTGCCATTACCGAGCGCCTCGGACTCCGGCCGATGATCTGGAGCGACATGTATTTTAATTTGCTGGCCAACGATTATCAAGGTTCGCTGTACAATCTGGATGCGGATTTTTCCGACGATAATATGAGCCGCATTCCCCAAGGCGTCCAATTCGTGTATTGGGATTACGGACGTAGGGATGAACAGGGGTATGAGCGGCTGTATGAGAAGCATATGAAGCTGGGCTCCAAGCCGATTTTTGCCGGCGGCATTCATATGTGGAACAGCATCAGCCCGAACAACGGCAAGACCTGGATGACCAGCCATCCTGCCCTGCGCGCCGCCAAAACGAAAGGGATCCGCGAAGTCATCGCCACCGCCTGGGGGGATAACGGAAACGAAACCAATCACCTGGTCATCCTGGCGGGCCTCCAGCTGTTTGGCGAGCATGGGTACGGAGACGATATCAGCGACGAGCTTCTGGCAAGAAGGCTTGCGGCTTGCACGGGCATCGATTTGTTCGGATCGCTGAACGCGCTGAAATATATGGATGAGGTTCCCGGCGTGTCCGATGGAAATCACTGGATGGCCAATCCTTCGAAGTATTTGTTGTGGCAGGATCCTTTGCTGGGGCTGCTGGACAAGCATGTGGAGGGGGAAGCGGATTCCGTGCTGCCTGGACATTACGCCGAGCTGGAGCAGAGATGGCGGGAATGCAAGGAACAGTACCCGGCACCGTTTAACCGCCTGTTTGATTTTTATGAAAAATTGGCCTCGGTCCTCGTTATCAAGAGCAACCTGGGCCTTACGTTGAAAAGGCTTTACGACACACGAAACAAAGACCGTCTTGCTGAGTTTGCTTCCGCAGCGGATTCCCCGTTAAACGACCTGAAGCGGCGCATCGAGGCATTGCGTTTATCGCACAGGGGACTATGGATGAGCACGTATAAGCCATTTGGCTGGGAGGTGCTGGATCTCCGCTACGGCGGGCTGCTCGCGCGAATCTCCTCTACGCGGGACCGCCTTGCGGATTATGTGGAAGGCGTAGTCGACGAAATCGAGGAGTTGGAAGCCGACCGGATGCTTTTCGATCAGAATGGTCTAACCGACAGACCGCTGGAGGTTAATGTAACCTATCAGGCGGCCGTGACGGCGTCCTGCTTCATCTAATGAAAAAGCTGCTCTGCCAAGGTCACTGTAGACGCTTGGAGGGCAGCCTTTTTTCTAAGGGGCTTGGTTATGGCTTCTCCCCTTGTGTTTGTTCTTTCTCGTAGGCAATCAGCGTGATCTCTTTGCCGGTCAGCTCGGCAATTTTGGTTTCGGCGTCTTCAATTGCCTTCAACGTGCCTTCATTTCCATTGAGCGCAGCGATTTTGTATTCATCCGAATGGATATCCATGGTGAACTCCCCCCTTGGCTGGTTAATTCATGTTATATAATGATAAGGTATCCTTTACAATACAGTTACATACCTGGGGGTGGGATTCATGATTCAATTTGAAGGACTGCACCATGTGAGCTTGGCGGTGCGCGACTTGGAGAAGGCGAAGTTTTTTTACTCGGACGTTCTCAAGTTTCGGGAGCTGCCGCGCCCGCCGTTTGATTCGAAAGGGGTATGGTATGCCGTCGGGGACCAGCAGCTCCATCTGCTGGAGCATCCCGTCAGCGATACGCTGCGGGAGCGGGGCATCGATACAACGGACGGACATTTCTCGGTATGGGTGAAGAGCTACCGGGAAACCAAGGAATGGCTGGACCGGATGAACGTCGAGTATGTAGCCAAACCCGACAGCGTTGCAGGCTTCGCCCAGATATTCGTGCTCGATCCGGACCGCAACATTATTGAATTCGGAGCCGAGTACGGCTCGTAAAACGTTAAACCTAAAAAGCCAAACACTTGTGCAGTGTTTGGCTTTTTCATGGTCGCCCCTTATTTTTGGATGAGGACGGGGGTGTTCATTTTTACCTTGTCGTAGAGCCATCGCACGTCCTTGTTGTGCATCCGGATACAACCCGCGGATACGTACTTTCCGATCGAATTCGCGTTGTTGTTGCCGTGGATGGCATAAGCGTAACTGGTTCGGCCGTTCACTTTCACATTAATTCCGAGCCAGCGGTCCCCAAGCGGGTTGCGGGGGTCTCCTCCCTTGATGCCTTCCTTGTAGTACGGTCTGTTCTTCACTTTTTCGTGGATTTTGAACAGTCCCTCCGGCGTATAGGAGGGTTTTTTGCCGGTGGCCACGGGGAAAGTTTTTATGACCTTGCCTTTTTCGTAATACGTCAGCTTGTTGGTGGATTTGTCAATGACGATAAACTGTGCGTACTTGGTGTACTTACTGTCCAGCTTCTGTCCTCCTGCCGCACCTTGGGTAACGGAGGGGAGAAAGAATACGAGCAGTAAGGCGAAGACCAGTATGCGGCCGATGCCCTTAATGATGTCCGATCACCTCTTTTCGTTCTCCCCCATATATATGCGGGGATTCGCGAATGTTGACGGAAATGTGCAGCTGCCGGAAATAGAACAAGTTGTTTTCAAAGATCAAGCGGCAGGGGCATTATGGGACATTCCATCTAAAAAACGATAGTGTCATGGCTGCGCTCAATTTGTGCTTTTAAGGGACTTTGCTGTAAGGGGTCAGCGTAAATTACTGATGGTGTTTGAAAACGACATGAGTGTCGTTTATAATATGACATGAAAAACGACACCAGTGTCAGTTTAAGGTCGAAGGTGGGGAGGATTATGTGTCCAAGGGTCAGCGACGAATACAAGCAGCAGAAAAAGCTTGAAATCTTGAGGGCAGCCAGGCGCGTCTTTATTAGGAAGGGTTATACCCGCACCGTGATGCAGGACATCATGGAGGAAGCCGGCATGTCCCGCGGCGCCGTGTACGCGTATTTTGGCAATGTGCAGCATGTTTTTCTGGAGGTTCTGCGTTATGACGATCAGGAGGCGCTCCGTTTTTTTGAACCGGATTCGCCACATTCGATATGGAAGCAATTGTTGGACTGGATCAAGAAACAGCAGGAGGACATCTCGCTGATTCATCACTCGCTTGTGCTCGCCAGGGCGGAATACTTCCTGTCTTCCTCTTATGATCATGCGAAGCAAGAAGATCCCTATATTACCGAGCGCTATCAGATTACGGTCGAGGCTCTGTGCGGGGTCATCCGGAATGGGCAGGAGCAGGGGGAGTTTCGGCCGCGTCTGGAACCGGAAGCCATCGCACGGTACATGATCTCGTTTCTCAACGGACTCATGCTGGATACCTTCCAGCTTGGGGCTGGGGTGACTTGCGTGCCGGAGCAGCTGGAGTCTTTCCTCTACTCTCTCGGCGAAATGCTAAATCCGATAACCATAGAATCATGATGACAGAAAGGGGCTTATAGCAATGCTGTTTGATTCTGCTAGATTGTCTTGTCGAAAAATGACCATGGATGACGCGGAGCTGTATCATACCTGGCGCAATGACCTGGACGTGATGCAATCCACCAGTCCCAGCTTGGATACTTACCAAATGGAGGAGACCAAGGACTTCGTTCAGCATGTGATCCTCGGCACTCCGTCCTCGAAGAGCTATCTGATCCAGGCGAAGGAAACAGGCCAACCGATCGGCATCATGTCGTTGGTCGGCATCGATTTCAAGAATCGCAATGCGGAGTGCATCATCGACATCGGCGATAAGAATTATTGGGGCAGGGGATACGGCTCGGAAGCGATGAAGCTGCTGCTGGATTATGCCTTTTTGGAGCTGAATCTGCACCGGGTAAGCCTGCGGGTGTTCTCTTTTAACCATAAAGCGATCAAGCTGTACGAAAAAATCGGCTTCGTCCACGAAGGCAGCTCCAGACAGAGCTTGTACCGGAACGGTGCCTGGCATGACATTGTGCACATGGGGCTTTTGCAGAGCGAGTATACCGCCAACGGTTGATTTTCCCGCACTTCCATAATAAGGTAGGTATGAGATGACAAAAGAGGGAATGGGAGAATCAATCATGTCCGAAAATGAAGTGTTATCGATTGAAGACCTGCGCATGAAATATGATAACCGTTATGTATTGAACGGGATTGATCTGAAGGTCAACCGCGGCGAGATGATAGGATATATCGGTCCGAACGGGGCGGGAAAGAGCACGACGGTTAAAATTATGCTTGGGCTGGTTGAAGGGTATACGGGAACGGTCCGCATATTCGGCCAGGATATTTCCGACGGGAATATCGATTATAAACGGAGAATCGGGTATGTGCCCGAGGTGGCGGAATTATACGATCAGTTAACGGCCGCGGAATATCTGACTTTTATCGGCGAATTGTACGGACTTACATACGATGCTGCGGATTATAAGGCAAAACATTTGATGGACTGCTTTGACATGCAAAAGGCTTACCATGCTCGGATCGCCACGTTTTCAAAAGGAATGCGGCAAAAGGTGCTGCTGATCTCGAGTCTCCTGCATGACCCGGATCTCTTGTTCCTTGATGAGCCCTTAAGCGGGCTGGATGCAAACAGCGTGATGGTGGTCAAGGAGGTACTGGCGCAGTTGTCGGCACAGGGCAAGACGATTTTTTATTCCTCGCATATCATGGACGTCGTCGAGAAAATCAGCAGCCGGATCGTTCTGCTCGCAGACAGCCGGGTGGTGGCGGACGGAACGTTTAAAGAGCTGCAGCAGCATTCCCATGAAGGGTCGCTGGAAGAGGTGTTCAATCAGCTGACGGGCTTCAATGACCATGCCAGCATCGCAGAGCGGTTCGTATCGATCGTTCGGGAGGGAAGCTGATATGGCGGGCCCGGAAGTTTCATTTCGAATGCTGAAGCTGCTGGATCGGTTTCAAGGGGTTATCTCGAGATTGGGTGTCGACTATGAAACGCTGCGGCGGATCCTGCATGTCAAGCTGCTGATGGACTCGAGGCGGGCACCCGTCATATTATCTTCAAACAGCCGGAAGGCTGAAGAGCAGGACAAAAACCTGTTTGTCAGTTCCCTCTGGTTGTATGGCTTAATCGGGCTTGTCCTGACGCCGTTTGTGTTCTGGAGCGATCCGGAATATCTGATGCCGATGAGCATCCTGTCCGCCATCCTCATGTTCCTGATCATGACCTCCATGATTTCGGATTTCTCATCCGTGCTTTTGGATGTGCGCGACCGCAGCATTTTGATGACGAAACCGATCGACGGCCGCACGGTCGGCGTGGCCAGATCGATTCATGCCGGTATTTATTTGCTGCTGCTGACCGGAGCGCTATCGGCCGCTTCACTTGTCGTGGGGCTGTTTAAGCATGGCGTGCTGTTCTTCCTGATCTGCATCCTTGAGCTTATTCTCATGAATATGCTCATACTGGTGAGCACCTCCATGATTTATCTGGTGCTGCTGAAATATTGGGACGGAGAGAAACTGAAGGATCTGATCAATTATGTACAGATTGGGCTTTCCGCTACGCTGGCCATCGGCTATCAGTTCGTGATCCGTTCATTTGATTTGATTGATTTCAATTTGGTATTTACGCCGGCCTGGTGGCAGGTCCTGCTTCCGCCCGTATGGTTTGCGGCCCCATTTGAATGGATGTTCGGCGAGGGGAGCGGGTGGCTGATTGTCCTATCCTTACTGGCCGTGTTCGTTCCGGTTCTGCTCATGGTGGCGTACCTTCGTTATATTCCATCCTTCGAGCAGTATCTGGAAAAGCTGGCGCACAGCGAAGCGGGAAAAGGGCGGGAGCGCGGTCGGTTTGACAGGTTTTTGGCCAAAATCGTATGCCGGTCCCTCACGGAACAGGCATGTTTCCGGTTATCTGCCAGCATGTTGAAGAACGAGAGAGAATTCAAGCTGAAGGTGTATCCTACGCTCGGGTTGTCCGTTCTGCTGCCCTACTTGTTCTTTTTCTCCACGATCCGTAATTCCTCCCTGGCGGAAATCGGCAGGGGATCGTCGTACTATGTGCTGCACGTCATGCTTATCATGATTGTAACCGTCGTGATGATGTTGAAATTCTCCGGCAAACCCAAGGCCTTCTGGCTGTTTGGGGCGGCCCCGCTGCCAAGCATGAGTCCCTTATATCAAGGAGCTTTAAAGGCCTTTGCCATAAAAATGTTCCTGCCGTTGTTCACTGTGAATGCGATCGTATTCCTGATCATATTCGGTATTCGGATCCTACCGGACGTTCTCATCATTCTTCTTACCGGCTTGGTGTTGATTCCTGTGTCGGCCAAGACGATGCTTCGCCATCCGCCGTTCTCCCAAGCGTTTAATATGGCTCAGCAAAAAGACGGCTGGTGGGTGCTGGTGTTCATTATCGTTGTCGGCGGGTTATGCGGCTTGCACTATTTTAGTAGCACGGTTACCTACGGTATATCGGCCTATATCGTCGTGCTGCTGGCTGCCAATGGTTTGGCTTGGACCAGACTGTATAAGTGACTGCTTTACTCATACACAAAAACATTCCGGCTAACAAGGCGCATCCCTTTGAAAGGTTGGGGACGAGAACGGAATAAAAGGGGAGGGGCATCCGGCGGATGCCTCTTCTTGGAATGCAGATTAGTTGATCCTAACTTAATATCTAATTGTGTAAGGTTTATGTCAGAATAAAATAAATTCTGTCGTTCCTTAATGGTTGAACAGGAACGTAGGTTCGTATATAATAGAGTTATATCTAGTTATCTCCTTTTATAAACTCTACACTTCATAGATCCATGATGGATTCCCCCACATATGTATTTAATTACCTGTTGTTATGCCTACATGGCCTTATATAATCGACTTAGATGATGATGTCAGGATGTTACGCATCGTGCGACACGAGTTTATTCTGGCTTAGTCATGTTCATAAGGTCGTGGATTCTTGATCATTGATGCTCGTTTTTTGTTTTGCGGATTGAACGTTGCAGTGGTTTGCTTCGTCTTGGCGTTATAAGTTCCGGGCCGTTGTGCTTGGTAATTGTATACCAGCCGGAGCTATTGACGCCGTTCGATGTTATTGCATTTTTCATCAGAGCTTCCAGACATATAAGAAATGGCAGGCGCCATCGGAATTGACCTCAAGAACATGCATCATTCAGGGACGACTCGATAGAATCTGAAGGCTGAAGATATACGTTTCTTAGAGACGTTATAACCATTCAGCTCAGCCAGGATGAATCGGGAAGTGGCGTTGTACACATTAAACCATTTCTTTACGGTGTAGGGAGGAAATCTTTGAATGGAAGCTATTTGGTTTATGATGTTTTCGACTTTTGAAACACTGGCGATTTATTCACTGATCATGACATTGCTTAGATTTAAAACAACGGAGTACATATGGCAAGCCCTGCTGGTTATGATCCTTGCCAATCTACAGAGTTACATCATGCGGAATGAACTCTCGCTCGATTTTCTTGCCCCGCTTATTACGGTAATGATCTTTGTGTTCTTGTTCTCGGCCATCATTAAAATTCCAGTCATTTGGTCGGCGATTTGCACCATTATAGGCTACATGTTCTATGCGTTGATTCAAACCGCCTATTTGACTACGGTGTTCGGATCGATCAATGCCATTCAGACCGATCCTGCCAAAGGTTACATCCTTCAAGTTCTGTCAGGAGCGACGGGACTGCTGATATCCTGGTTGATGTACAGGTTCGGTATCGGGTTTAAGTACGACCTGGAGAAGCTGCGCATTAAATTTGAACATGTTCTGTTGATCGCTTTAATTATCGTAGTGCTGATATTAATTGCCATTCTGTTTTACCTCAACCGCCTGTGGCTGCATCTTCTCTTCTTTGGAATCACATTTGGAATCTTCTTGTATTATGCCATCAATACAGAGGAGCGGGAGTCTTATGATCATAGAAGGACTGTCAGAGCGGATAGCGGAGAGGATCAAACGTCAGGTTCCTGATCATCCGTCCTCCGTTCCTGTTTTGAAGCACGCGCTCGCCATTCTATTCAACGTGATGTTCATTGTCGTATTCACGCTGCTGATTTCGATCTTCTCGGGTAACGTGAGAGAGGCGGTCATAGCCTTGACGGGCTTCGCAATACTGAGGCAATTCTCGGGAGGGTATCACCTTAAGACGGGGGCCGGCTGTATTGCGTTCACGACAGCACTGTTTACCTTGGTGACTTTCGTTGATATGGGGATTGCAGCTGTGCTCGTTATGAATGCGCTTAGTCTGTTGCTGGTTATGCTGTTTGCTCCCAGCCGAATCGAGAGACAATCCCGGATACCGAGCAAGCATTACTCTAAACTCCGCTTGATTAGCTGCTTCATCGTGATGTTCAATTTTGTCCTTCAGTCCCCAACATTGGCTGTCATATTTTTAATCCAGGCTATTAGTTTATTACGCTGGAAAGGAGGACAAGCTCATGTTATGGATCCATAAGATTCGTCATCGTTTTTTTTCGTTCATCGCATCTGCACTGACGTTGGTAGCCGTATTTGTCGTTAATACTGCAAGTCCCGTATTTGTGTATAGCGGAGAGACGCCGGAAGAACTTTTGAAATAAATCTTGATCCAATTGATACGGGGACTGGGGTACACCAAATTTGTGGTAAGTTCATGGTTGTTGAATGAGATATGGGTCGTAGTAGCCGGTGCCGGTTGGCGCCGGTTTTTATTATGACTAAGGAAGCTACAGCTGAGTCCTTAACGGTCGGTTCCATCGATGCTCCAATGATTGCGAGTTTGTTAGTAATGGATGCCAAGCCGATTAGGGTAAAATTAACATTGATAAAAGAACGAGTGTTCGCATATAATACAAACAAATGTTCTTATCAGAGGTGAGTGCATCATGTTTGAGAAATACCTGGAGCAAACCGTAGAAATCATATACGAAGACCGTAAGGGCAACATTACCCAGCGCAAAATACAGATACACAGCATTAAGGATCAGCGGATTCGGGCAACGTGCCTGGAGACGGGAAAGCCCCGGGTATTCAATGAAAACAACATCCTGTCCTGGAGGCCCCAGAAAGGAAGAGGTTCGCATGCTTCCTGATCTGGAACGAAAACTGCTCCGAATTTTGATCAACTATCCGGCCCATCGCAGCCGTGTCCCGACCTTACGGTTACTTAAGTACCTAACGGGACGTAAACCGAACGAAATTATGGAGGGCATAGCTTCATTGGAGGAACAAGGCTATGTTATGTTTAAGAACAAGCGGGAATTGCAGAGCCTGATTGTGCTGAAAGAAGAGGCACAGCCCGTTCAAAGAGTGGAAAGAGCTGCGGATTACTGGACGACACATTGAGTCGGCAGGAGGTATAGAGATGCCTGTGCTTAGAGATTGCACGGATGAGGGAACACGAGCCGAATTTCATTTTATATCTCGTATCCCTGGAAAGTACGAAGGATGCCAAATCAACTTTAAATTTTATGATTCCAACCGATTCAGCTATGATTTGAATTTCGGTTGGACGAATCTAACGATTCGTAATTATATTACAGTAACTACGGAATTTCCGTTGGACACACTGAATGGATTCAAATTAGATGGATTATATATGTCATTCGAAAAACATCTCTATCAATTAAGCTGGAGAAGAAGCCAATCGGAAGGTATTTATGAGTTGGGCTTTTTTGGGGCTGATCAAGATTTCACGCTTACGGCTGATATAGACTCTGTCAGAAAGTTTGGTTCTCAATTTAAGTTGGAATGGGATCAAGCACCGATATTCGATTGATTTTTTTGCGTCTTAGGTAAGGACAAAAGACGGGGACTTGGCCTCTTTAGTTTCCCCCATCGTCCCCGAGACTCGCTGAATGGTTTTTTTATGAAATGGGCTGTCCCGCAGCCATTTTCATGGCTTTTGGAACAGCTTCTGTTTTCATTAGTTTTTAGATCCAAAAACCTGCTGCCAAAATGATAACGAGAAGAATGTACAGAACCAAGACAAAAGCAGCACTACGGCCATAGCCATACCCGGCATCAGCGCTCATGGTTATTCCTCCTTTGTTTAGAGTCATATTATTAATATGTGGTCACTTATGTATAAGCTTGGGTGATTAACTAAGTGTTTAGCCTAATTTTCAAGCCTATCTCGATTGCTGCTAGGGTGAAGTTTTTAACGTGAGGGAGTTGTTGCAGCCCCTATGTATTTTTTGGATGATGTACATATGAAAATGATTAGCAAAGTGGCATTTCTGTGAATATACATGAGAGTGTAGCCCGCCAACTACAACTCAGGTTTCCTTCTTTAAAAAAAAGAAGCTGTCCCGCAGTCATTTTTATGGCTTTTGTGACAGCTTCCTCTTTTTGTACGGTGTCATATGCTCCATTTTCCGTCCCCATTGACGGGAAGGAGAAAAAATTCGGGTAACACAACCCGTGATATCCATGTGGTCAGCGCCGCATCGGTAAAAAGAACCTCGCTGGCTTAGGCTGGCGTTTTTTTTTGTTAATAAGAATATTGGCCCTAGCATTGCTTGAAATTTTGAATACTTTGTATCGAGATCGTTGAAAGGAGGAGTCCTCATGGGTGAAGTTGGTTACGAAGGTGGATACGGCGGTAAAAACTCAGTCGGAGCAGTTCTTGTTCTCTTTATCTTGTTGGTCATCATTTTAGGTTCTTTCTGGGTATAATACTCCCCCGGATGACAAAGACCCTACGTGATTTGAACAGTTGTATTTATGTGAGAGGATCCCTACCGGCTTAGGCTATCGGGGGTCCTTTTTCTTTGTCTTCTATCGGTGAAGTAGCCGTTATACTGCAGCACGTTGAAATTGACGAATGTAGACGGCAGAGTTCCGGCTAAAGCTGTAATTTTATCCATCTTCTTCGCCTGGATTCGTGTCATAACCGCTTTAAAATCCGAGTTGCCAGTCGCGGGATCAACGCACGCGATTTCTCCGTCCAATACGATGTTATGCGGAAATATAGCGTTGGCTATCTCAGGATATTGGCGAGAACAGTCGTTGTTATGGCGCGCGTATGCGAGTCTGAGAATGGAGCGGGCGCTGTTGCGAGTAACATCGGTTCAATTGACATAGAAATACCTCTTAACCTGAATTATAGCGCTTGGCTATGTAATAAAGAGGCGAGAAGTAATGGTAGATTAATGTCATGTCATCTATTCTAAAAATAGCCCGGACAAATGCGACAATTGACAAAGATAAATCCGGAATAAAAAATACATAATTATACCATTTAATGGTTCTTAAACACTATATACTCCAATAATATCCAAATGATACAATTGATATGGGTTATGTAAATTAACTTTTATAAATATCTGGAGGTGTTAGCGTGGTTAGAATGGGGAAAAAATTTGTAATATTCTCTTCTATCATTGCTGCTTTTATGACTGTAGCAGCGCCAGTATCTGCAAGTCCTATCTCACAGACAGAATCTGAGATAACGCCTCAATATTGTAACCCATGTAAAGTAAAAGCGGGTTATATGTACCCAAAAAGTCAGTATAGCAGAGACTATTTCACGCCATTACATTACATTACAGTTGATGGAGTGGAGTACTTTTTTTGGTACATAGATGATGATAAATCTACAGCAACACATTGGTATACTGTTTGGAAAGAAGAATAACGAAAAATCCTTGGGGTTTAAATAACCTCAAGGTTTTTTTGTATACATAATAAGGCTGTGATGTAACGAAATTGCGTAAATATTTTAACATCACGTTTCGGTTAAAATCGGAGGACACTATGAATCACAACGATACGTAAAAAGCTTGAAGGTAACGGACTTTGGGAATCCAGCCGGATGATGCTTCCTGAACATAAAGAAACTATCATCCGCCGGCAGCTGGAAGAGGGAAGGAAGAATAAACCGGTTCTTTTTATCTTTCTTTATATAAAGAAGGCGTTACCCTTGAACAAATTATTATAATAGTAGAAATGAGGTCAAATAAGACCAAAATGCGGGCTTAGAAGTAGTGTCTAACTCACTATGTCCCCCAATTCGTCCCTGAAATTCAGATAGACAACCATTAGAAGAAAAGAAAAAAGCCCTTGCTGCGCAAGGGCTCCTTGTGATGATCTGTAGTGGGCTCGAACCACTGACCCCTACCCTGTCAAGATAGTGCTCTCCCAGCTGAGCTAACAGATCGTGAAATATTTAAAAAGGTAATTCATATATTACCAGCAGACAAGGCGGCTGTCAATGGTTTTCTCGTTATAAAATACCACGTTCCGGTTCAGACTAAATACAGCATGATTTTGCCAATGAAGGAGCGTGAATGGCATGACAGGTGGGAAATCCCATCGTATCAAGCGAGCAGGACTGGTGTTCTCGTTATTGGCGGTATCTATTGCGGGCGGCGGCTGCAGTGTCCCGGAAAGAACATCGGTGCAATTGGAGCCGCTGCATGCCCCTGCAGCGCCCGTGATGCTGGATGTGTACGGGCGCTCTGTTGATCAGGACGTATATTCCAAGCAGGGAAGCGGGGCGCTGGAGCCGGTATCCCCGATGGATGCGGCGGACACGTTAAGGGATCTCCATCCATAATGAGCTCCAGGAACGGCATTATGCTTAACGCGGGCCAACCATCATGATGATCTCTGATCGAACCGTGAGCAGAACAAACCGCCGGCTGGCAGGCTGGCGGCTTGTTGTAAGACGGCCGATGCTATTCCTCATCCCATTTGCGGGAATAACCTTTTTTGATCGTCCAGAAGGTGGGATAGATGATCAGGGCAGCAATGACCACAGCCCAAAATATCGTGGCTCCCATGCTCATAAAGGCAATGCTCCTTTCGTGAAGACCTTAGCTTCTACTACTATACAGGAAAACGAATATTTTGTATAATATCTCGACCTGCGATATCACGAGGAAATGATTCTACATAAAGAGGTGTTGAAATGGCAGCAGAAATCATCAATGTATCAACGGAAGAGCAGTTGCAGCAGGCGCTGGATATCCGAAAGGATGTGTTTGTCCTAGAACAGAAGGTTCCGATCGATTTGGAGATCGATGATTACGACCGCCTGGAATCGGATGCACACCATGTCTTGATCAAGTCGGAGGGGCAGTACGCCGCAACCGGGCGTATTACCTATTACAATAAGGATTCCGCCAAAATGCAGCGGATCGCGGTGCGGAAGCCGTTCCGTTCCAAAGGGATTGGCCGTGTGCTGATGATGGCGCTGGAAGCGCAGGCTCGCGAACTAAAGCTGCAATATTCCGTGCTCGATGCACAGGTGCAGGCAGAGGCTTTTTACCGCAAGCTCGGGTATGAGACGATTTCGGACGAGCCGTTTGATGATGCAGGCATTCCCCATGTTCGCATGAAAAAGGAATTGTAGGCCTCTAACCAAACCAAATAAGATGCCGGTCATTCCGCATCGTCCCCAAAAAAAGAAAAGACCTCGAGCATCGCCTCGAGGTCTTTTGCGCATGAATTAGAACGTCGGCAAATTGTCCAGGTTGTTGCTTGGATCGCCATCCGCATTGGAACGAAGATGTTCGTCTCCATCACGTCCACGGAATACGTTCAGGTTCTTGATTTCCTTATTCTTGGCCATCTGTTGGGCCGTTTTGTAGTCCACGACGCTGCCGTTATCCAGCTTTAGTTCGATGATGTCGCCATCACCATTTTTACGTACGCCTACTACTTCTTGTTGTTGTTGATCCATATGAATCGCCTCCCGGCCTTATTATTCCCGGGTACCCTCGCAAACTATGCATTGACGCATATTGAACTACAATTCGTATACCCGCTGCTGCTCCACGAATTCCATGTTTCCGGTCTTGCCGATGAAAGCTTCGACCTCATCGCTGTAATGCATCAGATAGGTGCGCTCCTGAATTTCTTGAGGCAGGCTGAGCAGTTCATCGAGTGTCGTGTGCACCTCGCCCGGGCCCTGCAGCTGGCATTCATGCAGAATCACTTCGCAATCCCGTTCATTTACCAATTGCTTCAGCAGGATGGGGTCGAATACCATGTCCGCGCTGTAAAAAATCCGATCGTTCAAATAAAGCGAATAGCTGTCTTTGCCCGGAATATGCTGCGTATGAATCAGCTCCACCGAGATTCCGGATGAAATAGAGGCCTTCACGCCCGGTTTCAAAGGATGCACGTCAAATACATCCTGAAGGGAAGAGATATGTCCCTGCTGGTATAAGCCGCCCTTGAGTGTATGTTCCCATATCGGTTCCACCAGCGCTTCAGCAATATAGAGCGGAAGTTTGCGATTGTATTTCATCTTCATAATAAACGCAAGCTCCTCCAAACCGCCAACATGGTCGGCATGAATATGCGTGATGAGCACGGCGTCCACATCGTTAAACGTCTTGTTCATCTGATGCAGCGCCAACGGAGCGGTGATTCCGCAGTCGATGAGCAGCGTGAAATTTCCGTCATGTATCAGTGCGTTATTGTTATAGTAATTCTTGGCAAACGCACTGCCGGTGCCAAGCATTTGCAATGTCAGTGTCAATGGATGAAACCTCCTGATGAAATGATGTATAGTCCAAGTATGCTTATGTGTATTTTAACGAATTTCTTATGTATTTACACGATGTATATGCTCGAAACGGAGCCGTAATGCTGCAAAAATCGTGATAAGATCAAGCCTTGAACCACGAGAAAAAAATTTTACCACAAAGTGCAAAATTGTCCGCAACTTGTTTTTTGACATGTAGTATACACATATAACAACAAGAAGAGCCAATGGAGGGAACGTATGAAATGAAGTGGAAAAAAGTGATGGCATGTATGCTAGTGCTCTCTTTAATGGGTGGCAGCACCCTTTTGTTTGCGGATTCCGTCAATGAGCGTGTTCGGGTTTGGCTGAACGGACGCGAATTGAAGGATGGCGGATATTTGATTGATGGCAAAACCTATGTGCCGGTCCGGGAATTTGACGGGGCTGTGGACTGGAATTCGGCGAATGGACAAGTCCAGGTCGTCAAGCCGAATGTGCATATTTTTCTCTTTAAAGGAGATACTGTATTCGGCAACGTAAACAAAGGCAAGCTGAAATTCAATGTATTTAGCCAGGTAGACAGCTTAAACAACAATATTCATGCCGTGAAAGTAGCGATTGAGGATCCTTCGGGCAATATCAAGGACATCCAGTCCCAGGAAGTGAAGGACCGCAAGGATAACTTCTGGTTCCGAACCTATGATTTCACATACGATTTCAAAACGGCCGGAAAATACTCGGTAGGCTTTTATGTAAAAGTCAAATCGGATGACGGGTTTGTGAAAGTTGCGGAGAAAGTGATTACCGCCCTAAATTGATGGGTCCATCGCCGCTTGGCAAAAATTGACCTGAAGAAGCTATCCGTGATACGATACGAAAGTATGATAATTTAACCGAAGTGAGGTTTTTTCAATGAGCGAACACAAACATGAACACGGAGATGCTTGCGGCTGCGGTCACGATCATGACCACGACCACGAGCATGAAGAGTTTGTGCTGACATTGACGGATGAAGAAGGAAAAGAAGTAGAGATGGTTCTCGTGGAGACATTTGATGTCGGCGAGAAGCTTTACGCGCTTTTGCTTGAACGCGAGAATCCGGAAGCGGACGGCGTCATTCTACGTATGGAAGAAGAGAACGAGGAAATGGTTCTTTACAATATTGAGGACGAAGACGAATGGAATGAAGTAGAGGCGGTTTACAACGAACTGGTCGCTGCTGCAAACCAGGAGTAACACTCCCTAACGAAAAACCCGATGCGAACCACTCGCACCGGGTTTTTTGTATTTGCTGCCTTAGAATATAGGATCCGTTTCCACGATGACTTTCACGTTCTGAATGCTGCGGTCCTCAGGACCTTTGACAGGCAGGCCGACCTCGACATGGTCGGTAATGTAATCGATGTTTTCCTGGGAAATCACTTCGCCCGGAAGCAAAATCGGAATCCCCGGCGGGTAGACATAGATGAATTCGGCAATAATGCGTCCGGCCGATTCCTTGAACGGCACGACCTCCGTATCCCCATAAAACGCATCGCGGGGAATGAGCGACAGCTGCGGAATTTCCGGCGTTTTCACGACCAGCTCATTTATTTCGTTCACGTGCATGTACTGGTCCGAAAGCTCTCGGAGCGCCGTCAGCAGAATATCGATCGTCTCCCGGTTGTCCCCCGGTGTAATGAGGCACAAAATGTTGTACATATCGCTGAGCTCCACTTCAATATTGTAGTGGTCCCGCAGCCAGTTTTCGGTTTCATATCCCGTAATGCCAAGATGGCGTACATGAACGGTCAACTTGGTCGGATCATAGGAGTACGTTGCTTCTCCGCCCAGTATTTCCTTCCCGAAGCAGTACAGGCCTTCGATTTTGTTGACTTCGTTTCGTGCATATTGCGCCAATTCAATCGTCCTTGCAGCCATTTCCCGTCCATGCAGCGCCAGGCTCCGGCGAGAAGTATCCAGCGATGCCAGCAGGATGTAGGAGGTCGACGTTGTGGTCAGCATACTGATGATGGTCTGCACGCGGTAAGGATTGATGTATCCGTTCTTGGTGTTCACGTTCAGCACGGAGCTTTGGGTCATCGATCCGCCGAGTTTATGAACGCTGGTCGCAGCCATATCGGCACCGGCTTCCATTGCCGACATCGGAAGTTCTTCATGAAAATGGATCAGAACCCCGTGCGCTTCGTCCACAAGCACGGGAACATTGTAACTGTGGGCCAAATCGACGATTTCCTTCAGGTTAGCGCTCACCCCGAAGTACGTCGGATTGATGACCAGTACGGCTTTGACGTCAGGGTGACGCTTTAGCGCTTTCCGTACGGAGCTGATCGTGATCCCGTGATCGATCCCCACATTGGAATCCTGGGCAGGCGATACGAACACAGGCTTGGCACCGGTAAAGATGATGGCGGAAAGCACGGATTTATGAACGTTGCGCGGTACGATGATTTTATCGCCGGGGGAGCATACCGACATGATCATGGTCATGATCGCTCCGCTTGTCCCTTGGACACTGAAGTAAGTGTGGTCGGCACCGAATGCGTCGGCGGCCAGCTTCTGGGCTTCTTCAATGACGCCTGTAGGCTGATGCAAATCATCCAGCGGCGCAATATTGATCAAATCTATAGAAAAGGCGTTATCCCCTATAAATTCCCTGAATTCGGCATCGGTGCCGAGGCCCTTCTTATGTCCCGGAATGTGAAATTGCACGGGGTTTTTGGCCGCGTGTTCTTTAAGCGCGGTGAAGAGCGGTGTACGACTGTGGTCCATGGACGTTGTCACAACCTTTCCTTATGTTTATTTTCTTATGATTTGTCGATTTCTGTTTTTATATAAACAAAATTGAGTATAGCAAAATAGGGGGGGAATGCAAGAAGAATGACCGGCTTTTTTTGCACGGACCGGCAGCGCTTCATACTTTGGACATATTAAGGGGGAGGGATGCGTTCTTCATCGTTCCTTCATTAAAATATCATCCATAAGATAAACGTCAATCGACGTACTTTCTCAGAAGACAGAACGCTGGTTAAAGAAAGTTTTTCTTGCGATTATAGAATTGTTCAGCTTCGCTGAAAATTTATAAATTCTATAATCTAAAAAAAAGAGCTGCATCCGCAGCCCATTTTCGTAAATATCTCACGCCAGTTTAAAACGCCATTTTATAAAGCGGCAGCAGCGTCTCAAACGTCTCCTGCACTTTTTGCACCAGCTCGTCCCCTTCAAGCTTGACGGCTTCCTCGCGCGGAATGCGCAGTCCGCACATGACCTCGGCTTTTTTCACCTGTTTCAGCTTCTCAATGAGGCGAACGAAATCCTCCTCGTTCATATCCTGGTGAGGGGTGCCTGCCGGATTCATATGATCCATGGACCAATAGAAATGTTTAGGCAGCGCCTTCGCTGTTTTCTTGAGCTTGGCTTCCAGGTTGCCGGCAAACACGGTTTTGTTGGGGCTTTCGTAAATAATCGCGAAGATAACAAACAGATGGGTTCCGAACATGCCCACCTCAAAATGAGGCAGCGCTTTGTAGCCCCGTTTGCTGGCCGCCCATGCGACCCAGGTGTCAATCGGGGGATTAACGGTTCGTCTTGCATGCTTGGCCACATGCACAAACATCTCTTCCCCGGCCAGCGCGGACACATAGGGGGCAAGCTCGGCCCCCAGCGTCTCAAGCTTGGGTCTTACCCGTTCAATGAGAACCTCCATACGGGCTTCGAGCCCTGGAACGGAGAATACGTCGAAATCCTGATCTTTAAATCCGGTAACCGTCATGAATGTGATGGCCTCCCTGTTGTTTATAATGAACACTTACTAAACTCGGCTTTTGGATAACCCATTATACCATAAGCCGAGTGGACGTCAGGCATGACCCAGGAAAGTTTCACCGTATTTTCATGCGGGTTAAAAATAGTCAATAAACCAAGTTACCGTTACATAAGATGGAGTATAAGATATAGATAAGACAACATCAAAAGCAGCCATGGGGGAAATCTTCACCGTCGTTTTTCAGATCGGTAGTAAACCGGAGGAGGGAGTGCCGTGAATAAGAGCGAGGAAGTGGAGTATTGCAACCTGGAGCTCCGGTTTGATCGCCGGCATATCCAGGACCTAATCAAGGAATTGATCCAGGAAGGATATTCGCTTTACTGGAGCGAGAATGAAACGCAGTTTGTCATTTCGATCCGAACCGGACGCAAGCTGGTAAAGCTGCGGTTTCAACGGACAGGAAGCGGTTTTAAGCTGGTAGGCGATTATATGATCCGCGATCCCAAGCTTGCGGAATGGATGGAGAAATTGATCGAGAATACCCGTGGCCACGCTGTCGTCAAACGTTTCAAGGACCGGCAGATATTGATCGAGAATATTCTGTTTGGCGAGGTTATAAGGCTGGTGGAAATATCCGGTTACCGGCAGCGTGTGCTGTTTCAGAAGGGGACGCCGATGACGGAGCAGGAAATGGTGCGGTTGTTCGAATCGGATGAGGGGGAACAGCGGCTCCTTCTGTCCAGGCTGGAAACCGATGATGAGCTTGAGAAGCTCCATGCCGCCCTTCAAGAGGGGAATCAGGACAAAATCGCGGCCTGCAAGCAAAGACTCCGCGAGCTTTCCTTAGAGCTGATGAGGCTGGAGTGGTAATTCACTTCATCGAACGATACAAGAGTAAAGCACGAACAACACTCCGAAACCGAAGGGGTGTTTTCGCGCGTGTTCTCATTTTGTGACAGGGGTTCACTTGTCAAATGAAAAACGTTAATATAAGATTATTGCAAATCATCTCGTAGGGATGGGTTGTTTAAAAATATATTGGAGCAAAGGATGGAGAACCAGATGTCAAAACAACAAATCGGTGTGATTGGCCTTGCTGTAATGGGAAAAAACCTGGCCCTGAACATCGAAAGCAAAGGCTTCACCGTTTCCGTATATAACCGCTCTCCGCAAAAAACGGAAGATATGCTGAAGGAAACCGAAGGCAAGCAAGTGAAGGGAACGTTCTCGATCGAAGAATTCGTGGATTCCCTTGAAACTCCTCGCAAAATCCTGATCATGGTACAGGCAGGACAAGCTACGGACGCTACGATTGAACAGCTGATTCCTCATTTGGACCAAGGCGATATCATCATCGACGGCGGTAACGCTTATTTCCCTGATACGCAGCGCCGCAGCAAAGAGTTGGCTGAAAAAGGCTTTAACTTTATCGGTGCAGGCGTTTCCGGCGGCGAAGAAGGCGCATTGAAAGGCCCATCGATCATGCCAGGCGGACAGGAAAGTGCCTATAAGCTGGTTGAGCCTATTCTGACAGCCATTTCCGCGAAGGTTAACGAAGAGCCTTGCTGTACATATATCGGACCGGACGGTGCCGGCCATTATGTAAAAATGGTTCACAACGGTATCGAATATGGCGATATGCAGCTCATTTGCGAAGCGTATCAATTGCTGAAAGACGTACTCGGCCTCGATGCGAAGGATCTTCACGGAATCTTCACGGAGTGGAACCAAGGCGAACTCGACAGCTACCTGATCGAGATCACGGCTGACATTTTCTCCAAATACGACGAAGAAACCGGCAAGCCGATGGTTGACGTCATCCTGGATACGGCGGGTCAAAAAGGAACGGGCAAATGGACAAGCCAAAGCTCCCTGGATCTGGGCGTGCCGCTTTCCATGATCACCGAATCCGTATTCTCCCGTTTCCTCTCCGCGATGAAAGAAGAGCGCGTTGCGGCAAGCAAAATCCTGAATGGTCCAAAAACGGCTGCATTTGACGGCGACAAAGCCGAGTTCATCGAAAATGTGCGCAAAGCGCTGTTTGCGAGCAAGATCGTATCCTACGCTCAAGGCTTCGCACAGCTTCGCGTAGCGTCCGATGAATACGGCTGGAACCTGCAATACGGCAATCTCGCTAAAATCTGGCGCGGCGGCTGCATTATCCGTTCCCGCTTCCTGCAGAACATCACCGATGCGTATGAGAACAATCCGGAGCTTAAGAACCTGCTGCTGGATCCGTTCTTTACCGATATAATCGAATCCTATCAAGATGCATGGCGTAAAGTCGTAGCTTCCGCGGTTTCCTTGGGCATTCCGGTGCCTGGATTCTCCAGCGCGCTTGCATACTACGACAGCTACCGTACGGCGAACCTGCCAGCGAACCTGCTGCAGGCTCAGCGCGACTACTTCGGAGCGCACACCTTTAAACGCGTTGACAAAGAAGGAACCTTCCACTACAACTGGATGGAGTAATCCTGCTCTTTTATCGGCAGCGTGAATTCGACTCTTCCCGGATGGACTAATTCTGCTCTCTTGCAGCAGTATGGATATCGTCCTCAGGGATCGAGGGCATCGATTCAAACGTGCGGGCTTTAGTAGGGGAGATAGCCTCCGCCAGCTCGGGAAGCCCGTGCATGGCTTCTAAGAGACAGGTGCGGATGTCGCCGTTCTTTGTGTGAAAGTGGTTTCCGCTTCCGAGCAAGAGCAGCGCGGCTTCGCAATAACTGTTGAAATTTTTCAGCAACCGTGGCTTTGAAAGATCTTGCAGCGCAGGATCCTTCAGAGCCACTTTTTTTTGGACAAAATGAAGCACCCACATCACGTCCTCGCGGCACAGCGGGTAGGATGGATCGAGCATCCGGCGGATCCGCTTGGCCGAGGAAGAGAGTCCGGTTGGATGAAATGGCACCATGGGTTCATTCCTTTCTTCTAATCTTGCATTCTTGTAACAGTGTATGATGCTTGGGAACAAGATAGACTCCATAAATAGGGGCTTGGCTTGAGGCAATTGGATTACAATTTAGAGAGTCGGGTCCATTGTCGAAAGATTTGGGGCTGTGGTATGATATGAACAACCTTTACAGTGAAGCAGCGAATGGGGTGTGAAATTGGATAAGCTGGGTAGAAACATCATTCTGATCGGGATGATGGGTACGGGCAAGTCAACCGTGGGGCGCCTCGTGGCAGACTCGCTCGGCTACAACTTGATAGATCTGGATGCGGAAATTGAGAGAATGGAAGGCAGAACGATTTCCGAGATGTTTGAAACGGAGGGAGAGCCGTATTTCCGCGAGGCTGAATCCGCTGCATTGCGCAGCGTTTTGCTCCGGGATGGAATCGTCCTGGCATCCGGCGGCGGAGCCGTCCTTCGTTCCGACAATTGCGACGTAATGAAACGCGGGGGCTGGGTCGTTGCCCTCACAGCGGATGCGGCCAGCATCGTGGAACGCGTACGGGGCGATGCCAACCGGCCGCTGCTTGCGGGCGATGTGGAAGAGAGGGTTCGGCGCATCCTCGATGAGCGAAAGGACAAATACCGGTTTGCGGACGTGATGGTGGATACGGTTGGCCGATCCGCGGATGAAGTGGCGGCTGACATTTTAACGCATTACCGCGGCTAAGACGATAAGCGGACCCGGCTTGGCATGGAGATGGATAAGACCTGAGGGTTTAAACAAGGGAGCTTGCGAGCAGGATTCAAGCACAAGCAAAAAAAGGCGGGGATCATGTTCATCCCGCACCTTCTTTACGGCTTGCCTATACTTCATCGTCATGCCACTGCAGCATGCCGCCCTTCATGTTGATCACGTTGTTCAAGCCCTGGTGATTGAGAAATTCGCATACGTGTTGACTGCGTCCGCCGCTCCGGCAGATAAAGACAACCTCTTGGTCGCGCGGAATTTCGTCCAGGCGGTTCGGAATCTCGCCCATCGGGATATGCTTGGCACCGCTGATCATCCCGGCGGCAACCTCTTCATCCTCGCGGACATCAATCATGTACACCTGTTCGCCGTTTTGAAGCCGGCTTCTAAGCTCCGAAGTTTCCATTTGAGGGATCGGTTTCATCATATAGACCTCTTTTCTTAGCATAAATGAGTAAGATCGCAAACGATCTGATTTTCCGGTTCACATGAACTATGATAACCAAGCGGTTCTTTCCCTGTCAATTTATCCTAGGGAGATTGTAATGCTGGTAATCGCAACACTATATACAAGGGAGAGATACATACGATGGATGTTATCGTCAGGCCTACGCCTATATTAAAAGGGGAGATCGGAGCACTGTCCTCCAAAAACTATACCACCCGTTACCTGCTTGTGGCTGCCCTAGCGGAAGGAACGAGCACGATTTATTATCCTGCCCACAGCGAGGATAGCGACGCGATGAGACGCTGTATCCGGGATCTCGGAGCCGTGATCGAGGAGGACGAGGAAAAAGCCGTGATTACGGGCTTTGGCAAATCGCCGCGGGATGTGAAGGAGCTGAACGTTGGCAACGCCGGTGCCGTCCTGCGCTTCTTGATGGGCGTAACGGCATTGTCTAAAGAGGTTACCTTCGTCAATGCGTACCCGGAATCACTGGGCAAGCGTCCTCATGACGATCTCATTGAGACCCTTGGCCAATTGGGCGTGGAAGTGGAGCATAACGATGGCAGGCTGCCCATCACCATTCGCGGCGGCCAACCGAAGGGCGGCAAGCTCACCGTTTCAGGCGAAGTAAGCTCGCAGTATTTAAGCGCCCTGTTGTTCTTGACTCCATTGCTTGCCGAAGACAGCGAGATCACCGTTACCGGAGATCTGAAATCCAAGGTCGTGATCGGTCAGACCCTGGAAGTGCTGGAGCAGGCCGGCATTACGATTCACGCAGCGGACGACTATACGTTCTTCCGGGTTCCCGGAGGGCAATCCTACGAAGCCAAGACCTATACGGTTCAAGGCGATTATCCGGGGTCTGCTGCCGTGCTGGCGGCCGCCGCGGTTACGCAGTCCGATGTAACGATCCGCAATCTGTCGGAGGACAGCAAGCAGGGCGAGCGCGCCATTATCGACGTTCTTCGAATGATGGAGGTTCCGCTCACGCATGAGAACGGAAATGTCCATGTGCAGGGCAACCGCACCCTGAAGGCGCTCCAATTCGACGGAGACGCGGCGACGGACGCGGTGCTCGCGATGGTGGCGGCAGCCGTGTTTGCCGAAGGAACCTCCCGGTTCTACAACGTGGAGAATCTCCGTTACAAGGAATGCGACCGGATTACGGATTATTTGACCGAACTGCGTAAAGCAGGAGCCAACGTGGAGGAGCGCCAGGCCGAGATTATCGTTCATGGCCGTCCGGACGGCGTCGAAGGCGGGGTTGAGATCAATGCCCATTACGATCACCGGGTGATCATGGCCCTCACGGTGGTCGGGCTGCGCGCAGGACAGCCGATCCGGATCAAGGACGCCCACCATGTAGCCAAGTCGTACCCGCAATATTTTGATCACATGAAGGCGCTTGGCGCCGATGTAGAATGGGTAAAATAGAGGAATAGGACAAGATTCTCATCGATAAGGAACGGAAAGGTGGTCATGAACCATGGCATTTGAAAATCCTACGCGCGAAGAAATCGCGGATATTTTACGAAATGCGGGCAATATCGCTGTCGTTGGCCTGTCCGATCGGCCGGACCGCACCTCCCATATGGTTTCTGCCGCGATGCAGCAACGCGGATACCGGATCATCCCGGTAAACCCTGGTGCAACCGAAATCCTCGGCGAGAAAAGTTATCCTTCCCTGAAGGACATTCCCGAGCCGATCCATATCGTCAATGTGTTCCGGCGCAGCGAATACTGCGCCGATGTAGCACGGGAAGCCGCCGAGATCGGTGCGAAGGTGCTCTGGCTGCAGCAGGGAATCATCAGTGAGGAGGCAGCGGCCATCGCCGAAAGCAGCGGCATGATCGCGATTATGGACCGCTGCATCAAGGTCGAGGATTCCATCGCATTGGGCGGCCGTTAAACTTCAAAGCGCATTTCGGAAGAATAGGCAAGTCTTGCGTAGAAAACAGCCGGTGGCAGACTGGACATGGTCCGGTTCTGTCGCCGTTCTGTTTGCAGGGCTTGCTTTTGCTGTGGGCATTTGCCCTTAATTTTTTTTGACAAAAACAGGCGCAGCGCTTACCATCAAGGATAGAAAGGAGGGCTCGCCTTGAATTGGTTGGGATCGTTGCAACAGCTGGGCAGAGCAGTCATGCTCCCTACTATGGCGCTTCCGGCGGCAGCTCTCCTGCTTAGCGTGGGGAGTTTGCCATGGTCGGCTTGGGGCTTCGGAACCTTGGGCGAAATCGCTCAGGCAGCGGGGCACGGGGTGTTTTATTACATGCCGTATTTATTTGCCATTGGCGTCGCATGGGGACTCTCGAATCAGGGAGGTCCCGCCGGACTCGCCGCCCTTGCCGGCATGTTCATCTATGATCAGGTCATATCCCGTCTGGGAGACGGGAGCGTACAGCCCTCGACCTTGATCGGCATTATATTTGGGGTAATGTCCGGTTACGTGTATAACCGGTTCAAACATATTAAGCTTCCCGAAGCCATACAGTTTTTTGGAGGCTCCAGATTTGTACTGCTGTTCATGGGATTGTTCTCAACGATATTCGCTTGGATCATGCTGGGGACAGCACCCCTTGTGCAGCGCGGGTTAGATGCTTTTTATGATCTGACCGTACATATGGGAGCTTTCGGTTTGTTTCTGTACGGAATTTTGTACCGCGTACTCACGGCCTTCGGTCTGCATCATTTGTTAAACAATGTATATTGGTTTCAGCTGGGCTCCTACGAGACGGAGGATGGTACCGTCGTGCAGGGGGATCTGCCCCGGTTCTTCGCAGGGGATCCCACGGCCGGCGACTTCATGGCCGGTTTGTTCCCGATCATGATGTTTGCCCTGCCGGCGATCGCGTTTGCCATTATCCAGGAAGCGCGTGAAGATCTGAAGCCGAAAGTGAAAAAGACGTTTATGCGGTCCGCGCTTGTCTGTTTTTTGACCGGGGTTTCGGAGCAGATCGAGTTCGCGTTTTTATTTGCGTCTCCATATCTGTATGTGCTCCACGCCTTGATGGCCGGTTTCGCGATGGTCCTTACCTATGCATTTGACATCCATCACGGTTTTTCGTACTCGGCCGGATTCATCGATTACGTGCTCAACTTCCATTTATCGCAGAACGCCTGGATCATCATACCGATCGGGGCCGTGTACGGCATCGTCTACTATTTTCTGTTCCGCTGGGCGATACGCACCTTCGAAATCCCCACGCCGGGGCGCGAGGAGGGCTCGGCGCTGGAAGGCCGGGCAGGCGATATTCCCTATCAGGCGCCGCTCATTCTGGAGGCGCTTGGAGGCAAAGACAACATCGTTCAGGTGCAGTCCTGCATGACGCGTCTGCGATTGACCGTGTACAATGATCGTCAGATTGATTCTGACGCACTGAAATTGCTCGGTTCAGCCGGCATTATCAAGCTGGGCGGGGGGAACGTGCAAGTGGTGTTCGGGACGTATTCCGAGCTCATCCGCGAAGAGATAAACAAGCTGATGCAGCAGGATTTGCCGCGCGTTCTGTTCAGCGCGCCCGTACAGGGACGCATGCTTCCGATTGACGAAGTGCCGGATGATATTTTTGCCGCGAAGCTGGTCGGCAACGGCGTCGCCTTCATACCGGAAAAAGGAGAGCTTGTATCACCGGTATACGGCACGGTCATGCACGTGTATCCGACGATGCATGCCATCGGGATTTCAACGCCGGAAGGGCTTGAGGTATTGATTCATATCGGGATCGACACTTCCCAGCTGAAAGGACCGTTTACGGCTGTGGTCAGCGAAGGGGATACCGTTGAACCGGGGCAACTGCTGGTCAAGTTCGATTTGGCGTATTTAAAGACACATGCCGCATCGCTGGCTACGCCAATGGTAATCACCAATCCCGATAAAGTAAGATCCTGGAGCTATGCTCCGTTCAAGACCGTGAAAAGAGGACAGTCATCTGTCATGTCCGTCGTATTAAATGAGAGTAATGCTGGGGGTAGAGAATCATGATACAAGGCATTGGCGCAGCAACAGGCGTAGCTATCGGTAAGGCTTTCGTACTGCCGCATTGGGAGCTGGATCTTCCGGATTCCGAAATGGACGCTGTCGATTTAGCCAAAGAGTTCGAGCGCTTATATGAAGGCATACGAACCTCCAAGAATGAAATTGAATACATCAAGAACGAATTCAAGGAAATGGTGGGGCACGAGGAGTCGCAGATTTTTGACGCGCATCTGGCCATACTGGAGGATCCCGTGTTCATGAACGAAATTCAAGGGATCATCGAGCGCCAGTACAAGGCTGCCGAGGTGGCGGTAAAAGAGGCGATCGATCATTTCGTATCCATGTTCGATCTGCTGGACGACGAGTATATGAAGGAGCGGGCGCTTGATATTAAGGATGTCGGCAATCGGCTGCTGAAGCATCTTCTTGGTGCTCCCGAAGTGAAGCTCCCGGCCGATACGCAGCCTTACATTTTGGTTGCGAAGGAGCTCTCCCCGTCGCAGCTCGTTCACCTGAACCCTTCCCACGTTCTTGGTATCGTGACGATGACCGGCGGCAAGACCTCTCATTCGGCGATCATGGCCCGCGCGCTGGGCATACCGCTTGTTTCGGGGATCGAGAACAAGCTGGATAAACCGATCCAGACCGGACAGCAGTTGGTGGTGGACGGAGATGAGGGGTTGCTCTATTTGGAGCCTGACACGCTCATCGTGGAGCGGTATGAAGGCATCCGGGACCAGCAGCGGAAAAAGAAAGAGCAGCTGCAGCTCCTGGCAGCCGTTGATGCGGTAACCAAGGACGGAACATACTTTAACCTGGCCGCGAACATGAATTCCGTTAAGGAAATGGAGATTGCGCTGAAGAACGGCGCTCAGGGAGTCGGATTGTTCCGAACGGAGTTTTTGTATATGGACCGGCACAACTTCCCGACGGAGGAAGAGCAGTTCGAAGTGTATAAACTGGTTGCGGAGAACGCAGGCCAGGCGTCCGTCGTGATTCGTACGCTGGATATTGGCGGCGATAAGCAGCTGGATTATTTCGCGCTTCCGGAAGAAGAAAACCCCTTCCTCGGGTACCGCGCCATCCGCATCAGCTTGGACCGAACCGAACCGTTCCAGACCCAGCTTACCGCGATTCTGAGAGCCAGCGCATACGGCAACGTCAAAATCATGTATCCGATGATTTCATCGGTAGAAGAAGTCAAGCAGGCCAATGCCGTGCTGCGGCGTGCCATGGCCGATTTGGACCGACGCGGCATCGCCTATGATCCGAACATCAAGGTCGGCATCATGATCGAGGTGCCTGCAGCGGTCACGATCTCGGATTTGCTGGCAGAAGAGGCCGATTTCTTCAGCATCGGGACCAATGACCTGGTTCAGTATGTTCTGGCCGTGGACCGGATGAACGAGCAGATCGCGCATATGTATCATCCGTTTCATCCTGCCATTTTGCGCATGCTCCGGACGACGGTGGAGGCTGCCCATGGGGCAGGGATTCCGGTCAGCGTGTGCGGAGAACTGGCCGGAGACGAAAGAGCGATTCCGCTTTGGCTTGAGCTCGGGGTTAAGGATTTGAGCATGTCTCCGCAATCCCTGCTCCGCGTGAAGCATCGCATTTTGAATACGAATGCGGCAGAAGCGAAAGGAGAGGCGGCGGCTTGCTTCAAGCTGCGTACCAGCTCCGCTGTCGAAGAACGTCTTAGCGCTTTTGCCGAACGGAGCAGTTATCTGAACGGAACCAATGGGACGGACAGCACGGCGTCTTAACCGTCAAGATAGGGATCATCGACTTTTTCCAGGCTTCTTTTTTTAAAGGACAAGCTATATGAGCATAAAAAAACAGCCGCCTATCTCACCAGGGAGCCCTGGTGACAAAGGCGGCTGTTTCTGTACATGGGGGCAAGGAGCAATTATTTGCCTTGCTGCGCCAGCGCATCGCAGAAGGCTTTGCCGTATGGCGGAAGATCCGGAGGCCGGCGTGCGGAAATAATATGTCCGTCGGTCACGACCGCCTCATCCTTCCAGATCGCACCGGCATTTTCCATATCGTCGCGGATTCCCGGCGTGGAAGTAACGGTAACTCCGTCCAGGATTTTGGCGGAGATCAGCACCCATCCTGCATGGCAGATCTGTCCGATCGGCTTCTGGTCCTCATTCATTTCTTTCACCAGTTGCAGCACTTTATCATATCGGCGCAGCTTGTCCGGCGCCCAGCCGCCCGGTACGAGTATTCCGTCATAATCCTTGCTGTTCAGCTCTTCAAACGAATACTCGGCCTGAGCCGGTACGCCATATTTGCCGGTGTAAGTTTTACCCTTTTCCAGCCCGGCGAGATGGACTTCCGCCCCTTCCTCGCGGACCCGGTAAACGGGATACCATAGCTCCAAATCCTCGAATTCTTCATCTACAAGCGCTATAACCTTTTTTCCAGTCAATCGCATAATTGGCCTAGCTCCTTTCTCAAAAATCTTGATAAAACCGTAACGCTGCGCATTCGGTCCTTTAAGACTGTATTCATTGTAACAAATATGGAGAGGAGTTTCATGGAAGCGTCCGAAGAAGGAACATTTGAAAACATTTCTGGTAAATAAAGCATTATCACAAATTTGCAGGATTCTCTGGTATGATAGTCGAATAGAACTAATTCAGGTGACAGATTTGTGACATGGGACTGTTGGTTTTAGATTACGTGATAGGATTTGGGGTGGGCATTTTGTTCAAAACCTGCAACTGCGGACAAAGTATGAAATTGGAATTAAGAAAGCTGATTCATGAAAGAAAAACTCGGATATGTGATGTTCCTGTTTATGCCTGTCAGGCCTGCAGGAAGTATGAGCTTCTGCCACTTATTAAACCGGATTTGCTGCGCTATCTCGCATCGATTAACAATGAGACCGAGCGAATACGCGTTTCGTTCGCAGATGTCAATGAAGCCGCATATGTTCTTCGTGAAGTGTTCCGTACATACGATGATGATTCGTCACCAGAATGGCAGGCGCGCTGCATGGAAGTGTTTGACGAGCGCATTAATATGCTGTTGGATCTATTTCGTTATGCCCAGAGCCTGGCCGACGGCGACTGGATGAGACAAATTGAGGGGCGTCTCGAGCAATTAAGCACCATAAAATCTCTCATTCCTGAAAATTCGAGCAATTATGCAAGATAATTTTCAGAAAATTTTCGTGGTTGTTGGATTTTTCACGCACTTTTTGTTAGGATAGAGGATAGGAACTTCAATACAATGAAGGGAATGTATATCCTATGGCGACGTTGACGAAAATGACTACTATAGAAGAGCTGAGCAGCACGCTGGAATCTTCCGATCGGAAGCACTTGCTTTTGTTCAAACATAGTACCAGATGCCCAATCAGTGCCGGAGCCTACAGGGAAGTGCAAGCTTACCTTGAGGACCAGCCGAACGAGCGGATCGACTATGTGTGGATCGATGTCATTGCGGACCGACCGGTGTCGAGCCAGGCTGCCGAAACTCTGAACATCCAACACGAATCGCCGCAAGTTATACTTGTGAAAGAAGGAGCGCCAGTCTGGCATACATCCCATTCCCATATTACGGCTGAAGCGCTGAAAGCTCAATTGGACGGCATATGATGCCGTGTCGTTGCACAAAGCAGTAATTTGTCGTATCATAAATTCAATTGGTATTGAACGAATGAAAATCTATTGGCAATGGAGAGAAGGAATTTGACGGTAACCATTTACGATGTTGCGCGCGAAGCAGGCGTTTCCATGGCGACGGTATCCCGGGTTGTAAACAATAACCCGAACGTTAAGCCTCAGACCCGGAAAAAAGTATACGAAGCGATTGAACGTTTAGGGTATCGTCCGAATGCGGTAGCCAGAGGCCTGGCCAGCAAGAAGACCACAACCGTCGGCGTTGTGATCCCTGACATTTCAAACTCGATCTTTGCGGAGATTGCCCGTGGTATTGAGGATATTGCTAACATGTATCACTATAATATAATTTTGTGTAATGCCGACAAACGTAAGGAAAAGGAAATCCGCGTAATCAACACCTTGCTCGAGAAGCAAGTGGACGGGCTGTTGTTTATGGGTGGAACGGTGACGGACGAGCATATCCAGGCGTTCCAGACATCGGCTGTGCCGATTGTTCTCTGTGCGACCAGCGATGAGAGAGGTTCTTATCCTTCGGTCGACATCGATCATGAACAGGCTGCGTTTGATGCGGTCAACACGCTGATTCGGCACGGACACCGCGAGATCGCTATGATCAGCGGCACGCTGCAGGATCCGGCAAACGGCTATGCTCGTTTCCAAGGCTACAAAAAAGCGCTGGAAGCGGCAGGCATCGAGTATCAAGAGGATTTGGTGCGGATCGGTAACTATCGTTATGAGTCCGGCGTGGAAGCGATGAAGTACTTCCTGGGCCTCAAGAAGAAACCAACCGCTATATTTGCCGCTACCGACGAGATGGCGATTGGCGCTATTCATAGCATTCAGGATGAAGGCTATAAAGTGCCGGATGACTTCTCGATCATCAGCGTAGACAATATCCGGATGGCTTCGATGGTACGCCCACAGCTGACAACGGTGGCCCAACCGATGTATGATCTGGGAGCCGTAGCGATGCGTTTGCTTACCAAGCTGATGAAGAAGGAAAATGTGGAGAATCCTCGCGTGATTCTGCCGCATGAAACGATTCTTCGCCTCTCGGTCAGCCATGTGAACGAATAGGCTGCTTGAAACCAAGCGTTTAGATGAACAAGATGGATTCGAGAAAAGCTCCTGGTTTTAAGGGGCTTTTTTCTGGTGGGATTTTTTATGCGCTCTTATAATCAGGAGGGATATCGACATGACAACACAGGTGATCGGCCTTATCGGGGCGATGGACGAAGAAGTGGAGCTGCTGCTCGGTCAACTGGAGAATAAAGAAACAACCGTTAAGGCAGGAGTTACCTATGCATCGGGAACGATCCATGGCAAGCAGGTCGTCGTATGCAAGAGCGGGGTGGGCAAGGTCAATGCAGCGGTCACCACGCAGATCTTGATCGACTTCTTCGGCGTTTCCAAAATATTGTTTACCGGCGTAGCGGGCGCGCTGCATCCGGAGCTCAACATTGGCGATATCGTGATCTCCTCCTCATGCATGCAGCATGATATGGACGTGACGCCGTTAGGCTTTGCGCGCGGGGTCATCCCGTACCAGGAGCTGTCCGATTTTCCCGCCGACGCCTCTTTGATCCAACTGGCGGAGGAGGCCTGCAAAGAGCAGGCGGTGAATCATTACATCGTAGGGAAGGTTCTGTCCGGGGACCAGTTCATTGCCAGCCGCGATACGGTGCAGACGCTCTACGAGGAATTGAACGGGGCTTGCGCAGAAATGGAAGGCTCTGCCGTTGCCCAGGTATGTTACATGAACGGCGTGCCTTATGTGGTGATCCGATCCATGTCGGATAAGGCCGACGGTTCTGCGCATGTCAACTTCCCCGAATTTACTGCAAAAGCTTCCAAGCGTTCTCATGAAATCGTGAACTATATGCTGGGCAAACTCTAGCAGCAAATGATAGGAAGCGCTCGTTATGCTTAATCCGGCATGAGCGAAAGATACACAAACTCCCCTGAGCAAAGCCCAGGGGAGTTTGTTTTATTGAGAATCGAATTAATACATAAACCGCTGTCTGAAACGGATCCGGTCGAATTGTTCTTGCGATGAAAGCGGCACGTGCCGTCCGATTCTGACCATGAGGCAGTTGGCGGGATGGGAGCAGATTTCCGGATCGTCGGTTGCGTACCATTCCATATCCACGACTTTCATTAAGCGCTCCATCATTTTGCGATAATCCCACACGTTAAGTCCGCTGCCTTTTAGGTCCCAATGCCAGTAGTATTCGGTTGTAAACACGATGTAGCGCTCCATCTGGCCTTCCTCGAATGCGGTTTTGATCATCCGCTGCCCAAGGCCTAGGGAACGGTAGTCTTTCGCAACCTCGATGGCACCAAGCTCGATCAAATCTTCCATATTGCCCTCAGACCAGCGTTCCTGCTCATCCGGGTGATGAAACGTTACGTATCCTACGATCATATCTCGGTCTCTCGTGATGATGATTCTGCCTTCGGGCAGGCCTGCAATTTCCACCAAAGCCTCATGCTGCTCCGCAGGACGACGAAAAGCCTTGAGATCAGGGTGCATGGTCAGTTCGGATAGCTGCTCGGGAGGTACAGGTCCTTCGATGATCAGGCGGCGGTCTTCAGGGAACAAAACATGAGACTGGTATACCTTGCAGTGTTCCATCCGTTACGCTCCTTTCAATTCCATACCCTACTTATAGCAAAAAAATAAAAAAATGAAAAGCAATGACAGGCAAACAAAAGCTATGATATAATCTTTTCGACATAAAACCTTCACAATTGTATCGTACTTAACGATATGTTTCCTTGCGAATTCCAAGGGTTAATGACTCGATGACTGTGACAACGTGATAACCCGCCGCAATGTGTAAAATGTATGTTTCATTCAATCATTTTGTAAGCGCTGTCCACTATGAGGAGACCGATTTGAGAATGAGGAGGATGTTATCATGAATCAAACGCATAGCGAAATATTGCCAAGTGAAGTATCACATTCCAATATGAAGAGTTACGAGCAGGCACGCTCCGAATTTTCATGGGACGAAATCGAGAGACATTTTACTTGGTATGAGACGGGTAAAGTAAACATGGCGTACGAGGCAATCGACCGTCATGTAGCGGAGGGACGAGGAGACAAGGTAGCACTCTTGTACAGTGACGCCGCCCGCGAGGAGACTCTTACTTTTGCGCAATTGAAAGAGAAATCCGACAAGTTCGGCAATGTGCTGCGCAAATATGGCGTGAACAAAGGCGATCGGGTATTTATCTTTATGCCGCGCGGCCCAGAGCTCTATGCCGGTTTGCTTGGTATTTTGAAGGTTGGTGCCGTGGTAGGCCCATTGTTCGAGGCGTTCATGGAGACGGCGGTAAAGGATCGCTTGGAGGATAGCGGAGCGGTTGCGCTGATTACGACGCCTGCGCTGTTGTCACGGGTGAAACGGGATGAGCTACCCGAACTGAAGCATATTTTTGTCGTTGGCGAAGTGGAAGAAGAGGATCCGCGCCTAGTAAACTACCACAAGGAAATTGAAGCCGCATCCAGCGAGCTGGAGATTGAATGGCTCGAGCGGGAAGACGGATTGATCATGCACTATACATCAGGCTCAACCGGGAAACCGAAGGGCGTGTATCACGTGCAGAACGCGATGGTGCAGCATTATTATACAGGCAAGGTTGTTCTGGATTTAAGGGAAGACGATATATATTGGTGTACGGCGGACCCGGGTTGGGTAACCGGTACGTCATACGGTATTTTTGCGCCATGGTTGAACGGCGTGACCAATGTCATTCGCGGAGGCCGCTTTAGCCCGCAGGACTGGTACAGCACATTGGTAAACAACAAAGTAACGGTATGGTACAGCGCTCCGACTGCCTTCCGGATGTTGATGGGGGCAGGTTCCGATCTCATCGACCAATATGATTTGAGCCATGTACGGCACGTGCTGTCCGTTGGCGAGCCGCTCAACCCCGAGGTAGTGCGTTGGGGACACAAGGCTTACAAGCAGCGTATCCACGATACATGGTGGATGACGGAGACCGGAGGACAGCTGATCTGTAACTATCCGGGGATGGCGATCAAGCCGGGATCCATGGGGCGCCCGTTGCCGGGCATTACGGCGGCGATCCTGGACGATCACGGGAAAGAAGTTGCTCCATACACGATGGGGAACCTGGCCATCAAGACACCTTGGCCGTCCATGATGAGAACCATCTGGAATAACGAAGCGAAGTATCAAGAGTATTTCCGTATTCCGGGCTGGTACATTTCCGGCGACTCGGCCTATATGGACGAGGATGGATACTTCTGGTTCCAGGGCAGAATCGACGATGTGATCAATTCGTCCGGGGAGCGAATCGGGCCATTCGAGGTGGAGAGCAAGCTCGTTGAGCATCCGGCCGTAGCCGAAGCCGGCGTTATCGGTAAGCCTGATGTAACACGCGGCGAGATCATTAAGGCCTTTATCTCCCTGCGTGAGGGCTATACGCCTTCTCAGGAGCTCAAGGATGAAATCTATCGTTTCGTGAAGGAAGGCCTTTCCGCCCATGCCGCCCCGCGTGAAATCGAGTTTAAGGATAAACTTCCGAAGACGCGCTCCGGTAAGATCATGCGGCGCGTATTGAAAGCCTGGGAACTGGATCTGCCGACTGGCGATCTATCCACGATCGAAGATTAATAAGCAGATCATAACAGAGCTGGCATGAAGATGGCTAACCGCCATGTTCATGGCCGGCTCTTTTTTTATTTCAGAGCGTTGTCTCCAGTTAAAAATAAAACCAGCCCATCCACAGAGTAATGTCTGTAGAAGGGCTGGTTTTTACGTAAACGATCTATTTCTTCTCAAAATATACGGCTGGCGAAGCTGCAGATTCACCAATCGGATTGACGGCAGTAATTCTAAAGGTGCCGCCAATCGGGTTGCCCGAGGTATAGTAGAACTCCGTGCTCTTGCTGGAGCCGAGAATCTGGTAGTTCCCGTCACTGTTCGGACTGATATAGATATTGTAGACCATGACCTCTTCTTCCGGAGCGTTTCCGCTCCAATTGGCCTGGAAACCCTCCGGTGTAGCTGTGAGTGTCGGCTGGCCAGGTGCAGACGGTACGGTCGTCGCGCCTTCATTCCCAAGTCCGGGATCGATACCGGGCTCTTCCTCGGCGATGCCGTCATCAGGCTGGTCGATGGTGTCATCCGGGTTCGTTTCGGTGTCGCCCGGTAATGGGAATCCAGATGCTGTGCCGCCCACAATAGCGCTTGGCTCAGACGTCTTGCCGGCTACGTCAACGGCGACGACGTAATAGGTCGTAAATACACCGTCAGCTCCGAGGCCAGAGAAGACTAGGCTCTCGTCGCCAAGAATGACCTGCCCTTGATGTGTGTACGGGCTGCCGTTCACGGACTTAAAGAGCCGGTATCCGACAACATCAGGCGATCCGCTGGCATTAAAGCTGATGGAACCGCTGCCCACCGAATAGTGTACGTTTTTCGGTGGAGTAGGGGCCTTGCCGTCGTCCGTTCTCGGGTCGACCTTGCTTGGCATTCCTTTTTTCGCGTCTTGCGGAAGATAGGATTCCAGCGATTTCTTTTCACCTTTCATAACCTTCAAGGCGTTCTGGAGTTCTACAATCAGCTCGTCAATCGGCTTTTCGCGCTTGATTACGATTTGTTCTCTCAACATATCCAAAGGCGTTGCTTCCTGTGGAATATAATTTACGCCCCGATAGGTAATGTATTTTGCTTTGGCGATGCCGTCATCGCTTTCGGTAGGCACGAACTTCGCGTTGAACAGATCCGTTACGAATTTGTCCGTTAAGGAAGTCGGCAGCTTGCCGCTGTAAGCGGAGACCGTCTTGGACGTTATGCCTTCCGGCTTCTCGAACGATTTGGTTGGGAACAGCTCCGGCTTCACGTCCGTCGCTTCGTTCATGATTCTGGCCCAGATGGCCTGGGCGTGCTTGCGCTGGTCGCCGACAAGCGTATTTTTTTGCTCCTTGTATCCGACCCATACGCCAAGCGTAACATCGGGCGAGTATCCCATGAACCAAACATCCCCGTAGTTCTGGGTGGAGCCGGTTTTACCCACGACGGGAACCTCATTGAATTTCTTGTACGTATCCCGGACCTTGCTGGCGGTTCCGTTCGTAATGACGGTACGCAGCATATCCGTCATGAGGTACGCTGTCTGCTCGGAGAATACCTGCTCCGGCTTTACTTCGTGTTTATAAACAATATTGCCTTTGGAGTCCACGATTTTCTCGATCATGAATGCATCCGTGAATTTGCCTTGATTGCCGATGGAACTGTAGGCGTTCGTCAGCTCTTCCACGGTCACGCCGTAATGCAATCCGCCCAGTACGCCGGTTGAAGCATTATAATCGTCTTCCTCCAAAGTAGTGATGCCCAGCTTCTTGGAAAACTCCCAGGCCTTCTCAATGCCGACCGTGTTGTTAAACAGCTTGAGTGCCACCGTATTGGTCGAATCGTTCAGCGCCTGTCTTGCCGTCATCAATCCTCTGTACCCGGTGTACGAGTTTTTAGGGATATGGAATACTTTGCTGTAGTCCTTTAAGATGATCGGTGAATCGTCCACCACGCTGGCAGGCTGAATCGCCCCCGTATCAAGTGCCGGTAAGTAGGCGGCAATAGGTTTCATGGCAGATCCGGGCTGCCGTTTCATTTGCGTAGCATAATTCATTTGTTCCGTGTTGAAGTCCCTGCCCTCAATCATACCGAGAATGGCGCCGGTTTTGTTGTCGATCATCATCGCGGCGGTTTGCTCCATTCCTTTTTCGGCGCTGTCAGGCAAGTAGTTGCTGTCATCCTCAGCAATGGAACGCATGGTCTTGTAGAGCGTCCGGTCGATGGTGGTGTACACACGGTAACCGCCGGTGCTCAGCTGAGCACGGGAAGCGTCCATCAGATCGGAGTTCGCTTGCGTGCCTTTTGCGTTCTCTTCAGCTTCCTGGCTTAGCTGCATCAGAATGTTCGATGCTTGACGTTCGACTTCCATCATGAGATAAGGATAAGTCACATAGGCTTTCTGCGTCCGAGGAGCCAGCGATTTTTTGATATCGAATGCTTTGGCCTCATCGTATTCGGCTTGCGTTATTTTACCTTCTTCCAGCATGCTTGCCAGCACGCGGTGCTGGCGGTTTATGGCCCGGTTGAACGATTTCTCATCAAATTCTCCTTTGCCGTTGAAGGCCGAGTAGGAGGATGGCAGCTGCGGAAGACCTGCCAAGTATGCAGCTTGGGCCACATTCAGATCATTCAGATTGTTGATGTTGAATATTCCTCTTGCCGCTGCCTTGATCCCGAACAGCTGATATCCGCTCGAGCCGTTGCCGTATGGAACCTTGTTCAAGTAGGCCGTCAAAATCTGGTCTTTACTTAAGAAGCGCTCCATCCGCATGGCCAGCAGCATTTCTTTTACCTTACGGTTATCCGTTTTGTCACGACTTAAAAAAGTAAGCCTGGCCAGCTGCTGCGTCAATGTGCTGCCGCCGGTTTGAACCGGCTCATTCAACACGCGTTCCTTCACGGCGCGAGCGGTACCTTTTATGTCAACACCCTTATGTGTATAAAAACGGTTGTCTTCTATGGATACGACGGCATCTTTAACAAGCTGGGGAATCTCCTTGAACTCCACAGGTCGTCTGTCTTCTTCGGTTCTAAGCTGTCCGATCGGTGAGCCATCCGCGAAGTAGGCAAAGCCCGTTATGGCATTATCGTTCACCGTGTTCTCAATGAGCGCACGCGATCGTACCGGCTCATTCTCGACAATAGAGGTTACATAACCGGCTACGGCTCCTCCGGCGAACAAAACGCCCATCAGACCTACCACAAAGAGCCATCCGATGACGGATCCCAGCACCCGCAGAAAGGACCGTTTTCGCGGTTTTTTCTGTTGTTCAGGCTCTTGTTTTTTCTCCTCAACCATGAATGTATACTCCTCCTTTTAACGCACCTATTATAGCATAAATCGAAGGTTTTGAATCATGTGTACCTATATAGGGTGTCCTTTTTTGAGGAAGAATGACTTTTTGGGAAGGGTGCAATACATATGCCGCCAAGTTCATACGGGAAAAAAGCTTTGAAGGCCCCTGGTTTAAGGCGGAGCCTTTTGATTCGAAGAAAAAGCCGCGCTCGACAAAAAAACCTGAAGGCCGGGGCCTTCAGGTTTTTTGGGTTCCGAATGAATCTTAACGGTTGTAGAATTCGACGATTTGTTTCTCGTCGATGTCTTGGGAAAGCTCGGAACGTTCTGGAAGACGGATGTATTTCCCTTCCATTGCTGCTTCATCAAACTCGAGGTAAGCTGGAAGATGCACGCGGTTAGCCAAAGCTTCCTTGATGGAAGAGAGGCTGCGGCTTCTTTCACGAAGGCCGATTACATCGCCAGTGCTTACAGCGTAAGAAGCGATATCGACTTTCTTGCCGTTCACAGTCACGTGACCGTGAGCTACCAATTGACGAGCGCCCGCACGGGAGTTGCTGAAGCCAAGACGGTAAACCAGGTTGTCCAGACGGCTCTCAAGCAGGAACATGAAGTTCTCACCCGCGATACCTTTCATGCTGGTAGCTTTGTTAAACAGGGTGCGGAATTGCTTCTCGCCCAAGCCGTACATGTGACGCAGCTTTTGCTTTTCTTGAAGCTGCATACCGTAGTTGCTTACTTTTCTCCGTTGGTTAGGACCATGCTGACCTGGAGGGAAAGGGCGTTTTGCCAATTCTTTACCTGTACCGCTCAGGGAGATTCCCAGACGACGGCTTAATTTAAATTTAGGACCGGTGTAACGTGCCATGTTATATAGACTCCTTTTTAATTAAAGTTTCATTAGGGCTCTATTTGCGCCGTATTTGTTTGCTCTATCCGTCATCTTCCGGAAGATCTGCCAGGAAAGTTCAGCCGCTGTCCTGTCAGTAACAAATAACGTGAGGGTGACACAACCCGCCCAAATTCATCGAATGCATTGCATTCTTACTCAACAATAAATATTATATGAAGTAATGATATAAAGTCAAGTTCAACCTGCAACTTACTATAACTTGGTTTTTGTCTAATTTTGTCGATAGGACCATGGACCTAAAATTATTGTGAAAAACGCATAAATTCTGATGCAAAAATGGGTAGAAAAGAGTAATATGATATTGGAATAAGTAGTAGCAATTATCTAGTTACATATCGTAGTGTTTTTTGGTTATTATCATTCCCCAACATGTTGAACAGCCGGGTTGCCGCCATGCGGCAGTCGAATGGATCCTTACATTATGAATCGGAACGCCAGTCTTGGATAGGCCTTTTATAATGGTGCAAAGGAGCGCCCAATATGTCAGAAGAACAACGGAAAGTGTATGAAAGCTCTCCCGGTTCTGCGGTCATGTTCAATGATGCCGGGCCAATTCCTGGAAACGAGCCTCGTCTATGGCTTCAGGGCTTGGATATTACACCTCATGATTTCCCTTATATTCAGCCTCTCATATCAGACAGCTATCTGGAGTGGCTAAGAGAAAGCGCTGGCACGCAGGCGATGCGGAAATTCAGCTGGGCCCTTCTTTCTCATGAGGGAGCTTGGCTGACAGGGGCACCCGAAATAACGGAATACGTTCATGCAAGCGAGGATGAGACGCTGGCGCATACGCTCCGTTCGAAAGAAGCCGCCCAAGGCATGGGCAAGGGTTCGCTTGAGGGAAGGGTGCTGTGCGCTGTCCCGCTGTTCACGCGCGTCCATGGCGATTTTTTTGCGGTGATGGTCAGCGTTGCCTCGGGGAGGATGGAGCCGGAGCAGTCGCTCATGCTGACGGAAACTTACGCATTGCTGTTCCGTTCCTGCTTCTACCGCCAGATGGAGTACATCTTTGCGGATGACCTGGAGAAGGTCCACCGCCAAGCCGAACGTGAAGTGCAGAGGCGTTCCATCTTGTTTCAGTACGTGAAGCGGATGCATGTGCAGATCAATGTGGACAGCGTGCTGGTGGAGGCTATTGATAGCGTCCTGGCCCTGTATCCCAAGGCGAAAGTCGAATTATTTATGTCACAGGACCATGAAAGCGTTCATCCGCTCGTGCGTCCGCTGCTGCTCCATCATTGGCAGGAAGAGGTTTATGTTCGCACCTTTATGGAAGGTTCCCTGACGATTCATGAGCATGAAGAACCCGACACGCTGGTGGAGATCGGGATTCCCATGGGAGGCAAGCAGGGCGTGTATGGGGTGCTTCACGTTGAAGTGGACAAGTCGGAACTGCCCGATATGGATCTGGAGCTGCTGGGGATGATGGCCGATGCCGCAGGCACCGCCTTCGAGAACGCCAAACTGTACGAGCAATCCAACCTGATGATCCATGAGCTTCGCATGATTAATGAGCTGACCCAGCGGCTGAACAAAAGCTTGCATTTGGCGGAGATATTTCAATTCGCCAATCATGAGCTCCTCAAGATCCTTGAGGCGGATTACTGCTGCATTCTGATCCATAACGAGGAGCTTGGCGGTCTAGAGGTGGTATCCTGCAACGCCGAGTGGCTGGCCAAGGAGGTCTTCGAGAAGGACTACGGCCTGGGGGGCCTTGTCTATCATTCAAAGGAGCCGCTCATTCTGTCAGACTATCAGGAAGAGCGTCCGGCAGAATCCAGGCTGATGGAGAGTACGCGGTCCAGCTCGATGATTGCTACTCCGCTTATGGTTAACGGCGAGGTGAGGGGCGTCGTCCTGCTCACCCATGCGAAGCGGCATTATTTTTCGTACGATAGCTATCGGCTGCTTCAAGCGCTGACAAGCCATATCGGCTTGGCGATCGGCAATGCCTTTCTGCATGCGGAAGTGAGAAGAATGGCTAACCGGGATATGCTGACCGAGCTGTACGCGAGACATTATCTCGATGAAATGATCCATGAATGCCAGAACCGTGATTTTTGCGGCTCGCTCATCGTGGTGGACATCGACGAATTCAAGCAGGTCAACGACACATTCGGGCACCAGCGGGGGGATAAGATTCTGAAGCAGGTCAGCAGCATCGTAAAAACAACCATTCGTCACAGCGACATTCCGGCCCGTTGGGGCGGTGAGGAGCTTGCGGTGTATTTGCCGGGACTTGGCATTCAGCAGGCGGTGCAGGTTGCAGAACGGATTCGCTTGCGGGTGGCCGAAGAGACCGATCCGCGCGTAACGGTGTCCTGCGGGATTTCCGAGTGGAACTGGACCAATGACAAGATCAGCGTGGAGTCGCTCTTCTATCGGGCGGATATGGCGCTCTACGAAGCCAAGAACGGCGGTCGCAACCGGATCGTCGTGGAGAGGGCCGAAGCCGAGATCGGAATGGATTAGATACCCTGCAGCTAAGAGAGGCTGCAGGGTTTTTTCTGTGATCTGCATAATGTAAGGGGCCGCGGATAGCCTAATAGCAAGATCAACGAGAGGCTGATGATTATGCGAAACAGAAGGTTACGAAGCGTCATCGCATTGATGGTATTCATTTTTGGCTTAACCGGATGCGCCTGGCAGGATCAGCTGACTGCCGAAGAAGCGTTTAACCGTGCTTTGTCGGGGCTGTCCGGCATCGATAATTTCTCTTTTCGAGGAGAAACGGCGATTCGGAGCGGAGAAACAGGACCGTTTGAGGAAAGCCTGGCGTTTGAAGGGAATCTGCGGCATCATTCCGACCTGACCTTATCTTCAAAAGAGAGAAGCACCGTTATAAAGAATGACAAGATGTCTGCCGAGTCGGCATATAAATCGAATGAACTTACCGTGACGCTCAAGCGAAAGGATGGCAAGTGGAGCACGCTCTCGTCGGAGCATGCCGGGGGAATGTGGATGAACCGGTTAAATCCGCTGGAATTGCTGGAGTACATGGGCAAGTCGGAGAAGACCGTAACCCGGGAACTGGGGGCCGCAAGAGGAACCAAGGTGCTGCGTGTCGAGCTGTCGCCCGAGGCGGCTGCCCATATGGTGCAGGAGTCGCTGGATGATCAGATGAAGGCGTTGGCTGAGCGGATTGAACGCAAAGACGACCCGTTATACAGCGACGATCCGAAGGTTCGCAAGCGGCTGAAGGAGATCTGGGAAAGGGACTACCATGAAATGAAAAACATGCTGAATGAGGCGGATGCCGTTTCGGTCTGTCATGTAACCATTAACAGAAAAAGCCAGCTGCCTACCAAGATGACCATGGAGCGCAGGTTATCCTTTGTGGACGAACAAGGCAAAACACGTACCGAAACACTGCTGTCGGATGTTACGTTTACCGGTTATTGAGCCATTAAAAATATTTTCACGATGAGCGCTGACGCGAGGCTGCCCGGCGTGCTACAATAATATAAATTTACCGCTGTTCAATTTATACAATAGGGAACAGTCATCATAAGGAGGATAAGACATATGCGTGATCCCAGAATTCAAAAATTGGCTCAGAATCTCGTGAACTACTCCGTGGATATGCAGCCAGGGGAAAATGTGCTCATCGAAATGATCGGATCGGAGCGCGATCTGCTGAATGCCATTATCGAGGAGGTCTCGAAGGGAGGCGGCCGCCCGTTCGTGCAATTGACGGATCGTACGGTCCAGCGCGCGATGTTGAAGAACGCAAATAAGGAGCAGCTTGAGCTGTGGGCAGAGCTGGATCTTGAACGCATGAAAAAAATGGATTGTTACATCGGCATCCGCGCAGGCGAGAACGTCAACGATATGGCTGACGTGCCCGAAGAGAACATGAAGCTGTACAATGCCCTTTACTCGCATCCCGTACATAGCGAAGAGCGCGTGAAGCGCACCAAATGGGTTGTTCTCCGTTACCCGAACGCCAGCATGGCGCAGCTTGCCAACACCAGCACGGAGGCCTTTGAGGATTTCTACTTCGATGTGTGCAATCTGGATTACTCCAAAATGGACCGCGCCCAGGATCCTTTGGCCGAGCTGATGAGGAATACCGACAAGGTTCGCATCGTGGGACCGGGAACGGACCTCAGCTTCTCGATCAAAAACATCGGCGCGGAAAAGTGCTCCGGCCAGAAGAACATTCCGGATGGCGAGGTGTACACCGCGCCCGTTCGTGACTCGGTTAACGGGACGATCGCTTACAACACACCGACTCTTTACAATGGAGTCACCTTCGAAAATATTAAATTCCGCTTTGAAAACGGGAAAATCGTCGAAGCAACAGGGAGCGACACGAAGCGGCTGAACGAGATCCTGGATTCGGATGAGGGTGCGCGGTACATCGGCGAATTTGCCATTGGCTTCAACCCGTACATTTTGACACCGATGAAGGATATTCTCTTCGATGAGAAAATTGCAGGAAGCCTGCATTTTACGCCAGGCCAAGCATATGATGTAACAGACAACGGCAACCGATCCTCCATTCACTGGGATCTCGTTTTGATCCAGCGTCCGGAGTACGGCGGCGGGGAAATCTACTTTGATGATCGCCTGATCCGCAAGGATGGCCTATTCGTTATTCCAGAACTGGAAGCATTAAATCCGGAAAATCTTAAATAGATTGGAAAAAATGTTGCATAAGAAAACGGATTCAATGTATCATGAAGGTGCAGTGATGAGCTTTATTCAGATCCTAAAGTTACGGAGGGATTCGTATGTCCAATAACAATCAATCTATCGTAGAAATTTCGCAAACAGCCAGCCAGTTCACATCCTCCATCGTTTTGCAGGCGGAGAACAAGTACATTGATGTTAAGAGCATCCTGGGTCTGTTCACAACGCTTGTCAACAGCCAAAGCTATGAACTGCATGTACATGGTCCTGATGCCGATGAAGCTAAAAAAGCAATGATCGACGTATTCACCAAGCATGGCTTGAACGTATCCGTCGTGGCTGAATAACATTCGCCAAAAACACCCTTTCAATCCATGGAAGGGTGTTTTTTCGTAGAGAAGGGGTCTATTTTGTTCAGGTCCTTGTATTGAGAAACGATTTCGACTAATATTAAAGATAGTAACTGTGCTGTGATTTTTGACATAGGGGGGAAGATCATGACTTCATCTGATTTACAGGAACAGCTGAATCTCAAAGCGATCAGTCTTCTTCATGAAGATGCAGATAAAATCCTAAAGCTTATTGAAGTACAGATGGAGAATCTGGCGACCCGTTATTGCCCTCTCTATGAGGAAGTGCTGGATACCCAAATGTACGGTTTTTCAAAAGAGGTTGATTTCGCGGTGCGGGCCGGGCTTCTTCCGGAAAGTACGGGAAAGCAGCTGATCAGCAAGCTTGAACGCAATCTGGCGGTCCTGTACGAAGCCATGAATCAATCCAAATAGCCTGTACTTGTACAGGCGCATACATAGAGAAACGCATGTCGCGCTCCCGCGACATGCGTTTTTTTCTAGCTTTTCGATTAGATTTGAATCCGTGGCAATCACCGCTTCCAAGGTTTATACGAGGAAGAAGGAGACGCCCAGTATGACGTATACGGCGAGCAGCAGCAGGCCTTCATACCAGTTGGAGGCGCCGTCCTGCGTAATGGACCTGGCTATGAATACGGCGACGCCGATGGCGACCAGCTCCAGCGTGGTGAAGACGAGATCCATCGTATCCCCAAGGAAGAAGCTGATGAACACAAGCACGGGAGCAACGAACAGGGCGATCTGCAGGCTGCTGCCGACGGCAATTTCTACGGCCGCGCCGATTTTGTTCTTCATCGCAAGCATGATGGCAGCACTATGCTCTGCGGCGTTCCCGATAATCGCTACCAGGAAGGCCCCGATGAACAGCTCGCTGAGGCCATATTCGTGACTGATGGGCTCAAGCACCCCGACAAGCCATTCGCTGACAAACGCAACCATCACGGTGGCGATGACAAGGTACAGAATCGAGCGCTTCTTGGACCAAGTGGGACCGTGCTCGTGCGGGAGCGCATCCTGGTCGTGGTCGTCGCTGACATCCGCCAAATAATTTTTATGGGTGATCATCGAGAATCCAAGCCATGCGATGTAGGCCACGATCAGAATTCCCGCCACAATGAGGCTGAGCGTCTTGGTTTCACCCTCCGTAATGGAATGGGTATTCAGAAAGACCGCAGGGATGAACAGGGCGATAATGGCCAGCGTCATCAAGGATCCGTTCAGACCAGCCAGCGTCACATTGTATTTCTGGATTTTAAATTTGAGGCCCCCGGCAAACAGGCTGAGCCCGAGGACGAGCAGCAGGTTGCCGATAATGGAGCCGGTGATGCTGGCTTTCACCATGTCGTACAAACCTTCCTTAATCAGCAGGATGGCGATGATCAGCTCTGCCGCGTTGCCGAAGGTAGCGTTCAGGAATCCCCCGAGCCGTTGGCCGGCGTAATGCGCGACGCTTTCCGTTGCTTTGCCGAGAAAACCGGCGACAAAAATAACCGCGATGGCAGACAGAATGAATTGGAGCGTGAAGTTCCAATTCGCAAAATGTCCCAGCGCACTAAGCAAAAAGGTAAAGATCAGAAGCGCGGGATTGAGCCATTTCTTCATAACCGACACCTACCTTATGGTTTATGTACTGATGAGTACTTGCGAGCGAAAACGACGATTCTCGTATCGCTTTTTACAATATACCCAAATTTTTCGAAAAATTATCGTTCTTTTCAGAAGCGAGCATTTGCTTTTTAGGCCCGTTACCATTTACAATAACGGATAATGAGGTGAAGGAGGAAATGGCATGACGGAACAACTTCAACTGGATAACGGTTTGATTCGAATATCGGATGATGTCGTCTCGAAAATTGCCGGATTGGCTGCCTTGGAAACCCCAGGTATTGCAGCCATGTCCGGTGGATTGTCCGAGGGCTGGGCGAAGCGGCTGAGCGGCAAAAATGTGCAAAAGGGTGTTACGGTAGAAGTAGGGCAGCTGGAGGCAGCGATCGACCTGCGGATTATCGTGCTTTACGAGACGCCTATACATGAAGTGTGCCGCATGCTTCAACAGAATGTCCGCGAAGCTGTCGAGAGCATGACAGGGCTTCGCGTGGTTGAGGTCAACGTGAAGGTCGAAGGTGTAGCTTTCAAAGACGACGAAATCGACGATATTCAGCTTCGAGCCAAATAAGACGAACCTTGGGGGATCAGCCCCCGCTAATGATGAAAAAAATGAACAAAAAAGACTACACGGTTGCCCGGTAGTCTTTTTTAATTACGGATTTAACCTGCTCCTCTTTCATCGGACGGTTGCTGTCCCTGGATATGCTAAGCACGATGCCCATGCTGAGCATCATGACCAGCAGCGAGGAACCGCCGTAACTGATGAACGGGAGGGTAACGCCCGTAATCGGAATGGTATTGGTCACCCCGCCGATGTTGATGAAGGCCTGAATGGCGATAAGTCCCATGATGCCGACGCCGGTCAAGGTTCCGAACGGATCCGAGCAGCGAAGCGACACGATGATCCCCCGCAGGATGAAGTATAAATAGAGCAGCAGGAATATCGCGGTTCCGATAAAACCGAATTCTTCGCCGATGACCGAGAAGATGAAATCGTTGTACGGATTCGGCAGATAATGCAGCTTCTGCACGCTCTCCCCGTAACCCGCTCCGGTAACGCCGCCCTGGCCGATGGCAATCAGCGATTGGACCAGATTGTAGCCCGTGTCCGATTCGTCATGGAACGGGTCCATGAATGCCTCGATTCGTCCCATCTTGTAGTTCTTGGAGGCCTGCTCCTGATCTCCGCCGGAGTTGAAGAGCGATCCGACGCCGAGCGTGAGCACCAGGCCAAGCGCAACAAGCGAGATACAGCCGAGAATATGCTTAAGGCTGGCGCCCCCCGCATAGATCAACAGCCCGCTGGTAGCCACGAGGATGAAGCAGGAGCCCAGGTCGGGCTGAAGCATGATCAGGCCCGCTACGATCCCTACAATAATGAGTACGGGGAAGAAACCGCCCTTCCATTGACGGATTCGTTCCCCTTTTTTGGTGATCAGCGCTGCCAGATAGACGATGGTCGCGATTTTGGCCAGTTCGGTCGGCTGGATGCCGAATTTCCCCAAATTAAACCAGCTTGTGGCGCCGTTGGTTGCGGAACCGATAATCACCACAAGAATCAGCAGCATCAAGGTTAGAAAAAACACCGGTATGAATAGCTTCTTGTATTTCTTATAGTTGATGTTCATGGCCACAAACATGACAAACGTGCCCAGAACCGCAAACGCGGCTTGCCGCTTCGTGAAGTGCAGCGGATCGTTATTGAATTTTTCATTGAAAACGGCCAAGCTGGAGCTGGAACTGAACACCATGATCAGTCCGAATCCCACCAACAGCAAGGTAAGGATCAGCAGTTGGAAATCAGGCGTCCCTCTCTTCGGCTGAGGTTTGGTCGTATTCATCGTGTTCGACCTTACGCTTCCAGAAGAGCTTTGAGCTCTTGAAGCTTCTTGGTGGCCACATTCATGACAGGCTGCGGAGCCATGGATTCATACTCGAGACCGTGCGGGAACGTGGCTTTGCCAAGGTATACCGCTTCGATTTTGAGGATGGTGTCGGGTTTCTCCAGCTTGCCTTCAACAGCGCGGGTGTTAATGCGCAGGAAGTATTCAGCCTGATTTTTTTTATCTTCGATTTTCAAGTCGTATGTAGCGCGGTAGTATTCCCACTGCCAACGAATGAAGCCTACTTTCTCGGCACATTCATCGAGGTAAGCTAAATCGCTGTGCAATCCGTCCAAGCCTGTATTTTCGAAAATCATGTGGTCGTAACCCCCTTAATAGTCCTTGCAAAGTTCTTTAATATGATAGTATGTTTCAAGAACTTGTGCAAGCCTGTACCGCCCGTCACGCTTCAATTGAGACCATTTATCCAGATAAGATTTTGATAACGGCAAGCATTCTTCTTTTCTGTTAAAATAAATGCAAGTGAAAACGCTGTGAAATGTACGCTTTCCATCCCGGTGGTTATATATTCATAGGACTTCAATTCAAGCGAAGGGTGGATACGGCCTATGAACCGCGTCGTTTACCGCACGGAGTATTATGCAGTGGAAGAAAACGGGCAGAAGGAAATCGTCGTGATCGACCAGATTCCGGATTCGGCAGCGGTTGTGGCCGTCCATCAAGGGTGCCTGCTACTGGTATGCCAGCATCGGGAAGCGGTGAATGAGATCACCTGGGAGCTTCCCGGCGGAACGGTGAAGCCCGGCGAGGAACGCGCGCTTGCCGTTAAGCGGGAGCTTGAGGAAGAGGCAGGCGTGCAGTGCAAGGACCTGTCCTACATGGGCAGTGCTTATCCGATGGCTTCTCTGGCCAACCGGAACGTTTATTTTTATTTCACCGACGATTTGAAGGTGTCCGGGAGCCGGGAGTCGAATCAAGAGGAAGACGAAGACGTTAGAGCGGTGTGGGTCCCGCTCAGGGATGTATATCGCAAGATCAAGGAGGGCGGCCGGATGGATGCCATGGTTGGGCACGGACTGCTGCTGAGCAAACTCCACGGCTTTCTTGCGATCGATTGAGCCGCCAATAGCGGGGGAAGGATGATGAACTTGATGAAGGAAGCATTTTGGGATCAATGGTATCCACGGATGGTGGAGTGGCGGCGTCATTTACATATGCACCCGGAGCTTTCGTTCCAGGAGAAGGAAACTTCGGCATTTATAGCAGCCCGGCTGCAGGAACTCGGTCTTGCGGTCAAGACCGGTGTTGGCGGGCACGGAGTTATAGGGACATTAAAAGGGGATAAACCCGGCAGGACGGTTGTGCTGCGGTCCGACATGGATGCGCTGCCGATCGAGGACGGCAAGAGCTGCGAATACAAATCCAGGGTGCAGGGAGTGATGCACGCTTGCGGGCATGACGGGCATGCCTCCATGCTGCTTGGAGCCGCCGCATATTACAGCACGTTCCAGGAAGAAATTCAGGGGGAGATTCGTTTTATGTTCCAGCCGGCGGAGGAAGTATGCCCCGGTGGCGCGGTGGAGATGATCAAGGACGGGGCGCTCGATGGGGCCGACGTCGTCTACGGTCTGCATCTGTGGACGCCGTTACCTGTAGGCACCGCAGCGAGCGCGCCGGGTCCGCTGATGGCGGCGGCGGATGAGTTTTTCATTGACATTACGGGGCGCGGGGGGCATGGCGGCATGCCGCATGTGACGGCCGATGCCCTGGTTGCGGGGGCTGCGCTTGTCATGCAGCTTCAAACCATCGTAAGCCGCACCGTGGATCCGCTGCAGCCTGCCGTCGTTACGGTAGGGACAATGCAGGCCGGAACGGCGCAAAACGTCATAGCCTCCTCCTGCCGGATCACGGGGACGGTTCGCACGTTTGACGAACCTACCCGGGCGTTGATCCGGGAGCGGATCGAGCATATGACGCGGACGGTTTCCGAAACCTACGGCACAAAGGCGGCGGTTCGATATCTCGTCGGCTACCCACCCGTGGTGAACGATGAAGCCGAAACCGCACGATTTTTCCGTACGGCACCCCGAGTGTTCGATGCGGATCAGATCACCGTCTCGCCCAAACTGATGCCGGCGGAGGATTTCGCTTATTACTTGAAGGAAATTCCGGGCTGCTTCATTTTCGTTGGAGCCGGCAACCCCGACAAAGGGGCGATTTATCCGCATCATCATCCGATGTTCGACTTTGATGAAGATGCGATGCGCTACGGGGCGAAGCTGCTGGTCGAGATGGTGTCGAGCTATCAGAACGGGGCATAGACTTTCACAAAATCGCAATCTTCGCGCATGAACGCTCGTTATTTGGAAATCCTATTGATCATAGGGGAAGTTCAGATCCAGGACATGGATGTGGACTTCTTTTTTTTAAGATGACCGAATGTCACGAGGAGGAATAAGGGTGCACAACAAGCCTTGCATCGTCCAGCGCGATCGGACCATACTTCTTGAAACCGCCCATGCGGATGCGGAGGCTGCGCGCGAGCAGCTAGCCCAATATGCCGATTTGATCAAAAGTCCCGCGTCTTTTCATACATATCGCTTGACCCCTTTATCTTTATGGAACGCCGCTGCAGGGGGCATGTCGGCTGAAGCCATTTGCTCGAGCCTTCAGTCGTTGTCGCGTTGGGACGTGCCGGCCGCCCTGCTGGAAGAGGTTCGCCAGCTCGTTGGGCGTTATGGGCAGCTGTCGCTGCTCCCGCATCCAACGCTTGAACGTGCATTGCTGTTATCCAGCAATGAGGAAGCCCTGATGCAGGAGCTGACGTCCCATCGCTCCCTGAGGGAAATCGGCGTCAGGTTGATTTCGCCGAAGGAAGCAGAGGTGCCTTCGGACCGCCGCGGCGTGTTAAAGCAGGAGATGACCCGGCTCGGCTATCCTGTGCTGGACCACGCGGGATATATGGACGGGCAATACCTGAACATTCTTTGGTGGGGAGAAAAATCGGGCAGCGAGCGCTTTGAAGATTCGAACGGCGGATCCAACGATCAGCGGTTCGAGCTTCGCGACTATCAGCAGAAGGCTGCCGAATCCTTCAGGGATATTGGCGGCGAAGGCGGCAACGGTGTGCTGGTCCTGCCATGCGGGGCCGGGAAAACGGTCATTGGCATCGCCGCCATGCGCGAGCTGCAATGCGAGACGCTGATCCTCACTTCCAATACCACGTCGGTAAGGCAGTGGATCGCCGAGCTGATGCAGAAAACGACGCTGTCCGTGGATGAAATCGGCGAATACTCCGGTCAGCGCAAACAAGTCAGGCCGGTGACGGTCGCTACCTACCACATCTTGACCCACCGGCAGGGCAAGGGGGAGGAGCAGCAGCATATGAAGCTGTTTAATGAACGGCGCTGGGGCTTGATCATTTATGACGAGGTTCATCTTCTTCCCGCTCCGGTATTCCGCGCGACGGCCGACATCCAGGCGACCCGCAGGCTTGGCCTGACCGCCACTTTGGTTCGCGAGGATGGAAGGGAGAGCGACGTGTTCTCCCTGATCGGTCCCAAACGATATGAAATGCCGTGGAAAAGGCTGGAGGCGCAAGGGTGGATTGCTTCGGTGACCTGCACGGAGATTAAGGTGCCGCTGCCGGACGAGATCAGAAAAGCCTGCGAAACGGCTGGCAAAAGGGAGCAATATCGGCTGGCTGCCGAGAATCCCTCCAAACTTGATGTGATTCGGCAGCTCGTGGATGTCCACAAGGATGCGCAGACGCTCATCATTGGACAATACCTGGATCAGCTCCATGCCATTTCCAGGGAGCTGCAGGCCCCGCTCATCACGGGACAAATGACCCAGGATCAGCGCAACGAATGGTATAACGCCTTCAGGGAAGGAAACATACGCGTGCTTGTCGTATCAAAAGTGGCAAACTTCGCGGTCGATCTCCCCGATGCTTCCGTAGCGATCGAGGTTTCGGGCAGCTACGGCTCACGGCAGGAGGAAGCGCAGCGGCTTGGACGTTTGCTGCGGCCGAAGTCAGGGGAGAATCGGGCTTATTTTTATGCATTGGTAACGGAGGACAGCCGGGAGGAGATCTTTGCGATCCGGCGACAGCTGTTTCTGATTGAGCAGGGGTACGAATATCACGCGATACATGCAAAGCAGCCGGCGGCTTCCCTGGATCTGATCGCGATGCCAAATCCCCGTTCTTATCCGCATCCCGACGGGAAGGAGGTCTCGTGGAGATGACGAGGCAGCAGGACATGGCGGACACGATGAGCCTGGAACGGCTCCTTCCGAAGGAGCGATCGGTCCTCCACCATATCTGGCGCCGCTTTGCCGGGCAGGGTTTCGATGACGACAAGCTGCGCTCATTGCGATTTCCCCGCTTGAGCGGCGTGGAGGCGCAGCTTGCCTTCATCTCCTTGAGACAACAAGGATGGGTGCGAGCGGTCAAGAGAGGTTGGGGCGAGAGGCTGTATTTCATTCCTTTTGACAAGCTGCAGATCCTCCAAGAAGGCTGTGGTCCTGTGGAGGCGCTTGAAACAGGCTCCATCCCTCCCGCATCCGTGAGGCTTCAGCAGGAGGCAAGAAGCGGCATAGCGATCGATATGTTCAATGTTCTCGTATATATGGCCAAGAACCGCGTATCGTTGACCGCTAAAGGGATTTTGCATAAGAAATGTATTCAGAAACTGGGGGGCGAGATCGCCTTAACGCCATACGATGTCGAAGGGCTCGCCCTTCACTATGATCATGCGGATGCGTACCCTCCACATGTCGCTATGGTGTTGGATCTGTTGTTTACGTTTGAGCTGGTCGTTGCAGAGCAGGGGGAACTGAAGCTGAACCGTCCCGCATTGCGGCGTTGGCTTATGCTCTCCCGGGAAGCGATGGACCGGTCCGTCCTTCTTCACATGATGGAACGCTACATTCCGAACTCGGCCGAGTTTCAGCATTGGACTTGGCGGATATGTCACTCGTCGCTGTCCGGCGGGGTGTGGTACCGCGCCTGGCAGATGCCCGCTGCAGTCTCTGAGCCTATGGAAGGAGGTGCATCCACCGGAAAAGAATTATTGCCGGAGGAAGCCGCTTCATGGCTCCGGTTATTAACCGGCTGCGGTTACACCGATTTGGGCATCGATGACGATGGTCAATTCCTGATCCGCTGGCGTGTGGCCCCCTCCTCCTTGCTGGATGGAAGCGAAGGGGCCGATACCGGATCATCGGGTCTGTTCATTCAGCCGGATTTTGACATTTTGATACCGCCCAATGTGCCGAATTCCGTTAAGTTTCAAGCTGCTTGCTGCACGGAGCGGATTTTGGATGATGTGATGACGGTCTATCGCCTGACCAGAGATTCGGTGATGCAGGCGGCAAAAGCCGGAATGGAGCCGGAGGGAATCGCGGCCTTTTTCTCGAAACATGCAGCCGCTGGAATGCCGGAGAACGTGCAAGCTGCTTTATACCAATGGGGCAAGGAGATGGACAGGGCAGGCCTGAACGAGTCGCTGCGCTATGAAGAGGCTCCTCCGGAAGAGGATACGGAACTTGCGGGTACTGATGGAAATGACCGTTACCCTATGCAGTGGGGGACTCGCAGCCGTCCCTCCTGCGGATTGATCCGCCCGGCACGAAGCGAGCTTGCACTTGAACCTGATGACACCCTGCCGGATCCATCGTCGGTCATTCCCGATTTGAACCGGATTCCTGTCATGTGGACACGGGATTGGCGCTCTTATCACGGCTCGACGGCCAAACAAATGATGGAGCAGGCGCTGGAGCTGTCGGCCAAATTGGAGATTGCCGTCGATGGGAGCCGCATGGAATTCATTCCATTTCAAATCCTGCGTCAGCCGTGGAAAATTTCGGGTGCGTTATACGATCCGGATTCGGATAAGACGGGAGCCATCGTGGAGTTAGGCGAAGGGGAATGGAGGGAAATGCGGCTTGTGATTCCGTAAAAGCGTTTGAATTCCCCCTTCTTAAGATACGAGCGTTATGCTATGATGAAAGAGTCCACGATCAACACGCGGGCCAAATTTAATAGAAAAGCGGGATGAGTTCATGAGCGTATCGGAAATAAACACGGTCGATATGGCCGAGGTGCTCACCTATGCCTACGAAATAGGCGACATGATTAATGCTTCCGTCGAAGTGGCGGATTATCTATATTGGAAGCAGGCAGTTGAGAATGACCCCATGATTCAGGCTTTGGTCAGAAAGCTTGAATCGAAGAAGGAGTTGTTCGAAGAGACGCAGCGGTTCGGCCACTTTCACCCGAATTACCATTCGGCCAAGGATGAAGTAGCCGCGGTGGAAGCGGAACTGGAGGCTTTTGAGCCCGTAGCCCGGTTCAAGCAGGCGGAGAAAAATCTGGACGATCTGCTGCATTCCATGTCGGAAAGGATTGCTTTTTCGGTTTCGGAGAGCATCAAGGTTCCCGGCAATGACCCTCTTCCGAAGAAGGGGTGCGGCAGCGGAGGAGCCTGCTCGTGCGGATAACGGGCATACATTAGAGATAGAGACGAAAGTGAGGCGAGGAGCTTAGGATGTTGGCTGAACGGACGGGTTTTATTATATGGGTCAGCGATGTTAAGGCAGCAAGGAATTTGGAGAAATACGGCAGCGTCCATTATATATCGCGCCGCATGCATTACGTTGTCATGTACGTCAACGCTGACCGTGCCGAAGAGACAATGAAGAACATCCGGAGATTGTCCTACGTTCGTAAGATCGAGCGCTCCTACCGGAACGAGATTAAGACAGAGTACAGCAGCAAGGGGCCGGATAAAGCCAAGTTTTACGGTCCCTAGCAGGATGTGCCTGCTCGAGAATCTGTGCAAATCGCATATCGCGTATCTTGTAAGAATACGAGAAAAGCGTAAAGCGGCCCCTCTGGGGCCGCTTTTTTTAAAGCCTTGGAAAGTATTAGCCTCGCATGTCGCGCACGAACTTCCAAAGATTATTTCGATTTGCGGCGATAGATTGGCATAAATCGGAAGGCCATTTGATAAAATAGTATAAGTAAGGTACAATTTACATTTTAATGGGACCCATCATTCCATCCGGATTTGCACCTTCCGCACCAGGATGCAATTAGAGCTATTTCTAAATTTTCGGTGATTGTTCACAAGAAGCGAGGTTTCAATCTTGTGAATGACAGTGGAATGATGTAATATGTTGGGTATATATACATAGATACAAAGACCCATTTGGTGGAGAGTGATATTCCATGCGCGACAAAGGGACTGAGCGGTGGAGCACCTATGAGCCGTTTTATATTACGTTAAATGATAAAAAGGTAGCCGATATCGTGATTACCAATCATGCAAAGAGCCGTTATACGGACCGGGTGGAAGGCCATGACACCTCCCACGAGGAAATCGGGACTTGGATGTGGGAGTGCTTGAAGCAGGACCGGATCGTGCCGTATTACCGCAACGAACAGGATGTCTATCTGATCGACGACGACCTGGTGGTTGTGGCGGAGTTCTCGGAGCTGGAGCACGAACGCGATCTGATCGGCAACCCACTGCATCGGATGATCATTGTAACATTTTTGGGGCGTATGTCCGAAACCATTGAGCTTCGGGACCTGAAGTCTTATTACTCATGGCTTCGTCATTCGCGCCGCATGACGCTGATCAAGAACAGCCGCAAGCGTAAATAAAGAAATAAAGTCATGAAATGGCATGCGAGCGTAAGCGCGGATGTCTTTTTTTGTATGCGCTGCCGCGATCCGTTACAATATAAAACAAGAGCGGCAGCGAGAGGGGAACCGAAACGATGAATTTTCACCAGCTACATATCTTTTACACGGTGGCCGAGCGCGGAAGTTTTTCCGCTGCTGCGCAAGCGCTTCATATGAGCCAGCCGGCCGTGACGATGCAGGTGCAGGCGCTGGAGGAGTACTTTGGGACAAAGCTGCTCATCCGTTCCACCAAGCGCATGGAGTTATCCGAGGCCGGGAGGACGCTGCTCCCCTTTGCCCGCAGGAGCCTGGAGCTGTCGCAGGCCACGGACGCGGCCATGGCGGCGTTCTCGAACAAACTTCAGGGAAGGCTGCAGCTCGGGGCAAGCCTGACGATCGGGGAGTATGTGCTGCCGCGATTGCTGGGGCCCTTCGGCCGGGAATACCCGGACATATCGATAATGCTCAAAGTGATGAACACTACGCAGATTCTCGAGGAAATCGCAAGCCATCAACTGAACTTCGGACTGATCGAGGCTCCGGTGGAACATCCGGACATGGTGCTGGATGCGGTCATGGAGGATGAGCTGAAACTGATCGTTCCTTCCAGCCATCCTTTAGCGCAAAGGGAGGATGCGATATATTTGAAGGATGTGCTGACGTATCCGTTTGTGCTGCGCGAGAAAGGTTCCGGCACCAGGAAGGTCATGGAGGACGTGCTGCTGGAGCGGGGGCACGATCCCGAGAGCATCCAGACGGTGATGGAGCTGGGGAGCACGGGAGCGGTCAAATCGGCGGTAGAGGAAGGACTCGGCATCACGATGCTGTCAACCTCTACGGTTAAGCACGAGACGGCGCTCGGGTTAGTCAAAATGATCGATATCGCGGATGCGTCATTTAAACGGAATTTCTATTCCATTCATTTGCGGTCGGCGCTCTTGCCGATGTCGGCGATGACGTTTTTGGCCTATTTAAGAGAGCGACGGCGTTAATGCAAGCATACCCGTATATACAACGAAAGGAGATTGAACGCCATGGATAAACTCGCGTCTCGAAAGGGCTGCGATCTTCATTCGCACACCCAGGCTTCGGATGGAATGAATACGCCTTCGGAGAACGTACAGCTTGCCTATGAGCGTGGACTGGGGGCTTTGGCCATTACGGATCATGATACCGTAGCCGGCATCGAGGAAGCGCTGCAAGCGGGAGAGCGCTTGAACATCATCGTGGTCCCCGGCGTAGAAATCAGCACCATGGCAGGCGGGACGGATATTCACGTTCTGGGCTATTACGTCGATCACCGGGACCCCGTGTTTCTGGAGCGGCTGGCAGCGCTGCGCCGCACAAGGGAGAAGCGCAATGAGAAGATCTTGGCTAAGCTTCGCGAGCTTGGCATCGAGCTTACGATGAAGGAAGTCATTGCGGTATTGGGGCGGCCGCTGGAGCCCGATGAGAGCATCGGACGCCCGCATATTGCGGATGCGCTGGTCCATAAAGGACATGCCCTGGATCTGCGGGATGCCTTCGACCGGTATCTCGCCCAGGGTGCTGCTGCCTATGTACCGCAGCCGCGGATCCATCCCAAGGAAGCCTGCGAATGGATCCGTGAAGCCGGCGGCGTGCCGGTGCTTGCGCACCCCGGGCTCTACGGCGATGATGCGTTGGTCAGAACGGTCATTGAAGAGTCAGGGTTCAAGGGGATCGAAGTCTATCATTCGGACCATGGGGTATCGGAGGAGGAACGTTACTTGGCGATGGCCGAGGAGTACGGCTTCATCGTGACGGCCGGATCGGATTACCATGGACAGAGGCAGGGCCAGGTATTCCATGGGGATATCGGCAGCCGCCAGGTATCCACCCAGGTGCTTGACCGGCTTCAACAGGCACGGGCAAGGACCTAAGACGGACGGAACGGTAAGAAAAACGGGTATCCCGGATGGTCATTTTGACCTTGCGGGGTACCCGTTTTTTTTGGCTGAATGAAGATCTATCCGCGTCTTCCGTTCATTTTAATTGCGATTGTTTTTTACCGAATTGGGCATGGCCTTGATCAGCTGCTCGTCCGGCGTCACGAACAGCGTTTTCTGATTGTCGTAGATGACGAAGCCGGGCTTGGCTCCATTCGGCTTGCGGACGTGGCGAATGAGCGTATAGTCGACGGGCACGCTGCTGGATTCTTTGGCCTGACTGTAATAAGCCGCCAGCTGCGCCGCTTCCTGGAGCGTCGCGTCCCCGTACTCGCTGCTGCGGATGACCACATGGGAACCCGGGATATCCTTGGTGTGCAGCCATGTGTCGTTCGAGGAAGCGAGACGGTTGGTCACGTATTCGTTTTGAAGGTTGTTTTTGCCCACATAGAGCTCGACGCCTTCGGATGAAGTATAGACATGCAGCGTCGGCTTGTCGTTTTTCTTCTTTTTCTTCGTTTTGCGGCTGCGGTCTCTTAAATATCCCTGCTGGACCAATTCGTCCCTGATTTCATCGATGTCGTTCAGGGAAGCATGCGACAGCTGCTGCAGAAGATTCTCGATATAGTTGATCTCTTCGCGGGTTTTGATTAACTGTTCGTTGATGACCGCGAGGCTGTTCTTATACTTGTTGTACTTTTTGAAATAACGCTGGGCATTGTCCGATGGGGTCAGGAGCGGATCCAGCGGTATGGTAACGGTCGCCTGCTCTTCATCGTAGAAGTTGATCAGCTGGACTTCGCGGTCGCCCTTCTGAATCTGATGGAGCGAGGCGAAGAGAAGCTCGCCAAAAATCCGGTACCGATCGGCATCGCCGGCTTCCTCCAAATCTTTGTTCAGATTATCCAGCTTCTTGATGTTTTTGGTCCGTTCATTCTGCAGGAATCGGAGGAGATCGCTGACCTTCTGTTTAACCGTGTCCCGCTGTGCCTTATCCCCGTAATAATCCTCCATGCATTGGCTGACCGATTCGTAGGTTCTGGTCTCGTCCGAAAGCAATGTCAGCGGTATGACGGAGAATACCGATTTCCCCTTGGGATTGACACCTGTAACAGGCGTATATTGATGGCTGCGGACTTGTCCCATCACCTCATCGAATGCACGCCACAGGCTGCCGCAATCTTTTTCTTTTTCCCCTTCGTTTCCCCCCGGATGGCCTTCTCCTGCACGGTGGGCTATTTCCTGCGCTGCCAGCGGGCTTAGGCCGCTGAATTCGCCGACCAGCCATGAGACCGCCGACTCCTCGTTCACCAGACAGGACTCCCGGAAAGCTTCCTGCTCGGTTTCGAGCGGATTCCGCTTATGCTGCTCCGGCGGATTCGTGTAGGAAAATCCCGGCATGACCACGCGGTAGCTGCTGATGGCGGGCGTCACATGGTTGATGCCGTCCAGTATGGTATCGCTCGCGGGATCAAGCAGAATGATGTTGCTGTGTCTGCCCATCAGCTCCACGATGATTTTCTTGGAGGAAACATCCCCGAGCTCGTCGCGCTGGCGAATCGTCATATGGATGATCCGCTCCATGCCCACCTGCTGGATGTCCTCGATGATGCCGCTCTCGCAATGCTTGCGCAGAATCATGCAAAACATCGGCGCTTCGGCCGGATTGAGAAACGTTTCCTGCGTCAGATGCACCCTGGGATACGTGGGGTTTGCGGAGAGCAGCAGCTTGGCGTTTCCTTGCTGGGTGCGTATGTGAAACACGATGTCCCGATCGTTCGGTTGATATATTTTATTGATTCGTGCGCCCCGGCAGGCTTGAAGCTCATGCACGATCGCGCGCGTGACAATGCCGTCTAGTGCCATCCTTCATTCTCCTATCTGTCTGTTACCCTTCTAATCGTACTTCTCTATGATGCCATATTTCCCTTAAAAACTTAAGGCCCCTTCTGTGATAATTCAGGACCTGTCCGAATACATTTACGTAGAAAGGGTGGAAAAGCTGTCATCCGCCGGAACTTGCAAAACCAACCGGGAGGGAAAGGAAGCATGGAACAAAAGCAATGGCACCAGATGGACACGGATGAATTGCAGCAAGTACTGCAGATGCATCCGGAGCACGGCCTCACGGAAGAGGAAGCCGGGGAGAGGCGAAAAAAAAGTGGCTACAACGAGCTCTCCGAGGGCGTTAAAATTTCTCCATTTGTTCTGTTCTTGAATCAATTTAAGGATTTCATGATGCTGGTGCTTCTTGGGGCCACCCTGGTATCCGGCCTGCTGGGCGAGTATCTGGATGCCGTCACGATCGTGGCCATCATCCTGATCAACGGGATCCTTGGTTTCATCCAGGAATTCAAGGCGGAGCGGTCGCTTCGGGCCTTGAAGCAGCTGTCCGCGCCGACCTCCAAGGTCATCCGGGACGGCAAGGTGGTGCAGCTAACGGCCAGAGAGCTCGTACCTGGCGATGTCATTCTCGTCGAGAGCGGAGACCGTATCCCGGCCGACGTTCGCTGGCTCGAGATCAACAGCTGCAGCGTCGAGGAGTCCGCCTTGACCGGCGAGTCCCTGCCGGTAAATAAGCATGCCGAGCCGATCCACGATGCGGAAGTTCCGCTGGGCGACCGGAAGAACATCGGGTTCATGGGAACGATGGTGGCCCGCGGCACGGGTAAAGGCGTTGTCATCCGGACCGGAATGGATACGGAGATGGGCAAAATCGCCGATTTGATCCAAAACACGGAATCCCAGGAGACGCCGCTGCAGCATCGCCTGGAGCAGTTGGGCAAAATTCTGATCGCCGTGTCGTTGGGGCTGACGGTCTTGGTCGTAGTCGCAGGCATTCTGCATGGACAGCCTGCAGCAGGGATGTTCTTCGCAGGGGTCAGCCTTGCCGTAGCGGCCATTCCCGAAGGGCTGCCGGCCATCGTCACGATTGCGCTATCCCTCGGCGTGCAGCGCATGATCAAGCGCAAAGCGATCGTGCGCAAGCTGCCATCCGTGGAGACGCTGGGCTGCGCATCGGTGATCTGTTCGGATAAAACGGGGACGCTCACGCAGAATAAAATGACCGTGACCCAGGTTTGGCTGGGAGGACGTACGCTGGAAGTGACCGGGCACGGGTATGACCCGACGGGTCAAATCCTCCACAGAGGCAAGCCTGTCGAGCTGAGATCCGATCAGGGGCTTCGCAGACTGCTGCAAATCAGCGGGCTGTGCAACAATGCGGAGATCTATGAGAATGTGCAGGAGGAAGCCCGGAGCAAGCGCAAGGGCAAGGAGGAGCCGGCGGCAGCTGCTTGGGAGTTAAAAGGGGACCCGACAGAAGGAGCGCTGCTGACGCTGTCGTCCAAAATGGGATTGACGAAGGGCAGCCTGAACTCTATCTACCAAAGAGACAAAGAGTTTCCTTTCGATTCGGAGCGGAAGCTGATGTCCGTCATCGTCAGTCATCAGGGCGGACGCTTGCTCTGCACGAAGGGCGCACCGGACGTCCTGCTGGACGCCTGTGCTTATATCATGTGGGACGGGAACGTCGTGCCGCTGACCTCCACGCTCCGTCAGAAGGTGCTGGCCGCCAATGAAGGCATGGCTTCCAACGCGCTGCGCGTGCTTGGTTTGGCTTACCGGGATTTGCGTTCCTATGATAAGCCGGAAACGGAGAAAGAGGCCGAGAGCCAGCTTATCTTTGTGGGGCTGGCCGGAATGATCGATCCGCCGCGCCGTGAAGTGCGCGACGCGATTGCGACGTGCCGCCGCGCCGGAATCAAGACCGTCATGATCACGGGCGACCATCGGACAACGGCGGAAGCGATCGCGGCCCAGCTCGGGATCCTGCCAAGGAACGGTCTGTCGCTATCGGGACAGGAGTTATCACGAATGGACGACAAGGAGCTGGATGCGAGGGTGGATCAAACCTTCGTTTATGCCCGCGTCTCTCCCGAGCACAAGCTTCGCATCGTGAAATCGCTCCAGCGGAAGGGGCATGTGGTTGCCATGACGGGGGATGGCGTGAACGATGCACCGGCCATCAAAGCCTCGGATATCGGGATTGCCATGGGCATTACCGGTACGGACGTAACGAAGGAAGCGTCGTCGCTGGTGCTAAGTGACGATAATTTCTCCACGATTGTTTCGGCGATTGAGGAGGGGCGGAGCATTTATGAAAATATCCGCAAATTCATCCGCTATTTGCTGGCCTCCAATGTCGGCGAGATCCTGACGATGTTTTTTGCGATGATGATGGGGCTTCCGCTTCCGCTCGTTCCGATCCAGATTCTGTGGGTAAACCTGGTCACCGACGGGCTCCCGGCCATGGCGCTCGGGGTGGACCAGCCGGAGAAGGACCTGATGGAGCACAAGCCGCGGGGGGCCAAGGAAAATATTTTCGCCAGACGCCTAGGCTGGAAAATCATCAGCCGCGGCATCTTGATCGGCTTGTGCACGCTCGGCGCATTTTGGGTCACGCTGCGCATCGCGCCGAATGATCCGGCGCAGCTGGCCAAGGCGCAGTCCGTTGCCTTTGCTACCCTCGTCATGGCCCAGCTGATCCATGTGTTCGACTGCCGCAGCTCGCGCTCGATTTTCCATCGGAACCCGCTTCAGAACAAAGCTTTGGTTCTGGCCGTGCTGTCCTCGGTATTGCTGATGCTCGGCGTCATGTACATCGAGGCGTTCCAGCCGATCTTCAAGACGGTTCCGCTTGGCCTGAAAGAGTGGGCATTGACACTCGTCGCCGCCGGCATTCCTACCTTCCTGATGGGGGCCGGAAGCGTGTGGGGCGGCAGACGGAACCGCAACCGGAACCGCCGCGGCATGATGACGAAGAGTGCAAATATTTCGGCGTAAAATGAATGGATAGCCCATCACCTCTGCGATATGCTAAGCACGAGCGTAGCAATTGCAGAGGAGATGGGTTTTTATGATGGAATTTACGAAAATGCATGGATTGGGCAACGACTTCGTTGTCGTATACGGCGAACGGGAACTTCCATCCGATGCATCCGAATTGGCCGTGAAGCTGTGCAACCGCTTCTTCGGCATCGGTGCTGACGGACTTGTATATATTTTGCCTTCCGCGAAGGCTGATTTCATGATGCGGATTATGAATTCGGACGGTTCCGAAGCGGAGCAGTGCGGCAACGCCATCCGCTGCGTCGCGAAGTATGTGTACGATCACGGCCATATCGACCGCGAGGAGATTACCATAGAAACCATCGGAGCCGGCGTGCAGCAGGTGCGTCTTACGGTGCAGGACGGTCAAGTAAGCAGCGTAAGGGTCGATATGGGCGAACCGGTCCTGAACGGACTTAGCGTGCCGACCTTGGTCGATCTCAATCCGGTGGTGAATCATCCCGTTGAAGTGGACGGCCGGGAATTCCGATTCACTGCCGTTTCCATGGGCAATCCGCACTGCGTCATTTATGTGGACGATGCGGTGAACTTTGATCTCGGAGTATGGGGGCCTAAGCTTGAGGTGCACCCGCTCTTCCCGAGAAAGATCAACGTGGAGTTTGCAACGGTGAATTCACGCGGTCAAGTGGACATGCGGGTATGGGAGCGCGGGGCGGGACCGACCCTGGCCTGCGGCACCGGCGCCTGCGCGACGCTGGTATCCTCCGTGCTGAACGGTGCCACAGACCGCAGCGCGACGATCTCGCTTAAGGGCGGGGATCTGTTCATCGAGTGGGATGAGCTTGACAACCATGTGTACATGACGGGACCGGCCGAGGTTGTATATAAAGGGAAGTTGGCAATTTAGGGCATGCGCTGGCCGCTTCTCTTCCTCCGGCAGTTGAAAAAACAGTAGGTTCATAAGTTTGTCCTGCAGGGACGGACACGGTAGGGAGGCCTTCGAAAGGCCTCCCTTTTGTCTCTTTATCTTTGCAGAGGTTTTATGATACATTAGTTGAAAATAAACGTCGGGTGGAGGAGAAAACGCGATGAAACCGAATCTTCGGCAGGCATGGGAGAATCAGGTACTGGTCGGTGACGGCGCGATGGGTACTTATTTATATCAAAAAGGATTTCCTGTAGGCATTTCATATGAAGAACTGAATTTAACCTCTCCGGAGGTCATCGGGAACGTTCATCGCCAGTATGTTGAGGCTGGTGCACAGGTCATCGAGACCAACACGTTCTCAGCCAATTATGACAAGCTGTCCAAATACGGCTTGGAGGCGAGGGTAGGAGAGATCAACCGCGCAGGCGTGAGAATTGCGCGTGAAGCCGCCGGCGATCAAGGATATGTGGTGGGAGCGGTCGGCTCCATTCGGGCAGGCAAAAGAAGCAATATTTCCACGAGCGAGCTCAAGCGTTACTTCGAAGAGCAGCTGTCCGTACTCATCTCCGAAGGCGTTGACGGCATCCTGCTCGAGACGTTCTACGACGTGGATGAAATGCAATTGGCTTTGGCGCAGGCACGGATGCTGAGCGACCTGCCGGTGATCTGCCAGTTCGCGGTGGAGGATATTGCCCGCACGCTGGACGGCTTCACGATGCCGGATGCATACCGCATATTGAGCCATGAAGGCGCGGACGTGATCGGGTTTAACTGCCGGACGGGGCCGAACGGCATCATGCGCGCGCTGGAAACCCTGAACGGCATCATGAATCTTCCGGCTTCGGTCTACCCGAATGCGGGAATCGCCGATTATGTGGACGGAGAATACCGGTATGGCGCGAGTCCCGAGTATTTCGGGAAAACGGCTCTGGAGTTTGCGGATCGCGGCGCCCGCATTATCGGCGGCTGCTGCGGGACGACGCCGGAGCATATCGCGGAAATTTCCTCGGCGCTATCCGGCTACGTTCCTTCGCCGCTCCCTGCCGTCGAAGAGGCGGAGATCAACCGGATCGTGATTCACGAAACCGCCCAGGAGCAATTCTACGAGCGCAGCGGGGAGCCGACGATTGTCGATATCGTAAAGGAACGGCATACGGTTATCGTGGAGCTGGACCCTCCGAGGGATTTGGATATCACCAAGTTCATGAAAGGCGCGGAAGCTTTGAAAAAAGCGGGAGCCGATGCGCTGACCCTTGCGGATAACTCGCTGGCCGTAACCCGCATGAGCAACATGGCTCTCGGACATCTGGTACAAGCACGCACGGGACTGCGGCCGCTGATCCACATTGCTTGCCGCGACCGGAACCTGATCGGGACGCAGTCGCACATGATGGGCTTCGACGCGCTCGGCATCGACCATGTGCTTGCGGTGACGGGGGATCCGGCCCGTTTTGGGGATTTGCCGGATTCCAGCTCGGTTTACGACATGACCTCGTTTGAAATCATTCGGATGATCAAGCAGCTGAACGACGGCATTGCTTTCTCCGGAAAGCCGCTGAAGCAAAAAGCCAAATTCGTTGTCGGGGCAGCGTTCAATCCGAATGTAAGGCATCTGGACAAAGCGGTTGCCCGCTTGGAGAAGAAGATTGCTTCGGGCGCCGATTACGTCATGACGCAGCCCGTTTACGATCCCGAGTTAATGGTTAGGCTTCGGGAAGCGACGGCGCATCTGGATATTCCGATCTTCATCGGCATCATGCCGCTGGCAAGCGGGCGCAATGCCGAGTATTTGCACAATGAGGTGCCGGGCATTCAGCTGTCGGACGAAGTCCGCAGCCGCATGGCGGGACTTGAAGGCGAAGCGGGTCGGGCGATGGGCGTCAAGATCGGCAAGGAGCTGCTGGATGTTGCGACAGAGCATTTTAACGGCATCTATTTGATGACGCCGTTTATGTTCTATGAAATGAGCGTACAATTAATGGAGTACGTCTGGGAGAAATCGGGCCGCCGATTGACCCCCTTGTTTCATTAATAATTATCAATTACAATAGTGTAATGGATGTGATTCCGATGTCATTGAGCATGACCGGATATGGGCAATCCGTTGTCGATTTTCAAGGCTACAGTATCTCTTTCGAAGTGAAGTCAGTCAATCACCGGTACTGCGAGATCGTCTTTCGCATGCCCCGTGAATGGGCACTCTTCGAGGATTCGCTTCGACGGGCGGTACAGAGCCGGATCGGACGCGGACGGATTGATGTTTATATTAACAAGGAAAACAACGGCGAGTCTCAGGGTGCCGTGCTGAACCGTGCCATGGTTCAAGCGTATTTACAGGCAGCCGAGGATTTGAAGTCATACGGAATCACGGGAGATCTGGCGGTGCGGGATATTTTGACGCTGCCAGATGTTCTTGTTACTCCGAGCGGACTTTCCATGGATGAAGCGCAGCAGGGGTTATGGAATGATGCGCTTCTTCAAGGTCTGGAACAAGCGCTTGAGGGTCTGGTCCAGATGCGCAGCAGGGAAGGCGCTTTTCTCGCGAAGGATATCGGGCAGAGGCTTGACCGCTTGCAGCAGCTGCACCGGGAGATGACCGAGCTTGCTCCGGAGGTTCCGGCCGAATACCGGAAGCGCCTGCGGCAGCGCATTGAATCTCTTGATGACGGATCGCTTGCTGTTGATGAACATATATTCGGAATGGAAGTCGCTCTGTTTGCTGAACGTTCCAATGTGGACGAGGAGTTGATTCGACTTCACAGCCATTTGGAACAATGCAGGGAGTTGCTTCTTCAGAAAAGCCCTGTAGGCCGTAAACTGGATTTTCTGATTCAGGAAATGAACAGAGAAGTCAATACGATTGGATCGAAAGCCAATCATCTGACTCTGGTAAACCGTGTTGTCGAAATGAAAGCGGAACTGGAGAAGATTCGTGAACAAGCCGCCAATGTGGAATAACCGCAGTTTCATCGGCAAGTAAGAGTCAAATGTATAGGGGGAGCAACCGCACTATGGCAATCAAACTTATTAATATTGGCTTCGGAAACATCGTATCGGCCAATCGGATCATCTCAATCGTGAGTCCTGAATCGGCTCCGATCAAGAGGATCATTCAAGAAGCACGGGACCGTCATATGCTGATTGATGCTACATATGGCCGAAGGACGCGGGCTGTTATCATTACCGATAGCGATCACGTGATTTTATCGGCCGTACAGCCGGAAACGGTGGCTCACCGTCTGTCCAGCAAAGATGACGACAACGACGAATAAGATGAGGAGTACTATGTCTAAAGGATTATTGATTGTATTGTCCGGTCCTTCCGGGGTTGGAAAGGGAACCGTCTGTACGGCACTTCGCAGCCGGGTTCCGGAACTGGTGTATTCGGTGTCGGCTACGACGCGTTCGCCGCGGCTCGGCGAGGTAAACGGCGTAAACTATTTTTTCAAAAGTCGGGAACAATTCATGGATATGATTGAGAACGACCAGCTTCTCGAATATGCGGAATACGTCGGGAACTATTATGGAACCCCGCGTGATTTTGTGGAAGAAACATTAGCCACCGGCAAGGATATTATACTGGAGATCGAAGTGCAGGGCGCGCTGAAGGTCAAGGAGAAGTTTCCGGACGGTATCTTTGTGTTTCTGATGCCGCCGTCGCTGGACGAACTGAAAGATCGGATCCAGGGCCGGGGGACAGAAAGTCAGGCCACGATCGACCACCGCATGTCCGTAGCTGTTGACGAAATCAATCTGCTGCAGCATTATGATTATGCCGTAGTGAACGATGAAATCAATCTTGCTTGCGAGAGAATACAATCTATCATTATAGCCGAACATTGTAAGGTGAGAAAGTAAGCTGTTTTTCATAGACGGCGTAAACTTTCAAGTAAATAAAGAAGAGGTGCTTCGACTGTGTTATATCCATCCATTGATGAAATGATGAATAAAGTGGACAGTAAATATTCTCTTGTGGTTGCGGCTTCCCGCCGTGCACGCCAATTGCGTGAAGGAGAAGTCAGCGAGTTGAAACATCCGAAATCCCATAAGTTCGTCGGTGTCGCTCTGGAAGAAATCTATGGCGATTACGTGAAGATCGAGCGTGGAGAGGACTAAGGCTTTTTTTCAACATTCGAATACCATGCGTTAGCGCGCGAAAATGTGACAACCGAAAGGTTGTTATTTTTTTGAGAAGATATGAAAGTACAGCCTTCATACAAATGGAAAGCGGGGGATTGTCATGTTGAACGGAAAAGTCGTCGTACTTGGCGTTACAGGTGGCATTGCCGCGTATAAAGCAGCGACTTTATGCAGCAGGCTTGTCCAGAGGGGAGCGGATGTGCATGTTATCATGACGGAATCCGCCAAGCAGTTCATTCCGGAATTAACGCTGCAGACGCTGACCAAAAACCCGGTTTATAGCGATACTTTTGACGAAAGGGACCCCTCGGTCGTCTCGCATATCCACTTGGCCGACCTGGCCGATCTGGTGCTGATTGCTCCGGCGACGGCCAATATCATCGGCAAGATGGCACATGGCCTGGCGGATGACATGCTGACCACGACGCTGCTTGCGACCACGGCTCCTGTCATGATCTCGCCGGCGATGAACGTGCATATGTACACGCATCCGGCCGTCATGGCCAACATGGAGACGCTGGTTTCCCGCGGGGTGTCCATGATTGAACCCGGAGAGGGACTTCTGGCATGCGGATACGTCGGAAAGGGACGGATGGAGGAGCCCGATACGATCGTGGATGTGGTTGAACGGTTTTTCCAAGGGCGCGCAGCCGAGTCCGCGGCGTCGAATCAGGATGTGGAAAGCACATCGACAGGCATATTGCACGGCAAAAAAGTGGTTGTCACGGCCGGCGGTACGATCGAGCGCATTGATCCGGTCCGTTATATCACGAATGATTCCTCCGGAAAAATGGGGTTTGCGATTGCTAAAGCCGCCAAGCAGCTGGGAGCGGACGTCCACCTCATTGCGGCTCATACCGATGAAGCCCCGCCAGAGGGGATTCCTGCCGAGAGAGTGGAGTCGGCCCAGGATATGTACGAAGCGGTGCAGCGCGTGTTCGATACGAGCGATATCGTGGTTAAGGCGGCAGCGGTCGCCGATTATCGTCCTGCGGAGGCGGCGACGTCAAAGATCAAGAAGCGCGGGGAAACGATGACGCTGGATCTTGTCAAGACCACGGATATCCTGGAAAGCCTGGGACGCCAAAAGACCTCCCAGTTCTTGATCGGATTTGCCGCCGAGACGGATACGGTGGAGCAGTTCGCCAGGGAAAAGCTGAAACGCAAAAATTGCGACCTGATCGTTGCCAATGATGTTACGCAGGAAGGCGCCGGCTTTGGCACGGACACGAACAGCGTTCATATATTCGATGCAGAAGGGCTCGTCCTGCAGCTGCCCGTGATGTCCAAGGAGGAAGTGGCCATGAGGCTGTTAACGCTGGCGGCCGAACGGTTGACCGGGAGGTTATCCTGATGGAAATGGCCCGTGTGATTGTGGACGTGCCGTCCAAGGATACGGACCGTCCGTTTGATTATCTGATTCCGGAGGAGCTCCGGCCATGGGTCGAGGTAGGCAGCCGGGTCGGCGTGCCGTTCGGTCACCGTACGCTTCAGGGATTCGTGGTTTCGCTGCATCCCCGGCCCGAGATGGATACGGCCAAAATGAAGCCCATTCAGGAAGTCCTCGATGTGATGCCTCCGCTCTCGCCTGAGCTGATTGAGCTTGGAGAATGGATGAAAGAGCGGTATGCATGCCGTTATATATCCGCTCTTCAATCGATGCTGCCAACGGCGCTGAAGGGAAAAGCCGAGCGGTATATTTCCCTTGGCGAGCCGGATGCGGGCTTGTCGGATGAAAGCGGCGGATTATTCGCGCTCCTCCCGGAAAGCGAATTGGAGCAGGAGATCATCCGGTTTGTCAGTCAGCGAGGCGAGGTGTCGCTCCAGCAGTTAACGCGAGCGTTTCCGGATGCGGCAGCCACCGTAAAAGCGCTGATCGGCCGGGGGCGGTTAAGCGAATTCCAGCAAATCAAGGACAAACTGCAGAAAAAAACGATGAAAGCGGTAGAGCTTGCCGTTTCGAGCGAGGAAGCGCATGTGGCGCTGGCTTCGTTTCCGGCTAAGGCTCAGCGGCAGAAGGAAGTGCTCCAATATATCGTAGAGATGGAGGACTTCCTGCCGATATCGCAGAAGGATCTGCTGCAGACGCTCGGCGTCACCGCAGGCACCGTGAAGGCGCTGGCCGACAAGGGACTGATTACCCTTGAGGATGTCGAAGTGTTCCGCGACCCGTACCGGGGACGGCACTTTACGCCCAGCGCCCCGCTGGCGCTCACGCCGGAGCAGCAGGCGGTGTACCGGAGCATCGTGCGCAAGCTGGATGAACGCAAGCATGGCGCGTTTCTCCTGCACGGGGTAACGGGCAGCGGCAAGACCGAGATCTACCTGCAGACCATTCAGCGCTGCATGGATCAGGAGCGTCAGGCGATTGTCCTGGTGCCCGAAATATCGCTCACACCCCAAATGGTGGAGCGGTTCAAAGCCCGCTTCGGCGACCGCGTGGCCGTCATGCACAGCCGGCTTTCGGATGGTGAGCGCTACGATGAATGGCGCAAAATTAGGGAAGGCCGGGCTTCGGTTGTCGTGGGAGCACGATCGGCGGTGTTTGCGCCGTTTGACCGACTTGGCCTTATTATTATGGATGAAGAGCATGAAAGTTCATATAAGCAGGAAGAAACGCCGAAGTACCATGCCAGGGACGTGGCGATTCACCGTGCCTCGCTGACAGGCGCAGCCGTCATTCTGGGCTCGGCAACGCCTTCGCTTGAAAGCTACCATGCGGCGAGATCGCAGGCTCAGGATGATTTTGCTCCGCATCTGCTGGAGATGCCGAGCCGTGCGCTGGGCAACCAGCTGCCGGCTGTTCAGGTCGTGGATATGCGGGAGGAGCTCCGGGAAGGGAATCGCTCCATGTTCAGCCGCTCCCTGCATGCCGCGATTTCGGCGCGGCTGGAACGCGGAGAACAGACGGTGCTGCTGCTGAATCGGCGGGGGTATTCCACTTTCGTGATGTGCCGGAGCTGCGGATATGTGGCAGGCTGTCCGGAATGCGATATTTCGCTGACCTACCATCAGAAATCGAACAATCTGCGCTGCCATTATTGCGGTTACGCCGCACAGGCCCCGGAGGTATGCCCGGATTGCGGGAGCGAGCATATACGCTATTTCGGTACGGGCACGCAGCGTGTCGAGGAAGAATTGGCCAAGCTGTTCCCAGGGATTCGCGTCATTCGGATGGACGTGGACACGACGACCGAGAAGGGCTCCCACGAGAAGCTGCTGAAGCAGTTTCGGGATAAAAAGGGCGACGTGCTGCTTGGAACCCAAATGGTCGCCAAAGGCCTGGATTTCCCGGATGTCACCCTGGTCGGCGTCATTACGGCCGATTCGGCGCTGAACCTGCCCGACTTCCGGGCGGCCGAGAAGACGTTTCAGCTGCTGACCCAGGTGGCCGGAAGAGCGGGACGCCATCAGCTGCCGGGTGAAGTGGTCATCCAATCCTACACGCCCGAGCATTATTCGATTATTCATGCAAGCAGCCATGATTATTTATCCTTCGTCAAGGATGAGCTGAAGCACCGCAAAGCGCTCCATTATCCGCCGTACTGCAGGCTGATTCTGGTGACGCTGTCGCATGAACAGCTGCCGCTGCTCGTACGACTGGCAGAGAATTTTGCCGCTGCCATCAAAAGCGAATCCGACCGCCGGGGATGGTTCGGAAGCCTGGACCGGTTCGACGCAAGCGCGCTCGATATCCTGGGTCCGGTGGCTTCCCCCATTCCGCGGTTAAAAAATAGATACAGATTTCAATGTATGATAAAATGGCGGGGAACGATGGATGCTGTCTCGCTGGTGCGTTCGGTTGCCGAGAAGCTTCAGGATTCGGCGCGGGACGGCAAGCTCCAAATCAGTATTGACGTTGATCCGCAAATGTTAATGTAATAGCGCATATAATGATGAAAAGCACAAGGATGGTGTCGTAGACATGGCGATTCGTATTATCGTTAAAGAACCGGATGAGGTTCTTCATAAAAAGGCAAAGGAAGTTACTAAAATTACGCCGAACGTTCAAAAGCTCCTGGACGATATGGCCGATACCATGTACGATGCGGAAGGCGTCGGGCTGGCCGCGCCGCAGGTCGGCATACTGAAGCGCCTGATTGTTATCGATGCGGGCGATGAGCACGGCTTGATCAAGATGATCAATCCGGAGATCGTGGAGAGCGAAGGCGAGCAATTCGGGCCGGAAGGCTGCCTGAGTATTCCAGGCTGGAACGGGGATGTTCGACGTGCGGAGAAAGTAACGGTTAAGGGGCTTGACCGCGAAGGAAATGAGCTTGTCATTACGGGTACAGGGCTGCTTGCGCGAGCATTTCAGCATGAAATCGATCATTTGAACGGGGTGCTGTTTACGGAAATCGCCGACCGGGTGTATGAGTACGTTCCGGAACAGCCGAGAAATGAGTTGGAGAACCGATGAATATCGTATTTATGGGCACCCCCGCCTTTGCAGTACCCAGTCTGGAAATGCTGATTGCCGAAGGATACACGATAGCCGCCGTCGTTACGCAGCCTGACCGTCCGCAGGGGCGCAAAAAAGTGCTGACCCCGACGCCGGTCAAGGAAGCCGCCCTTCGTCACGGCATCCCTGTCCTGCAGCCGCAGCGACTGCGGAATCCGGAAGCCGTGGCCGAATTGGCCGAATATAAACCCGATCTGATCGTCACGGCCGCGTACGGCCAAATCCTGCCGAAATCGGTGCTGGATATGCCGGCGCTTGGCTGCCTGAACGTCCACGGCTCGCTGCTCCCCGCTTATCGGGGAGGAGCGCCGATTCAGCGGAGCATCATCAATGGAGAGTCCGTCACGGGCATCACGCTGATGTATATGGCGGAAGGACTCGACACCGGGGACATGATCGCCCGCACCGAGGTCCCTATTGAAGACGATGATACGGCTGGAACCATGTTCGAGAAGCTGAGCCAAGCCGGCGCGGAGCTGCTTCGGCGGGAGCTGCCGCGGCTCGTGAAGGGCAAGGTGGAGGCCGAGCCTCAGGATGATTCGAAGGCAACGTATGCTCCGAATCTGACCCGGGATGACGAGAAGATCGACTGGAGCCGCACTTCCCGCGAAATCTACGATCAGATTCGCGGCCTGGTTCCTTATTCCGGCGGGTTCACGCTGTGGAACGGCGAAGTGTTTAAAGTATGGGCAGCGGCTAAGCCGGACAGCGCCCAGAAGCCATCTGGCGATGCGCAGCCCGGGACCGTGCTTGAGCTGCATGAGAAAGGGATCGTCGTGAAAACAGGCGACGGTACGCTGACGCTGCTTACGGTTCAGCCTAGCGGCAAGAAGGCAATGGATGCGGCGCAATTCGTCCGCGGGACGAGCCTGACGGCCGGGACGGTGCTGTCGTGAGCGGAAACCGCAGCCCGAAGGGACGCCTGGACTCTCCCCGGGAGCTGGCGATGAATGTATTGACTCAGGTTGAGCAGGAGGGGGCGTACAGCAATCTCCTGCTCAACTCCGCTCTGCAGAAGTCCTCGCTTGCCAAGAGCGACGCGGGACTAGCCACGGAGTTGATCTACGGCACGATCTCGCGGCTGAACACGCTTGATTATTTTTTGGACAAGTTTGTCAACAAAGGGGTGCGGAAGCTTCAGCCTTGGGTAAGGGCGCTGCTTCGCATCAGCCTTTATCAGATCGTGTACCTGGATCGGATCCCGGACCATGCGGTTGTCAGCGAAGCCGTTAATCTGGCGAAGCGCCGCGGGCATCAAGGGATCTCCGGCATGGTGAACGGGGTGCTTCGGAATATTCTGCGTCAGAAGGAAACCCTGGCCATTCCGGAGGATATGACGGACGCCCAGCGCATTTCCCTTCTGCATTCCCATCCGCAGTGGCTGGTGGAGCGCTGGATTTCCCAGTACGGTACGGAGGCAACGGAGGCGATCTGTGCCGCAAACAATGAACCGCCGGCTGTCAGCGTAAGGGTGAACACCACGATGATCAGCCGCGATGACATGCTGAAATTAATGGGCAGCCATGGCCTGGACGCTTCCCCATCGTCAGTTAGTCCCTACGGGATTGTCGTTAAGGGCGCGGGCAATATGGCCTTGACCGATTGGTATCGTGACGGGATGATCTCGATCCAGGACGAAAGCTCGATGCTCGTGGCCGAGGCCGTTCAGCCTGAGCCGGGCATGCGCATCCTCGATTGCTGCGCGGCCCCGGGCGGAAAGAGCGCCCATATGGGCGAGCTGATGAAGGACGAGGGTAGCATCGTCGCCAACGATATTCATGCCCATAAAGGGAAGCTGATATCGGATCAAGCCAGTCGTTTGGGACTGGACAGCATTTCGATCGTGACGGGGGATGCGCTGGATTTGGCAGACCGCTTCGAGCCTGCGTCTTTCGACCGAATTTTGCTGGATGCTCCCTGCTCCGGCCTTGGCGTGATCCGGCGCAAGCCGGATCTGAAGTGGGGCAAGTCCCAGGAGGACATCCATGAGATTGCGGCGCTGCAGCTCAGGCTGCTGGAGTCGGTCTCGACCTTGCTGCGTCCCGGAGGGATCTTGGTATACAGCACGTGCACGATTGAACCGATGGAGAATGAAGGCGTGGTATCTGCTTTTCTAGAAGGCCATTCCGAATTCGCCATTGCTGAAGACGGCCTTGGAGCCTTAAGCCGGCTGGGCGAGAATTCGCTTGCGCGAGGCGGCGGCATTCAAATCCTGCCCCAGCACTATCACAGCGACGGCTTTTACATTGCCAGACTCGGCAGACGTTCCTCTTAAGGGCGCTTGCCGCCATGACTATAGTCGTATCCCGCCTATGCCGGCGGGTTTTCCTCTTTTACCGTCTCTTTTATTTATGTTAGAATAGGAAGAATGAAAAAAGAGATGCATATGAATGAAATAGGGAGCGTTCGGAAGAATGCTGGCCGGACATCCTTTAAACTAGACAGGTGTGGTGAGAATGAAACCTTTTATATATGATTATTCACTGGAAGAGCTTCAAGCCTGGGCTCAAGAGAACGGGGAGCCCGCGTTTCGGGGAACCCAGATTTATGACTGGCTGTACGTGAAGCGGGTGAACGACTTCGCGGAAATGACGAATCTGTCCAAAGAGCTTCGGGCCAAGCTGGAGCAGGAATTCAGCTTCGTGACCCTGACGGAGATCACCAAGCTGGAATCCAAGGACGGAACGGTCAAGTTTCTGTTCGGCCTTCATGATGACCATGCCATCGAGACCGTCATCATGCGGCATAACTACGGCAACAGCATCTGCGTTACGACGCAGGTCGGCTGCCGTATCGGATGTACGTTCTGCGCTTCCACGCTGGGAGGCTTGAAGCGAAACCTGACCTCCGGCGAAATCGTTGCCCAGGTGGTTCAGGCACAGAAGATTCTCGATAAAACGGGAGAACGCGTCAGCAGCATCGTGATCATGGGTTCAGGCGAACCGTTTGAGAACTATGAGGCGACCATGAAATTCCTGCGCACGATGATCCATGAAAAAGGATTGAATATCGGCCAACGCCACATTACCGTATCCACGAGCGGCATTGTGCCTAACATCTATAAATTCACCGAAGAGGATACCCAGATTAATCTGGCCATCTCCATTCATGCGCCGAACGATAAGCTGCGCTCTAAGCTGATGCCCGTGAACCGCCGGTTCCCGTTTGACGACGTGATTGAATCGCTTCGTTATTACCAGGCTAAAACCGGACGCCGCATTACGTTTGAATACGCCTTGATCGGCGGGGTGAATGATCAGGTGGAGCATGCCGAAGAGCTTGCGGACGTCATCAAGGATATGAACTGCTTCGTCAATCTGATTCCGGTTAACCATGTGCCGGAACGGAAATATGTTCGCACATCGCGTAACGATATTTTCAAATTTCAACGTGCGTTAGCAGACAAGGGGGTCAATGTGACCATCCGTCGTGAACAAGGCCATGATATCGCTGCCGCTTGCGGCCAGCTGCGGGCCAAGCATATGGAGTTGAGGTGAGAAGATTTGATCAAGACGGTTCATGTAAGCCATGTGGGACGCGTTCGTCCTGTTAATGAAGATTCGGTATTTGTTAGCACATTGGAGCATGGCTATACCTTGGGTGTGGTTGCCGACGGCATGGGCGGCCACCTTGCGGGCGACACCGCCAGCAGGCTTGCGGTAGATACCGTGGCCGCGGATTTGTCCTCTTTGGAGCAGGACATGTCCATGGACGGCGTTCGGGCTGCGCTTGGCGATGCCATATTGCACGCCAATGCAGTTATCTATCAGGAAGCCTCGGCAGATGAGCGGCTTCACAATATGGGCACGACGATCGTAGCGGTGCTGCTGCGAGGCTCCGAAGGTTATATCGGTCATATCGGGGACAGCCGGGCTTACAAAGTCGTTCCCGGACAAGTCATTCGGCTCACGGATGATCACACATTGGTTAATGAGCTTTTTAAGAGCGGTCAGATTACGGAAGATCAACTGGAAACCCATCCCCGGAAAAACGTATTAAGCCGGGCACTTGGAACGGATGTGGACGTGACGGTTGAGCTTACGCCGGTTACGCTCGGGGAAGGCGAAGTGCTGCTGCTATGCAGTGACGGACTCAGCAACCGGGTCAGCCGCGAGCTGATCGGACAAATTTCCGGTTCACTTGACCTTCCTCTGGAAGAAAGAGCGGATCGCCTGCTTCAACTGGCGCTTCTCGCTGGCGGTGAGGACAACATCACAGTCGCAATGTTTGAACATCAAGAAGAGGTTGTCGGGCAACGTATAAAGGGGTGGGATTCATGATCGGACATGAATTGGCTGGTCGTTATAAGATTATCGAACGCATCGGCGGCGGCGGCATGGCGCTGGTCTACAAGGCTCAGGATATTTTGCTGAACCGGAACGTAGCGATCAAAGTGCTGCGCCAGCAGTTTGTGCACGACGAGGAATTTATTCGCCGTTTCCGGCGTGAGGCACAATCGGCGGCTTCATTGTCGCATTCCAACGTGGTCAGCATCTACGATGTGGGCCAAGAGGAAGATGTGCATTACATCGTCATGGAATATATCGAAGGTCAGAATTTGAATGAAATCATTAAAGAACGGGCGCCGTTGCAGGTCGAAGAAGCCGTGCGGATTGCGACCCAGATCTGCGATGCATTGGGGCATGCCCATCATAACCAGATTATTCACCGCGATATTAAACCGCATAACATTCTGATTGGCCGTAACGGGAGGGTCAAAGTTACCGACTTTGGCATTGCCAGGGCGGTCACGTCGACAACCATTACGCAGACAGGCTCCGTCGTGGGTTCTGTGCATTATTTCTCGCCGGAGCACGCCAAGGGCGTCGTGACGGGCGAGAAATCGGATTTATATTCACTTGGTATCGTATTATATCAAATGCTCACGGCCCGTCTTCCTTTTCTGGGCGAGAGCCCGATCAGTGTTGCACTGAAGCATCTGCAGGAGGAATTTGACGAGCCTAGGGAAGTGAACCCGCTCATTCCTCAAAGCGTGGAGAACATCATCCTGAAGTCCATGCGCAAAAATCCGGAGGAGCGTTACCAGTCCGCGGAAGAAATGATGGACGACCTCGAGACGTGTTTGATGCCGATGCGCCTCAATGAGCCGAAGATGGAGTTCGAGGACGATGCCGATTCTACTCTAGTCATGCCGGCGCTCAAAACGATGCAGCGCAGCAGCCAGCATCATCACGACCAAGATGACGATTCGGACGACGATGAGTTTGAGGAAAAGCCAACCGGCAAGCCGAAGAAAAAGTGGGTCAAGCCGACCATCATTATCGGCTCTGTACTCTTATTCCTCGGCCTTATGTTAGGCGTCGTCATGTATGTGAACAATATGCTGGAGGTGCCGGAGGTTAAGGTGCCGCCAGTGGTAGGCATGACGGAGGAGGAAGCGATCCGCGAGCTAGAGGCCCAAGGTTTGACGGTGAATGAGGAAGTCATTCGCGAATATAAACCGAATGTGGATGAAGGCGTCGTGTTTGCACAGGACAAGGAACCAGAGACCATGCTGAAGAAGGGCTCACCGGTTCAATTGTCGGTCGGGGATGCGAAGCCGCTCCCGGAAATGCCGGACCTTAATGGGATGACGTTTGATGAGGCAGTTGCTGCATTAAAAGAGATTGGAGTCGAGGAAACCTCCATCAAGCGATCGTCTGAAAAAAATGATGAAGTACCTCAGGGCAAGATCTTTAAACAAAGCCCGGAAGCCAGTACAAAAATAGATCCAGAAACTGAAGTAATCAGCGTAACGGTGAGCGAGGGCAAGAATTTGGTCCCTATGCCGGGCGTGGTTGGCTTAGAGCAGGAGAATGCCGTCAATATTTTGGAGTCAAATGGCTTTAAGATTGCAGCAATCAAAGAGAGATCTAGTTTTGAAGTGAAAAAGGGCATCGTAATAGAGCAATGGCCGCATGAGGCCAATCAACAAGTTGCACCAGGCTCCGATATCACGCTGTTCGTCAGCTCCGGCTATCCTTCGGACGCGCTCGAGTATAATTACAGCGTACCGGTGTCGCCGAGCGCCGAAGGACAAGAAAGCAAAATCCGGGTGGTCTTCAGCGACGCGCTGGGAGACAACCAGGAAGCCGTAAACAAGACCATTACGACTTCCGAAATGGTACCCGTTAAGCTGCTGCTTGCTCCCGACAAACACGCGACGGTCATGATATTCCGTGACGGCCGCCAGGTGGATACGTACAGCGTAAGCTACACCGACGTCAAGAACGGAACCGTGCCGCAGCCGACCTTTGAGCAGCCGCCTGAGCAACCTGATGTACCGGTGGACACCAACCCGGATGAGGGAAATGGCGAGGACGGTTCGAATGAGGAAGATGATGCTGCTTATCACTGGGATAACGGCAGCGAAGGAAACGGCAAGGGTAAGGGCAAAGGCAAAGACAACGATTAGAAACAAGTCATGAGAACACTAATTTCAACAAGAAAGGTGAGGGCCTATTATATGCTAGAGGGACTGATCGTGAAGGCACTAAGCGGATATTACTATGTCAAACCACTGCAGGATGGCAACATTATATCCGGGGAGGACCCAGCGGTTCAATGCAGAGCCCGCGGCATTTTCAAAAAGAAAGGCATCTCTCCGCTCGTTGGAGATCGCGTGAAGTATTCATTGACTGAGAATGGGGAGGGGACCGTGGATGAAATACTTCCACGGTCTTCCCAATTAATTCGCCCGCCTGTCGCGAACGTCGACTTGGCGGTGCTGTTGTTTTCGGTCAAGGAACCGGACTTGAGCCTGCATCTGCTGGACAAGTTCTTGGTACATATTGAGCATTCGGGCCTTGAGGCGTTGATCTGCCTGACGAAGCAGGACCTTGCAGACGACTCGGATGATGTATTGGAGCAGGTCAAGCGCCAGTACGAAGAAATCGGGTATGAAGTGCTTATAACCAGCTCCTTGCAAGGCATCGGTACCGAAGAGGTGAAGGACCGCCTGGCCGGTCGAATCAGCGTATTCTCCGGTCAATCCGGCGTCGGCAAGTCGTCCCTGCTCAATGCGTTGATGCCGGGCCTCTCGCTGGAGACCAGCGAAATCAGCCTGCGCCTTGGCCGCGGCCGGCATACGACGCGCCACGTGGAGCTGATTGAGCTTGATAACGGAGGTTATGTTGCCGATACGCCCGGCTTTAGCCAGCTGGATTTTCTGGAGCTTGGTGTCGAGGAGCTGTCGACCTGCTTCAAGGAGTTTGCTCCTTATGCGGCTGAATGCAAATTCAGAGGCTGCAATCACATCCAGGAGCCTGGCTGCCGGGTGATTCAAGCCAAAGAGGATGGAATCATCCTGGCAAGCCGTTATGAGCATTACGTGGAGTTTTATACCGAGATGAAAGACAAGAAGCGGAGGTACTGAATCATGATAAAAATTGCGCCATCCATATTGTCGGCGGACTTTGCAAAGCTGGGGCAGGAAATTAAGGAAGCCGAAGCGAGCGGGGCCGACTGGATTCATGTGGACGTCATGGACGGGCATTTCGTGCCGAATATTACTCTGGGGCCGCCGATCGTCCAAGCGATCAGACCGCATACGGGCCTGTCGCTCGACGTGCATCTGATGATCGAACAGCCGGAGTTGTATATTGCCGACTTCGTCAAGGCAGGAGCAGACTTGATCACGGTTCATGCCGAGACCTGCCCGCATCTTCACCGCGTCATCCATCTCATTAAAGAGCATGGCGTGAAGGCTGGCGTCGCGATTAATCCGGCCACGCCGGCCCATGTCCTTCAGGAAGTGCTTCCTGATGTGGATTTGGTGCTGGTGATGACCGTGAATCCCGGCTTCGGCGGACAGGCATTTATCGAGCGGACCGTAAGCAAGATTGCGCAGCTGCGTGAATGGATTTCAAACTCCGAGAATCCGAATATCCATATCGAAGTGGATGGCGGCATTACGGCGGAGACGGCACCGCTCGTGGTGGAAGCGGGAGCGGATGTCCTGGTTGCGGGCAGCGCGGTCTTCGGCAAGCCGGATCGGGCGGCGGCCATTGCCCAAATCCGAGACAGCGTAACATCTTGACCTCAGAACGTGAGCACGGGATGCATAGGGCGGGGGATTCCCGCATAAATATGGTTACATGAGCTGGGTTCTCATGTAGCCTTTTTTGTCTGTGTTCACATCTAAGGGCTTGGTGCATAACATAATCTAGGAAGGCATGAGAATGATTGGGGAGGGTGAGACATGAAATTCTATACGTTCAAGCTGCCGAAGTTTTTGGGAGGTTTTGTGAAGGCCATCTTAAATACGTTTCACAAGAGCTGACAGCTTGTCCCGGCGTAACAAAACCTCCGCCTGGGACCGACGCCGCCAGCCGGTTTACGGGGGATGAGGCAAGAGAAGAGCACTCCGATAGATCGCATGGAGGACATACCGCATCTTGTATGCGGAGGTTTTTCTTGCGGTATAAGAAAGCCAATGCGCGCATGGCCTCTGCCGCTTTCTTGTATCATAAGAAGAGTGTCTAGCGACGTACTTATCGAAGACAGACCGCGTTCGACCGGAAGTTTTTCTTGCGATATAAGAAAGCGGGAGTTCGGCTCTTTCATTTTTCTTATATCTAAATAAAAAAAGCACCTGTTATCTGCTCAGGGTGCTTTTTGTTTAGGTGAAGAATATGTATCTAAACGCAAGAAAAACTTCCTTGTCCCGGATCGCCCACAAATGGTGCCTGGAGATTTAGAAGTTTTTCTTCATATAACGAGATGATTATACGCGAGTCACTTTACCGGATTTCAAAGCGCGAGTGCTGACGTATACACGTTTTGGCTTGCCATCCACCAAAATGCGAACCTTTTGAACGTTGACACCCCAAGAACGCTTGTTGTGGTTGTTAGCGTGAGAAACATGGTTACCACTGCTTGGTTTCTTGCCTGTTACATAACATTTGCGAGCCATTCATTACACCTCCTTGTTCCTAACCCTGCATGAAACAATACTTAAATATAATATCACAGTAAAAATTGCTCCGTCAACTGTCCTAAAAACATTTATTTCTCTTTCTCATTATAGTACAATGTTGATTAGTCCATAATATTTCCGAAGATCTGTATATTGTGGGCTGGTCGGCATGTTTCGAGGAGGTTTGGAGCTGCCGAATGACGTAGAGGACGAGAGGGCAGCCCATCAAGATGGTATGATCCATTTAATCATGCAAGTCTATTATTTACTGGTTGGGCATTTCGTCAGCTATAAGCTATGAAATAGATATGAAGTTTACGACAAGAAGTGTTATGGGTATCAAGCCAGGAAGGGGAATTCTCATTGAGTAAGCGTTCTTTGAATGGAACAGAATTTACCGCTATGGTCCTTGCCGGAGCGGAGCAGCTGCAGCAGCATGCAGAACACGTCAATTCCCTGAATGTGTTCCCGGTGCCGGACGGCGACACGGGGACCAACATGAATTTGACGATGACGGCAGGCGTAGCAGAACTGAAGAGTAAGTACTCGGAGTCCGTCGGGCATAGTGCCGGTGTGCTGTCCAAGGGGCTTCTGATGGGAGCCAGAGGGAACTCGGGGGTGATCCTGTCCCAGTTGTTCCGTGGTTTCAGCCGGTATGCGGCACCTTATACAGAACTTAATTCTCATCAATTTGCCGCAGCGCTGCAGACAGGCGTGGAAGCTGCGTATAAAGCTGTCGTAAAGCCTGTGGAAGGCACCATCCTGACCGTAGCTAAAGAAGCGGCCAAACATGCCGTTTATTTCTCTCGCCGCAGCAACGATATCGTGGAGCTGATGGAGCAGGTGCTGGCCAAAGCCAAAGAAACGCTGTCCCAGACGCCGGATATGCTTCCCGTGCTGAAGCAGGTTGGCGTTGTGGACTCGGGCGGGCAAGGCCTGGTGTACATCTACGAAGGTTTCTTGCAAGCGTTGAAGAAAGACGGCGCGTCCGGCTCCTTCGCTTCTGCGGAAGGACAAGCAGAACAGAGCAGCGCGGCACCAGCCTATCATGCGGTTCCTGATTTCTCGGCGGTTCAAGCTCCGGCTTCGGCCCAATCCCGACTGTCCACGGAGGACATTGAATTTTTATACGACATGGAATTCTTTATTAATAGGCAGCTTGGAGAGGGAACGAGTGCGGACTTTGATGAAGATAAGTTCCGGAAAGCGCTTGCAGTGAACGGTGATTCCATCATTGTCATTGCCGATGACGAGACGATCAAAGTGCATGTCCATTCCAAGGCGCCGGGCGAAGTGTTGAATTTGGCCCTCATGTATGGAGAGATCACCCAGATTCACATTTTGAATATGCGCGAGCAGCACCGCGACTTGCTGACAACCGGAATGGATATCGCGCCGATGCCCGAGCTGTTTGCGGATATTCCGGCAGAGACCGTGACGCCGGAAGCACCGGCTGTTCCTCCTGCAGACGAGATCGCGCCGTACGGGTTCATTGCGGTTTCGTCAGGGGAAGGCATTTCCGATATATTCAAGAGCCTGGGCGTCGACGTCGTTCTCTCCGGAGGACAGACGATGAACCCGAGCACCGAGGATTTCGTCAATGCGATTTCTTCGATCTCGGCCCAGCAGATTTATATTCTGCCAAACAACTCCAACATCGTGCTTGCTGCCCAGCAGGCCAGAGAGCTTCTCGAAGGCGAGCGCAGCGTAACGGTCATCCCGAGCAAGACGATCCCGCAGGGAATCGCGGCAGCATTTGCTTTCCAGGAAGACGAGAATGCGGATATGAATACCGACAACATGCTGGATGCCATCACTCGCGTGCAATCGGGGCAGGTCACCTATGCCGTGCGGGACACAACAATTGATGATCTCGAGATCAAGGCTGGCCAGTTCATCGGTATCCGCAATTCCAACATCGTGGCAGCAAACGAGGATCTGATCACGACATCCCAGGATTTGCTGGGTAAAATGCTGGAATCCGGCGATGAAATCGTAACGCTGCTTACCGGCGCTGACGCAACCGAGGAATCGACCAGCGCACTCACGGAGTGGCTGGGCGAGCAGTACCCTAACGCGGAGGTTGAAGTACACTACGGCGGACAGCCGATCTATTCCTATCTGTTCTCCGTGGAGTCTTGATATAAGAGATAGGCGGGTTCCTCAAGAGGCTTTCCTTCCCTATCTCGGTAGAAAAACTTACGCTGCATGCGGCCTGTCTTCGGAGAAAGTACGTCGATAGAGTTTTTTTTTCATAACGCTTTGATATTATGCATGGTACATTTTTAGGAGGGGTTCCGGTGAATAAGACCGTTATTGTGACAGACAGCACAGCGGATATTCCGGCAGACCTGGCGAAGCAACACAACATTCATATTGTGCCGCTGAGACTTATGTTCGGGGAAGATACGTTTTTGGACGGAGTGGAAATCACGCCGGGAGAGTTCTACCAAAAGCTGGTGCAATCGCCTCAGCTTCCGACGACCTCCCAGCCTTCGCCCGCAGATTTTGTGGCTGTGTATGAGTCCATTCTGGAACAGCACCCAGGCTGCTCCATTGTGTCCATTCACATCTCATCCGGCCTGAGCGGAACGTATCAGTCCGCACTGCTTGCAACCTCTCTTATTGAAGGAGAAGCGGATATTACCGTATGGGATTCCAAATCGGCCTCCTACGGTTTCGGGTTATTCGTGGTTCATGCAGCGAAGCTCGCGCAAGAAGGGGCCGCTGTTTCGGATATTCTTTCATCGCTTGAGGACCTTCGTTCCAAGCGCCGCCTCTACTTCTTGGTAGACACGCTGGAATATTTGCAGAAGGGCGGACGAATCGGCAAGGCGTCGGCCGTGCTCGGTACGCTGCTTAACATTAAGCCGATTTTGTCCATTGACGGCGAAGGGATTATTTTTCCGGTAGACAAGGTCCGGGGTCGGAAGAAAGCGACAGCCAAAATCATTGAGCTGTTTCAACAGGATCTATCCGGCGTGAAAAATATTAAAGTGGCTGTGGGTCATACAGCTGACCCTGCTCTGGTTGAGGATTTTCTGCAGCAGCTGTCCGCTGTGTTCACGATCGAGGAAACCGTGTTCTCCGAGATCGGTCCGGTTATCGGTACGCACGTCGGACCGGGAACCATTGCAGCATATATATGGCCTGCTTAAGTGAGGTAGATGATATGAGTCTCAAACTCGATCAAATATCCGTCAGACAGATCAACGGCGTGAGCGCCCTGAAAGAGGGGGAGCTTCACGCCTTTGGCGTCTCTACGGTCAAGGATCTTTTGGAGTATTACCCTTTCCGGTACGAGGATTACCGGCTTCGGTCCTTAAGCGAAGTTAAGGACGGGGACAAAATCACCATTCAAGCCAAGATTGCGAGCGTGCCGGTTCTGCAGCGTTACGGGCGCAAATCCCGATTAACCTGCAAAATGCTGGCCGAAAACTGGATGTTCACCGCGACTTGGTTTAACCGGCATTTTCTGAAGGACCAGCTTACGGCTGGGCGGGAGATCGTGCTGACGGGCAAGTGGGACCAGCGCAGAATGCAGCTTACGGTGTCCGAATCCGAATTCCCGGATAAAGGAGCCTTCCGGAGCGGAACGCTGCAGCCGGTGTATTCCATCGGCGGAAAGATTACGCAATCCTGGATCCGAAAAACGATGGGACAGGCATTGGAGCAATACGGGGAGATGATTCCCGAGATTTTGCCGCAATCCCTGCTCCGAAAATATGATCTGATGCCCCGTAAAGCGGCGATTATGACGATCCATCAGCCTGTCGACTCCAGGGAAGGTCAGGAAGGGCGGCGCCGCATGGTGTACGAGGAGCTCTTCCTGTTCCAGTTAAAAATGCAGGCATTCCGGGCACTGAACCGGGGACGGATGGACGGGGTGGTACATACGGCCGACAATGCAACCATCCGGGAGTTCGTGCGCAGCTTCCCGTTTGAGCTTACCGATGCGCAGAAGAAGGTGGAGCTGGAGATTTTGCATGATATGCGATCCCCTTACTGCATGAACCGTTTGCTGCAAGGGGATGTCGGCTCGGGTAAAACGATTGTTGCCGCCATCGCCTTGTTTACGACGGTCCGCTCGGGTTTCCAAGGCGCATTGATGGTGCCGACGGAGATTCTTGCCGAACAGCATATGCGTTCCCTGCAGAGGCTGTTTGAACCCTTCGGCATTACGGTCGGTCTGCTGACAGGCAGCGTAACGGGGAAGAAGCGGAAGGACCTGCTGGCTTCCTTGCAGATGGGGCTGACGGACATCGTCGTGGGTACCCATGCCCTTATCCAGGATGACGTCTACTTCCGGGAGCTGGGGCTCGTCGTGACGGACGAGCAGCACCGCTTCGGCGTGAATCAGCGAAGCGTTCTAAGGCGTAAAGGGTATAATCCGGACGTGCTCACGATGACGGCGACGCCGATCCCGCGGACGCTGGCCATTACCGCCTTCGGAGACATGGACGTATCCACGCTGTCGGAGCGTCCGAAAGGGCGCATTCCCATTACGACCTATTGGGTCAAACATGAACTGATGGACCGCGTGCTCGGATTTATTTCCCGGGAAGTAAGTCAGGGACGCCAGGCATATCTGATCGCCCCGTTGATCGAGGAATCGGATAAGCTGGACGTCCAGAATGCGATTGACCTGCATGTTCAAATGCAGCAGGCGTTCCCCGCATATTCCGTCGGACTTCTGCACGGCCGCATGACGCCGGCCGAGAAGGATGAGGTCATGCGCCAATTCTACAGCAATGAGGTTCAGCTGCTGATCTCCACGACGGTTGTTGAGGTTGGCGTTGACGTGCCGAACGCAACCCTGATGATCATTATGGACGCCGATCGCTTCGGCCTGTCCCAGCTGCACCAGCTTCGGGGCCGGGTAGGCCGTGGACAGCATGCTTCCTATTGTGTCCTGGTGGCTGATCCGAAGTCGGAAGTGGGTCAGGAACGGATGCAGGTCATGACGGAAACCGAAGACGGCTTCGAGGTATCCCGGCGGGATCTGGAGCTTCGGGGACCGGGCGACTTTTTCGGTACGAAGCAGAGCGGGCTGCCGGAGTTCCGGCTGGCCGACATGGTCGCCGATTTCAAGGTAGTCGAAGAGGCCCGGGGCGACGCGGCGGCTCTCGTTAGCGACAGCTCCTTCTGGACGTCGCCGGAATATGAGCCGCTGCGCGACTTTTTGCAGCAGGAGAAGATCTTCCAGGGCGATATCATGGATTAATGGCATGAATCTGTTGGCACAATGGACAGACCTTCGTCATATACTCAAAAAGGGTAGCAGCATTTATGACTGGAGGTGCTTCAACATTGGGTTATCAGCAGTATGGCATTAGTCCGCAGCTGGTGGAGCGTATCAAGCTAAAAATGAAAAACCCGGCCATCAAGGAAAGAATCAAGGGACTGACTCAGGGCTTGACCAAAGCGGATCTTCAAAATAGCGCAAAAGTACATCAATTGATCCGGACGGCCAGCGGCATCTTGAATGAAAAGCTGAGCTCCGCACAGGAGCAGCAAATGGTTCAATTCGTGCTTGCACAGCGCATCGATCCGAACAACACCTTCCATTTGATCAAGCTGTGGGGAATGTTTCGTTAACAACTGGATGACATCAAGGAATGACAAGCATAGAAGAAGCCCCTCTCGGGAGTGTTTTCTCCTAATGAGCAGGGGCTTTTGACATGGCTTGAACAGGGATGAGGCGATCTTAGGCGGATTCCCGTTTAGAGGAGTCCCTCGCTATTGTGGTCTAACCGGCAGCGGTGAAGCCGGTATGCTGTGAAAAAGCGCGACAGTCGAAGAGAAATCCCAACCTTTTCGGAATATCTAGCTGCCCGTAATGGAGCGGATGCAATCTTCCGTGTCGTTCTTGACGGAGTTTACGGTTGTGCTTACCGGCACTGCCTGCATTTCTTCCGCGGGATAGGGTTTCAACAGCTCCTTGAGCGATTGCAGGTGGGAAGGGTGGTTCCCATGGGTATGGGAGGACGGCTGCCGTTCAAGCCATAGCGCTTCGTCAGCGGGTCTTAGAATGACCGGCATCCGGTTATGGATCGGCTCCATGAGCCTGTTGGGCTCGGTCGTAATGACGGTACAGGTGCTCAGCTTCTCGCCCCCTGGGGTGATCCAGGTGTCGTACAGGCCGGCCATGCTGAATATTTCGCCGTTCTTCAATCCAATGCGAAAGGGCTGCTTGCCATTGCCGCTTTTCTGCCATTCGTAAAAACCGTCTGCAGGAATCAGGCATCTTTTCCGATAAAAGGGCATCCTATAGGCAGGCTTGTCTTCCAGCGTTTCACTGCGGGCATTGATCATTTTGGCTCCGCCCGAGGAATCCTTGGCCCAGGAAGGGACAAGCCCCCATTGCAGCTGCCCGATCCGGTTGGTGCTCCCGTCATGGATAATGGCCGTGACCATCTGCGTAGGCGCGATGTTGTACCTGGGAACGTGAAAGGGAGAGACCGATTCGGGATCAATGAGATACCTGGTCATCAGCTCTTCCCAAGTAACGGTGAGCGTAAAACGTCCGCACATCGTTTCAAGGCCTCCTCTCATTCGAGCCGCTTTAGATCAGAACATCGACTTATGCTGGCATTCCCGACGGAATGGCCATATAAGGATGACGGCTCGTTTGTGTTTGAGTATATCAAATATTGCACAACTTACCAAAAGGGTCCGGCGCTCAGCCGGGCCGAGCATCATGAATGGAGGATTTTTCGTGTTTGATTTAAAAGCTAACGGCACCTCGGTCAAGACCGAAGTTGTTGCCGGGACCACGACGTTTTTTACGATGGCTTATGTGACCGTGGTGAATCCGCTGATACTGTCGCAAGCGGGCGTGCCGTTTGAACAAAGCTTCACGGCTACGATTATTGCCGCCGTCATCGGTACGCTGCTCATGGGGCTCGTAGCCCGCTACCCGATTGCCGTGGCGCCGGGGATGGGGCTGAATGCTTATTTTACGTATTCCGTTGTCCAAGGGCATGCCGGACTTGGTTATATTGAAGCCTTTTCCGCCGTTTTTATCGCCGGTATTCTGTTTCTGCTGTTATCGATGACTTCCCTGCGGCGCAGGTTAATTGAGATGATCCCGGCGAACCTGAAGCATGCGATCACGGTCGGGATCGGCCTGTTCATTGCTTTTATCGGTCTGCGGATGAGCGGCATTATCACCGCGCATCCGGATAATCTGGTAGCGCTCGGCGATTTGCACCAGCCATCGGTCGTGCTCGCCTTGGTGGGCTTGGCGGTTACGCTCGTGCTGCTGTCCCGCGATGTGAAGGGCGCCTTGTTCATTGGCATGATCATCACCGGAATTATCGCTTATTTTGCCGATATGCTGTCCTTTACCGGCGGGATTATGTCCGTTCCCACGCTGCCGGAAGGCATTCTGGTATGGAACCCCATTACGGCGGCCTCGGATGTGATCAGGCACGGGCTCTATGCCGTGGTGTTCTCGTTCCTGCTTGTAACGCTGTTCGATACCACGGGCACGGTCGTTGGCGTGGCAGAGCAGGCGGGGCTGATGAAGGATAACAAGCTGCCCCGCGCGGAACGTGCCATGTTCTCCGATTCGGTGGCAACCGTGGCCGGCTCCATGGTCGGCACAAGCCCGACCACGGCGTATATCGAATCCGCAGCCGGTGTCGGCGCAGGCGGCCGCACAGGCTTAACCTCGGTGGTCGTTGCCGGGCTGTTCGTGGTTGCGGCCTTCTTTAGCCCGCTGATCGGCGCGGTTGCCGGATTGTCCGCCATCACGGCACCGTCGCTTATCGTGGTGGGCTGTCTGATGCTGAGCAACGTTCAGCACATCCGGTGGAATGATTTTGATGAAGCGTTCCCTGCGTTTCTCGTGATTTTGACCATGCCGCTTACGTCTAGCATCGCAACTGGGATTGCGCTCGGTTTTATTTCATACCCGCTCATGAAAATCGTGAAGGGCAAGTGGAAGGCGGTTCATCCGCTGATGTATATTTTTGCCGTGCTGTTCGTGCTGCAGCTCGTTTTTGTTCCGCATTGATAAGGAGCGCGGAAATCCCCTGCAAGGTCTTTAGAGCAGACCCGGCAGGGGATTTTTTGGCTTGGCGGACGACCGTATGGCGGGTATATCCCTTGTTGCGGATCAGGCGACGTTATAACGGTTTCCCGGCTGATGCTGCCGCGGCAAGGGGGAACACTGACAGCCGGGGATGGGCGGGGATCAGCGAGTCTGGCTCCATACGTCCGCGTACGTTGTGACAAGGCCGTGGTCGTCAACCCCCAAATCGGCTTGATACGCTCCGTGGTTGCTCTCGTAACGGTAGGCGCATTCGCCCGTCCGCGTGTATCGTTGGGGGAGGGGAGCGACGGTTAGACTCGGGAATTGAATCCATACGGCCGTCATGGTTGCGCTCTCCCCGGGCTCCAGCTGCAGGCGGCGGATCGGGAGCGTGTTGGTGGACGGGGTGATTCCGAGATCGATGTCGGTCATGCCGGCAAAGGCCGTGAGCTCGGTATCGCCGTTCCACCAGCGGCCCTCATCATCCCGTTCCAGGTGAAGGGACTGTTCTTCCGTGCCGCTTGAGAGCGTAATCCGGACTTTCCGGGTCTCCCAGCTGCTTGTGGTTGCGACCTCGTAGGAACAGTGGAGAGTCCGGCCTTCCAGGCTGGCTACGACCGTTCCGGTGAGCGTAAATCCATCGTGATGCCGATAGAGCCGGCCATGCTCCAGCGAAGGAAGATCGTGCCGGTTCCATAGCAGCGATTGCAGAAGCTGGCCGGACTGGCCGGAGCTTGCGTTTTTTTGTCCGATGGACTGCAGGTTTTGTTCAGCGTGCATATTGTTGTTCAAACGTGATCCCATCCTTGATCCATAATGTAACGAATTGGCCGTATCCCCTGGCTCCGATGATCCGAGAGGGCAGCAGGCAGGGGATCCGGCATGGGTAAGACGGCGGCGCGGCCAAGGCGCGGATATGGATGCCCGCGGCAGTCAATCACACGTCTCCGCCGTTTCAACCTCCAGTATATCTACCAGATTAATCCAAGTATCCCCGACAAGCAACCGCTCGTTCAGGGTATTGATTCGGGAGATCCTTCCGTTTACCGCGTAATTTCCGTACTCCCCGTATACTTGCAGCTGTATGGTTTCCTTGCTCCGGTAAGCCGTGCTGATCTTTTCTATAATCCACTGCATCTGCTGCTCATCCAGAAGAGGGTGGGCCTGCTTATGCTTCTCGCCCTGCTTCTCCAAAATGGCGTCGCGATGCTCAAACAGCATCATGCGGCTGGATTCCCATAGACCGTTTCCCGTTAGTTTTTTCATTTGTAGTGTCCTCCGATCTTGGCGTTCAGAAATTTCAGCTGGCTGGTTTTGGTTAGCGATGAGCCGAAGTAAACGGAGGAGGGACCATATTGGTTGTTGATATCGTCCATGGTATGTTCCAAATACATGAGCCGCTCCCGGTCGCCGAAGAGAGACAGCTGGTAAACGGCGTCACTCTGCAGTTCTCCGAGGGAGACCCAGATTTTGCGGACAGGGCCGCCGTCCCAGTGCTTGCGGAACAGCTCCTTGGCAGCCGCATACACTTCACGGGACAGATGCGTCGGCTCGGCAATCTTCATTTGGCGGGAGAACCCCACCGGCCGGTCGAAATCGGCGCCCTGGGCGCCGGCGTGGACCACGTTGCCCATGTAGCCTTTGGCCCGCGCCCGCTGGCAGATGAGCATGGAGAGCTCGTTCAGCACGACATCGATGTCCTGCTGGTCGTGATAATCGACGGGAAGCGTGGTCTGCCGGCCGATTCCTTTTTGCCCGTCGAATGCATCGGGCGTCACTGGGGAATCATCATAACCGTTGGCGGTTCGCCACAGCACTTCGCTCCAGATGTCGCAGTTTTTTTTCATGTAGCGCTTCATTTTGAATTTGAGATCGGGAAGCGGCGTATGGGCCAGCTCCCCGATGGTCTGGATGCCGAGCCGTGCCAGATGCTTCGTGGTCCGCGAGCCCACGCCGAACATTTTATGGGTGGGGCAGGCCCAGAGCGCGCCTATGGTGGCCTCGTTCAGCTCAAAGATGCCGTCCTCATTCTTCTTGGCGAAATTGTCGCAGGCCAGCTTGGCAAGAACCTTGTTGCGTCCGATGCCGACTCGGGTATAGACGCCGGTCTCGCGCCGCACCCGCATCTGAATATGCCGGGCGAGCTCCTTCGGCGTGCAGCCAAAGTGCGCCAAGCTTGCCGTCACATCGATGAATTGCTCATCAATGCTGAACGGCTCCACGAGATCGGAATAGGATTCGAGAATGCTCATGATCTGCAGGGATACCCGGATATAGGCGCTCATGCGCGGTTTCATCACGACCAGATCGGGGCATTTCTGCTGGGCCTGCCACAGGGGCTCCGCCGTGGTGACCCCGTGATCCTTCGCAAGCGGGCATGCCGCGAGAATGATGCCGCTTCGCCGGGAAGGGTCGCCGGAGACGACCAGGGGTCTGTTTTGGTATGCGGGATTCGCCGCTTTTTCAACAGAGGCATAAAAGGACTGGCAGTCCGCCAGAAAAACGACGCGCTGCTTGCGTTTATGCATGATGATTCCTCCTATTCGAGACGAATGTGAAATGTTTCAGCCAGACGCATTTGAATATCGGCCCTCACAAAATCCCACATCAGCTCCATGTCATGCTGGTAGCCGCGACATCGGTAGCGGATGGTGACGGAGTGCTTCTGGCGCCGGGTTTCCAGAATGGCGATGCCGCGTGCGCGGCAGCTTCTCTTGAGCTCGGCGAGCTTCGCGAACGTAATCTTCTGAATGGTCTGCAGATGGAGCACGTAATAGTCGCTTATGCCGGTATGCTTCATGCTGCGGATATCCCGTTCCAGCACGTCCAGCAAAATCGGCAAAATGACGCAGTCCTTGACGGACAGCAGCTCTTCCTCGGTTTGCAGCGGAGACGCAGACATGCCTGATGCCTCCTCATCGTTCTTCATATGCTCCTCACTATTATATAACGAACATACGTTCGTTATGCAACTGGTAAATACAGAGCATGATGCGGCATTCCCTATATGGACTCCAAAACGTTTGTGAAGTAATATGAAAAGATCGTGTATTCATCCGGAAAAAATTTCATAAGAGTAGGGGTACAGCCTCCATGAACATACCCAAACGACGCCTCAAAATCAGTCTTGCGATGGTCATGCCTGCATTGGTTTCATTATCCATCCTGATGACGATGTCGATCATGGTCTACATCCAGTATAAAAACGAGAAACGGTCCCTGTACGACACGACCATGTCGCTGAATTTATCATCGGCGCAAAAAATGGCGGTTACCATAGAGGCGCTTTTCTCGGGGATGCGCCAAAGTCTGCGCGCCGCCGCAAGCAACCCGGCCATTGAGGCAAGAGCGGCATCCGACGAAAAGGAGCTGCAGGTCATTTTTGATCTTATGCTCCAGAGCAGCCCTTACTTCAATTCCGTATTTTGGGCCGACGAAAGGGGGAGCATTCGGGTTGTTTCTCCTGCGGGGAATCAGGTAAACCATGCCCGATTAATAACGGAGGGGGCCGTTCAAGCATTAAACGAGAGAAAATCCTATCTTTCGGTACCGTATAGGAGTCCGACCGGCCGCTGGATCGTGTTTGCGAGCGAGCCGATTTTTGACGGATCCGGCAAGTATTACGGCATGATAGCAGGCACGATTTATCTGGAAGAAAACAATATATTGCATCGGATCCTCGGATCCGGTGCGGGGAATGAAGAGGACTCCTATTCCTATATCGTGGATTCCGGCGGGAAGGTGCTCTATCATCTGGAGGAAAGCCGGGTCGGGGAGGACGTGAGTTCCAACGTGGTCGTGAGACGGCTCATGGATGGCGAGAGCGGCATGCAACGCGTGACGAATACGCAGGGCGACGATTACTTGACGGGTTATGCCAGCGTGGCGATGAATGGCTGGGGGATCGTCATGCAGACGTCGGTAAGCTCCATCCTGGCCGATGTCAATGGAAATTTGCAGGACCAGCTGAGAAGCATGCTGTTTCCCATCGCGCTCATGCTGTTCATTGCCGTATATACGGCCGCAAGAATTGCCGCCCCGTTTACCCGGCTCTATAAATTAACGAAATCGGTAGCAGCCGGCCAAACGGTGTCTTCCCAGGAATTCCGGCCGCATTGGAACCGGGAAGCCGACCAGTTGAACCGGATCATGGGAGCCGCTGCGGAAACGATGGCCAAGCAGACCCAGTCGCTGCAGCAGGAGGCCATCACGGATCCATTGACGGGGCTGTCCAATCGCCGGGAACTGGAACGCTGTCTTGAGTCTTGGGATGCGCTCGGGGAGCCGTATGCCGTTATTCTCCTGGACATCGACCATTTCAAAGCGATAAACGATACATACGGCCATCAAACCGGCGATCAGATCCTGAAGCTCGTGGCAGCCGTCATGGTGGATTGCGCTCCCGCGGATGCGGTATGCTCCCGCTTTGGCGGGGAAGAGTTTGTCATTCTTCTTCGCGAACGCAGCCTGGATACGGCATACCGTATGGCCGAACGGATACGCAGGGCGATCCTGATTTCCCCGACCCCTTATTCCGGAACGCTCACCGTATCGATCGGCGTATCGCTGTATCCGGAGCACGGGGGAAACCGGGAGGATGTATTTCAAGCGGCGGATATGGCGTTGTACCGGGCGAAGGGGGAAGGACGCAACCGCACGGTGGCGGCGGGATTATCGGCATGAGAGACATCCTGGCCGCTTTGGTGAACCGGATCTCTTTTTTTGTATATCGGGGTGTGATTCCGAGCATGCTGGATGCAAATATTATTTTGATCGAACGCATCGGAAAATGGAATTACTATGAGCTTAACGATGAGGAAGTCAAAGGGCTGTTATCCGAAAAGCTTTGCCGCGTTTTTTATCCGAATTCAAAGGCAGGATATTTTTAACTAAAATATCAAAAAATGGATGGATTAAAAGGAGGTCAAACAAGAATGGAAGCCTCCTGTCTGAACGGAACCGCCCTTCGTTCAAGAGATTGTCCATCGAGATTACCCTCTTGGGTTTATATATATCGGGTTGACGTTATTGTAAATGATCAGGATAAGAGGAGAGGGCAAAAGAAAACATGAAAAAAGGTTAGCTTTCCGAAAGCTAACCTTTTTCCTGCTAAAGGGCAGGGGGCACCGCTCCCGGTGCTGCCCTATTGAATGGCGGCGTGCAGGGCTTGGGCGAACTTGGAGATTCCGGAAGGGATATCCTCGGCCCTGGCACGGGCGTAAGTGAATCGCACATATCCGGAAGCCGAACCGTACACGCTTCCCGGCGCGAAAATAACGCCTTTTTGAATGGCGGCCTCCAGCAGCTTGCTGTCGTTCACTACCGGCACGATCTTGCACCAGAGATGCAGGCCGCCCTCCGGCACATGGAAATGAACCAGGCCTTGCAGCTCTTTCTGCAGGGCCTCGATCAGTAAATCCCGCTTGTACAGCAAGCTCGCTCGCAGCCTGTCCAGGTGGGGAGCAAAATAGGAAGAGTCGATAAACTGGACGGCAAGGCTTTGGGGCACCACGCTCAGCCCGAAATCCATCTGCTGCCTGGCGTCTGCGAGCCGCTCGACGATGGAATTCGGGGCGACCATCCAGCCTACGCGAAGGCCGGACGCGGCTATTTTCGAGAGTGACCCGATGTAAAGCACCGACCCGATGGAATCCACGGATTTCAAAGGAGCCGGCGGCGGGCACTGGTAGGCGGTCAAACTGAAGGGATCGTCCTCCACGATGGGAAGTCCAAGTTCACTGGCTGCATCCAGCAGCTGCGACCTTCGCTCCTGAGCCATGACGGTGCCGGTCGGATTCTGAAAATTCGGATTAATGAAGATCATCTTGATCCGGTGTTTCTTGTACAGGGAGCGGATGTCCTCCGGCCGCACCCCTCGTTCATCGACAGGGAGTCTGAACAGGCGAAGGCCGGCCGATTGAAACATCGGCAGCGAATAGCAGTACGACGGATCTTCAATGGCCACCGCATCGCCTGGCGACAACAAGCACTGCGTAATGAGATACAGCGACTGCTGAGACCCCGACGTGATCAATATGGAGGATTCGGTGGTCTGGATCCCCCGGTATTTTTTCAGATACGTAACCAAAGCCTGCCGGAGCGGACCATATCCCTGCGGGTTGTCATATCCGAAATAGGACGTGTTCGATTTTTGACTCATTAACGTATTCATTTCTTGGATCGGCGCCAAATCGCCGGCAAGCTCTCCGCTGGCAAAATCGATCAATGAGGGATCATGCGCCAGCGCTTCCCGAATCCGGCGAAGAAAAGGGAGATTCGGCAGGAAATTCCCTCCCTCCGCATAGCGGCGCCAGTTCGGCGTATGCTTGGGCGTGGCTCCCCATTTGGAGTTGCTGACCCGCGTTCCGCTTCCGGAACGGCTCTCTATGATTCCAAGCGCCCGAAGCTCCGAGTAAGCCAGAACCACGGTGCTTCGATTAACCCCTAACTGCTCCGCAAGCTTTCGTTCGGATGGGAGTAAGCTGCCCGGTGGAAACTCACCATAAGATATTCTTTGCTCCAGATCATCGGCAATTTGCTGATATAGAGGTCGTGTGCTGTTACGATCCGGCTTCCACACCTTCCTCATCCTTTCGTGACATATTCAGGCGGTTTCTGTCTGTAACCTTAATCATATCATTTAGCCTAAATAAAGGCTTTTCATAATTTCATCATTACGATGACAAATCTTGAGCCATCCCTTCAATATGGACGGGATATCGGACTGCGAGTTGGACGGGCAACATGACCGACTTCCCGAAATGCGGCTGTAAGTTGCTCCGATTTCTTGACAAAACATAAAAACGGGAATAAAGTATATTTTAATTAATCGTAATTATTACGATTTAAACAAAAGGCAGGAGGTGCTGAATATGCGAGTGACCATAACATTGGCATGCACGGAAACGGGGGACCGTAACTATACAACGACCAAAAATAAACGAAATCACCCGGAGCGGATGGAATTGCGCAAATATTGTCCGCGTTTGAAGCGGGTGACGCTGCATCGGGAAACCCGTTAGCGCATGCTTTAACGCAAGCCGGACCAGCCGTCCGGCTTATTTGACTTCAAACGAAATGGGACTACACTAAAAGTAACAGCAAGAGACCATGTCAATGAGGGGGATGGACGGGATGAACCAGGAACGACAGGATTCCGGCGGAGAGATGCTCCTGAGCGCACATACCCCGGAACAGTGGAGACGGAGAAGGCAGGAGCTAAACGAGTGGATCAACAGACCCAAGGTACGCAAACAGCCCAAACGCACGCGGTTGTTCGGCAATGCCCCTGTCGACGAGCAATTGTATCCGATATTGATGTCGCTGCAGCAGGCGGGCTTGGAGACCGAGTTTTCCTGCGCGGGCGTAAGCCCTCTCGATGAGCCCGTGGATCATTCCCTGTACGCCTACCTAACCTTTTTCGCAAAGGGTCCAGCGGAGCGGTTCGCTGACATACTTATCGAAAATATGAAGCATCGCGCTCTGATTACTTATGAGCCAGCCCGTCATCGCTATGACGTATCGTCGTTTTTTATCGGACATAACCGGTCCTTCTGCCTTCTTCTGCAGCGCAGCGCGGATCAATTACTGAGCGATTCAGCCCGGTAGCATGCGGGGCTTTTACATAGGGTATCATCGTTTTGCCGGCTCAGAGCCTTGAGCAGCTTAGTCTCGGACTACCCCATTGGTTAACGCTTCTGTATCAATTGCCACAGCGGCCGTGCCGCGTGCGGTGATATATTGAAGCAGGACATGCACCAGCCTGCCCTATATCGATAACGTCCAGCAAAGGGGAGAAAACCATATGCCGAGTAAAGAGAGTACGGCTGTAAAAGAGCAGCTGACCGCCGAGGGATTTCATCATAAATGGGAACATGCCGGAACGATTCGGCAGTATATCGAAACATTGCCTCCATATCCTGCGTTGTCCGAGGAACAGGAAGGATTTGAGACCCGCCGTTTCCATAGCGGATCGGGCGTAAGCATGAATTATTATGTATCGCATGGCACGAAGGAACGGGGGACCGTCGTTTATTTGCACGGCGGAGCCTATATCGAAGAGATTCTGCCGCCCCACTTCGCGTTTGCCAGGCAGTGGACGAAACGAACCGGTTTCACCGTCATCCTACCCAATTACCCCACCGTTCCGGCTGCCGATGCGAAAACGCTGACGGGACTGATGCGCGAGTTTTACGTGCACGTATGCGCCCAGGCCGGGAGCCCGGTACTTCTTATGGGCGATTCGGCCGGCGGCGCGCTGGCTCTCGACATGGCCCAGTCGGTCAAGGAGACGCCGCTGCAGGCACAGGGGCTGATTCTGATCTCGCCATGGGTGGATGCAGCCACGGACAATCCGCAGATATCCGCGCTCGGCATCCCGCAGCGCGACGTCTTTCTCCAGCCGGCCGGGCTCGGAGCGGTAGGAAGGATGTATGCAGGAGGCCTTCCGATGGACCATCCTGCGGTCAGTCCTCTGTTTGGCGAGATGGGAAGCCTTCCCCGCACGGTCATTCTCGCAGGAACCGACGATTCCCTGCTGCCGGACGCTCGCCTGCTGCGCGATAAGATGGCCCGGGAAGACGTCGATACCGAGTACTGGGAATACGAGAACATGATGCATGTGTGGCCTCTGTTTCCGATGCCTGAAGCCGATGAGGCACTGGAACGGCTGCATCAATGGACGGCGCGCGAAGGTTGAAAGCCGAAATGGAGGGTGACCCGCCATCCAATTGGATGGTCACAACTGTCGCTCAATTGGATGGTGTGCATCGGCCGATTGTTCATTATAATGAGGCAGAAACGACCATTTCATGATGATATAGGTTGATCCTGAAGCCTCAGGTTCTATAATAGATTGTATATAATGAATAATCGAATGGGGTTGTTTGTGGTTGGTTATGTATATTATCGTCATCGCGCTGGCATTAATTGGAGGAATATCAACGCTTCTAGTAGGATTATCTCAGGAGAATAAGAAGGCAAACCCGAACTATGAGCGGAAAACGAGAACCAATCTCACGAAGCTGCTCATCATTTATCTTGTTTCGTTAATAGCGTTTATTGTGATATGGATGATTTTCAGATAGGCTGAGTCCGCTCCCGGTCCATGACCGAAGAGCGGGCTTTTTTTATTCAAATAAAGGAATTGAGGACAAGGCCGACGAAACATGATGCTTGCCGGGCTTTTCCGGTACTATGATAATGAAGAAGAACAGGGCATCGTCTCTAATGGAAGGGGAGGTTTTAGGATCGGATGGCATTCAACATAGGAATGATCGGTACAGGCTGGTTCAGCAGAGTGCATGCAGATATTGTGTCCAACATGGACGGAGTGAACGTTGCCGCCTTTGTCGGGACGAGTCAGGAGAAAGCGGAACAAGCGGCGCGGGGCTATGCTGGCGCCAAGGCGTACAGCAACGTTGAGCAGATGCTGGATGCAACCAAGCCCGATGCGGTTTATATCTGCGTTCCGCCGTTTGCGCACGGAGAGATCGAAGCCCAGGTGGCGGAGCGGGGCATTCCTTTTCTGGTCGAGAAGCCGCTGGGCACGAACCTGGATGCGCCACGGCAGATTCTGCATGAGGTGAAGAAGGCCGGTTTAATTACGTCTGCAGGGTATCATTTCCGTTATACGGATGCGGCCATCAAGGCCGCCGAGCTGCTGGAAGGCCGGAAGATCGGGATGGCGCTTGGCTACTGGTTGGGAGACATGCCGCAGGTGTACTGGTGGAGACAGCAGGAAGGCTCGGGAGGGCAATTCATTGAGCAAACCACCCATATGGTTGACCTCCTTCGCTGTCTGCTGGGCGAAGCGGATGAAGTGTATGCGGCTTTTGCCCATCGAGCGATGAAGGATGTTCATGAGGGGGTAACGGTACACGACGTGGGCACTGCGACGCTGAAATTAAAATCCGGCGCCGTGGCAACGATCTCCAATACCTGCATGCTGCCGGAGTCGGATCGGGCTGGCTTGGATATTTATACGGAGCAGGGGGTCATCGGCATTCAATCCGATAAACTCATCGTCAAGGAAAAAGGAAGAACGACGGAATACCGCAATGCGGCTAATCCGTATCTTCGGGAGAACGAAGCGTTCATCCATGCGGTTCGCACCGGCGATGCCTCCGGAATCTTATCCTCCTACGAGGATGCGTTTAAAACCATGGAAATTACCTTTGCTGCTTTGCAGTCGGCCGAAACGGGGGTCCCGGTGAAGATCGGGGAATGATCCTAAACATCCAGCGGTCGCAACAGAATCCCAAGGTGTCCCGCAAGATCATCAGATCTTGCGGGACACCTTTTTTTCGTTTCGCAAGACGATCCGTGCTCGGATCGCCGCCTGACGTTAACCAAGGGAATTCTCGAAGGAATATAGGAGTTTCCCTAATAGGAACCGAGGGTGAGGCCGCTCATAATGAAGCTATACGAAGAACGGCACATTGATTCCCCAATCATTGTCATTCAAACAGAAGGAGTTGAAGTGTCCTATGAGACGAAAGTCGGGGCTGAAGTTCTTCAAGAGAATGGAAAGCTACTCTGGCAATTGGTCCGTTCTGGAGGAAAAAAGCAGGGAATGGGAGGATATGTACCGCAAGCGCTGGTCGCACGACAAAGTGGTGCGGACCACTCACGGCGTGAACTGTACAGGCTCCTGCAGCTGGAAAGTGTTCGTAAAGAACGGGATCATCACCTGGGAAAACCAGCAGATCGATTATCCTTCCTGCGGGCCGGATATGCCGGAATTCGAACCGCGGGGATGTCCGCGCGGGGCGTCTTTCTCCTGGTATGAATACAGTCCGCTGCGGGTGAAATACCCTTACATGCGCGGCCGGCTGTGGCATATGTGGAAAGAGGCATTGAACGAGCACGGCGATCCGATTGCCGCTTGGGCCAGCATCGTCGAAGATCCGGCGAAATCCAAATCCTATAAACAAGCACGGGGAAAGGGCGGTCACGTTCGTGTATCTTGGCAGGAAGCCACGAAGCTGATCGCCGCCCAGTTAATCTATACGATCCGCAAGTACGGCCCGGACCGCATCGCCGGCTTCACGCCGATTCCAGCGATGTCCATGATCAGCTACGCTTCGGGGGCAAGGTTCATCTCCCTGCTGGGCGGCGAAATGCTCAGTTTTTACGACTGGTATGCCGACCTGCCGCCGGCTTCCCCGCAAATTTGGGGAGAGCAGACCGACGTGCCGGAATCGAGCGACTGGTACAATGCGGGCTACCTGATCATGTGGGGTTCGAACGTGCCGTTAACGCGTACGCCGGACGCCCATTTCATGACGGAAGTGCGATACAAAGGGACCAAGGTCGTGTCGGTCGCGCCGGACTATGCCGAGAATGTCAAATTCGCCGACAACTGGCTGGCCCCGAACCCCGGGACCGATGCGGCGATTGCACAGGCCATGACGCATGTCATTTTGAAGGAGTTCTATCATGAGCGTCAGGAGCCGATGTTCCTGAATTATGCGAAACAATATACCGATATGCCTTTCCTGATTCTCCTGGATGAGTTTGAGGGGGGGTACAAGGCCGGCCGCTTCCTGCGGGCAGGCGATTTGGGCGATGCCTCGCAGCATGCCGAGTGGAAGCCGGTGATTATCGACGAGAACACGAATGATATCATCGTTCCGAACGGTACGATAGGCCAGCGCTGGGAGCAGGACAAGAAATGGAACCTGATTCTGGAACGCGAAGACGGGTCGGTCATTGCACCGGCGCTTTCCGTGGAGTCCCAGGGAGCGGAGCGGCAGACGATCCTTTTCCCGTTCTTTGATAACCGGGCCAACGGCACCTTCAAACGCCAAATTCCGGCGAAGAAAATTCAGCTGGCCGACGGAACCGAGCGTCTCGCCGCCACGGTATACGATCTGATGCTGAGCCAATATGGGATAGGGCAAGCGGAGAGCGGACTTGCGGCTTCGGGATATGAAGATGCCGAATTCGACTACACCCCGGCCTGGCAGGAGAACATTACCGGCGTGAAGGCTTCGGTCGTCGTTCAAATCGCCCGAGAATTCGCGCAGAATTCGCTGGATACCGGCGGCCGCTCCATGATCATCATGGGTGCGGGCATTAACCACTGGTTCAACAGCGACACGATCTACCGCTCCATTCTGAACCTGGTCATTCTGACGGCTTCCCAGGGCGTGAACGGCGGCGGCTGGGCACATTACGTGGGGCAGGAGAAATGCCGTCCGATCGAGGGCTGGTCCACGGTTGCCTTCGCCAAAGACTGGCAGGGACCGCCGCGGCAGCAAAATGCCACTTCGTTCTTCTATTTTGCGACCGACCAGTGGAAATACGAAGAAATGGGGGCCGATTCCCTGAAATCGCCGACGGGCGGGGAGATCCGGTACCGGCATCCGGCAGATTACAACGTTCTTGCCGCCAGGCTCGGCTGGCTTCCGTCCTATCCGCAATTCAACAAGAACAGCCTGACGTTTGCCCAGGAAGCGGCGCTGCAGGGGAAAACGAGCAATGAAGACATCGTGAAGCACACGCTTGAACAAATCGTGTCAGGGGATACCAAATTTGCGGCCGAAGATCCGGGTGCGCCGGAAAACTTCCCGCGATCGCTGTTCGTATGGCGCTCGAACCTGATCTCAAGCTCGGCCAAAGGGCAGGAATACTTCATGAAGCATTTGCTTGGCGCTTCGGACAGCCTGCTCTCGACGCCGAACGAAGAGGATAAGCCGGAGGAAATGGTGTGGCGCGAGGACGTGGAAGGCAAGCTGGATCTGCTGGTCGCGCTCGATTTCCGGATGACCTCGACGCCGATGTATGCCGATGTGGTGCTGCCGGCAGCGACCTGGTACGAGAAAACCGACTTATCCTCCACCGACATGCATCCCTTCGTCCATCCGTTCAACCCGGCGGTGGATCCGCTCTGGGAATCGCGTTCGGACTGGGATATTTACAGAACGATCGCTGAAGTCTTCTCGGACATGGCCAAAACGCATCTGCCAGGCGTATACAAGGATCTTGTGACAAGCCCGCTGGCCCATGACTCGGCAAGCGAGATCGCCCAGCCGTACGGTGAGGTGAAGGATTGGCGCAAGGGCGAGATCGAAGCGGTTCCGGGCAAAACGATGCCGAACCTGACGGTGGTCGAACGCGATTATACCAAAATTTACGATAAATATGTGACGCTCGGGCCGAATCTGGCCACAGGCAAAGTCGGGGCGCACGGCGTCAGCTTCTCGGTCGCCGAGGAGTATGAAGAGCTGAAGCGCTTGAACGGAACTTATTATGACGACTCCATCAAAAATGGCCTGCCGAAGCTTCATACCGCAAGACATGCGGCGGATGCCATTCTGAATCTGTCTTCGGCTACGAATGGAAGAGTAGCGCAGCGGGCATGGGAATCGGCGGAGCAGGATACCGGCGTGCAGCTGAAGGATATTTCCGCGGACCGCGCGGCGGAGCGCATCACGTTCCAGAGCATCACGGCCCAGCCGCGGGAAGTCATTCCGACGCCGGTGTTCAGCGGCTCGAACAAAATGGGAAGAAGATACTCGCCGTTCACGACGAACATCGAGCGGCTCGTGCCGTTCCGCACGCTGACCGGCAGGCAGCATTTTTATATCGACCACGAAATCTTCCTGCAGTTCGGCGAAGCGCTGCCGGTGTATAAACCGACGCTTCCGCCGATGGTGTTCGGCCCGCGCGACAAGCAGATTACCGGGGGCAAGGATACGCTGGTGCTCCGCTATTTGACGCCGCACGGCAAATGGAACATTCACAGCACGTATCAGGATAACCTGCACATGCTGACGCTGTTCCGCGGCGGCCCGACGGTATGGATCAACAATGACGACGCGGCGGCAAACGACATCCAGGACAACGACTGGCTGGAAGTATACAACCGCAACGGGGTCGTCACCGCCCGCGCCGTCGTCAGCCACCGGATGCCGAAAGGCACGATGTACATGTATCACGCGCAGGACAAACACATCAACGTGCCGGGCTCGGAAATCACGAAGGATCGCGGCGGCAGCCACAACGCGCCGACGAGAATCCATGTGAAGCCGACCCAGATGGTCGGGGGCTACGCCCAGCTCAGCTATGGATTCAACTACTACGGACCGATCGGCAACCAGCGGGATGTGTACGTGGCTGTCCGCAAAATGAAAGAGGTGGATTGGCTTGAAGATTAAAGCGCAGGTCGCCATGGTCATGAATCTGGATAAATGCATCGGCTGCCATACGTGCAGCGTCACCTGCAAGAGCACCTGGACGAACCGTCCGGGCGCGGAATACATGTGGTTCAACAACGTGGAAACGAAGCCGGGCGTCGGCTACCCGATCCGCTGGGAAGACCAGGAGAAATACAAGGGAGGCTGGACGCTGAAAAAGGGCAAGCTGCAGCTGAAATCCGGCAGCAAGCTGTCCAAAATCGCGCTCGGCAAAATTTTCTACAATCCGGATATGCCGGAAATGAAAGATTACTATGAGCCCTGGACGTATAACTATGAACATCTGACGAATGCCGGGGAGAAGAAACATCAGCCGGTGGCCCGTCCGAAATCGGCCGTGACCGGCGAAACGATGAATCTGGAATGGGGCCCGAACTGGGAAGACGATCTGGCGGGCGCCCACGTGACCGGTCCGAAGGATCCGAATATCGAAAAGATCGAGGAAGAGATCAAATTCAACTTTGAGCAGGCGTTCATGATGTATTTGCCCCGCCTGTGCGAGCACTGCCTGAATCCAAGCTGCGTGGCGTCCTGTCCGTCGGGTGCGATGTACAAACGGGACGAGGACGGCATCGTGCTGGTGGACCAGGAGGCCTGCCGCGGCTGGCGGTACTGCATGACCGGCTGTCCTTACAAAAAGGTGTACTTCAACTGGAAAACGAACAAGGCCGAGAAATGCACCTTCTGTTTCCCCAGAATCGAAGCCGGTCTGCCAACGGTATGCTCCGAAACCTGCACAGGCCGTATCCGTTACTTGGGCGTGCTGCTCTATGACGCGGACCGCGTACAGGAAGCAGCCTCCACGCCGGATGAGAAGGATCTGTATCAGGCGCAATGCAGCCTGTTCCTTGATCCGCATGATCCGGCGGTGATCGAGCAGGCGCGCAAAGACGGACTGTCCGAGGAATGGATCGAGGCGGCCCAAAACTCCCCGGTCTATAAGCTCGCCATCGAATACAAGCTGGCCTTCCCGCTTCATCCGGAGTACCGGACGCTGCCGATGGTATGGTACGTGCCGCCGCTCAGCCCGATCATGAACTATTTTGAAGGCAGGGATTCCATCGAGAATCCGGACATGATTTTCCCGGCGATCGAGGAGATGCGCACGCCGATCCAGTACCTCGCGAATCTGCTCACGGCAGGCGACACGGTCACGGTGAAGGAAGCCCTGCAAAGAATGGCGATGATGCGTTCTTATATGCGCGCACAATCGTCGGGGGCCGAGTTTGATGAGACTCGTCTGGCACGGGTCGGCCTGACTGCCCATCAAATGAAGCAGATGTACCGGCTTCTTGCCATCGCGAAATACGATGACCGGTTCGTTGTTCCGACTTCCCATAAAGAAAGCCATATGGATGTCTACCGTTCCCAGGGCTCTGAAGGATTCGGCGCGAGCTGCGGCGGCTGCGGTCCGGAAGGTCTGCAGGGCAAAACCGGCAAGGAGCTGTACGAAGAAAATTTCTATGGAGGGATCTGGCGTGATTAATCTCGGAAAGCTGCATGATTGTAAACATGTTTTCGGTTTTTTTGCTCAGCAGCTCACGTATCCGGAAAAGCTGGATTTCCATCCGTCCGTCATGGAGGAGCTGCTTGACTCCGCCGATCCGGCCTATGAATCCGTCAGAACGTATTGGACGATCATGCATGAATACAGCATGGAGGAGATTGAAGAGCTGTATGTCCAGACCTTCGACTTTCAGGCGAAATCCACATTGTATATGACCTATTACAAATTCGAGGACGGCCGGGAACGCGGGCAGATGCTCGCCAGGCTTAAGGAGACGTACGAGATGTTTGGCCTTGGCATCGAAGGCTCGGAATTGTCGGATTATCTTCCGCTGATGTGCGAGTTTTTGTACGCGGGGCCCTGGCAGGGCCGCGAGAAGGAAGCTGCGGAGAGCCTGAATTTGATGATGGCCGTCATGGAAGACGGCACCTATCATCTGCTGAAAGCCTTGGAGAAGTATAACAGCCCGTATGCTTATCTCGTTCAAGGGCTTCGCGACACGTTCAAGGCGTGTCTCAGTCAGGAGGCTGCCGCTCATGAACATGATTGATCAATTTTTGTGGGTCATTTTCCCCTATGTATGCATCGTTGTATTTATCGTCGGTCATATTTACCGTTATCGTACGGACCAGTTTAACTGGACGGCAAAATCCAGCGAGTTTATCGAGAAAAAACATCTCAAGCTGGGCAGCCTCATGTTCCATCTTGGCATCATTCCGGTTATCGGGGGACACGTGGCCGGCCTGGCCATCCCCCAATCCTGGATGGAGTCGCTCGGCGTCAGCGACCATATGTACCATATCGGCGCGGTGTATATCGGAAGCGCGTTCGGCTTTTTAACGCTGGGGGGCATGATCTTGTTGACCGCCAGACGGTTTGCCATCCGAAATGTCCGAAAACTCAGCACCGCTTCCGATATGGTGGTCAATGTCCTCCTGCTGTTTATCGTCTTCATGGGGATGTACAGCACGCTGGTCACAAACGCGGTGCAGCCGGAATTCAATTATCGGGAAACGGTCTCGGTCTGGTTCCGCGGACTGTTTATGTTCCGACCGGAGGCTTCGCTGATGGAGGATGTGCCGCTGTCGTTCAAAATTCACATTCTTGCGGGATTTGGTATTTTCGGTTTGTGGCCGTTTACCCGTCTGGTTCATGTGTGGAGTGTTCCGTTGAATTATGTGGGCAGAAGATATATCCTGTATAGAAAGCACCGCAAATTTGAGTCGTAGGACGAGAGAAGGCTTCTTTAGCCTTCTTTTCTACGTCAGAGGAGTAATGGGGATGAAGAATCAGCCGATCTATGATTACCAACGTGAAATGGATAAGCTTCGGACCCGGTTTCATTTCGATTTCGTGTCCATGGCATTGGTGCAGCCGGCTGAAGACCGATTTGTATTGACCTGGCAGTATGCCTCGGGAAACATCAACGAGAGGTACAAGCGCATCGTGCTGCATTCCGGCAAGGGCATCGCCGGCATGGTGTTTAAGACCGGGAAACCGATGCTGATCCCGAATGTGAATGCGGATATTGAATCAAGGGACTTGTATAATTATCCGATTATCGTTGCAGAGCAACTGAAGAGCCTCGGTGCCATACCGCTGTGGGAAGGCACGCGCGTCATGGGGGTTTTGCTTGTGGGATATCGTAAGGAGAACATGCTGGATCACAAGGCCTTTGCGTCTTTTCAGGAAGGTATAGGAAAGGAATTTGGCGCTTTTTATGCCAAGGAGGTATCACGGCCGTGATTCAAATGACGGATGAGCATCTGAGCGAATTGCTGAGAAACATGTATCAGAACAGCATGGAGGCCATTTTTTTTATGGACGAGGACGGCAGCGTGGTCGCGATGAATCCGGCTGCGGAGAATATCCTTGACATTGAAGTGATCGAGAGGATGCACTCTGGACAGGACGGGTCCTTCTGCCAGACCTGCGAAGGGTACACCGACGAACAGGATCTCATCTCCTGCTCCAAATGCTATCTGGATTATCCGGATGGAGAATTCTCGTCGTTCCAAGTCTATCTGAAGACGCGGTCCGAAGGAATTGTTCCTTATGCGGCCAGTTACCATACCATCGATGAAGCCCGCGGCATCCGGGTGATGATGCTCCTCGATCTGACGAAGCAGCAGAAAACGCAGGAAATGCTGCAGCGGACGAATATGCTGAAATACGTCATCAAGGCACAGGAGGACGAGCGCAAGCGGATCTCGCGCGAGCTGCACGATAGCGTGGCTCAGGAGCTCTTAAGCTCGCTGGTCGACCTGCGCGTCGTTAAATATATGAATGTGGGCGAGGATGTGCTCAAGAAGCTGCACCAGACCGAGGCGTCTTTAACGAGGCTGCTGGATGATATCCGGCATTTGTCGGTCGAGCTCCGGCCCGCTTCCCTCGATGATTTGGGGCTGGAGGCTGCCTTCCGCTCCCATTTCAAATGGATCGGGAAGAATTACGGCATGCTGGTTGAATTCTCTGCCGAATTGGCGGCGGCCCGCTATGGCAGCGAGATTGAAACGGTGGTGTACCGGGTTTGCCAGGAAGCGGTGTTAAATGCCTTGAAATATTCGGGAACGGACGAGGTTCATGTCCGATTATGCGAGGAGAACGGCTGCCTTCAGTTAACCGTCCGGGACGATGGCGCCGGATTTAACATGATCATTGACGAAGCCAAGGGAACCGGACTCGGGCTGTACGGAATGCGCGAACGCGCTGAGCTCGTCGGTGGCCAGTTTACTTTGGTTTCCGCTCCCGGCGGGACGACGGTTCAGCTGAAGATCCCGCTTACGAGCAGCGGCAAGGCGGAGGTGAGGGGAACATGAAAATTGTGATCGCGGATGATCATGCCGTGGTCCGCAGCGGATTTTCCATGATTCTGAATTACCAAGAGGATATGGAGGTCGTCGCGACGGCGGCAGACGGCATCGAGGCATACGCCATGGTGGCCAAGCACCGGCCGCATGTGCTGTTGATGGATTTAAGCATGCCTCCCGGCGAGAGCGGATTGATTGCCACAGGCAAGATCAGCAGCGAATTTCCGGAAACGAAAATTTTGATCCTGACCATGTATGACGATGACGATTACCTGTTCCATGTTTTGAAGAACGGAGCTTCGGGTTACGTGCTCAAAAATGCGCCGGATGATGAATTGATTTCGGCCATCCGCATGGTCCATAAGGGAGGAACCTACATCCACCCCCAGATGGCCACGTCCCTGGTCCGGGAATTTATCAAGAAAGACAGCGAGAGCGCGGAGCAGGATCCGTTCAACAGTCTGTCCCAACGGGAGATTGAAATCCTGCCGCTGATCGCGAAGGGCTATGGCAACAAGGAAATCGCGGAAAAACTATTTGTATCGGTCAAAACGGTGGAAGCGCACAAGGCCAAAATCATGGAAAAGCTGAAATTGAAGAGCCGCCCGGAGTTAGTGGAATATGCGCTGAAGAAAAAACTGCTGGATTTTTAATTATGGCGCATAAGCAGGGTGATTGCGGTAAGGAATAGGGAAGTTCCCCGGAGAGATTCAGGGAACTTCCCTATTCGCATTGTGAATAGGTGCACGTACAATAGGAGCTGGGGATCAATATGCCATTCATTACGCTTTGGAAAAGGTGATGGGAATGATCAAAAAGCTGCAGCTTCCGCTGCAAACAATGAATCTGGTGCTTGGTTTTATGGTATGGGTCATCATCTCCGCGCTCCTGCCGTTCATAAGAGAAGATATCGCCATTCCGGCAGACCGGATCGCCATTCTGACGGCCATTCCGGTGGTCCTGGGCTCGGTTCTGCGGATACCGCTCGGCTATTACGCCAACGTGGTCGGAGCACGAATTGTTTTTATATCCAGCTTCATCCTGCTGCTGTTTCCGGTCTATTTTATCAGCGTGGCTTCATCCTTTACGCATCTGGTCATCGGCGGCTTGTTCCTTGGGATCGGTGGGGCCGTGTTCTCGGTGGGCGTGACCTCATTGCCGAAATACTATGCAAAAGAGAAGCTGGGACTGGTCAATGGGATCTACGGCATGGGCAACATCGGTACAGCCATTACGACATTTGCCGCACCGGTCATCGCAACGGGGATCGGATGGTCAAAAACCGTCCAGCTGTATTTGATCCTGCTGCTGATATTTGCATTATTCAATGTTTTTTTAGGCGACCGCAAAGAAATCAAGGTGAAAACACCGGTCATGGAACAGATCAAGGGTGTATATAAGAATGAAAAACTGTGGTTTTTCTCGCTTTTTTATTTCATTACCTTCGGTTCGTTCGTAGCCTTTACGGTGTACTTGCCGAACTTCCTGGTTTCTCATTTTGAGCTGGCCAAGGTGGATGCCGGGATGCGGACGGCCGGGTTCATCATGATCGCGACTTTTTTGCGTCCCGTCGGCGGCTGGCTTGCAGATCGATTTAAACCGCTGTTCTTATTAATGGGCGTATTCCTGGGGCTGACGGCTGCGGCTATCCTGTTGGCATTCTCCCCGTCCATCGGCTTGTATACGGCCGGCTGCTTAACCATAGCCGTTGGTGCGGGTCTCGGCAACGGGGTCATTTTCAAACTCGTGCCCCTTTATTTCAACAAGCAGGCGGGCATCGTGAATGGCATCGTGTCCATGATGGGCGGTCTTGGCGGTTTCTTTCCGCCGCTGCTGCTTTCCTTTATCCATTCGGTTACGGGGCAGTATTCCATCGGCTTCATGGCTTTGTCGCAGGTTGCGCTTGCGAGCTTCGTCGTTGTGGTATGGATGTACTACCAGGACAAACTTGCCGTGCAATCCGAGGTGTTTAACTCCACCGGCCAAGGGATTCTGGTAACGGATCCAAGCGGAAGGATCAGTGCCGTCAATCCGGCATTCACGAAGCTAACGGGATACTCGGAGGAGGAAGTGCTCGGCAAAAATCCGAGCGTGCTGAAGTCCGGAAGGCAATCGCCGGCGTTTTATCGCGCAATGTGGTCTGAAATCATGGAACGCGGAAGCTGGCAGGGGGAGATTTGGAACCGCAGGAAAAACGGGGAGGAATATTTGGAGCTGTTGACCATTAATGCCGTAAGGGACGAATCCGGCGACATCATTCATTATGTAGGTACCTTTAGCGATATTACATACCATTCGTCCGGCAATGCTTCGAGCGGCTGACAAGAGATGAATCGTTGTCGGTGCGAGCTGATGGATGGAGAGGGAGAGAGGCATGAAAAAGACGAGGATTGTGATTCCGCGGGAGCATGGAGGCTGGGCCATGGTCTCTGTACCTTATTTCATCGGAATGGTGGCTGCCAAGCCGGCCCTTCTGCACCTTCCGCTGTTTTTGGCGTGGTTGTTTCTATATATGGCGTCCTATCCGTTTCTGCAATCCTTAAAGACCCCGGCCAAACGCAAAACCTGGATATCCTGGGGGACCGTTTATGCTCTTGTTGCCGCCGTGTTTCTGGTTCCGGTACTTGTTCTCAAGCCGTCGATGCTCTGGTTTGCGCCGGTCCTCCTCGTGCTGATCATGGTTAATGTCTGGCATGTCCTCCGCAAAGCGGAGCGTGCGCTGCTGAACGATATTTGTGCGATCCTGCTGTTCTGTACCGGAGGCGCCGCTGCATACATGCTGGGAGGAGGAGGCTTCGATCAGCTTCTAGCTGCTGTTGTTGCTCTGAATTTCCTATATTTCACGGGAACCGTATTCTTTGTCAAATCCGTATTTCGGGAGCGGAAAAACAGGCGCTGGACGGCATATGCCATCATGTATCATTCGGTGATGCTGATTCTGCCGATATTCCTCGGGCATCCGTGGATGTGCCTGCCGTTCTTGTTTCCATTTGTGAAGACACTGCGGTATGCCGGAAAAATAATGAAACCGATGAAGGTCGGCATGATCGAGATTGCGGGTTCCATCCAGTTTTTATTGCTGTCATGGATCTTGATGTAACCTGCTTTCGCTATCGCGACGGCGAAATTGCACGGCTGCCTTCGGTCGGCTTCCATGCGAATCGACTCTGTCGTCCATTCTGTTATAATAAGGGAATGGATACAGAAGGGAAGAATGCAAATATGGCATATACAGCACAGCAGGTGGCCGAATGGATGGTGGAGGAAATCCGGTTTACGGGCAATTTGTATCAGACGGAAGCCATCCGTTATGTACGCGAGAACTTCGGGGAAGAATTTGTCTTCGTGAACGAGAATGGAAATGCTTCGCTGTCCAAGGACGTGAAGAAGGCCTTCCGCAAACTGCATGGCGGCCGGATTGCCTGGGATCGCGACGGATTCATGTGGGCCTGGACGTAATCCCGCTATAACCGAATAATCAAAAGACGGGAGAGGCCGGATCGGCAGGCCACATCCTTATATTAATGAGAGCGAGGGTGCCCCAAAAGATCTTAGATCTGGCGGGATGCTCTCTTTTTCTGTTAGGAGGCGCTCCGAGTACGAATCGTTCCTCCCATCGCTGTTGCCCCCAAATTTCTTGGAACGGTTCTAAGCAAGGATGAAATTCGGGGACAAAGGCGACCGCTCTCGCTTGTCCGGAATCGTTTCGTCCTCTCCGCTACGTTGTGCAGATCCCTCACTTTAATTAGCATACGAAAAAAACCGTCTCTTGGTAAAATGAAAGTGTTGCCTATCATTTACGAAAGAAACGGTTGGAACACTATTTTGTCAACGGTACCAAGATCGAAGCCAATGCCAACCGCTATACGTTCGTCTGTGGTAAAGCGGTTGTCAAGCACAAGGCGAAATTACAGAAGAAAGTCCAGACGCTGTTTTCAACCATCGAAGATGCCGGGATGGCTTTCACTTGCCGATAATCTGCTCAAGGCGGCAACGAACCGAAAAGCAAGAAATGGCGGTGCAAGGATAATATCCTGAGCACCGTCATTACTTCATTTGACACATTTTTTAATCTGACGAACCGTCCGTCAAGTGAACAACCCTACTTATTTATGGGGCAGCTGTTCTCATCATGAATCAATGGATCCGATGGATCGTGAATTGTCCGGTCGAGGCGTGCAGCGTCTTCGCCGTTTGCTGGGGGTCCAGCTGGCGATGGCGTTCTACCGCATAGCGGAACTCGTAGAAGCCGCCGAGCGTAGCCTTGAAATTGGTCTCCCAGTAGTTCGTTAATATCCAGGCATACGTGGAAGGACGGCTGTCCGCCGGCTGCATGGTGTGAAGCTGGCGCGGCCCGTGCTCCAGCGTTCCGAGCTGTACGAGCGGCGTGTCTGTCATGGACAGGGTCAACGCTTCCCGGTCTTTAGCCGAGTGCCAGAAGATTCCCTCCTGCACGCTGGTGTAATCGAGGCAGCTTCCAGGAATTTGATCCTTCCAAGGCCGGACATGGCATCCGGCTTTTTCGGCGTATAACTCGGCTTCCGTCCCCAGCGAGAACGGCAGGGCCACATAGACATTTTCCGGCAGCCAAACGCTGTCCTTGTGGAAGCGGACGGACACCTCGACACGAGGCTGGTTGGCAAACATCTTGATGTGGAGGGCATAGTAGCTGAGCCCCTTCACGTCGAACACCAGCTCGACCAGGGCAAACAGCGGTCCGTTGTCCAGCACGGTCGCCCGGGTTAAGCGCCCGGCATCCCGCTGGACATTGGTGCCCTTCCGGTTGCGTCCCATCCGGCGGCGGGTCGAGCATATTTCGGATGGATTAAACTCATCCTGTGCCGGCGTAACCTCGTAGACAGGAGTGAATGCCCCGTGCTCGCGTTCGCCGTCCAGCAGGTCCGCCGAGCGTGTCTTATCGATCCAGGCCGTAATGCCATTGTTCATTTCCCATTCGATCCGGAAGAAGTCGGATTCGAGCGAACTCTTGCCCGCCACGATCGGATAGGGAGTCAAGGGCTGGGTCCAGATGTCGGCGATGCCTTCGCATGCGATCGGTTCGGTATTCCGCGCGGTCGCCATATTCCCGGAAGCAGCGGGAACATCTGACGATTCGTGCGCATGAATAAACAATATCCGGGACTCTCCCGCTTCAAGCGTGAGCTCCGTAACGAGTGCCCCCGTATGTGTCAATTGGTACGGTAGAGGCTTCCCGGTCGTTTCGTCGATGAGCTCGAACCTTTTCTTCAGAATTACGTGTTCCCAGCCATCCAGCGGTATGGCAACCTGCAGCGTAGCTGCGGCCGGTTCCGTGTTGATCACCTCGTAGCGTAAGGAACGATGGGGGGCAAGCAGTGCGCCCTGACGGGCAACGAGCGCTTGGTCCAGCGCCCGGTAAGCCAGCTTGCTGGCTTCCGCCGCATAGGCTTGCTTTCGCACCTCCAGCATCTGCACCTGCGGATGCCAAGGCTCATACACGGAGGAATGGTAGCCCCAGGTATGCTCGGCGTACATGGTCAGCGCCTGCGAGGCCTCCTCGATCTCGGCGAGGCTCGCCGCTGCATGGCCCGGATCGAGACGCTTGACTTTGCGAAGCGTGCGCTGGGCATCCCGGTAAATCTGGGTATGCATCGCCGTGGAGGCGACCCCATCGGTCCACCAGTCCGGCCAATCCCCGCGGTGCACCGGAAGCGCGGACAGATCCTCCTGCTTCAAGACGGCAAAAAATTCGGAGAGCGTGGCCATTTTAATGGTGATTTGGTCGCCGTATTGTTCATTCCATGCGCTTATCCATTCCGCAATGTCAGCATTCGGGGACGCATTGTCCGTACCCAGGCCGGAGACCATGACGGGAACGAAGGAATACGGGTAGGACTCCTGCTCAAGATTCCATAAATACCGGTTAATCCGCAGGGCAGCAATGTCGTTGTGCCGCTCCTCGGGCTCCATCAGATTATGCTGAAGCTCATCCTTGATGATGTATTTGCCGAGTGCGTCAGGGCAGAACCCGAGCTCGTTGCCGAACATGTAATGCTCGCCGTTCCATACGAGCAGCCTGCCGCCGCTGTGGCTTTCCCACCAGAACGGGGTTTGTTTGCGGCCCAGCGGATACATGCCGTGGTGCGTATGGATGCAGGAAAACAGATGCTCGATGTTATTTTGCAGCAGGCTATCCGCATAACCCCAGCTGTACCCGTTGATGTCGGCGGTCATGGCACTGTCGATCCGATGTCCGAAAGTGTTTGCATACCTTTGCGCCTTGCCGTGATTGCGCAGAAGGAGGTCGAAGTCCGGAAGCTCCGTCATGTTGAGATAGGTTCCGGACAGTTCGATATCACCGCGGATTACCGCTTGCTGAAAAGCCTCCTTTTCTTCCGTTGTGGCCGATTCGAGGAATTTCTCAACCGCCCAGAATGTTTCGCAAGTCCAGCGGAACGATTTCCATTCCGGACGTTCTCCGCGGTGTGCGGCATCCGTGATGCCCAGAGCCTGGCGGATAAAATCGACATGGTACTGCTCGATCCGTTCCTGACGCTCGGTGTAACCGATATCCGTGTGAGAATGATGGATGGCATAGATCGTCCAGGGACGGGCGGGTTTATGGCTTCCTTGGCGTGATATGTTCTTGTTCATATGATAGGACCTCCTAATGATAATATGGAGCGGATCGTTCGCCCGCCGTATCGTCAAACAGCTTATCAATGCCGTAAAACACCGCGGACGTACCGTCCTCGAGACAGTCGATTGGAACGCTGTGCGTACTACCCAAGGCCAGCTGCATATCCCTTTCCCATAAGGGCAGGCTGCCCGAGATCTGTCCGCCCAGCACCAAGCGGTCCGGCCGGAATCCGGATAGGTAGGGCCGCAGCATGCCTCCCAGATTGCTGCCGTATTCCCGGAATAATTCGCGGGCCTGCTCATTACCTCGCGTTGCCGCTTCCGCCAGATCGGCTACGTCGATTCCGTCCGTCAGGAGTCCACGCTCCGAGGCCATCCTCAGAATGCCTCTTCTCCCGAAATAGCTGTCCACGATGTGGTCCCGGTAAGGCTCCGCATACAGCATGCCGCTGCCAGGGATACCGTCCTTGCCGGCTACGATCCGGCCATTCTCCACGAAGGCCGAACCGAGGCCCGTACCGAGCGTCAGGCATACGAGACGTTCCGCCCTGAACCGGATGGAGGCGCCCAGCCCGAACATGAAGGCGTCGTTCCCGAACCGGATATCGGCAGCGGTCAAACGATTCATCATGGCACCCGGAAAGGATGGTTTGAGGCTCTGGAACTTCGAACGGAGCAGATCCCGAACCGACAGTTTGTACAGCCCATCATATTTGCCGATGCTTTGAAGAAGGGCAACGCCTTTTGCGTAATCGAAGGGCCCCGGAAAGGCAAAGCCGATCCGGATCGAATCGCGATAGTCCACCGGCCGGAAGGCCGAGGCGTAAAAGCGTAACAAATCATGGCAGGCGCCGGCGAAGCTGGCGATTGCTTCCTCCGCCGTTCCTTGCGATGCCGAAGGCCGGATGAGGAACGAGCCGGGGACAAGCTGCCCGTTCACGAGCAGCGCCCCCTTCAAAGCGGTTCCCCCGGCATCTAGCGTTATGGTGATGGGGGCAGGGGGAGACGGGCTTCCCGGATCGTCCCAATCAGGGCGGTTCATGAAAACGCTCCGTTTGCCGCTCTCCGGGAAGGCGGAAGCAGCGGGAGATTCCATTCCGGGTTGACCCTGGCCGCAATCAAGGTGCATGGGGATCCGGACAGGTTCTCCAAACGGTATTCGCCTATACATGCCGGAACGATGTAGGATTCCGCGTAGCCCCATTCAACGGCCCCACCCTCGTTCGCTGCCGGTACAAGGCGGACGCGGTCGCCTTCCACAAGATTGTACATAACGAACTCTCCTTGGGTATCCGCTTTCCACGCATCCTGCAAATTCAGCCTGCTAACCTGGAACAGAAGATCTTCCCGTTGTCCCAGCAGTTCCTCCGTGCTGCCGCCTTGACGGCTCACGACGGATGGCCTAGCGATAAGCCCGTCCTCTACTGCCGGCGTATTCATGGCGTCATTGATATTGTGGCGCGCATGCTCAGGGTTCATCGGGCGTGGCTTGCCATCGGCGTCCAGCCGCAGATAATCATAAATCTTGAATGTAAACCACCAGGTAGTCGAGGAGATTTCCAGCACGAGATTATCCCTGCCGGAGCAGTGGACCGTACCCGGTGGAATAAGGTAGAGATCCCCTGTTTGCGAGCGGTACTCGTTAACGTAGTCGGAGAGCTCCAGCGGCTCTTCCTGAAGATGGGCATTCTCGACGGCTTCAAGGAGCCGTCCGCCGGTGATCCCTTCCTTCAGTCCCAAATACACCTTGGCTCCCGGGACATTACGCATGATGTAGTACGACTCTTGCTGTGTCATATGTTCATTGAACTGCGCCTCTGCATATTCCTGCAGCGGATGCACCTGAAGCGACAGCTCGCCGCCTTGCATCGTATCCAGATAGTCAAACCGAATCGGAAAATAATCGCCGAACAGCTCGAAATTACGCGTTCCCATAATTTCCTGGGGGGCTGCCTCCATCAACAAAGTGAACGGAACCTCGAAGGTGACATTCTGCACGCGCAGCAGCAGCGTGTTCTCGGGAGCGATGGGTTCAAAGCTCCAGGCGCAGTTCGGCCATTCTTCGGGAAGGCCGCACAATTCCTTAAGGTATTGCCCTCCCCATATCCCCGGGGCAAAAAACGGCTTGACCCGAAACGGCTGCCGGGCCGCTTGATGCAGCACGCTTGCCAATTTCGCTGCAGGCAGCCAGACAGGAGCTTCCGAACGATTCAAATCCATATAGTACGATTGGTTGACCGAATGCTGGACATGATGGTCCAGCCAGTCCCGGCGGTAAGTCTCCCAGACGGGCCATTCGAGAAACAGGCAGTTCTTGTAGGTCTCAACCTTATCGCTCGAGATGCCGAGGCCGAAGCTGCCCATACGCTCCGCATGGCGCCGCTGCTGGTTTTCGCGGGAGTAATCGGCGTAGAAGCGAAGATCGGGAGTTCTGCCTTCCAGCAGCGAGGCACCCGGGCCGTGCAGCACGTGAATGCCGCACATCGCGTCAAATTGCAGCGCGCTTTTTTGCAAGGCAGCCTTAGCGCCCGGCTGAAAATATTGAATAGGACGGACATCCGAGGCTTTATAGCCGAATGCCCGGTTATCGGTCAGATAAGGAGCCATCTCGGCCCGGAGCTCGGCTTCGGGTTTTACGTAATGGGACGTCGAATCGCTCGAGAAGGCGATGCCCTCTTGTTCGCAGGTTTGCTGAAGGTGGATCAGTAGTTTATCGAAATCGGCACCGTGCGTTCCGTCAAGCGTAATGTAGACGCCGCGCTTTTCGGGGGGATGAAGCTGCGATTTTTGTTTGTGGGTCGACATGATGAACGAGCACCAGGAGTCGATCCCCTGATTCATGAACAAGGGCTCGTGGCGAAAATCCACAGGATTGATCGGATGTGATTGAAAGGCAGTTGCAGGTTTCATGGATTGGATGTATCCTCCCTTCCGGAATGTCTGTTACGACTTCATTGTAGAAGGCAAGGGAGGATACGTCTTTATAAAAAGAGGAAGTGTTTTTGTACGATCAGGACATCGGCGGGCCTTGGGCGCTAAACCTCGGAGTCGTAGCGTCCTTCCGAAAACTGCGAGCGCCGGAAGCGGGCCGGGGTTACGCCAAGTTTGGACGTAAATACCCTGGTGAAGTAATGCACGGACTCGAATCCGCAGCTGACGGCAATCTCCTTGATCTGGCGATCCGTATGGAGGAGCATATGCTTTGCCTGCTGCACGCGCTGCTCCTGTACATAATGGACAAAGGATTGATGGCCGTATTTGCGAAACAGCCGGGTTAAATGACGGGTCGTGATGTGGAGATGGCCCGCCACGCGCTCCAGCGAGAGCGGTTCGTTGAGGTTGTCCTTGATAAACAGTTCGGCCTGATGAAACATGGAGGTTCCTTCATCGTTTGCTTCGGCGCCGGAAGGCTCATGATGGAAGCCCGGGCCATGGACGGTCAGAAAGGATACTATCAGTGATGCGGCCAAACTGTTCAGCATTTGCGGCGGGTGCTGTTTGCCGGAACCCGCATGAAACAGCGATAACAGCGAAAGCCACAATAATCCGGACGCCTGCCGGGCACCTTCTGCAACCACCGGATTGCCTTGTTTGGCCAGCAACCGGAACGCGGCCGCATAAAACTCGCCGGTTGCCCTTTCTTCCGGTTCAAAGGCGACATAGCATAAGGCCAAGCCGTCCTTGCTTCTTATTTGATGCTGGACGCCCGGCCGTGAGAGAAACAGCGTGCCCGAATGGAGATGAAACTCTCTCTCGCCTTCGATATAGGTTCCGTTGCCTGTTAACACGTAACAAGCTTCAAAAAAAGAATGCTTGTGCTCCGTATTGTCGTAGTGGCGCGGCATGAACCCCCAGTAATGGATCCGGATGCTCAGCTCCTGTTGTTCAATACGGCTCAAGGTACGATTTAATATGGAATTGGCCCGTTTGAATAACGGGATGAAAGCATCGTCATCGATTTGCATGGGAGATGGTTCTCCTTCGTTCATAAGGCAATGTCATCTGCCTTTAATATAGGTTGGATGATGTATCTTGGGTTGTCTCTCTATTATATATCACAAGATAAGATATAAAGAAAAAATGGGTATAGTGATGTAATGCATAGACAGCTACATAAGTTCTTCACAAGTCGCTGTTATGCTATGAATATTCACTATAAGAGAGGAGTTCGTCATATGTCAGCAAAAAAACGATTAAAGCCGCTTATTCTGGTTGCCTTCGCATCCCTCATCCTCGTGCTGGGCGCCTGCGGAAATACGGATGGCGCGAATCCGGATCAAGCGGAGAGCGTGGATACCACCGGCGGCATGGAAGGCATGGATCACGGCAGCATGAACCATTCCGGATCGGGCGAGGTTCCGGAAGGGTTGAAGACGGCGGACAATCCTGCCTATGCGGCCGGGACCCAAGCGATCATCGAATCCGACCACATGCCCGGGATGAAGGGGGCCCAAGCAACGATAGTCGGAGCTTACGATACGACGGTGTACACGATATCGTATACGCCGACGAACGGCGGGCCCGAAGTGAAGGATCATAAATGGGTCATTCATGAAGAGCTCAAGGATGCGGGCAAGGAGCCCCTGGAGCCGGGAGCGAAAGCCGTCGTGAATGCGGATCATATGGAGGGGATGAACGGTGCGACGGCCGTTATCGATTCCGCCGAGCAAACGACGGTCTATATGGTGGACTTCACGTCAACATCCGGAGAGGAAGTCAAGAACCACAAATGGGTCACGGAGAGTGAGTTATCTCCGGTCCAATAGCGTTCATTGAATAAAACAATCGCTCCCTTGAGATCAAGAGAGCGATTGTTTTTTTATGCGCAAGGAGGGTGATTCAGCTTCCTTTGATCTGCTGCAAGGCGGCTGTCAATTCCGGATATTGGAACTTGAAGCCGTGGCGCTGGGCTTTGGCCGGAAGGATTCGCTGGCCCTTTAACAGAATAAGCGACATTTCGCCCAGGATGCCTTGGAGCATGAATGCAGGCAGGGGCAGCCAATGCGGACGGCGATAGACCTTGGAGACGCTACGGCCAAATTCCTCGTTCGTGACCGCATGCGGGGAAGCGGCGTTCACGGCTCCGGAAATGTCTTCGTGCCGGATGCAATAATCGATTAATTCCACGATGTCGTCGATATGGATCCAGGAGAGCCATTGCTTGCCGCTGCCGATGTTGCCGCCGACCCCTAATTTATACGGCAGCAGCATTTTGGGGAGGGCACCGCCTTGATCGCCCAGAACGACGCTGATGCGCAGCTTGATTAACCGGTCGACCGGGATGCAATCGGCTGCCTGCTCCCATTGCTGCACAACCTCGGACGGGAAATCCATGATCGTGGCCGGACTGTCCTCATCAAACGCTTCAAACTCGGATGTACCATATATGGCCATTGCCGATGCTTGAAGAATGACCGGAGGTTTGTGCTCCAGGCGCTGCATCAGGTCCGCTACGGCAGTTACGGTTCGTTGCCGGGACTGAAGAATTCTCTTCTTGCCTGCTTGCGTCCAGCGCTGGCTCAGGGAGGAGCCGGCAAGGTTAACGAGTGCGTCCAAGCGCTCGAACCGCTCCGGATGGGATTTCATCTCATCCCAGGTTAAGTAGGATAATGACCCGTTCTGCTGCACAGCGGGGATCTCCGGCTTCGACCTGGTGACGATGATCATGTCATGTCCGTCGCGCAGCCAGCGCTTGCACAATGCTTGGCCAATGAAGCCGGTACCCCCGCAGATGGCTATTTTCATGAGTGAACCTCCTTGTTAAGTTATCATCAACCTTGATAAAACATGGCTGGGAATCACTACCCGTCATACGCTGAAGTGAGCCGAGAAGGGAATAACGATTCGTTACTTGTCAGAATCGTAAATCCAATATTATACAACCCATTATACAGGAAATGCGGCATGGCACCGCTATATGATATTTCAGTCAACGCTTCAGCTTCTGCCTGGCTAGGAGCGGAAAGAAACCGCAAAAAACAGTTTGCCGCACCCCATGCCTTGGAGCCAGGGGGTGAACAAACTGTTTTTTGCGCAAGTGCAAGCCGGTATCGATTTATCACGCAAACGCCTGCCTTACGATCGCCGCCGCCTGGTCCAGTTCTGCTTTGGTGATGATGAGCGGAGGGGCGAAGCGGATAATGGCTTCATGGGTTTCTTTGCAGAGCAGGCCGAGATCTTTCAGTTTCTCGCAATAGGATCTGGCCGGGACCTTGAGCTCCATGCCGATGAATAGACCTCTGCCGCGCACCTCCTGGATATCGGGATGCGGGATGGAACGAAGCAGCCGGAGAAAATATTCGCCGAGCTCCAGGGAGCGAACCTCCAGCGCTTCCTCAATGAACACGTCCATGGAGGCGATGGCCACCGCGCACCCGAGCGGATTTCCGCCGAAGGTGGAGCCGTGGGAACCCGGCTCGAATACATCCAGAATATCCGCGTCCGCCGCCACGGCAGAGACGGGAAAGACGCCGCCGCCCAGCGCTTTTCCAAGAATGTACATATCCGGCTCGACGTCCTCCCAGTCGCAGGCAAAGCGTTTGCCCGTCCTGCCGAAGCCGGTCTGGATTTCGTCCGCTAGCATAAGGACGCTGTGCTGCCTGCACAGCTCCAGTGCCCCGCTCAGGTATCCGTCAGGCGGAATCACGATGCCGGATTCGCCTTGGATCGGCTCCACGAGAAAAGCAGCCGTATTCGGCGAAATCGCCTGCTCCAGCGCCTCAAGGTCGCCATAGGGAATGACTTTGAATCCCGGCGTAAACGGACCGAAGTCCTCGCGGTATTCGCGGGATGAGGAGAAGGAGGTAACCGTGATCGTACGGCCGTGGAAATTGCCCTCGCAGACGATGATTTCAGCCTGATCTGCCGGAATACCTTTCTTCCGGTAAGCATAGCGACGCGCTGCCTTAAGCGCGGTTTCAACCGCCTCGGCTCCCGTATTCATGGGAAGAATCATCCCTTTGCCGGTTAAAGCGGACAGCTTCTCGTAAAAGTCGCCTAGTTGATCATGATGAAATGCGCGCGAGGTCAGGGTCACCCGATCCGCCTGTTCCTTTAAGGCCCGGATGATGCGGGGATGACAATGACCTGCGTTAAGTGCCGAGTAGGCGCTTAACATATCGATATACCGTTTGCCGTCCGAATCCGTCACATGAATGCCTTCAGCTGAAGCGATGACGATGGGAAGAGGGTGGTAGTTTCTCGCGCCGTACCTTTCGGCTTTCTCGATATAAGGGTCGGGAGCGTCCATGGCGTAACCTCCTTGGGAGTCTAAAGAAACCGCAACGCGGAAAATAGAGCATGCCCGCGGAAGAGGCTCTCATAATCAAGCGTGATGCCATGTCATGAAAATGTCATAAGATGCTTTCGCCCAGCATGGAGGCGATTAAACCGACAAGCAGCCGGGACGTCTTCTGCCCGCGGTCCAGCAGCGGGTTGTTCTCCACGAATTCGGCTGACGTCAGAATGCCGGATTCCGACAGCATCTCCATGGCCAGGTGCGCTTCCCGGTAGCTGAGCCCGCCTTGAACCGGCGTTCCTGTTCCCGGTGCGATCTTCGGATCGACACTGTCAATATCAAAGGAAAGATGAACGCCATCCGTTCCCGTTGACGATATGCGGATGGCTTCCTCCATGACCCGGAACATGCCCATGCGGTCGATATCCTGCATCGTGAAGCAGGCGATGCCTTCCCGGCGGATGAAGTCCCGCTCGCCCTGATCAAGTGAGCGCGCGCCGATGAGCACGACATGCTCCGGCTTAATGGTTGATTTAACGCCGCCGATCGAGGTTAGCCGCCGATCGCCTTTTCCCAAGCTGACAGCCAGGGACATGCCATGGATATTGCCGGTCGGGGTAGTATCCGGCGTATTGAGATCGGAATGGGCATCGATCCAGATGACGCCCAAGTTGCGGTAATGCCGGGTAAGTCCGGCGAGCGTGCCGATGGCTATGCTATGGTCGCCGCCGAGCACAAGTGGGAAGGTGCCCGCTACTGCCAGGGCGGATACGCGTGCTGCCAGCTGCTCGTTCATCGTCACGACTTCTGTCAAATGTTTTAATCGGGGATGATGCGCTTCATCCTTGCGCTCGGGGAGCGCAGCAGGGTCATCGACCTGGTAAGTTACACCGAGCGCGTTAAGCTTGCGTTTCAGACCGGCTTCGAATATGGCGTCCGGTCCCTGTCCGGCGCCGCGGCGGGTAGCTCCCCGGTCGAAGGGCACCGGGATGATCGATACGGTGGACGGAAGATTGTTCATCACTTTGCTCACCTCCACTTTGTAACAGTGTATTCCGGAGCCGGGCTGAGTGACTTGGGCAAAGCCCTATACAAGCTGATCAAATATGGAAAGTTTTGGATCGAACAAAAAATACCCTTTATGCATGATTCACGGGGTGACCGCAGAGGGCCCCATGAGGCAGCATAAAGGGTGTTAATGAAATGACTGCAATTCGAATTAGGTTTTATCGCATGCTTACGCGGCATGCCCGACGTTTATTTTACCGTTTTATTATAGGTCTCGATCTTGGAGCTGATCTCCTGGGCAGCTTTATCCAATGCTTCCTGCGGTGTTTTCTGACCGTTCAGCACTTCCTCGATGGCCGTTTCCGTCAGCTGGCGGGCCTCAGGGAACACGCCCATGACAGCGCCCTGCGTTGCCAGGTTGGCGGTCGTTTGATGCAGTTGATCCACCGCCGTCTGGAATTGAGGATATTTCTCCAGGTTTTCTTTTACCAGGGATTCTTCGTAAGCTTTGGTCGTGACCGGGAAGTAACCCGTGTTGACATGCCAGTAGGCTTGGGTTTGCGGCTCGGCCAAATACTTCATGAATTCCCAGGCGGCCTGCTGCTCTTCTTCCGATTTGTTGTTCATCAGCCACAGGCTTGCACCGCCGATGATAACGCCGCCTTCGCCGCCGTCAGCCGGTTTGGGCAGGAAAGCCGTGCCGACTTCGAATTTGCCTTCCGCTGCGCTGACGATTCCCCGGAGCGAAGCCGTGGAGTCCAGCGTCATGGCGACTTGGCCGGCTGCAAAGGCTTTTTTGGTGTCATCCGTTTTACGTCCCAGGTTCAGCAGGACTTTATCGTCCAGCATTTGCTTCCACCATTCCAGCGTTTTCACGGCAGCGGCGTTGTTGACTTGCGAAGCGGTTGCCGGAGAAGTGCGGCCGTTGCCGTTGTTCAGCAGCTCAACGCCTTGGTTCGCAAGGAATTGCTCCATGAACCAGCCGTATATTGCGAAGGATGCGCCGGTTTGGCCGCCTTTCGTTAGCGCTTTAGCCGCTTTCGCTACCTCTTCGTAGGTTTTTGGAGGATTTTCCGGATCCAGACCTGCCGCTTTAAAGGCATCTTTGTTGTAGTAAAGGATCGGGTTGGAGGAGTTGAACGGCATCGAATACAATTTGTCGTCGAATGTATAATAATTTTTGATATTCGGTTCCAAGGAGGAAATGTCGTATGCTTCAGCATCCATGAAGTCTTGAACCGGACGGATCGCCTTGGTGTCCATCATGAAACGGCTGCCGATTTCGTACACCTGAATCATGGTCGGTCCGCTGTTCGATCCCAACGAAGCCTTCAGCTTGTTCAAGCTTTCATCGTACGTGCCTTGAAACACGCCCTCTACCTGAATATCCTGGTGGGCTGCGTTAAAATCGGAAATCAGCTTGTCCGCAACGGTTCCGAGCTCGCCGCTCATGGAATGCCACCAAACGACCTTAACAGGTTCCTTGGCAGGTTCGCTGCCGGCGGCAACGGTCGTTTCTCCGGCGGCTGGCGTATTGCTGCAAGCGGCGCTGATCAGCATGAAGCAGGAAAGCAGGAGCATCGCGAAGGACCTTTTACCATAACGTTTCATGATCGGTTAATCTCTCCCTTTTTGAAAATAAAGTATGGTTTGATCTATCAGAAATTGCGTGAGCCCGTTTGATATCGATAACCGGCACGCAAGGCTGATCCAATATGGTCTACTGGGTCGGCATCGTGGCCATTAGCCCTTCAAAGCACCTGCGGTGATGCCGCGCACAAGGGGTTTCAGCCCGAGCGCAAGCAGCAGCAGGGAAGGCAGCAGCAGCAGGAGCACGCCGGAGAGTATCAGATTCCATGAGTTCATCTCTTCGAACTGCAGCATGCCGATCCCGATTTGGACGGTTCGCATCTCGACCCGGTTGGTTGTCAGAAGCGGCCACAGGTACATGTTCCAATTATTCAGGAACGAGTAGACCCCCAGCGTGGCGATTCCGGGGATGGATAACGGCAACACCATGCTCAGGAAAACGCGGACATGTCCGCAGCCGTCCACGCGGGCTGCTTCAAACAGCTCCTTCGGCAGCTGCAGGAAGGTCTGCCTGAGCAGGAAGGTTCCGAAGGCCGTGGCCAGAAATGGAATGATGAGCCCTTGATAGGTGTCCAGCCAGTTCAGGCTTTTGACCGTCAAGTAATTCGGAATCATGATCACCTCCCACGGGATCATCATCGTGGCGAGAAAGAGGCTGAACAGCAGCGTTTTTCCCGGAAATCGCAGGAAGGCGAAAGCGTATGCCGCCAGACTTGCGGTCACGATCTGTCCGAGCATGATGGCAATGGAGACAACAAGGCTGTTTCCGATAAAGGTAAGGACAGGAATCGTATCGATCACCTTGGCGAAGTTGGACAGATTGACGGCTTCGGGAAGCAGAGGCGGCGGATAGACGGCCGATTCGGCCTCGCTCATCAGCGATGTCGACAAGGTATATAGGAGCGGGAAAAGAACGGCCAACGAACCGAGAAGCAGCGCGATGTAGATGAAGCTTTTGGGCATGAGACGCATGTTCATTGGTAGTGCACCTTCTTCTCGACGAATTTAAATTGAAAGACGGTCAGCAGCAGAATGATGGCAAACAGGATGAGGGCCTGCGCGCTGCCGATGCCGAAGCGAAAATTGACGAAGGCATCCTGGTAGATGTTGAATACCATGACGTTGGTGCTGTTCATCGGACCGCCTTTGGTGAGGATGTTGATTTGCCCGAATGCTTGGAAGGCACCGATAACCGATACGACGGACGTGAAGAATAACGTAGGGGAGATTAGCGGCATCGTAATCCGGAAGAACGTTCTCAGCGGACCGGAGCCGTCAATCTTGGTGCTGTCATAGATATCCTCGGACACGCCCTGCATGCCGCTCAGCATCAGGATATAGTTGAATCCAAGATTCATCCAGACGGTCATAAGCGCGACGGAGATCATGGCCCATTTCGGATCGGTCAGCCATTGGACGGGCTGCGTGCCGAGCAGCGTCAGAAAATAATTCAGTATGCCTAAGGTCGGATGGTATAGAATCATCCAGATCATCGAGCCGGTACCGACGGACACGGCCATCGGAAGCGAGAAGATAAAGCGGAATATTTTCATGCCCTTGAGTTTGTTGTGCGTCAGGGCAGCCAGCAGAATCGCAGCCGCCATGCCGGTCGGAACCGTCAGCACGATGAACAGCAGGGTATTGCCAAAGCTTGTATAGAACATGTCGGAGGCCAATATTTCCCTGAAGTTGTCGAATCCTACGAATTCAGCTACCCGGCCTTGCGGATCGGTCAGGAACAGGCTAAGATAAACCGACTTGAGCAGCGGGTAGAATAAGAACAGGCCGAATATGAGCAGCGAAGGCGCTAAACATGCATAAGCGAGCAGAATTTCTCTGCGCCTTGTTCTCTTGATCGAGACGGGTTTCGCCGCGGTTGATACCTCCGGCTCGTTGACGTTCGGCGATAGAGAGTGCCCCGGAGAAGGAAGCGTGAATTCTTTTTCCATCATCATGTTTTACCTCACTTTCCAGCTTGGCCTTACAGCCTTGAGTATAGGAGCCGGATGTAAAATCCAGTAAGGGGTTTTGTAAGAATACCGTAATTTATTGCAGGACATGGCAGTTGCTGAAGGGTGCCGGTACAAGAATATTCCATTCCCTAAAAGCTTGCACGTTGAAAAGAGATGTGATATCTTATACCTGTAACCGGTTACACATGAATGAGGTGATGACGGTATGGCAACGATCAAGGATGTGGCGAATCAGGCGGGCGTATCCGTAGCCACGGTTTCGCGGGTTTTAAATGGAAACGGTTACGTGCATGAGGACACCAGGTCCAAGGTGGAACAGAGCATTCGAGAGCTGAATTACACGCCGAATGAAGTGGCGCGTTCTTTATACAAGAGGAAATCCAAATTGATAGGACTTTTGCTTCCCGACATCATGAACCCTTATTTCCCGCAGCTTGCCCGCGGGGTAGAGGACGAGATGCAGGAGAATGATTACCGATTGATCTTCGGAAACAGCGACGAGAGCAAGAAGAAGGAAATGGAGTACATTCAGACGTTTGTCCAGAATAATGTGGTTGGCGTCATATCATCGACCAACGATCCGGATGCCGACATGTATACGGGACTGAACATTCCCGTCGTGTTTCTCGACCGCACCTCGTCGGACCGCCCTTCCGTGTACGCGGATGGCCGTCAGGGAGGAAGAATAGCGGCTGAGGAAATCGTACGGCGAGGGAGTAAAGCCATAACGGTAATTCAAGGTCCGGCGGATGTGCGGCCTGCACAGGAACGTTTTGAAGGAGCTGTCGAGGTTCTGGAGCAACAGGCGGCTGCGTACCAAGTGCTGAAGACGACATCGTTTTCTTTAACCGATGCCGAAGAATTCGCCCAGAAAGTGTTCAGCGAATATCCGGACACGGATGGCATAATCGCGAGTAACGATATTATGGCATCCGCCGTGGTGAAGGAAGCGTTTCGGCTGGGGAAAAGGGTGCCGGAAGACGTACAAATTATCGGATTTGACGATATTCTGCTCAGCAGGCTGCTGGCCCCGCCGCTGTCAACGATTCATCAGCCGGCGTACGAAATGGGCCGGGAAGCGGCCAGATTGCTTATCGGACTTATCGAAGGGCAGCGCATAGAGAAAAGCAATATCGAATTCTCGGTAGAATTCATAGAGCGGCAGACAACGAGAAAGGTGGAATCGTGATGGCAAAAATCGTGGTAATCGGAAGCGCGTCGATGGACTTGGTGGTGACCTCCGCCAAGCGCCCCGGCGCGGGAGAGACGGTGCTGGGCGACAGCTTTAAGACGGTGCCCGGAGGGAAGGGGGCCAACCAGGCCGTCGCGGCGGCAAGGCTGGGTGCAGAGGTGACGATGGTTGGCTGCGTCGGTGACGATTCCTTCGGCGAAACGATTTTGAGCAACTTGCAGTCGAATGGTGTTATTACGGATTATGTGGAACCGGTTACAGGTATGGAAAGCGGCACGGCGCACATCATTTTGGCAGAGGGAGACAACAGCATCGTGGTGGTGAAGGCTGCCAATGATCGGATCACTCCGGAATACGTAGATCAGGCGGAAAAGGCAATCCAGGCGGCGGATATCGTGTTGATTCAGCAGGAGATTCCGGAAGAAACGGTGGTGCACGTGAGTGCGATATGCGCCAAGTATCAGGTGCCATTGATGCTGAACCCCGCTCCTGCCCGTCCGGTGCCGAGCGTCGTTATAGAACGGGCGGCATACATTACGCCAAACGAACATGAAGCCGCTATCCTGTTTCATGACGAGCCGCTCGGCGACGTGCTGCGCCGGTATCCGAATAAACTCATCGTAACGGAAGGGAAAAAGGGCGTTCGTTATTTTGACGGTATGCAAGAGGTCGTGGTTCCGGGCTACAAGGTTGAAGCCGTGGATACGACGGGTGCCGGCGATACATTCAACGGCGCATTCGCCGTGGCGCTGGCCGAGGGCATGAGCCTGACCGACAGCCTCAGATTCGCGAACCGCGCCGCTTCCTTGTCGGTCATGAAGTTCGGAGCGCAGGGCGGAATGCCGTCGCGTCTCGAAGTGGAAGGGAGCCTTTGACCATGAAGAAGAACGGCATGCTGAACAGCCACATCGCGAAAGTGCTGGCGGATCTGGGGCACACCGATACCATCGTGGTCGGGGACGTTGGCCTTCCGGTTCCTCCAGGCGTTCCGAAGATCGACCTGGCGCTAACGCTGGGGACGCCGAGCTTTATGGAGGTGGTGGAGGCGATCGCCGACGATATGGTCGTTGAAAAAATCGTCATTGCTGAAGAAATGAAGCGGGAGAATAAGGAAACACTGCATGATATAGAGGAACAATTTCAGGATTGCGAGATCGAGGCTTGCACGCACGAGCAGTTCAAGGAACGGACTCGAAACGCCAAGGCGGTTATCCGTACAGGCGAAGCCAAGCCCTATGCGAACTGCATTTTGCAGGCCGGCGTTCATTTCGGTTAAAGAGGAGGAAGCATCATGAACATTCAGATGACGAATATCCATAAATCCTTTGGCACGAACCGGGTGCTGGCGGGCGTGGACTTTGATCTCCGGGAAGGAGAGGTTCATGCCCTGATGGGAGAGAACGGCGCGGGCAAATCGACGCTGATGAATATTTTAACCGGGCTTCACAGCCGGGATGAGGGCAAGATCTTGATCGACGGTCAGGAAACCTATTTTGCGAACCCGAAGGAAGCCGAAGAGAGAGGCGTCGCCTTCATCCACCAGGAGCTCAACATCTGGCCGGAGATGACGGTTCTGGATAACTTGTTTATCGGCAAGGAGATGACATCCGGCCTGGGATTCCTCAACATGAAACAAATGAAGGCGCTTGCGAAGGAACAGTTCGGCAAATTGGCGGTGACGATACCGTTGACGCAGGAGGCAGGGGAATGCTCCGTCGGCCAGCAGCAGATGATTGAGATCGCCAAAGCGCTCATGACCAAAGCGAAAGTCATCATTATGGACGAGCCCACGGCGGCACTGACCGAAAGGGAAATCGAGAAGCTGTTCGGCGTCATCCGCTCGTTGAAAAAGCAGGGCGTATCCATCGTTTACATTTCCCACCGCATGGAGGAGATCTTCACGATCTGCGACCGGATCACGGTTATGAGGGATGGCAAATCCGTGGACACCAAGCCGATTCCCGAAACCAACTTTGACGAAGTCGTCAAAAAGATGGTCGGCCGGGAGCTGACCGAGCGATATCCCGCACGGCATCCGTCTCCGGGCGAACCGGTGCTGGAAGTGAAGAATATTACCGGCAAGGGCCGGTTCGAGAATGTGAGCTTCTCGGTCCGAGCCGGCGAGATCGTAGGCGTATCCGGTTTGATGGGCGCGGGGCGCACCGAGATGATGCGAGCGATCTTCGGGCTGGACCCGCTGGACAGCGGGGAAATCTGGGTGCGCGGCAAAAAGGTTCATATCAAGAAGCCGGATGATGCCGTGAAACACGGCATTGGATTCATAACGGAGGACCGCAAGGATGAAGGGCTGGTGCTGGATTTCTCGGTCCGTGAAAATATGGCGCTGCCCAATCTGTTCAGCTTCTCATCCCGAGGATTCATTTCCGGGAAGAAGGAGCAGGATTTCGTGGATACGCTGACAAAGCGGCTGCAGATCAAGACCCATTCATCCGAAACGCACGCCCGCAATCTGTCGGGGGGGAACCAGCAGAAGGTGGTTATCGCCAAATGGATCGGCATTGGGCCGAGCGTGCTCATCCTGGACGAGCCGACCCGGGGCGTGGACGTAGGGGCGAAGCGCGAAATTTACCAGCTGATGAATGAGCTGACCGAACGCGGCGTGGCGATTCTGATGGTTTCGTCGGAGCTGCCGGAGGTGCTCGGGATGAGCGACCGGATTCTCGTCGTTCACGAGGGTAAGATATCCGGTGAACTGGACCGCGAACAAGCCACGCAGGAACACATCATGACTCTAGCTACAGGGGGACAGTAATATGACAACTATTAACGATGCCAAGGCGGGAAAAGGGTTCAAGGTCTCAGGTTTGACGCAAAAGCTCGGTCCGCTGCTCGGACTGATCATTCTGATCGTCATCGTTTCCGTCCTGAATCCAAGCTTCTTGGAACCGCTTAACATTCTGAACCTGCTGCGTCAGGTATCGATTAACGCACTGATTGCTTTCGGTATGACGTTTGTTATCCTGACGGGCGGCATTGACCTGTCGGTCGGTTCGATTCTCGCGCTCTCCAGCGCATTTGTCGCCAATATGATGGTGGCCGGGTTTGACCCGATTCTCTCGATCATCATCGGCGTTGCGCTTGGCGGCGTGATGGGCATGATCAACGGTCTCATGATCACCAAGGGGAAAATGGCGCCGTTTATCGCCACCTTGGCTACCATGACGATATTCCGGGGACTTACGCTGGTTTATACGAACGGTAATCCGATTACCGGGCTTGGCGACAGCCTTGTATTCCAATTGTTCGGCCGCGGATACCTGCTGGGCATTCCCGTGCCGGCCATTACGATGATCATCACGTTTGCCGTGCTGTGGGTCATCCTGCATAAAACGTCGTTTGGCCGCAAAACGTATGCCATCGGCGGTAACGAAAAGGCATCGCTTGTATCCGGCATTAAGGTACCGCGCGTAAAGATTATGATTTATTCCCTGGCAGGGATGCTGTCCGCGCTGGCGGGCGCGATTCTGACCTCCCGTTTGAATTCCGCGCAGCCGACTGCGGGTACCTCCTATGAATTGGATGCCATCGCAGCCGTTGTGCTGGGCGGTACAAGCCTGACCGGCGGACGCGGCCGAATTGTCGGCACGCTGATCGGGGTGCTGATCATCGGAATTCTGAACAACGGGCTCAACCTGCTCGGCGTGAACTCATTCTATCAAATGGTTGTCAAAGGTGTCGTGATTGCGATTGCCGTACTGCTCGACCGCAAGAAATCGGCTTAAGGGGGAGAATGAACGATGAAAAAAACAACTTTGCTGCTCGTATCACTCATGCTGATCTTCATCACGGGCTGTTCCCTGGAGCCGCCGGAATGGGCGAAGCCCAAAGCCGGCGGGGACGTCAAAGACATCAAGATCGGTCTTTCCATCTCCACCTTGAATAACCCGTTCTTCGTCTCCTTGAAGGATGGCGTCGTCGCCGAAGCGGCGAAGCAGGGAATGGAGGTCGTTGTCGTTGACGCGCAGAACGACTCAGCCAAGCAGAGCAATGACGTCGACGACCTGATTCAGCAGGGCGTCAATGCACTGCTGATTAACCCGACGGATTCGTCCGCGATCTCGACCGTGGTCCAAACGGCGAACAGCCTGGGCATTCCGGTCATCACGCTGGACCGTTCGGCGGATCAAGGCGAGGTGGCTGCGCTGGTCGCCTCGGATAACGTGAAGGGCGGCCAAATGGCAGCCGAATATATCGTGGAGCAGTTGGGCAAAGATACGAAGGTCATTGAACTCGAAGGCGTTCCGGGCGCTTCCGCGACCCGCGAACGGGGCAAGGGCTTCCATGATATCGCGGATGAGCAGCTGAACGTGGTAGCGAAGCAAGCGGCGGATTTTGACCGGACCAAAGGTCTTACCGTGACCGAAAATCTCCTGCAGGGCAATCCGGACGCCAAAGCGATATTTGCCCACAATGACGAAATGGCCCTGGGCGCAATCGAAGCGATTCAAAGCTCGGGCAAAGACATCATGGTCATCGGCTTTGACGGCAACGACGATGCGCTGAAGTCCATCGAAGCCGGCAATCTGACGGCAACGGTAGCCCAGCAGCCCGAACTGATCGGTCAGCTCGCCGTCGGCGCAGCCAAGGACGTGCTGCAGGGCAAAGAGGTGGAAGCGAATATCGCGGCACCGCTGAAGCTGGTCGTGAAGGAATAACTCGCGAAAATCAAGAAGCGTTGCCCTGCGATAGAAGCAGGGTAACGCTTTTTTTTGCCATCCTGCTCATTCCATTCCGGACTGCGATGTAACTCACAGCCTTGCGATGGCAGCAGGAATACAATATCGTAAAAGAGAACAGTTATTTCGCATATGATATTATAATGGTTGTGTATGCGTTTACTGCTTAGATGTAAAAAAGGAGCTATGTATCTATGACGACGGAAAAAAGAAAACAAGCGATCGTGATCGTGGGCTACGGCGGAATGGGCAGCTACCATGCCAAGCTGATTAAGGACAACGCGTTTCTTGAGGTGACCGGAACCTACGATATTCTGGAAGAGCGCAGGAAGGCGTCCCGGGAGGACGGATATGCTGCCTACGAGAGTTATGAGCAGGTGTTGAACGATGCCGCGGTTGACGTGGTGCTCATTGCAACGCCGAACGACGTGCATAAGGAGCTGGCCCTTCAGGCGTTTGCGGCCGGCAAGCATGTCATCTGCGAGAAGCCGGTAACATTGTCCGTAAGCGACTTTAAGGATATGGTCTCCGCTGCCGATGCGGCCGGACGGGTGCTGATGGTCCACCAGAACCGCCGCTGGGACGAGGACTTCCTGACGATTAAGCAAATGTACAACGAAAAGACGATTGGCGATTTGTTCCGTATCGAATCCAGGGTGCACGGGGCGAACGGCATTCCGGGCGACTGGCGCCATCTGGAAGCCCACGGCGGCGGCATGCTGCTGGACTGGGGCGTGCATTTGCTGGACCAGATCCTGTTCATGGTGGACAGCCGGATGACCAGCCTGAGCAGCCGCTTGAGCTTTATTTTGGGCGATGAGGTGGATGACGGCTTTGAATCGGTCATCGAATTCGAGAACGGCGTATCGGTTCTGATCGAAGTGGGAACGACGAATTTCATTACGCTTCCACGCTGGTATGTCAAAGGAACCGAGGGAACCGGCATTATTGAGGACTGGTCGTTAAACGGAAGAGTCGTTACCCGGAATCAGGATGCCGCGAAAGTGGAGCCGAAGCCGATTCAAGCCGGGGTAGGCTTGACCAAAACGATGGCCCCTCCTTCCGAAGAAGCTACCATTACGGGTGCCCTGCCGGAGCCGTACCGTCAATCCAGCAGCTTCTTCGATAACTTTGCGGCCGTGACCCGGGGCGAGGCAGAACCGATCGTGAAGAACGAGGAAGTGCTGCGCGTCCTGAACCTGATCGAAGCGGTGTTTGAATCCGCCAGAACGGGCGAAACGCTGAAGGATTTCGACATTTACCCTGCGTAACCTGACGAAGGACAGCACTTATTGAAAGAATATCTTAAAAAAAAGTACCGCGGCCGCTAAGCGATTGTGCTTGAGGCTGCGGTACTTTTTATGTTGACTTCGTCTACCTGCCAATTCTTCATGGATTGCCAGTGCATGCTGCGGTTATTTTGCGTGATCCACCTTCCCGCTGCCTCCGCCTTGCAGCACCCGCCTGTAGTCGCTGGGCGCCCAGCCCGTATCCTGCTTGAACAGCTTCGAGAAGTAGGAATAGTTGGCGTATCCGACCTTCGCCGCAATCTGATACACGGACAACGGAGTCGATTCCAACAGATGTTTGGCCGCCCGGATGCGGGCCTGAATGATATAAGTGCCTAAAGATACGCCCGTTTCTTTCTTAAAGACGCGGGCCAAATAATCCGGGTTCAGAAAGACGATTTCCGCCAGGGTCGTTCGCGTCAGCTCCTCTCCGTAATGGCACCCGATATAATGCTTGATTTCCTCCACCACGGTATGGGAATGGCCGGCGTAGGCTTGATATTCGGCTGCCGTGCGGACGAGATACGCCATGTATTTTTCCATGTCTTCAATCGAGTTTAACGACTGCAGAAATAACTGATCATTGGTTTTGCCGGTATACAGCTTATGAGCCTGGATCTCTTTGCCCTTCAGGTAGGAGTACACGAGCTGCACCATATCCAAGCGGAATAAACGCAGCACCGAAGCGCTGTGGACGCCGCTCTTGGCCAAATTCTGCAGGTAACGGCGAGTTTCTTCGAGAAAGGCGGCCGGGTTGTTTTCGGCAAGCAGCGCCTCCCAGTCTTGGAGCGGGGGAGGGGTATACGCGGCTTCTTGCAGCGAATGCCGTTCCAGAAACATGATCTGGTTGCGCTTCTTGATCATGTCCTCGTTCATTTGCAGCAGGTCCCGTATGGATTTGTTGATCCCCTCCAAAGCCGCCGAGACCGAGACGTTGCAGCACGCATCGCTCCGAAGGAACCGGTTGGCTTTCTCAATGAAGGACGTGCAGATGGATTCAATGACCGCGGTATCCGGAGGATGATTCCATTTCAGCATGACCATCCATTCGTAATCCCTATACTCCATGACGGTCTCGACCGTAAAGAGCGGATCCTGGAACAATTCGGACAGCACGTTGAGAAACGCGTAATCAAACAGGTCCTTGTCTTCTTTGCCCAAGCTTTGATCATACGGAAAAATCGTGATCAGCAGGGGGAGAAACAAATCCGACATCGCATAGGACAGATTCTGCTCCGCGATATACCCGGCGATGGCCGCCCGGTCCGACGAAGCTTTTTTTTCCTTGATCAGCTTGCTCCAGAAGTGCTCTTGCAGCTTTCTTTGGTTTTTCTTCCACAGCTGCCCGTCCTGTATCGCTTCCTGGTCGCTTTGCTGTTCCTTAGCTTTGTACACGGCCTTGGAGATGATGAGGCTGAGCTTATCGAATTCAATCGGCTTCAGGAAATAGTCGAAGCTTTGCAGCTCAATCGCTTTCTGCGCATAGTTGAAATCGGCGTAATTGGTCAGGAAAATCGTCTGTATGCCGTATTGTTCCTCGCGTATCCAGGCGAGAAGCTCCAGTCCGCTGCCCTGCGGCATTTCGATGTCGCAAATGAGGATCTGAACGGAATGACTCTGCAGAATCTCCCTTGCCTGCGCCACGCTGTATGCGGTATGGACTTGTTCGATCGAGAGTGCCTTCCAATCAATCTTCTTTTCCAGCGCGGCCACGACAAAATAATCGTCATCAACCAGCAATACATTCATCGAATGTCTCCTCTCCTTTCCTGCAATGGCTGGGGCAGCGTTAGTGCGACGCTGGCACCGCCGCCTTCCGGGTTCGAAAATTCCACCTGCGCCCGATGATGGTAGAGCAGCTCCAGCCGCTGAAGGGTGTTCATGATCCCGATGTGTTTCCCTTCGCTTTGATCCAGCGGCTTGCCGTTTGCCAGCTTATCCAATACGTCTTCCGGAAAGCCGGGACCGGTATCGGAGATCCGGATGACCGCATAAGTCTTATCGTCCTCCACCCGCAAACTGACGGTCAGGCGAATTTGGAGCACCTGATCTCTGGATACGGCGTATTTCACCGCGTTTTCAATAAAGGTCTGGAGCACCAGGGGGGGAATCGTGAGGCCGGCAAGCTCTTGTTCATGCCCGATATGATAAGAAAAGGCATCGCGGTAGCGGTGCTTCTGAATCTCCAGATAAATCCGAACGTGCTCGATTTCGTCCTCAAGCCGCACGAGGTTATCGCCGCTCTGAAAGATGTAACGAAAATATTTGGACGTGGATAGCGACATATATTCGATTTCCTTAAACATTTGCATTTGCGCCATGCTGTAGATGTTCGTCAGGCAGTTCAGGAAAAAATGGGGGTTGATCTGCAGCTTCATATAATCGAGCTGGATTCTTTGCTTCTCGAGCTCCTGCTCGTAAATATCGATTTTAAACTTCTTGATCTGTTCGATCAGGTGTTTGAATTGGGAGTTCACCTGCTCGAGCTCGATGATCTCGCTGCTCATGAAATCCAGATTTTCGCTATCCTCGTGGATGCGCCTTACGTTTTCCGAGAAATTCTGAATCGGCTTTAACACCTTCTTCTTGAAATACAGCATGACTACGCTGAGCGTGCAAGTGAGCAGCACGAACAGCAGCATAATAAGCAGCTGGGCGATCATGATGGTCTCGAACACGCCGAACTGGATGACCAGCTGCACGTTGAAGGAGGCATTCGAGAATCCCTCAGTGACCGTAGTCCGCGGCTGTGACAGGCTGAACAAGGAAGCCTTGGCTCCTTCGAGCGGCTTGGCCCCCGCCTCGCCGGCAGCTGGGCTCGTAAGGGCTGCACCTTGGGCATCCACCAGTGAGACGAACCCGTCCTCGCCCAAATCCAGTTCCTGGAGCGGCCGGACCAGGTCGTCTGCGGAGATGAGGCAGATCAAGTACCGGTTGTGATAGGGCACGATGTTAATGACGTAATGCGTGTCCTGCACAAGGATCGGGTTCCAGTTCGAGTAGAACGTTTCGTATACGTTTTTGGAATCCGTGAGGGAGACGATCTGTTCCTTTAGCTCCAGGAACTCCGTATACGAAAGGGACATCGGGGCATAGTTCTGGAAGAAATCCTGTTCCTTTAAATAGAAGAAGAAGTTGTATTCCTGACCATAGTTTTTTTGAAGCTCATTAAACCGTTTATGCACTCTTTCGCTCGACTTAATGTAATCCACGTAATCGGTGCCGGGGGTATCCATGATCTTGACGCTTTCGTCGTTCGCGAGCGTCCAGCCCATATAGTGGTTGATATACGAGAAGTCATGATTGATCTGCCGGATGTACAGATTCGCCGTATCCTGCAAATAGCGGGTGGATTGCTGCTTCACGATGAAGATGGAGGCGAAGCTGATCACCAGATCCACCACCAGGGCAAAGATCGAGATGAAGAGCATGATTTTCACATAGTGACGGATGGGATAAGGCTTGTTATTCAGTGCTTTAACCATAGGGATGCCGTGATTCCTTTCAGTTCGCCTATATTATGAAAGCGTTTTTATATCGGTAAGGATATTATAAATGGAAACGTCGAAAAAAACAGGAGCGAACGCTCGGGCATTATCCATAAAGTCCGGATAACACATCGTAAAGTCCGAATACCGGCATGTTTGAGCGGAGGACGCGGGGACGGCGGTGAAATGGACAAGGCAAAGGTCCGGATAGCGCATCATGAGGTCCAAATCATGCCGCCGGATCGCAGTATACTGAAATTGCTTACGTGACATACCGGATTCACGACGACGCGAACAGAAAGGGGAATCGATTTGAAAGCAGGCCAACTGAATAGAACCACACACCCAACCCTCGGGCGGATCGGAAAGAATTGGGGCCTGTATTTGCTGCTGCTGCCTGCGGTAGTGCTGGTTTTGTTGTTTTCTTACGTGCCGATGTACGGCATTTTGATCGCATTCAAGGACTACAGTCCCGCTCTCGGAATTATGGACAGCCCCTGGGCCGGCCTGAAGTATTTCGAGAAGTTTTTTAACTCTTATCAATTCTCGACCACCATAACGAATACGCTGGTCATCAGCTTATACAGCGTTGCGACGTTCCCGATTCCGATCATGCTGGCCTTGATGGTCAATCAAATGCGCCAGAATTGGTTCAAGCGCTTCTTCCAGACCGTAACCTACATGCCGCATTTTATATCGACGGTCGTGATGGTGGGACTCATGCTGATTCTGTTCTCGCCGGGCTCGGGATTGATCGGGAATATCTTCCGGCTCTTCGGTGCGGAAGCGCCGAATCTGATGGGATCGGCCGGCCTGTTCAGCAGCGTGTACGTATGGTCGGACGTGTGGCAGCATACGGGCTGGGACAGCATTATCTATATCGCGGCGTTGTCTGCGGTGAGCCCCAGCTTGTACGAGGCGGCCACCATGGACGGGGCAAGCAGATGGCAAAAAATCCGTTTCATCGACATCCCGATGCTGATGCCAACGGTCGTAACGCTGCTCATTTTGCGGATCGGGAGCTTGCTTGGCGTCGGCTTCGAGAAGGTTTATCTCATGCAAAACAGTCTCAATATTACCTCCAGCGAGGTCATCTCCACGTATGTGTACAAAATCGGGATGCTGAGCAGCCAATACAGCTTCTCGTCGGCCATCAATTTGTTTAATACGGTCATCAATTTTGTTCTGCTGATTCTGGTCAACCAGATTTCGAAAAAATACAGCGAAAACAGTTTGTGGTAACGCAAGAGAGGAAGGGTTCTATGGGCGTAGTGGAAGTAAGAGAGAAGACGGGGCCGCGGCAGAGGCATACCCGATCTTCCGACAGGGTGCTGGAAATCGGCCTGTATGTATTCGCCGTCTTGATGCTGATCGTGCTGATTTACCCGCTGTACTTCATCATCATCGCTTCGTTCAGCGAGCCGGCGGCGGTCGCGAATGGACAGGTATGGCTGTGGCCTAAGGATTTTACGCTGGCAGGCTATCAAGAATTGCTGAAGCACTCTAATATATGGATTGGGTACCGAAATACGATTGTGTATACGATCGTGGGTACAGCCATCGGCCTGGTGGTTAACATATCCGCAGCTTACGCGCTGTCCCGTAAAGACCTCGTGGGCCGCAAGTATATATCGCTGCTCTTTATTTTTACGATGTTCTTTAACGGCGGCTTGATTCCGACCTTCATGACGATCCGCGATTTCCAGCTGTACGATACGTTTCTTGTCATGGTGCTGCCGTTCTCGGTTGCCGCCTTCAACATCATCGTGGCGCGGACCTTTTTCCAGAGCAGCATCCCGGAGGATTTATGGGAGGCGGCACAGCTGGATGGCTGCGGAAATCTCAGATATTTCGTGACCATCGTGATTCCGCTTTCGAAAGCGGTCATCTCGGTCATCGCCTTATGGACGGCCGTGGGTCATTGGAATTCTTATTTCAACGCCCTGATCTATTTAAAAGATTCGAATCTGTACCCGCTGCAGCTCATACTGCGCAATATTCTGGTCACCAACCAGATGCAGTCCGCCATGGGTACCGGGGAAGCCGCGGCCATTGCGCTGCGTCTGGCCAATATTATGCGTTATGCGGTCATTATCGTCGCCACGGTGCCGATCATGTGCATCTACCCGTTTGTGCAAAAGTATTTCAATCAGGGGGTGATGATCGGAGCCGTCAAGTCGTAACACCGCGATGGATTGATGAAAAATAAGTATTGGGGGAATGGTGGAATGGGAACAAACAATGCAAAGAGGAGACATCGCCTCAAGCTGGCTGCCGTCATCATATTGACCGCAATCCTGCTGTTGAACCTGGCGGGCTGCAGCGGCGGCAAGAAGGAGGACGCCAAGCCGGATGCCGAAGCCGCTTTTAACAAAGAAGGCCTGCCGATCGTGAATGAACCGATTACGCTGGACGTGCTGACCGTTCGCTGGGGCAACATGGGGGATACGTTCCTCCAGAACCAGTGGCTCAAGGATTTGGAGAAGGAGACCAACGTCAAAATCAATTGGCAGATCATGTCCTCCAATGATTGGGGCGAGCAAAAATCGATCATGCTGGCGAGCGGTACGCTGCCGGATATCATTTTCGGGGATATCGTATTCAGCGATTCCGATATCGTCAACAACCTGTCGTATTTCCGTCCGCTCGACGACTACATCGATCAATACATGCCGAACCTGAAGGCGGCGCTGGAAGAAACGCCCGAGATGAAAAAGATGAGCACCTTCCCGGACGGGAAAATCTATTCCTTGCCGGCGCGGCTGCCGTCAAGGCCGAAAGCATCGATCCAGCCGATCATCAACAAAGCCTGGCTGGATCAGCTCGGGCTGGACGTTCCGGACAACACGGACGAATTGTATAACGTATTCAAAGCGTTCAAAGAAGGGGATCCGAACGGCAACGGCAAGGCCGACGAAATTCCGGTCAGCGGATCGGGGAACATCAGCATCGACTTGCTGAATCCGTTCGGCATCACCGACATCAACGGAAACAGCATGATGGTCATCGATAACGAGCCCGTGTTCTATCCGGTGACGGAGAACTACAAAGAAGCGATCAAGTGGGCCCATAAGCTGTACGCCGAAGGCCTCATAGACCAAGAGATCTTCACGCAGGACAGCACCATGTCCACGGCAAAACATCAGAACCCGGATGCGGCGCTGATCGGTTTCTCCAACCAATGGGTACCGGACGCGGTATTCGGAAAATGGAAGGATCAATACATCGCGATTCCATCCATTGCCGGTCCTGACGGAAAACGGTACCAGGGCGGCGAGCCTGAGGGCATGAGCCTGCGCAGAAACGAGTTTCTCATCACCACGTCGAACAAGCATCCGGAAATTTCGGCCCGCTGGGCGGATCAGTTCTACACCAATGAAGCAAGCATCCAGAATTTCTGGGGAGCCATCGGCACGGTGATTCAGAAGAACGACGACGGAACGTTTACGCTCATGAGTCCGCCGGAGGGAACGAGTGCGGATGCCTGGTACTGGGAGCAATCCGTAAGGGATTTCGGTCCCAAGTACGTAAGCCCGAGCTTCGAGAAAAACATCATACTGGATGAGACCACGGGCGACGGGTTGAAGCTGGTCATCGACAAGCTGGGCAGCGATTACGTGACGACGCCGTTCCCGAACGTCATGTACAGCGCCGAAGAATTCCAGGAGCTGCCTACGTTGACTACGGATATCGATGGCTTTGTCGGCACGACCCGCGCAAAATGGATATCCGAAGGCAACATCGATGCGGAATGGGACGCGTACGTCAAGAAGCTGAACGATATGGGACTGGAGCGGCTGGTACAGATCCGCAAGGAAGCTTATCAGCGGTATATCAGCGTCAAATAAGGATTGACGGCAATCGTCATGAGCTGCCCCGCAGATCGAAATGCTGCGGGGCAGCGTGATTTCGAACGGTGACGAAAGGCTTTATTCATACGATCAGCTTCAACGGAGAAACAATCCGAATTCGTAGTGATGAATGTACAACTATAAACCAACAGGAGGCAGCAATCATGGGAAACATCAAAGTCACGGTATGGAATGAATACCGGCATGAGAGACATAATGAACAGGTAGCCGGCATATATCCGAATGGGATTCATCGTGCGATAGCGGATCATCTCGAACAGGTGGAAGGTTTGGAAGCAGCCACCGCCGTACTGGATGAGCCGGATCACGGATTGACCGATGAGCGGTTGGCGAACACGGATGTACTGCTGTGGTGGGGCCATCTGGCACATGACGAGGTCCGCGACGACATCGTCGAGAAGGTTCGGCAGCGGGTGCTGGACGGCATGGGATTGATCGTGCTGCATTCCGGTCACGGCTCCAAAATCTTCTCCAGGCTCCTTGGCACGAATACCGGGATGCTGAAATGGCGCGACGACGGCGAGATCGAGCGTTTATGGGTCGTTGAACCGAGCCATCCGATTGCGCAGGGGCTGGGTGAATATATCGAGATTCCGCGGGAAGAAATGTATGGAGAGCGGTTCGAAATTCCGGCGCCGGATGAGCTTGTGTTCGTCTCCTGGTTTGAAGGCGGGGAAGTGTTCCGAAGCGGGTGTTGTTACAGGCGCGGCAGAGGGAAGCTGTTTTATTTCCGTCCGGGCCACGAAATGTTTCCGGTCTACCACCAGCCCGAAATTCTGCAGGTGATTACCAATGGCGTGTTCTGGGCCGCTCCAGTTGAAGGAGCTAAAACGGCTTACGGGCGGGTGGCGCCCATCGCTCCTGTCGCACAATCCTAATGAGAGACCAAATATGAGGAGTGTTCTAACGATGAATAAATTTCGAATCGGCTTAATCGGTTTGGGCGGGATGGCGCAGGAGCACATCCGCTGGATGAATGCAGAGAATGTCTATCAGTTTGTGGCCGTGAGCGACGTCAACGGGGAAGCGGTGGCCAGAGTGGGCGATCAGCTGGGGATCGAAGAAGGGAAACGCTATGCGGATTTCAAGGATTTAATTGATGATCCTGACGTCGATGCCGTCATTTCGGTCACGCCCAACAACGTGCACGCTGATATCATCAGCGCATGCTTGCAAGCCGGCAAGCCTTTTCTGGCGGAAAAACCATTCACGCGAGTCTTCGAAGAAGCCATCTCCTTGCTGGAGCTGTATGAGAAACAGCCCGTTCCCGCCATGATCGGATTTACGTACCGATATACGCCCGCATTTCGTTATGCCAGGGAACTTATCCGTACGGGCAAGCTGGGGACGATCCGTCATTTCTCCATTCAGTATTTGCAGGGGTTTGGCGTGCCGAACCAGCAGGTTCCCTACATGTGGAGATACAACAAAGCCATCACGGGGACGGGAACGCTGGGAGATCTCGGTTCGCATATGATTGATATGGCCCGTTTTCTGTTTGGAGAGTTCGAAGAAATCACGGCCCAGCTACATACCATCATCCCGGAACGCCGGGACCCGGTGACGGGAGCCATGGCCAAGATCGAGGTCGATGATTTTGCCAGCTTCCAGGCCCGGATGACCGATGATATTATGGGCGTATTCCAGACGTCACGCAATGCATTCGGTTCAGGCAATCAGCATGAAGTGTCCATTTATGGCGACCACGGAACGGTCCACGCGAGCACATTGGATCCGGAGCGGGTGGTGTGGATTCGCGAAGAAGAGCCCGGGCAGCTCGCCAGAACGGCAATGGAAGTGCCGCAGCATTGCAAAGTCAAGCAGTATGCCGATTTTGCCGCGATATTGCGGGGAGCGCCTGCCGACGGAGTGCCCGGGTTCATGGACGGATACCGGAATCAAGAGGTGCTGGATGCAGTCGTCAGGTCAAGCGAGACCAAAACGGTGGTTGAGCTGGGCAAATCCATCGGCCAACGGATTCAGAGTTTGTCATAACGTCTTGCCCATCCAAATATAGAGCGCCATCAAACTGAACAGAAACAGGCAGAAGTTAACGCCCACAAACAATCCGCGTTTAACGGGCGAGCGATGGAACTGAAAAGGGGTACGCAGTTCCCCCGTGCCTTCGATCAGGAACAGGATCAGCACCGTGTGAATGATCATATGGCCGATCACTTCCTTGTAACCGAATACAAGGCTTGTCATAATAAAAATGCCGGATACCAGCAGTGCCGTGAACCGGTTCATGATGCCTACGATGAATGCCCATGCCAGTCCGATTTCAACAAAAGCGCTAATCATGACAAAATGCTCAATGGTAAAACCGAAGGTAGGAAGTCCATAGCTGCCCATAACCGTGCAAGCGAGCTCGGGAATGGTCAGCTTTTCCATGGCAAGCCAAGCGAGGGACATGCCTGTGCATATATACAAGACCGGGGCTGCCGATCTTTTGATGGGAGTGCCGCACACAAACAGATAATAAACAATGCCGAGATAGAGCAAATAATCGATGGAATGAAAAAGACCGTAGGATAAGGACGCCTGAATATAGAGCAGGAATAGGATGGCGCCGCTCACCGGCAAGGTGCGTTTATAGAGAAGGCACGCTGCGGCTGCGGATAGGCCGAGGATGATCCACATGGAATTGGTTCGGAATTCGGGGGCGAGGTAAGAGCCGCTCAGTAGCTGCAGCACCAGCCCGATGGCCAGCCCAATACGCAGAATCACCTCGGTGTGGGGCCTAAGCCTGTGCAGCCATCCGTGGATTCGCACGACGGGCCGCATCTTTCCCAAGGGATCGTGCAATGCGCATGTGAGCAACAAGATCAGCAATGTAAACGCTAACCAAAACAGGAACGTCAGCGTAACGATACGGGGAAAGGGCAGAGGGACCCATTCAAAATTGTCCGTGAACCATTTGACATGAATATAGATGTTGCTAATCTTGGAGAAATGCATTACCATTCAATAAGTTCCTCCCTTAACCAACTCTAGTCACCTATCCAAGATAATACATATTTAACTAAAAAAGTATATTGTTGTATGAATATATCCCTGATAATGATAATATTATCCCTTAGCGAGCATACCTGGGCAGCGTTAGACATTACAGTCGTAGCAAAAAAGCCGATCCGGAAGGATCGGCTTTTTTGCTATGGTCCTGTGTTAATTTTTTTTACTGCAGAATGCGACTTAAAGACTGGCCCAACCCGGCTAAGGAAGCTGTGTTTCGGCAACATAACGTTCAATGGTTTCATAAGGCAGATGATCGGTAATCAGACGACCGTAATGCGCGATTCGTACGATACCGCGCTCGTCGATCACAAATTCCGCCGGAATGCGGTTGAAATTCGAACCTTCCTCCGGCGTCAGCTTGAAGCCAGCCGCTTCAGCTTCGTCCGTGTACTCATGGACATTCGGCTGAGCTAAGGTCGCTCGTGTTTTATCTGCCGAGGTTTCGACTCCGTACAGGGCGTAGAGCTCCGCATTCGGATCGGCAATAAGAGGAAAAGGAGCATCCTGCTGACCAACATATCGGTGAAGAGCGGCTTCAGACGATTCGAAGAAGCAAATGACATCGAGATGATACGGATCCTGCCACTGAGGATAACGTTGAATAAACTGATGCACCCGCAGATTGCATAAGGCACAGGCGGCGTTGCGGAAAAAAGCGAGGAGCACTTTGCGTCCTCGGTAGGCTTCGAGTGAAACGATATTTCCATTCTGGTCTACACTTTGAAACAATGGGGCATATTCTCCGGATTGAAGCCAGTTGCTCATATGGATTTCCTCCTGAATTAACGGTATTTTATAGGCGGGATGCCTATAACCAATGTACCAGGCGGAATTCCATGACTCTGTGACCAAGTCACATAGTGGGTTCTGTTAAACAACCGCGGTTCAGAATTTTCACCCAGCCTCGTCCCGTTTCCAGCCAACCGTTATTTTGGAAACGTCCCAGTGTACGGGAGACCACTTCTCTTACGGAACCGATTTCATCGGCAAGCTCTTGATGGGTGGTGTGCACCAGCGGATTATCATCCGACGTGACGGCAAGCAGAGCCTTGGCCAGGCGCTGCTCAAGCGGCAAAGACTGCCTCTCCTGCAGGATGTCCGCCATTCGCAGCGTTCCTTCAAGCAGCCCGCCAAAAACAGCGCTTCGGATGGGTTCATAAACCTGCAGCCAGCGCAAAAAGCTGCTTTTCAGCACGTATAGCACCTCTACCTCTGACTCGGCAATGAGGGTGCCGGGATAGTCCCGCCCGCCGAGTCCACTGAGGACGAGGAGCGAACAAACTTCACCGGGGGATAGTTTGTTTAACACCGCCTCGTTGCCATTCTCGTTGATGATCGTGATACGGGCGGTTCCGCTGATCAGGAACATGCCGTACATCGCGGCATCCTCCCGATGAAAGATCCTTGATTTGGCTTTAAAATGTTTTGTAAAAGCCTTAGCTTCCATCCATTCTTCTGGCGGTACGGCTTTCAAATAAGGAAAGATGTCGGTTATCTGCTTATCATTCAGTTCAGGCTTCATGGTTGGTTTCCACCTTTCGGTCATCATGCACGCGCATGCGATACAACTATGTTATATAGTTAACATTTCAAGCTGATAAAGTTCAAGGGGATATATCTGATTTCATGAAGAAGAACTCCTTCATCAACGGTTTGCTATAATGATGTGAGTAAACGGTTCTAGTAAGGGAAAAGGGTGAAGAAGATGGATGAAACGGAATACATAAGGGAAACACCCGCGAAGATCGGGAAAGGACAAGGAGCGGTGATCATGCTGCAGGGCACGGCTTCGGATGTAGGCAAGAGCATCGTAACCACCGCGCTGTGCCGTATTTTTCTGCAGGATGGTTATCGCACGGCTCCGTACAAGTCGCAAAATATGGCGCTTAACTCCTACGTGACGCTCGATGGCAAGGAGATCGGCAGAGCGCAAGGCGTGCAGGCCGAAGCTTGCGGCATAGCCGCAACAACGGACATGAATCCGATCCTGATCAAGCCGATTAAAGATATGCATTCCCAAATCGTGGTCCACGGAGTGCCCGAAATGCAGATGAGCGCGATGGATTACCGGACGCAGTTTCTGCCGAAGGCCAAAGGGATCGTTTTGGATGCGCTGGACCGGCTCCGGGAGAAGTACGATATCGTGGTCATGGAAGGCGCGGGAAGTCCGGCGGAGATCAATCTCAAGGATCGGGATATCGTGAACATGAATTTGGCAGGATGGGCGGATTCGCCGGTCATTCTGGTTGCGGATATCGACCGCGGGGGCGTGTTCGCCTCGATTGTAGGAACGCTCGAACTCCTGGAGCCCCATGAGGCGGCCAGGGTCAGAGGGTTCATCATCAACAAATTCCGCGGGGATTTGGCGCTGTTGAAGCCGGGACTGGACTGGCTTGAAGAACGGACAGGCATACCGGTGCTTGGCGTCCTTCCTTACATTCAGGACATGCGAATCGAGGCCGAGGATTCCGTAGTGCTGGATGAGCTTCAATATCAAAGACAGGAAAAACGCGACCTTGATATTGTCGTTATCCGGTATCCGCGCATTTCGAATTTTACGGATTTCGATGCGCTTCGCTGGGAGCAGGATGTCGTCGTTCGCTTCGTCCAATCGGTGGATGAGCTCGGCACACCGGACGTCATCATTTTGCCTGGTACGAAGGATACGATCGGCGATTTGGGGTTCATCCGGGATCGGGGCCTGGCGGAGGCGATTTTAAGGTTGACGCAGACGCGGGATGTGCAGCTGGTTGGCATCTGCGGAGGATATCAAATGCTGGGCGAGCGGTTGTCGGATCCGCATGCGGTGGAAGGCAGCGCCCGGGAAGCGGCGGGACTTGGACTGCTGCCGATGCGGACAGCTTTTTCAAAACAAAAAAAGACCGTTCGCGTAAGAGGGGAATTATCACAGGACCATCCTTTGCAGTTCGTTTTATCGGATACGAAGGCTCATTCCGCAATAGGGGCCTACGAAATCCATATGGGCGTCACCGAAAGGAGCACGGAGCCTGGCGGATCAGAACACCGAACGTTGTTTTCGATTGAAGCAGATTCCTCGGATTCTTTGGAAGCCGGAGAAGATATTCAAGCACATCCTGAAGGTTTAGCCACCGCCGATGGACGCATCTGGGGGTGTTATCTGCACGGCTTGTTTGACAACGATGCCTTTCGCAGGTCCTGGCTGAACGGCATTCGGGTAAATAAGGGACTGGATGCCATTTGTGAAACGTTCCAAGCGGAAGAACGCAAACTCGCAGAATACGACCGTGTGGCGGACATCGTGCGGAATCATGTGGATATGGAGAAGATTTATGAAATCATCGGCTGTACGCACCGAAAGCCATAGGGAATAGATCCTTTAGTTTGGGCGATAGTGAAGAATAGGAGGATAACACCATGCGGCGGCATGGTGTTATTTGCGTGGAGAGCGCAAATGGATCAGGTGCTATTTTAGAAAAAAGTTGATTAATTATAGGATAGGGGGGTATACTAATTACAGAAGCGGATGATAAGTCATCTTACAGCATATCCAATGAATGGAGTGATAGCGCATGTTGAATAAGAAGGGTACTGTGCTAACCTTAACGAGCATACTTGCAATTGGATTAATGACATCATGCGATAATGCGAAGCAGGCCCCGGATACAGGCGGTCACGGCCACGGCGGGAACCATAATCAGGAAGCCGTAAATCCGGAAGAGAACGGGCACAGTGGCCACGGAGGCGGGCATGAGACGGCCTCGAACAACTACCAGGCTGAATTTACATGGAATGAACCGGCAAACGCAGGCACCGAAACAGAGTTAACGATTCAGATTACGGACAACAACGGTGGACCCGTCCAGGAATTTGATGTCAATCATGAGAAGCTGCTGCATCTGATCATCGTGAATCGCGATTTGTCATTTTTCAACCATATCCATCCCGATTACAAGGAGAACGGCGAGTTTACCGTGAACACCACGTTTCCCGCCGGCGGCGAATATAAATTGATTGCGGATTTCGTGCCGAAGGGCGCTGGAGGGAGCACGCTCAGCGAATGGGTTCAGGTGGAGGGAGAAGAAGGAGAACCTTCGGCCATTGAGCCTGACTCCAGCCTGATCAAACAAGTCAACGGCAAGGAAATCGAACTGAGCCTGAACAATGCCTTATCGAATGAAGAGGTCGTGCTCACCTATCATATTCAGGATGCGCAGACGAAGCAGGGAATCAGCAATCTGGAGCCTTACCTAGGCGCGGTCGGTCATGTTGTCATTCTGTCCGCAGACGCCGAGAAGTACATCCATGTGCATCCTCTTGACGAATCGAGCACCGGTCCCAAAGCGGAGTTTGCGACTACCTTTCCGCATAGCGGCATCTACAAAATCTGGGGACAATTTCAGCATCAAGGTGAAGTGATGACCGTGCCTTTTGTTGTTGAAATCAAATAATTTTTGTTTAAGGAGTGATCGACATGACAGAGCCATTGAAAATCTACACCATACCCACTTGCAGCGATTGCCATCATGCCAAGCGTTACTTCAAGGAGCAGCAGGTTCCGTACACGGAATATGATTGCACGCAGAATCCGGAATATCCGGAAGAAGTGAGACGTCTGACGGGAAAACAGATCGTGCCTACGATCGTTATCGGCGACAACGTATTTATCGGATTTGCCGATAACTTTCAGGAAATCAGGGAATTGATTAAATAAGCTAGGTTCATGGATATAAAAAAAATGAAGCATGGATCGGTCCTCGGCGGATGATCCATGCTTCTTTTGTATGGAGTATAAAGAATCGCTGCACATGAGTTACCAAAGTTCGACGCAGGTCAGGTCGTACGTCGTCGCCAGTTCCTGCCGATGCCGATAATAGCTCTCTTCTTCCTGTTAAGACGATGGACGCTTACGGATCAGCTCAATCACGCTGGCGAAGTCGTCCCCGCCATAACCTTCCTCCACCCGTCGTTTCATCAGTTCGAAGATCGGCGCGAATGTTTCGGCGCTGACGCCTTGTACCCTGCTGACCTCCCCGATGGTGTCATGAGCGGCTTGCATCGCCAGACTCGCATCCTTGGCGGAATAATCTCCGGTATCGATCTGCTTCGCCATTTCCGGCATGGTGGAGATCATGGCTTGCAGAAACGGAATCAGCAGCGTTGTCGTGAAATCCGCTGCCTTCGTGCCTTCGGAACCCGCAAGCGCCACGGCGTGGATGAAGCCGCCGAACATGCCGTACATGCCGCTTAGCAGTGCCAGGTCATTCAGTGGAGCGAGAGCAGGGTCGGAGCCTAAATAGTGACTAGTCCCTAAGCGTTCTAAGACCTGTTTATATGTTTCGTAAGCAGTTTGAGAACCGCTGTAGAGTATGACGGCATGAGGCGTGGCGATCAGGGAAGGCACGGCCATGATGCCGCCATCCAGATATTCGGCGCCGTGGGTCCTCATCCAGGTCCCCATCGTGCGGGCTTCTTCGGGAGTGCCGGTTGTCAGATTTACGACAACCTTGCCGGAAAGCTTCTCCCTCATGGGTTCAAGAATATGGCGGGCGGCATCATAATCAAGTACGCATACAATCAAGAGGGGACTGGCGGCGATGGCATCCGCGATGTCCGTTGTGCCGGAGGCACCCAAGCCTACAAGTTCAGCGGCTTTTTCAGGCGTGCGGTTCCAGACGGTGGTGACATATCCGTTGTTCACGAAGGTGCGGGCCAGTTTGGAGCCCATGGCGCCTAATCCGATCACGGTTACCGGACCAAGGATAGAGCCGTCCGCCTGCGCATCGTAAGGATGATTACCATTAGAAAATTTCTTTGGATTTGTATTCATCGGTATAACCCCTTTCTGGGTTTGAGATGATACCTATCCTAAAGTATGACACTAGTGATAATGTCAAGAGAGACGATGGTCATGAAAATGGATGCTACACCTTATAAAACGTAAATAATCAGGCATTGCGCGTCTAGAATGTTCGTTTTCAAGAGTTTTTTAATGGTAATTCGAAGGTGTAAATAATCAGTAGCGATGTTATTATATGGATTGTGTCTTTTTGCAGTAATTTTTCGTCCAAGCGCCGATAGCCCATCATAGATTTTTGAAACGATTCCCAATATAATGCGTAACAATACTCACTGCTTTAAATGGAAGGGGTTGTCATCATGGATTATGGAATGAACGTTATTTTGTTTGAAAAAAGACCGGACGGTGAGCTGGTGCAGATTGAAGAGCGGGCATGGACGATGAACATGGTCGCTGCGCTGGAGCACGTGAATTATATCGTCGCGGGCGGCAGGGAATATGAAACGATCGAAGGCAGATTAAACGTTGACACGGGCAAACTGGAGCTTCTGCTCGTTCCGATGCGGAACGATTAATTCTGTCCGAAAGGAGACATCATCTTGAGTAATGAAAAAGACAAAAAAGACCAGCCCGCTTCCAAATGGCTGACGCCGGAAGGCAAACCGATTCGAGTCTTATCAAGCTCGCTCGGCATCGCCTTGTTGGCGAATGCGTTTCTGGTGTCGGGCGCGGCAGCGAAGGATCTCGCTTCGGAAGCGGTTACCTCATCCGAAGAGCCGCAGCTGGTATCCTGGTCGACGGAAGAAGTAAAGAAGTATTTTGACAAGAACGTGGACTGGAACATCCCGTTCCCTAGCGCAGAAGAATTCGAGGAAGAGCCGGCGGAAGGAACATCCGCAGGGTCAGCCGGGGGAACGACGGTAATCAATAACTATGGCGGCTACAATTCCGGTTTCGGGTGGGATGATCTGCTGCTCTACCACATGCTGTTCAACAACGGCTCCTACTATTCCTCCAGCGGATGGTACAACAATCATCGCGGATATTACGCGAATAACGGCAAGCCTTACAAACCCCGCACGTATTCGAGCGGTACGTTCCAGAACAAACCGGTGGTGAACTCCAATGTCCGTCCCAAGACCTCAACGTCCTCTTCGGGAACGATAACGCGCCGCTCCACATCGTCCAAGTCCGGCGGCATTGGCGGCAATTCCAGCGGCTTCAGCTCCTCGGGTTCGAAATCCAGCTCCAGATCCGGCGGTTTTGGCGGATGAGCCGCGAAAGCGTGTTTACCGTTTCGGGACAGCCTGACCCCAATCGGGATGAGCGGGTATCGAAGCTCGCCGAGCTTGGCTTTACCTGGGCGAATCTGGAAGGGGAAGCCTACTGGATAGACCAAATCGTCACCATACGTCAAGAGACCTATCGCGAGCTGGAAGAAGCCGCTGCGGTACTGTGGGCGACGCTGGACAAAACCGTACGTTACGTTCATCGCAACCATCATATTTACAGCTTGATCGGCATTCCGCCGATTCTGTGGCAGATGCTGGACGAATGTCCGCTGCCGGAGGAAGGGTTGATCAGCCGGTATGCCAGATTTGACTTTGCGATTGCCCATGACGGCAGCATCAAGCTTCTGGAGCTGAATGCGGACACACCCACAGGGTATGTTGAGGCTTCCATTGCAACGCCGTGGATGTGCGCTCAGGCCGGCATCTATTCTCCCAATGAGCGGATGCAAGAGCTGGTGGCACAAGCGTGGGCGGCAGAGCGTCCGGATACGGCCGCATGCATTGCTTACGGCGAGCATCTGGAGGACTCCGGCACGATCGAAGCATTGGTCCGGCACAGCGGGCTGGATATCAAGCTGGTGGATTGTCTGGATCTATGGGTGGACGAAGGCATGCTGAAGGACGGCGAAGGCCGGGAGATTCACCGGATGTTTGCTCTTTATCCGAAGGAATGGATGTCCGTCGATGATGGCGGAGATGCGCTTGCTTATGCCATCGAGACGGGGCGACTCCAGCTGTTCAACTCGCCGCACAGCATTCTGCTGCAGTCCAAAGGCTTGCTGGCCGCCATGTGGGGCATGTATGAGCTGGGCCTATTGTTCGATGAGCAAGAACGTGAAGCGATCGTTAAATATATGCTGCCGACATACAACAAACCGGTGTTCTCCGGCAATTTCGTATCAAAGTCGATGTTCGGCCGAGAGGGTGGTTCTGTCAAACTGTACGACCAGACAGGACAAATCGAGGTAGAGGATCAGGACGGATATGATACTAGCGTCATGTTTCCGACGGTCTATCAGAGGAGGGCCGAGCTGGCTCGCGTCGAGACGGCGGAAGGGGAATTTCATTTGCTGACGGGGTTGTTCGTCCTTAATGGTATCCCATGCGGTTTGCTGGGACGGGCGGGCGGTTTGATTACGGGCAATTCGAGCCATTTTATCGCAATGGGAGTGAAATAAATGCAGTTGAAACAAGAGAAAAGGCAGCAAAGCGGTGCTCCGAAGGGAAAGAGGAAACCTCCGGTCGTCCTGGCGGTGCTTATCTTATCCCTTTTGGTTTTAGCGCTGAGCGCATGCTCCGGCGGCAGCTCCACCGTGTTCCATACCGGATCGGAGGAAGTATCTTCAACCTCTAGCCGCGTGCCTTGGGACTATCGCATCATTGAAGGGACCGTCGGCGATTTGATTGGCGGCGACATGACCGTCCTGCCGGATAACGAGCTCCTGCCTAACGATAACAACTATGCTACAGGGGACAAAATTTGGACGCTGCAATTCATGGACGCCGAGCTGACCACGGATGCGAATCAGCGCAACGATATCCGGTTATCGTCCTGGCAGACCATTAAGTCGTTTAAGGATAAAAAGACCGCGGAATCGGATTTGGCCAACCTGAAAGTGACCGTCAAAACCGACGTGAAGCTGGTTGGGGTATATAAAACAACGTACAAAAAAGACACCAGGCATTTTGCCGTCGTTGAGCTGCCGACGGGCAACCGGATCAAGCAGCCGATCGACGAGAAGCGTTATGCCGCAATGGAGAAGAAGGACACGGTTGATGTTGTATTGGAGGAAGTGCACGATTTCGCCGATTACGACTTGGCCTATGCAAAATTTCGGGGGTGGGCGGATTGACGGTCGTCATTAATATTGTTATAAGTGTGATCTGCATTATCGTGCTTCAATTGCTGGGCATGCTGATTTTCAGCTGGATGACCCGGTTTAACGACATGGAAGAGCTGAAGAAAGGCAATGTCGCGGTTGGTCTGGCATTCGGCGGCAAGTTTATGGCAACGGCCATTATTTTGGGCATATCGGCATATACGAATTCATCGATATGGCATATGATACTGTGGTTTGCCGTTGGATATGTATGCTTGATCGTTGCCTATTGGGTATTCGAGCTGGCGACGCCGGGTCTTCGAATTTCCGAGCACCTGCAAAAGGGCAACGTAGCGATCGGCATCCTGCTGGCGATGGTGTTCATCGGCACAGCCTTTGCGATCAGCAGCCTGATCATTTAGGCCGATTTGCACCCATGGGGAGAGGAGCAGGAGCGTGCACTTTTTTCTGAGATTATCTTTGAAAATGATGCGTCTGCGTAAAACAACGATCAGCGTGATCGTGGTGCTGTTTGTGGTGCTTTGCTCGACCCTGGCATTCCTGCTGGAGCCGGAAACGTTTCACCATTGGTTTAACGCCCTTTACTGGGTGCTTACCACGATGGCCACCGTAGGTTATGGCGATTATTATGCAGCTACCGTACCGGGCAAGATATTAACGATATTCATCTATATCTTTGGTATCGGGCTGCTCAGTTTAGTGATCGGTAAAGTGATCGAATCGTTTGGAAGCATGCAGCGGCAGAGAGGAGCGGGCAGGTTGAACTTTAAGGGCAGCGGCCATGTCATCATTATCAATTGGAGCAAAAAAGCGATGTCCGCGATCGACGAGATTCTGTCGTATTCGCCGCAGTCCGAGATCGTGGTCATCGACGATTCCAGCCGGCATCCCGTGGAGCATCTCGAACAGGTGCATTTTGTAAGCGGCGATCCTGCATCGGATGACGTGCTGATGAGAGCCAACATTCTGGAGGCCAAATCGGCCATTGTCTTCGCGGACGCTCGGATCGACGAATCGGCGCTGGTGGACGGCAAGTCGCTCCTGATTGTTTCGAGCATCGAGCGGATAGCGCCGGACGTACATACCACGGTGGAGATCATGCAGGAGAAGCATGTGCAGAATTTCCGCCACAATCAAGTAAACGAGTTTGTCCTCTCGCACGATGCCGTTTCCCGATTGGCGGTGCGGGCAGCGCTGCAGGAAGGAAACTCGGATGTGCTGATGCAGCTGCTCAGCCGCCAGCACGGCGACGATATTTACGAAGTGGCATTAAACCCTGCATGGAAGACCTACGGGGATGCATTTCAGGATCTGCTGCGGCAAGGAGCGACGCTGATCTCCGATCGCAGTGACCTCAGCATCAACCGCAAGCTCGATTTGCCGATTCCGCGGGATGCGAGGCTGTATGTGGTTTCGGACGAAGCGACCATGAACCGGATTGCCGGTAAGCTTGCTTGAGGGGCTGCGAACATTTCATTAAAAGACCATGCTGTCTCACGTGAACGGGTGAGGCAGCATTTTTTATTGCGAAGCTGCCAATTACGAATTGACGTTTCGAAATCATATGCGTTAATCTGTTTGTTCCAGGTGGTCGGTGTAAATCGACTGCTTGACCTGCTGGATTCTCGAAAATGACACTTGGGTCAGCGGTCGGATGTCATGGGTACACGGCAGCTGACTCCTCGTTTGAGGGCTGTCGGCAGCCAAAGTATGGGACATCCGTCGCGGATGCATGGACATACTCCAAAGTGAAAACGCCCCTGTTTAAACAGTGGGCGTTTTTTCCTATGGGCTTCAGATCATGTCTCTTAGCAAGTTCACGCTGCTCTTCTCCAGTGCCATGGGAAACAGCTTCACCTTGCCGGGAGCTAACGATCGAACCTCTTCATATACGGCATCAGAGGCATACACCTGATCGGATTGCTCGATCCGCTGCAGCAGGTCTTCCCGATGATCCAGACCGGCCAGGCTGGCACGGACCCCATCGATACCGGCTTCTTGAACGCGGCCGGCCATCCACTGCGCACCTGCCTTCCCCAGGCAGACAAAACTGAGATGGCTGCCAGGTGTCAGCCGGGCAATATCAAGCAGGACCGACGTTTCCGCATTCGCGCCAATAACGAAAGCTTTTTTGTCGTATTTGCTGCACAGGGCTTTGACTTCGGAATCATGATTAAGCGTCGTGACAATGAGGCTCGAATAGTCGAACGCTTCGAGCAGCGCTTGTTCTCCCGCCAACAAATCCTCCAGAAACACCGTTTTGACTTCCGCGCCCGTAATTTCCTCAATCGCTTTCTGATAGAAGGGGAAATCATGCCCTTTACATTCGATGAACAGAATTCGCCGCTCTGCGTTCAGGACAGGCTCCTGCAGCAGCGTATAGGCAAGGGATGCGGCAAAGAACTCGCTCGCCGGGATATGAAGGGAGCCCAACTCCTCCGTCGTTCGCTCTGCGAGCTCATGCATCAGCTTTCTGCGATTTCGAAGCTCTTCTACCTGAGGGTTGTTCAGAACCTGCGTTCCTTTGCCTTTATGCATGGAGACGATCCCCTCGTCCTTCAGCTGGTTGTACACCAGGTTTACGGTGTTGCGGTTCAGCCCGAGGTTGTCCGCAAGCGCACCCGCCGGGGGCAGCATATCGAATGGTTCGATCTGTCCAATACCAATCAGCCACTTTAACTGTTCCTTGACTTGCGTGCTTACATTCATGGGAGCATGCGGGTCGACTCGAAGCATGAGCTTGTGCGCCATATCGAGACCTTCTTTCCTAGTCAACTAGTAATTTAACTTTACACAATAAACGGAAAATATACAACAAAGGTATTGACATGTATAGTTTTAAATCGTTATTTTATATATAAATAAATAACTAGTTAATTATGAATATGGAGGGTTAATATGAAGGATCAAGCTGATTCTTTTTTGCAGAAAATGAAAGGGGGGGCTAGAAGTCCGTTGACCGTTCGTCCCATGAATCTCGCCGTTGGCTTTATCGGGGGTGCCGTTTCGATCGGCTTACTGGCCCTTCTCTCCTCGCTCGCAGGAAGTCCATGGATCATGGCGCCCTTTGGGGCGAGCTGCGTGCTGGCGTTTGCAGTCTGGGATGCGCCGTTATCACAACCAAGAAACCTGGTCGGAGGGCATCTTATTTCCACGCTTACGGGACTTGTCGCGCTGGAGGTCCTGGGTGACGGAATATGGGCCATGGCGATCGGCGTGGGAGCCGCGATCAGCCTGATGGGAATGACCAAGACGACCCATCCTCCCGCCGGCGCAGACCCCTTGGTCGTTATTATGGCTGGAAGCGGCTGGTCATTCCTGTTCACGCCTGTGCTCGTCGGATCGGTCATGATCGTGGTGGTGGCTCTGCTTGTCAATAATGCGGTAAAGGAACGAAGATATCCGACTTTTTGGTGGTGAAGGCAGTTTTTTCTTTGATGAATAAACGGTAATCATGGCAAGTTCTTCAATCTCATATCGTCAACAACAGACCCGGACCGACAATGGACCGGGTCTGATTTATGTTGTCGCACCGCAGATTTGAACATTAGCCAAACTAATTTATATAACGCAATGAGGGGAAATCCAAACCGAAATCCCGAAAAATAGGCGATACTTACCACTTGATCCTGGTTATCAAATCTATAGAATATTACACAATCCCGGTACAGGACTCTATTCTCATTTTGGATAAAAGGTTAATATTGCCAAACCTTTACAGAATGCGGTTCTCAGCCGTTTTTTTATACGACTTTGGTATCAAATTTGTCATAACTATGGATAATGATGTAAAAATGACCGGAACTTTAGCAATTTTTTTGCGTTTAACATTACGATTCGCGAAAATTTTCTGAAAATATTCGTAAATCTCGCTGTATCTCACGGATGGGATGAAGTCGTTCGGTTCCAGCCTTGTCAGGGCAAACGCACATTGGTTTCACACAACTAACATCAGGCTGTGAAGTTGTCAATGAACAGGCAGGAAGGAGCAGCGATTTGATTTATCGGGGAAAAATTATGGAAGAAGTTTGTTTTACTTCTTTTTGACTACTATCGAGATCGGAAAAGTTGGTAAAGAAGGAATATGGTATCGGGAGCGCATCGGCTATAGAATGACGAGTATGGCTCAGTCGTCATATGTCGGTGCAGCAACAAGCATGTCAAAGAAAGGGCAGGTGAGCAACGAAGACGATGAGCAGGCGAAAATGGTGGGTGGTCGCAGCATTTTGCACTATAGTGCTTCTCTGCGGTGCCGCTGTAATCTTAGGATATCTACGGCCGTCATTAAAAACGTATGCGGATGCGGACGGCGTGAAAATGAAATTCAAAACAGAGGGAACCTCCTTTCTGGTATATGAGGATGAAGAGGTTTGGAAAGAGGTTTTTGCCAAGGGCGTGAACCTGGGCGCAACCGTACCCGGGCATTTTCCCGGCGAGCTGCCGGCCACCGAGGAAGATTATCTGCGCTGGTTCAAACAGATCGATGATATGGGAGCAAACGTCATTAGGGTCTACACGGTGCATAATCCGGTCTTTTATTCCGCGCTGGTGAAATACAACCGGGATAAAGGCGATGATCCCCTGTACTTCATGCAGGGCATCTGGTCGCCGGAGGAGCAGCTAATCGAGCGTCGGGATGCGTATGACGAAGAAATCGTCCAAACGTTTAAAGCGGAGATCTCGAAGGCTGTCGCTGCAGTTTACGGGGATATCAACGTTGAGCCCAAGCATGGGCAGTCGAGCGGCAAGTATAAGGTCAATGCGGGCAAGTACCTCATGGCCTGGCATGTGGGTACGGAATGGGACCCAGCCATGGTTGATAACACCAACAAGGTACATAAGGGTGTCCCTCAGTATAAGGGGTCCTATTTCTCGGGGACGAAGGACGCAAGTCCCTTCGAGAATTGGCTGGCATCTTTATTGGACTACACGGCTGCCGAGGAGCAGAAGTACGGATGGCAGCATCCGATGACATTTACCAATTGGGTCACGACGGATGTGCTTGAGCATCCGGGGGAACCGCTGTTTGAAGAAGACCTGGTGTCCGTCGATGCAAGGCATGTCGAACCGGTGAACTGGGATGCGGGATATTTTGCGGCATACCATGTGTACCCGTACTATCCGGATTTTTTCCGGACGGACAAAACATTGCAGACCCTTCCCGACGGGGACGGTGGCTACAACACGTACAAAGCCTATTTGCGAAAATTGAAGGCAGAGTTCGAGGATATGCCGATCATGGTTACCGAGTACGGCGTGCCTTCCTCCATCGGTATTTCCCACCACGGTCCTGGAGGGAAGGATCAAGGAGGACATGACGAGGCGGAGCAAGGCGAAGTAAATGTCTCGCTGACCCAGGATATTTACGACGAAGGCTATTCCGGAGCGATCTTGTTCATGTGGCAGGACGAATGGTTCAAGAAAACATGGAACACGATGCCTTTTGAAATACCGGCAGACCGCCGGGCATTCTGGTTGAATGTGCTGACCAACGAAAAGATGTTCGGCGTTCTGGCGATGCAGCCGGGTAAAGCGGAACAAATTACGATCGACGGGGATTTGACCGACTGGGATCAGGTTCCTGAAGGGGAAGTCAAAACCTGGTCCGGTACGGCTCCGGGCGTAAAGAACATGAAGTTGACGCATGACGAGGCTTATCTGTATATCGGCATGGAGCTGGACGAAGCATTTGATCCGAAACGTTCCAAACTCTTCATCGGAGCGGACACCATCCCTGGCGGCGATATACCGAAGAAAGAGCTGGCGGGACGAACGCTCACCGGCGGGGCTTTGGAAACGTTGATTCAGGTAGGTCAAGAGGACGAATCCCAGGTAACCATAGCGCCATCTTACGATTTCCACAGCCGGCTGTACGGCAAGGAAGGCTATTGGATGCTGCCGGGAGAGGAAGCCAAGGGAACGAAGGACGATCCCGTCGTACCGGGCGGCTCGTTCCATTCCTGGAAGCTGGCCATCAGCCTGCTGATGAATCCGCCGGACACCCGATTCTCCCATCCGTTTGTGGATGAGACGGTGGGGACGCTGAAACGGGGAACCAGCGATCCGGAATCTCCGGATTTCAACTCCCTTACGGCATGGCAGTACCAAGACCGCTTCGTCGAGATGAGGATTCCGTGGATGCTTCTAGGATTCGGAGATCCGAGCTCGCTGCAGGTGCTGGACTACGGTCCGCTTCAAGACAAGCGCACGTTCAGCACGACCACGGCGGACGGTATCCGGCTGGTTCCATGGATCACGGAAAGATCCGAGAACACCGGCAAACCAGCTTCAGGATCGGGGCAGTCCATTAATCTGCAGGACATCGAGCCTTATACATGGGAGCTGTGGGAAGCAACCCAATACAGCGAACGCTTGAAGCAAAGCTATTACGATATGCAGGAAATATTCACGCGTCTCCCTGAAACGGGGCGGCAGCCAGATGCTAAATAAAAGGAGGAGCCATCGGAGATGTTTTCAAATTTAGAAATGGCATACGTCTTTGTCTATGTATGCCTCGGCCTGATTGCAGCCGGCATTATCCTGTTGTTCCAAATGAAGATCAAGCATAATGCCATACAAAGAGAAACGGAACGATTTACGGAAAAACACCATGATTACTTTGTGTATGTGCAGAGTCATCTGCATGATGATACCACGCTGGAGCTGCCGCCAGGCAAATTGACGTCGGCCGAACGCCGGGTCATCCAAGCCAAATTTATGGAGTGGATCGAGCAATTCAAAGGCGACGCCAGAGAGAAGCTCCTGCGTTTGTGCCGGGACGCCGGGTTTGTGGAACAGGAAATTCGGGCATTATCCAGCATGAGGAAAGACCGCCGCATTGAAGCGGTCTACCGCCTCGGCGGGATGCGGGCGGAAGAGGCCGTTCCCCAGCTCCAGCAGCTGATGAACCGGACGAAATACGGTCCGATGACCATCATCATTGCGCGGGCAATTGCCAAAAGCGCGGTTTCGTCCCAGCAGATTCGGGAAATGTTGTCCAAGCTGCTGTCTTACGATAAAGCCATTCACCATATGGCTGCCGATATTTTGCTGGAGACCCGGCTGGATTCGGCCAGCCTCATGCGCAAGCTTCTGGACGATCCCGATCCAGGACTGGTCAAGGTTTCGCTTGTTGCCATGTGGGGACAGGCCATTCCGGCCGTCGTGCCGGCACTCGACCGATTGGTCGGATCCGAGGAGAAGGACGTGCGTGCCGAGGCCGTCAAGCTGTATCTTGGCTCGAACCCGGCCCTGAAGGATGACACTATTGTGGCACTCATGAATGATCATGAGTGGGAAGTGCGGGCGGCAGCGGCGAAAGCGCTCGGACGGCTTCATGCCGCAGGCAGCATTCCGCTCCTGGCTTCAGCCTTGAAGGACGAGAATTGGCATGTGCGGAACAACAGCGCGGAGAGTCTTGCCATGTTGGGAGAACAAGGCTTCGAGACCTTGTGCCAAGCCGCGCTTACAGGAGAAGGTCCAGCCAGGGAAACGGCCCTGTACCGGATCGAACGGATCATGTCCAACGAAGGCGAATACGAACAAGTGGAGCAAATGGTGGCATTTAATAAAAGAAAACTGGTGTACGATCGTTATTTCGGCGTTCAAACGAACAAACGGATCGGCACGGTTGCAGGAGTAGGAGGAGATTACACTGCTTAGAGATATCCTGCTCACTTACGGGATGGTGGCGATTTATTACGTCATGATCGTTAGCGCGCTTTATTTTGTAATTCTGATGTTTTCTTTCAGAAATATTAAGGATATTTTCAGACGCGCGACGTATTCGAAATACAATACGCTTTCGGGCTCGGAACTGGTACCATCGGTATCCTTGCTGGTCCCGGCCTATAACGAAGAGCTGACGATCGCGGAGAATGTCCGCTGCCTCATGACGCTGAACTATCCAACCTACGAGGTCATCGTCATCAATGACGGATCCTCCGACGAAACGCTGAAGGTGCTGATTGAGGAGTATGGTTTGACACTGCTGCCCAATCCGGAGATCCGAGGCAACATCAGCACGAACAAGGTGCGGGGCATTTATTATAATCCGCAGTACCCGCAGCTATACCTCATCGACAAGGAGAACGGCGGTAAAGCGGATTCCTTGAACGCGGGCATCAACCTGTCCCGTTATCCGCTGATTTCTTCCATCGATGCGGATTCATTGCTGGAGAAGGATGCGCTGATCCGGATGGCCCGGATGTACATGGAGAATCCCGAGGAGACGGTGGCGATCGGCGGCGACGTCCGGATTGCCAATGGCTGCGTGATCGAGAACGGTGAGGTTAAGGACGTATCCTTGCCGCGCCGGATGTGGCCGATGTTTCAATCGATCGAATATTTGAAAGCTTTTCTGGGGGGCCGAATCGGGTGGAGCCATTTCAACGGGCTCATCATCGTCTCCGGGGCCTTCGGTTTGTTCCGGAAAGACTATGTCATTGCGGTTGGCGGCTATCGCGGCGGTTACCCCGGCGAAGATATGAACATCATTATCAAGCTGCACCGTTATATGCTGGAAAATAAAATCAAATACCGCGTTTCCTTTTGTCCGGAAGCGGTGTGCTGGACGCAGGCGCCGGACAGCTACAACATTTTGTCCAATCAGCGCAAGCGCTGGGGACGCGGAAACTTGAAGAACATGATCGAGAACCGGGATATGGTGTTCAATCCGAAATATAAAGTCATGGGCTTGTTGACAATGCCCTACAACGTTATTTTCGAAGCGCTAAACCCTTACTTCAGAATTACGGGCCTTCTGGCTCTGCTTGGATATGTTTTGCTGGATATGACAAATTGGCATGTGCTGGTCGTGTTCGGGCTCGTCAATTTTTTAAGCGGGTACCTGCTCAGTGTGGGAGCCCTCATCCTGGAGGAGATGGCCTTCCGCCGGTATACCAAATTGTCCGACCTGGTGAAAATGCTCCTCTTCTCGGCGCTCAAGTTTGTGGGTTACCATCAGCTTGGCGTGCTGTGGAGAGTACAGGGACATATTCAATATTTGCAAAACAACAATTCATGGGGCACCATGACCCGGCAGAGCTGGAAAGATAAGAACGAGGCGGCTTGACTTCAAGGCCCGGTTCAAATGCAGCATCAAAATATAAAGAGAGGTGGGACTTACTGTTATGTCTCAATCGGCAACATTGCAACGCGTGCAGGCCGTTGATTTTTACGGCCGCGTGGAGGAGGAAGTGAGAGAACATCCCAATGGAACAGCATTGCTGTTTCTGTACTGTGCTGGCAATCCGTCCGGGACGGAGGCTGAGCTGGCGGAGGTTCAGAGCTTTATGGACCAGCTGACCGGCGTAAACGGCGAGGTTCTGCACGACGCCAATACCGGCGTATCGGCTGTTACCCTGCCTGGCTACACGCTGGATGCCGCCCATTATCAGGCACTGCTCCTGAAGCAGCATCTGCAGGGCCGTTTCGAGCAAGCGGACCCGCGTATTACGCTTGCAGCGCTTACGGAAGCGCCGCCTCGGCAGACGTTGAAGCAGATGGCGGAAACCGCCAGGCTCAGCACCTCTTCGGATATTCATATATTTACGCAGGAGGAAGCGGACAGCGGCCAAAACCGCATTCTCATTGTGGACCAAGATGCCACGGTGAGGGAATTTTTACAGATTCGCTTGGCCATGCAGGGTTACGAAACGCTGGAAGCGGTGGATGGTTTGGAGGCACTGGAGCTCATCCCGAAATGGGAGCCGGATCTTGTCCTGACCGAGCTGAACCTGCATGGCATCGACGGCCTGCCGTTCATTCATCATATCCAGCAGCTGGACGTGAAGGAGCCGCCGAAAATTGTCGTGTTAACCGAGAAGCGGGTAGAGCAAACCATCAGCCAATGTTTCCAAAACGGGGTCGATGACTACGTAACCAAACCGTTCTCGCCGGTGGAGCTGGATGCCCGCATCCGACGCTGCCTTCATTAAACACATGGTTATTAAAGCTTTTAGTTAGATGAGATTCAGGATTGATACGTGATTAGTTGAGCTGAAGAGGTTCTTTAATCGCAAGGAAAGAGTTCAACAAACAAGTCTGTCTTTTGGCCGACGAACAAAAGAAATAGACGAATAGACTATACATCCGATGGAGGTTGAATACTTGTGAATGAGGAATATGAAACTTTATTGAGTGCCATTGAAAATAAGAAAGCTGTACTGGGTGTTGTGGGACTAGGTTATGTAGGTTTGCCGCTGGCTGTGGAAATGGTGAAACAAGGATTTACGGTCATCGGCATCGATCTGGATTCCGACAAAATCGACCGCATTTACCGCGGCGAGTCCTACATTACGGACATCTCGTCCGAAGAGCTTGCGGCATGCATGGAGACCGGACGCTTTAAGCCGACAACGGATTACAGCATGATCGCCGTCATTGACGCGGTCAGCATCTGCGTGCCGACGCCGCTCAGCGAGAATCAGGACCCGGATACTTCCTACATTACAATGGTAGTCGATCAGCTCAAACGCTTCATGAAGCCTAATCTGTTAATTACGCTGGAGAGCACGACGTATCCGGGAACCACGGAGGAACTGATTCAACAACCGATCGAGAAGCTCGGTTACAAGGTCGGCCAGAACTTCTATCTGTGCTTCTCGCCGGAGCGCGTCGATCCGTCCAACAGCCGCTTTAATACGCGGAACACGCCGAAGGTGATCGGCGGAACGACGGATGCCTGCCTGAAGCTGGGCGAAGCGCTGTACAAACAGTACGTGGAGACGGTTGTACCTGTCAGCAATCCGAAAGTTGCGGAAATGTCGAAGCTGCTGGAAAATACGTTCCGCAGCGTGAATATCGCCTTCGTCAACGAGATGGCGATGATGTGCGACCGTATGGGCATCGATGTATGGGAAGTGATCAATGCGGCGGCCACCAAGCCGTTCGGTTTCATGCCGTTCTATCCGGGGCCAGGCATCGGCGGCCACTGCATCCCGCTGGATCCCATGTACTTATCGTGGAAGGCCAAGGGCTTCCGCTTTTACAGCAAATTCATTGAGCTGGCACAATCCACCAATGACAACATGCCTTACTACGTGATCAACAAAACGGCGACGATTCTGAATGAATATGCCAAATCGATCAAACGCTCCAATATCCTGTTGTTAGGCATGGCCTACAAACCGGACATCAGCGATTTGCGCGAATCCCCGGGCCTCGAAGTTTACGAACAGTTCAAGGAGAACGGCGCTTATGTGGATTACTACGATCCGTATGCCAACAGTTTCGTGGATAAGCAAGGCGAAACGATTCGCAGCGTGGAGTATGATCTCGCGAAATTCAGCCGGTACGATTGCATCGTCCTCATTACGAACCACAGCAATCTGGATTATCATTCGATCGCTTCGGCCGGCGTGCCGATCTTGGACACGCGGAATGCATTTAAAGCGTATGCCGAGCCTCATATTTACAAGATCGGCCATTCCGTTCAGCATGTGCCTGAGCCGGGCGAGGCTGTCTTGATCTGATGAAATGGACGAGAAGACTGAGGCATATCGATGCAAAAGCGAAGTGGATCATCTTGGCTGCCGGCATCTGTCTTTTGCTGCTGATCCTTTTTCTTCTTCCGTCAGGCAAGGTGAATCAAAACAAGGCTACCTGGCTGTGGGATGCAAGTCTGATCCGAAGTGAAACGGAGGAGATTGTAGCCTTTAGCGGCAGGGAAGGCATTACAACGATCTTTTTGCAAATTCAACAAGAGGTTACGGACGAGGAGTACCGCCATTTCGTGGCTGCGGCACATCGGCAGGGCATCAGCGTCCATGCTTTGAACGGCCACCCCGACTGGGCTTATGAGGAAGGCCGGCAAAAAGGGATGGACCTGCTGGCCTGGCTGGAAGAGTACAACCAGGCTTCCGCCCCCGAGGAGAAATTCGAGGGCGTGCAGTTCGATGTGGAGCCTTACGTGCTTCGCAGGTGGGATCGCGAACAGGAACGGGTGGTAGAAGAATGGAGCGCCAATACGGAAGTCTGGGTCCAGGAGGCCAAGCGTCAGGGTCTCCCGTTCAGTGCCGCGGTTCCGTTCTGGCTTGATTCGATACCTGGACCTAGCCGAGCGGATACCGATTCGTTCAGCCGCTGGATGATCCAAAATACGGATGCGATTGCCGTTATGGCATACCGCGACAGCGGGGAGCAGATGTATGAATTGTCCAAGGAGGAGCTGGAGCAGGCCGACGAACTCGGCAAATCCGTGTGGATCGGCATGGAGCTCGGGGATACGGACGAAGGCGAGCATTTGACCTTTTATTCCAAGAGCGAGCAGGAGATGGAGGACGAAGCCCTGCGTGCCGCCAAGCTTGGCAGCGACCATTCCTCCTTTGCGGGATTGGCCGTCCATCACTATCAGGCCTGGGTCCACAAACGAACCGCGATGGGCGGGGAAGAGCGGTGATATTGCCATGATGGCCTGCCGCCCCTGCTCCGTGTTACAAGGAAACAACTTCATATCATTCACTCATTCAACGTACCTCCGAAGGTCTCCAAGAGACTTTCGGGGGTATTTTTTTTGTCCAAGGAAGGGAAGAGAAATCGGGTCTGCGCGGTATTGTCTAGAAATTGTAGAGAACCGAATTCTATAATGGGAATCATTGAGCGGCAGGCAGAGGAACATGCTTTGAATCAAAAGGAAAACATTGACATAAGGTGGAAGACGATTCCTAAGCTCTTAAATTATTGATTTTTGAAAAAGGTGGAATTTTATGAATTTTTTCAAAAAAGCATAGCAATTACGTCAGGTTGGTGTTAAATTCTAATGGTTTGTTCAGGAGGGGCTCCACAATAAGCCCTGTTTGAAATGTTAAAGGAGTATTCAAATGAAGAGAGTTTCTAGTAGTAACCGAGTGTTTTGCATGCTTTCCCGAATGACCGCTTTGCTGGCGATCCTGGCGTTTTTGGGCGGCTGCGGTTTTTTTGGCGGTAAAGCAGCCTCCAGCGATGAAGCGGGAGGACCGATAGCGCCTGCTCAAAAGGTGGAGCGGTATACGGGGGAGAAGAGCAGGGAAATGCCGTACGTGTATACGGCCAGGAAGGAATTGGCGCTTACCTTTAACGGCATGGGGGATAAAGCCACCATGACGGCACTGATCGATGAACTGGAAGCGTACGGAATCAAGGCGACCTTCTTTCTTCCGGGCATCCGAGTGGCGGAGGAGCCGGACATTGCGGGGGCAATCTTGGCCGGTGGCCATGAAATCGAGAACAATACGCTCAATCAGCTGGATATGAACAAGCTGGATTACGACCAGATCTATAAGGAGATCAAGCTGGCAAACGACGTTATTGAACGGGAGACCGGCGCCCAGCCCCGCTATGTCCGGACGCGTTCGGGCGATTACCCGGAAGATGTGCCGCTGGCGGCAGCGCATCTTGGAATGAAGGCGGTTGTCAGCTATAACATCAATCCGAAGGACCGCGATATGCAGAGTGCCGAAGCCATCGGAGAATACGTGGCGAGGTTCGTCTCCAGAGGCGGGATCATCTCCATGAACACCGACGTCAATCCGGAAGTGGTCTCTTCTATAAAATACATTGCCAAGGCCGTGGACGATATCGGATATCGGCTGGTTACGCTGGATGAGCTGGTGCAGAACGGGGGCGAGCGAAAGCCGCTCGAGCAAATTCCGGGATATGACGCTGCCCGCATCAATCCGGATTATCAACGGGCGAAGTATGAGCTGGTTTATCAAGTCGATACCGACAAAAAAGAAGTCGCCCTGACGTTTGACGATTTCGGAAGCGATAAAACGGTGACCCGCATACTCGATATTTTGGCCGAGCATGATGTCAAAGCGACCTTCTTCCTGAGGGCCAAAGGCGTGGAAAGCAATCCGAATTTGGCGCGGGCGATGGTGGAAGGCGGGCATGACGTGGCCAACCATTCCTACAGCCATCCCGTCGTTACATCGCTGACGCCCGAAGAGCTTCAGCAGGATGTCGTCAAGGCGCATCAGGTCATTACCGAAGCCATCCAGCAGCAGCCTGTCATGCTGTTTCGTCCGCCGACCGGCGTGGTCGACGATAAACGGGCCAAAGCGTTGGCGGCAGTCGGTTACCCGGTGATTGCCATGTACGACGTGACGACGCTGGATTGGGATATTTCCAATAGTGCCGACGATATTGTGAACGGGGTTATGACCAAGACGCAGCCGGGAAGCGTCATCTTGCTGCATATGCTGGATGACATTCATACCATTGAGGCGCTGCCCCGCGTGCTGGAAGGCCTCAAGGATAAAGGATACACGTTTGTAAAAATGGCGGACATGATGCAGTTGCAGGACCAGGCCGCAATGGAGATGGAGTAAAATGGAATTATATGAAAACATGCTGGACCGCGTGAATAAATTGGCGGTCGTCGGACTGGGCTATGTCGGACTGCCGCTGGCGGTCGCGTTCTCGAAAAGGCTGGATGTCATCGGCTTTGATCTGAGCGAGGCGAAGGTATCTCAGTATCGCAGCGGATTCGATGCTACCGGTGAGATCGGAGATGCCCTGCTTGCGGGCTGTGCGGCCGATTTCACCTCGGATCCGGACAAGCTGAAGGAGGCTCGCTGCTTTATCGTGGCCGTTCCGACACCCGTAAAAAGCGGCAATGTGCCGGACCTGAAATTCGTGCGGAATGCCAGCCGTTTGGTCGGCCGCGCCTTGACGCGGGGAGCGGTGGTTGTCTATGAGTCAACGGTCTATCCGGGCGTTACGGAGGAAGTCTGCATTCCGATTCTCGAAGAGGAGTCGGGCCTGCGGCTGGGCGAGGATTTCAAGGTGGGATATTCTCCGGAACGGATTAACCCCGGAGACCAGGTCCACCGGCTGGAGACCATCGTGAAAATCGTGTCCGGCAATGATCAGGAGGCGCTGGAGACGGTTGCCAGACTGTATGAGCTGATTATCGAGGCAGGCGTTCACCGGGCGGAATCCATCCGGGTGGCGGAAGCGGCAAAGGTCATCGAGAATGCGCAGCGCGACATCAACATTGCCTTTATGAACGAGCTTTCGATGCTGTTCAACCAGATGGACATCGATACGAATGCCGTGCTGCGCGCAGCGGAAACGAAATGGAATTTCCTACCGTTCCGCCCTGGTCTCGTCGGCGGGCATTGCATCGGAATCGACCCGTATTATCTGACGTATAAGGCCGAGGATACGGGGTATCATTCCAAGATTATTTTGGCAGGACGGCATATCAATGACGGAATGGGAAAATACGTCGCCCAGCACGTCATTAAACTTGCGATTCGCCAAGGGATAGATCTGATGAAGGCGAAGGTGGCCGTCATGGGCCTTTCGTTCAAGGAGGACTGCCGGGATATCCGCAATTCCAAGGTCATCGATATTATTCGGGAGCTGCAGGATTACGGAATCCGGCCGATGGTGGCGGACCCGCACGTAGACCCGAAGCAGGCTTATGAGGAATACGGCATCGAGCTGTCGGACATGAGCGAGCTGAGCGGAATCCAGATTGCGGTAGTGGCGGTCGCTCACCGGGAGTTCAAGCAGCTCGGGATTGCGGCATTCAAGGAGATGTTCAGTTCGGAACAGGCGAAGCTTCTGATCGACGTGAAGGGAGCTTATCCAAAAACCGAATGCGAAGCCCATGGCTTTCATTATTGGAGTTTGTAAGATAACGATGGGAGAAGGCAATGAGGATTATAAAAAGAAAGCAACCGAAGAGCACCAAGGAAGTGCTAACGCTTCCGCGCACCGACAGGCGGACACTTTCCTATGTGCCCGATCCGGAGCAGATCCGGATGAACGCGGACCGAAGAGGCAACCGGGCGCAGAAGCCCGGGGAGGATTTGTCCAGCTCTGAGTACGTCAACAAGCTGCGGATGCTCAGCCTGCGTTACGAGGCGGATTTTGAAGTTTTGCTTGTCCCGAACGGGAAAAAGAAAAAAGCCGGGATTAAGGGCGTGGCTGCCGATATTTCGGCCACGGGCCTTCTGCTCAGGCTGCCGGATGACTCTTCAAGCCTCGAAGTCGGCGACAAAGTGAAGGCGCGATTCCGCATCCCGCCGGGGGCTATGCCCGAGGGCTTCGAATCGAGCGTCAGAATCGATGCAGCCGTTGTCCGCAGGGCCCTGAATTCGACGGAAGCCGGCGAAGAGCATCTGCTTGCCTTGGAGTTCGAGAAACCGCTCACGGATTATTTTCAGCGCAAACGGTGGGGGTATTCCGTATATTCCGCCAGCGCATTGCTGTTCATGGCGGTGCTCTTCATCATGCTGATGCGGGCGGAGAGCATCATTTATTTCAAATACAACATGGTGCTGTATTTGTACAGCCTGATCGCGGCCCTGTTTCTGCTGACGCGCTACCTGTTCGGAGCGTTGTACCGCGATGTGCCGATCAATCCGGATTATACGCCGGGAGTTTCCATTATCATCCCCTGCTTCAATGAAGCGGAATGGATCAAACGCACGATACTCAGCTGCATGAATCAGGACTATCCCGTAGACAAGCTGGAGGTCATTGTGGTGGATGACCGATCGACGGACCAGTCGGTACAGCAGATCCAAGACATGATCGAGTTGATTCATTCCGAGGCGGAGCGTTACGCTACCCGGGAGCGCTTGTCCTATATGGTGCTGCCCGAGAATGCGGGCAAACGGGTCGCTCTGGTCAAAGGCGTCGAGATGGCCAAGCATGACCTGGTGGTCTTCGTGGATTCGGACAGCTTCCTGGATCCGACGGCGATTCGCCACCTCGTCCAGCCCTTTCAGGATCCTAAGATGGGCGGCGTTGCCGGACGGACGGACGTCGAGAACAAATATACCAATAACATGACGAAGCTGCAGACCGTCCGTTATTATATCGCCTTTCGGATCATGAAAGCTGCAGAGTCCTGGTTTGACAGCGTGACCTGCCTGTCGGGTCCGTTATCCTGCTATCGGAAAGAGCTGATCGAGCAGCATGCGGACGCTTGGCTGAACCAGAAGTTTCTGGGCAGGCCCGCCACCTTCGGAGACGACCGGAGCATGACGAACTTTATTTTGAAAACGCATCGGACCGCTTACCAGGATTCTGCCATTTGCTCGACGATCGTGCCTTCGCAGATGAAGGTGTTTCTGAAGCAGCAGATGCGGTGGAAGCGCTCCTGGCTGCGCGAATCGCTGCGGGCCGGAAGTTTCATATGGCGCAAAGAGCCGTTTATGGCGTTGTTTTTTTACATAGGCCTGATCGTGCCGATTGCCGCGCCTGTCGTGGTTGCCTACAACCTCATGTACGTGCCGATCGTTCACGGCATTTTCCCGGGGACCTTCCTGATGGGATTGCTGCTGATGGCGCTGCTGATGAGCCTGGCCCACCTGCTGTTCCGGAAGAGCAGACTTTGGGTGTTCGGCTTCGTATTCTGTCTCTTCTATGAATTCGTCCTGTTATGGCAGATGCCGGTGGCTTGGTTTACCTTCTGGAAATCGACGTGGGGGACCCGGGAAACGCCGCAGGATATCGAAGCCAGGGAGAAGAAGGAAGCCCGCAAGCGCAAAGGCAAAAAATTCGGATTACCGTTCTGATCGTGTCAAAGCGGTTGAAGTGAGGATTGAAGTGAGGATGACATATGGCTAAAAAACAAAAAACAGCCCTCAATGTTCGGCGAAAAAATCGCAGGAAAATCATCAAAGTAACGGCACAGGTCATTGTATTGGCCGTTGCAGCCGTCCTGTTGGCCAATGCGATTTTCGATTTTCGAACATATAAGGAGCCGGACAGATCCGCCTGGCGTCAGGATCAGGGCTTTATTGCCCTGTCCTATTTCGGGGTCGGCCGCACCGGGACGTCCAAGCTCGTATCCAAGGCCCAGCTGGATGCCCAGCTGAAGGCCTTATACGAACAGGGCTATACGACGATTTCGCAGCAGGATATCATCGATTATTACAGCCATGGCAAGAAGCTGCCCGACAAGGCGCTGTACCTGTCCTTTGAAGACGGGCGGAATGATTCCGCGCTGTTCGCGCAGCCGCTGCTTGAAAAATATAATTATAAGGCTACCTTTTTGTCCTATGCCAACAAAATGGGCAACAGCGAACGGAAATTTCTGCAGCCGAAGGACATGCTGAAGATGACCCGCACCGGGTATTGGGAGCTTGGGACTAACGGCAACCGGCTGACCTATATCAATATTTTCGATGATGAGGGCCGTTATGTCGGCGTTAAAGACGAGCGCGAGCTGACGGTCAAATCCAACGTGGAATATTACAACCACTATTTGATGGATTTCATCCGCGACGAGAACATGATTCCGCTCGAGAACCGCGCCGAGATGGAAGAGCGGATCCGGGCCGACTATGCGGCAATGGACAAGGTTTACACGGAATCGCTCGGTTACGTTCCGCTCACGTATATGATCATGCATGCCAATGCGCTCGGCGGAGGAATGAATCAGCTTGTGGCGAATGCCAATTCGGATCAGATTCAGAAGTTGTTCGGGATGAATTTCAACCGGGAAGGCGTTGCCTTCAATTCGAAGGATAGCGATCTGTATAATCTGACCCGGGTCCAGCCCGCGCCGTATTGGTCTACCAATCACCTGTTAATGAAGCTGCATAAGGACAAAGGGCAGCCTATGCAGTTTGTACGGGGCGACACGGAGCAGGCTGACAAGTGGGAGCTGCTTGGCGGAGCGGCAGAATTTACGGATAACCGGATGGTGGTCACATCGCCCCCGTCCCAGGCAGGAACCGTGTATTTGAAGGGCAGCGGGGAGCAAGACGTCACCGTCTCGGCCAAAGCGCTTGGCAATGTGGTAGGACGGCAGTCGGTTTATGTCCGTTACGACCGAACGAAGGATTCGTATCTCAGGCTTCTGCTGGAGAACAACCACGTGGTGGTGGAACAGAAGATAGCGGGCCAAGCTCCCGAGGAGCTGTTCACGTACGCCTTGCCGAAGGTGGCATGGGGCGAAGAGGATCTGCAATTCGATAAGGCTTCGGTCTATACAAAGGAGCAGACGCTGTCCGGAGACCGGGATGATGAGAATGAGTACCCTGTCAACATACTCGGAAATCGGTGGCTGGAGATTTCGGTGAAAGGCGATGCCCTGTCCGTGAGCGTTGATCGGCAGGTGCTTTTGGACCGGCAGCCTGTGGATGCATCGATCGGCGCAGGAGGCGTGGCGCTTGAATCGGAGTATCATGAGCAGAACGAAAAGGATGATATTTACGACGCCGTCTTTGAAGATGTCACGATTGTGTCGGAGCAACCGGGTGCCGAACGTAAGCTGCTGTTTACGAACAAGCCGTCCGGACTTGCCGGTGTCCTGACCGGCGTGCAGCGAAGCATGAATCGCGCGGTCGACTGGGCTGTCGAGACTTTCTAAAAATTGGGCGTAGGACGTGAACAACGAATGAAGAATCGCAGGAAGAAATGGGCGGCAGCTGCGGGGTTTGCCGTATTGTGCGCTGCCGTCTCCTTCTGGTGGTTGGAGGATCAAAAGAAGGAGCCATCGATGCTGCCCCAGCCGCTGCAGGCGCAAGTCAAGCTGTCTGCCTGGATTACGGATTGGCAGTGGGAGACGGGCATGACAGATTGGAAGCAGCTCGGTGATGGGCTTGAAGAAATCAAGCTGTTTGCAGCCTATTTCAATCATAAAGACGAGCTTTACTTGACGTCGGATTTTCGGGAGGCGCTGCCTGCGTTCCTGGAGGCGTCCAAGGAAGGGGGGCCGGCTCGCGGCGTCCTGACGATCGTCAACGATCGTTTCCATCCCGATGGAACGGCCAAACAGAAGGATCCGGAGCTGATATCCCGGCTCGTCGCTACTCCCGAAAGCCGCAGCCAACATATCAGGCAGATTCTGGACATGGCATCCCAGCACGGCTTCGACGGCGTGGAATTGGATTACGAGAAGGTCCGCAAGGAGGATGGGGCCAACCTCTCCGCGCTGTACGAGGAGCTGTATGAGCGTCTCCGGGCGGAAGGCCTCTCGCTTCGAATCGTGCTGGAGCCTGGCGTATCCCTGTCATCGCTTAAGCTGCCGGAGGGGCCGGATTATGTCCTGATGGCATACAACCTGTACGGGGGGCATAGCGGACCCGGACCGAAGGCGGATTATGCCATGATCAAGGAGCTGGGGGGCAAACTGCGGCAGCTGCCGGGAGACCATGCCATCGCGTTGTCGGTTGGCGGGTTTGACTGGGCGGAGAATGGCAAGGCGGTTTCTTTAACGGAGAAGCGTGCGGTAGAGCTGGCGCGTGCCAGCCCGGACGAACCGAAGCGGGATCCGGACAGCGGGGCCCTATACTTCGAGTACACGGACGACCAAGGCATCGGGCATACCGTATGGTATGCGGACGGAACGACCCTTGCCGGATGGATGGATGCGGCGGGGGAGGCGGGCATTTCGAAGATTGCGATCTGGCGGCTCGGCGAAATGGATGCAAATACGCTGCAGAAGTTGAGCGAAATTCGACAGCAATCCCATCATGAATGATTTCGCATAACCCAAAAGGACACCCCGCGGCTTCAATAAGAAGCCGCTCGGGGTGTCCTTTCACGTATGGGAACATTCGGGGGGCAGTCCGCTCGTCATTCTGTCCGTCCCCATCGAAAGGGGAGTCAATGGATGAGCTTTGAAGCTTTCGCTTTGCGGATCAGCCCGCTGCTGGCCCGGTTGATCGGCTTCTTGAGCACGATCCCGATCACAAGCGCGATCGCCGCGAAGACCAGCATGAGCAGCATATCGCGGATGACGATATCCCACAGGATGCCGCCGACGGCTTCCCGCATCATGCTGATGGCATAGGTGAACGGCAAATACGGATGCAATGCCTGGAAGAACGGCGGCGTCATCTGGATCGGAAAGGTCCCGCCCGCGCCGGCCAGCTGCAGCACGAGCAGAACGATCGCCATCGCTTTTCCGACATTGCCGAATACGGACACCAGCGTATAGACGATCAGCATGAAAACGCAGCTGATCAGCAGCGCAAACAGAATGAACCAGCCGGGGTTCACCACATAGGTTCCCAGCAAATAAATATCGCCTAGGGTAACGAACAGCGCCTGGAACAGGGCAATGGTCAGAAAGGTGAGATAGCGTCCGAAGTAAACCTCGATGCTGCGGAAGCTTCTCTGCTCATCATGTACGTCAACGGAGAGCAGGGAAACGAGCAGCAGGGCGCCTACCCACAAGGACAAGGTCGTGAAGAAGGGCGACATCGCGGAGCCGTAGTTCGGGATGGGGTACAGGCGATTCTCTTCCAGCGTAACCGGCTCGGCAAAAAACTGGCTCTCGAGCTCGAAATTGTTTTGGAGAAGATCGATGATCTCTTGAATATCCCCTTCCGCTTCCATCTCGCGCAGCCGGTTGGCCAGCTGCGTAATCCGAAGCTCCGCCTCCGGCAGGCGATTTTGGGCGAGCTGCACTTCTTGGCCTCCCACTTTGAGGCCTTTCCGTGCATCTTGAAGCAAACGCTGGATGTCGGGGACGCTGGCAAGCGCCTGGGTCAATTCCTGCTGAACGCGCTTGGCCGTATCGGAGCCCTTGGTGAAGGCCTTGCTTATCGCCGGGCCGATTTCGCTGTCGTACCGGCTTAGCAGCGCGTCGGTCAGCCCCGTAATGTCATCGGTCAGCTTCTTCAGCTTATCGATGGAATCCGCAGGTGCTTCCTCCCCCCGTTCCACCGCTTGGGCAATGGTTTGGAGCGCGGCTTGAGCCGAGGTCCATCGTGCGGCAATGTCCTCGAGCTTGGCCGCCGCGGAAGCCGCCGCCGGGGAGATCGAGCCCAGCCGCTTGAACAATTGCCCTAGCCTGGCCGCGGCTTGCGCTGCAGTCTGAGCGCGCTCCTTCGCAGCGGTCAGGCGGCTGGCCAGCTCCTTCGGGTCGATGCCTTTTTGCCCTAGCGCGTCCAGCACTTGCGAAAGCGTTCCGGTGGCTGCACCCAGCACCTCCAAGTCCTGCCGCAGCGCAGGCTCCAGCGATTTCGAGGCCCCTGCGGCCTGATTCGCGAACTCCGCCAGCGCACCGGCCATTTCCTTGCCGTCCGTGGCAATCCCTTCAAGGCGGGGCAGAGCGGCATCGGCCTGCTGAACCAACCGGTTGGCCAGCTTGATATCCTGCTGGGCCGTGCTCACCGCCTCGTTGAGCTCGGGAAAGCTTTTTTCGAGCCGGAACAGCAAGCTTCGTACTTTGTTGATCGCAGGGAGCTGGTTCTCGATCTCGATCCCGAGCGTGTTGAAAATCTCGAAGATGGTGCCGTTGGCGGTTTTGATGAAATTTTTGCTGACTTCCTCCACGACGGCAGATGCCCCCTGGGCCGTCACCTTGGGCGAAATGGCGTTGATTTTTTCGTTCGTGTAATAGAGGATCTGTGCCTTGACGGGCTCATTGGTCAGTACGGTGCCGATCCGGGCGGAGAAGTTCTCCGGAATGACGATAGCGGCATAATCGGTGCCGCGCCGCACCCCCTGTATCGCATTCTCGCTGTCCTCCGTAAACCGCCACCCCAGCTTCTCATTGCGATGCAGGGACTCCACGATTTCTTTGCCCAGGTTAATGGGCTGGTCGCGAAGGGTGGTGCCTTTATCCAGGTTGGCAACGGCAATGGATACACCTGAGGTTTGGCCGTAGGGATCCCAGGAAGCTTCGATGTTAAACCAGGCATATAGAGAAGGAAGGAGGGCAAGCCCCCCGATGATAACGGCTGCAGCCCAATTGCGGACGATTCTACGGATATCGGCAGAATATATATGGATAATATTCTTCATGAGCGCTCCTGTCTTGTACGTAGTTGGAGCTAGTATACCGCCAAATCCGTGCCAAGATACGAAACGAGCCGCTCTTTTATCTCTTCCTTGAGAGAGGGCCGATCGCAGAGCAGGCTGCCTTCATACCCGCGGCACAGATAATGCACCTGCAGCCCTTCCTCGGGGGTACGGCCCTGGCTTTGAATCCGGATGCCGCGCCGCTTCATCTGCTGTTGAATGGACCAGGCGCGTGCCGAAATCCCTTTTTGGATATGCTGCAGATTTAAAATATAGATTTCGGCCATTTTGAGCTTGAGGGTCTTGAGGATTCCAATATCCCGTTCGAGAACAGACTGAAGCAGGTCATGCAGCAGATAATCTTTGATCAGGGCTTCGTCTTCGACCGAAGGCGGAGGAGGAGTGGAAGGTTTCATCATAAGAGACACATCCCCGGACTTGAAAAAATATAAGAACACACGTTCTATTATATACATGGTATGCCATGCTTATTCGGCCTGCAACCATTAATTTCTGGCATTTGTGATCACCCCGGTGGATTCATGGCGGCATATCGTTTACACTCCTGATAACTGCATTTTTCTGGAGGAGATTAACCATGATACTGCATAAAGGCGAAATATTGTTCCGGCAAGGGGATAGCGGGGATCATTTATATCACATTCGGAGCGGATTGTTTAAGGTGACCCGTCTGCATGCCAACGGCAATATGGTGCTTTTCAATATTTTATATCCCGGCGAAACGGTACCCCATCACTCGCTGATCAGCCCGAAGGAAACGCATGGAACCGCGATCGCGCTGATTCAGAGCGAAGTGGAGGTAATATCGTCTGAAACTTGGTATCGACAGCTGGAGGAGGATCCGCGAAAACCGCTCGAGGTTGCCAGATTGCTGCAGGAAAAGGTGAGGTTCATGCAGATGAGGCTGGATCACTTAACCGTGGGCGGGCCGGCGGAGCGGCTGGAGCTGCTGATTCAATGGCTGGATGAGTATTCCCAAGGGATACATTTGACCGAATATTTGACTCAGGAAGAGATCGGACAGCTGATCGGGGTAAGGAGAGAAACGGTAAACCGGCTGCTGCGGGAGCACGGCAAGCACGTTTAGCCCATATCCCTTTGCCGACGCCTGAACCGGCTTTATACATCGGTTTATAAAACCCTGCACGAGCATGCGCCGGACAAAGCAATGAGTCGATGCACCCTTCGCGGCTGATCGATGCCGCCGGAAGGCGCCAAACCCAAAAAGATGCCCCTCTTCTGCAAAAGGGGCATCTTTTTGGGTTTTGAGATACGGTTAACCTAATATTAACTTTCCAGCGTACCGGCCGGACCAAAGAATTCATAGTGGATCCGGTCAGCAGGCACCTCCATCGCTTTCAAATGGCCGTTCACGGCACGCATGAACGGAACCGGCCCGCAGAAATAGAAGTCGGCTTTCGGATCGACCGTTTTGCGAAGGAACTCCAGATCGATGTAGCCGGTTTGGTGGCAAGTGTCTTCCGTTTCCGGCTGTTCATAAATGACGTACGTGCTTAGCTGCGGATGCTTCGAGGCGAGCTCATCGATATGCAGCTTCATTGCATGCTGACTGCCGCATTTGGCCGCATGGATAAAGCTTACTTTCCGTTCCGGCTGATTCAGCAGCACGGATTCCAGCATGGCCACCATCGGAGTCAAACCGACGCCGCCGCTGATCAAGGCAAGCGGAAGATCGGAGTCCGTATCCAGCGTAAAGGTACCGGCCGGAGCCGTGACCTCGAGAACGGTCCCGACCTCTGCATGACGGTGCAGCCAGTTGGAGACGATGCCGGCAGGTTTTCCATCCAGCTCGTCTTCTCGTTTCACCGTAATTCTGTAGTAAGGATGTCCGGGTGCGGACGAGAGGCTGTAATGACGATTATGATAATAGGCTTCGCCCTCAGGTTTTACCCGAAGCGTGATGTATTGGCCGGGCAGATAATCGGAAATTTCCCCGCCGTCCTGCGGTACCAGATAAAAGGAAGTAATGACGGAGCTTTCCTCCACCTTCCGGTCAATGACGAAATTACGGTATCCGCTCCAGCCGCCGGCTTTGTTTGCGGCTTGCTGGTACATATCCGCCTCGATGCCGATAAAGACATCGGCAATGACGCCATAAGCTTCGGCCCAAGCCTCGATAATTTCGGGGGTTGCGGCATCGCCCAGCACATCCTTCATGGCGCCGAGCAGCGTTTCGCCGACGATCGGATAGTGCTCCGGCAAAATGTTTAATGCCCGGTGCTTGTGTCCGATTTGTTTAACAACCGGGACGATGGCTTCAAGACGGTCGATATGGGCCGCGGCTGCGTATACGGCATTGGCCAGGGCAAAGGGCTGTTTGCCTTCTCTTTGATTCGCATGGTTGAATATGTTAAGAAGTTCCGGGTGATGATGAAACAATTTTTGGTAAAATGCGCTTGTGATTGCCGTGCCGTGGGTTTCCAGAACCGGCACGGTCGATTTAACGACCTCGATCGTACGTTGGCTTAACATGCAGACTCCCCCTTGATTCATATGATACTTAGTCGAGTTGGTGTTCCCTTTAAGTATAGACAGGCGATGGAGGGGCTCTTGTGATTAAGATCACATCGGATTCAGCGAATATGTGAACAACATTTTTACGCGCAGGAGGTTCTTAAAGCTGGAATTTTTACATATTCCATATAGAGATTCCAATTCATTCTAGCCAGCTGTTTAGCTTGTATGCCAACTGTGTTATAATAATGTTAGCACTCTAACTAAAACGAGAAAGGATCAGGATACCATGTGTCCCCGAAGGACGAATCCCCAAAGGACGATTTGGAAACGTTATGATCTCTCATACACATAGCTTCCTTTGTAGAGCGAAGTCGGACGTCTGAAGACAAGGACGGTCTCTACGAAAGGATGGGAACTATGGTTCGAAGGATGAACTCCTCCAGGTTGCCTCAAGGTAGAGATTGGCCTATGTCTGACCAATCTACTACGACAAGAGGGATCCTGTATGAGGAAAAGACAAAACACATTTATCACCATGTCGGCGATGTTGTTCGGAACGTTTTTAATGGCTTTTACGTATTATCACATTAATTTTCACAATCATTTGACCGAAGGCGGCTTTGTCGGCCTTGCGCTGCTTGGCAAATATGCGCTTGATATTCCGCCAGCATTGAGTATGGTCCTTATGGACATACCGGTACTGCTGATTGCCTTGTTCATCAAGGGCCGGAAATTCATATTCAATACCGTTGTTGCGGCGAGCATGTTTACCTTGTTCTACGCATTGATCGAGCGGTATTCCACGCTGGTTATCGATCTGAATCATAACTTGCTGGCAGCCGCGCTGCTGTCCGGATTATTGACGGGCTTTGGAGCCGGCATCGTGCTCCGCTATGGCGGGGCGACAGGCGGTGACGACGTAATCTCCGTGCTGTTCAGCGAGTGGAGCGGGCTTAAGGTAGGGACGGTGTTTTTCCTGATGGATGCCGTAGTACTGCTATTATCGCTATTCTATATGCCATTGGTTGAAACCTTATATACTATATTAGCCGTATCGATTGCCGGGCAAGTGATCACCATCACAGTGACGTACGGTACCGAGAAAGCGGAAAAGAAACCGGTTCGGAAGGCGGTCCGTGCCCCAAGCACTCCGGTTACTCCGAAAACAGCGCAGCATACCGTTAGCGGCCGTTCGTAATGCGGTCCCAATAAGAGAAGCTCACCCGCATGCAGGGTGAGCTTCTTTCATGTGCTTTAAATCGATTACTTCTCGTCCTTGGGGTGGTTCTCGTCCCACTCCTGTGCCTTGGCGGTGGCGATGGCGATGGCACGTCCCTCATCGTAGTTCTCCTCCAGCAAGGCATTGGCAATTTCCACGGCTTTATTCCTCACCCGGGGCTCCAGATTTTTCATGGATGGCGGATAATCATTTTTGCTCCAAGGCATGGTACGATCCCTCCAATTCAACTGTTCATGGCATGTACTGTATATTACCCCGTGCAACCAAATTGAATAAACGGGTTCAACCGCACAAAAAAATGCATTACCCCTGAGGGGCAATGCATTTGGAAATTTGGATTTATTCGAACAGCTGCAAATACTCGCCGTAGCCTTCCCTCTGCATTTCTTCCTTCGGCACAAACCGGAGCGCAGCGGAATTGATGCAGTAACGGAGCCCGTTCGGTCCGGGCCCGTCGTCGAACACATGGCCGAGGTGAGAGTCGCCTTTTTTGCTTCGTACCTCGGTGCGGACCATCATGTGGGTAAGATCCATTTTTTCCTTGATGTTGTATTCGCGAATCGGACGGGTGAAGCTCGGCCATCCGCAGCCGGCGTCGTATTTGTCCGTAGAACTGAAGAGCGGCTCGCCGGACACGATATCGACGTAAATGCCTTCCCCATGATGGTCCCAATACTCATTGTGGAACGGGGGTTCGGTAGCGTTGTTCTGCGTCACTTCATATTGTATCGGCGTCAGGCGCTGCTTAAGCTCGGCGGTATCCACAGGCTCCGACCAGTGCTGCTCAATGAAATCCTCCCGTCCGGAGCCTTTGCGATAGCGTTTGTAATGGCTCGGATTTTTCTTGTGGTAATCCTGATGGTATTCCTCGGCTTCATAGAAGGTGCTCGCCGGGATGATCGGCGTCACGATCGGTCCGTCGAAACGTCCGCTGGCCGCCACGGCCTGCTTGGATTGCTCCGCAAGCTCGCGCTGCTCCTCCGTATGGTAAAAAATAGCGGTGCGGTAGGATGTCCCGCGGTCATGGAATTGTCCGCCCTCATCCGTAGGATCGATTTGCTGCCAGAAAAGCTCGAGCAGCTTCTCATATGGGAAAACTTCCGGGTTATAGGTGATTTGAACGGCCTCATAATGGCCTGTGGTATCGGAGCATACCTCTTCATAGGTTGGATTTTCCTTGTGGCCGCCAGTATAACCGGAAACGACCTTCAGAATGCCCGGCAGCTCGTCAAAAGGAGAGACCATACACCAGAAGCAGCCTCCCGCAAAGGTAGCCAATTCGCTTGGGGTTGAACGATTATTCATATATTATCCCTCCATCGTTTTATAACAATATAAAATGTAAGTCTTATTGTTATTATAATCATTTTGGTCAAGGAAACCAAAATATTGCTCCGATTATGTCGTTCTCCCCTTATACCACCGGAAAGCGGCCATGAACAAAGCGGTTAGCAGCATAAGTCCTGCCGCAACAGCCGCGAAGATGACCGGATGATCGGCCAATCCGCTGCCAAGCCAGGCGTACAGGAGGATGGCTGGAATTTTGCCGATGGCGGAAGCGGCGGTGTACGTCCAGAATGGGATGGAGGCGATGCCGGCATATAGATTGACGGCCATTTGGGGTATCACGGGCAGCAGGCGGGCGAGCAGGATCGACTGAAAGGGGCGCCGTTCGACCGCGGTCGTAAACCTATGTATAGCCGTGTATTTCCCAAGCAGCCGTCTGCCGGACTCCTGGTATAAAGACCGCACAGCCGCATACAGGATGACGGCGGCGATCGTCGTTCCGAACCACGATATGGCTGCCGCCCAGACGGTGCCGTATGCATACCCGAGAATAGCGATGATCACTTTGTAGGGGGCAATGGGAAATAAGGCAAGCAGGGCTGCCAGCAGGATCATGAGGAAGAGCGGGGGATCGCTCTCCAGCCACTCCGTGATATCATGCCTGTATGAAAAAGCAAGTGCCAGTACTGCCGCATATAGGATGGGGATGATCCATCTCTTCATGTAGAATCCTCACTTTGCATCGTTGACTTGAATAGCACCATGATAGCAAAAAAACAGGCATGCTGCCCGTTTTTCGAAGACTCTGGCAATCGATACTATGGAAAAATTTGAATATACAAGCGATTTTTCGTATGTTATAATATGTCCAACCGAATAGTTCCCAAAGGGGAGTAGCTTCATAAGAAAACCTCTGTCGTGGCCTTATCAAGGATGAACAACCGCGACTTCAACGGTAGGTTTTCTTGCGATATAGAATCTCATGGGCTCTGCCGATGACTTATAAATTCTATATCGTAAGTAAAGTCGTCATTACGGGACTAACCATCCCCGGCTTTATTGGCAACGATGAGTTGTTTAGCGAGACCTTTGCCTGATTGTTTCATGATGAGGTGGAGGTCTATTTTTGCGCCCAAAAAACGCTGTAGACCCCATCGATGAAGGGAACAGCGTTTTTTTGGGTGGAGGACATCGGTAGGGGAAAGCCTAATCAGAACATGAAGAAAGGGTGGGGAATCATGGATTTGCTTTCGATGGAATTTTGGACCGCGCTGCTGTCGATTGTCCTCATTGACCTCGTGCTGGCAGGCGATAATGCTATCGTTATCGGTCTCGCCGCTCGCAATGTCCAGAAAGAGGACCAGAAGAAGGTCATCCTGTGGGGAACCGTCGGTGCGATCATCATACGGATCGTAGCCACGCTGCTCGTTGTCCAGCTCTTGATGATCCCCGGCTTGCGCTTGATCGGCGGCATCGCGCTGCTGTGGATTGCCTACAAGCTGCTGGTCGATGAGAAGCAGCATGAAATTTCCGCGGGCAACCAAATGTGGGCGGCTATCCGTACGATCATCATCGCGGATGCCATGATGGGACTGGATAACGTTCTTGCCGTAGCAGGCGCTGCCGGTGAAAGCTTCATGCTCGTTATTGTCGGACTTGCGATTTCCGTTCCGATCATGGTGTGGGGCAGTACCATTATCCTGAAGCTGACGGATCGCTTCCCGATTATCATCACGATCGGCGCTGCGGTGTTAGCCTGGACCGCATCGAAGATGGTGGTGGAAGAGCCGATGATTCACGGCTGGTTCGCAAATGGCGTCGTGAAGTACGGGTTTGAGGTCATCGTCATTGCCATCGTCATCGGCATCGGAACCTGGATGAAGAAGAAGAATGAGCACAAAGCGAAGAGCAACCCGGTACAGGTAAAGATGGTCGACTAGTTTAAGACTTTGTCTGAACGGGAACCAAGCGGTATAATGTCTTCATGAACGAACAGAGCCCATAAAACCCTGTTCGCATGAGGAGGAGTAATGCATGGAATCTGCGGGGAAGTCCGTAGAAGAACGGATAGCGGAATCGTACCGCCAGGATGAGGATATGATGATCCTCGTATTTGCCCAGTGGTGTGTGAATCACGGTCTGGATCCGGCTGAGCTGTACCGTAAAGCCTATCCGGATCAGCCGGACAATGAGCGGTTGACGCGCGTGCTTGAACTGACGGTGCCCAAAGAAGAGGCTGGGGAAATACCGGATCAGACCCTGCTTGGCGTCCTGTCGATGTTCGGTAATGAAGACTTGGCTATTGTTGTTGCCGAGGCAGCGGCCACCCTTGGTCCTGACAAGAAGTAACGGAATCATGGAATATCTTACATCCGATTCAAAGAAGAAGCGGGTCGATCAAGGAAAAACCTTGGTCGGCCCGCTTTTTTTATCGTGCAGTTATGGCCATTAATTGGAGGTACGGCTGGACATGCGGAATTGCTTAGGCGAAACGCCGAATCGGGAACGGAAAACGCGGTGAAAATAAGTGTAGTTCGCAAAGCCGGAGGTTTCGGCGACATCCTCCAGGGAGAGGGGGCTGAAAACGATCCGTTCCTTTGCCATGCTCAGTCGCACGTCCATGGTGTACTGCATGATGGTGGTGCCGAATGCTTCCTTGAACAGATGGACTGCCCGGGAAACGCTGATGCCGACATGGGCGGCGACATCCTCCAGCTTGAACATGGAGGAGGCATTCTCCTCAATGTAGTTCTTCATGCGGTAGGCGAGATACGTCTTGGGGGTTGTTGACGGCTGCTCCGATAACAGGCGGTCCACCTCAAGGCACAGAATCCGCACGGTGTAATCCGAAATCTCGGGATAAGGATCCGATACGCGCCGCTGCTCGAGCAGAATTTGCCGAAACAGGCTCAGGTAACGCTCCTCCAGCGGCACCCTGATTTTGGTCGGGCGTTTCTTGGAATTCCACCACGCGTCCGCCCAAGGCCCTTTGAAAAAAATATGATAATCGCCGCTTTCGATGGTCAATTCACCCAATGCGTTGTATTCGTCATCGATTCGAAGTTCATAAGGCTGTCCGGGCGTGAAGATCAACAGATCCCCTGCCTCGACGAGCGACAGCTTGCCGTCGATTTTGGCGCGGCATTTGCCGTCGGTCTGCCAACGCATCAAATAGGTGTCGAAACCGTCCGCCAGGGACATCTTGAAAGGTTTGCGATGAAATGAGAAATCCGCTGCTACGACTTGGTTGGAAAGATTTGAATCCATTGCTAAAGTCCCCTTTGAAGAATAAGAAAATAATGACCAGATTGTTCATGTTTTAATCATATTCTTCATTTTAAACGAAAGCATAAAAGAATACCATTGTACTAGTCCGAGCACATCTATTGGTTCAAGGAGTGACATCGATGAAAAAAATGAGAGCAGGTATAGTTGGCTGCGGAACCATCAGCGGCGTATACTTCACGAACTTGAAAAACAGCCCTTGGGTTGAAATCGTGGCATGTGCCGATCTCATTCCGGACAACGCCAAAGCGAAAGCGGAAGAGTTCAACATCCCGAACGTATACACGGTTGAGGAGATGCTCGCACAGACGGATATTGAATTTATTATTAATTTGACCATTCCGGCCAGCCATGCCAATGTCGATATCGCCTCCCTGGAAGCAGGAAAGCATGTCTACAGTGAAAAACCGCTGGCCATAACCCTTGACGAAGCCCGCCGCGTTCTGAATATCGCGGATCAGAAGGGGCTTCGCGTCGGCTGCGCACCGGATACGTTCCTAGGCTCCGGCGTACAGACGGCCAAAGCGGCCATTGAATCCGGGCTGATCGGCAGACCTGTTGCCGCAACGGCGTTTATGATGGGGGCAGGACCGGAAGCATGGCATCCCAATCCCGAATTTTTTTACGCGTCGGGCGGAGGTCCGATGATGGACATGGGACCTTATTATGTGTCGGCCCTGGTAGAGCTGCTGGGTCCCGCAAGCCGGATCAGCGCATCCACAGGCATCCAGATCCCGGACCGTTCCGTCGGCTCCGGCCCGCTTCAAGGAAAGCCGATCACGGTTCAGACGCCGACGCATTTGGCAGGGACGCTGGATTTTGAGAACGGTGCCATTGCAACCATGATTACCAGTTTCGATATCTTTGGCGGGTCCAATCTGCCCTGGATCGAAATCTACGGCACGCAGGGCAGCCTGAGTCTCGGCGATCCGAACTACTTCAACGGGGAAGTGAAGCTGCGCAAGCACGGCTCCGAGGAATGGGAATTGCTTGAGCCCGCCTTCGAATGCGGGAAGAACGAGCGGGGTCTGGGCATCCATGATATGATCCAATCGATTCATGAGCAGAAGGACCACCGCGTAAGCGGGCGCCTGGCTTATCACGTGCTGGAGATCATGCAGTCCTTTCAGCAGTCTTCGCTGGAGGGCAGGCATATCGTTCTGCAAAGCACGTACCGATATGGCAAACTTCCGGCACCTCAGCAGGCCGAATCGGCAGAATAGGGAACTGGAAGCCTGGTCCATATTCTTGTAAACTGGTTATGAACAACAGGCAAACCAGCTTCTGACGGATCTGGCAGGATGATGAGCTCTTGCCCGGCGATCCGCATGAAAGCGTTGCACTAATATTGGGACAGCTCCAATAAGATCAACAGTATGGGGAGGAAATGGACATGTCGAACACGTTGAAAATCGGAATTATCGGCTGCGGGGGAATCGCCAACGGCAAGCATATGCCGAGCTTGAAGAAGCAGGCGAAGGCTGAATTGGTCGCTTTTTGCGACATCGTGGAAGAGCGTGCGCAGAAGGCAGCAGCCGAATATGGGGTTGAAGGCGCTAAAGTGTACACGGATTTCAGGGAATTGCTGAAAGACGGCAGCATTGACGTCATCCATGTATGTACGCCGAACGATTCGCACTCCGAAATCACGGTAGCATCCCTGGAAGCCGGCAAGCATGTGATGTGCGAGAAGCCGATGGCAAAAACGGTTTCCGAAGCACAGGCCATGCTGGACGCCGCAAAGCGCACAGGCAAAAAACTGACCATCGGTTATAACAACCGTTTCCGGGACGACAGCATGTATTTGAAGGGGATCTGCGAGGAAGGCGAGCTGGGCGAGATCTACTACGGTAAAGCCTTGGCCATCCGCCGCCGTGCCGTTCCGACTTGGGGCGTATTCCTTGACGAGGAGAAGCAAGGCGGAGGTCCGTTGATCGATATCGGAACCCATGCGCTGGATTTGACCTTGTGGCTGATGGACAATTACAAGCCGAAAAGCGTGTTGGGATCCACGTTCCATAAATTGGGTCAGCGCGAGAATGCGGCGAATGCGTTCGGTCCGTGGGATCCGAAGGAATTCACGGTAGAGGATTCGGCATTCGGATTTATTACGATGGAGAACGGCGCTACGATCGTTCTGGAATCCAGCTGGGCGCTTAACGTCCTGGAGATCGGCGAAGCGAAAGCCGTTCTGGCGGGAACCGAAGGCGGAGCCGACATGAAAGACGGCTTGCGCATCAACGGCGAGAAAATGAGCAGACTGTATGAAACCAAAGTGGATCTGAACGCCGGCGGCGTAGCTTTCTATTCGGGCTCCAAGGAAAACGACTCGGACCGTGAAGCAAGAATGTGGCTTGAAGCGATTATAGAGGATAAGGATCCGGTCGTTAAGCCGGAGCAGGCGTTTGTGGTGACGCAAATCCTGGAAGCGATCTATGAATCGGCGAAGACGGGTAAAGCGGTTTATTTCGACAACTAAATCTTGCAATCAATATGATGACTAAGCTAAACCAGGAGGTTATACAATGAAATTAGGCGTATTTATGGTATTGCTGAGTGGACGTAAACTGGAGGATGCATTGGACTACGTGGCATCCAAGGGCCTTAAAGCAGTTGAAATCGGAACAGGCGGGTATCCCGGAAATGCACATTGCAACCCGGTCGAGCTGCTGGAGAATGAAACCGCGCTGAAAAACTTCAAAAACGCGGTGGAATCCCGCGGGCTGATCATTAGCGCACTGAGCTGCCACGGCAATCCGCTTCATCCGCAAAAGGCAATCGCTAAAGAATTCCATGACACATACGTAAAAACGGTGGAGCTTGCCGAAAAGCTTGAAGTACCTGTTGTCAACACATTCTCCGGCTGCCCAGGCGACCACGAGGATGCCAAATACCCGAACTGGCCGGTAGCGCCTTGGCCTAACGACTATCAAGAGATCCTGACTTGGCAGTGGGATAACAAGGTCATTCCTTATTGGACCGAGTGGGGTAAATTTGCGGCAGACCGCAATGTCAAAATCGGTTTGGAACTGCACGGCGGCTTCTCTGTTCACACGCCGGGCACGCTGCTCCGTTTGCGCGAAGCCGCAGGCGAAGTGATCGGTGCCAACCTGGATCCGAGCCACATGTGGTGGCAAGGGATCGACCCTGTTCAAGCGATTCAAATTTTGGGCCGCGAAGGAGCGATCCACCACTTCCATGCGAAGGATACTAGCATTGATCCGATTAACGTGAACAAACACGGTCTCACGGATATGCAGTCGTATGCGAACATGCTGGATCGCGCTTGGCAGTTCCGCAGCGTAGGTTACGGACACGATGTGAAGGAATGGGCGGATATGATGAGTGCTCTTCGCCTGGTTGGATATGACTATGTCGTGAGCATTGAACATGAAGACGGACTGATGTCCGTTGAAGAAGGCTTCTCCAAAGCGGTGCAAAACCTTCAGCAAGTGCTGATCGAAGAGCCGCTCGGAGAAATGTGGTGGGTCTAACAGCGTAGAGAATAACGAATAAGCAATTAGGGGGAACAGCAACATGCTTAACGTAACCATATGGAATGAATTCGTGCACGAGAAAATCCATGATGAGGTTCGGAGCGTTTATCCAACGGGCATTCACACAGCTTTGGCGGAGGGTCTGCAAAATCCGGATTTCATCATTAGAACGGCAACGCTCGACCAGCCGGAGCATGGATTGACGGACGATGTACTGGATTCAACCGATGTGCTGTTGTGGTGGGGGCATATGGCTCATGACCAGGTTAGTGACGAAATCGTAAGCAAGGTCGTAAAACGCGTGCAGGATGGTATGGGACTGATCGTTCTCCATTCCGGACATTTTTCCAAACCGTTCAAAGCTTTGATGGGCACGAGCTGCGATTTGAAGTGGCGCGAAGCAGGAGAACAGGAAATTATTTGGAGCGTGAATCCGACGCATCCGATTGCGGCGGGAATTACGGGACCGATCATCATCGAGCACGAGGAAATGTACGGGGAGTTCTTTGACATTCCGGCCCCCGATGAGCTGGTATTCGTCAGCAATTTCGAGGGCGGGGAAGTGTTCCGCAGCGGATGCACATTCAAACGCGGGCATGGGAACATTTTTTACTTCCGTCCAGGGCATGAGACCTATCCAACCTACTACAACCCCGAAGTGCTGAAAGTGATCTCCAATGCGATTAACTGGGCTCATTCCACGGCAGGCAAGCAAACGTTCGGCAACAGTCAGCCGGTTCGCGCGCTTCCCGTTTTAGTCTAAGCAATAAACAGCGCATTATCTTAATCATCAACGAACGAGCCGTTCAAGGTACAGTCCTTGTTCGGCTCGTTTTTTTGGTATGTTGGGGCTGCTTTTTCGAAATGTTTTTGCCGGCTGGGGATAGAATATACGTGAATATGGGGTATTGTATGATATAGGAGAGGGGGGCTGTACACATGAACGAAGTACAAAGCGCACCTGTAGATCCCGCAATCATCGCCATATGCCGGGCCAGGCTCGTCCATCAACCCGTTGAGGGCTTCCTGCTCGGAAGGGGAGTCCGCTTTGCGAAAATCATGTTCATCGGGGAAGCGCCCGGAGCTCATGAAGTTTTGGAAGGCAAACCTTTCGTAGGGCAGGCCGGACAAGAGATGAACGCGTACCTGGAACGTCTGAAACTGACGCGGGACCAGGTATATATTACCAGTGCCATGCGAAGCAGGCCCTACAAGGATAAAGTGCTCGTGAGGCCTTCGGGCGAGAATGTCATCAGCCGATCGAATCGCACGCCGACCAAGGCGGAAATTTTGGCGCATGCGCCTTTGCTTGATGAAGAGATCCGATGGGTCCGCCCGGACATCCTGGCACCGATGGGAAATACGGCGCTGCACCGGTTAATCGGAAGCCATGAAACGGTGACGTCGCTGCACGGCAAGCTGATGGAGGGCCCGGTTCAGCAAGCGGCAGATCCGGAAAATCCCGGAGCAGGCTATGTTTTTTCACCGGAGACCTATAAGATATTCCCTCTGTTCCATCCAGCGGCGGTGCTGTATAATAGGAAATTATCCACTTTGATTGAGGACGATTTGGATATTTTGGCTCGGATATTAGGGGGATAAGCGCTGATTTTCTGGGAAAAAGGGGCTAGGAGGTTTTCAGCTTCTCGAAAATATGCTAAAATGAAACATACTTACAATTCGTAAGTTTTCTAGATTTTTGGGTAAGCTTATGAGTTTCTATAAACAAGGTGACTTCGTAAAGAGGTGAAGGGATATGGAAGTTACAAATGTTACGATGTGTCCCCGTTTCGAATCGGCCTTTTCTTTTCTGGGCAAACGGTGGAATGGCTTGATTATTCAAACGCTGATGAGCGGGCCTAAGCGCTTTAAGGATATTTCGAATTTGATTCCGTCCATGAGCGATAAAATGCTCTCCGAGCGGATGAAGGATTTGGAATGCGAAGGCATACTGATTCGTCATGTCTATCCGGAAACTCCGGTACGTATTGAATATGAACTGACTGAAAAAGGCAAAGCACTGCGTCCGGTGATGGAGCAAATTTCATCCTGGGCAGAACAATGGGTCGACAGATGAGTCATCATAAGACTCCCGTTGACGATTAAACCCTGGCATGAGATATCCTCATTTCAGGGTTTTTTTTCTAACCAGAATGGCTGAGTTTTCGTTTCGTCCTGCAAAAACATCCGGACATGCACCAAGCTGACGCACCTTCTATATGATGTAATAATCCAGGCGGCATATCAAGGAGGCGAGCCCATGATCAAGCGAACGAATATCTCCCGGTTCCATTATGGACAAGAGGACATCTCAGAGCTTGAAAACGCTTCATTACAAGTGCTTCATATATTTGAGAAAACCAAGCGGGTGCTGAGCCAGTATGTACCGGAATCACTATGGTCGGCCGTGTGTGGAACAAGCCCAGACGCTGTAGCATCCCTTAGCCAAGACGGCACAGCTCGGGTCGACATGTTCCAGAAGTGGGTCAAGACTCCCGGCGGATGGAAGTTCATTGGTTATGAAACCGAAACATTGAATTCGTCTTCCGAGCAAAATAAGGGACGGATGGGAAGATTCCTGCATATGATCATCTGGTCGCTCTACGAGAAAATCGTGATGCTGCATCCCTTCCTCGGCAGCGAAGCGTTCTTCGACGGGGAGGAGCTGGACGTGATCGCCCATTATTTTGTGCCTACGTATATTAGTGCCTTATCTTTGGTGCAGCAAGGAAAAGCCTATAAGACCATTCAGGCCGGCATCGTACTGTACCAGGAGCATATCGAGGCGCCTGCCGTCATCATGCAGTCGGAAGGAGGCCTTTTGGAGGGGAATTGGATGACCGGGGTGAACCTGGATGCGGGGGGATTTGCCGGAATTCGTCCCTATTTAAAAGTGCCCGGCGGCGAACGAGCCTATATGGAAGCCGAAATCATATAGCAGGCCGTTTCTTTAGGATAACCTTGTTCCAATCGGACAGGGTTATTTGGTATTTTTATTTAAATTTTAAAGATTAATGTGAAATAAATCACAAAAATATATGCCCTTACACGATATAATTTACTTGTAACCAGTGGAATATACGAGCACAAGATCACGTGTTGGGGAGGAATCAAACGATGTCCAATATAAAGAGAGATAAGTTGGTTATCATTGGCAACGGTATCGCAGGCATAAGCACGGTCGAGCAAATCATTAAATTGGGTGGGAAATTTGACATCACCGTCATTGGACAGGAGCCTCACCCGAACTACAATCGCATTATGCTGTCCTATGTGCTGGAAGGCAGCAAAACCTTGGACGACATTGTATTGAATGACTGGAAATGGTACGAGGACAATCAGATCACCCTGCATACGGGTGTGACCGTCACCGCCATCGACGGGGAGCGCAAGGTAGTGACGGCCGATAACGGATTGACGGTTCCTTATGACAAATTGATTATAGCTACAGGTTCGAAACCTTTTATATTGCCTGTACCGGGCAGTGATAAAGAGGGAGTTATCGGATTTCGAAACATCGCCGACTGCACGCAGATGCTTCAAGCCGCCAAGGCATACAAGAAAGCGGCCGTCATCGGCGGAGGGCTGCTGGGTCTGGAAGCCGCTAAGGGATTGGTCAGCCTGGGCATGGAGGTGACGGTGGTTCATCTCATGCAGGATTTGATGGAGAGCCAGCTGGATTCCATGGCATCGGGGATGCTGCAAAGGGAGCTGGAGCGGCAGGGCATCCGGTTCTTATTAGGCAAACAAACCACGGAAATCATGGGCGATGAGAGGGTCACGGGGCTGCGGTTCAAAGATGGGGATGAGCTTGAAGCGGAACTCGTGGTCATGGCCGTGGGGATCAGAGCGAACGTTGCTGCCGCCCAAGCGAGCGGTATCGAAGTGAACCGGGGAATCGTAGTCAACGATTATCTTCAGACCTCGTGGCCGGATGTGTATGCGGTCGGCGAATGCTGCGAGCATCGGGGGGCATGCTACGGCCTGGTTGCGCCGTTGTTCGAGCAGGGGCAGGTTCTTGCCAAGCATCTCTGCGGCGTGGACGGCCAGCCTTACGAGGGCAGCATCGTATCGACGAAACTGAAAATCAGCGGCGTTGATGTATTCTCCGCAGGAGAATTCATGGAGCAGGCTGAGCACTCGGTGATCGTGGCGAAGGACGATTGGCGCAAGACTTATAAGAAAATCCTGCTGCGCGACAATATCATCGCCGGCGCGATATTGTTCGGGGATGTCAGCGATTCGGCCAGCCTTCAATCCATGATACGCAAAAAGACGGCCATGACCGAGGAGATCTATCATTCGATCATGGGCACCGAATGTGCAGGGAAAGGAAGCGGCAAGGCCTTCTCGCTGGATAAGATGCCCGACGATGAAATCGTCTGCGGCTGCAACGGCGTAACCAAAAAGGCCATTGTGGATGCCGTGACGCTTCAAGGCCTCAAGACGGTGGACGAAATCAAAGCTTGCACGGGAGCGACCCGTTCTTGCGGAGGCTGCAAGCCAATCGTGGAGCAAATCCTTCAGAGCGTACTGGGCGATGGCTTTAAGACGGCAGGCAAACAAGGCATATGTCCGTGCACCACGCTCGACCGGGACGAAATCGTCGCCGAAATCAGCGCCAAGGGGCTGACCACGACGAAGGAAGTCATGCATGTTCTGAACTTCAGCAACCCTGAGGGCTGCTCGAAATGCCGTCCCGCCATCCATTATTATCTGGCGATGCTGAATCCGGTGACCCATCAGGAGGAGAGGGAGTCCCGCTTCGTCAACGAGCGGATGAACGCCAACATTCAGAAAGACGGCACTTACACGGTAGTGCCAAGAATGTACGGCGGCGTTACCACGCCGGAGGATTTGAAGAAAATTGCGGACGTATCGCTTAAGTACAATGTTAAGGTCGTTAAGGTAACCGGCGGACAGCGACTGGATCTGATCGGCGTGAAGAAGGAAGATCTGCCAAGCGTATGGGAAGAGCTGGATATGCCGTCCGGTTATGCTTATGCCAAATCGCTGCGGACCGTCAAGACCTGCGTAGGCTCCCAATTCTGCCGCTTCGGCACGCAGGATTCGATGGGCCTGGGTGCATTCCTCGAGGAGAAATTCGAGCGGCTGGATTTTCCGGCGAAGTTTAAAATGGCGGTCAACGGATGTCCGCGAAATTGTGCCGAATCGTGCACGAAGGACATCGGGATCGTCGGCAATGACGGCGGATGGGAGATATTCGTCGGAGGCAACGGCGGAACGAAGGCGCGCCTGGCCGATTCGTTCTGTAAGGTGAAGACGGACGAGGAATTGATCGAGATCTGCGGCGCCTTGATGCAGTACTACCGTGAAACCGGCAAGTACCTCGAGAGAACGTCGGAATGGGTAGAGCGTCTGGGACTGGAACAAATCCGTGCGGCGGTCCTTGATGATGCTAAACAGCGTAAGGAGCTGGTGGAAAGAATTGAGCTGGCCCTGCAGCAAGTGGAAGATCCGTGGAAGAAAGTGCTGAACGACGATAAGCTGCGCAATACGCTGTTCCAGGACGCAAGACCGGTCGGCAGCAAGTAATCGAGGGGGAGAACGGTTCCCCCTCGGCTGCCGGATTATAGAGAGCTTATTGTTTGGATAGGAATCGAACAAGAGAAGTGGAGGCTGCGCATTATGGAAACCGGAACTTATATCACGGTAGGGAATGAACATGAATTTCTGTCGCAACTCGGAAGGGTGGTCCAAATCGGTGACCGGGAGATTGCCGTCTTCCGGACCTCGGATCATCAATGGTTTGCTTTGGAGAATAAAAGCCCGCATCCCAAAGGAGGTCCGTTAGCCGAAGCCATCGTATCCGGGCATTACATTTACGATCCGTTATACGATTGGAAGATCGAGCTTTCGACAGGGCTTGTGCAGGCTCCGGATAAGGGCCAAGTTCGGATATATCCGGTTCGCGCCGTGGACGGAAAGGTTGAGGTAGGTGTATAAGGCCGTAATAAGCAGCTTCAACAGACGAAACCAAGAGGTGGTAACCCATGTTTAACAATGATGTGGAAGCCGTCGTCAATGCCGCGGTTGCGAAAAAAGAGCAGATGAACAACAACTTGCTGCGTTACATGGTATCGGCCATGCTGGCCGGCGCTTATGTCGGCATTGGGATCGTATTAATCTTTAAGCTGGGCGCGCCGCTGGCAGCCGCCGGTTCGCCTTTCCAGTCCCTCGTCATGGGAGCCGCATTCGGGATTGCGCTCACGTTGGTTGTGTTTGCCGGTTCAGAGCTGTTCACCGGAAATCATATGTTTTTTACGATAAGCACGTTATCGAAACGAACGACGATGGGGGACACGCTGAAAAACTGGGGCCTTGTGTTTATCGGCAATTTGGCGGGAGCGGTCCTGCTCAGCTATCTGGTTTACGCTTCCGGCCTGTTCAAAGGGCTGCCGCCCGATCATCTCATCTTCACGGCAGCGGCCAAGAAAATGAACGATCCGTTCATGGAGCTGTTTTTTAGAGGCATATTATGTAACTGGCTTGTATGTCTGGCCCTGTGGATGGGGATTCGGGCCAAAGGAGAAACCACGAAACTGATTTTAATATGGTGGTGCCTGTTTGCCTTCATTGCGACAGGGTATGAGCATAGCGTAGCGAACATGTCGCTTCTGACGCTGGCGACGATATTGCCGGGACATCCCGAGACGGTATCCATCGGCGGCTGGATCAGCAACATGGTGCCGGTCACGCTGGGGAATATCATTGGCGGCGGGTTGTTTGTAGGCATGGCTTACTGGTTTATCTCTTCGGGAAAAGGGAACAAGCAAAAGTAAGCTATGAAGGGCGGTGAAACGGAGGAATTCCATCCTCCTAGTTCATTGCCAGAGAAAGTCCAGCCTGGTGAATAAACAAAGAAACCGTTCTTGGTCAATGGTCTGTCATTCGTCCATTCGCCAAGCAACGGTTTCTTTTTTTGTAAAGATACAACCACTCCAAGAAATTTGGGACAAAGGCAATGGGAGGAACGATGCGCACACGGAACGTCTCCAAACAGAAAAAGTGGGCTTCCCGTCAGATGTAATGTTCTTTTGGGAAATCCGTTTTTTTTGGAGATGTCATCGCTGAAGGGAGCAGGAGGGCAACAGCATAAATAAGCTGTCCTCCTCAGTCATTGAACTGAAAGGACAGCCGTGAGAATCTTGCCTTCCAAATCGTTTACCGATGTTCCACCAGATCGATCGCACCAAGCACCATATGAGCCAGTCCGAAGCCTAGAATACCGGTTGCAGCGAATTTATACCTGCTGCAAAGCAGAGCGGCACCCGAAGCAGAAACCACGGTTCCAAGAACTGCAGGAATCAAACCTTCACGCATGCTGAGCACTCCCTTTGATTTGGATTGGAAAGACAAGGCTTATTGTAAGCAGATGCCCATATATTATGCACCGAAGGGGCTTTAGGCGGATCAAATCCGGCAGATTTCGTTCGGACACAGCTCGCAGTGGCATATTTCCTGCAGCATCGGCAGATCTTTGATAACAATCATGCCGCCGGCATATTCGATGGCGTCCTTTTTGCGAAGATCGCTCAGCATCCGGTTCACGCTTTCACGGGTGGCCCCGATCATGTTCGAAAGATCGGTGTGGGTGATCTTTTTGTTGATGAGAATGGTGCCATCCTCTTGATGCTGCCCGTAGGTATTGCCCAGACGAATCAGCGTCGACGTTAATGCGCCGGGCTTGCCGTACATCATGAGATCACGGAATTTGGTCTGCGTGATGCGGTGGTGTATTCCCATCCACTTCATGAAATCAATCGCGAAGTCGCAATGCTGGCAGATCAACAGCTCCAGATCCTTGTGCTCGATGACCCCGACTACGCTGTCCTCAAGCACCTCTGCCGAAAAACTGTGGTTGTTGCTGAAGAATGGATCGGCTTGCCCGACCATGTCTCCTGGATGGTACATATATAGAATAAGCTCTTTGCCTTCATCCGTCGATTTGGTTAATTTAATTCTTCCTTGTTTAACGAAGTACAGCTTGTCGGCGAAGTCGCCTTCCCAGAACAAATGCGATCCTTCAGGGAGTACCCTTTCCTTCATGGTGACCAGCAGACGGTTGCGGTTTTGTTCCGAGAAGCACTGCGTGTTCCCTAAGTTTTCGATTTCCATTACATGGTCTACAGTTTTCATGGTGGTATCCCCTAACATCCTAAAATTTGATCTGTTTAATCTTTAAATACATTATAACGTGAAAACATTCACTTGTGGGGCGGAACAAGAGGGAAATCATGGCGAATTTTCAAACATTGTGATCTCTTTCACTTGAAAGAGGGAAAAGACAGGTATAAATCACACAGAAAAGATAAATTTTAATATTGTGAAATATTTCACATGATTTAAGAAGCGTCTGTGTTACGATCGAAGCGTAGACAGAAAGAACATGAACCATGGGAGGATGAGAGATATGGCTGTGAGCAAAGGAACAACGGTTGAAGTGAAGGGACAAACGGCAGCAGAGTACATTCAAGGTCTGATCGACAAGGCGAATCGGGCAAAAGAAAAGTTTATGAAACTCGATCAGGAGCAAGTCGACGGAATTGTGCAGGCCATGGCCATGGCCGGACTTGAGAAGCACATGCAGCTGGCGAAAATGGCGGTTGAAGAAACGGGCCGCGGCGTGTATGAAGACAAAATCATCAAAAACCTGTTTGCCACGGAGTATATCCACAACAGCATCAAGTACGACAAAACGGTAGGTATCATCGAAGACAATGCCTATGACAGCTTCCAGAAAATTGCGGAGCCGATCGGGATCATCATGGGGATCACACCGGTAACCAATCCGACCTCGACCACCATATTCAAGGCGCTGATCTCCATCAAAACAAGAAACCCGATCATCTTCGGTTTCCATCCATCCGCGCAGGCATGCAGCAGGGAGGCCGCGCTCATCCTGCGGGACGCCGCCGTGAAACAAGGCGCTCCGGCCGACTGCATCCAGTGGATCGAGGCTCCTTCCATGGATAAAACCAATACGCTCATGAACCATCCTGACGTTGCCTGCATTCTGGCTACGGGCGGATCGGCGATGGTCAAAGCAGCATACAGCTGCGGCAAGCCTGCCCTCGGCGTAGGTCCCGGCAACGTGCCGTGCTTCATCGAGAAAAGCGCGGACCTCGATCAAGCGGTGAACGACTTGATTCTATCCAAGACGTTTGATAACGGCATGATCTGCGCATCCGAGCAAGCCGTCATTATCGAGGAGCCGATCTATCATACCGTGAAGAAAAAAATGATCGCCAGCGGCTGTTATTTCGTGAACAAGGAAGAGCTGGCGAAGCTGACTGCGCATGCCATGGTAGCGGATAAATGCGCCGTCAATCCTACCATCGTCGGACAGCCGGCAGCCAAGATTGCCGAGGCTTGCGGCTTTGAGGTGCCGGAAAGCACCAAGATCCTGGTCGCCGAGCTGGAGGGAGTCGGTCCTGCTTATCCGTTGTCCGCCGAGAAGCTGAGCCCGGTGCTGGCCTGCTATAAAGTGAAAGATGCGGAAGAGGGCATCGCGCGCGCCGAAGAGATGGTTGCTTTTGGCGGCATGGGCCACTCGTCGGTCATCCACTCGCACAATGAGGACGTCATCCTGAAATTCTCGGATCGCATGAAGACCTGCCGCATCCTGGTCAACCAGCCTTCCTCGCAAGGCGGCATCGGGGATATCTACAACACGAACCTGCCATCGCTGACGCTCGGCTGCGGTTCGTATGGCCGGAATTCCACGTCGTCGAACGTGACGGCCGTCAATCTCATCAACGTGAAAAGGGTGAACCGCAGAACCGTGAATATGCAGTGGTTTAAAGTGCCGGACAAAATTTACTTTGAAAAAGGCTCGACGCAGTATCTCGCCAAAATGCCTGACATCACCCGCGTCGCGATCGTAACCGACCCCATGATGGTGAAGCTGGGATATGTGGAGCGAGTAGAGCATTACCTGCGTCAGCGCAGACTGCCGGTAGCCATCGAGGTGTTCTCGGAAGTCGAGCCGGATCCTTCGACAACGACCGTAGAACGGGGTACGGAGATGCTGGAACGGTTCCAGCCGGACTGCATCATCGCCCTCGGAGGCGGATCGCCTATGGATGCCGCAAAAGCGATGTGGCTGTTCTATGAATATCCGGATACGGACTTCAACAACCTGAAGCAAAAATTCATGGATATCCGCAAACGGGTCTATAAATATCCGAAGCTGGGGCGGAAGGCGAAATTCGTTGCCATTCCGACAACGTCGGGAACGGGCTCGGAAGTAACTTCGTTTGCCGTCATCACGGACAAAGTGCAGGGAAATACCAAATACCCGCTGGCAGACTATGAGCTGACGCCGGACGTGGCGATCATCGATCCGGAATTCGTGTACACCTTGCCTAAAACGGCGGTGGCCGATACCGGCATGGACGTCCTGACGCATGCGATTGAAGCCTACGTATCGGTGATGGCCAGCGATTACACGGATGGGCTTGCCATCAAAGCCATACAGCTGGTGTTCCAGTATCTTGAGCAATCGGCGCTGACCGGCGACAAACTCGCCCGCGAGAAAATGCATAATGCTTCGACGCTTGCAGGCATGGCCTTTGCGAACGCGTTCCTGGGCATCAACCACAGTCTGGCGCATAAATGGGGCGGACAGTACCATACGGCGCACGGACGGACCAATGCCATACTGATGCCGCACGTCATTCGCTACAATGCCAAGAAGCCGACGAAATTCGCGGCATGGCCGAAATACACCCACTTCGTGGCCGATGAAAGATATGCCGAGATCGCACGGATTCTTGGACTGCCGGCAAGAACGACGGAGGAGGGCGTAAACAGCCTGATCGCCGCCATCCGCGAGCTGAACAGCAAGCTCGGCATCGAGGAATCGTTCCAGCAGCTGGGCATCGATCCTCAGGACTTCGAGAGAAACGTCGAGCATTTGGCGGACCGGGCTTTCGAAGATCAGTGCACGACCAGCAATCCGAAGCTGCCGCTGGTGACGGAGCTGGCAGAAGTATATCGCAACGCCTTCTATGGACGTTTCTAAACAGGAATGGGACAGAAGGATGATCCTAAATTCCATTATAAATGGTGGTAGAAGCCAGGGGAGCCCGGAATCAGAGTGATAAAAATCACGGATCACCACATCTTTGTGATTTTTATCACAGATGCTGCGGATCAACAGGACTACAATAAAGATGTAGCAGAAAGCTGAATCTCAGATCTTTGATATAGAAGCTTGAAGGCACATGGCGGGGCAGAGATGCCATTGATCGTGAAAATAATCACATTTAAGATCTGAGATAGATCAATGTGTGTCCCCGCCAGCCCCTGCAAGCTGCAGCATAATCTAGGAGGGATTCAATATGTCGGTGATTGAAAAAGAAGTTGGTTGGAAAGGTTTTAAATCAGGTAAATGGACCAAGCGCGTTGACGTTAACGATTTTATTGCAGAGAATATTACCCCTTATTATGGCTCTGATGATTTCTTGGCGGGACCTACGGACAACACCAAGGCATTGTGGGATATCGTATCGGATTTAACCAAGAAGGAGCGGGATAACGGCGGGGTTTTGGACGTGGATGTTCATACGCCTTCCACCATCACCTCCCACCAGCCTGGCTACTTGGATAAAGATAAAGAACAGATCGTCGGCGTGCAGACCGACGAGCCGTTCAAACGCTCGATTCAGCCTTTCGGGGGCATCCGGATGATGATTGATGCGTGCAACGCATACGGCTTCGAAATGCCGCAGGCGGTAGTGGATATCTTCAACGGCATCCGCAAAACGCATAACCAGGGCGTATTCGATGCCTATACTCCGGAGATGAGAGCAGCGCGCAAAGCCGGGATTATAACGGGTCTTCCCGATGCATACGGCCGCGGCCGCATCATCGGCGACTACCGCAGAGTATCGTTATACGGCGTGGACGCGCTGATCCAGGACAAACTGAGAGAACTCGGCGAGCTTGAAGTGGACGCTATGGACGAGCCGGTGATCCGTCTGCGGGAAGAGCTGTCCGAACAAATGCGCGCCCTCAAGGAACTGAAAGAAATGGCCGGCATGCACGGCTTTGACATTTCAAAACCTGCGAATACGGCGAAGGAAGCATTCCAATGGCTGTATTTCGGTTATTTGGCCGCGATCAAGGAGCAAAACGGCGCTGCCATGTCGCTTGGCCGGGTATCTTCTTTCCTCGATATTTATATCCAGCGGGATTTGGCTGAAGGCATACTGACGGAAGAGAAAGCCCAGGAGCTGGTGGACCATTTTGTCATGAAGCTGCGGATCGTGAAATTCCTGCGCACGCCGGATTACAACGAGCTGTTCAGCGGCGATCCGACGTGGGTGACCGAATCCATCGGCGGCATGTCGTTGAACGGTGAAACGAGAGTAACCAAGAACAGCTTCCGTTTCCTGCACACCTTGTACAATCTGGGACCTGCGCCGGAACCGAACTTGACGGTGCTGTGGTCGGAGAAGCTTCCGGAGGCCTTCAAAAAATACTGTTCGAAGGTATCGATCGAAACGAGCTCGATCCAATATGAGAATGACGATCTCATGCGTCCGATCTACGGGGACGATTACGGCATCGCCTGCTGCGTATCCGCCATGCGCATCGGGAAGCAGATGCAGTTCTTCGGAGCCAGAGCGAACCTGGCCAAAGCGCTGCTGTATGCAATCAACGGCGGGAAGGATGAGAAATCCGGCGCCCAGGTCGGACCGGAATATCCGGCGATCACCGCTGAGGTTCTGAGTTATGACGAGGTCATGAAGCGCTTCAAGCCGATGATGGAATGGCTCGCGAAGCTCTACATGAATACCCTCAACGTGATTCACTACATGCATGACAAATACAGCTACGAGCGGATTGAAATGGCGCTTCACGACCGCGATATCCTGCGGACGATGGCATGCGGCATAGCGGGCTTGTCCGTAGCAGCGGATTCGCTGAGCGCGATTAAATATGCGAAGGTGAAGCCGGTACGCAATGAGCAAGGGATTGCGGTGGATTTTGAAATCGAGGGCGATTTCCCATGCTACGGCAACAACGACGACCGCGTGGACGGCATCGCCGTTGAACTGGTCGAGGCCTTCATGAGCATGATCCGCAAGCACAAAGCCTACCGCGATGCCATGCCGACCCAATCGGTGCTCACGATTACGTCGAACGTGGTATACGGCAAGAAGACAGGAACCACACCGGATGGACGCAAAGCAGGCGAGCCGTTTGCGCCGGGCGCAAACCCGATGCACGGACGCGATAAGAAGGGAGCCCTCGCTTCGCTGACTTCCGTAGCCAAGCTGCCTTATGAGGACAGTCTGGACGGCATCTCGAATACGTTCTCGATCGTGCCGAAAGCCCTGGGCAAAGAAAGCGACATTCGGGTAAACAATCTGGTTGCCATGCTGGACGGCTACTTTGGCAGCAAGGCCCACCATTTGAACGTGAACGTGTTTGACCGTGAGCAGCTGATCGATGCGATGGAGCATCCGGAGAATTATCCGCAGTTAACCATCCGGGTATCCGGCTATGCGGTCAACTTCGTCAAACTGACGCGCGAACAGCAGCTCGATGTCATTAACCGTACCTTCCACGGATCGATGTAAGGATGGAAGACAACCATAGCGGATACAGAAAGGATGACGCACCATGCTAAAAGGTCATGTACACTCCATAGAAACGTTCGGAACGGTGGACGGTCCGGGTATCCGCTTTGTGCTCTTCATGCAGGGCTGCCTCCTGAAGTGTCAATACTGCCACAACCCGGATACCTGGGGACTTCATGAAGGACATGAAATGACGGTGGATGACGTCCTCCGAGAGATTGAGCCTTATCTGAGCTACTACCGGTCATCGGGTGGAGGACTCACCGTTTCGGGCGGTGAGCCGACGCTGCAGTATCCTTTTGTCACGGAGCTGTTCAAGGAAGTGAAGCGCCGCTGGAATTTGCATACGACCCTGGACAGCAACGGGTATAACGAGCCGGATAAAATATCGGAATTGCTGGAGCATACCGACTTGGTCCTCCTTGATCTAAAGCATATCAACGACGAGAAGCACATCAAGCTGACAGGCAAGTCCAATGAAAGGACGCTGAAGACCGCCCGCTGGCTGTCCGACCATGGTCGGAACATGTGGATCCGGCACGTCTACGTGCCGGGCATCCATGACAGCGAGGACGATTTGGTGGCGCTAGGTCAATTCATCCGCACGCTGCACGGCGTGGAGAAGTTCGAGATCCTGCCATACCATCAGATGGGCGTGTACAAATGGAAGGAGCTCGGTATGGCCTATCCGTTGGAGGGCGTACCTTCACCGTCCGAGGAAGAAGTCGCACGCGCCTACCGGTTGATTGGCGAAATTTCCGAGAAATAGCCGTCGGTTTTGAACTCATTTTAGTTGTATAATATTAAACACAATATGTAATCATTAATAACAATAACCTTTCCTCTTAATGGAAGGGTTATTGTTTTTTGTAGAGGATATTATCCCTTGGATAGAAAAATATCGACCTATCGTAAAGTGGAATCGCTTTCTATAATGAAGATGTAAGGAAAGCGCCTATCAATATACAAACACTTCGGGAGGGTCAAAGACAATGAAGAAAAAGGGTCTGGCATTATTCATGTCGCTTTTGTTCGTCTCATCCACGCTTTTGTCTGGATGCGGCGGCGGTGACAAGGCGGCAGAAAAGCCGTCAGGCGGCTCGGAAGGAACGGTGAGCAATGAGCCGTTTGAAATCACCATTCGCCATACGCAAGTTGGCGAATCCAAGAAGTTCCGTCTCGCATTGCTGAACGATGTGGTCAGCAAAACCGAAGAAGCGGTGCCCGGGCTTAAAATCAAGCTGGACGCTGTAGACTCTGAAGTGAATCGTAAAGAGAAGCTGAGAGGCGAGATGGCTGCCGGCAAGCCGCCGGAAGTATTCGACGTATTCGGAAGCCCCGATGCAGGCGTATATTCCAAAGAAGGCTTGATGCTCGATTTGACCCCAATCTTGGATGAGCTCGGCATAAAGGACAAATTTACGACACTGGACCCGTTCACGCATGACGGCAAGATCTATGGTTTGCCGATCGGCGGTTCCATCGAAGGTATTTTCTATAACAAGGATTACTTCACCCAGAAAGGTCTGAGCGTACCGAAAACGTTGGCGGAACTTGAGCAGATCGCCGAAGCCATCAAGGCCGACGGCAAAATTCCGTTCGCGCAATCTTCCAAGGATGCATGGATTCCGCTCATGACCACGAATAACCTGTGGAGTTATTATGCAGGAGCGGAGGTGACTTACGGCTTCAAGACCGGGGAAACCAAATGGACCGATCCGAAAGTCGTGGAAGGCGTGAAGAAACATCAGGAATGGGTGGAGAAAGGGTACTTCAAAAAAGGCGAGCTCGGCTTTGAATACGCGGACATGAGAAATCAAATCATCACCGGGGAAGCCGTCATGATGATGGACGGATCGTGGGCGAACTCCGTATTTAGAGATCCGGCGCAAGCAGGCGACATGGTCGGCAAGATCGGCTATTTCAATTTGCCTCCGGTGAATGAAGGCGACCCTGTCATCGTCATGCAGGACGCTAACAACGGATATGGCTTCTCGGCGGCGGTAGCAGAGGATCCTCGCAAGCTTCAAGCGGTTAAAGAATTCATCAAAAATATGTGGACGGATGAAATGCAGCTGCGCGGGCTCAAGGAAGACGGAGTACTGCCGGCGATGAAGATGGATCTGGAAACGATGAATTCCACGTCGGATGATCCGCTGATGCAGGACATTTTCAAAGGCGTCAGCGAAATCAACAAATCCTTCCCTGCCTTCGATGCGCTTGTCCAAGCCGACGTAAACACGGCGCTGAGCATGGGAATCCAGCAGGTGATCGGCGGCGAGCTCGATGCCGAGAAGATGCTGGAGAATGTTCAAGCAGCACAGGAAGCGGCTAATGCTTCAGAGGAATAACTAAAATTCCAGACGAAAGGGCACCACCCGCTAAAGGCATATGGGGGTGCCCTTTCGCCTAAACAACATCAGACATCAATACGGAGGTTACCATGAACAGAGCGCTGAGAAATCCTCTGATTTACATCGTTTTTGTGCTGCCGGCATTCTTGCTGTTTCTGGCTTTTTTCATATATCCCATCTTCACTGCGTTTGACAACAGCTTTACGAGCTGGAACGGCATCTCCAAAGACGTGAAGTACATCGGGCTCGATAACTATGTGACCGCCCTGAATGACGATGCCTTCTGGAAGGCGGTCCGAAACAATGTCTATTTCATACTTTTTTCCTGCTTGATCCAGGTTCCGATCATCGTGGTTTTCTCCCTGCTTATCGCCAACGTCAAACGTTTGAAGGGGCTGTATAAAACAGCGGTTTTCGCACCTTCCATCATGTCGACGGCTGTCATAGGCATTTTGTGGGGATTCATCTACAATCCGGACTTTGGCCTGATGAATGAGATGTTGGGATTGGTTGGCATCGAGCCGATCTTCTGGCTGTCGGATCGCAAATGGGCCATGATCGCCATCTTGATTACGAACGCTTGGCAATGGACCGGCTTTTACATTGTGATGGTCCTTGCCGCAATTCTGTCCATTCCCAAGGAGCTTGACGAAGCTGCGGCGATTGACGGAGCGACAGGCGTCCAAAGGGCTACCAAAATCACGCTTCCACTAATAATGCCTATTATCTCCGTTGTGATCATGCTTTCGATTGCGGGAGCCATGAAAGCTGCGGACATTATCCTGGTTATGACCAAGGGCGGGCCGGCCGGCTCCACCGACGTTATGGCAACATATATGATTCGATATGCGATTACGAGTTTCAAGCATGGCTTCGGCAATTCGATCGCCGTGTTGATTTTCCTCTTCACGATTATCGTAACGGTGCTCTACCAGGTGCTGATCGCCAGACGCAACGAAAGGATTGAATACTGATGAGGGCACTAAAGAAACTGATTCCGCACATTTTCCTGATGGCTTATTTGCTCGTCATCCTGTATCCGTTCCTGTTCGTCCTGTTCTCATCCGTGAAGGTGGATAACCAGTCCATTGCAACGAACCCGTTTGGATTGCCAAGCACGTTGGTGTTTGATAACTACGTGAACGCTTGGGTGAGCGCCAAGATCAGCACGTATTTCTGGAACAGCTTATACATCGGCGTGCTGTCGGCCTGCTTATCGATCCTGTTTGCGGCAATGCTGGCTTTTGCCGTGACGCGGATGAGATACAACCGGATCAGCGCGATCATCTTTCAATGTATTTTGATCGGGATGCTGATCCCGAATAACTCCCTCTTGCTGCCGATTTATGGCATCATGAGGCAGCTGGATATTCTGAATACGCATATGGCCCTGATTCTGCCCTATGTTGCCAATGCCATCCCGTTTTCTGTGATTATTCTGGCCGCCTTCATGCGGTCGCTGCCCGGTGAAATCGAGGAAGCCGCGGTCATAGACGGATTGAGGTCCGGAGGCTTGTTTGCTAGAATTATCTTACCTCTGACCGTTCCGGCTATCGTTACCGTGTTCATCATCAATTTCCTGGGTAACTGGAACGAATTCTTGCTTGCTAACTACTTCCTATCGAATGATGAACTGAGAACGCTGCCTGTCGGAATGGTCGGTTTCAGGGACGCTTACAATATGAACTACGCCCAGATGTCGGCGGGGATCGTATTCAGCGTGCTGCCGGTCCTTATCATCTATGCCGTTCTGCAAGAGAAAATCATTGAAGGCGTCACCGCAGGAAGCGTCAAGGGGTAATACGAGGAGCAGGAGCATGCGTATGAATTTGCGGAACAAACTATTCACGGCCTTTTTGGGGCTCATTATTATTCCGTTATTTGTGCTGGGCCTATTTACATTCTTTATTACCTACAACTCGATTGAGGAAAAGTACAGCCAGCAAGCCGAATATTCGCTAAAAGCGATCAGCTACAGCATTTTGAACGTGTTTAAGGAGATGGAGTACGTCACGGATAACGGGATTGCCACCTCCGTCTTCGCAATGGCGCTGAATGCCAAGGATCCTGATGCGCAGAACCTGATTAAGGAATCCAATGCGGACCAGCTGAAATTGAACGACAGGCAGCGAAGCTTTCGCAATCTCCTCTATAATCACCCTGCCATCAGTTATGCGTTTCTATATCATTTCAACAAAGAATCAGCGCCCATTCCGATATTCAGTAAAGAGGATTTCAGGACGCTTCCTTATGAGCAGTTTAAGAACAGTCCCTTGTATGAAGAGGTTGTGAAGCTGAACGGGATTCCCAAATGGCTGGCTCCGCACGAATTTCCGGAACTGACGGGGGCGGATCCGGTGTTTACCCAGATCAGGCTGATAAAAGACGTCACGACGCTCCGCAAGCTGGGAATTCTCGTCGTCCAGATCAAGAGATGGGAGTTCGAGGAAATTTTCCGCAATCTGACGCTCCCTAACAACCTGCAGAACACCTCATTCATGCTGGTCAACAATGAAGGCTTCATTCTGTTTGACCCGCAGAACGGCATGGATGGTCAAAATATCAGTCAATACATGAAGCGTGACGTTGAGTTTAAGCAAGGCTATCAAAGTTTTAAAGCCAAGTTTAACGGCAAAGAAAATATTGTTTCCATTTATCATCTGAACGATTATGGCTGGAATATCGTCTCGGTGACCGATTGGAACTCGCTGTCGCAAGAGGTAACTTCCTTTGCCAAATGGTTTTTTGTCATCATGGGGATCTGTCTGGTTACTGCGATTGTGTTCAACCGCCTGTTCATGAACCGGATTACCGGCACGATTGCCGTCATCGTGCGGTTTATGCGCCGCGTGGAGGATGGGGATTTGAATGCAAGAGTGGAAGAGAAGGGCGAGGATGAGCTTCTGCTGCTGTCGAAAGGGTTCAACAATTTGATGAACCGGATCAACAATCTGTTCGCGCAGATCAAGAAGGAGCAAAGGCAGAAGACCGATGCGGAAATGCGTGTGCTGCAAGCACAGATCAAGCCGCACTTCCTGTTTAACACGTTGGAGTCGATCAATGTCCTTGCGGTCCAGAATGAAGGGCGCAAGGTCAGCGAGATGGTGTACCGGCTTGCCAGCATATTGCGGATCAGCATACAGGACAAGGAAGAAATTACGCTGGATGAAGAAATCAAGCATCTTCAAAGTTATCTTGAAATTCAAAAGTTTCGGTTCGAGGATCTGTTCGAATACGAAATCGACGTGCCGAAAGAGCTTATGCACAGCCGCATTCTGAAGCTGACGCTGCAGCCCCTGGTGGAGAACAGCATCCAGCATGGCTTTGAGGGAATTTCCTATACGGGATGGATACGCATCTCTGCTTGGAAGGAGCTCGGCAATGTCGTAATCCGGGTGGAGGACAACGGACTCGGCATGACCTCTGAGCAGTTGTCCATGTTCGAGTATATGGTGTCCGAGGATGGCGTATCCGAGCAGACGACGATGCAGAACCTGAAAGTAAACCAGGAACGGCGGGGACTTGGACTACGAAGCGTGGCCGATCGGCTTAGAATTCAGTACGGTCCTTATTATGGGCTGTTCATATGCTCCAGCCGACCCGGCGGCACCGTTATACAATGCGTCATACCCAATTATGACAGGGGGGAAGGGCAGCATGCTGAAGGCATTATTGGTTGATGATGAGGCGCCCATCCTGAACAATCTCAGCAAGGTTCTGCCTTGGGAAGAGATGGGCATGAAGGTGGTCGGACTTGCCCGCAGCGGGATGGAAGCACTTGAAGTAGCGGATCAGTATAACCCGGATTTGATTCTGTGCGATATCCGGATGCCCGTCATGGACGGGCTGACCTTCATTACGAAGATCCGGGAGAAAGGAAGCCGGGCGGAAATCTTTTTGCTGACGGGTTATCAGGAATTTGAATATGCCCGTGAAGCGATCAAGCTGGGGGTTAAGGATTATATCAGCAAGCCGATTCATTACGGGGAGCTTGAGATGAAGATTCGGGAGATCGGGGAGGAAATCCGCAAGAAGAGGGCGAAAGAAAAGTATTACAATACCGTTTCGCTGATCGACGAGGCTCCGAACCCCGAAGCCGTTAAGAAAACGCCCGAACAATTGGTATCGTCCGCCCTGGAGTACATCAACACCCACATGGGACAGGATTTGGGGATCGAGGAGCTTTCGGAGCATCTGGGCATCAGCTCCAGTTATTTCTGCTTGCTGTTCAAGAATCATGTCGGACTTACCTTCGTGGAGTATTTGACGAGACAGCGGATGGAGGCGGCCAAATTCCTGTTAGTGAACAGCGACAAGAACATTGCACAGATCGGTTCCTTTGTCGGTTATCATGAGCGGCGGTATTTTACCAAGGTATTTCAAAAGGCTACCGGCATGACGCCATCCGAATTCCGGGAAATGTCCGGAGAGCCGAGTCTCTGAGTCTTTGATGGGACGAAAGCAGGCAGATAATCATCAGGACTTCTACTTCCGACTTGCGGGCGTCCTCTAAATTGATAGAAAGTAGGTTTGGAATCAATGAAATGGACGGCAGCAGATTTAACGCTAGAGCAAAAGGTAGGACAAATGTTTATATGCGGCTTCAACGCATTGACGCCGAATGAGCATGCCAACATACTGATCGAACAATTTCAGGTGGGGGGCATCTGCTACTTCCGCCGGAACGTGAAGACGTTGCCTCAACTTGCCGAACTGTCGGCATCCCTGCAGCAGCTCGCTTCGGGCAGCCAACCGTTTCCGCTTCTGATCTCGATTGATCAGGAGGGCGGCATGGTCGCGCGAATCGATCATGAAGGCATCAGCCGAATTCCGGGCAATATGGCGCTTGGAGCAGCGGGCAGCGCAGAGGATGCCTACAGGGTGGCGCAAATCGGGGCGCGCGAATTGCGTTCGCTCGGCGTGAACATGAACTTCGCGCCTTGCCTCGACGTCAACAACAATCCGCGCAACCCGGTTATCGGCGTGCGCTCCTTCGGCGAAGATCCCCATGCCGTTGCCGAGCTCGGGACTGCGGCGATTAAGGGTTATCAGGAAGAAGGGGTGTCCGCTACAGCCAAGCACTTCCCGGGGCATGGCGACACCAGCGTCGATTCCCACCTGGGGCGGGCATCCGTACCGCATGATTTGGAACGGCTCCGCAGCGTTGAACTGTTCCCTTTCGCACAAGCGATCAAGGACGGCGTCGATGCCATCATGACGGCTCACGTCAGTTTCCCGGCCATTGAGCCGAGTGATCTGCCTGCAACGCTTTCTCATGCTGTATTAACGGGGCTGCTGAGGGAGGAAATGGGCTTCGAAGGTTTAATCGTGACGGATTGCCTCGAGATGCATGCGATCTCCAAGGAGTACGGCATTCCGGAAGGTGCGATCCGCGCGATCGAAGCAGGTGCGGACTGCGTGCTGGTCAGCCATACGCTGTCGGAGCAGACGGCAGCGATTACGGCGGTCATCGAGGCTGTCCGCGGCGGGAGACTCCCGGTAGAGCTGATCGACAAAGCCGTTGATCGGATTTTGGCGCTCAAACAACGTAATGCGAAACTCGCTGAAGAGCTTCCCGTCCACCCGATTGGCGAGGTTGCCGAAGAGACCAAACAGCTGCTCGCTCAAATCGCAGGCAGGGGAATCACGCTGGTAAAAGACGAAGGGCAGCTGCCTCTTAAGCCGGAGCAGGCGGTTGCCGTAATCTGGCCGGAGCTGCTTCAGGCGACCCAGGTCGACGAAGCATGGAGCAAGAGCTACACGCTAGGGGATGCCCTGAGAAGTTACGGCGTGCAGGCGGACGATCTGCGCGTCGGGACGGATATGTCCGACGAAGAGGTAGAGCAGGCCGTTAAAGCCGCGGAAGGATATAAGCAGATCGTGGTGGCTACGTACACCTCCGAGAGCCGTCTTCCGCAAGGTCAGCAGAAGCTTGTAAGCAGGCTGAGCGAGCTTGAGGATGTGACGCTCGTTATCGTCGCAACCCGCAATCCGTACGATTTCAATGATCTTCCGCCAGTTCCCGCATATTTGTGCAGCTACGAGAATACGCCTTACTACATGAATGCCGCCGCGGGTGTATTGGTTGGCAAAGTTAGGCCTGAGGGTAAGCTTCCGGTAGGGATCAGCAAGACCTATCCTCTCGGCTGGACCGGTAATCAGGACTATGTCAATAATTAAATAATGGTTGCCCAAACCGGAGTCTTCCTGCCTAGGAATGCTCCGGTTTTCCTATTTTCCAGCCATTTCTGAGCAACTTTTCGGGAAAGTCGGCGTCTAATAGTATGTCCAATAGAGGCAGACAGACTATACTGAGAGTTTTAAAGGAGTAGAGAATGAATTTCAAACGAATCTCGATGATTACAGTCCTTGCCGCGGCCCAAGTATCCATGGCATTTCCCGTGGCAGCTGAATCACCGGATGTTACAGCTCCGGCGCTAAACGGGCAACCGGCGCTGCAGTCCCCGGTGGAAGGACAAGGCCAGGCAAACAGAGAACAACAGACGGACTTGCAGCAAGCGGAGGAAACGCCGGCAACGCCAACAGAAACACCTTCCGATTCAATCGAAGGCACGACCAGCGATCCGAATGCCACACCTTCTGAACCCAATGAACAGCAGGAGGACTCGGCAAGCGATCCTTCCGATAATGAAGTATCTGAGAACGAAGAGGGAAGCCCGGCCGAAAGCAAGCCCGAAGCCGGCATTACCAATGCAGCCGCTAACGAACTGGTGCTGCTGATGAACAGCAATGTGATGTATCATAACGGCAAGCAGTACAAAGCGGGACAGCCGATGGCCGTGAAGCAAGGGGTATCCTATGTCGCCATTCGCGCCATGGTGGAGCGCGCAGGACTTAAGCTGTCTTACGATAATAAGACGAAGGAAACCATTATCATTAAGGATGGCAATGAGCTCCGATTCACGACAGGAAGCAGCAATTATAAAGTCAACGGACAGGTGCGTCCGATGAAAGGCCCTGCCTACCAGAGCAACAACGTGTTTATGGTACCGCTGACCGCGATCACGCAAGCGCTTGATATTCCATACACGGTGAACCAGCCGGAGAAGAAAGTGATTCTCGATCTGTCCGGAATGGGCAGCGGCAGCAACAGCGGCGAACAGCCGGGGGGCAGCAGCGGCGGCGGATCCGGCAGCGAGGTTCCGAACATACCGAACCTCGGTCCGAATGACCTGATCCTGATGATGAACAGCAACAAGATGTATCAGAACGGAAAAGCGTATACCGCCGGACAGCCTATGGCAGTCAAGAATGGCGTATCCTATGTCGCGATTCGATCCCTCGTTGATCGTGTCGGCCTGAAGCTGACCTATGACGGCAAGACAAAGGAAACGATTATTATCCGAGGTAACGATGAGCTGCGCTTTAAGACGAACAGCAGCGTATACACGGTGAACGGCGTTCGAAAATCGATGAAGGGACCGGCTTACCAGTCCAATAATACGTTTATGGTGCCGTTGACCAGCATCACGCAAGCGCTGGACATCACCTACCGGGTCGACCAGCCGAACAAGCGGATCATCCTGAGCCTGAGCTCCAAGCCGGTGGCATCCTTTACGGTGCAGCCTGGTGAAGTCTTTGCCGGACAAACCAAGGTAACGTACAAGACGAATGCCTATTCGCCGACAGGCCTGGCTATCGTAGACGAGCATTGGGAAGGCCGGGAAGATGTGTTTGACGAGCCTGGCGTGCATACGGTTTCCTATTCGGTACAGGACGCCAGCGGGGAGTGGAGCGATCCGTATATTTTGAGCATTCATGTATCCGCACCGAATACGCCGCCTGTGGCCATGTTCGACACGGATAAACAGCAATACAAGATCGGCGAGAAAATTACGTACATTAACATGAGTTATGACAGCGATCCCGGCGATGAAATTACGTTTAAGTGGGAAAACAACGATCAGGCTTTCTTTACGGCAGGGCCGCATAAAGTGCTGTTGATCGTGACCGATAAGCATGGGGCGACCAGCTCATACGAAAAAATCATCAACGTAACAAGCGAAGTGTTGTATACACGCGATCAATTCAATCAATTATTTACGGGCATCGGCGACAAATACACGTTTGACGGATCGGCCGTGCCGACATGGAATCTGATGCCGATTACGAGAAGCTCCGAGCCGTACCTGTTGATTCGCAGCAACTCTCCGGAAACCGTCTATCAGGAAGGTATCGTATATCGCGAGATCGGCAATGCCAGCACGCGCTTCATGATTCACCACTTGAATGCAACCGGAAAGAACATGAAGATGTATGTCGTAGCGACCAACATCAACACGATGACGGCGCGTCTGACCACCGAGTATACCGGTTTGGGCGGTCCGATCAACATTCCGACTGCTACGGGGAAAGCGGCTGTGCAGCGCTATCTCGAGTCCATGCAGTCAGCGGATGCATTCAAGACGATTTCGCTCGCCCCTGGCGAAAGCCGGATCATCCTGCAAGATTTGAGCGCGCAAACAATGAAGAATCAGCAGGTGCTGTCCATGTTTGCCGACCTGTATTCGGATTCGCCGATTCGATATGATGTCATCATGATCGATGAAGCCAAGGATCCGATCCAGAAACTTCCATACCTGAAGCTTCACCCGGCCGATGGCATTCATAACCGGGGAACCTACCCGGACTCGACCCGAATCATTGAATCCTATGATTTGGTAGGCAACACGCCTACGCGTCTTGCGATTGGTGATAAGACAAACGATCCGAACCTGGAAGGGTATGACGGCATTAACGGTTCATATCAATCCAACGCCGGTAACTTCGGCGTTCTGTACAAAATCAAGCTGCACCGCGTAGCACCCAATACGCTGATCACGCTGAATCCGCGCGGAGGCAAATACATGGGCGCGATGATGGTGAACGGAAACATCATTCAGACGCCGAACACCAGCGGTGGTGCGGTATCTGCACCGAACGAAGCCGCCGTTCTCTATCGTACGGGAAATTACGAGCAGACGGTGGAAATTCTGTTTACGGCAGCACCGGGAAGCAGCCTGCCGATCAACATTCTGCTCCAGCCGCTGCCGCAAGTGAAGAACTAATCCTATTTATTCATAAACAACAAGCGGACAGCCCATCAGCCGAAACACGGCCCGGGCTGTCCTTTTTGTTGGTTTTTGCCGAGGGAGGGGCAGGTTTATGCCGTCCGTTAGCCTTTCAAGCTCCTGGCTGCTTGGCAGGCGGTTTACCTGTTCACAACCGCTTTCATTGACGCTGTCATTTTTTTCAGGCATTATAAGGAGAGAGTATCTTCAAGTAGAGGAGGTTATTGCGTATGCTTACGACGGAACAGATCATCGACGCCATGTCGGAACATGGGCTGCGCATTACCGATCAGCGCAAGACGCTTGCCAAATTGTTTGGGGAACATCCTGGATATTTGACGGCCAAGGATGTATACGAATATATGGGCCGGAAGTACAGCGGTTTGAGCTTTGATACGGTATACCGGAATCTTCGGGTATTGTACGAGCTTGGCGTATTGGAGCAAGTCGTGTTCGAGGAAGGCGTCAAGTTCCGGGGACGCTGCAGCGAAGAACACCATCATCATCACATGATCTGCCTGCAGTGCCAGAAGACCTATCCGATTACCTTCTGCCCGATGCAGCTGACCGATGCACCGGACGATTTCCAGGTGGTCCAGCATAAATTCGAAGTGTTCGGATACTGCCGGGATTGCGGCAAGGACAATAACGATAAGGAAACTTCGCAGACCGGTGGAGGAAATCGGGACAGCCGGGCATGAGCACGGCGCGCAGGGTAGTGAAGGTGCCGATACACTTCTATCGGAAATTCATTTCTCCTCTGAAACCGGCGACTTGCCGCTTCTATCCAACCTGCTCGGCATATGCCCTGGAAGCGATTGAGGTGCATGGTGCGCTGAAGGGCTCCTGGCTGGCTGCTAAGCGGATCGCGAGATGTCATCCGTTTCATCCTGGAGGCATCGATTTGGTCCCGCCGCGCAAGGATAAGATGTCGTCTTCATTGACAGAGGAATAGCGATTTTTTTTGGGTATCATATGGATGATAACCGAAAGCATGCCGCCCGCAGCCAGGGGATGCCTTGGATCGATGCACACCTTGACACGCTGCGGCTCGTTTGATTAAAATGTAAGAAATTATAGGTATATCCGAGGAAGAGATAAGTACGAAAAGCTTGCCTTGAACAGAGAGCCGGAGGAGCTGGAAACCGGTCTTGGCGAATTTCGGAAAATGGTCTTGGAGGATCCGTTTTTGAGCGCTGCAGCCAGTGGCTGCCGTAAAGAAGCGGCGTGAGCCAGCGTTAATGGACGCCGTATGACGGCAGATGAGCCTGTTGCCCGCAAGGGTACGGGGAATTTGGGTGGTAACACGTGAGAATAACTCTCGTCCCATAGGGGCGGGGGTTTTTTGCTGTTTACTGCTGGTTTTCCTAAGGAATCGCTTGATTTGACAATCAATTTCACGGTAAAGGAAGGTTACAATGGCAGACAAAAAGACGTTTTATATTACGACGCCGATCTATTATCCGAGCGACAAGCTGCATATCGGACATGCTTACACAACGGTGGCGGGCGACGCCATGGCCCGCTACAAACGGCTTCGCGGATACGATGTCCGTTATTTGACGGGGACCGATGAGCACGGGCAGAAGATCGAACGCAAAGCGGCAGAGGCCGGAAAAACCCCGCAGCAGTTCGTTGACGACATCGTGGCAGGCATCAAGGATCTGTGGAAAAAGCTGGACATATCGAACGAAGACTTCATTCGTACCACGGAGAAGCGCCACACCACGGTGGTGCAGGAAGTATTCGAACGTCTGCTGAAGCAGGACGACATCTACAAGGGCGAATACGAAGGGTGGTACTGTACGCCTTGCGAGTCGTTCTTCCTGGAACGTCAGCTGGTCAACGGCAATTGTCCGGACTGCGGCCGGCCGGTGGAGCTCGTGAAGGAGGAGAGCTACTTCTTCCGCATGAGCAAGTATGTGGACCGCCTGCTTCAGTATTACGAGGAGAATCCGGATTTCATTCAGCCGGTATCCCGCAAGAACGAGATGATCAACAACTTCATTAAACCGGGTCTTGAGGATCTGGCTGTGTCCCGTACAACCTATGAGTGGGGGGTTAAGGTCAAGAGCGATCCGAAACATGTCATCTACGTGTGGATCGATGCACTCCTGAACTACATCACGGCACTCGGTTACGGTACGGAGGACACCGGCCTGTATGACAAATACTGGCCGGCGGACGTTCACCTGATGAGCAAGGAAATCGTGCGTTTCCATACGATCTATTGGCCGATCATCTTGATGGCGCTCGATGTGCCGCTTCCGAAAAAAGTGTTTGCCCACGGCTGGCTGCTCATGAAGGACGGCAAAATGTCCAAATCCAAAGGGAATGTGGTCGACCCGGTCACGATGATCGACCGGTATGGTCTCGACGCGCTTCGTTATTACTTGCTGCGCGAAGTTCCGTTCGGGGCGGACGGCACGTTTACGCCGGAAAGCTTCGTAGAGCGGGTGAACTCCGACCTCGCCAATGATTTGGGCAACCTGCTGAACCGCACCGTGGCCATGGTCGATAAATACTTCGGCGGGGAGGTTCCGGCTTTCTCGGCAGGCGTAACGCCTTTTGATGCCGCGATCGAGGAAGCGGCCAAGTCCGTTTATGACAAAGTCGAAACTGCCATGGAGAATATGGAGTTCTCGGTTGCGCTGACGGCGATCAGCCAGTTTGTCAGCCGCAGCAACAAATACATCGATGAGACCCAGCCGTGGACGCTGGCCAAAGACGAGAGCAAACGGCATGAGCTTGCTTCCGTTATGAGCCATTTGGTCGAGACGCTGCGGATTGCATCGATCCTGCTGCAGCCGTTCCTGACCCGCACGCCGAAGAAAATGTGGGAACAGCTCGGCTTGGCGGAAGGGGAATTGACAACTTGGGAAAGCGGACGCCAGCTCGGAGCGATACCGGCTGGTACGAAGCTTCAAAAGGGCGAGCCGATCTTCCCTCGCTTGGATGCGGAGCTGGAAGTGGCCTACATCGCTGAAGCGATGACTGGCGGCAAGAAGGCAGCCGAGGAAGAGCCTACGGGTTCGGCGGCAGCTTCGTCCGCCGATAGCGGAGCGGAGCCTGTGGAGCTCAAAGAGGAAATCGGCATCGAGGATTTCGCCAAGGTTGAGCTGCGCGTAGCACAGGTCATCGCCGCCGAGCCGGTCAAGAAAGCGGACAAGCTGCTGAAGCTGCAGCTGGATCTCGGGTTTGAGCAGCGGCAGGTGGTGTCCGGCATTGCGAAGTTCTATACGCCGGAGGAATTGGTGGGACGCAAAGTGATTTGCGTGACAAACCTGAAGCCGGTGAAGCTTAGAGGCGAAATGTCGCAAGGCATGATTTTGGCCGCTTCCTACGGGGATCAGCTCACGCTGGCAACCGTGCCGGAGGGCATGCCAAACGGCGCCATCGTGAAATAAATGACGCTTGCGTTGAATTAAGTTGGATCAGACGGTGTACCCTGTTAAGGGTACGCCGTTATTTTTTTCCTCTAATACGCGGGGTACCTGAGTTCTATATGAAAAACTAATAGTAATTTTTACGATTTGGTTGACAATCACGTCGAACTGCTCTTATAATCTTTTTAGTAAAGTTTACGATTAGTTGAGCGGAGCGAATGTGGGGGAGATGAACATGAACAAGAGAAAGAGCAAGAACAAACTGAACGGCTGGACCTGGAGCGTAACTTCGATGTTGCTGGCGATGCTCATCCTGTCGGGCTGCGGAAGCAAATCCGGCGGAAGCATTGTTGAAGGCAAGGTTAACGTCATTACGACCTTCTATCCAATATATGAATTTACGAAGGAAATCGGCGGAGACGAGGTCAATGTCGTGAATCTTCTGCCAACGGGCGTGGAGCCTCATGATTGGACGCCGCGGAGCCAGGATATCGTCAATACATCCAAGGCTCAGCTGTTTCTTTATAATGGTGCAGGGCTGGAAGGCTGGGCGCCTGGATTCTTAAAGGGTCTCGATAAAGATACGCAAGTGAAACCAGTCATCGTTTCCCAAGGGATCCAACTGATCGACGCCGTGGGGGATGATGGCCACGGGCATGGTGAAGCAGCCCATGAAGAGGAACATGACCACAGTCATGGAGAAGGCGCTGAAGCGCACGACCACAGCCATGAGGAAGGCACCGAAGAAGATCATGCAGGCCATGATCACGAGGAAGAGGCAGCCGAGACGAACACGGATACCCATCATACGGATCCGCATACTTGGGTAAGCCCGAAATCCGCGCTGGTCATGGCAGAAAATATCAAGAACAGCCTGGTCGAGGTCGATCCGGAACATAAGGACGGCTATGAACAGCGCTATGAAGCGTTAAAAGAGAAGCTGGTCAAACTGGATAACGACTTTGCGAGCGAGCTGTCCAAACTGCCGAAAAAAGATATCGTCGTATCCCACCAGGCATTCGGTTATCTATGCCGGGACTACGGTTTGACGCAGCATGCGATTATGGGACTGTCGCCAGACGCCGAGCCGAGAGCGCAGGATATCGTGAACCTGACTAAGACGGTGAAAGAGAAGGAAGTGAAATATATCTTCTTCGAAGAACTCGTATCGGATAAACTGGCCAAAACGCTGGCCAATGAAGCGGGCGTGGAAACCTTGGTGCTGAATCCGGTGGAGGGGCTGACCAAGGAGCAGGCAAGCAGCGGCGAGAATTATTTCACGCTGATGGAGAAAAATTTGCAAAATCTAACGAAGGCTTTACAATAAGGAAGAAGGGGGATCATATCCCCCTCTTCTTTCGTGTTATGAACGTATACGGACTCGTATATTTATTATAGAGAGACTACAGAGAGAAAGGCGGCCTGTTTATGGAGCCGGCAGCGCAGGATTGCCACCAACCTATCGTACAAATCAAGGATGTATCCTTTCATTACCGGGATCAACAGGTGATCAAGGATCTTAATTTCACCATAAAAGAGCGGGACTTCGTTGGCATCGTCGGATCTAACGGCGCGGGTAAAACCACCCTGCTCCGCATGATCGTCGGCTTGCTTCCCGCCGCTGAAGGGACCATTGAACTGTTCGGCCAGCCGATCCGTAAATTCCAGGACTGGGAGCGAATAGGCTATGTTCCGCAAAAAAATGCGTTCAACCCGCTGTTCCCTGCCACCGTGCGCGAAGTCGTCATGTCCGGTCTATATAATCGAAAAAAAATGTTTCGCCGTTTGAGCCGCCTGGACCATCAGAAATGCGAGGACGCGCTGGAAGTGATGCGCATTCAGGATATTGCCGATAAACGGATCGGCGCCTTGTCCGGAGGCCAGCAGCAGCGCGTATTCCTTGCTCGCGCGCTGATTAATCGTCCGGATCTGCTTATACTGGACGAGCCGACAATCGGCATTGATGCGGAGACCCAAGCCGGATTCTTTGAATTGATCACCCATATGCATGCCCATCACCATATGACGTTCCTGATGGTCACCCATGATTTGGACATGGTCAAAGACTACCTGGGCGAATCGCCGGTATCGCAAAACGGAAAGATTCAGTTTTTCGTCCGGCATTCCCATGAAATCGAAAACTGCGCGGAAGTGGACTTGCAGCATTCGCTCGTATAATCATAGAAACAAACTTATGGATGCAGGAGAAGGAGACGTTGTCATTGCTTGATATTTTGCTTAGCGATTTTTTCCAGCGGGCGCTGATCGGTGGGGTTCTGATCGGGATTACGGCCCCGCTTATCGGGATATTCCTCGTGCTGCGCAGGCTGTCGATGATCGGCGATACGTTGTCGCACGTCACGATAGCGGGCGTGGCCCTCGGATTTTTGATCGAAGTCTACCCGCTTGCCGCAGGATTGGTATTTGCGGTGCTGGCCTCTTTTGCGATTGAGAAGCTGAGAAAGGCCTACAAAAGTTATGCCGAGCTGTCCATCGCCATTATTATGTCGGGCGGCGTTGCGCTGGCCTCGCTGTTTTTCACGCTGGGAATGGGCTATAATACGGATGTCATGAGTTATTTGTTCGGAAGCATCTATACGCTGGATTCCACGGATATTTATATGGTAGGCGGCGTTACCGTCGTTGTCATTGCGGTAGTGGTAATGTTCTTCAAGGAATTTTTCCTGCTCAGCTTCGAGGAGGATGCGGCCAGCGTCAGCGGCCTGCCCGTCAAATGGATGAACATGATCATTACGGTGCTGACGGCGCTTGTCGTAAGCACCGCCATCAAGATTGTGGGCGCGCTTCTGGTCTCCGCATTGCTGACCATTCCGGTAGCGATCAGTTTATTGCTGGCGAGAAGCTTCCGAAGCTCCATCGTATTATCGGTGATCATCTCCGAAATTGCCGTTATCGGGGGACTGATGCTTGCCGGCGTATTTAATTTGGCACCCGGCGCCACCATCGTGCTGCTGCTGATCAGCCTGCTCATCATTACGCTTGTCGGCAAAAAGGGCTTTACGACATAAGGGGGTTCTAAAATCAAATGGCTGATATTAATATCGGCATCGCGTTTGCGGCCGGTTTCGCTTCATTTATATCTCCATGCTGCCTGCCGCTGTACCCGTCCTATTTATCCATTATTACAGGCATGTCGGTCAATGACTTAAAGAACGAACAGAACCGCAAGGAGGTCCGTTTCCGGACCATGACGCACACACTCGCGTTCATCCTTGGGTTTTCTGCTGTTTATTACACTCTCGGTTGGGGGGCAGGCCTGTTCGGGGAGTTCTTCACGGAATACCAGGATCTGATTCGCCAGTTATCCGCGCTGCTGATCATCGTGATGGGACTTATGCTTATCGGCATTTTCCAGCCTAAGTTTCTCATGAAGGACCGGAAATTCAATTTTAAATCCAAACCGACCGGATACATAGGAACATTTCTATTTGGTATCGGCTTCGCCGCAGGCTGGTCGCCTTGCGTAGGACCGATTTTGACGGCGATCATCGCGCTTGCAGCTTCCGATCCGGGAACGTGGTTCCCGCTGATCACTTCATATTCGCTCGGGTTTGCGGTACCGTTTTTCATCCTGGCCTTTTTCATCGGCTCCACCCGCTGGATTCTTAAATATTCAAGCACGCTGATGAAGGTCGGCGGCGTCTTGATGATTCTGATGGGGGTTCTGCTCTTCACGGATCAAATGTACAAAATCACGATTTGGCTGCAAGGCATTACGCCGGAATGGCTTAAATTCTAATGCTGTTGGGTAAGGCTGGTTCAATTCATAGGTCCATATTGACATAGGCCCATATTGACATGAGGATTGGACCAGGACTTGCCAACGGGTCTTAAAAACATGTATCATTACTAATGCAGGTAAAACAGTTTTATGGCACGGGTTATGTAATTATAGAAAAGAGGGAATAAGATGCCGACACCTAGCATGGAGGATTATTTGGAGCGCATCTACAAGTTGATCGACGAAAAAGGTTATGCGCGCGTTTCGGATATTGCCGAAGGCTTGGAGGTTCACCCCTCATCCGTCACGAAAATGATTCAAAAGCTGGACAAAGACGAATATTTGATCTATGAAAAATATCGTGGTTTGGTTCTGACCAGCAAAGGCAAAAAAATGGGCAAGCGGCTCATGGAGCGTCATCATTTGCTTGAGGAATTCCTTGAAATGATCGGTGTACAGGATGAAAACATTTACAGGGACGTTGAAGGAATCGAGCATCACTTGAGCTGGGATTCCATTACGAGAATTGAGACGCTTGTGGAATATTTCAAGCGTGATGAGAATCGACTTCAGGATTTGCGTGACGTTCATAACGAATTAGTCAACGAATCGTAATGTGGCATCTGTCCGCTTGTGACAGATGCTTTTTTAAACTGAACCGTCATATTTACATGGTTATAGTAATAGGTTAGATTACCTGCAAATTTCATATTTTCGGAGGATTAATAGAAATGAAGCTTCGTAGATGGTTGTTGGTGCTGATCATGCTGTTATTGTGTCTCCCGTCGGTGGTCCCAACCGCGCAAGCGAAGGCGGCTCGTATCAGCATTCAGCTGGACGGTGTAAACCTGAACAGTGACGTATCTCCTTACATATTGCCGAAGGTTAACGTAACCATGGTTCCTACGCGGATCATCAGTGAAGGACTTGGCGCTTCGGTCGCTTGGAATCAGAAGTCGAAGACGGTAACAATCGGAAAGGACGGTTCGAGCCTGCAATTGACATCCGGCAAAAAAACCGCCCTCGTGAATGGATCATCGGTAGCACTGGATGCTTCCGTTGAAATCAAGAACGGCCGGGTCATGGTTCCGCTGCGTTTCATCAGCGAGAATCTGGGCGTTCAAGTGGAGTGGAATCAGGCGGCGCAGCGCATCTCGCTGTCCACGGGCTCGGTCGTCGTTCCTCCGCCGGTATCAACCGGGGATGAAGTCAGAGGGGCCTGGATATCCACCGTGTTCAATCTGGACTGGCCGAAAACGAAGACCAGCGCGGAACAGCAGCAAGCCTCTTACATCGCCTTGCTGGATTCGCTCCAGGATGTCGGCATCAATACCGTGTACGTGCAGGTACGTCCGGCCGGTGATGCATTGTATCCTTCCACCATGGTACCGTGGTCGAAGGTGTTGACGGGCATTCAAGGTGCCGATCCGGGTTACGACCCGGTTGCTTTCATGGTAGAGGAAACGCACAAACGGAATATGGAATTTCACGCTTGGTTTAATCCATTCCGGGCGAACACCGATATTTTGACGGCATCGCTCCATCCGTCCCATGTTGCGCTAAGCCATCCGGATTGGATCGTGAATACAGGCAAGCAGCTGTACATCAACCCTGGGATTCCGGAAGCCAGGCAGCATATCATCGATACGATCATGGAGGTCGTTAACGGATACGATATTGACGGCATCCATCTGGACGACTACTTCTATCCGTCCAATACGGTCTTTAACGATGACGCGGCATACCGCGAGTTCAATAATGGGGCCTACGCCAATCTGGCGGATTGGCGCCGCGGAAATATCAATGCCTTTGTCCAATCGCTCGGAGAGAGCATTCATCGCGTGAAACCGGACGTCGAATACGGAATCAGCCCTTTCGGCGTATGGCGTAACCAGTCCGTGGATAAGACGGGATCGGATACGAAGGCCGGTGTAACGGCGTATGACAGCATGTATGCCGATGTGCGGACCTGGATCCAGAACGGCTGGATCGATTACGTTGCACCGCAGATCTACTGGAGCATGAGTAACCCGGCAGCCGACTATGATAAGCTGGTGGACTGGTGGGCCGGCGAAGTACAAGGAACCGGCGTAGATCTTCTGATCGGCCATGCCCCCTACAAACTGGGAACCAGCGAAATCGGCTGGCAGAGCGCATCGGAAATCATCAATCAATTGAAGTACAATCAAAACCATGCCGAAGTGAAAGGCAGCATTTTCTTTAGAGCAGAGAATATTTTAAGCAATCCGTTAGGCATTAAAGATCAATTGCAATCATATTATAGATAAATCTGCACGTCCTATAGGTATGAAACATCCCCCGCGCTCATACATAGTCATTAGACCATGTGAGGCGGGGGATTTTTATATGCAGATCAATGCGGTTTTTGAAGGCGGGGGGGTCAAGGGCATCTCGCTTGCCGGGGCTGTCAAGGCGGCGGAGAATGCCGGCATGGTATTCAGCCGCGTTGCCGGAACGTCCTCGGGCTCCATCGTGGCATCCGTGCTGGCAGCTGGTTACCGTGCTGACGAAATCAAGCGCATTATCGAGGAAACGCCCTTTCATTCGTTTCTCCAGCGGGCACCCATTTTTAATACAAAGTTTATCGGTCCTGCCTTGCGGGTCTTGATTAAGAAAGGGCTCTATTCCGGGGAAGCCCTGGAGAATTGGATAAGGGAAATCCTGCTGGCCAAAGGGATATTTACCTTCTCGGACATCCCGGCAGGGAAGCTTTATATCGTGGCATCGGACATCACCAATGGCAGGCTGCTGGTGCTTCCGGATGATCTCCGCCAATACGGGATCAATCCTGCCACCTTTCCGGTAGCCAAGGCTGTGCGCATGAGCTGCAGCATCCCCTATTTTTTTGACCCCGTCATCCTGCGTTTGTTGGGCAGGGCCGCAAAAGGCAAATCGTTCGGCGAGCAATTTGTTTATATCGTGGATGGGGGACTGCTCAGCAACTTCCCCTTATGGCTCTTTGATCGCGAATCGAAGGGTGGGCCTAAGCCCCTGCCGGTGCTGGGCTTTCAGATGGTCGGGAAGAACAGCAACCTGCCTCATCTGATCGAAGGCCCGATCGGGATGTTAACCGCCATGTTCGAGACGATGCTCTCCGCACACGATGAACGTTATATCGAGCAGCAAAACCGAAATCGCACGATCAAAATTCCGACGCTCGGCATCGGCACCACCCATTTTAATCTGACCAAAGAGGAAAGCGAGAATTTATACAATTCCGGTCTGACGGCCGGCACGATGTTTTTCACCCGCTGGAATGCCGAACATTAAAAAACCGTCCACCCGGCATATGCATGCGCGGGCGGGCGGTTTTTCCGGTTAATGGTATTTAGGAACATCATCGGATGGGTCGGATTTTCCTTTGTGCCCATCGATCACTTGAAACGGATACTGTTTACGTTTAGCCGTTGGGTTGCTTTTGCGTACGGTGCTGTTCTTAGCCGCCGCCAGTTTCGCGGCCGTCCGCTTGGAAGGCTTCACCTTGGGACGTTTGTTAAAACGGCGTGGCGGGAACTTGTAAAGCACATACACGACAGCAACAATAATTAGAGGAATCAATATTCTCATTCTTGATCCAGGGTCTAACAGGAATACCAGTAGCCCTATGGCGGCCAACGTAATCGCCGTCCAAAAAATGATCGCATGCCTTCTCATGGATTATCACCCTTTCGCGGGATCCAGCACACTTCCTGTCACAGATTGGTGAACTGTAACATTCTCGTATTGAGCATCTAACTCACGCATTCTGTTAAAGGATGCGATGGATACTTCAACTTGATCATCAGTAGGTTCCTTCGTCGTCAGAAGCTGCAGCCACAGACCGGGATATCCGAGGAAACGGAGTACCGGCAGGTCCCGCATGGCATTGGTCAATTTCAGGAATTCAAAGGAAACGCCAAGCACGACCGGAAGAAGCGCAATTCTTTGAATGACCCGCTGCGTCATGGTATCCCATGGCACCACCGAGTAGACAACAACGCCGAGCACAATGGTCAGCATCATAAAGCTGCTGCCGCAGCGATAATGCAGCCGCGTATATTTCTGAACGTTCTTCACCGTCAACTCTTCGCCGGCTTCGAATGCGCTGATGACTTTGTGTTCGGCGCCGTGGTACTGAAAGAGCCTTTTTATGACCGGTGTTTGGGAGATCGCCCATAAATACACGAGAAGCAGTATTAATTTAATAACGCCTTCAATCAGGTTATGCACGATATAGTGATCAAATGTATCGCCAAAAAAGAAATCCTCTACAAAAACAGGAACGAGTGTAAACAGCAGCTTGCCGAAAACAAAGGAAAGCACGCTGACGGCGGCCACACCGATAATCATGCTTAAACTCCAGCCGGAGTCTTCTTTCTCTTTCTGCTTCTCGCGTTCTTCGGGCTCCAGCGTATCGTCAGCATAAGCATCGGCAGAGTAATTCAAATGTTTGGAGCCTTTGATAGTAGAATCTATGAGACTGACGATGCCGCGAAGAAGCGGGATCTTCCGCAGCTTCCGAACCCATGCCTTGTCTTCGCGAGGCACCTCGAGAAACTTGATTTCATTATTTTTACGCCGCACGGCCGTCACATTCACATGCTTGCCGCCGAACATAACGCCTTCGATTACAGCTTGGCCTCCATAGCTGATCGGGGTTGACTTATCGGACAACCAGTTCACCCTCCCTGACATGTTATTCGTTCTATGAACTATTGTATCGAATTTTGAAAGTAATTTCTAGTTGGATTAGGGCAGGGGAAGCGGTGCATACTACTTTCAGAGATGAAATGGAGAAACAGCGGGGCTTTTCGATAACCGAAGAAGAGGAGAATCAATCCATGCATGAACATCAATTTCGTAAGCAGAACCAGATAACCAATCCGTTTACGTTTGCCCTGGAGCTGGGCTATTATGCCGGCCTGATCTGGGGGGGCGTGCTTTGGATCTTTTACTGGTTGAGATTCACGAAGGTCGTGCCCGGTTTTTTGCTGGAGCCATTCTTCAAACATGAATTCCTCAAGACCACAGCCGGGCAAATCGCCGGGTGGCTGTCCTTCATCGCCTTTTCCGTCATCGCTTCCCTCATTTATGTTGCCCTGTTCAGGAAGCTGAAGGGCCCATGGCCCGGGATTGCTTACGGAATCGTGTGGTGGGCGGTGCTGTTTGTTGCGCTCAATCCCTGGCTTCGGCTGACGGACCCAGTGAAGAAGCTGTCCTGGGATACAAACATTTCGGAGGTTTGTATTTTTATATTATGGGGCCTCTTTATCGGTTATACGATTGCGCAGGAATTCACCGACGAGAAACTGCGTGAACCGAAGAAGCTGACGGGTTAGCCAAGAAAAACTTCTCAACCCGATGCCGCCTATGGTAAAATAGCTTTTGGTTATTTGACGAAAAGGTGGGAAGCCCTATGAAATCCATATGGGTGATAAACGGACCGAACTTAAACCTGCTCGGCTTCCGGGAACCGGGCATTTATGGTTCGCTCAGCCTGCAGGCGATCGAAGATAATTTGCGTAAACAGGCGGATCTCGCCGGTATCGGTATTACCTTCTTTCAGTCTAATCATGAGGGTGCTATCATTGACCGTATTCATGAAGCGATCGGACAGGCTGACGGCATACTCCTTAATCCGGGAGCACTGACTCACTACAGCTACGCTGTGCGTGATGCCATCAGTTCTGCCCGCATTCCGACAGTGGAGGTTCATCTCTCGAACATTCACGCCAGAGAGGAATTTCGTCATACCTCCGTCATAGCGCCTGTGGCTGTCGGACAAATCGCGGGTTTTGGCGCGGCGAGTTACACATTGGGCTTGTCGGCTCTACTGCAAGTCCTGGTCGAGCATGAAGGGTAGCTCCTATTTCGGGATAAGGGTGAGAGGAGAGTGGTTAGAATGAGTAACAAACGAGTGGTTAAACTGCGCGAACAGCTTCAAGCCAAAGGTTTGACGGCTATGCTGGTTGCAAGCCCGATCAACCGCAGATATTTAACGGGCTTTACCGGTTCAGCCGGATATGTGCTGATCACACGCGATGAGGCCTATCTGTTGACGGATTTCCGCTATATGACGCAAGCACCGCAGCAAGCCGTCGGTTTTAAAGTGGTCGAGCACGGGCCGAAGGTAATGGAGACGGTCAAGGATCTGTTGTCTTCCGAAGGCATCGCATCGCTCGGATTCGAACAGGACCATGTTACATACGGCGTGTTTTCCGCATATTCGGAACAGCTCGCGCCCATCAGCCTGGTGCCGGTTTCGGGCCTTGTAGAAGATTTGCGTATATTCAAGGATGCCGAAGAGTTGAGCATTATGCAGCGGGCAGCGGATTTGGCTGATCAGACGTTCAGCCATGTCCTGACGATTCTGGCTGCCGGCAAAACGGAACGGGAAATCGATCTCGAGATGGAAATGTTCATGCGCAAGCATGGCGCAACCGCGTCTTCCTTCGACACGATCGTTGCTTCCGGCGAGCGTTCGGCGCTTCCTCACGGCGTAGCCAGCGAGCGGGTCATTCAAGGGAACGAATTCGTTACGTTTGATTTCGGCGCGCTGCTGGACGGGTACTGCTCCGATCTCACGAGAACCGTGGCGCTCGGCAGTCCTGATCCGAAGCTGAAGGAGATCTATGATATCGTGCTCGAAGCGCAGCTTCACGCACTGGATCATATTAAACCAGGCATGACGGGACGCGAAGCAGACGCTTTGGCTCGCGATATTATTTCGCGTTACGGATACGGGGAATATTTTGGCCACAGCACGGGGCACGGATTGGGCATGGAAGTTCATGAATCGCCGCGGCTGTCCAAGCTGAGCGATGACGTGCTGCAGCCCGGCATGGTCGTAACGGTGGAGCCGGGCATTTACCTGCCTGGTCTTGGCGGTGTCCGCATCGAAGATGATATCGTCATCACGGAAACGGGCATTCGCATACTGACAAGCTCGTCCAAAGATTACACCGTACTGTAAAAAGGGTTCAAAAAGCAGCCTTGTTGAGCTTATGCTTTAAGAAATTTGTGTACTATATTAAATAGACCGCATCCATAGGAGGGAATCTTAGTGATTTCAGTTAACGATTTTAAAACAGGTTTGACCGTAGAAGTAGATGGCGATATTTTCACCGTATTGGATTTCCAGCATGTTAAGCCGGGTAAAGGCGCCGCTTTCGTACGTTCCAAATTGAAAAACCTTCGCAACGGCAACACCGTGGAGAAGACGTTCCGTGCAGGCGAAACGATTGGCCGCGCCATCATCGACAACCGTGGCGTTCAGTATCTCTATGCCAGCGGTCAAGAGCATGTTTTCATGGACAACGAAACTTACGACCAGTTCAGCTTGACCAGCGAGCAGCTGGAATGGGAGCTTAACTTTCTGAGAGAGAACATGAACGTTAACATTATCAGCTACCAAGGCGAGATCCTCGGGATCAACCTGCCTAACAGCGTCGAGCTGAAGGTCGTTGAGACCGAGCCGGGTATCAAAGGCAACACGGCTACCGGCGCTACGAAGAACGCCAAAGTGGAAACCGGCCTCAATGTACAAGTACCGCTGTTCATTAACGAAGACGATGTGCTTCTGATCGATACACGCGAAGGTAAATACATTTCCCGTGCATAACATGCAATAAGCGGGACCCTTCAACGATGGACGGGGTGCCAATATCTTCTAAACCAACGCGACTCCTGTACGAATGTACGGGAGTTTTTTGCAATAAGCGGGCTCGGTGTCCTAAGTCTGTTTTCTTTTTGCCTTGAAAAGCCTTGACGGGGTGACTCACTTTCGTATTATACTGTTTTAAAGTGAGAAACCACCTGAGCACTGTTACATACCGATATTAGTGGGGAGTGAAAGAAGCATTGTCACTGTACGTCATGAAATTCGGAGGCAGCTCTGTAGGGGATACAGAACGCATGAAGCGCGTTGCCAGAAGAATTGTAGAGAAACAAGATGAAGGCCATCAATGTGTGGTCGTGGTGTCTGCCATGGGGGATACGACGGACGATTTGATTGACCAGGCAAAGCTGTTAAACGAGAATCCACCGGCACGGGAAATGGATATGCTGATGACCACGGGGGAGCAGATATCCATCTCGCTGCTATCCATGGCGATTCACGGTCTTGGACGCAAGGCAGTGTCCTTGACCGGCTGGCAGGCGGGATTCCGCACGGAAGCCGTCCATGGTAAAGCCCGCATTACAGATATAAAGCCTGAGCGCGTGCACAAAGCACTTGGCGAAGGAAATGTCGTCATTGTCGCGGGATTCCAGGGCATGTCCGAAGACGGAGAGATTACAACGCTTGGACGCGGGGGCTCAGATACCACCGCGGTAGCTCTTGCGGCTGCCATTCAAGCGGATGTATGTGAAATATATACGGATGTGGACGGGATATACTCCACGGATCCGCGGGTAGTCAAATGCGCGCGGAAACTGAAGGAGATTTCCTATGACGAGATGCTCGAGCTTGCCAATCTTGGCGCGGCTGTTCTTCACCCGCGTGCGGTCGAGTATGCGAAGCATAATCAAGTCAAGCTTGTCGTCAGATCCAGCTTTAATCATAACGAGGGTACGGTTGTTAAGGAGGAAACAAGCATGGAACAAGGTGTGGTTGTCAGCGGAATTGCATTCGACAAGAATGTAGCGAGAATCAGTATTCTGGGCGTAGCCGATACGCCGGGCGTTCTGGCCCAAGTGTTCGGAGAGCTTGCAAAAGAATCGATCGACGTTGATATCATCGTGCAGAGCGGCGTTCAGAACGGCGAAGCGGACTTTTCCTTTACGGTGTCCCTGGCGGATCGGGAGCGTGCGTTGTCCGTGATCGAACACATTCGCGGCAAGCTGCCGTATCGCGACGTTACCTCGGAAGACCATCTTGTGAAAGTATCGATTGTCGGCGCGGGCATGGTCAGCCATCCCGGCGTGGCGGCACAAATGTTTGACGTGATCTCCCGGCAGGGGGTCAGCATCAAAATGGTCAGCACGTCCGAGATCAAAGTATCCTGCGTCATCGAGGGAAGCAATCTCGAAGGGGTCGTGCAGGCGCTTCATACCGCGTACGGACTGGATACGGATCAACAGGCTTCCGTAGGCGGACCGCAGGTTCGCCGATAACAGGATTCAACCGCCATCATCGATATTAATAGAGTTAATCCCGGTCATTTATGACCGGGATTTTTTGTGCTGTCCGAAAGATTCGAAGTTCCTTTCTATGAAATTGAAAAAATAGAGATAAAACGAGAGGGCCCCGCATATTTTTAATCATCACACATGTGAAGAAGGAAGAAGGAAGAGGGAGGATATATCGCATGCTGGACAAGTTTGTCGCAAGTATGGCAACGCTTCGGTTTTTCTCGGGCAGCCTTGAGATCGTCGCGGCCATCATCATGCTGCGCCTGAACCAAGTCGATAAAGCGCTTGCCGTGAATTCGGCATTGGCGTTTACGGGTCCGCTCATTTTGATTTTGACCACAACCATCGGTCTGGTTGGAATGGCAGATAAATTGTCATGGGGGAAGATCGGCTGGATATTGTGCGGCGTCTCCTGTCTCTTATACGGGGTTTTAAAAAAATGATAGATTCGCTGCATATTTTTCAGGTACAAGCATACACATGGGATATGAAGTTCTCTTATTAGAAGATGATCACAAAGGACAACCTGGGGGAAATTGATATGACATTGAATTGGTTAGACCTGTTTCCCGAAACCGTAAAACGCATGCTGCTGAACCTATCGAAAGAGCTTCTCGAACATGTGGAGGAGGTACGGATCCGGGAAGAGCGTCCGCTGGAGATCAATTCGGCGGGCAAGCATCATTTCCTGGACAGGCGAGGCGGACTCACCTTGCGGCCTGAAGAAGCGTATAAACCGACGCGTGAAGATACCCATAGGCTGCTGGACCTTATCAGCAATCATTCCCTCTACACCATGGAAGAAGAGCTGCGAAAGGGATTTATCACCATACCAGGGGGCCATCGGGTCGGGCTTACGGGCCGGACGGTGCTGAGCGGCGGCAGGGTGGAGCACATCCGGGATATCAGCGGATTTAATGTCCGGATTGCCAAGGAAATACAGGGAGCGGCGGACGACATCCTTCCTCATCTGCTTGACCGGAAACGGAAAAGGGTGATGCACTCGCTGATCTTATCTCCGCCCCAGCAAGGCAAAACGACGCTGCTCAGAGACCTCGCTAGACAGATCAGCTACGGCAAGTGGGGAAACTCGTCCGTGCATTGGCCTGGAATGAAGGTGGGCATCATCGACGAGCGTTCCGAGATCGCGGGTTGTTTGCGCGGCGTACCCGGATTCGATGTCGGCCCTCGCACGGACGTAATGGATGGCTGTCCGAAAGCCGAAGGGATGATGATGATGATCCGTTCGATGTCTCCGGACGTGCTCATTGTGGACGAGATCGGCCGGCCGGAGGATGCGGAAGCGGTGATTGAGGCTTTGCATGCCGGCATCAGCGTGATTGCAACGGCGCATGGCTCATCCGTTCAGGACATGCGGGGCCGGCCCGCCCTCTCGGGACTTCTGGAGAACCGGATGTTTGAAATGTATGCGGTTCTTAGCCGAGCGGGCGACCACCGATCATACAAGCTGTATGACGGAGGCCAGCGAACGCTTCAGACGGCTATCAGCGGCCAGCCGGGAGGTGATGCCTATGCTTAAACTGGTCGGGGCCGTGCTCGTGCTGGGTGCAGGAACCTTAGCCGGATTCTACCAAGCCCAGCAATTCGCAGCAAGACCCAGACAGCTGCGAGAACTTATTCTCGCGCTTCAACGGCTGGAGACGGAAATCAGCTACGGCTTTACGCCGCTGCCCGACGCGCTGGAGCGAATCGGCGTTTCCCTTCGTGAACCGCTCAAATCTTTGTTGGCCACCGCAGCGCTTTACATGAGACCCGATTACGGGTTATCCGCACAAGACAGCATCCGCAAGGCGCTTGGCGAATATTGGAGACGAACCTCGATGAAAAGTGCCGAGCGTGAGGTGTTGGAACAGCTAAGCGGCGTACTTGGCACCAGTGACAGACAGGACCAGATCAAACATATCGCTCTGGCCGTGGGACAGCTCAAGCATGAAGAAGCAGCGGCAAGGGATGACCAGGTCAAATATGAAAAAATGAGCAAGAGTCTGGGACTGCTCATTGGAGCATTGATCGTCATATTGATCTTTTAGCGAGGTGCCAAGGGAAATGAACATTGAAGTGAACGCGATCTTCCAGATTGCCGGTATTGGCATCATCATTGCCATGATTCATACCGTCCTGAAACAGATGGGGAAAGAGGATATGGCGCATTGGGTGACCCTCATCGGGTTCGTGGTTGTATTGTTTATGGTCGTAAGGCTGCTAGACGATTTGCTGAAGGAAATCAAAAGTATTTTTCTATTCCAGTAGGTGGACATTTATGGAAATTATCCAGGTGGTAGGACTCGGCATCATCGCTACCGTGCTGATCTTGATTGTCAAGGAACAGAAACCGCTCTTTGCCTTTCTTCTCGCCGTGGCGACATCGCTCCTCATCTTCCTGTTCCTGATCGGAAAGATCGGTAATGTCATATCCATGCTGGAAGATCTGGCCGAGAATTCCGGCGTTCAGATCATCTATCTGAAGACGGTTCTGAAAATCATCGGAATTGCCTATATCGCGGAGATGGGGGCACAGATCGTTCGAGATGCCGGACAGGAATCGATCGCATCCAAAATAGAATTGGCGGGAAAAGTGCTCATATTGGTGCTCGCTGTACCGATTATCGGGATCATCATCGAGACGGTCCTGAAGCTCCTCCCGGCTTGAAAAAAGGTGGGGGACATGGTGACAGGAGCAACACTTCGAAGAGGCTTGGCCGTGTTTTGCCTACTCATCCCGATGCTGTTGCTGTCCGGATGGTTCAGCGGGACGATCGGTGCGACCGCAGCCGCCAATCCGGCCGATGAATGGGTCGAGCAGCAGACGCAGCAGCTGCCAACGGATCAGGTCGAGAAATACTGGGACCGGCTCATGAAGGATTACGGCGGGTTCTTCCCGGATGGCAGGACGCCCTCCCTGATGGATATGCTGCTGCCGGGCGGCGACGGGCTGAGCTTCAAAGGGGTTATGTCCGGTATCGGAAAATATCTGTGGCACGAGGTGCTCTATAACGGCAAGCTGCTGGCGACCATCGTCATGCTGAGCATTATGAGCTTGATTCTAGAGAACCTGCAGACGGCCTTCGAAAAAAGCACAGTGAGCCGGGTAGCCTATACGATCTGTTACATGGTTGTCCTGGTCATCGCGGTCAACAGCTTCAGCATCGCGATCGGATATGCGCGGGACGCCATCACCCAAATGATCGATTTCATGATGGCCATGCTTCCTTTGCTCTTTGCGCTGATGGCCTCGATGGGCAATGTCGTCACCGTCTCGGTGGCCCATCCGCTGGTCATATTCATGGTACATACGGTAGGCACGCTGATCAGCACGATTGTGTTCCCGCTTCTATTCTTCTCGGCTCTGCTGCATCTGGTTAGCTCCTTATCCGAAAAGTACAAGCTGACCCAGCTTGGGAATCTGCTGCGCGGGATCTCGATGGGCGTCCTGGGTGTGCTGCTTACCGTGTTCCTGGGAGTTATCTCCGTTCAAGGGCTGACCAGCTCGGTTACGGATGGCGTAACCATCCGGGCAGCCAAATACGTAACCGGCAATTTCGTTCCGGTAGTCGGCAAGATGTTCGCAGATGCGACGGATACCGTAATCTCGGCTTCGCTGCTAGTTAAGAACTCCATCGGGCTGGCGGGAGTCATCATCATTTTGTTCCTTTGCGCATTTCCTGCGATCAAGATCTTGACGCTTGCCTTGATATATAACGTCGCGGCGGCCGTCATGCAGCCGCTCGGCGATACCCCGATCGGCACCTGCCTCCAGACGATCGGTAAGACGATGCTGTACGTTTTCGCGGCCTTGGCCGCGGTGAGCTTGATGTTCTTTCTCGCCATAACGATACTGCTCACGGCTGCCAACATCACCGTCATGATGAGGTGAGGCAGATGATACGCGGCGCCAAAGCTTAGGAGGGATGACGAATGGACTGGCTTGGAGATTGGCTGAAAAGCGTCATCATGGTGGTTCTCTTTGCGGCCTTCGTTGATTTGATCCTGCCCGGGAAGGCGCTTGAACGCTACGCCAGGCTAGTCCTGAGCTTGTTGATACTGCTCACGCTGCTCAGTCCCATCATTACATTAATTACGGATCCGCCGGAGAACCAGCTGGCGATGGAACTGGAGCGGCAGGAGAAGGGGCTGCCGGAGGAAATTCAGCTGGAGCATATCATGGCCCAGGCTGAAAAGCTCAAGGATACGCAGCAGAGTCAAAGCCTGCAATGGGCTGGCAATGAATTAGCCAAGGTGATGAAAGAAGAGATCGCGGCTGAAACGGGGGAAGCCGTTCAAGAGGTCAAGGTGGTGCTGGCCGCGGTTGCCGGGCAGGGCAAGGAGTATGCCGGCGCTGCGATACGCTCCGTTGACGTAAGGCTGGCTGGGGATGAGCCGGCGGATGCAGAAGTAGGGGAAGACGATAGAAGTCCCATCGGCGTAACGCCGGTGGATTCCGTTCAGGTGAACGTGGATTCCATGGCAGAGGAGAAGGATGGGAAGGCGGCAGTAAAAGAAAACGCAGAGGCAGTCAGCAAAGCTCAGGAAGCCAGAGCAGAACCGGTTCGGGACTACATTAGCCGCCGGTGGGATTTGGAGCCGGAGCTGATCACGATATATGCACCGGGGCAGGATCAGGATAACAAGCTGTAGCGGAGGTGAGGATGATGGGAAATTGGTTGAAGCGGTTGGAGCAGTGGCTTGGCGGAGGAGCCGGCGGTGCTAGGAAGATGCAGACCTTCAGGTGGCTGATCATTCTTGGCCTGATCGGCGTCGCGATCATGCTGTTCAACTCCTTCGTCAATGTCAAGAAGCTGGATCATGAGAATATCGGCCGCGAACCGCCGCCGGACACCGCCGCGGTCTCAACAACCCAGGGAGCTGCGAGCAGCAGCGGCGGCGGTGAATTCGAAAGCATCGAGCAGGATTTCGAAATGCGCACCAAGACCATGCTGGAACAGATCGTTGGCGTCGGGTCCGTGGATGTCATGGTGACCGTGGAATCTACGGAAGAACTGGTGGTGCAGCGAAATATGAAGGATACGCAGGAACTCACGGAAGAAACCGATGCCAACGGGGGGAAACGCCATGTCACGAGTTACCAGCGCGACGGCCAGATCGTCACCTATGACTCTTCGGGCGAAGAGACGCCGATCGTCACCAAGAAGATCAAACCTCAGGTCCGCGGCGTGCTCGTCGTAGCCAAGGGGGCCGAGAATGAAGTCGTAAAGAGCTTGATCGTGGATGCGATCCAGCGGGGTCTGAACGTTCCATCTTATCGCATATCCGTTGTCCCTCGCAAACAGTAATAAACGAAGTCCTGCGGATGATCCGATCATTCGTGCCACAGGTTTTCAATTAAAGGAGGAAAAGTTCAAATGAATAACAAAAGACAAACCATATGGTTAGTATCCATGCTTAGTTTAATGGTCATCCTGTCCGCCTACTACTTGTTCACGGACGATTCGGGAACGAAAGCGCCGCCGGTTGCCGAGAGCACGCAGGTGGACGGTCAGAAGCCCGGCGCAGGACAGGAAGCCAATGGAACCGCAGGCGACGAGCTGGTTGTGAACGAAGTTCTCGAAGAAGGCACGGACGGAGATTCCGGAGCCAACGAGCAAGGGACCGGAACGACGGATACGGGCGTAACCGGCACGGAGGATCCTGCAGAGGCAACGCAAGGTGAGCAGGATGACCAAGGGAAAGCGGCCGGAGAAGCGGATAAGCCGCAAGAACCGGAAGTGAAGGAATCCACGGACGGAGCCGATAAATCCAAAGACGCCAGCAGCACCGGCAAGGACGAAGCAGAGACTTCCAAGGACACCAGCAGCACGAGCGGCAAAAAATCGGATAAAGAAGTGCTGGAGGAAGTGGCAGCGAACGCAACGTCTGCAATCGCACAGCTGGATTCCTATAAACTGGACCGCGCACAAAAAAATAATAAATTATACGATGAATTAATGACAAAAATCGACAACCATGAAAATAAACCGGAAGAAACAGCGCAAGCTACCCAGCAGCTGAAAGCGGCGGAAGCGAAAGAGGAAGTCATTCTCAGCATCGAGGAAACCCTGCAGCAGCAATTCGGAAACGCCGTAGTAAAGGAAGAGAGCGAGAAATATAATGTGGTCGTTCTGAGCGAGAAACTCGATGCCAAAGGCGCGGCGGACATCGTCAGTCTTGTGATGAAGGAATTGAAGGTTTCGCCTGATAAAGTAACCGTCCAATATGTTGCGCCATAAGCTTGTCCGCAGATTTCAACATAAACCACGGATATACGATAAACCCGAAAGAGTCTAAGGATTGCCTTGGGCTCTTTCTATTTCGCTCGATTGTGATATAATACTCTAAGCTATTGACTGACTGTCCTAAGCAAGGGCTTCCAAGAAAGTGAAGGAGTGAACGTCGATCATGTTTAAATTAAACGAAATTAAGGAACTTATTAAGCTGGTGGATCAAACTTCCGTGCATGAACTGGAGATTGAGAGCGAAGGTACACGCTTATCCATTAAGAAACCCAATGCAGCCGAGGTCGTTAACAACTATCAGGCCGCGCCGCAAGCGTACATACCGGCTCAGCAAGTGATGGCACCGCAGATCGTACAGCCGAATACGGGGAATCAAGCTCCTGCAGCGGCACCTCAGCAGGATTCAGCGGAGGATAGCAACAGCTCATTACATAAAATCGTATCACCGATGGTAGGAACCTTCTACCGTTCCCCATCGCCTGAGGCTGGACCGTTTGTAAGCCCGGGGGACAAGGTGACGGAGAAATCGACGGTCTGCATCATTGAGGCCATGAAGCTGATGAATGAACTGGAAGCAGAGATCAAGGGCGAAATCGTTGAGGTTCTCGCGCAGAACGGTCAGCTTGTAGAATTCGGGCAGCCTCTGTTCCTGGTGAAGCCGGAGTAATATGGAGGGACTCGCCAAGAACGAGAGTCGTATGAGTCCGAAGGAGGTTACTGCATGACATTTCAAAAAGTGCTTATCGCGAACCGCGGAGAGATAGCCGTCCGTATCATCCGGGCTTGCCGGGAGCTTGGCATCGCAACCGTTGCCGTATACTCGGAGCCGGACCGGGAATCTCTGCATGTTCGCTTGGCGGACGAGGCCTATTGCATCGGCCCTACATTATCGAAAGACAGCTATTTGAATTTCACGAATATCATGAGCGTGGCTACGCTGACCGAGTGTGACGCGATTCACCCCGGTTACGGCTTTTTGGCCGAGAACGCGGATTTCGCGGAGATCTGTGAATCCTGCAACATTACCTTTATCGGTCCTTCCGCCGACGCGATCAACCGCATGGGCGACAAGGCGGTGGCGAAGCAAACGATGAAGGATGCGGGGGTTCCGGTTATTCCCGGGTCCGACGGATTGGTCGAGGATCTGGACGAGGCCGTCATGCTCGCACGCGACATCGGTTACCCGGTCATTATCAAAGCGACCGCAGGCGGCGGAGGTAAGGGGATTCGAATCGCCGAGGATGAGGAATCGCTGATCAAACAGATTACGAACGCGCAGCAGGAAGCCCAGAAGGCTTTCGGCAATGCTGGCGTGTATCTTGAAAAATATCTCACCGGCATGAAGCACGTGGAGATTCAGATTATCGCCGATAAACACGGCAACGCCGTGCATCTCGGGGAGCGTGACTGTTCCGTGCAGCGCCGGAGACAGAAGCTGGTTGAAGAAGCTCCTTGTCCGGTGCTAAGTGAAGAGGTACGCAGCCGAATGGGTGAAGCCGCCGTTCGCGCGGCAAAAGCGGTAAACTACTCCGGTGCCGGCACGCTTGAATTTTTGCTGGGCCAGGACGGACAGTTCTACTTCATGGAGATGAACACGCGGATTCAGGTGGAGCATCCGGTAACGGAGATGGTAACCGGCGTGGACCTGATTCAGGAAATGATCTCCGTTGCTGAAGGCAACACGCTTTCCTTCAGTCAAGAGGATGTCGTCATTAACGGCTGGTCTATCGAGTGCCGGATCAATGCCGAGAATCCGGACAAGGGCTTCATGCCTGCACCGGGAACCATTCAATTCTATTTGCCTCCGGGCGGTCCTGGCGTGCGGGTGGACAGCGCGGCATATCCCGGGTACACGATTTCGCCTTATTACGATTCGATGATTGCCAAGCTCATTGTATGGGCGCCGACCCGCGATGAAGCGATCGCGAAGATGAAACGCGCTTTGGCTGAATTCGAGATTGAAGGGATCTATTCGACCATCCCGTTCCATCAGAAACTGCTGAAGCATCCTACCTTCTTGAAGGGCGACTTCGATATTAAGTTTTTGGAAGAAAATGAGATTTAAAACCTTTGGCCAAGTTTGTCATAAACTTGGCCAAATGGTATAGTATGAGTAATAAGAGCGCATGCGTTATGCAGTTCGGGTGCATCCGCTAACTTATTCTGAAAGGTGTGTTGAGACAATGGCGGAAACTTTGCCTACAGAATTTGAACGTACAGATATCGGTGAGATTCAGATTGCACCGGAAGTAATTGAAGTCATCGCCGGACTCGCTACGGTCGAGGTACGCGGTGTTGCGGGGATGAGCGGAGGCTTTGCAGGCGGCATTGCGGAGCTGCTCGGACGCAAGAATTTATCCAAGGGCGTTAAAGTTGAAGTCGGACAACGGGAAGCTGCCGTTGACGTATCCGTCATCGTGGAATATGGCCATCGTCTTCCGGAAGTTGCCGGGGAAATCCAGCGCAACGTGAAACGTTCGATTGAGAATATGACAGGGCTTACGGTGATTGAAGTCAATGTACATATTCATGACGTCCATTTCATGAAATCCGTGGAGAAGACGGAAGAATTGGATTTGGCTCAACGCGTCAAATAGAATAGTTTCAGGCTAGCCCTGGGCAGCGATGTCGAGGGTTTAATCTAATTTAAGGAGGCTGTGCTGAATCGTGGCCAAAATCATGGACAGACTTTTGCTGTTTATCTACAGCTTAAGTATCGGTGTTATATCCGTAGTTGCCATCCTCCTGTTGAGTGGCGCTGTTCCTTACGAATTAACGAATGTTCAGGAGCAACGCCTTTTCTGGGCTGGAATTATCGTAGCTGCGGTTTTGTTTTTGCTGAGCATCCGTTTTTTCTACATCTCCGTCAGGCGCGATCGCTCGAACCTGAACTCCATCGATCAGCGAACGGAATTCGGCGATATCCAAATCTCCGTGGAGACGATCGAGAATCTCTGCTTGAAGGCGGCTTCTCGCGTCCGCGGAGTGAAGGATCTGAAATCGCGGATCAAGGTATCCCAGTCGGGTCTTGATATTGCGATTCGCGCCGTGGTTGATGGCGAGGAATCCATTCCTACGCTGACTACCGAAGTGCAGAAGCAGGTGCACGACTTCGTTGAAGATACAACAGGAATACCCGTATCATCCGTATCCGTATATATTGCTAACGTGGTTCAGGCACCAAGCTTCAAGAGCCGCGTGGAATAGAGGTGAGCTTCCCAAATGCCTTGGAAAGAAATATGGGAGAGTCACAGAGGAAGAATTGCCGGGGTGGCCGGCGGGCTTGTGTGCGGACTGATTTATTTATTATCCGGTTTTTGGGATATGCTGTTCTTTGCATTAGTGGTATTTATCGGCTATATATTTGGCAAGCGCAAGGATCTGAACCAGGGCTCCATCTTCCACTTTCAGGAATGGGGACGTTGGCTTTCCGAGCGCTGGCGGCCGTTTAAATGAACCCTGTGATATGCTTTCTCCGGAAAAAATGCTGAGGACAGGTGTAGTGCGCCTTTTTTGCGGAGAGAGATATTCACAGGTTTTTTTTTGGCGTTTAATTGTTGTCAAGTCTTGACGGCAAATGGATCATACTAATTAGAAAAATGGATTCGGCAGGGTCCACAGGAGGAACATAATGAAAAGACGTGTAGCTAGAGAGATTGTCGTTCAGAGCCTTTACCAGATGGAGATGAACGAAGTCGACAGCATGGAAGCCGTGTCGATGCTGCTCTCCGAAGCGGCCGAAGAGAATGAGACCGAGCGGGTCATTGGCGATGAGGTTCAAATGAAGGAATATGTGCTGCAGCTGGTCAACGGAACATGGGAATCCAAGGATTCGATTGACGATCTCCTCGCTCATTATTTGAAAGGCTGGCAGGTAAGCCGTCTTTCCCGCGTGGATCGTCAAATCCTGCGACTGGCCGTGTACGAGCTGACTTATCGCGATGACGTGCCCGGGAAAGTGGCGGTTAACGAAGCGATCGAACTGTCCAAGCATTTCGGAACCGAGGAATCGGGCAAGTTCGTCAACGGCGTACTGGGCCGGATGATTCAAGAGCTGGATCAAGTCAAGGTGAAGCTGCGTCAGTCCTAAATCTGCACGCATGTTCATGCCCAGCTTGAAACGTAATGATTCAATCATAATGGAGGAGAGATCAGGATGACAGAAGCAACGATTATTAGCGGAAAACAGATTTCGGAAGAAATTCGCAAGGGGATTGCGTTAGAAGTAGAACAATTGTCCAAGCAGAATGTACGTCCTGGTTTGGCTGTTGTACTTGTAGGAGATGATCCGGCTTCGCATGTCTACGTTCGCAACAAGGAGAAAGCGTGCCACGATCTGGGCTTTTATTCCGAGGTGCATCGTCTGCCCGCGGATTCCAGCCAGAACGAAGTGCTCGCGCTTGTGGACAAGCTCAATGCCCAGGAATCCATCCATGGGATCCTGGTCCAGCTACCTTTGCCTAAACACATCGAGGAAAAGGCCGTCATCGATGCGATTGCGGTGGAGAAGGACGTGGATGGTTTCCACCCGGTTAATGTGGGTAACCTCGTAATAGGCGATGACAGTCTCCTGCCATGCACGCCGGCCGGCGTGATCGAAATGATCAAGCGGACAGGCATTGAGATTGCAGGCAAACATGCGGTCGTGATCGGGAGATCCAATATCGTCGGCAAACCGGTATCTCTTCTTCTTCAGCGCGAGAACGCGACCGTTACGATGTGCCACTCCAAAACGGGGAATATGGCGGAAATCGCGCGTCAAGCGGACATCCTGGTCGTGGCGATCGGCCGAGCGAACATGATTGATGCCAGCTACGTGAAACCCGGTGCCGTCGTTATCGATGTCGGCATGAACCGCCTGGAGAACGGAAAGCTTGCCGGGGACGTTGACTTTGAGAGCGTGAAGGCAGTGTCCGGCCCGATTACTCCGGTTCCCGGAGGTGTGGGACCGATGACCATCACGATGCTCATGCAGAATACACTGATAGCCGCCAAAAGGCTGAATGGGCTGGCCTGACATGAAGACGGCCGATCCAGGACGAGTATTATCCGTTAAGGATTTAAACCGATATATTCGCATGAAGATGGAAGGCGACTCCAGGCTATCCGACGTATGGATCCGTGGCGAGATATCGAATTTTACCCATCATTCCAGCGGACATATGTATTTTACCTTAAAGGATGAAGGCAGCCGGATCCGTGCGATCATGTTTGCGACTCATAACCAGAGGCTGCCTTTTATCCCCAAGGAAGGGTCGCGAGTCATAGCGCGGGGCAATGTGTCGGTGTATGAACGGGATGGTCAGTACCAATTCTATGCCGTCCAAATGCAGCCGGACGGCATCGGCAGCTTGTACCTCGCTTATGAACAGCTGAAGTCGAAGCTGGAGGAAGAGGGCTTGTTTGCCGCCGATCGCAAGCGGCCGCTGCCGCGCTATCCCAAGACGATCGGCGTGATCACGTCGCCAACGGGGGCTGCCGTGCGGGATATCATGATTACGATCCGGAGGCGCTATCCTCAGGCGAACGCCATTTTGTATCCGGTGCTGGTTCAAGGCAAAGGGGCTGCGCCTTCGATCGTCAAGGCCATTCGGACGATGAACGACATGGCAGAGGCTGATGTGCTAATCGTTGGGCGCGGAGGCGGATCACTGGAAGAACTCTGGGCGTTTAATGAAGAGATCGTTGCAAGGGCCATTTATCAATCCCATATTCCAATCGTTTCAGCCGTCGGGCACGAAACGGATTTTACGATCGCCGATTTTGTCGCGGATCTTCGAGCCGCCACGCCAACGGCCGCAGCGGAACTTGCGGTTCCGAGCAGCGCAGAACTGAGAGGGCAGCTTGCCCAAAGACAGCGCCAGCTGAATCAGGGGCTGCAGCAGCGCCTTCAGCGGAGCCGGGAACGTTTGATATCGCTTCAGCGATCCCCGGTCCTGGTACATCCCCGCCGGTATATGCTTCAGCATGCCGAACGGCTGGACATGCTGTCCCAGCGGCTGCAGGGCCACCTGAAATCCAGGCTTTCCCTGGTCCGCCAGCATCAAAAATCGCTGCACCAGGGCCTGATCCGATATAATCCGCGGACTCAAGCGGAGTTCGCCGCCAAAAGGAAAGAGCAGGCCAACCGGCAGTTAATGAATGCGATGCAGTCGATCATGAAGTCCAAGATGTCGCAGCTGCAAACCGAGATGCGTCATCTCGATGCGCTCAGCCCGTTGAAGATCATGTCGAGAGGATACAGTCTCGTGTATGACGAGAAAGAGCAAAAGCTTGTCAAATCGATAGAAGACGTGCAATTAGGTGATTTGGTGAACGTAAGGGTCAACGATGGACAGCTGCAATGTCAAGTGTGGGGAATGAAGGAGGATGAAGAGATTGGCGAATGAAACACTGGAGATCAGCTTCGAAGAAGCGATGGCTCAGCTGGAGACGATAGTTGAGCAGCTGGAAGACGGAGATGTGCCGCTTGAAAAAGCCATCGATTTATTTCAACAGGGCATGAAGCTGTCGCAGATGTGCAGCAAAAAGCTGGAGCAGGTCGAGCAGAAAATCGAAATGATCGTGGAAGAAGGCGGAGAATTGAAGCGGAAGCCATTCGGCGGGACGCTGGATGAGACAGGTGAACTGGGTGAATAACAGACTTACGATCCATCAATATATGAATGAAATTTGTGACAGGCTGGACAGCGAGTTCACGAATCTTTTTCCGTCAGGCTGGAAAGTTCCTGAAACCCTTTCGCGGTCCATGTCGTATTCTTTAATGGCAGGCGGCAAGCGAATGCGTCCGCTGCTTGTCATTGCGGCATGCGAGGCGGGCGGCGGCAGCCGTGAAGCAGCCGTTCCGGTTGCCTGCGCGGTGGAAATGGTCCATACATATTCCCTTATCCACGATGATCTGCCGGCGATGGACGATGATGATTACCGCCGCGGCAAGCCGACGAATCATAAGGTGTTTGGCGAGGCCAGCGCCATTTTGGCGGGGGATGCCTTGCTCACGCATGCTTTTTACAGCGTCGTCCAGGCTGCCCGAAAGCATGGGGTTCCAGCAGAGCGCGTGCTGTCGATCGTGGAGGATCTTGCGGAGTATGCAGGTCCGCGGGGGATGGTAGGCGGTCAGGTGGCCGACATGGAGGGGGAGCAAGGGATCACGACGTTAGAGCAGCTTGAGTATATTCACCTGCACAAGACCAGTGATCTAATCATGTTCTCGCTGATGGCGGGCGGCCATGTTGCCGGGTGCTCCGACTCCCAGATCGAATCCTTGCGTACCTTCGGGCATCATATCGGCCTTGCTTTTCAGATTCAAGATGATATCCTGGATCTCGTCGGGGATGAGTCCAAGCTCGGGAAGCCGGTACAAAGCGATGTGAAGCAGGAAAAGGTGACCTATCCGTACTTCATCGGTTTGGACGCATCGAGGCATGAAGTCGAGCGACTGACAGCAGAAGCCAAGCGGGTCATTTCCGAAGGGAACTTCGCCGACCCTGCAAGGCTGCTGGAGATCGCGGATTTCTTGATGGCCCGGGACCACTAAGCGCGCGCTACATGCAAACGGTTTTTTTGTGATATAATGTCTGTTAATGGCTGAATTACTATCGGCTTAGTAACGTAAACTTAATCAAGGAAAGCGGGGAGATTCTTCGTGCTTCTTCCAAATATCAAACAACCAGAACAACTTAAAAATCTATCGGTGGACGAACTCGAGGATTTAGCGGGACAAATCCGTCATTTTCTAATCGAAAAGCTGTCCGTTACCGGTGGCCATCTTGCACCGAATCTGGGAGTGGTTGAACTCACGCTGGCCTTGCACTATTGCTTTGACAGCCCTCGTGACAAGATGATTTTCGATGTGGGCCATCAAGCCTATGTACACAAGATCTTGACCGGACGGATGGATAAATTCGATACGCTCCGCAAATACAAAGGCTTGTGCGGCTTCGTCAAGCGGTCCGAGAGCGAGCATGATGTCTGGGAAGCCGGTCACAGCAGCACCTCGCTGTCTGCCGCAATGGGCATGGCCATGGCCCGGGATCTGAAAGGCGAAGACAATCGGGTTATCGCCATGATCGGGGACGGAGCCCTTACAGGCGGCATGGCGTTTGAAGCGCTAAACCATATCGGCCACGAGCAGAAGAAGCTCATGGTCATCCTGAATGACAATGAAATGTCGATCGCACCGAATGTCGGTGCTATGCATAACTACTTAAGCAAGATCCGTTCGGACCGTTTTTATCTTCGTGCCAAAGACGAAGTGGAGATGGTCTTGAAGAAAATCCCTGCCATCGGCGGCAAACTCGCGAAAACGGCAGAGAAGATGAAGGACAGCCTTAAATATATGATGGTTCCGGGTGTTTTATTCGAGGAACTTGGTTTTACGTATCTCGGGCCTGTGGACGGACATGATCTGAACAAACTGATCGATACATTGAAGCAGGCGGACAATGTGGATGGTCCCGTGCTGATCCATGCCGTAACAACCAAGGGCAAGGGATATCGTCCAGCCGAATCGGATTCGCATAAATGGCACGGAATCACCCCTTATAAGATTGAATCCGGCCAAGTGCTTAAGGCAGTAGGCAATCCGATGTACACGGAAGTGTTCGGACAGACTTTGGTCGAGCTGGGGGAACAGGATAAACGCATCGTCGCCGTTACGCCGGCGATGCCGGGCGGCTCGGGCCTGATCCCGTTCAGCAAGAAATTTCCGGACCGCATGATCGATGTCGGGATTGCCGAGCAGCACGCGGCAACGCTGTGCGCGGCTCTGGCCATGGAAGGCATGAAACCCGTGTTCGCGGTCTATTCCACGTTCATGCAGCGTGCGTACGACCAAATCGTGCATGATATTTGCCGCCATAACGCCAACGTGATGTTTGCGATTGACCGTGCCGGCTTTGTCGGTGCAGACGGCGAAACGCATCAAGGGGTATACGATGTGGCCTTCATGCGCCATATCCCGAATATCGTCATCATGATGCCAAAAGACGAGAATGAGCTTCGTCACATGATGAAGACGGCGCTTGATTATAATGAAGGACCGATTGCTTACCGTTACCCTCGGAACAATGTGCGCGGCGTTCCGATGGACACTGAGCTGGTGTCCATTCCAATCGGAACCTGGGAAGTCGTCCGTCCCGGCGAAGGGTATGCCATCCTGGCTTCGGGTCCGATGGTTCAGCTGGCCGAAGAAGCGGCGGAGCAGCTCAAACGGGAAGGCATTGCGGTAGAAGTCGTGAATGCCCGTTTCCTTAAACCGCTTGACGGAGATATGCTGGGGAATATGGCGAAGACGGGAACGTCGATGCTGGTTCTGGAGGAAACCTCGCAAGCAGGCAGTTTGGGGAGCGCGGTTCTGGAATACTTTGCAGAGCAGGGAATCCATGATGCGGTCGTATCCTTGATGGGGATCGAAGACCGGTTCATCGAGCATGGAAGCATTCCGCAGCAGCGGGAGGAAGTAGGTCTCACGCTGGAAGGGGTTTGCCAGGAAATCCGGAGCCTGAAGAATGCCCGGACCGCCGTACTCGGCAAAAGAAGTTTTATGTCTTAGTAACGATCGGGAGTATAATATGGATTCATCTCAGAAGGAACGAATTGATGTCCTGCTCGTGGAGCAGGGTTATTATGAGAGTCGCGAAAAAGCAAAAGCCGCGATTATGGCGGGTCTGGTCTATGCCGGAACCGAACGGATCGAGAAAGCCGGGATGAAAATTCCGAGGACGTCCGAATTGAAGGTCAAGGGCTCGGTTCATCCTTATGTCAGCCGGGGCGGACTAAAGCTGGAGAAAGCGATTCGTACGTTCGGCCTCGACATGAAGGGACGCACGATGCTGGATATCGGATCATCGACAGGCGGTTTTACGGATTGCGCGCTCCAGCATGGGGCCAGTTATGTGTACGCGATCGACGTTGGTTATAACCAGCTGGATTGGTCGCTGCGTAACGATGAACGCGTATGCGTTATGGAGCGAACGAATTTTCGCTATATGACGCCGGAGGACCTGAACGGTCCTCTGCCTGATTTTGCGAGCATCGATGTTTCGTTTATATCGCTTCGCATTATACTGCCGCCTCTGAAGATGCTGCTGGGTAAACCGGGAGATGTAGCCGCCCTGATCAAACCTCAATTCGAGGCGGGGAGGGAGAAGGTCGGTAAATCCGGGGTGGTTCGGGATCCGAAGGTCCATAAGGACGTTTTAACGCAGGTGCTGACTTTTGCGGACGGCCTTGGATTCAAGCTGAAAAATCTTACGTTCTCTCCGATAACGGGAGGGGAAGGAAATATTGAATTCCTGGCCCACTGGCGATTAGAGCCGGAGGCATCTGAAAGCTCGGAAGAACCGACTCAGGAAGATGGACAAACTTCTGTCCCATTGAGTCAATGGATTGACACCGTCGTCACGCAAGCGGCTCATACATTCACAGGAAACTCATCGAAATGATGGGTTTCTTTTGCTGAAAAAGAGGAATTTATGTTCTCATCCGCGAATACAAAATTCGAGGTGAGAGGATGAATGAGCGTTATGATTGGTTATTAATGATATTGCTTGGTGTCGTCATTGCCTTGCTTATCGGCTATAGGCTGAATCGTTGGCTGATGTCACCATCACCGGACCGGCTGCCGGGCATCCCGATCAATGAGCACATTCCAGATCACCCAGTCATTGGGATGCTTGAACAAGAAGGATATGATGTGGTTGGGGGTAAAGTAAAAATAAACTTGTCGTTTGAAACGGGACATAAGCCCATCTTAAGTCGGTTGTTTATAGATTACGTTGCATCCGACGACAGCGGCGAACTGTACATGGTGAAGCTGGCGCGGGAACGAATGCCGGTGGATTGGACAGGCTCCGGCATTCGCGATCGGTTGATGCCGTTTTTGCTGCTGTATCCCGAGTGTGCGGGCCTCCTCTACATCGACGTGAATGAGGGGACCATTAACCGTTTAAGCATGGATTGGACGGACGAAGAATGGATTGGTCATGATGAATACAACAGTTAATACTCAGGAGGCTCTTTATGAAGGGACAACGCCATATTAAAATCAGGGATATCATTACCCACCAGGATATTGAAACGCAGGATGAGCTTGTGGACGCATTGCGCGCGGAAGGCTTTCAGGTTACTCAGGCTACGATATCACGCGATATTAAAGAATTGCTGCTCATAAAAGTGCCTACGGATGACGGGCGATATAAATACTCCATGCCGACAGATCAGCGGTACAACCCTGTTCAGAAGCTCAAAAGAGCGCTCGTCGACAATTTTGTTTACATTGACCGAACCGGCAATCTTGTGGTCATGAAATGCTTGCCCGGAACAGCCAACTCGGTTGCCGTGCTGCTCGATAACATGGAATGGTCACAGATCATGGGGACCATCTGCGGAGATGACACGATCTTGCTGATTTGCCGTACGGAAGCAGACGGTGAACATGTGGTGTCCCAAATCAAAAATTTCATTTCCTAATCAGGTGTAGTGAGATATCGATCATTTTCTTAGCAGTAGCGGAGGTGGTAAACATGTTAAACACGCTATCCATTCGGAACCTGGCTGTCGTAGAAAGCGTGGATGTGCACTTTTATCCCGGATTTCACGTCCTAACGGGGGAAACCGGGGCCGGTAAGTCCATCATCATTGATGCGCTGGGTTTAATTGCCGGCGGCCGCGGCTCGGCTGAGCTGATTCGGTACGGGTGCGACAAAGCGGAGATCGAGGCTCTGTTTGAGCTGCCTGCGGAGCATCCGGTATGGAGTACGCTCAAGAAGCTGGGGGTTGAAGCGGATCCGGAAGAGCACTTGCTTATTCGAAGAGAGCTGACGTCTCAAGGAAAAAGCACGTCGCGTATTAACGGACAGCTGCTGAACCTCAGCATGCTGCGCGAAGTCGGGGAAAAGCTGATTAATATCCATGGACAGCATGAGCATCAAAGCCTGCTGCGTTCAGAGCAGCATATGAGCCTGCTGGACACTTACGGGGATAAGACCATAGGGCCTGCCAAGCGCAAATACCAGGAGCTGTACGGCGAATTCAGCAAAGTGGAGAAAGAGCTTAAGGACCTGCAGGAAACCAGCCAGAAAGCATATCAAATGCTGGATATGTACCGGTTCCAGTTGGAGGAAATCGCGGCTGCCGGGCTGAAAACCGGCGAAGACGAGGCATTGTCCGAAGAAAGAACCAAACTCTCCCACAGCGAGAAGATGATGGATTCCGTAGCGGGAGCCTACGACCTGTTGTACGGATCATCGGGCCTTGAGTCCGTCAGCAGGGCTTTGTCCAGACTTGAGGATGTATCCGGATACGACGAGAAGGGATTAAAGCCGCTTGTCGAGCAGCTTCAATCCGCTTATTATCAGCTTGAGGATGCGGTCTTCCAGTTAAGGGATTATCGTGACGGCATCGAATTCAATCCCGAACGGCTCAATGAAATTGAGCTCCGTCTAGATATGATCTCCGGATTGCGCCGAAAATATGGGGATAATGTGGAGCAAATTCTGGAATACTACGTGAGAATTCAGCAGGAAACCGATATGCTGGAGAATAAGGACGAATTTATTCAAGCGTTGGAACAGCGCCGTGACGAATTGTTAAGCGTGCTGCTCGTAAGCGCGAAAGAGCTGAGTCATGCCCGCAAGCAATGCGCGCAAGACTTGGCTAGGCAAGTCGAGGGAGAACTGAAGGATCTTCAAATGGAACGCACCTCGCTGGAAGTCCGCCTGGAATTGCAGCTGGATCCGAACGGCTACGAGTATGAAGGCCAAAAAGTCCGGTTGACGAGACAAGGCATGGATACGGCGGAATTTCTCATCTCCGCGAATCCGGGCGAGCCGCTCCGTCCGCTTGCCAAAATTGCTTCGGGTGGGGAAATGTCCAGAATTATGCTGGCGATGAAGAGTATATTTGCCCGTCATGATCAAATACCGGTCTTAATCTTTGATGAAGTCGACACGGGTGTCAGCGGAAGGGCTGCCCAATCGATTGCCGAGAAGCTGTTTTTGCTGGCCAAAACCTGTCAGGTATTCTCCATTACGCATTTGCCGCAGGTGGCTTGCATGGCGGATCATCAATATTTGATCGAGAAGAAGCTTGAAGCCTCCAGAACGATGACGCAAGTAGAAAACCTGAATGAAGAAGGGCGTGTAAAAGAGCTTGCCCGGATGCTTGGCGGAGTCGAAATTACCGAAAAGACGCTTCATCATGCCCAAGAAATGCTCAATCTGGCGGCAGCGCAAAAGGCTTCCAGAAAGGCTTTGGGTCAATGATTGACAGTTATAAAACCATAAGGGCAGGGTAACTTAAAGGTACGCAATTGGCGACCACCTTTTCGTCAAGCGAAAGAAGAAAAAGGGAGCGTGACAGCCATTGAAGCCCAACCTCAGGAGAAAACTGCTCGGTTTCGTTCTTGCTTTCCTTCTTTGTTTCATTGGAACTGCTGATCCTGTCCAATCTTTTGCCTCATTGCCCGATGAACTGAGATTGATTACCGGTCAGCAGTCCCGACTTGATGTTGCCATGCCTGTGCAAGCCCTCGCTTCAGTCGATCGACCGGATGTCCTGCAGCTAAACGGCTCCCGGGAATCGAAACTTCAAGTATCGTTGAAACAGCCGCTGCAGCTCAATCCCCAGCAAAGCGGAAACGCAGAAGTGACCCTGAAATTATTCGGTACAATTCCTCTGAAGACTGTCCATGTCAAAGTGATGCCGGAACTTAAAGTCATACCGGGAGGCCAAACCATAGGCGTCAAGGTGAAATCCTCCGGTATACTGGTGGTCGGACATCATCTGGTACGGGTTCAAAACGGGGCCAAAGTGTCTCCCGGCGAAGCTGCCGGCCTAAAGCTTGGCGACCTGCTTACAACGATGGATGGAAAGCCGCTTAACGATGTCACGAAGGTTGCCGAGATCGTCGAGAAGGCCGGTAAAGCGAATCGGCCGCTGGACATATCCTTTAAACGGGACGGCAAGGTAATGAAAACTAAGCTGAGTCCCGCCTATGACCAAGAGGATCAAAGCTGGCGCCTTGGCCTGTATATCCGTGATTCCGCAGCAGGCGTAGGGACGCTTACCTTTTATGCGCCTCACCAGAAGGTCTACGGAGCGCTCGGCCATGTCATCACCGACATGAATACTCAGACCCCCATTGATGTTGGAAGCGGCCAGATCGTTCAATCCAACGTCACCTCGATTAGCCGTAGCGAAGAAGGCGAGCCCGGAGAGAAAAGGGCAACCTTCACCAAAGACGGCAAGATTTTAGGCAATGTCGAGCGCAATACCCATTTCGGCATTTTCGGTAAAATGAATCAGCTTCCGGATCACGGACTGTATCAGGAGCCGATTCCCGTTGCTTTTTCCCATGAGGTGAAGGAAGGTCCCGCTGAAATATTAACCGTCGTTGAAGGCCAGGAAGTCGAACGCTTTACGGTGGAGATCGTTCACGTCTCCAAACAGGACGCTCCAGCGACCAAAGGAATGGTGCTGCGCATTACCGATCCAAGGCTGCTTAAGAAAACCGGCGGGATCGTGCAGGGCATGAGTGGCAGTCCCATCGTTCAGGACGGCAAGCTGATTGGAGCGGTAACCCATGTGTTTGTAAACGACCCTAAGTCGGGATATGGGTGCTTTATCGAGTGGATGCTTCAAGATTCCGGCGTACTACAATCTACAGAATCAACACCTCAAAATCTTAAGGCAGGTTAATGCCTTGAGATTTTTTGTCGTAAAAGAACGAAATAGAGATTAATTTGAAACAAAATATTTAATTATAAATCAACTTCAAAAAAAAATAAAGAAAAATAATTTTCGACAGAAGGAATTTAAATAAGCATGTCGAAAACTTTATAAACAGAAAAATGTTCTAAAATAACAACTGATCTGATAAAGGAGGAGCACGAATTGCAAAAGATTGAGGTATTATTGGCAGACGACAACCGTGAATTTACAAACCTGCTCGGCGAATACATTTCGGATCAACAAGATATGGTGGTATCCGGAATCGCTTATAATGGCGAAGAAGTACTGAGCATGATTGAGGAATCCGGAAAAGTACCGGACGTACTGATCCTTGATATTATTATGCCTCATTTGGACGGGCTTGGGGTGCTCGAGCGTTTACGCGACATGAATCTGTCTCCGCAGCCGAAAGTCATTATGCTCACGGCGTTCGGTCAAGAGAATATTACGCAGCGCGCGGTGCAGTTGGGTGCTTCCTATTATATTTTAAAGCCGTTTGACATGGAGGTGCTCGCCAGCCGCATTCGACAGCTCGTGGGTTCGCCGAGCAGCATTTCCTCCGGCACTCCGTTTACAAGCATGAAATCCAATGTGGTTCCTATGGGCAAGGGCAAGAATTTGGACGCGAATATCACTTCCATTATCCATGAAATCGGCGTTCCGGCTCATATCAAGGGATATCAATATCTGCGCGAAGCCATTACCATGGTATACAACAATATCGAAATTCTTGGCGCGATTACCAAAACGCTGTATCCGGCCATCGCTGAGAAGTTCAAAACAACGCCATCCCGAGTGGAGCGGGCGATCCGGCATGCCATTGAAGTGGCTTGGACGCGCGGTAACATCGATTCCATCAGCCACTTGTTCGGCTACACCATTAACATCAGCAAATCCAAGCCGACCAACAGCGAGTTCATTGCCATGGTGGCAGACAAGCTTCGGATCGAGCATAAGGTCTCTTGAAAGGGTAAGGACTAAGAGGAAGGGATTTAGGGACATGGACGTTGCACACCTAAATGTCTACTTGAGCGATATATTGAAATCACTCCTTTATTGGTTGCGGCTATCGTAACCTGTGAAGGAGTGATTTTATGTTTCAGGACAGGACTCATCAGCAATAAACCAGCCGGATCAGCGGCTGGTTTGTTTTTTTTACTAAGATTACATCACCACCCGGTAATCTCCTTCCGGTGCTGCCGTACCATCGATTTCCTCACAGATAATACATTTTGAACTGGATATCCTGGGCATGGTTTCCGAATTTCTTGCCGAATAACGTAGCGCCTCCAACATGCTTCGCGTCTTCCTTGACTTCGATACGAAAGGTCCAGCGATCACATGCCGAATTCAGGTCCTCCACGGAGACGGTTGAGAGAGGATCGCCATCGATATACGTGCCGTGGCTGGTAATCCGAATCGTTTTCAGCAGGCCGTATTGGTTGATGTTGTGCGGCCACCATTCAGGCGTATATTTCCCCCGCGTATCCGCAAAATCCCCTGGGCTCGTCCACGTGCCGAGCTCCATTCCGTTCAAGGAAAACGTAATGTCCGATGGCCACACATCATTGGAGAAAGGAAACTCGGACGATATCTCCAAACTGATTTCGAATTGCTGCAGCTTCTCATCCTTTTGCAGAAAGTTGGCGATGTTGTATTGGATGAACCCCTCGGTAAACCACAGGATTTCCGCATCCACGCGCTTGGGATCCATAAAGTACTTGGGTTCGTCAACCCGTCCGATGAACTCCTTCTCGGTAGCAAGGCCGCACGTAGGCTTCAGGTCATAGTCGGTGTAATGCCCGATCGGCACCGAGGCTTCATAAGAAGCAAAGGAATGGAAAATCTTTTTGGGGAAGTTGATTTCAATGTGATCCACCTTCAGGATCGAAATTTTCTGCTGCCCCGATTTTCCCGGCACCTTCTCTGTCCGGATAATGCCGGCATCTTCTAGTTTTTTAATATGCTTCGTCACGATCGGACTGCTGATTTGAAGCTCCTGCGCCAAATCTTTGATGTTCATTTTGTTTTTGGAGAGCAGCTGAATAATCTTGATGCGAACTTCGCTGGCCAAAGCCTCGTAAACCACAAGCGATGACTTGTCTATTTCCAATTGCATATGACCACTTCTTTCAACAAGTTTTTCAATTATTAACTAATATGCATCATAACACAGGCATTATTAACCTGTATATAAATCTTGGCATTTAAACACACATTTTTTCAACAATATAATTAACAAAAAAGTTAATCAAAAATAAAAATGATAACTAAGATTTATATATAAGTTATTGACACCGCTTTCAGCGCGAGTGTATACTGAACCAAAGTTAATCGTTTTCATGATTCTGGTCGGTGAATGATTAACCAAATGATTAGTAATAGGAGGAGAGTTTGTTGAAGAAAAAAATGGGGGTTTCACTGATACTTGCATTGTTAGCGGTAGCGGTACTGGGAGGTTGCGGAAACGGCGACAAGAACACCATTACCTTCTGGACGCCATTGACGGGTGATGACGGGGCTTACATGGATCAGCTCGTTAAGGATTACAATGCCACCAATCCCGAGTATAAAGTGAAGCATGTCATCACTTCCGACATGTATACGAAGATATCCACCGTTATTAATTCCGGCAAAGGCGTTCCCGATCTTTCCATCATCCACGCGGACCGCGTTCCAAGCTTCGTTAAGCAGGGCGTGTTGGAGCCGATGACGGCAGTCATGCAAGCGCAGCCGGAATTGAAAGAGGACAATTATCTGCCGCAGGCCTGGGCAACCGGAAACGTGGAAGGCACCCAATATACGGTACCGCTTGATATCCACAGCAACGCGATGTACTACAACAAAAATCTGCTCAAGAAATACAATGTTGAAAGTTTCCTGGATGACGATGTCGTGACCATCGATGAAATGTTGTCGCTGCAAGGCAAGCTGGATGAGGGCGATTACGTGGTCAATGACGCGCTGTTGGGCTGGGTTGTGTTGGCTCAAATACAGAATCTGGGCGGAGACATCCAGCAAGACGGCAAGCCTGCAGTCAATACGGAAGCCATGAAGCAGGCATTTACGGAGATTAAGAAAATAGCCGACGCGGGTTTAATGACACCATTTGGCGAAGACGGCTACCTGATGTTCCAAGCTGGAAACGTTTTATTCTCCACAGACGGCACGTGGAGCTCGACGGCCCATGCCGCGGTTGACGGCCTTGACTTTGGCGTAACCAACATTTATTCGACGAGTGCGGATAAATATACAAACCGAGCATCCTCCCACCTGTTCTCCATGCTGAAGAACGAGAAGAGAACGGATGAAAAAGAGCAGGCCATCGGCCAATTCCTGGAGTTCATTCGCCAACACTCGATCGAGTGGGCAAAAGCGGGTCAGATCGTAGCGAGTAAACAAGTCATTGAGAGTCCGGACTACAATAACTATATTCAATCATTCTTCACGTCCAACGAAAAAGAAATTGAATCCTTGTACATTTACACTTACGAGTACTATCCATATGTTGCCGAGGCCGTAGATACATATGCAGCGGATATTGTACGGGGCAACGTCGATATCGACGAAACCCTGGCGACGATGCAGAAGTTCGTAGAGGATAAAATCGCAGAAGGCAACAGTGCCGCAAAGTAAATGAAGGCAGAGCCGATTGAAAAAAAGAAAAGCGTCCAAACCTCATGGCGCTTTTCTTTTCCAAAGGAGAAATGAAAGGGTATGAAAAAGAAGTCGCTGACACCTTATTTCTTTGTAGGTCCCCATCTGATTCTATTCATCGTGTTTATTCTATTACCGACCCTATACGGGATCTATGCTTCATTTACGCAATGGAATTTGATCAATGACCCGGTATGGGTCGGCCTGGCCAACTATAAAACGATTCTGTTTGATGCGGAGTCCACCTTCTATACCCAATTTATGAACGGATTAAAAAATACGTTGATCTTCGTAGTTCTGAGCGTACCGATATTAATCGTTATCCCGTTAATGATCGCGGTGTCGCTCGAACACAAAAAAGTAAAAATGAAAAACGTCATTCAATCCATTCTCTATATTCCCGGATTAATTTCGATTTCCGCAGCGGCACTGATCTGGTCATTGATATTTAACAAGCAGCTTGGGATCACGAACAACGTCTTCGGCTCCGAAACGGTCTGGGCCGCCAACCAGCCTTATGCCTGGCTGATCATTATTGTCATTACGGTTTGGGGCGGAGTCGGTGGAAACATGATCATCTACCGGGCTTCCATCAGCGGAGTATCCAAGGATTTGTACGAGTCGGCCGAGATGGACGGAGCGGGGCCCGTCCGCAGATTTTCGAGCATTACGCTGCCCTCCATTCGTTTCCCGCTGATTTATACCTTTGTCATGACGACCGCCGGAGCTTTCAACGTATTCGGTCAGCCATTAATGATGACGGACGGAGGACCCAGACAGAGCACGACGGTATTGATGATGTATATTCGCCAGCTGGCCTTCGGCCACGGGGAATCCATTGCTGGCATGGCATCCGCGATGGCGGTGCTGCTCGGACTGGTCATTCTGGTCATTTCAGCCTTTCAATATTATGTGATGAACCGAAACGCGTCCTAGCGGCATGTTCTGCTTGCAAACGACGGAAACGATAAAAGGTAGGTGTACTGTGCAATGTCGAACCCGGTAGTACATGAAGCGAACGCGGATACTAAGCTTGCCCGCTCCGGTCCGAAGAAGGCTTCAACCAACATTAGCGTGTCCAAATATATGGCTTATACATTTCTCATCCTGTTGTGCGTGATATGGGCGATTCCGGTCATCTTTGGCATTACCACATCGTTCCGGTCCCAGGCGGAGGTCGTATCCAGCGGTTTCAGTCTGCTGCCCGACAACTGGATATTCGATAATTATGTCACGATCCTGCAAAATACGTCGACGGCCCCGATCCTGCGCTGGTTGATGAACTCCGTCTTTATCGCAACGATGCATACGCTGCTGGTGATCGTGGTCATTTCCATCACCGGCTACGGGTACTCCCGCATGAACTTTAAAGGAAGAGACACCTTGTTCTTTACTTTGCTGGGGATTTCCTTCTTTCCCGGAGTCGTGAACCTGATTCCGTCCTACAAAATCATAGATGCGCTGGGGTGGGTAAACACCTCATGGGCGATGATTATTCCAGGTTTGGCAGGCATGGGAAACATTTTCTTGGTCAGACAATTCATGATGGGCGTTCCCAAGGATCTGGACGAATCGGCACGCGTGGACGGCGCGGGTGACTTTAGAATCTATTATTCTATCATTTTGCCGCTGATGAAGCCTGTGTTGATTGTATGCGGCCTGTTTTCATTCACGGGTTCCTGGAATGATTTCCTCTGGCCGGTCATCGTGTATACCGACGTGGAGAAGATGCCGGTTACGGCAGGATTGCTGCTGCTGCAGGACATCTACGGCAATTATCGCATGATCGGACAATTGATGGGTTCCGCGATTCTGGCCATCATTCCGACGCTGCTGTTGTTCCTGTTTGCCCAGAAATATTTTGTGCAGTCGATCAACTTAAACGCGGGTATCAAAGGATAGTTTTTTGAAGAGTGGAAATGAAGAGCAAGTAAACCGAAAGCTAACGAAGTCAAACTACAAGGTATAGGAGTCGTCACCATGACTGAATTATATATAAAAAATCCCCTGATCGAGCAGAGGGCAGATCCCTGGATCTATAAACATAGCGATGGTTTTTATTACTTTACCGGTTCCGTGCCGGAATATGACCGGATCGAGCTTAGACGCTCGGAAACGATCCAAGGGCTTGCGGATGCGGAAGGCATAACGATTTGGCGCAAGCATGATTCGGGTTTGATGAGCGCCAATATATGGGCGCCCGAGCTTCATCACATAGAGGGCAAATGGTACGTGTATTACGCAGCGGCCCATACGTCCGAAACGAGGGACGGGTTGTTTGATCACCGCATGTTCGTGTTGGAGAACGCTTCGGCGAACCCGCTGGAAGGGGAATGGGTGGAGAAGGGACAAGTGATCACGAAGTGGGAGTCTTTTGCACTGGACGCAACCACGTTCGAGCATAAGGGGCAACGATATTATGTATGGGCCCAGAAAGATCCGGCCATTCCGGGCAACTCGAATCTCTATATCTCCTTGATGGAAAATCCCTGGACCCTGACAGGGGAACAGGTTTGCATTTCGGTTCCCGAATATGATTGGGAGAAGATCGGCTATCTGGTGAATGAAGGAGCCGCCGTCCTGAAGCGAAACGGCCGCATATTCATGACCTATTCGGCAAGCGCCACGGACCATAACTATGCGATGGGCCTGCTGACGGCCGATGAGGACAGCGATTTGCTAGATCCGGGCTCCTGGGTGAAGTCACCTTTACCCGTATTTATGACATCGGAAGCCAATGGCCAATACGGGCCGGGACACAACAGCTTCACGGTCTCCGAGGACGGCCTGCAGGACATCCTGGTTTACCATGCCCGTAGTTACAAGGAGATCGTGGGTGATCCGCTATATGATCCGAACCGCCATGCGCGCGTACAGATCATCCGGTGGAATGAAGACGGTACGCCGAATTTCGGTGTGCCGAGAGCGGATCATGCCATGATATCCGAGTCATGACCTTGAAACCGACCCAGCTTAAATGCTGGGTCGGTTTTTTTAAATTCCGAGGCAGGCGGCTGCATAATATTAAATAGGAGAAAAGAAGGAGTCTGCGATACGGATGGAGAAAAAAAGGACAGGAAACCTGTTTGAATGGTTAAGGGTGTAGTAAGAATCGTTTTTATTAACGATATACTTATTTCCTGGTAGGGAGGAATTATAAATGGCAAAGATATTAGTATTGGGCGGAACCCGCTTTTTTGGCAAAAGGCTGGTTAACCGGCTGGTGGCTAACGGCGATGCCGTTACGATTTTGACGCGCGGACAACACCAGGATCCATTCGGGGGTGCCGTTTCGCGGCTTGCCGCGGATCGGAAAGATCCGGAAAGCTTAAAGCAGGCAGTGGGGAGCCAGGATTTTGATATCGTATATGATAATATATGTTATACGCCGGAAGAAGCGGGACAAGCAGCGGATTTATTTGCCGGACGTGTAGGACAATATGTGCTGACCTCCACGTTGTCGGTATATGATTTTGCGGATCATCCGGTGAGGGAAGAAGACTTTGATCCTTACAGATACCCGGTCATGATGAATGAAAGCAGGGACTACAGCTACAAGGAAGGCAAGCGCCAGGCGGAGGCGGTATTGTTCGGTCGCCATAACCTCAATGTAACCGCCGTCCGGCTGCCGATTGTGCTTGGACCGGATGATTACACGCGAAGGCTGCTTTTCCATATTGAACATGCTGCGAGCGGGGAAGCCATTGGTTTGCCGGATCCCGACGCGCAAATCTCGTTTGTGCATGCCGAAGAAGCGGCAGAATTTCTGGAGTGGGCAGGCCGAGTCCATTTGGAAGGCCCGGTTAATGCATGTTCGAGCGGCACGATTTCGGTACGGGAAATGATGGGCTTGATCCAGCAGGAAATCGGGAGGACGGCACCGCTCCAGTCATCGGCGGCACCGGATCACATGTCTCCGTTCGGCATTCCGGGTGATTGGACGATGGATCATGCCAAAGCCGCAGCCGCCGGCTTTAAATTTTGGGATTTGCACGATTGGATGCCGAAATTGATAGCCGAATTGTCCGCCGATTTGAAGGTTCGTTAATGATACGGACGTAGGAAGCATGGGGTTGAAGACGGAAAATAGGGAATTGCCCTGAAAGGAAGATCAGCATGAGCGACAAGATGGAAGCATGGAAAGAGCGTATACAGGAGGCGGAATCCAAGGGAGGTTTATCTCCGGATGCCCTGTCGTTAATCCATGCGATGTATGAAGAAATCGAAGCTTTAACGAGACAGAATGTCAATCTGCGGCGAACCGCCCTAAAAGCAGCCTCCAAAGAAACAAGAATGTCGAGTAAATTGAAGGATGCCCTCATGGAATAACAAATTGGGCCAAAACAAGCAAACACCGGGGAGCGCTCCCCGGTGTTTGCTTTGTATGGGTGAATCAGCTTTTGGACGGCGTTCCTGATTTTGTTGCCGGGCGCTTCTTTTTGAATCTCGGACCGACGTAATTCCGTTTGCGGTCGCGGAACAGAATCCAGCCGCCCAGGAAACCGATGCCGATGACGAACAGGGCCAGTCCGCCAAGAAAAGAAAGCCAACCGAAAGCGGGGTTCGCCACGTTGTCGTCCCCATGCACGGCAATATATAGAAAAACCGCATCCTTCATCATCAAGAAACCCTTCATTGCCATAAAACCCGGAATAACCAAAATCAAGATGGCAATAAAGCGGGAAATTAACATTTTCATAGAAGATTCCTTCCTGCGACTGATGTATTAAACTACCGTTTATCATACCTTTTTCATAAGGGGATGTCTATTTCGATTATGGATGACGATTTTGTAATCCGAAAAAAAGAGAGTACAATGAAAGTGTATAACTGGACTTATGATGGAGGTGCCGTTTGTGGCTATAACATGTGATGTAGCAATTCTTGGCGGAGGTACCGGTGGATATGTTGCAGCCATCCGTGCAGCCCAGCTCGGTAAAAATGTGGTTATCATCGAGCAGGACAAATTGGGAGGGACCTGCTTGCACCGCGGGTGCATTCCGAGCAAAGCATTGCTTCGAAGCGCCGAGCTTTATGCGGAAATGAAGGATAGCGACAGCTATGGAATCGAGACGGACGGAGTCCGTCTATCGTTTAACAAAGTGCAGAAACGGAAGGACGGCATCGTGGAGAAGCTGCACCAGGGCGTCCAATATTTGATGCGTAAAAATAAAATCACCGTCGTGCAGGGCAAAGGGAGAGTTATCGGCCCGTCCATTTTCTCTCCGCGGAGCGGGGCCGTAGCGGTTGAGCTTCCGGATGGCGAGATGGAAACCGTGGTTCCCACCCACCTGATCATTGCGACCGGATCGCGTCCGCGTCACTTACCGGGATTAGAGCCTGACGGCATACATATATTGACTAGCGACCATGCGCTTCAGCTGGATGAGCTTCCCTCATCCATGATTATCGTGGGGGGCGGCGTAATCGGCGTGGAATGGGCCTCGATGCTGAATGATTTCGGAGTTCAGGTCACGATTGTGGAAGCTTCATCCCATTTGCTGCCTACGGAGGATGAGGAGATCGGACGCGAGCTGTCGAAGATGCTCAGCGCCAGGGGCGTAGAGGTTATCACGAACATCAAGCTATTAACCGACAGCTGTGAGATCCGGAATCAAAGCGTGTCCATCGCGATCGAGCATAAGGATGACACAAGAACGTTGTCAGCGGACAAGCTGCTGCTCTCTGTCGGAAGAGTGGGCAATACCGAGAATATCGGACTTGAGAATACCGATGTTCGCGTGGAGAACGGCATCATTGCCGTGAACGGGAATATGCAGACAACGGAGCCCCATATTTACGCGATCGGCGATTGCATTGGGGGTCTTCAGCTCGCGCATGCGGCCAGCCATGAAGGGATTGCTGCCGTGAACCATCTGGCAGGCGAGAAGACGGAGGCCTACCGCAGCGAATGGATCCCGCGCTGTATTTACACCCGTCATGAGGTAGCCAGCGTCGGGCTGACGGAGAAGCAGGCGAAAGAACGCGGACATGAGATCAAGATCGGCAGATTCCCGTTTTCGGCGATCGGCAAATCTTTGATCCACGGAACAAAGGAAGGTTTCGTAAAAGTCATTGCCGATCAGAAGACGCAGGATATTCTGGGAGTGCATATGATGGGTCCGCATGTAACCGAGCTCATTGGCGAAGCGGCTCTTGCACAAGTGCTGGATGCGACCCCATGGGAAGTCGGCACGGCGGTCCACGCCCATCCGTCATTATCCGAAATCATCGGCGAAGCGATGCTTGCCGTGGATGGACGTGCGATCGGTTTGTAGGAATGAGGATATTCTTTTGTGGAATCCCTCATTTCTTTTTGCCGAGAAAGGGATTATAATATCATTAAGCCAAGTCTTAGTACCAGGTTTTAATACTTGATCTAATATGCCTCAAACTCAGGTTGCGAGGCGGATCAAGCCTATAAGTCATGGCTCACATAAAGGAGGGATCTCCATGAAAGAACATGAAACGGTTACGGCAAACAACAATAGGCATGAGCAGCTTGGACTGACCGACGGACAAGTGCTGGACATGTACAAATATATGGTGCTGGCGCGAAAATTCGATGAGCGCAATCTGCTGCTGCAGCGTGCGGGCAAAATTAATTTTCACGTTTCCGGAATCGGGCAGGAGGCATGTCAGGTTGCTGCTGCCTTTGCCCTCGACCGGGAGAAGGATTATTTTCTACCTTACTACCGCGACTACGGATTCGTATTGGCGGTTGGCATGACGCCTCGCGAATTAATGCTGTCGGCTTTTGCCAAGGCCGAGGATCCGAACAGCGGCGGACGGCAGATGCCGGGCCACTTCGGCAGTAAACGCCTGCGGATCGTGACCGGCTCCAGCCCTGTAACGACCCAGGTTCCGCATGCCGTAGGCATCGCGCTTGCCGCGAAGATGCAGAAGAAGGATTTTGTATCGTTTGTTACGTTTGGCGAAGGCTCGAGCAATCAGGGCGATTTCCATGAAGGCTGCAACTTTGCCGGCGTTCACAAGCTCCCCGTCATTATCATGTGCGAGAATAACCAATACGCCATTTCGGTTCCGCTTCATAAACAGATTAGCGGAAAGGTCAGCGACCGCGCGCTCGGGTACGGTTTTCCGGGTGTTCGAGTGGACGGCAACGACGCTCTTGAAGTTTACGCTGCCGTGAAGGAAGCGCGGGAACGCGCGATCCGAGGGGAAGGACCAACGTTGATCGAATCCATGATGTACCGTTTGTCTCCGCATTCCACATCGGATAACGATTTGGCGTACCGGACCAAAGAAGAGGTTGAAGAGAACTGGAAGAAGGACGGCGTCGCCCGTTTCAAGAACTATTTGATCGACTGCGGGCTCTGGGACGAAACACGCGATCAGGATCTGATCGCGCAGTTAAACCTGGAGATCAAAGAAGCGACGGAATCTGCAGACTTGGCTCCGTTTCCGAAGCCTGAAGATACGCTTCTTCACGTATATGCCGATGCTGAAGGAGGCGCGTAAGAGATGGCGGTAATGGAATATATCGATGCAATACGCCTGGCCATGAAGGAAGAGATGGAGCGTGACGAGTCCGTATTCGTGTTAGGCGAGGACGTCGGCGTCAAAGGCGGCGTGTTTACTACCACCAAGGGCTTGATGGATCAATTCGGCGAAATGAGGGTGCTCGATACCCCGCTCGCGGAATCCGCGATTGCCGGCGTGGCTATTGGTGCAGCCATGTACGGCATGAAGCCGATTGCCGAAATGCAATATTCGGACTTCATGTTCCCGGCAACCAACCAGATTATTAGCGAAGCGGCGAAAATCCGCTATCGTTCCAATAACGATTGGAGCTGCCCCGTCGTGATCCGCGCGCCGATCGGCGGCGGAATATTCGGGGGCTTGTATCATTCCCAGTGCCCGGAATCGGTGTTCTTCGGAACGCCGGGATTGAAAATCGTTGCGCCTTACTCGGCCTATGATGCAAAAGGGCTGCTGAAAGCGGCGATCCGCGACCCGGATCCGGTTCTGTTCTTCGAGAACAAGAAATGCTATAAGCTGATTACCGGCGATGTGCCGGACGACGATTACGTTGTCCCGATCGGCAAAGCGAACCTGCTGCGCGAAGGCTCGGATATTACGGTGATCAGCTACAGCCTGCCGCTGCATTTCGCCATGCAGGCAGCCGAAGAGCTTGAGAAGGAAGAAGGCATCAGCGCGCATGTGCTGGACCTGCGTACCATACAGCCGCTGGACCGGGACGCGATCATCGCCGCAGCCCGGGCTACGGGGAAAGTGCTGATCGTTCACGAGGATAACAAGACCGGCGGCGTTGGCGGGGAAGTATCCGCGATCATAGCGGAGCACTGCTTGTACGATTTGGATGCTCCGATCATGCGCCTGTGCGGTCCGGACGTGCCGGCTATGCCAATCAGTCCGCCGATGGAGAAATTCTTTATGCTTAACAAGGACAAAGTCAAAGAATCCATGCGTCAATTGGCGCTTTATTAAGAACAGGGAGTTGTGAGCATGTCCGAAAATCAGAAATTGACCGATGTTACGATGCCTCAGCTGGCAGAATCCCTTGTATCTGCGACCATTGCCAAGTGGCTGAAGAAGCCCGGGGATTCCATTGAGCAATATGAACCGATTTGTGAAGTGATTACCGATAAAGTCAATGCCGAGATTCCATCCACGCTGGACGGCGTCATGGGCGATATTCTTGCCCAGGAAGGCCAAACCGTCAATGTTGGCGATATTATTTGCCGGATCGCGGTCGCTTCGGGAGAAGGGACCGCGCCTTCGCCCCAGCCGGCAGCAGCAGCTTCGGCGAATCCGCAGCAGGGTGCAGGCAGCGAGGAAGGCTCGATGCGTTTCCGATACTCGCCTGCCGTGCAGACGCTGGCCGCGGAACATCAGATCGATCTTTCGAAGGTGCAGGGATCTGGCATGGGCGGAAGAATAACCCGTAAGGACGTATTGGCTTATATCGAAAAAGGGGGAGCAGCCCAAGGCCAAGGCGCTCCTGCCGGATCGGCGTATTTCCCTAGCGCGCAAGCGCAAAGAGAAGCAGTGCAGCCGAGCGGGTCTTCGCCGTTTCAAGGGCTGCAGCATCAGACGCCTGCGGAACCGTCGCCTCCTCTGGGCACAGCCATTCCGGATGTGCGCCATTCGGGGCTGCATTTGACGGAATCGCCGAAAATTCCGACCATTGAAGTGGAGGGCATGGAAGGCGGAAGATCGGAATACTTCATTGATGTAACGCCGATGCGGAATGCCATTGCCCGAAACATGCGACAAAGCGTTACGGAAATACCGCATGCCTGGACGATGATCGAAGTCGACGTGACCAACATCGTGCTGCTGCGCAATCAATTGAAGGATGAGTTCAAACGCAAGGAAGGGGTTAATTTAACCTACCTGGCCTTTTTGCTGAAAGCCGTAGTGAACGCCATTAAAGATTATCCGATCATGAATTCGTTCTGGGCCGTGGATAAAATCGTGGTGAAGCGCGATATCAATCTGTCCTTGGCCGTCGGAACGGAGGATTCCGTGCTGACGCCGGTCATCCACCGTGCCGATCAGAAGAATATCGCGGGCCTTGCGAGAGAGATCGAGGATCTAGCGCGCAAGACACGTGAAGGCAAGCTGAAGCTGGACGATATGCAGGGCGGTACCTTTACGGTTAACAATACGGGGTCCTTCGGCTCGATTCTGTCCTATCCGATCATCAATTATCCGCAGGCTGCGATTCTGACATTTGAATCCATCGTGAAAAAGCCGGTGGTCATCAATGACATGATCGCGGTTCGTTCCATGGCAAACCTGTGTTTGTCCCTGGATCATCGGATTTTGGACGGGGTGATCTGCGGGCGATTCCTCCAGCGCGTCAAAGACAATCTGGAAGGCTACACCCTGGATACGAAGCTCTATTAATCAACGTCTGCTAGCATGATCTGCGGACTGATTCCTCGGAAGAGGTTCGCAGACGTTATTCATATCAAGTCAATCGAAGGGGATTCATCGGTTGGCGGGAACTCTATGAAAGAAGGCGTTAGCACATGAACAAACCGTTAGAAGTATCGTATACGCCGATTGTGGATTACGGCATGGCTTGGGAGCTTCAAAAAAATCATGTTTCCGCCATCGATCAGGGAGAGCGTCACGAGAGTCTGATGCTCCTCCAACATCCTCCGACCTATACGATGGGGTCACAGCGGCATCCGGAGCACCTGCTGCTTAGCAAAGAGGAGTTGGAGAAACAGGGCATCGGCCTGTTTGAAATCGATCGCGGCGGAGATATTACATATCATGGTCCCGGACAGCTTGTCGGGTATCCGCTGTTGCTGCTGGATGGCGGCAAGAATTTGAACCTCCACGGGTTTCTGCGCGACGTGGAGCAGGTCATCATCGATTACTTGGCATCATACGACATCGAAGCAGGCCGAAAACCCGAGTACACCGGTGTATGGGTAGGGGATTCGAAGATCTGCGCCATCGGCGTGAAATTCAACAAATGCCGCCGGCATCGCGGGTTTGTGACAAGCCATGGCTTTGCGTTTAACATTAAATCCGGGATCGCGGATGCGGGATTCTCGGGCATTATTCCATGCGGCATACAGGAATTCGGCGTAACTTCTCTGGAGGATTGCACGGGGCGGAAGTTCGAGGTAGAGGAAGTAGCCCGGGAGATCGTGCCTTACTTCACCCGGGTATTTCCGTATGAGGCTCACTGGCTCTAATAACTTCGCTGCCTAGCGTAGCGTATTGGCGTTAGCGAAGGAACAAAGGCTCCAGGATAACCAGAAGCGTTGATCCGACCATGGCAATCAGCATGAGATAGATCACAATTCGAAACCACTTTTTACGTTGCATTGTGTAACTCCTTTAGAATAAGTTTAATGATGAACATACATGCAGCAGCATTTAGTTTAGATATGGATATACAGACATTGTATCGTATCTGCGAAAGAGAGGGAAGTCCAGTGATCTCAGAAGAGCGTATCATTCAAGAGTTTATGGAACTGGTTCAAGTGGATAGCGAAACCAAACATGAAGAAGAGATCTCGAAAGTCCTCCAGCATAAATTTTCAGGTCTCGGCTTCGAAATCATAGAAGACGATGCCAAGGAAAAGACGGGGCACGGAGCAGGCAATCTGATTATTACCTGGAAAGCGGACGAGGCGGCCCAGCATGCGCCTAAGCTGCTTTTTACCTGCCATATGGATACCGTAACACCCGGGAAAGGCATCAAACCGACTCTAGGCGATGACGGTTGGATCCGAAGCGACGGAACGACCATCCTCGGGGCGGACGACAAAGCCGGCATCGCCGCTTTGCTGGAAGGCATTCGGGTCATTCAGGAAAATAACATTCCGCACGGGCAAGTCCAGTTTGTCATTACGGTAGGCGAAGAATCAGGGCTGGTCGGAGCGCGGGCGTTGAATCCCGATGTTTTGGATGCGGATATCGGCTTTGCGCTGGACTCCAACGGGGAGTTAGGTTCGATCGCGGTTGCCGCCCCGACCCAGGCGAAGATCAAAATGATCATTAAAGGCAAGTCTGCCCATGCCGGCGTAAATCCGGAGGACGGCATCAGTGCCATTCAAGTCGCGTCCAAAGCCATTGCCAAAATGAAGCTTGGACGCATCGATAAGGAGACCACGGCTAACATCGGCAAATTCCAGGGCGGAGGCGCTACGAATATCGTGTGCGACTTTGTTCAGATCGATGCCGAAGCACGCAGCATCGTTCAGGAAAAGGTCGATAAGCAAGTGAACGATATGCGTGAAGCGCTCGAAACCACGGTTCGTGAATACAATGCCAATTGCGAGTTCATTAGCGAGATCGTTTATCCGGCCTTCAGTTTCAATGAGCATGACGAGGTCGTCCAGCTTGCGCAGCGAGCCATCGGCGGATTGGGTTTGCCGACCCGTACGTTCCGATCCGGCGGCGGCAGTGACGCCAATATTTTTAACGGCCTCGGCATTCCAACCGTCAATCTGGCGATTGGATATCAAGACATTCATACCACGCAGGAGCGCATTCAAGCTTCTGATTTGGTAAAGGCGGCGCAGATCGTGGTTGGAATTATCCAGGAAACGGCCAAAGCGTAGTCGATGATGAGGATCAAATAAAGCCCGTTGCGGATGCTCGATGTCCGCTGCGGGCTTTTTGATTCAGCTAATTCAGGAATGACATCGTCGGGGAGGTCTCCACCCTTTTTTGGGCAGGCGTCCAGGTGGTATGCCAGTTCGTGCTCTCGACAACATGCAATGCGGCATTAATGTTGTCGAGGTATAACTCGATTTCCTTCCTTGCCGATGCAGAGGAATAGCTCTCCTCAAGACGGGCGGAAAGGGAGATCAACGCGGACTGCAAATAACAAGCGGCTTCGCCGAAGCGAGCCTCCGTATGCCCGGGAGAAGCGAGTCTGAGCTGCTCAAGCATGGATGCGGCCTCGTCATAATTACCCAGATCATACAAATGCTCAGCCGCTATGAAACATACCTTGAAGCTGTAGCTGTCTTGATCCTGGAGAGGCAGCGCTTCCAATTGATGCAACTTTGAAATTGCCTGTCCCTTGTAGCCTTCCTCATAAAGAAAACAGATAAGAGCATAATAAGCACGTTCGCCGCTATCGGCAAGCAGATGTTCGGCGATGGAGATCATGTTGAGCGATATGGCGGTGCGAGCTAATTCCAAAGCCTCCGACATGGCGATGAATCGGTCAGGCAGTGTATGTTGGACGCTCCACTCGCAGAGCTGCCGGATTCGGCTTAGCTGAGCCATCTCGGATCCTTGCGGACGCGGCAGTTCCCGCGGCTGACGGGTGGAATCCCGAAGGTAACTGTCTATGAACTGCATGGCTTCAGAGGTTTGACCTGTCATGATGAGGCAAGTCACGTACATGATACAGGTATCGGAATATAAACTTCCCTGCTCAGCAAAGCAGCGGGAGGCAAACGGGTAAGCCCCGATATAATATAAAGACCTGCCAACCATGATATTGGATGCCGGAAAGCTGCTTGTTTCGTCCAAAAGCCGTTCGCATATGGCTTGATCCGGGATTCCTTGCAGAAGCAGGAGTGCGGCCCATTGATTCAGCGCCTCTTGGGCGTGGGCACCGGAATGAAGCACGACGGTTCTGAAAGCCTCCTCGGCCTTGCCGTAGGAACGCATTCGCATGCTTAATAGCCCGTACTCAAGCCAGCTTAAATCGACTTCCTTCCATCCCGAGCTCGTCGTATCGGTTGTTGCGGATTGTGCAGCATCCTTGAAGCTTTTCAGAGCCTTTTCAAGATACCCGCGTTTTTTGTACCATTTTCCGCGCTCATATTCAGTTGAAGGTGGATTTGTAATCGGATCGGTTTCAATAATAGGTAGTTGTCGCATGTCGAAGCCTCCCAATGATATATAACACCCTAATAGGCGAAAAGGTCATGGTCCGTATTCGAAAAAAATAGAAAAAAGTCGAAAAACAGGTCTAAGGCACTAATTTTTCGATCTATTTTCATAAATATTTTTAGAAGACTTAGAAATAATATCCATAATCGTCGTTTCCGATCCCCATTGCTGCTGCCATTGCTTCAGCATAATCCGGATCTGCCAGGCCTGTCCTACCAAATGTATCGAATGGTCACCTTTGTAGCTTTTCATGGGCGGCTTCCTTCTTTCTTGGAAATTTTGATATAATACACCTTATGCACTAGCATGGTCCGCCATGCCGTTTTTAAACAAAGGAGGTCATTTTGTGAGCGATATCGGCAGTAAGACCCGTGAAGCATCGGATAAATTGCTGGAAGAAACCACCTTGTCCACCCAATCTATTTTTGAAGGGAAAATCATATCGCTGCAGGTCGATACGGTGACACTGCCCGATGGGCAGACGGCAACCCGTGAGGTTGTCAGGCATCCCGGCGCCGTAGCGGTGCTTGCGTTAAAAGACGATAAAATGCTGGCCGTCAATCAATTTCGTCAGCCTCTTGGGCGCTGTGAGGTTGAAATCCCAGCAGGCAAGCTGGAGCGGGGGGAAGATCCGCTTGAAGCGGCCAAGCGTGAATTGCAGGAGGAAACCGGTTATACGTGCGGCTCGATCCGAAAACTGCATTCCTTCTATACATCTCCGGGGTTTGCCGATGAGATCATTCACTTGTACCTGGCGGAGGATCTGGTCGGAGGCGACATGAACCCCGATGAGGACGAGTTCATAGAGATGATGGAAATCTCGCTGGAAGAGGCGTACTCCCTTATCCAAGAGGAGAGAATCAGCGATGCCAAGACCATTCTCGCCGTCTATGCTTGGAATATGTACAGCTTGACGGGCAAGATCTGATATGCAGCATCCTGATGAGAACGTCTCGGTCGGGAAGCTTCAGTCCTATTACTGCGACATGCATATTCATATCGGTCGTACAAGCAGCGGACAAGCTGTGAAAATAAGTGCAAGCAACAACCTGACCTTTGAAAATATAGCCGTCGAAGCTTCGGAGCGGAAAGGCATTCAGATGATCGGCATCATCGATTGCCATTCTCCTTCGGTGCAGGAAGACATTCTGCAGTGTTTGGACAGCGGCGTCATGCAGGAGATCGACGGGGGCGGAATTGCGTATCGGGATACGGTGATCCTGCTTGGCAGCGAGATTGAAATACGTGAAAGCGGCCGAGGCGCGGCCCATGTGCTGGCTTATTTTCCCGACCTGGGCACGATGCGGGAGTTCACCGGCTGGATGGCGGGATATATGAAAAACGTCCAGCTGAGTTCCCAGCGCATCTATGTCAGTCCGCTGGAGCTGCAGCAAGAGATTACGGCACGCGGCGGGCTGCTGATACCCGCTCATGTCTTTACGCCTCATAAGGGGCTTTACGGCAGCATGGCCGACCGTATGAGCGAGGTGTTCGATCTGAACGGGATCGCGGGCATCGAACTTGGGCTCAGCGCCGATTCCTCGATGGCAGGACGGATTAGCGAGCTGGATGCCTATTCCTTTTTGACCAATTCGGATGCGCATTCCCTCGGGAAGATCGGCAGGGAATACAACCGAATCGACATGGCCAAGCCTTCATTCGCAGAATTTCGGCAGGCGCTTCAGGCTAGCAACGGGAGGAGAATCAGTGCGAACTATGGGCTGAATCCCAGACTGGGAAAATACCATCGTACCTACTGCGTGGGATGCGACAGCATTCTGTATGAAGGGAGCGACATTCATGATTTGGTGCGATGCCCGTACTGTGGCAGTACCAAACTGGTTCAAGGGGTGTTCGACCGAATTTTGAACATCGCTGACCGTACGGAGCCCGTGGTGCCGGAGAGCCGACCTTCGTATCACTACCAGGTTCCGCTAGAGTTCATCCCGGGTCTAGGGAAGTCCTCCATGTCGAAGCTGCTTGACGCCTTCGGCACCGAAATGAATATCCTTCATCAGGCTACGGAAGCGGAGCTGGCGGCCGTTGCCGGCGAGGGACTCGCGGCAAGCATCGTGATGGCCCGGAATGGGACGCTGCCCTTATCGGCTGGCGGCGGAGGCTCTTACGGGAAGGTGCTCCGGTAAATCGGGTCAACTCTTTCAACCAAGCAGGTCATACAAAGCTGACGATTGTCATAGAGTAGAGTAGAGACACAGAAAGGAGACTCTATTCTATGCAATCATTCCGCCAAGCCTTTAAGGATCAGACGATGCTCTATGTGTTTGTAGGCGTCTTGTTTTTAGTGGGCGTGCTGTTTGGAGCGTTGATGGTCAATGCGCTTTCATTGGAGCAGCAGCAGGATATGGCCCGCTATTTAAACCACTTTTTTGTTAACGTGCAGGACGGTGGAGAATCCATGAGTCAGTCTTCTTACTGGAGCATCGCAGCCCTGCATCTGAAATGGATCGGTTTGATATGGATTCTGGGATTGTCCGTCATCGGGCTCCCGGGAATATTGATATTGGATTTTCTAAAAGGGGTTCTCATCGGGTTTACGGTTGGTTATCTGGTGGGACAGTATTCATGGAAAGGTCTGCTGTTCGCCTTGGTCTCGATTGCGCCGCAAAATTTGCTTATCATACCGGTGCTTATGATGTGCAGCGTAGCTGCCATCACCTTCTCGCTCTACATTATCAGGGACCGATTTATCATGAATCGCGGAGGCAGCATGATGAAGCCTTTTGCCTCGTATGCCATGCTGACATTTTTCATGGTCATGCTGACGCTCGGGGTCGCTTCCTTTGAAACCTGGGTAACCCCCGCCATGATGCGCTGGGTTACGCCCATGTTGCTATAATCCGCGAATTTTTCCATAAAGCAAAACCGTTTGACTTTGTTTGTCAAATCCCCCTATAATGAAGGAAGTGAACAATAACGTGCAGTGATTTCCAAGGGGGAGGGAAACGATGGAAGCGCGGATCGACAAAATTAAGCAGCAGCTACAATCCCAAGGATACAAATTAACGCCCCAACGGGAAGCCACGGTAAGCGTATTGTTGGAAAATGAAGACGACCACCTTAGCGCAGAGGATGTATTTATGCTCGTGAAAGAGAAGGCTCCGGAGATCGGTCTGGCAACCGTGTACCGTACCCTAGAGCTGCTCAGTGAGCTTCATGTTGTAGAGAAGATAAATTTTGGCGATGGTGTCGCCCGTTACGACTTGCGGACGGATACTTCGAAGCATCACCATCATCATTTGATATGTACTCAATGTGGAAGCATGGATGAAATACGCGAGGATTGGCTCGGTCCGTTGGAAGAGCGGTTAGAGCGAGAATTCAACTTTACCGTTCATGACCATCGGCTTGATTTCCATGGCATATGCTACCGTTGCAAAGAGAAGGGCAAGAATGACCAGGACAAATCCTAATTTTATATCTTTCAACAAACCGCAGTGATGATCATCACGGCAGCCCTCTACGGCGGTAAGCCGGGAGGGCTTTTTAGATAATTAACTATATTAGGCGGTTCATGCACGCTTATCGTATCGTTCACTTTTAAGCACAAATTATACTTTTACATCATCCAAGTACGTCGATTAGACGTTTTTTTTATTCTTCAGAATAACCGCCGGGCCCAATGGCTGATCGGAGATAAGAGGGATGCCGTCATAATCCTGCAGCTTGTATCATAGGCTTTACGTGAAATGATACCTGCAATACCCGCTTTCAATTGAGCGATCGATGCCATGTGAAAGAGAGGCGCTGCCAGTGATTATATCTATTCGAAAAATAGGCTCACTGATCCGTTTTATTTCGATGTTTGCCGTGTTGACCATGTTTTTTTACTTCGTGCTGGGATGGGTAGGCGATTGGCTAACGCCAGTGGATCCTTACCGTGCGCCTTCGGGACAAGCGGTAAAGGCTTTTCAGCCGGAGAGCACCATGGACTCCCGTTATTCGCCGGCAGAGCGTCTCCGATTGTATTACTGGTACGGAGAGTGATCGTGCTTGCATAGGGCCGCGGGAATAGGAGCAAAAGATCATGAAACCATATCTGGACGAATATGTACAATACCTGGAGGACGAGAAGGGACTGTCCCGAAGCACGATAGCATCGTATCGGGCCGACCTTCAAGGATTCCTAGCATTTGCAGCTGAAAGGGAGGTCACCCATCCGCGGGAGGTGAATCGAACGCTGCTCGGGCTGTATGTGGGAAGGTTGAGGCAGCAGGGGAAGGCGGCATCGAGCCTGCTTCGATGCACGGCTTCCCTGCGTTCCTTTTTTCAGTATTTGGTGCGTCAAGCCGTTATTGTACAGGATCCGACTCAGCTGCTGGATAATCCGAAACCGGAACGGAAGCCGCCGAAGTCGCTAACCGTGGAGCAGGTGGACAAGCTGCTGTCGGCTCCCGATTCCGGTACCCCGCAGGGCGCCAGGGACAAAGCGATGCTTGAGCTGCTGTACGCTTCGGGCATCAAGGTCTCGGAATTGGTGAATCTGTCCATCCATGACATCCATTTGGAGATGCGCTTTTTACGCTGCGCTGTTTCCGGTGGGAAGGAGCGTATTCTGCCGATCACCCCCATTGCAGCCGAGAGCGTTGCATTTTATGTGCGAGATATGCGGGACAAGCTGATGCGGGATGCCGGGGAAGACGCGTTATTCCTGAATTCGCTGGGAACGCGCTTGACACGGCAGGGTTTTTGGAAAATTATTAAAAAGTATGGCAAGCTTGCCGATATTGACGAGGACATCACGCCGCATACTCTTCGGCATTCGTTTGCCATGCATTTGCTGGGGAACGGCGCGGACTTGCGTTCGGTTCAGGAGATGCTGGGACATTCGGCATTGTCCACAACCGGCATGTATCAATCTGCCAAGAAAAGCATGAAGGAGGTATACGATCATTATCATCCGAGATCATAGGGCGGACTTACATGCTCTAGAATCTACAATTTATCATCAGAATAGGAGAGGTATGAATATGAGTTCAGTCCATCAGCAAAGCATTAAGGAAGCAGCAGCATACATACGAGGGCAGAATGGCGTCCAGCCCGAGGTCGGCCTGATTTTGGGTTCGGGGCTCGGCGTGTTGGCGGAATTGATTGAGAATCCGGTTTCGATCGCTTACACGAACATTCCTCATTTTCCCTTATCGACGGTGGAAGGACATGAAGGCGAACTGCTGCTGGGCACGATCCACGACCGGCCTGTCGTCCTGATGAAGGGCCGCTTCCACATGTACGAAGGCTACGGTCCGGAAGTGACGGCTTTTCCGGTACGCGTCATGAAGGAGCTTGGCGTAAAGAGCCTGCTTGTTACCAATGCGGCCGGCGGCATCAACACGTCCTTCGAGCCGGGCGACCTCATGCTGATCTCCGATCATCTGAACATGACAGGAACCAACCCGTTAATCGGGCCTAACGATCCGGCGCTTGGCGTACGCTTTCCGGACATGTCCCAGGCTTACAGCCGTCAACTTCGCCAATTGGCAAAAGAAGTCGCCGTGGGTCAGGGCATCGTGCTGAGAGAAGGGGTTTACGCAGGTTTGCTGGGACCGACTTATGAAACGCCGGCCGAGATTGTCATGCTGCGCACGCTCGGTGCGGACGCGGTAGGCATGTCCACCGTGTCCGAGGTCATTGTAGCAAGGCATGCGGGGCTTGAGGTGCTGGGCATCTCCTGCATCAGCAACATGGCTGCGGGCATACTGGATCAGCCGCTATCCCATGACGAAGTGATGGAAACAGCGGAGAAGGTCCGTGAGAAATTCCTGGCGCTCGTTATGGCCATCATTCCCAAGATGTAATGGTTGTTAGCATGAGGCTGGGCTTTTCGCAGATTTACATCTGCAAGAAGCCCAGCCTCTTTGTTATGTCCTTTTAGATGAATGGCAACAATTTTCCGTAAAATACTGGAATAATTTGTTTTCAACCTGACGACAATGAATAGCAGACCCGCGTACAGCGGGATGCCATTACGAATGTCAGGAGGGGACGGAAGTGAAAAAAGCGTTAATCGCTGGATTCCTGGTTCTAGCCGTGGGATTATCCAGTGCAGCTGTACCAAGTTATGCGGAAGAAAATAGCAAACCCGGCGGAGGATCATCTCAAGAGGAGCTGGCGCCAAGTGCCCGTTCCGCTATATTGCTGGATGCGGATACCGGAACCATTATTTACGAGAAAAACAGCCATGATAAGCTGCCTCCGGCCAGCATCACCAAGGTAATGACGATGCTGCTTACGATGGAAGCGATCGATGAAGGACAATTGAAGTGGACCGATAAGGTGCGCACCAGCGAATATGCGGCATCCATGGGCGGATCCCAGATTTTTCTTGAGCCCGGCGAGGAAATGACCGTGGACGAGATGCTCAAAGGCATTGCCATGGCATCGGGCAATGATGCTTCCGTTGCGATGGCGGAGAAGATTGCCGGCTCGGAAGAAGGCTTCGTGAAAATGATGAACGAGAAAGCGGCGGAGCTCGGAATGAAAGATACGCATTTCGTGAACTGCAACGGACTTCCTGCAGAGAATCATTATACATCGGCCCATGACATAGCGGTCATGAGCAGGGAATTGCTGAAATACGACCAGATCACCAAATATACCGGCGCTTATCAGGATTACTTGCGCAAAGATTCGGAGAAACCCTTCTGGCTGGTCAATACGAACAAGCTGGTGCGGTTCTACACGGGCGCGGACGGATTGAAAACCGGGTATACGTCCGAAGCCAAGTTCTGTTTATCGGCAACGGCCAAACGGGACGGGCTGCGCGCTGTAGCGGTTGTCATGGGGGCTCCGGACACCAAGACGCGGAACAATGAAGTGTCGCGCATGTTTGATTATGCCTTTTCCCAATACACGATGCACTCCATCTATAAGCCTGGCGAAGTGCTCGGTATCGTGAAGGTGCAAAAGGGCAACGTGCCCGAGATCTCGATTCAAGCGGAAAAAGACTACAGCGTGCTTGTCAAGAAAGGCGTAAAGAATCCGGACATCCGTCATGAGATTCAGTTGGATCCGAACGTGAAGGCACCGGTAGCCGCAGGACAAGTCATCGGCAAGCTGTCTGTCTATCAGGGGGAACAGCTCGTGAAGGAGTTCGAGCTGACGTCGCCTGTCGAGGTGGAAAAGGCCGGATTCTGGAAGCTGTTCAAACGGACGACCGGCAAGTTGTTTCATGTAGATTAATGGGAGTTTTCTTCTAGTTTTGTCGTGATGCAGGAATGTCTTTTTCGAATGTAGAAATCCTTGTTCATGTCAGGGAGGAGAGTGAACAAACATGAATCTGCATGTTGATATGGAGCATCACAGGCATGTTCTGATCGTCCGTCTGTCCGGCGAGCTGGATCATCATACGGCCGATCATGTCCGGATGCAGCTGGATGAAGCCATTCAGAGACGTCAAACAGAGCACTTGGTGCTGAGCTTAAAAGACTTGGATTTTATGGACAGCTCAGGGCTGGGAGTCATTCTGGGACGCTATAAATTCATCAAGCAAAAGGGCGGAAAGATGGCGGTGTGCGATGTCAAGCCGCAGGTTTACCGCTTGCTTGACATGTCGGGGCTGTTCAAAATCATGCCGATATACGAGAACGAGGGCACGGCACTCTCGGGTCTGGAGGTAGTGTCATGAGTGAAGGAAGAGCACAGCATAATTTTATGTCGCTGCAGTTTGCCGCTAAGTCGGAAAACGAATCCTTTGCCCGTGTCGCCGTGGCTGCATTCATCTCCCAGATGGATCCCAACATGGATGAGCTGAACGATCTGAAAACGGTGGTTTCCGAGGCCGTCACGAACAGCATCATCCATGGTTACGACAGCGACCCGGATGGGGTCGTCAAGATTGAAGCCTCGATTGACGGGGATATGATCACGCTGCGCATCGAAGATTCCGGCCACGGGATCGAAGATCTGGAGATGGCGAAGCAGCCGCTGTATACCTCGAAGCCGGAGCTGGAACGATCCGGCATGGGATTCACCATCATGGAAAATTTCATGGACGAATTCGAAGTGGTCAGCGAACCAGGCAGCGGTACGTCGATCAAAATGAAAAAGAGGATCGAATCTAAGAAAGCTTTATATAATTAGGGGTTGGACAAATGGATGCCGATGTGAAGAAAACTTCGCAGACTTATTTGGACGACGCGGAGGTCAAACGACTCATTGCACTTAGCCAAAGCGGGGATAATGTCGCCCGGGACACGCTCGTCAACTGTAATATTCGTCTTGTCTGGTCTGTCGTTCAACGGTTTATGAACCGGGGGTATGAGCCGGATGATCTGTTTCAGATCGGCTGTATCGGTCTCCTCAAATCCGTGGACAAGTTCGATCTCAGTTATGACGTAAAGTTCTCTACCTATGCCGTACCGATGATTATCGGTGAAATTCAGCGTTTCTTAAGGGACGACGGGACTCTGAAGGTCAGCCGTTCGCTTAAGGAGATGGCCAACAAAGTCAGGAAGAAGCGGGACGAGCTGTCCAAGCAGCTCGATCGTCTTCCCACGGTGAAAGAGGTTGCCGAAGAGCTGGGGGTAACGCCCGAGGAAGTGGTGTTTGCCCAGGAGGCGAACAAACCGCCAACCTCGATTCATGAGACCGTATTTGAAAATGACGGGGATCCCATCACGCTAATGGATCAGATTGCCGATGATTCGCAGGAACGATGGTTTGACAAGCTGGCCTTGAACGAAGCGATAGGGGGCTTGACCGAACGGGAGCGGCTCATTGTATATCTAAGGTACTACCGGGATCAGACGCAGTCGGAAGTTGCCACCCGGCTGGGTATATCCCAGGTGCAGGTATCGCGGCTCGAGAAAAAAATATTGCAGAGCATTCGAAACGAGATCGCGCAGTAGCGGGATCTATACCGTATCCTAAAGCCTGCACAAAGAAAGCGCCGTCCTACTGGGACGGCGCTTTCTTGCGGAAATAAGACCTTAGCCACTTCAGCGTCTTCCCCCTTTATCTCACTTGACGAACTTTCCCTAAAGGGGGCCTGTCTTCTAAGTGAGATGTCGATGGTTGATTAGCTTGTTTTTGTGTATAACGGCCCTGGCCGGTCCGGCGATTAAAGAAAGTATGGTAAATCCGAGTAGAAACGATGGCAATTTCCCATACTAACGGTAATTTAGCAGTAAAGGAGTGTTTCGGATGAAGGTTAATCCCACTCCGACGGTGTTTCTGCAGCTGCGGAGCCGAATACGGCTGCCGAGAGACCAGACCGTCAAACTAGGTGATGTCGCCTTCATAGTCTGTGAGCCCGAATGGGAGAAACGGCTCAGAGCCCTGCCGTTGACTCAGCCGAAGGATATCGACGGCAACCGTCTTGTCATGGATCTGATTCAAATCATTCCGAAGATACAAGGGCTGATTCCGGGCGCCCATATTGAACCGATGGGTAACCATCATACCCTGGTGGAGCTTGTCGGTCCGGACAGCAAACGATCCCGACTGTGGTTCCCGCTTATTTGGCTGCTCTTGTTTTTCGGTTCTGCGCTCACCATCATGAACTTTCATGCAGACGTCAACATGCTTGAGGTCCAGATCCGGATTGTCGAAATGGTGACGGGAAAACGAGATGAGCATCCCTATTTGTTCCAGATCGCTTACTCTCTGGGGCTCGGATTCGGCATGACGGTGTTCTTCAATCATTTGTTCAAGAAAAAATGGAATGAAGAACCGACCCCGCTGGAGGTGGAAATGTACCTCTATCAGGAAAATCTGGATCAGTTCGTGGTTGCCGAGGAATACCGGAAAATGAACGCCAGTGCCGATACGACGGGGGAAAAACCATGATGTTGTCCATTCTGCAAGGGGTATTTACCTGTGTTCTCGGCGTTGCCGGAGGCATCGCCGTCGGCGGCGGCGTGATTGCGCTCATCATTGTGCTGGACATCATACCGAGATTGTCCCAGTTGACGGCGACTTACAGCCGGGTGCATTGGTACGAAGGAGCATTGATAACGGGATCCTTCATTGGCACGGTGGCCGATTTCTGGAGATGGTCCGTTCCTTTGGGACCGGTCGTGAGTACCGTAATCGGACTGATGTGCGGAATATTTATCGGCATGCTGGCAGCCGCACTGACGGAAGTGTTGAATGTCTTGCCGATTCTGGCCAAGCGGCTCCGGCTGAAGGGGTATCTGTTTGGTCTTCTGATGGCCATGGTGGCAGGCAAGGTAGCGGGTTCCCTGTTCGACTGGTTTGTTTACAGCAAGTGACAGTTATGGCTAGGAGGTAGGTTATGGACGAGAAAACAACGCATGGCGGCGAACTGGAGGCCGGGATTCCGATCATTCCTCCATCGGAGATCAAAGCGCTGGAGGAAGAAGCGCTGAAGGAGAAGAGGGAGGCGGAAACCTCCGACAGCACCAAGGAATCCGTTATTTATTGGCAGCAAACGGACGATGTTCCCGCGAAACTGAGCGTACTGAAAGAAACGCTTAAGGAAGTGATCGGCCTTGGTGTTTCGTTTGACGTGGTATTCCGCGAGATGAACTTTGCCGGCAGAAATGCGGGGCTTCTCTTCTTAAACGGGTTCACCAACGATGTCGTGGTGACGGAAATTTTGACAAGGCTGACGTACCTGACGCCTGAGGATGTTAGCAACCAGGCGCTTACCGAAATCATGAACCGCTATATTCCCCATGTTCAGGTGGAGCGGGATACCAGGCTCAGCAAGGTGATTGACGAGGTCCTGTCGGGCCTATGCGCGCTGTTCATCGAGGATGCGCATTCCGCCATCATCCTGGACACCCGGAAATATCCCGTACGGGGACTCGAAGAGCCGGCGGTCGAACGCGTTGTTCGAGGCGCCAGGGACGGGTTTACGGAGACGCTGGTGACGAACGTTAACCTCGTGCGGAGACGGGTTCGTGATCCGGGACTGCATGTGGAGATCATCAAAGTGGGAAGGCGTACGAGAACGGACGTCAGTTTGGTCTTCATCGATGACGTAGCCGACCGTACCCAGGTAGAAGCCATCCGGGAGAAAATCCAGGAAATCGATTTGGAGGGGCTCCCTCTTGGCGACAAGCAGCTGGAGGAAGCGATTGTAAACAAGGGCTGGCACCCCTATCCGCTGGTCCGTTATTCGGAGCGGCCGGACGTGGTATCTTCCCACCTGCTGGAAGGCCGGATCGTCATTATGGTGGATACATCGCCGAGTGTGATGATCATGCCGACCACCTTCCTGGATCTCTGCCAGCATGCGGAAGAGAACCGGCAGACCCCGTTTATGGGGACCTATCTTCGCTGGATACGATTTATAGGCATTTTTGCCTCGATGTTCCTGCTCCCGTTGTGGATGCTGCTGGTTGTCCATCCTGAATTGAAGCCGCCGGGACTCGATATCCTCGGTCCGCAGGAGAATGCGAAAATCCCCATTATTCTGCAGTTTCTGATCGTGGAATTCGGCGTGGATTTGCTCCGTTTGGCCGCGGTTCATACGCCGACGCCGCTCGCATCGGCAATGGGCCTGATCGCTGCGATTTTGATCGGCGATATTGCCGTTAAGACCGGATTGTTTGTCAACGAGGTTGTCTTGTATATGGCGGTTGCATCCATCGGGATGTATGCGACTCCGAGTTACGAGCTGGGACTTGCCAATCGGATGGTCAGGCTGATCCTGCTGCTGGCCACAGCCTTGTTCGGGGTGAAGGGCTTTGTCATCGGCACAACGCTCCTGATTCTGCTTCTGACGACCCACCGTTCCTATAACTCGTCTTATTTATGGCCGTTTATACCATTTAGTGCAAAAGCGATGGGCGAAATTTTATTCCGCAAACCGCTGCTTCTGTCAAGAAGACGCCCGGCTCTCAACAAAACGCGTGACAACACGAAAATGGGCCCGGAAATGAATCCGAGGGGCGAGCACTAACAATAACACAAATGTTGTGTTGAAAAATCCATTTTGATTACCTTCCGTTGTCTGCTATACTGTGAACAATTATTCGATTACCCTATTTTTGAAACAATGGATCGGAGGAATTGTAAGCATGTTTTTACACGGTACAAGCAAGATTAACGATCAGGGGCATTTGGAAATCGGCGGGTGTGACACATCCGATTTGAAAGCTCAATATGGAACACCACTATATATCGTAGACGAGCAGTCGGTTCGCAACCGCTGCCGGGAATACATCGAGGCCTTTAAGGCTTCCGGTTTGAAGTTCCAAGTCGCGTATGCAAGCAAGGCGTTCTGCGTTATGGCCATGTGCCGATTGGCCGACGAGGAAGGCATGTCGCTCGACGTTGTTTCCGACGGAGAGCTGTACACGGCGCTTCAAGCCGGATTCCCGGCGGATCGGATTCATTTCCACGGAAATAATAAGACGCCGGAAGAGATCGAGATGGCGCTGGATGCCGAAATCGGCTGTTTCGTCGTCGATAACGTGATCGAACTGCATATGCTGCAGGCCATCGCTGCCGAGAAGAAGCGCAAGGTCAACATTTTGCTTCGCGTGACACCGGGCGTCGAGGCGCATACGCATGAATATATCTCGACAGGACAAACCGATTCGAAGTTCGGCTTTGATATCGGCAACGGCTCTGCGTACGAAGCGGTGCAGCTTGCGGAAGCACAGTCGAATATTCATCTCATGGGCATCCATTCCCACATCGGTTCCCAGATTTTTGAGGTGGAAGGCTTCCAGATGGCTGTTCAGCGCGTAGCTGAATTTGCAGCTTCCGTAAAAGAAGGCCTGGGCGTCGTGTTCAAGGTCGTGAACCTGGGCGGCGGATTCGGTATCCGCTACGTGGATGGAGATACGCCGCTTCAAGTATCCCAATATGTAAAAGCGATTACGGATGCGGTAAAGAACCATTTTGCGGGCCTTGGTTCCGAGCTTCCTGAAATTTGGGTGGAACCGGGTCGGAGCATCGTCGGTGACGCAGGTACCACGCTCTACACGGTGGGAACCAGCAAGGATATTCCCGGGGTGCGCAAATATGTTGCCGTCGACGGCGGCATGACGGACAATCCGCGTCCGGCGCTCTACGAGTCGAAATACGAAGCGCTGCTTGCAAACCGGGCTAAAGAAGAGCCGGAAGAAACGGTATCCATTGCCGGCAAGTGCTGCGAGAGCGGAGACATGCTGATTTGGGACCTGGAGCTTCCGAAGGTTGAAACGGGCGATCTGCTGGCGGTGTCCTGCACGGGCGCATACAACTATTCCATGGCCAGCAACTACAACCGGATCCGCAAACCTGCGGTCGTATTCGTGAAGGATGGGCAAAGCAACCTGGTCGTTCGCCGCGAATCGCTTGCCGATATCATCAGCAACGATGTCGTGCCGGCGGGTGTAACAAAAGAAACCGTTACGAGTTCATAAGACGTCAATGTCTCTGGATAGGAAGAGCCCGCCATAGCCTTCGGCTGCGGTCAGGGCTCTTCGTCCTGCCTTCCGTTGGATATCATCGCGAGGACGGGGACAAGTTCGTTTTGCTTCGAGGCTCAATTCATAGTAAACTATAACTTGCATTGTAAAAAAATCGATAAAAGCGTTTGAGATAACGGAAGGAGATACACACATATGGCAAAAAAAGCGAAGATCACCTTGGAAAACGGCAAAGAGGTTGTGCTCGACCTGTTCGAGAACGATGCACCGAACACGGTAGCTAATTTTGAGAAATTGGCCAACTCCGGCTTCTATAACGGTCTGGTATTTCACCGCGTAATTCCTGGATTCGTCGCTCAAGGCGGATGTCCGCAGGGAACGGGGACCGGCGGACCGGGTTATACCATTAATTGCGAGATCAATCCTAACAAGCACGAGCGCGGAAGCTTGGCCATGGCGCATGCCGGCCGTAACACCGGCGGAAGCCAGTTCTACGTGTGCTACGAGCCGCAGCCTCATTTGGACGGACAACATACCGTATTTGGCAAAGTCGTTGAAGGCATGGAGTATGTGGATGCATTCAAAGGCCGCGACAAAATGGAAAAAGTAGAAGTGTACGAAGCATAATACATTCAGCTTCATGCAAAAACAGGCTCACCCTCAGAGGTGAGCCTGTTTTTTATGGCCGCCGCAAAGGGCGGATTACGCAGGGGCTGGGAACAATCGGCGGAGTTCTTCGGGGACGGGCCGGCTTTTACGTGAGTTTACATCCATCGCCACGCTGGTAACGATGGCATCCGCGCAAAGCTCATGCTGTTCGTTGTATATCCGCTGGGCCATGACGTAACTCGTGCGGCCCATGGATTCGGGTTCCGTCACGACGGTCAGCCGTTCGCCTTGGCCGCACTCCTTGCGGTAATTGATATTAATATTGACGGTAACGGTCTGGACCCCGAGCCGTTTCAGCACATCATACCGCAGATCTCCCGCTTCGTACCATTCCTCCCGGCCCCACTCCAGGTATTCGAGGTATTTTGCATTGTTTACATGACCGTTGACGTCGATCTCCGTGGGACGGACGATAATGTCCAGCGAAGTTTTCATCGTGGCTCGCTCCTTTTCAACTGCTACTTATCTCCTTGCTACCCTACTTAACTGTTCTCCCTTCGGGAAGCATTCTCCTTCAAAAATCCATGCTAATGACAGCATTAAAGTTATTCGCTTTAAAAAAGTTAGTTGTTTTTTCTTGCAATTTTCAAAAGGGGGTGATAAGATTCTTCATAAGATCAAACAATTTCATAGGTTTAATCCTTCGGGGCAGGGTGAAATTCCCTACCGGCGGTGATGAACGCAGTTATTGAGCTTATCGAAGCAGAGTGCTGCGTCTTAGTCCGTGACCCGGATATGAATGTGACGTTACACATCGTATGCGGTGGACCTGGTGCAAATCCGGGACCGACAGTATAGTCTGGATGGGAGAAGGAGTGAGAGGCACATAAGCAGCACATGTTATTGTGTCTTTGCGCACAGCGTGACATGCGTTATGTGCAGGTTTTCACATGCAATTCAAAGCTGTGACGGCGTTTTTTTTTGGTGTCGCCCGTTACGGATTTGGGTCGCTTGTTATACGCGAAATCTGCATTCATGACGGTTATTTATCGTGTCAATGATTAACTTCCATCAAGCCCTGTTAAGGATTCTTCGGAATCTTTGGCCGGGCTTTTTTGTATGAACGTTGGGAAAGGGGCATGTTTAGCATGGATATCGTCAACGATGAATTCTATATGTCACTTGCGCTGGATCTGGCTGAACGTGCGCAGGGCCAAACCGGGATCAACCCGGTAGTCGGCTGCGTCGTCGTTAAGGATGGCGCTCTCGCCGGGGTGGGCACGCATCTGGAGCGGGGAACGCCGCATGCCGAGGTTCATGCCCTGAATATGGCCGGGCCGAAAGCGGCAGGCAGTACCGTGTACGTGACATTGGAGCCCTGCAGTCACTACGGCGCTACGCCGCCTTGCAGCGAGAGGCTTATCGCCGAGGGCGTTCGGCGGGTGGTTGTGGCCTGCGAGGACCCGAATCCCCTCGTGGCGGGCAGAGGGATTCAGATGCTGCGCGCAGCGGGAATCGAGGTTGAAACGGGTATCCTTAAAGATCGCGCTCTTCGCCTGAACGAAGCCTTTATTAAATTCATTACGACGGGCCGGCCCTTCGTCACGTTAAAGACGGCGAGCACGCTGGACGGCAAGATCGCTTCGAAAACCGGGAACAGCAAGTGGATCTCCAATGAAAAATCCCGGGAGCTTGTGCATACGCTGCGCCATCGCCATCAAGGCATCATGGTCGGCGTGTCTACGGTTATCGCGGATAACCCGAGCCTGACGACCCGGCTTGGCGTTGAGGGGCTCCACCCGGTCAGGATCATCGTGGATTCGAGCCTGAGGATACCGCTCGACAGCCATGTCGTGTCAGACGGATTGGCGCCCACCTGGATCTTGACGACGGAGCAGGCGGATGTTACGAAGCGGTCCGAGTTGGAAGAGCTTGGTGCTCAGGTCATCCCCTGCGGACCTGGACCGCGGGTGGATCTAAAGGGAGCGCTGCTGCAACTGGGACAAAAGGGGGTCGCCTCGATATTGCTGGAAGGCGGCGGTACGCTTAATGGCTCGATGCTGGAGCAGAAGCTGGTGGACCGGCTCATCCAGTTTATCGCCCCCAAAATCATCGGCGGGTATGATGCGCCGGGAAATTACATGTTCAGCGGTTATGAACAGATGAACCAAGCGATTTCGCTGACAGGACTTGAGACTGAAAGACTGGGCGACAATATCTACGTCACCGGCATTCCGGTCTGGAAATAAGGAGCGAGAAAGGAGGGAAGCCTGTGTTTACTGGATTGGTCGAGGAGATCGGCGAGATGCGGCGTATCGGGCGCCAAGGGGAGGCCATGCTGCTGAGCATTTCCGCTAACCGGATTATGGACGATCTGAAGCTGGGCGACAGCGTATCCGTAAATGGCGTCTGCTTGACGGCTACAGCGATCGACAAGGGCGTATTTACGGTTGACGTTATGCCGGAAACCTATAGAAACACGAATCTCAAGGAGCTGCAGCCGGGCGGGAAGGTTAATTTGGAACGGGCGATGGCAGCCGGAGGGAGATTCGGAGGCCATATCGTTCAGGGACACGTGGATGGCATCGGCGTCATTCGGAGCGTAAAGTCCGATCAGAACGCAGTGGTATACGAGATTTCGCCCGCGAATGGGGACGTATTCAAATATATCATTCCGAAAGGCTCGGTCACGCTGGATGGAATCAGCTTGACCGTTGTCAAAACGACGGATTCCTCCTTTACGGTGTCCATCATTCCCCATACGCTGGCGGAGACGGTGCTCGCTTATAAAAAAGCGGGCGACACGATTAATATCGAATGCGACATTTTGGGGAAATATGTAGATCACCTGCTGCATTACGGTTCGGAAGGCGCAGGAAGCAGAAGCGGCACGAAATCGGGGATCAGCAGGGATTACCTGGCCGAGCATGGCTTTGCCTAAGCCGTTTCTTGCATATAGAGATATCTCCATGAGAAGAAGGAGGAATAGGGATGGATGAGCGCTTTTCATTTCATACGATCGAAGAGGCATTATCAGATTTGAAGGAAGGCAAGGTCGTCATCGTTGTTGACGACGAGGACCGCGAGAATGAAGGCGACTTTATCGCATTAGCGGATAAAGCTACCCCCGAGGTCATCAATTTCATGATCACCGAAGGCCGCGGGCTGGTCTGTTTGCCAATGACGCAGACTAGGGCTCAGGAACTCGATCTCAAACCGATGGTGACGCAAAACACGGACTATCATGGAACGGCCTTTACGGTCTCCATTGACCATAAGGACACCACGACGGGCATATCCGCCTATGAACGTTCCATAACCGTCAACGGCATCTTGGATCCAAATGCATCGGCCGCCGATTTTCGAAGACCGGGCCATATGTTTCCGCTGATTGCCAAAGACGGCGGCGTTCTTCGCCGGGCAGGACATACGGAGGCGGCTGTCGATCTAGCCCGCCTGAGCGGCTCCTATCCGGCAGGCGTCATCTGCGAGGTGATCAAGGAAGACGGCACGATGGCAAGGCTTCCAGACCTGGTGGAGATCGCGAAAAAGCATGATCTGAAGCTGATCAGCATCAAGGATCTGATCCATTACCGCAACGAAAAAGAAAAGCTCGTGCAGCGCGAAGTGGCCGTGCGGATGCCCACCGACTACGGCGTGTTCCAGGCCGTAGCTTATACCAATGACGTGGACAACAAAGAGCATGTCGCATTGGTAAAAGGGGAGATCGACCCGAGCGAGCCGGTTCTCGTCCGCGTGCATTCCGAGTGCCTGACAGGGGATGTGTTCCACTCCCATCGCTGCGACTGCGGTCCGCAATTCGAAGCGGCCCTCCGCCAGATCGATGAAGCAGGCAGAGGCGTGCTTCTCTATATGCGCCAGGAGGGACGGGGCATCGGTTTGATCAACAAGCTGAAAGCCTATAAGCTGCAGGAAGAAGGGCTCGACACCGTGGATGCGAACCTGAAGCTAGGCTTTGCGGCGGATCTGCGCGATTACGGCATCGGAGCCCAGATCCTGAAGGATTTGGGCGTAAGGAAGATCCGCCTGCTGACAAACAATCCGCGTAAAATCAAGGGTCTCGAAGGTTACGGCCTGGAGGTCGTGGAGCGCGTCCCGATTCAAATGCCGGAGAACGAGGATAATACGGGCTACCTGCACACCAAGCAAGCGAAGCTCGGTCATATGCTGAAGTTCAATGATATCGAGCAGAACGAGAGCGCTAACTAATCAGCAACCAATAAAAGGTCAATCATGTAGGAGGTTTGCCTCATGGAATGACCCAGCGAAGAGGGCGGAATGCTGCTGGAGAAGCGCCAGCGGTCGCCTTTAACTCCTGATTTCCACCTTGAATAAATAGTTCATGAAATCGGGAGTTAACAGCGATCGGAAGCAGCAGCCGTCAGCGCAGCGGGCAATAACATCGATGTCATCCCAAATCCATGTTTGACCTTATATAAACTCCAACCCGAAAGGAAGTCATCCAACATGGCAACAATATTTGAAGGTCATTTAGTATCCGAAGGTTTGAAATACGGCATCGTAGTAGGTCGTTTCAACGAATTCATCACCAGCAAGCTGCTTGGCGGCGCACTGGACGCCTTGAAGCGTCACGGCGCACAGGACAACGAAATCGACGTCGCTTGGGTGCCGGGGGCGTTTGAAATTCCGCTCATCGCCCAAAAGATGGCAGAAAGCGGCAAATACGATGCGATCATCACCCTGGGAACCGTCATTCGCGGCTCCACCACGCACTATGATTATGTGTGCAACGAAGTGGCCAAGGGGGTGTCCGCCATTAACCTGAAGACCGGCGTGCCAACGATTTTCGGCGTCGTCACGACGGAGAACATCGAACAGGCCGTCGAACGTGCGGGAACGAAGGCAGGCAATAAAGGCTGGGATTCCGCCATGGCGGCCATTGAAATGGCGAACTTGACGAAAAGCCTAAAATAGTGCTTATTTAATGTAGTGCTCTTTTTATAGGGCACTGCATTTTATTTTTGGCGGGAGGATTCACCGTGACCGTATTATACAAGCTGGAAACGTTTGAAGGACCGCTCGATCTGCTGCTGCACTTGATTGATAAAGCGGAAATCGACATCCAGGATATTCCCGTCAGCGAGATTACCGAACAATACATGGCCTATTTGCACAACATGCAGGAGCTGGAGCTGGAAATTACGAGCGAATTTCTGGTGATGGCTGCAACGCTGCTGTCTATAAAGAGCAAGCTATTGCTTCCGAAGCCTCCGGTTATCGAAATGGACGAGTTCGATTTTTTTGAAGAGGATGACATGGATCCGAGAGCGGAACTCATCGCGAAGTTGATCGAATACCGCAAGTACAAAGGAATCGCCCGACATCTGCATGAGAAGGAATGGGAACGCAGCATGATTTACTCCAAGGAAGCGGAGGACCTGACTCCTTACATGCCGGAAGTGGAAGAGAACCCGGTGCAGGGATTACATATCTCGGATTTGATCGCAGCTTTTCAAAAAGCGTTAAGAAAAGCCGTCAAACGGACATCGTATGCCCGCATCCAGCGGGATGAAATATCGGTTAAGGACCGGATCCGGCAGGTGATGGACGCTCTGGAGCAAGTCGGGCCGGGAGGCCGGATTCTGTTCTCCAAGCTGCTGCACGAGGAGATGGAGCGCCATGAAATCGTGGTGACCTTTCTGGCTATCTTGGAGCTGATGAAGATGAAGCAAATCCTGTGCTACCAAGAGAAATTGTTTGAAGATATCGTCATGGAGTGGAGAGGGGAAGAACGCATTGATGGATTATCCGAAGCTGAAATCGATTATTGAGGGGCTTCTGTTCTTGGCGGGAGAAGAGGGCTTGTCGGTAAAGCAAATTGCTGAAATCACCGAGCAATCGGATGGCCTCGTTGGCGAAGCGCTGGAGGATATGAAGGAAGAATGGGAGCGATATGAACGGGGAATTCAGATCGTGCAGATTGCGGGTAGCTACAAAATCGCGACGCTGGCCGAGCACGCCCCGTATTTCGAACGTCTGGCGTATTCGCCTTCCCGCTCCTCATTGTCGCAAGCCGCGCTCGAGACGCTTTCCATCGTGGCCTATCGGCAGCCGATTACGCGGGTGGAGATTGAAGACATTCGCGGCGTCAAGTCCGAAAGAGCCATCCATACGCTGGTAAGCAAAGGGTTGATCGAAGAAGTCGGACGCGCGGAGGCGATTGGCAGACCGATTTTGTATGGAACGACCAAATCGTTTCTGGATTATTTCGGACTTGCTAACATCAAGGATTTGCCGGAGCCGTCGCAATTCGAGGACAACGATCATCTTGAAGAGGAAACCCAGCTGCTGTTCGACAAGCTTGACGGACAACAGCTTACGTTTGATGATGTGGAGGAAAGCTAGCCACAATATATTGTATAATGCTTCATTTGAGAAATGGGTCCTGAGCGTGGATAATCCGCGTCCGGGACCTTTTTTTGTCGTTCCGGCATATGAAAGCAGAGGATCGGAGCAGTTTCGCATCATTTGGAGACCCTTTTGCCATACTAAGCCAAGCGGATTACATTTTACTAAGTTCGTTTTGGGGGTTACTTCGTGAGGATATGGATCTTTCTTGCGGTCGGTCTGGTCGTTCTCCTTATCGTATTGCTGATCGTTGTACTGAGCTCGAAGGTCACGATTAAGCTGGATGTGGTTCTAAGAAAAAATGAATATAAAGTATTGGCGGAAATGAAGATGCTCTTTGGATGGATCATACGCAGGTATGAAGTCCCCTTTCACCTGGCGAACGGTGGCATTGAATTTAAACCGGAGAACCGGGAGGGGCAAGGGAAACCCGATTCGGATGAAACCAAGGCTCCTTCCAGCAGAACGATACGCTTTAAGGACTACGGACGGGCACTGCTTTCAACAAAGGGTTTTAAAAAATGGGTCAAACAAACGATGGCGGCCGTTCATCTCATGGATGTGCGCTGGTCAACCCGGATTGCCTTGGAGCATGCGGCCGATACCGCGGTTGCAACCGGATTGCTTCATGCTGTTAAGCATACCATTATGGGTTGGATGTCGTACCGGCTGATTATGGATGAGCTGCCGGAAATCCAGGTGGTACCGGTCTTTAACGGTCCGCCGCAAATTTCCACAGAGCTTTGCTGCATAGCGAAAATCTCCTGCGGAAAAGCTATGTATGCTGGACTGGTACTTATAGTTCGCGTGTTAAAGGTGAAAGGAGGAGTTAGATCATGGCAGAACACCCTATTCAAGGCTTGATGCAAACGGCTATGGAGAACATCAAGGGAATGGTGGACGTGAATACGATCGTAGGCGACCCCGTGAATACACCTGACGGCAGCGTCATTTTGCCAATCAGTAAGGTGGCGTTTGGTTTCGCAGCGGGCGGGAGCGACTACAACGTTGAAGCCGGCGGCACACACCATAATACCGCTAACGGGACGCATACCGACCATAATGCCCTACCTTTTGGCGGCGGCAGCGGCGGCGGCGTGTCCATCCGGCCCATAGCTTTCCTGGTCGTGGGTAAAGAAGGCGTGCACATCGTTCCGCTGGACAACCAGACACATCTGTTTGAACGGATTATCGATGCGACCCCGTATTTACTTGATCAAATCCAGTCGATGTTTCAATCGGGAAGCAATGCCGCAGGCAGCACGACGCCTCCCCCGGCATACTGATTGAAGCGGGCAGATCCCTTTCGTTCATAACGGAAGGGATTTTTGCTGCAATGAAATGGACATACCTTCAGCGAGGACGACATATACTTGTACAAGATTTCTGAACACCGGAGGATAAAATGATGAAAATGAAATGGACGAACCGCAAGTCTATGTTATCCATGTTGATCGCCATATGCTGCTTGCTGGTTACGGCTGTCCCTGTACACGCAGATCACGAGCAAGGCCCGTCCAATCATGCACAGGCAGCTGCGCTGATTGACGTGACGTCCGGGAGAATGCTGTACAGCAAGAACGGGGACGAGCGTTTAAGAATCGCCAGCTTGACCAAGATTATGACCGCCATCGTGGCCATTGAACACGGCAAGCTGGATGATCGCGTCAAAGTCTCCAAGAATGCTTTTGCCAAAGAGGGCTCCTCGATCTTCCTGAGGCTTGGAGAGGAGATGACCCTTGAGAATCTGCTGTACGGCTTGATGCTGCGCTCCGGCAACGATGCCGCCACGGCCATTGCGGAGCATGTCGGCGGTACGGAAGAAGGCTTTGTGTTATTGATGAACGAGAAGGCCGCCTCGCTCGGCATGACGAATTCGCATTTTATGAATCCGCATGGACTGGATCACGACGAGCATTACTCGTCAGCGCATGACGTAGCCAAACTGACGGCATATGCCCTCAAGAATCCGGTCTTTAGCGAGATCGTCAAAACCCCTACCAAGAAAGCGCCCAACCCGAATGAAGCGTGGGACTACAAATGGGACAACAAAAACAAAATGCTGCGCTTCTACGAAGGGGCGGACGGCGTCAAAACGGGTTACACCAAAAAAGCATTCCGCTGCCTGGTGAGCTCCGCTACTCGTAACGGCCAGCAAATCGCAGCGGTAACGCTGAATGACGGCAACGATTGGAACGACCATTCCAACATGCTGGATTACGGCTTTGCTCATTTTCCACTGAAAAAGGTCACGGAAAAGGGACAGAAAATCCAGGGCTATCCGCTCGTCACGGGCAGTTCCTTCACTTATGCGTTCGCGCATGATGAGGAAGCGCGCCTGGTGAAGAGACTGGTCCTGCATAAAGCAAGCACGCCCGACTTGTCTTTTGGGCTGCGGGGGCATATTGAGCTGCTGCTCGATAATGTCAGCATCGGCAAGGTTCCGGTCTACGCGGAAGGAAGCAAACTTCCTGAAGTCCCAGAGGCCTTGCAAAAGTCCAGGAGCGCTCTGGGACCTGTCGGTTCCTTGTCGCTTTGGCAGTCTGCAGGAGAAGTGCTTCGGCATCTGTTCAGGGGCGCACATAACTAGCCTTCGCTAAAGAATCGTGTATTCTCTTAACAGCGGGGCAGCAAAACGGGGGCGAAGAGATGATCAATTTGATTTGGATGGGGATGCTTGTGATCGGGTTTGGTTTTGCGGCCGTCAACGGGAACATCGACAGCGTCACGAAAGCCGCATTCGACGGAGCCCAAACGGGCGTTACCGTCTCCTTCGGTCTTATCAGCATACTGGTATTCTGGCTTGGCATGATGCGGCTCGCAGAGGACGCGGGTCTGCTGAAAAAAGTGGCCAGGCTGCTGGGGCCGGTTGTCCGCTTCCTGTTCCCGGATGTACCGAAAAACCATCCCGCAATGGGATACATATTGTCCAATATGAGCGCGAATTTGTTCGGTCTGGGCAATGCGGCGACTCCGATGGGAATCAAAGCGATGCAGGAGCTTCAGAAATTGAATCCGGATAAGGAAACGGCGTCTGCCGCGATGTGCACGCTCCTGGCGTTAAACACGGCCAGCATTACGCTGATACCGACAACGCTGATCGCGATCCGGCTTAATTATGAATCTGCCAATCCTTCGGAAATCGTCGGAACCACGCTATTGGCCACTGCGATTGCTACGGCCGCAGCTATTATCGCCGACCGTTGGTATCGCAGACGAACGATGCGCCGCCAGAAGCCGCCCGGAATCGGTACAGGCCTGAACCCGGACGTGAAGGGGTGATGAGTCTTGCTGTCTTGGATTAATATCGTTTCCGCCTGGTCAATACCCATTATTATCGCATTTATTCCTCTTTATGCTTATACGCGCAAAGTGCGCGTATACGAATCGTTTGTGGACGGAGCCAAGGACGGCTTCTCCACGGCGATCGGAATCATTCCGCATTTGGTCGGCATGATGGTAGCCATAAGCGTATTCCGCTCTTCCGGCGCCCTGGAGTTTTTTGTCGGTTGGACGGGCCCTTTTCTGCAATCGCTCGGCGTACCGAGCGAGATACTGCCTTTGGGAATATTACGGCCGCTGACAGGTACGGGCTCCCTCGCTTACACAACGGAGCTGATCCGCGCATACGGACCGGATTCGATGATCGGCCGAATCGCTTCGACCATACAGGGAAGCACGGACACAACCTTGTACGTGTTGACCGTCTATTTTGGCGCCGTGGGCATCCGCAATGGCCGCTATGCGTTGAAGGTCGGACTGTTCTCCGATTTGGTCGGGTTTATTGCGGCGATTGCCGTCTGCTTGCTGGTGTTCGGTTAATTGATTTCATGGACGACTGTCAGAAAGCCAAAAGCAAGGCATATAGTAAGAAGGTGCGTTTTTTCAATGTAACAGGACGTATGCCTATACCCTTGATTCCGCCATGTCATATACTGCTGCAATCACAATTTGTAGTAGGGGTGATGGAATGGAAATCGAGGGTTTTGTTATTCATCATACCGTGTGCGCGCAGGAACCGCGAAACTGGGATTTTAAGATCCATCCGGACGGCTCCGTGTCCGCTTCTTCCGTGCTGGTCCAACCGGGACAGATCCACATCTGTCTGGAAGGCGACTTCAATGCCAGCTACGAGTCGATGACGCTGGACCAGAAAACGCAGCTGTTTACCGCCAGCAAAATCATTTTGGAGCTGTCCAGACTCCATGATATTTCCCCGCTGTACTTATTTCCCCACTCCGACTCCTGCCCAGGGGCACATTTTCCATGGAACGCGCTTGTGATTTATCCTGTCGATGGTTATCATTAGGAATGAGGTGACCTAACGAACATGGAGAGATTACAGAAAATTATGGCACAGGCCGGAGTCGCTTCCCGCCGCAAGTGCGAGGAATTGATTCTTGAAGGCAAGGTGCAGGTAAACGGGGAGACCGTTACCGAGCTCGGCACGAAGGCCGATCCAGCCCAGGATATCATTACGGTTTCAGGCAAACCGATTAAGAATGAGAAAAAGGTATATGTCATGCTGAATAAGCCGAAGGGAGTCATTACAAGCGCTTCTGATCCCGAAGGCCGTAAAATTGTATCGGATTATCTCAAAGGCATTAAAGAGCGGGTATACCCGATTGGACGTTTGGATTACGATACGGAGGGGCTTTTGCTCCTGACCAACGACGGGGAGTTTGCCAATCTGCTCAGCCACCCCAAATACCATGTGCCCAAGACATATTTGGCTACCGTGAAAGGGGTGCCCCACGGCACCGAGCTGGACAAGCTTCGACGAGGGATTATGCTGGAGGACGGAATGACGTCTCCTGCGGAAGTGGAATATAAGGACGTGGATCCGGACAATAAACAATCCGTTATTTCGATCACGATTCATGAAGGCCGCAACCGTCAAGTGAGAAGGATGTTCGAAGCGATTTCCCATCCGGTATTGAGATTGAAGCGGATATCTTACGGGGATCTGCTGCTGCAAAATTTAAAGCGGGGCCTGTACCGCCATTTGACGGCGGACGAAATCAACCAGCTCCTGCAAATGGCGAAAGCCGCAAAGCCGGGCGGGAAACCGAAGAAAAAACGTTAAACCCGACACATAATATTCAAAATGGCGAGCGGCGTTTATGACAAATTTCGTTATAATTGTTCATAGGATGTTCACACCCGTAGTATGCGATATGATGAATGTCATAGAAAGGAAGCTGCTGCTTTATGGGCAAATCTAAGAAAAGCGTACAGATTGTTATTCTGCTTGCCATCATCCTGATCGGAGTGTACGCCGTTGCAACCGTTGTATTCGGCTCTGATGAGGTTCCCAAAGTAGGGCAAAAGGCAGCGGATTTCGAACTTCTAGGCATGGATGGCAACGTACATACCATGAGTGAATACGAAGGCAAGGCCAGGGTTATTAATTTCTGGGGCACCTACTGTCCGCCGTGCGTTCGGGAAATGCCGGCACTTCAAGCCCAGTGGGAAAAATGGAGCAGCCAGGGCGTTGAGATCATCGGAATCAATGTGGGCGAAAACAAAATGACCGTAGAGAATTTTGTTGCTCAAACCGGCGTGAAATTCCCCATCCTGATGGATCCCAAGCGGAACGCTGTTGCCAGCTTCGGGGTTGGGCCGATGCCGACCACCTTTTTTGTTACGGCCTCCGGCAAGATTGACCATATTCGCATAGGCGAACTGGATTTGAACACCCTTGACAAACAAATTGAACAGTTGGTGAATGCGAAATGAGTCAAGGTTCCAAGCCTTTGATCCAGAATACGAAGTGTGATTGTGGACACCAGAATCCAACGGGGACGGTCCTCTGCGAGGCTTGCGGCAAGCCGCTGACCGAGGAAGCGGAGGCCCAGCCGATTCTGGAAATGCGGTATGACGGCGTTGCCCGTCGATCGCAGAAAGAAAATCCCGGTATTATCGATCGGGTATGGAATTTCTTCTCTTCGGTAAAAGTAGCAATATATCTCATATTGCTAACCTTGATCGGCTCCTCGCTGGGGACCATCTTTCCGCAGGAGAGCACATTCCTTAACATTGACCCCTCTGTCTACTACAAAGAGGAGTACGGACAGCTGGGGCATATTTATTACTTGCTCGGGCTGTCACATACATATACGTCTTGGTGGTTCGTTCTGCTGCTCGTCATGATCGGCGCATCGCTTGTCATTTGCAGTCTTGACCGTGTCCTGCCGCTCTACAAAGCGCTCAGCAGACAACGGATTCCGAAGCATATGTCCTTCCTTACCCGACAGAAGGTGGTATACCAAGGACAAGTCCAAGAGGACGGGGCCGACTGGGTTGAGCGGATTAAACCGGTCATTAAGAAAAAGGGCTATCGCGTTCGAACGGACGGCGGGACGCTTCTGGCCGAGAAGCAGCGGTTCAGCCGCTGGGGCCCCTATGTTCTTCACATCGGCCTGATTATCTTCCTTCTTGCTGTTTTGGGACGGAACCTGCCGGGACTGCATATGGACGAGCATATGGCCTTTCCTCAGGATGAGCCGGTGCACATCAAGAACACCAGCTACTATTTATTGAACGACGGCTTTAAGGTTGAATTCTATACCGAAGACGATATGCCCGAAGAATTCAAAGGCAAGAACAAGGTGCTGCCGAAGGAATTCCAAACCCAGGCCATCCTGTATATGTGCGAGGCCAATTGCGATGATCTCGATAAAGAGCCCCAGCTCGTGGAATTGACGCGCCATAACATCGAGGTGAACCATCCGCTCAATTACAAAGGGTTAAAGGCTTATCAATTCGATTATGATCTGACCCCGATTCTCCGTACGGTTTCGCCGGTGCTGATTGACAGCAAGAGCGGTAAGGAATACGGCAAAATCACGCTGTCCATCAACGATCCCCAAAGAGAGTATCAGGCAGGGGAATATACGTTAACGCTTACACAGTCCTTCACCGATTTTGGGCTGGGCGATAACGGCAAGCCGGTCAACCTGTCACCTAACCCGAATGCGCCTGCATTCTTATTTCTGATTAAGGGACCTGATCTGCCGAAGGAAGGCGTTCAGTACTTCTACTTCCCTAAACAGATCGATAAGGAACGCTTCAATCAGGAAGCGATCAATGCGCAGTTGGCGGGTGGCGAGGCACTCGTAAAACTGGATGTGCTCAGCATGGACGATGTGGACTTTTCGGAATCGACGACTTATCTGAATATTCGTGTGGATAAAGCCATGCCGTTCATTTGGGTTGGTTGTTTCATTGGTATGATCGGCCTGGTCATGGGCTTTTATTTCACCCATCGCCGGATCTGGCTGCGTATTGATAACGGAACGCTGACGCTGGGCGCGCATACGAACAAGAACTGGTTTGGACTTCGCAAGGAGATCTCCGGAATCCTCAAGCAAATGAATATCGAAGTCGATGAAAAGTCATTGGAGAATAACAGGGGGACTAAGCATGAATCTAATTGATTTCAGCGGCGACGCATTTATCGTTGCCTTTACCTTATACTGCGTGGCATTTATCATGTACGCACTTGCCGTCATGGGACGCCGGTTCCGCAAACGCGACCCGGAAGCCCATTTGGCGAAGTGGGGCAAGATCGCATTTGTTACGACAACGATCGGTTTGATCGGACACTTGCTGTACTTCTTTACTAGATGGGCGGGCTCGGGGCATGTGCCGGTCAGCAATATGTATGAGTTCATGTCCTTCTTGTCGATGGCAATCATGATTGCCTTCCTCGTACTTTATTTTATCTACAAAAAATCGCTGCTCGGATTGTTTGCACTGCCGCTGGCAATCCTGATCATGGCCTATGCCGCCGTGTTCCCGCAGCAGGTGCAGCCGCTCATTCCTTCGCTTCAGTCCTATTGGCTGGGTATCCACGTTACATTGGCGGCACTGGGGGATGCGTTTTTTGCGGTCGGCTTTATTGCCGGCTTGATGCATCTGCTCCGGACCGTTAACTTTGGCGGAACGGACAAGGGCTCGCGCAGGGAACAGCGCTGGCTTGAGCTCGTCATGTTTGCCATCGTGGTGCTGCTCGGATTTATTTTGTCGGTGTACAGCTTCCGTGCAGGCGGTTATCAGGCGGAGTTTAACCAGACATTGGTTGACCCGAAGACAGAAAATAGTACAATAGTAAAAGTGGAATATAACATGCCCCCGCTAATCGCGCCTTACCAGAGCGAGACCGAGAGCATGCAGTCCTTCTTGGGCATGAAATCGCCGCTCATGGAAGCTCCGTCCTGGATGCACGGCGTGAATGCAGGACGTAAGCTGAATACGGTGGTATGGTCGCTGGTCACCGGGTTGATCCTTTACGGATTGCTCCGCCTGATCCTGCGCAAACCGCTGGCTAAATTCATTCAGCCCGCACTCCATCGACTGGATCCGGATGATCTGGACGAAATCAGTTATCGAGCCATCGCGATCGGCTTCCCTGTATTTACGCTTGGCGGTCTCATCTTCGCCATGATCTGGGCAGAGATCGCATGGGGCCGGTTCTGGGGCTGGGATCCGAAGGAAGTATGGGCGCTTATTACTTGGTTGTTCTACAGCGTGTACCTTCATCTCCGGCTATCGCGCGGCTGGCAGGGCAAATATTCGTCCTGGCTGTCCGTTATCGGCTTTATCGTGGTCATGTTCACGCTGGTCGGCGTCAACTTGATTATCGCGGGTCTGCATTCCTATGCAGGCACCGACTAATGGCAATTGAATAGATGTGAATTAACAATCAGAAGGGCCCTTTCTTAATCAAGAGGGCCACTTCTGATTTTCCCTATAAAAACGAAGGAGTTGGCTGCCAATGTCTGAGCACGGAAATCGCATTCTTGTTGTTGATGATGAAGAACGGATTCGCCGTTTGTTGAAAATGTATCTGGAGAAGGAAGGATATGAAATCGAGGAGGCGGAGGATGGGGAGACCGCTCTTCGCAAAGCAAGCTCGGAGGATTACGGGCTCGTTATTCTGGATGTCATGCTGCCCGGCATGGACGGCGTTGAAGTATGCACCCGCCTTCGTCAGGTAAAGTCTACGCCGATCCTGATGCTGACCGCCAAAGGCGAGGAGATTAACCGGGTCCAGGGATTCGAGGTGGGCGCCGACGATTATGTGGTGAAACCGTTCAGTCCTCGCGAGGTGATCTATCGCGTTAAAGCCATATTGCGCCGTTCGTCCGCCACGGCTTATCTTAGCAAGGAGCCGAATCCAAGCAACAGCATCGTATTCCCTCATTTGATCATTGAACACGATGCCCACCGCGTGACGGCCGGCGGGCATGAAATCAGCCTGACGCCGAAGGAGTACGAACTTCTGCACTATTTGGCCTCGTCCCCGGACAAAGTGTTCTCGCGGGAAGAGCTGCTGAAGGATGTTTGGAATTACGAGTTTTTTGGCGATCTTCGCACGGTCGATACCCATGTGAAGCGTCTGCGCGAAAAATTGAATAAGGTATCCACGGAGTCCGCAGCGATGATTACGACCGTATGGGGAGTAGGCTACAAGCTGGAGGTACCGAAGTAACGTGAGTTTTTGGAGATCACTTGTCGGCAAGCTGTGGATTACGATAACCTGTTTGGTCGCGTGCGTACTGCTGACGCTCGGTTTATTCTTGCTCCCTTATATCGATACCACCTTCGCGAATTCGGATGCCATCAAACGTTTATTTACTTATGTGGCCATTATCGGCTTTTCGATGACCACCTTTTTCGGGTTGTTCCTGCTGACGAAAATTACGCAGCCCATGCAGCAGCTCATTGAGGCAGCCAACGATATCCGTAAAGGGAAATACGGCACGCGGTTGAACCTTGTGACCAGTGATGAGATCGGCGAGCTGGCCAATACGTTTAACCATATGGCAGCGGAGCTGGAAACGAACATCCGCAATTTGAACCACGAGAAGGAGCACCTGTCCAGCGTGCTGAGAAGCATGAGCGACGCCGTGATTACGTTTGACAATCACGGGCAGGTCATCCTGGTGAACCCGCCGGGATTGGAAATCATGAAGACCTGGAAAGGGCTGCAGTGGGACGATGAGCTTCAGGGCGGTGGCTGGGCGGCCGATGTCATGCCAAAACCGCTCAGCGAGTTATATTACGCCACCGTCAACGAAGGCAAGGACCAAAGCGCCGATCTGCATGTGAAGCAGGGAATCTGGTCAGCCCATATGGCCCCCTTGTATTCGGATGACGTGATCCGCGGAGCCGTCGTGGTGTTAAGGGACATAACCGAACAGGTTACATTAGAAAAAATGCGGACGGACTTCATTGCCAACGTGTCGCACGAAATACGGACGCCGCTGTCCATGATGCAGGGTTACAGCGAAGCGCTATTGGACGGCATGGCAGCTTCACCCGAAGAGAGCAGGGAGCTTATACAGGTCATTCATGAGGAATCCCTGCGGATGGGGCGTCTGGTGAAGGATCTGCTTGATTTGACGCGCATGGAGGCAGGGCATGCCGAGTTATCCCTGCGGGAGATGGATGCAGGAGAATTGTGCGAGCGGGTATTCCGTAAATTTGCGGTTCGTGCCAAAGAGCGGGATATCGATCTTCAGCTGAACAAGCTCCATTCGAATCTTCAGCTCGAAGCGGCGGATGAAGACAAGCTTGAACAGGTGCTGACCAATTTGCTGGATAACGCTTTCCGTCATACGCCTTCAGGCAAGAAAATTCAAATTACGGCAGACCGGATCGCCTTATCGAACACGGAGGCGCTCCAGGTGAAGGTTTGCGACCAGGGAGTCGGCATTCCGCCGGAAGACCTGCCTTTTGTATTCGAACGATTCTACAAGGCCGATAAGGCGCGTGTGCGGGGGGAGACGGTGGGAACCGGCATTGGCCTTGCCATCGTGAAAAATATCGTGACCGCGCACCACGGAACGATCAACGCGACAAGCGAAGTGGGGAAAGGCACCGTGTTTACGATGACGATCCCGACAAAAGCGGCAGAATCTTAGGGAATGCCCGCGCAAAAGACAAAACACGCTCGCAAGGAGCGTGTTTTTTTGTTGAAATAAAGGGGTTAATCTTGTTCTACGTGGAACAATGATTAACCCCTTGGATTAAAGCTTAGCCTAGCGCGATTTGCTGCGCCGTGTTGAGTTCCGACAAGCCGGTAAGCTTGATCAGAACGTCCTTAGGAACGTCTTTATCCACCGTCAGCAACATGATGGCCTCGCCGCCGATCACTTTACGTCCCACCTGCATGGAGGCGATGTTGACATCGTTCTCGCCGAGCAGGGTTCCGACACGTCCGATAATGCCCGGTTTATCGTTGTGGGAGATCAGAATCAGATGGCCTTCCGGTGAGATATCGACAGGGAATTTATCCAGACGTACGATTCGTTCGCCGTATCCCAGAAGAAGCGTACCCGCAACAATTCGTTCCAGGCCGTTTTGCGTTTTCAGCGTAACGGTAACGAGATTGGTGAAGTCTTTGGTTTTTGGCGTCTGCGACACAACGACATGCAAATCGCGGCTCTTCGCCAAATGCATGGAGTTGACAATGTTCACTTCGCTTCCGAGGTGGCGTTCCAGCACGCCCTTAACGATGTACCGGGTCAGGGCCTGCGTATCGACTTCAGCCAGCTCGCCTGCATAGTCGACGTGAATCTCCTTTACCGCGTGTGCGGTGATCTGGGCCGCTACACTGCCCAATTTCTCGCCGAGCGAGAAGTAAGGCTGCAGCTTGTTCATGACGCTTGCGGCTACAAGCGGGAAGTTGACCGCATTCTTAAACGGCTCGTTGCGCAGGATATGCAGCACTTGCTCGGAAACGTCGATCGCAACGTTCTCCTGGGCTTCAACAGTGGATGCACCCAGATGCGGAGTGACGATAACCTTCGGATGGTTAAGGAACGGATGATCGCTTTCAGGCGGCTCATGTTCGAATACGTCAAATGCGGCTCCGGCTACAATGCCTTCATCGATGGCTTCCACGAGCGCGCGCTCGTCAATGATGCCGCCACGGGCACAGTTCACGATGCGCATGCCGCGTTTCATGACCTCGAATTGCGGTCTGGCGATCATGTGGCGCGTCTCCGGCGTAAGCGGAGTATGAACCGTGATGAAGTCTGCGTTCCGGATAATGTTATCCACGGAGGAAAGCTTCACGCCCAGTTTATCCGCACGTTCTTCCGTCAGGAACGGATCGAAAGCCAGAATGTTCATGCCGAAAGCCTTGGCGCGTTTAGCCACCTCGCTGCCGATCCGTCCCATGCCCATAACGCCCAGCGTTTTGTTGCGAAGCTCTACGCCGAGGAAGGATTTGCGATCCCAGGTTCCGCCTACCGTTTTGGCATAAGCTTGAGGGATGTGGCGGGCGAGGGCAATCATCATAGCAAACGTATGCTCTGCCGTCGTGATCGTGTTGCCGTCAGGTGCATTGATGACAACGATCCCGCGCTTTGTTGCCGCTTCAAGATCAATGTTGTCCACGCCTACGCCGGCACGGCCAACCACCTTGAGATTGGTTCCTGCATTCATGATGCGTTCTGTAACGCGCGTCTGACTCCGAACGAGGAGTCCGTCGTATTCACCGATAATGGCAGTGAGCTCGTCTTCGTTAAGCCCGGTTTTTTTGTCTACCTGCACATCGGCGGCGTCCATTAACTGCTGGATCCCCAAATCGCTGATCGGATCCGATACCAATACTTTAAACATGGTTTCTCTTCCTCCTTAAAATCCACTATAAAATGCGGTACTGCAATATTGAATAAGGATTACGCTTAGCGCGCGCTCCGTTATACACCAGAGATTCCGATAAAGCTGCAAGAGGTCTATACAGGTTTGACGCGGTGTCGTGGCAAAGAGACAGGAACATAAAAAACTCTCAATCCGCATACTACCTCCGTAGTAAGGGACGAGAGTTATTCGTGGTGCCACCCTTATTCGCTGCCAAGATGCGGCAGCCTCAAGCGGTCTGTTCAGACCATGATTGGTAACGGATATCATCCGATTTGCGCCTACTCCAAGTTTCAGCGAAATATCTCAGGAACGCTCAAGAATACTTTACGCCACCGATTTGCACCAACCATCGGCTCTCTGAGGACGTTACGGTTTCTCTTTTCCGTCATCGGTTTTCACAGATTAATTTTTTCATAATGTATCATGGCTCTAACATTGTGTCAATAGGTGTTTATTTAGGCCAACCGCCTAGGAGCAGGGGAAGAAACAAGGGATAGCCTTGAATGTCATGCCGTTAATTTGCTATGATGCATATGCCCGCCTATGATTAAATTAAACTTATATTACTGTGGTTGTACACGAAGATATCTTAAAAATCAAGATGAAAGACAGGCCCATCTTCTATGAAAAAATTTAAAATACGCGTTAAAAGAATCGAAGCCCACCAGTTGAACGATCGGCTGCTGCTCATCAATCTGTATCTTACGCAAGCATTGACGCTTATCGTCGGTTTGATCTGGATTTTGTTCCAGAACCGGAATCCGTTCGGATTATTTGTTTTTCCGAAGGAAATCGAGTTTGTTTATTGGGGTCTCGGACTTGCCGCAGCGATGCTGGCAGTGGACTTTGTATTGTCCCGGTTTGTGTCGGAGGATAGCATGGACGACGGCGGGATCAATGAAATGCTGTTCAGGAAAAGGCCGGTTTGGCATATATTCGTTATCGCCCTGATCGTGTCCATCTGCGAGGAGTTATTGTTTCGCGGAGCGATACAGCATGCGTTCGGACCGTATTGGACAAGCATCTTGTTCGCGCTGATTCATGTCCGATATTTAAAGCATTGGCTGCCGACTGGATGGGTTTTCTTGAGCAGTTACGGTCTGGGCTACGTCTATATACAAACGGGTACCATTTGGGCGCCAATTCTGTGCCATTTTCTGATAGATTTCATATCGGGAATGTTGATACGGTTTCGGAGGAAAGAGGAACATGAACGAGCTTAGCAGAATGCAACGACATCAGGGCCGAAATAAAGGCCGGAAGAACAAGTCATCGGCTCAATCCGAAAAAAGAGCGGCGGAAAAGCCGCTGCAGGCAGGAGGGAATCGGAGTCGATCTAAATCCCAAGCGCCCGCAAGCACTGCGGTACCGAAGCCGCGGGGCGGCAGCGCGGCGGATGGATTAAGCCGGTCCAGATCGACAAGGTCAAACCAGAATCCGATAGAGGAAGAGGTTTCGGCGCCTAAACGAACGAATACATATTCCTCCTATCGCGTAAGAATGAGCAAGTGGTTTGTGAACTCATTAATTGTCATCTTCATATTGTTAATGGTAGGTCTTCTATGGTGGGGACTTATCGGAGCGCCTCCATTAAGGGAGTTGTTAAAGGAGATATTATGAGTGTGTTGATGTGGATAGCGGGTGCTGCGGCACTCGGTGCAGGCGCAATCGGCTGGATGAGGGCTGAAGCCCGGGGCTATCGGCTGCGTGAAGAGGAAGTGGTATCCGAGCGTATTCCGCGGTCGTTTGACGGGTTACGGATGCTGTTCATCACCGACATACATCGCAGACAATTGTCTGAAGAGAAGCTATTATCCAATATATCATCGGTGGATTGCGTGCTCCTGGGCGGAGATATTACCGAAAAAGGGGTGCCCTTTGAGCGGTTGAGACATAACATGTCGGTTTTGGCCCGCCTCGCCCCCGTGTATGCCGTACTGGGAAATCACGACCTGTATGCAGGCAAGGACGCCGTTCGCAAGGTATTGCGGGATAGCGGGGTCATTCTGCTGAATGACAAGACCGTCAAGTTGAAGCGGGATGACGAGTGCCTTGTCCTTAGCGGAGTTAGGCAGCCGGCAAGCAGGAAACATCCGTATACGAAATTCCGGGGAAATGCTGCGGAGGACCAGTATCATATCATTCTGGTGCACGATCCGATATGGCTCAAAGGCAAGGAAGAAACGCACGGGGATCTCCTGCTGGCAGGACATACCCATGGAGGACAGATTGTGCTGCCGATTGCCGGAGCGGTTCGTCTGGAGCGATTTTACAAGAATTTTAAATCCGGATGGTATACGCTGCCGAGGAAGGCAGGAGAGCCTATCCACTCCTCCAGGCTGCTGATCAGCCGGGGGTTCGGCACTTCCCATATTCCGCTGCGCTTGAAATGTCCGGCGGAATATCATGTGATTACATTACGCAAAAAACCTTAATTCGATCGTCGGATGTTTGACGGCAGAATTAAGGTTTTTCCGGTTTTTCGGGTTATCTTATTTTAGGCTCGATCCATTGCGGATCCACGAATCCATACCCTTTGGCCTCGAGCTTGGTCAGCAAAGTGTCCAGGGCTTCGGCAGTCCACGGAAGCTCATGCATCAGAATATTGCTGCCGGGATGAAGCTGCTCGAGCACGTTGCTCACAACGGCATCGGGTTTGTTTTTGTTTTTGCTTTCCCAATCCAGGGAACCGTTGGACCAAGTCATAAACAGCAGGTCATGCTCCAGCGCGACTTCCTTGACGGTATCTCCGCCGGAGCCGAACGGAGGCCGGAAAAACTTCGGTTCCGCTCCCGTCGCTTCCTTAACGATCTTCTGGACGTCCCCGATCTGTTTCTCGACCTTCTGTTTGCTTTCCTTTTTCAGGTCGATATGATCCCAGGAATGATTGCCGATGATTTGACCGCGGTCATGGATCAGCTTCAGCAGCTCGGGATGCTCCTTCGCGCGGTATCCATTCACGAAGAAAATGGCTTTGGCTTCATGCTTGTCGAGCGTATCGATCATGCGGTTGATTATTTTTTCATCCTTGGGACCGTCGTCAAATGTGAGCAGCACCACCTTTTCGGGTACGGATTCATCGTTTGGTACGATTCGGTACACCTTATTCATGTGGTATTTCGGTTCGGACGGAGCCTCGGCTTCCGGATCCTTGTCGGCCTCCTCGGACGGGTCCGGGGAATCCGGGGATTTACTCGAGCTCGTGCTGGACGGGTCTTCAGGCTTGTCCTGTTCGGCCGAAGGATCGGTGCTTTCTTTCGCAGGGGACACCTGCCCGGTGGATTCGTTTTGCTGCTTCGTCTGGGTATTACCGCCTTCCATAGCCGCGCCTTGCTTCTGAGCAGCGCCGTTGCTGCCGCATGCACTGAGCATCAGGCAGCAGGCCAACAGAAGGACTGTTCGTGTTTTAACCATGATTCCATCTCACTTTCCTGTATTTATGTAGCATGAGTTCCTGGCGGTGCGAGAACAATAAACTCGAGTTTATCATAGAAGGAGGTATCATTTGTGAAGACTTCGTCATTTCTATATGGTGTCATTATCGGTGCCGTTGCATCCCGGATGATTTCCCGGAAAAACGGCATGTTCTTCTCCTCGATGATGAAAGACGCGAATCTTGGCCGGTTTGCGAATACCGCGATGAGTAAAATTCAAGGCAACAAGAGCCAGTTTAGCGGCTCCGGCCGAGAAAGCGTGTCTCCCAGTCCAGGCCGACATGATTCCACTCATTCCAATGGAACTGCAGGGGTACAGGCATCGACTCATTCGAAGGCTGCCAACCTGAAGCAGGTCAAGGATTTCATCCGAAACAACCCTGATGTGAAGACCGAAGTCGAACAGATTTTAAAAGAGACCCACACCGTCATACCGGGTTTGTAAACGGCATCAACCTTTTTGAATCATTCTCGGGGAACGGCCTCACGAATCCCTGTGAATGATTCTTTTTTCTTCAGCTACATATTTACGTGCATTTGTGGGTATTAAATGATAAAATCAATTATATAAAACCATTTTTATCACGTCATAATCCAGACATCATAATTTGTTATAAACTTTTGTTTACGTAAGGAGGATCCTGTCATGAAAATAGAGCGTTTGAGTCAAGATAAGATACGGATTTTCCTCACGTTTGACGATCTGAGTGAGCGTGGGATCCAGAAGGAAGAGATGTGGCAGGAAATACCGAAAGTTTATGACCTGTTTACGGAGATGATGGATCAGGCATACAGTGAACTCGGATTTGATGCCACCGGACCTCTTGCCGTTGAGGTGTTTGCACTGCCTGCCCAGGGCATGGTGGTTATTGTGACGAGAGGGAAATACGATCATCATTTCGGCGGCTTGTCCGAAGAAGATATGCCGGACGAGATTTATGAAATGGAAGTAACGCTGGATCAAAGTGATACCATCGTCTATGTTTTTCAGGATTTTGAAGTGCTCATTGAAGCATCGCATATGTTGAAGGACCTTGTAGGCGGAGCGGGCAAGCTCTATCACTATATGGATAAATGGTTTTTGTACTTCGAGCCCGAGGAACTGGATAGCGAGAAGCTGCCGGCTATAATTGCAATGCTGGCCGAGTTTGGCGAATCCTCTTCGGTGACGGAGGCTGTGCTGGAGGAATACGGGAAGAAAGTGATGCCTCAGCAGGCGGTTGAGGTTATCTGTACACACTTCCAGCGTCAGCATTAATCAATGTGGGCGTGCGTGCCGGACTTCAGGCCCGCAACTAACGGAAGGGGAATTTCAGTGCTGGTGTTCTCGATCATTGCGTCAGCTTTGGCGCCGGGACTCGCATTGCTCACGTATTTTTACCTGAAGGACAGGTATGATCAAGAACCCCTGCACATGGTGATCAAAGTGTTCATGCTAGGGGTTCTGATCGTTTTCCCGGTCATGATTTTGCAGCGGGGAATGATACTATGGCTTGGCGACAATCCGGTAGTCAACTCACTGTTCGTTTCGGCGGGCGTTGAGGAATTTTTAAAATGGTTCGTGATGTATCATATTATTTTTAACCATACGGAATTTGACGAGCCTTATGACGGCATACTATATGCAGTGGCGATATCGCTGGGATTTGCTACGGTAGAGAATTTACTTTACGCTTGGTACAGCCAGGCAGCCTTCGGCCCGATGTTCATGCGGGCGCTGCTGCCCGTTTCGGGTCACGCAATGTTTGGCGTTATCATGGGATACTACATGGGACATGCAAGGTTCACGGAAGGGAAACGAAGAAGATTCTTCCTCGTGCTGTCCATGGTTCTGCCTTGGATGTGGCATGGTCTTTATGACCTGATTCTGAATTTGCTGACCCACACATGGGTATGGTTTATCGTTCCGCTAATGGTTCTGCTGTGGTATGGCGGCATGGGCAAAATCTCCAGAGCGAACAACCGCTCTCCTTTCCGATTCATTAACCGGGAGGAAGAGGTTAATACGTAACAAATCAGGGCACACTTCATTCTATAGACCTTGGCTGACAGCCAGGGAATCATAGAAAGGGAGGTGCCTTTTTTGCGTGTAAAAGTGAAAATTCTTTGCAAGGATTGCGGTGAGCGATTCGTATTGCGCGGAAAGAAGGAGCAGGGCCGGATCGAAACCGGATTTAAGCAGTGCCTGTGCAACAACCGGGATCACTTCGATATTGAGGAAGATTTCTAATTGATGAAGGAATGATCCAGGGATGCATAAGACTTCTTTCTTCTAGTCAAACTAACGGCAGTGAGTAGAAGAAAGGAGACTATCGCATCATGTACAAACGATTAAGCGCTATTCTGTTTCCTGTAGCCACCATATTATTGATCGGGGCTCTGGTTTGGGGATATCAAGAAAATAAAGAAAAGAACGCCATATTGATTAACGCCGAGAACCAGTACCAACGGGCTTTCCATGACTTGTCGTACAATATGGACAGGATTCATGCCGAGCTCGGCAATACGCTTGCGGTCAGCTCGACTTCCCAAGGGATGCACCGGAAGGGCCTGATGAATGTATGGCGCCTGACCAGCCAGGCGCAGAACGAAATCAGCCAACTGCCGCTAACGCTGCTTCCGTTCAACAAAACCGAAGAGTTCCTGTCCCGGATATCGAATTTTGCCTACAAAACGGGCGTGCGCGATTTAACGAAGGAACCGCTTAGCGAGAATGAGGTCAAAACGTTGAAATCGTTATACGCCAACTCCGGCGAAATCACGAAGGATTTGCAGCATGTGCAGAACAAGGTCATCGCTAACAGTCTGCGCTGGATGGACGTAGAAACGGCCTTGGCTACGAATAAAGTCGAAGATAACTCGATTATTGACGGATTCAAAACGGTGGATAAAAAAGTAGAGGCTTACCCTGAGCTTGATTGGGGACCATCGGTAAGCAGCATTTACGACAGACGTTCCGTGAAGCAGCTGGCAGGCATGCCGGTCTCGGAGGAGGATGTGAAGCGCAAAGCGCTGAAATTCTCCGACACGGGCAATCAAGCCAACGTACAAGTGACGAAGAACGGTAGCGGTACCGAGTGGGTGTCCTACACGGCCAAAGTCAAACACCCGAAAGGCCATATGCTCAGCATGGATTTCACCGAAAAAGGCGGCCAGCTGATCTCCTACACGGATGAACGGAATGTCGGCGCCAAGAGAGCATCCGTTCAGGATGCCATCGACAAAGCCCAGCAATTCCTGACGAAAAAAGGCTATTCCGACATGACGGTCGTATCGGCCGACCAATACGATAACCTGGCCAACTTCTCTTTTGTGCGCGAAGAAGACGGCGTGCTGATATATCCAGAGAAAATCACCGTGCGCTCGGCCATGGATAACGGTGAGGTCATCGGATTTCAGGCGAGCGACTTTGTTTACGAGCACCAGGTGAAGCGCGATATCCCGCAGCCGAAGCTCAGCCTCGCCGAAGCGGAGAAGGTTTTGAACCCTGAATTCAAGGTGCTCTACCACCGCAAGGCCTTGATCAAAAACGACCGTTCCGAAGATGTGCTGTGTTATGAGTTCGGCGGACGCATCAACGGCTCCCAGTACCGGATTTACATTAATGCGGATACGGGCCTGGAGGAAACGGTCGAGGTCGTTAAGGATGCGCAGGCAGGAATTAAATAGCCGTTTCTTGATGCCATATAAGCCGGTTCAGGGATTTCCTGAATCGGCTTTTTTGCTTGCGGAGAACTGCTGCAGAGCAGCCAGTATAGTGTCTAAGGAATACATCTGTATCCCGGGGAAAGACATGAATCGACCGGATTCGAAGATTTTATCCCATGGTCCCGCTCATCCCGTGATATAATGGAAAATAATGATTATGATGAATTAGTGGGTGAGCGCATTGTATCCAAAGATCAACGACGTCCTCTATATCCAGTTGGATACGGGGGATGAGAAGGAAGCCAGCATTGTTTACAAATCCCGCATTTCCGACATGGATGACGAATCGATGTATATGGAGGTTCCGCTTCAGGAAGGAACGGGGAGGCTGAAGAAGCTGTATATTGGGGACGAGCTTTCCGCATATTTTTTGACGGAGGGCGGAGTCAAGAACTTCTTCAATTCCTATGTCCTGAGTCACCATGAAGACGTTATACGCCTGGTTCGCATCAAAAAGCCGGAGCCGGATCAGATCACGAAGGTGCAGAGAAGGAGCTTTCTGAGGGTACAAGCCGAGCTCGAGTTAGCGGTGATGGCCAAAGACGGCACGCGGTTGCTGACCAAAACCGATGATGTCGGCGGAGGAGGGGTATCCTTTTACCTGGAACCCGACAAATCGTTTGCGGAAGGGAGCTTGTTAAGCTGCTGGATCCTTATTCCGTTCAAGAACGGATCGGTGGAGCATGTCCCTTTTGAAGGCGAAGTTGTCAGGGTCAAGCAACTGCCAGGCAATCGAAGCATCGTCATGCTGAAGTTTAATCAGATCGTAGATATGGAGCGTCAGAAACTGATCCGTTATTGCTTTGAGCGCCAGTTTGATTTTCGCAACCGTTGATGCATAAAATGGACAAGCCGGTGGCACACTAGCGGAAAATTTTGTGTCGGAAGGACCGTGTGCTTATGTCCCAGTCATCTAACGATCAAAATCAGCTGCGGCGAAAAACTAGGCAGGATCCCATGTCCGACGATAAAGGACAAGCTCTTCATGACCGATACGGTCAAGTACTGCTTAAGCTGCTGATAGGGCTCGCATTCGCTTTGGTGATCGTCCAGCTGCTATTGCATTATGAACCAAGCCGGCCCTACCTTTCGCCGATTCAGCAGATGGAGGGCGTTCCCGTTAATGAGCCAAATGTAAACGATTGGATGGGAGAAAACACCCCTTCTCTTTTGCATCGCTCTAGCTAGTGTGGTATAATTTTCACGTCGCAGGCGGGCGCCTGCTTTTTTCTTGAAATATGAGATCGTGCCTTGTTTATCTCGGACTTTCTTGTATATTTTCACTAGAGGAACGGTGATCCCGTCCCTGATCGGATGGTAAGCCCTTTCGATTTCGAGGTATATGTTTGAGGAGGAATGCCCCGTTGGTTATGCAGGGGACAGGTTATCGCGACAGAATTAATATTGCCATCGACGGTCCGGCAGGCGCGGGCAAAAGCACGGTAGCGCGTATGGTAGCCAGCAGGCTGCAGTACATCTACGTGGATACCGGCGCCATGTACAGGGCAGTCACCTGGTTCATGCTGAACCAAGGGATTTCTCCGGAAAATCCCGAAAAAGTGCTTCAACATGCACAAAACATGGTGATTGAATTAAAACCGCATGAAAATGGTCAAATGGTTTGGCTGAACGGGGAAGACGTCACGCCATATATTCGTTCACATCAGGTTAGTGCAGTGGTATCCCAATATGCACGAATCGAAGGTTTGCGAATAAAGCTTGTCCGTTTACAGCAGCAAATGGCACTGGATAAGGGCGTTGTCATGGATGGACGCGACATCGGCACGACGGTTTTGCCGGATGCCGAGGTGAAGATTTTCATGACGGCCAGTGTCAAGGAACGTGCGCTCCGCCGCTTCCATGAGTTAAGTGATGAAGGCATAACGCTGGAACAATTGGAAAGAGATATCGCAGAACGCGACAGGCTGGACCAGGAACGTGAAGTGTCCCCGCTCCGATGCGCAGAGGATGCCATCATACTGGATACGACGCATATGGATATCAATCAGGTTGTCGAAGCGATTCTTTCATATTGCGAAACTTAATGGGGATGGGGAGAAATAGGCATGATTTACGTTTTTTGCAGAGCGGTGGTCCGCGGTTTGTTCGCTATTCTCTACAGATTCGAATCTGTCGGCGTACATAACATACCTTCGGAAGGCGGCGTGCTAATCTGCAGCAATCACATTAGCGTACGAGATCCGATTTCTGTCGGCATTCACGTCAAGCGCCAGGTGAAGTTCATGGCCAAAGCCGAACTGTTCAACATTCCGGTGTTCGGATGGCTGGTTCGTCAGCTTGGGGCCTTTCCGGTTAAGCGAGGGGGCGTAAGTAAAGATTCCATCAAAACCGCTCTTACGATCTTGCGTTCGGGCGAGATTATGGGAATCTTCCCTGAAGGCACGCGCAATTCGGATGCAACCGCGGCGAAACGTGGCGCGGCAAGCTTCGCTCTCCGCAGTGGAGCAACGGTCGTACCGGCTGCCATCATTGGAGACTACAAGCCGTTCCGAAAGGTAAAAATCATCTACGGCGCACCCGTGGATCTGTCCCGGTTCGAAGGTGACAAGTCACCGGAGGCACTGGATGGGGCAACCGAATTGATCATGGCCAAGATTCACGAAATGCGAGCCAGCGGCAAACCAACCGAGAACTGATTTATTCGCTCCATGCATAAAAAGCAGGGGAAGGTTGGAAAGATACTACAGCAATTATGTTTTGAACTTCGCGAATGCGAGTTTAAATAAATGGGGTTTGAATTGAGGAGGTTATTTGACATGTCGGAAGAAACAAGAAATCAAGAGGCTGCTGAAAACCAAGAGCAGCTGGACCAAATCGTATCCTTGAAAAAAGGGGACACCGTGAAAGGGACGATCGTCAAACTGGAGGACAACCAAGCTTACGTAAGCATTGGATATAAATATGACGGCGTAATTCCTGTTCGCGAACTGTCTTCTGTACAGCTTGATAATGCATCGGATGCGGTTCAGGTTGGCCAAGAGGTAGAGTGCAAGGTCGTTAGCATCAACGACGACAAGGAAAGCCTGGTTCTTTCCAAGCGCGCGATCGACACCGAGAATTCTTGGGATGAGCTTGAGAAGCATTTTGCGGATCAGGACGTATTCGAAGTAACGGTGGCCGACGTGGTTAAAGGCGGACTCGTAGCCGATGTCGGCGCACGCGGCTTTATTCCTGCTTCCATGGTCGAGCGTCATTTCGTTGAAGACTTCAGCGACTACAAAGGCCGCACGCTTCGCGTAAAAGTGAAAGAGCTGGACCGCGAGAACAACAAAGTGATTCTTTCCCAGAAGGACGTTCTGGAAGAAGAGTTCGAAGCGAACAAACAAAAAGTGATGTCCGAGCTTCAAGACGGACAAGTGCTGGAAGGCACCGTGCAACGCCTCACGCAATTCGGCGCATTCGTTGACGTTGGCGGCGTGGACGGTTTGGTTCACGTATCCGAGATCGCTTGGAGCCATGTTGACAAGCCATCCGATGTATTGTCCGAAGGCGATCAAGTGCGCGTGAAAGTGCTGAAAGTGGATCCTGAAAAAGGCAAAATCAGCCTCAGCATCAAAGCGGCTGCTCCGGGTCCTTGGGAAACAGCTGGCGAGCAATTCAACACGGGCGACATCGTAACGGGCGTCGTAAAACGTCTGGTTACTTTCGGAGCTTTCGTTGAATTGGCACCAGGCGTAGAAGGTTTGGTTCATATCTCCCAAATCTCCCACAAGCATATCGGTACTCCGCAAGAAGTACTGAAGGAAGGCCAAGAAGTTCAGGTTAAAGTACTTGACATCAACACTTCCGAGCAGCGTATCAGCCTGAGCATCAAAGAAACCGAAGAAGCGCCAGCTCAAGCTCCGCGAGCTGAAAAACCGTCCAAAGGTCCTAAAATCGACCTGAAAGACAACCCGAACGTTTCTTTGAACAACCAAGGCATGAGCGTTACGCTTGGCGAGCGTTTCGGCGATAAGCTGAGCAAATTCAAGTAAGCCCGGGAACAGTTTTGTTCGGTCTATTGACCTATCATAACGAAGTCGGCGAACCCAGAAATCTGGGTTCGCCATTTGTTTTTTTAGGGGACGAACGTTTACGGATGTTGTAACATGGGGTAGAGCATAATAGAAATGCAGATGAAAGGTTAGCCAATTGTAACGTTTTTTGCTATGATGATAATCGTAAGAATTGACAGGAGGAGTGACTATGGCAAGACCCGTAGTGGCTATCGTCGGAAGGCCTAACGTCGGTAAATCCACCATATTTAACCGATTGATCGGCGACAGATTAGCCATCGTTGAAGATAAACCGGGGATTACCCGTGACCGGATTTACGGCAGTGCCGAATGGAACGGTAAAGCGTTCAGTGTCATCGATACAGGCGGTATCGAAATCGACGGCGATGACATGATTTTGAAATCCATACGCATGCAAGCCGAGCTTGCGATTGAAGAAGCGGATGTCATCGTATTTATGTGCGATGCGAAGACGGGGGTTACCCAATCGGACGAGGAAGTTGCACAGATTCTGTTCCGTTCCGGTAAACCTGTCATACTCAGCGTAAACAAAGTGGATAATTTGAAGCGCGCTGATGATATCTATGAGTTCTATTCCCTCGGATTTGGCGATCCTGTCGGGATATCAGGCAGCCACGGCACAGGGATCGGCGACCTCTTGGACGTTGTCGTCGAGAACCTGCCGGAACTGGAAGACGACGAATATGACGAGGATGTTATTCGTGTCGCCTTGATCGGCAGACCGAATGTGGGCAAATCTTCTCTCGTCAATGCCATTCTGGGAGAAGAGCGCGTCATTGTCAGTGACGTTGCGGGCACGACCCGCGATGCGATCGATACGCCATTCGAGAAAGACGGGCAGCGGTACGTCCTCATCGATACGGCAGGCATGCGCAAACGCGGAAAAGTGTATGAAACCACCGAGAAATACAGCGTCATGCGGGCCATGCGGGCCATCGAGCGGGCGGATGTCGTTCTCGTGCTCATCAACGGGGAAGAAGGCATTATCGAGCAGGACAAGCATATCGCCGGTTATGCTTATGAGGCCGGTAAAGCGTCTTTATTTGTCGTCAACAAATGGGATATGGTCGAGAAAGACGACAAGACGATGCAGCAGTTCGAGAAAAAGATCCGGGACCATTTCCTGTTCATGACCTATGCGCCGGTCGTATTCTTGTCGGCCAAGACGAAGCAGCGCCTGCAGAAGCTGCTCCCTGTCGTTAAACATGTGGCCGATCAGCATTCCCTTCGCGTGCAGACGCATTTGCTTAACGATGTCATATCCGATGCGATTGCGATCAACCCGCCTCCAACGGATAAGGGAAGAAGATTGCGCATTAACTATTCAACACAGGTGGCGGTCAAGCCGCCGACCATGGTCGTATTCGTCAACGATCCGGAATTGATGCACTTCTCATATGAGCGTTACCTTGAGAACAAGATTCGGGCCGCTTTTGACTTTGAAGGTACACCCATCAGGATATTTACTCGAAGAAAGTCTGATGAGAGTTAGGGGAGAATAGCTTGATTCTGGAGATCGTAGCGATTGTAGTTTGTTATTTACTTGGTTCGGTAAGCTTTAGCGTACTTCTTGCCAAAATCCTGAAAGGGATCGACATTCGTCAGCATGGCAGCGGGAACGCCGGGGCAACCAATACCCTTCGCGTCCTGGGAAAAGGACCTGCCATTCTGGTATTGGCTTTGGATGTAATTAAGGGCATCGCTGCGGTTTGGATCGGACGATGGCTCGGGGGAGACAATGCGTGGCTGCCGGGGTTATGCGGCATTGCCGCCATCATCGGTCATAATTGGCCTCTTTACTTCCGCTTTCGAGGCGGCAAAGGAATTGCAACCGCCATTGGGGTGCTTGCTACGCTCTGCTTCATTCCAGCGCTTATAGCAGGCGTTATCGCCATTCTATCCATTGTTTTTACCCGTTATGTATCTTTGGGTTCCCTTATTTTTGTAGTGCTTACCCCTGTTTTCCTCTTGATCGCGGATTATTCCTGGCCGATCTTTTGGACAAGCTTGATCATATGCGTATTCGCCTTCTGGCGTCATCGCTCGAACATCGTGAAGCTTGTACAGGGACGTGAAAACAAGCTTGGTTCCGGAAAAGGAAAGGACAAAGGAGGGAAGCGCGTTGTCTGACAAAGTCGCTGTTCTGGTGGCAGGCAGTTGGGGAACCGCTTTGGCAAGTGTTCTCGCTTCGAATGATCTGGATGTTGTCGTCTGGACGAGAACGGAGGAACAGACCCGTGAAATTAACGAACTGCATACCAACAACCGTTATTTGCCCGGGGTGAAGTTATCTTCGAACATTCGCGCCACGACCGATATGGAAGAGGCGGTCTCTTCGGCTGCTGCCGTGGTTATCGTTGCACCATCGTCCGCGATGCGGGAGGTTTCGGGCCAGCTGAAGCAGTATTGGAGCGAAGATATGCTGGTGATTCACGCAACCAAAGGATTCGAGATTGAATCCCTGAAGCGGATGTCGACCGTCATATCCGAAGAGCTGGGCTGCGAGGAAGGTCGCGTAGTCGTACTATCAGGACCCAGCCATGCGGAGGAAGTGGTGAGACGCTGCCCTACAACGGTCGTTGTGGCATCCTTGGACGCCAAGGCCGCCGCCGCCGCCCAGGATCTGTTTATGAACACGTATTTCAGAGTGTACACGAACCGGGATATGATCGGCGTGGAATTGGCCGGAGCGCTGAAGAATATTATCGCTTTGGGCGCCGGCATGTCCGACGGATTGGGCTTCGGCGACAACGCCAAGGCTGCGCTTATTACGAGGGGATTGGCAGAAATTTTGCGAATCGGCATGGAGATGGGCGCGAATCCGCTGACGTTTGCCGGGCTTGCCGGGATCGGCGACCTCGTGGTTACCGCTACGAGCCAGCACAGCCGGAACTGGCGTGCAGGCTCGATGCTTGGGCAGGGCAAGAAGCTTGATGAGGTTCTCGCATCCATGGGGATGGTGGTGGAAGGAATACGCACGACCAAAGCCGCGCATGCCATTTCCGAGAAATACGGGGTGCAGATGCCGATTGCCGACCAGCTGTACCATGTGTTGTTTAAAGACCGGAATCCCCGCGTCGCCGTGGAAGCCTTAATGGGCCGGGACCCCAAGACCGAGATGGAAATGATGCCGCTCGAGACTTGGGAGCAATGGCACACCTAGCTTATTCACCATTCCGAGGATTGACTCATATATTGATGTGAGGATGTCGGAGGAGGGGTGGAAATGAGCAAAAGCTTTCACAAGGATGTACTGAATGCGATTAACAAGAAAAGCGGTAAGAAAATTTCTTCAGGGGCTGTCAATAAGCTGGCTAGCACGGTTAAACCGTCTACTATGCAAAATGAAGCCCAGCTCCGCCAGCTGATCAAGCAGGTATCTGCTATGGCGAACATACCTGTCAGCGAGGACACGATTCAGGAAATTGTCGGAGCGGTGAAGAAGAGCGGCATGAATCCGAGCAATATGGAAGCCTTGATGAAAATGATGATGAACAAATAAGATATGCTGATCATGAACAAAAGACGCATCCTTTGCGGGAATGCGGCTTTTGTTCTTTTTTTCGCCATACTCAGGGTGAGGCACTATCATTTTCGTGATATAATAGGTTGAATAATTTGAAGAGAGATTGGAGAGTTTCGTGACATGGATCCGATGCAAAAGATGTGGCTGTCCCTTGTCGCATTATTGATTATGGCGCTGTCCGTCATCGTGGTTACGCTTGCGCGAAGCAAGACCAAAGGTTTTCTGCGCGGCACGCTATCGTTTGTGGCCTTTATGATGATGATTTTCGGTTTTATTATCGGACTGGCTTCCATCATTTAATATGGGAAGCCGCTTCCGGGATGATACGGTAAAGGGGTGCAGCATGACGCTGAATGATCTGCCGGAATTGGAGAAGGCGTTAGCTACCGCCATTCACAAACTGAATCAGGCGCCTGTCGCTTGGCTGCTGGGTGGAAGCTGCTGCTTGCTCCTTCAGGGCGTAGAATTAGGCAAGCCGCCGAGGGATATCGATATTTACGCCGATGCAGGGGGGATTCAGCCGCTGCATGAGACGCTGGCCCTTCTGGCAGTAGACGCTCCCCGGCTGGATCAGGAAGGGATATATTCTTCCATTCTGAGCCACTATGAATTAGAGAAAGTCCCGATTGAACTTGTAGGCGGATTTGAAGTGAATTCGGAGGGTTCCTCCTATCGCGTTGAAATCGATCAATTGCTCTATCCTGCAGCGCCAGCGCGCCACATACGGGACGTCACGGTACGGCTGATGCCGTTATCCCACGAACTGGTGTTTAATGTGCTTCGAGACAGACCGGATCGTTACGATGCCATTGCGGAGACGATGTTGAGGGATATGAACCAACATTTGCCGCTGCTTCAGCGGTTGTTAAGCCGAAATCGGTTGAGCGAGGAACATCGGATGGTATTGAAGCGATTAATCGGACTACTGCCATAGCACGGTAATCGAACCGGCAGCATGGAAGAGCGGGTACATAAGAAAAGGAGCGGTTTGCCGTTGGAGTACGAGGTATTATTTCTGCCGGATCAGAAGAAGGTCAAGGTTCGTCCGAACACGAATGTGCTGGATGCCTCGCGTCGTGCCGGTGTACGCATTCCGACCCGTTGCGGAGGCAAAGCAGGCTGTCTGATGTGCAAGATCCTGGTACCGGATGAGGAACGCGGACATTGCTCTGCTCCTGAGACCAAGGAAATCAGGAAGCTGGGAACGTCGATGATGGAACAAGGCTACCGGTTATCCTGCCAGACGAGGATTACGACCCATTTGAAGGTGATAATCCCCGAGGATCCCCTTAAGGCCGCGATACGCAAGCAGCTGGAGGCAGCGAGAAACCGGGAGTCCGATGACTTTATTTAAAGCGCGAGTTCAAAAAGATCGGTTTTCAGCACCGAGGCTTATGCTTCCGATGTGCGTTTTTTCAAAACGCTTCAGTTGAGTGAAGCTAGGGACGTCAGGAGCGGAGCGTACGTAGTTTGTACGTGAGCACCTGAAATGTTTCCGCAGGAAACATACTTCGAAAGCATCTGCTTAGGCCCTGCTGAATTCAAGATTCGATGCCGAGTGGCTTCTTGATTCACTTCGTGTTAGATATAGGATTTATAAGTTATCAACGGAGTTGATGAAATTCTATATCGCGAGAAAACCTACTTCTGAATCGCGGTCGCTCAGCCTTGAATTTGCCTCGATTGGTTTTCTTATCAAAATCGGACTTTTTGAACAACCTCTTAAAGCGAAGGATGATGTTAGTTGAGTATGAACACTTGGATGACCCAAGCGGCTGGCCGTACGAAGCGGATGTCTGCCGTCTTAGTCCTGGTGCTGTTTCCAATGTTGCTGACAGGTTGTCTATATCCTGACGAGAAGCTGCAGGAGAACAAGGTTTCCTATAGGGAAAGTGTCAAACGGATTCAGTCGGCCGTGGACGATTTTTATCAAGAGCAAGGAATTCTGCCGATCATTACGGCAGGTGCGGAAATTCCGAAGTATGAGAAATACCGGGTCGATTTGGATCAGCTGAAGGGCCGAGGATATATCGACCAAATTCCGGATACGGCTTTCGAGAAAGGCGGCAGCGGTTATTTTCTCATTATTAATGAGGAAACCGAACCGACCGTGAAGGTCATGGACTTAACAACGGCTCAGAAGGTGAATGACGTTCAGCGTGCCGTGAATCTGTACAAAATGGCGAATGACAACGCCCTTCCGGCAGGGGAAGCCCTCTACCCGGGTTATACGGCGGTGGATTTGTCGAAAACCGAGGCCAAATCCCTTAAGTTGATGAGTGTATACTCGGGCCAGGAAATGCCTTTTATGATGGATGAAGAGGGCACGGTGTACGCCGATTATGCCTTTGATATTATGCAGGCTATCCAGAAAAACGGCTTCGAGCCCAAAGAAGGAGAGGATTTACGGGTGTTTCTGGAGAAGGAATCCTATTATGTACCCGTAAAATCCGTACCCTATGCATGGAAGGACGGGCAGCCTGTGGCTCAGCCCCTATCCTAAACCCGTACCCGCCGATATCGGCGGGTATTTTTTTGGTCCCGCCTGGTTGCCGGTTTCTGCCTGAAGAATGAGGTACGGCAGCCATAAGGCGGGTCTACTTTTTTATCCTCGAGTCTCTTCTTCGATCGTTTTTTCGAATAGGGCTGAATCTCTTTGGAATATCTAGTAAAGTCCGCGCATATTCATAATCTGAAAGAGTAGTGCGGGCAAGAGCCGGTTGCCCACATCATGAGGCACTAGAAAGCGTCTGAAAGGCGTGACAGCGCGAAGACAGACCGTGCCCCGAGCGGTGGTTTTTCTTACGGTATTCGATTGCGTGTCTGGCAGTTGCAGGCATATTCGATATCTTAAAAAAAACTGGACGGACTTTAAGGGGCAACCGTCATATTTTTGAACCCGGTACATATGATGTTACTAGTCCAAATGCATGTACGAGTTACGCCGCTTTGCCGTTTCCATCCAAACTCATGGAATACCGGCGGCGGGATGCTGGCGACATTGTAAAGGCTGCTCATCTGTTGCAATGGCTTTGGCTATGAGTGGAACACGAAGCGGATGCTCTTAAAGCATTTTTCCTTCGGAGTAATTTGAGGAGGGGATCTCTTTTGGAAAAAGTGGACATTTTTAAGGACATTGCCGAACGGACCGGAGGGGACATTTACTTAGGTGTTGTCGGTGCCGTCCGTACGGGAAAATCAACTTTCATCAAGCGGTTTATGGAGACGGTTGTTCTCCCGAACATTACGAACGAGGCGGATCGAGTAAGAGCTGTCGATGAGCTGCCTCAAAGTGCTGCAGGGAAAACGATCATGACGACCGAGCCGAAATTCGTGCCGAACAACGCGGTACAAATCAAGGTTACGGATGGCCTTGAGGTCAACGTAAGATTGGTCGATTGTGTTGGTTATGCCGTTGAAGGCGCCAAGGGTTACGAGGACGAGAATGGCCCGAGAATGATCTCGACGCCATGGTTCGAAGAGCCGATACCGTTCCAGGAAGCGGCCGAAATCGGAACCCGCAAAGTCATTCAGGAGCACTCCACGCTTGGCGTCGTTGTCACGACGGACGGAAGCATTGCGGAGATCCCGCGAAGCTCTTATGTTGAGGCCGAGGAGCGCGTCATCGAGGAACTGAAGGAAGTCGGCAAGCCGTTTGTTGTTGTCATTAACTCGACGCGTCCCCGCAGCGAAGAAGCCCTTCAGCTGCGCAATGAGCTGGCAGAGAAATACGACATTCCGGTCATGACGCTGAGTGCTGCTACCATGACCGATGATGACGTGACCGGTGTGCTTCGTGAGGTATTGTATGAGTTCCCGGTGCATGAAGTGAATGTCAATCTGCCTAGCTGGGTTATGGTGCTTAACGAGAACCACTGGCTCCGCAGCAACTATGAAAACTCGGTGAGAGATACCGTGAAAGATATCCGCCGTCTGCGTGACGTGGATCGTGTGGTTAGCCAGTTCATGGAATATGATTTCATCAACCACGCCGGACTCAGCGGCATGAATATGGGTCAGGGCGTTGCCGAGATCGACCTCTTCGCGCCTGACGAACTGTATGACCGGATCTTGATGGAGGTCGTGGGTGTCGAGATCCGAGGCAAGGATCATCTGCTGCAGCTGATGCAGGAGTTCTCCCATGCCAAACGGGAATACGACCGCTTCGCCGAAGCGCTTGAGATGGTCAAAACGACGGGGTACGGCATCGCCGCTCCTTCCCTGGCCGAGATGGCGCTTGATGAGCCTGAGCTCATCCGTCAAGGCACCCGCTTCGGGGTAAGATTGAAAGCGACCGCGCCATCCATTCATATGATTCGGGTGGACGTGGAATCCGAGTTCTCGCCGATCATCGGCACGGAGAAGCAGAGCGAGGAGCTTGTGCGCTACCTGATGCAGGACTTCGAGAACGATCCGATCAAAATTTGGGAATCCGACATATTCGGACGCTCGCTGCACTCGATCGTCCGTGAAGGAATCCAAGGAAAAATCGCGATGATGCCGGATAATGCCAGATACAAATTGCAGGAAACCTTGGGTCGCATCATTAACGAAGGCTCCGGCGGTTTGATCGCAATCATTCTTTAAGTGGGCGCCGAAAAGGTGTTGAAAATGCAGTCGCTAACGGGTCAAAAGTCCCGATTAGCGGCTGTTTTTCATGTTTTCTTTGGCCCAGCAAAGCAAAACGCTTGAAATTATGAGATGGCTGTATTACTATAAATTTGTTCCGCGTCATGCATTCTAAACGCGAGATAGGGGTAAAATACCCGATTGCACGTATAATTTGCGGTAAAACGGAAACAGTGAATAGCAAGTGGAGCACATTCCTTGTTAGGGAGGTGAAAGAATGAATAAATCGGATCTGATTACACAAGTAGCTGAATCTACTGAGCTTTCCAAGAAAGATGCAACTAAAGCGGTTGATGCCGTTTTCGATGCAATCTCCGAAGCATTGCAAAGTGGAGACAAGGTACAACTGGTCGGTTTTGGCAACTTCGAGGTTCGCGAGCGTTCCGCACGGAAAGGCCGCAACCCGCAAACAGGTGAAGAAATCGAAATCCCTGCGAGCAAAATTCCTGCATTTAAACCTGGTAAAGCGCTCAAAGACGGAATCAAATAAAGATTTCTACATATTACCTAAGAGCACAGGTCGTGAATTCGTTCACGGCCTTTTCTTTTAGGCTTACGGCGAGGAGGCCTGGAAAATGGAGAACGTTCAGAACGGCGATTATTTTATTGTCAAAGCACTGGACCATGGCGTGCAGGTAATCGGTCTTACCCGCGGTCAGGATACCCGCTTTCATCATACCGAGAAGCTGGACAAAGGCGAAGTCATCATCGCCCAGTTCACGGATCATACGTCCGCGGTGAAAATACGCGGCAAAGCCGAGATCATGACCAAGCACGGGAAGATCGAATCCGGCATCTGAGGAAAATCATCATATAGAAAAAGCCCCGCATT